>NZ_JAPZSC010000067.1 GCF_027531545.1 Silanimonas sp. | reverse complement strand
CCTCGGACAGATCCAGTACCTCTTCAACCGCCGCTACAACCTGAGAACCATCCTGCTTCGGCTGGCCCGCGACGCTGCTCAGGCCGCTCCGCACCCCCTCAAGACGACTCGCGCAGCTGAGGCAGCTTGCTGATCAGGTGGGTTCAAGGGAGCCCTCAGGGGATGATCCCGAGGCGGAGCTACGAGCGGCTCCCAGCGGCCGAGATCGAGGCAGCGGTCGTGGCGCAGATCCGCACCGTGCCAACCAGTCCAGAGTCAGTGGCTGCGGTGGTGCGGCAGATTCAGCGAAGCGGCTCGCCCATCGACGAGGCGACGACGGTACTCGCGATGGGAAGACTCAATGACGTGTGGGACCAACTGTTCCCTGCAGAGAAACATCGCATCGCAAACCTGATGATCGAGCGCATCGACCTGATCCACACCGACGAGTTGCAGGGTGTGAAGGTCAAGTGGCGTGAGCTGGGCTGGGACGCTTTGGTCGGCGAGTTTGCGCCGGGCAGCGTGGGCGCCGAGTTGCTGGAGGTGGAGGGATGAAGGGCGGCCTGCAGGAGACCTTCGTGCCGTTGACGCTGCGGCGGCGCGGCGTGCAGCGGCTGATGCAGGCCCCGCCCGAGGTGCGCGAAACCCATGACTGCACCTTGATCGAGGGGATCGCACGGGCGTTCCACTGGCAGCGACTGCTGGACAGCGGCGTGATGACCAGCGGATCAGACATCGCGCGGGCGGAAGGGCTGCACCAATCGACCGTCAACGAACTGCTGCGGCTGACGCTGCTGGCCCCCGCCATCATCGAGTTGCTGCTGGCTGGCCGACAGCCCCGTCGCATGACGCTGATGTGGTTTCAGCGCCATCCGCTGCCAGTGGACTGGCAGGCTCAGCGCCAGATCGTGGCCCGATTCGAGGAGAAATCTTGAGCACGAAACACCGGGGGCGCTTCGAGGGCGCCCCGGTCACCCGGAGACTGCCTACGCCGGCGGGCGGCGTGAAGTTGGAGACCTTCGTGCCGTGGCGGCTGGTGCCACGCGGCCTCAAGCGCGCGGTGATCACGCCGCCAGGGGCGGCGAAGGCGGTGGAGGCTCATTCGTCGTGGGCCGAGCCTGCGCACGCCGTCGCCACGGACACGGCCTTGATGCGTTCGCTCGGGCTGGCGCACCACTGGCAGCGCCTGCTCGCCGAACAGCGCGCGGCGTCGGTGGCCGACATTGCGAAGGCCGAGGGGCTGGACACATCCCAGGTCCACCGACTGATGCGGCTGACCCTGTTGGCGCCAGAGGTGTTGGAGCGCCTGGTCGACATGCCAGACCTGCCGGTCGAGCGGCTTCTGGGCCGCCCGTGGCCGTATGCCTGGGCCGATCAAGCCCGCGTGCTGGATACGATCCGCTGACCGCCAAGTTGCACCAGAGCCGCCATTGGGCGGCTTTTTTGTTGCCCGACGTCGTGCCGGTCGCCGTCGCGGACCAGTTGCCGATTCCAACCGACGCCTCTAAACCGTTGAATCAGTTGGGAGCGGTCCGGGGAGCCCTCCACGGAGCGTAGAGAAAAACAGAGAACAGAGAGGCCCTGAGGGCCGGAGGGCGGCGGGGGTGCGGCCATCGCGTCCGCAAGATCACACTGCGAACACGCGCCAACACGTGGGGAACACGCAAGAAAAAAGGCCAACCGAGAACGGTTGGCCTTGGATAGATGGTGGTCCGGGGTCACACGAACCCCCTAGCCTGGATTTTTCACGAGGCATGAAGTAGGCGACCTGCCTTCGTTGCGCGTTTTCATAGGTATTCGACGTCTATGGAACCGAACCAACGAGGGAGGTCGCCCAATGCCAAAGTGTACGGATCGCAGGATGGAGCTTG
>NZ_JAPZSC010000024.1 GCF_027531545.1 Silanimonas sp. | reverse complement strand
GGCGGCCGGTTTGCGGGTCTTTGCCGGTGCTCGCAATCGTCAGCTCGCCTTGCGACTGCAGCAGCTTCAGGGCATAGGCGGCCTGGCGCACGCCTTCTTCTTCGGCGATGGCGAGGATCTTGTGGCGCAGATCGCCCTCGCCCAGATAGAACAGGCTCTGCCCGGTCATCGCTGAGTAGTGCACGCGCTGAGCTTCTGGCATCAGCGACAGCAGGGCGTCCATCAGGGTCGACTTGCCCGCGGCACTGGTCGACTGGATCAGCACCGCCAGCGGCTTGTCGAGCAGCCGCGACACCATCGCCAGATAGCCGACCAGCGCGTTATCGCCCTCACCCACCACGCCGATGGCTTCGACATCGCGCACGATGCGCTCGGCCAGATCCGGATCGCGCAGCAGGGCGAGACCGGCGGCCTCGTCCTCGGCCGACAGCGCCGGTGCAGAGGACTCCGCATCCGGTGCCAGCGCGCCGCGAATCGCGGCTTCCTGCAGCGGCTCCAGCGCCAGCACCAGCGCCGACAGGTCGGCGTGCAGCACCTCCTCCGATACACCCAGCTCGATCGCAGCCCCCTTGGCAAAGGCCTGCCGGCCGCGGGCCTGGTACAGATCCAGCGTGTCCAGATACAGGCGATCACCCGCCGACACCCGCAGCGTCACCTTGAGCGATTCCGCCGACAGCGCACGCGCCAAGCCGCGCACGCGATACGCACGGCCGCTGCGCGCAAAGCGGATGTCGTCGGGGCCGTGGACTTGGGCGGTGGGCTCGGCAGGCGAGGCCAGCGGTGCCGACAGCGCCGGCTCGGGCGAAGCGGGGGCCGCAAGCGGCGGGCGTGATCGGGGCATGGAATCGGGCTCCTCGCGAAAACCTGTCAAGACGCTTATGCTGTGGCTGTATAGCAGCATATTGTCTGTTTCGCAAACAGCACCATCCGAGGAGGCCCGTACCGTGAGCACCCCTGCATTGCCCACCCTGCTGGACATGGACTTCCCGGAACGCCTGGTGCAGCTTCGCAAAGCCCGCGGCCTGACCCAGCGCCAGCTGGCCG
>NZ_JAPZSC010000051.1 GCF_027531545.1 Silanimonas sp. | reverse complement strand
AATGCCCGCAGCGCGGGCTTCGTGCGAGACTTCATCTCGGTGGTTCCTTTCTTTGCTTGCTAGGCACCTGGATGGTCTCATCCAGGCGAAAGGAACCGCCACCTTCAGCTCACGCGTTCAACAGACCTCGGGACATCGCCGTCCTCTGGGGCTGGGGGCTGCGCGGGGAGCGTGCTCATAGCGCTCGCCGGCGTGGTCCATGGCGTTCGCCACGCGGTCGATCACATGCTCATCCGCAAGGGCGTAGAACATCTGCTGCGCCGCTCCGTGGCGACGGACGAGGCGTGCCGCCAGCAGGAACTGCAGCCGCGCCGACACGGTTGTGAGTTTCTGGTCGCCGGCGAGCTGGCTAACGCTTGCTTCGTCGCAGGCCAGCCGCACCAGCAGGCGCAGGCGCTCGGGGTCGGCCCGTGCGCGCAACATCGCCGCGGCATCGGCTGTAGGGGCTGGGCGGGTTGCTTTGCTGCGATGTTCCATGGATGCATGGCGTCTTGCAGCATCGCGCCAGTGGTCGAGCCCGCTCTGATTTCGTAGCAGCCGCGCTGAACGCCGCTTACAGCTGCCGTCACGGGCGGCCGGCTACTAGCCTCGTTGAGGCTTCCGGTCAGCGCTCGTGCAGGCGGCGCGGGCCCCAGCGTTCCACCGCCTCGCGAACCGCGGTAATGTGCGCGGGTGTCGTCCCGCAACACCCGCCCACGAAGTTGACCAGCCCGTCACGCGCGAACTCGCCCAGCAGCTGCGCGGTGACCTCGGGCGTCTCGTCGAAACCGGTCTCGCTCATCGGGTTGGGCAAGCCCGCGTTGGGGTAGCAGCTGATGAAAGTGTCATCGGCGACGCGGGCCAGTTCGGCCAGGTAGGGCCGCATCAGCGCCGCGCCCATGGCGCAGTTCAAGCCTACCGCCAGCGGCCTGATATGACGCACGCTGTTCCAGAACGCCGACACGGTCTGGCCGCTCAGCACGCGCCCCGAGGCGTCGGTGACGGTGCCGCTCAGGATCACCGGCAGCCGCTCGCCACTGGCCTCGAAAAGCTCGTCGATCGCGAAGGCCGCGGCCTTGGCGTTGAGGGTATCGAAGATGGTCTCGACCAAGAGGATGTCGACCCCGCCTTCCGCCAGCCCTTCGACCTGCTCCCGGTAGGCCGCGCGCAACTCGTCGAAGCCGACGTTGCGCGCACCCGGGTCGTTGACATCGGGGCTGATGCTGGCGGTGCGTGGTGTCGGGCCGATGGCACCGGCGACGAAGCGGGGCCGATTGGGCGTACTGAATCGGCCGCAGGCTGCGCGGGCCAGCTTGGCGGCCTGCACGTTCATCTCTCGTGCCAAGTGCTCCAGCCCGTAGTCGGCCTGGGCGATGGCGGTAGCGCCGAAGGTGTTGGTCTCGACGATGTCCGAACCGGCGGCCAGGTAGGCCTCGTGGATGCCGCGCACGATCTCAGGCTGCGTCAGGTTGAGCAGTTCGTTGTTGCCCTTGAGCGTGCCGGGGTGGTCCACAAAGCGATCGCCCCTGAACTGCGCTTCGCTGAGACGGCGTTGCTGGATCATCGTGCCCATTGCTCCGTCGAGCAGCACGATGCGCTGTTGGAGCAAGGCGGGCAGCGCCTGAGCGCGGGTGTAGGTGTGTCGCAGGGGCACATAGGCGGCTCGGATGGTGCGTTCAAGCAGGGGCTCGGCGGCCAGGGCTTCGTGGTTCATGGTGGCAGACTCGGCACAGGTTCAGCAGGTGGCGGTTCAGCGGGCGGGTCAACGTGGGATGGTGGGCGCCGGCAGCCGGGCCAGGATGCCTTCGCGCAGCCGTTCCGGCCTGGCTTCTCGCGCCATGAACCCGTCGGCGCTGGCGTGGTGGAGCGCGGCGCAGGCCAGCACCTGTTCGGCACTCTCTTCGTCGGCCGGCAGGTCGCCGAACATGTAGGTGGTCTTGCCCGGCGCCTGCAAGGCCACCGTGCAGTGGCGGCGGCAGCCGCTCATGCAATCGACAGGGCGAATCGGGATGTGAAGGTCGTCGCGAAGCGCGATGTTCTCGATGGCTTCGAAGAGCGCACGGCCTGGGCTCGGCTGGTCGCGGGGCAGCTCGGGCGGGCGGCAGAGCACGCAAACGAGGATCTCGGTGGTCATCAGCGACGTTCCTGGGGCGCAGGCCCTGCGGCATCCAGCACCAATACCAGGCGGGCCACGCCCGTGCCGGCGATGCGGGGCGAGCGGTGCACGATCCCGCCCTCGTGCGGCTGCCCGGGCCAGCCGCAACCCTTGAACAGGGCCACGTCCGCCGCCTGGAAGGCCATGGCCTGCGGTGCCTCGTCGTCAGGCCGAGTCAGGACTTCTGCGCCATCGGCGGGTGGCATCCATTGCGTGCCCGGCCCCCAGTAGGTGCAGACCAGCCGCAGCGGCACGCAGTCGCGGTGCCAGCGGCGGCAGGCGTCGCCGGTGACCATGTCCAGGCGCAGGCGCACCCTCGGCGCCTGTGCCAGCCCTGCGAACAACGCTACGAGGCGTGCCACGTCGGCGGCAAAGGCATCGCGGGCCACGCCCCTGGGGGTGCCACAAGCGTCGAAGCTGGCGTCAAGTGCAGCCTTGGTACCTTCCGGGGCCAGGTCCAGACGGCACGCAGGCCAGGCGTCGAGCGGCAGGGACTCGAACCAAGCGGCCCACGTTGGGTCTGGCTCGCGCTGCCATGCGGCCAGCTCGACGCCGGGCTGGTTGACAGCCTCCAGCACGTCGACGCTGCGGCCGATGCAGACCAGGGCGAGGGCTTGGGTCGTGGGTGCTGGGTCCATCACAGCACCGTCGGGTTGGGTGCGTCGCCATAGACCACACGCGGATCGAAGGTCTTGCCGTCTTCAACGAAGCGCAAGGCGCCCGTATCGGGATCGATGGCCCGGTAGAAGCAGCTGCGGTAGCCCACGTGGCAACTCGCCGGCGGGCTGTCGGTGCCGGGCTGCACCTGCACCCGCAGCCAGAGCGCGTCCTGGTCGTCGTCGATGCGCAGTTCCACCACGTGTTGCACCAGGCCGCTGGTGCCACCCTTGTGCCACAGCACCTGGCGGCTGCGGCTCCAGTAGTGCGCCTCGCGCGTGGCCAGCGTGCGCTGCAGGGCTTCGGCGTTCATCCAGCCCAGCATCAGCACCTCGCCGCTGGTGGCGTCGGTGGTGACGCAGGGAAGAAGACCATCCGGGCCGAACTTGGGGGCAAGCTCAAGGCCATCCTCGACCTGTTCGATCGAGTGGCGCGCGGCGAAGCGGATCGTTGTACTCATGGGGGCGTCTCCAGCAGCGGTACGGTGAAGAACGACTGCGCAGGGGTCGGGACGCGCATCAGGGGCTCTTCGTAGGCTCGGGCCAGCGTGGTGTCGTCCAGCACCGCGTCGGGCGGCCCGTGACGAAGCAGGCGGCCCTGCGCCATGACGGCTACGCGGTCGCAGTAGCGCGCGGCCAGATGCAGGTCGTGCAGCACGATCACCACGGCCGAGCGCGTCGCACAGGCCTGCAACAGCCGCAGCAAGGCGTGCTGGTGGGGCAGGTCAAGGTGTGCCGCAGGCTCGTCGGCCAGCAACAGGGCCGGCTGGTGGGCCATGGCCCGGGCGATGGCGGCGCGGGCCTGCTCGCCCCCGGACAGTGTGTTGAAGCGGCGTGCCAGCAGATGATCGAGTTCGAAGTCATGCAGCAATTCGGCCGAGGGCGGCGCCAGCGCCAGCTGCAGCAGCTCGCGCACGGTCAGGTCCCAGTGGCTGTGGATGTGCTGGGGCACGTAGCCGACATGCCGGGCCTGCTCCCGTGGTCGCCAGTCTTGCAGCCGACGACCGCACAGCCGGACCTCGCCCTGCGACAGGGCTTGCAGGCCAAGCGCAGCACGCACGAACGTGGACTTGCCGGCGCCGTTGGGGCCCACCAGTCCGAACAGCCCGCAGCGCGGCACCATGAGGGTCAGCTCCGACAGCAGCGTCTTCGTGCCGGCTCTCACCTCCACGCTGCTGAAGGTCAACACCGGTGCGGTGTCGAACTGTGCGGCGCTGTTCATGAGCGGTCCTGTCGCCACAGCAGCAAGGCCAGAAAGAACGGGCCGCCGATCACGGCCGTCAGCAGGCCAGCCGGGATCTCGCTGGGCGCCATCGAGCTGCGGGCAACCGTGTCCACCAGCACCATCAGCACACCGCCGGCCACCATGCAGGCCGGCACCAGCGGGCCATGCAGCGGCCCCAGCCACCAGCGCAGCACATGCGGCACCATCAGGCCCACGAAGCCGATCAGCCCCCCCCAGCTGACGGCCAGCGCCGTGGCCAGCGCCGCCAGCAGCACGGCGCCCGCTACCAGCCGCGGGACACGGTGCCCCAGGCTCTGGGCCGCGGCGTCGCCCAGGCCCAGTGCGTCCAGACCCGGTGCCAGCCGCCAGGCGGCCCAGCCGAGCAGCAGCAGCCAGGGGCCGAAGCCCAGCACCTCGGCCACGGTCGGCGTCTGCACACCGCCCAGTTGCCAGGAAACGATGGCGCGCAGGTTGGTGGACTCGTCGCCGAAGACCATGAGCAGCAGCCCGCGCAGCGCCGACAGGATGGCGGCCAGCGCCACGCCGGCCAGCAGCAACCGCGCCGACTGCCAGGCCCCGCCGATGCGGCCCACCGCCAGCACCAGCCAGCTCGCCCCCCAGGCGCCCAGGAAGGCCATCACCGGCAGCGACCACGCCGGCGGAAGCAACTGCGGCAACAGCAACGCGATGGCTGCGCCGAGCCCGGCACCGGCGGCGCTGCCCAGCAGGTAGGGCTCGGCCAGCGGGTTGCGGAACACGCCTTGGAACAGCAGGCCAGCCAAGGACAGGCAGGCGCCGACGAAGAAGGCCGCGGCCACGCGCGGTGCGCGCCACACCCACACGAGATCGCGCTCCAGCCCGGGCTCACCCAGCCAGCGCGCGGGCGAGACCCAGGCGGCACCCAGGCTCAGCGACAGGCCGAATGCCAGCATTCCCGTCACCGCGAGCAAGGCCAGCGCTGGGCCAAGCGACCAGCGGGCCGGCGTCACGCAAATCGCTCCGGGTGGAGTGCGCGGGCGTAGTCCAGCACCGCCTCGATCTGCCGTGGCCCGGGGATCAGCTTGTGCCCGCGCTCCAGCACCACGACGCGGCCGTCTCGTACGGCGCGCAGGTGCTGCCAACCCGGCCTTGCCGCGATCGATGCGGCGGGTTTGGGCACGGCCTGCAGCGAGATGATGACCTCGGGGTCGCGCACCGCGATGGCCTCGGCGCTGACCTGCTGCGAGCCGTTGAGATCGCTGAACACGTTGCGCCCACCGGCCCAGGCCAGTGCGTCATCGGCATAGTGGCCGCGGCCTATGGTCTGGAAGGCACCGCGTTCGGCCGCCGCGGTCTCCAGGTACACGCTTCGCGGTGGCACGCCGTGCCAGCGGGCACGCACGGCCTCCAGTTGCTGCAGCATCTGGCCGCCCAGGCGCTCGGCCTGGGCTTCGGCGCCCGTCGCCTGGCCTACGAGGGCGATGTTGCGCAGCACGGACGGCAGGTCGGGGTGCGCCAGCATCAGCACCGGCACGCCCGCGCGGGTGAAGGGCTCCACCAGGCCGAACGCCGTCTGGTGTGAAGGGGTCAGCACGAGCAGGTCGGGACGGTAGGCCGCCACGGCCTCGGGTGAGTAACCCAGGGCCCCGCCCACCGAGGGCTTGCCTAAGGCCTCTGGCGGGTGACGAACACGTCCGCCGATGGCCACCACCCGATCGGCCAGGCCCAAGGCGAAGAGGATCTCGACGTTGCTCGGGAAGACGGTGACGATGCGTTGCGGCGGTGCCGCGATGCGCACGCTGCGCTGCAAGGCATCGACGAGCGTGCGCGGCCACGTGACGGCCTGCCCGGCGACGGGCTCCGCCAGGGCCATCCCGGCGCCGGCCGCCAGCAGCAGGCCCAGACCTTCACGCCGCGTCATGGGCTGCAACACCGTGACGCTAGAACTGCAGCCGCACGCGCAGGAAGCCGCTGCGCGGTGCGCCTGCGTTGCCGGCCTCCTGGGCCGACAAGTCGTCGTTGATGTAGAAGGTGTCGGCCAGGTTGTCGATGCCGCCCTGCACCGTCAGCTTCGGCGTCGCACGCCAGGTGGCGACGAGGTTGGTCACCGTGTACGCAGGCAGCAGCTGAGGGTTGGCGACGTTGTCGCGCAGGAAACGCGCGCCGACATGGTTGGCGCTGGCGCCCAGGCTCCAGGGTCCTCGAGACCAGGTCACCCCGAGCCCCGCGATATGCCGGGCCGACATGCGCACGCGGTAGCCGGCGAAGTTGGTCGAGGGTGCACCAGCCGCGGTGAAAGTCTGGAAATCGCGCAGGCGCGCGTCCTGCCAGGTGTAGTGGGCATAGCCGCTCCAGGCCGGGGCCAGGCGCCACTGCAGCTGCGACTCCAGGCCCTTCACGCGCGAAGTCGCGTTGCTGAAGATGAAGGTGTCGGGCCCGGTGCGGAACGAACGCTGGCCGTCGACCTTGTCGGCCCGGAAGAGGCTCAGCTGGTAGCTCCAGCGGTCGTCGTCGGCACGGCCCTTGACGCCGGCTTCCACGCTGCGGGTGCGCTCGGGCCGCAGCAGGGCCGGCACCACCACGCCGCTGCGGGTGTTCAAGGCCACGGCCTGGGGGCGGAAGCCTTCGGTCCAGTTGGCGAAGGTCGCGTGCTCGCCGCCAGCCGCTGTGCCGAGTTGCCAGTCCAGGCCCACACGTGGGCTGGTTCTCGCCGACTCCTGGCGCGCCACCACTGCGGTGTCGCTGCGCTGCAGGCTCTGCTCGAAGCGGTCGTGGCGCACGCCGGTCGTCAGGCCGAAGGCGCCGCGCTCCAGACGGTTCTGCACGTAGACGCTGTGCACCCGCTGGTCGAAGCGCGAAGCGGTGCTGGCCCCGCGAATGCCCCGCGGGTCGTTGCCGACATTGGAGACCGGCGTGTTGTAGTCGGGCCCCCGATAGGTGGGTGCGTTGCTGAAGGTGGGTGAGGCTTGGTCCTGCCAGCCCGACTCCAGGTTCAGCCCCAGCAGCGTGGTGCTGGACCAGCCTGCGGCGCCCACCAGGCGATGCCGGAGCGCCAGGTCATGGAAGAAGCCGCGGTCGGCGGTGTCGGTCTCGGAGTAGCCCTTGCTCACCGCTGCCGGCGGCGGCACGATGGTGATGCCACCCTGGAACAGCCGGTCGTAGCGGGCGAAGCTGCTGATGTGCTGCAGGCTCAGGCCGGGTGTGAACCGCAGCTCGTTCTTCCACGCCAGAGAGACGAACTCGCCTTCGATGTACACGCCCGGAATGGCAAAGTTGTCGCGCTGCGTGATGCCGAACATCGGCTCGCCGTTGGTCAGCGGAATGATGGAGCCGCGGTTGGTGTTGACCTTGCTCGCGTAGACCTGGGCGCCGCTGGTCCAGCGGGACCCCAGCTTCACGTCGCCGCTGAGCACGGCGGCCGACTGCTGGCGCGGCGTGCCGCGCTGGAAGCCGTCGACATGGCTGTAAGCCGCGCCTGCAAAGACATGCGCGTCCGAGCCCAGGTCCCAGCGCTGACGGACGCTGCCGTCCTTGCGGCCGAAGCTGCCCGCCGTCAGGCTGGCACGGCCACCGGCGGCCTCGGGCTTCAGGAAGAACTGCACCACGCCGCCGATGGCGTTCTTGCCGTACACCGCCGACGCAGGGCCCTTGATGAACTCCACCCGCTCCACCAGATCGGGCGCCAGCAGCGTGACGTCGGCATTGCCTTGCAGCAGGCGCAAAGGCACGCCGTCGATCAGCACCAGCACGTCCTGGGTGTCGCGCAGGCCGCGGGTCTCGAAGCGGGTGAAGTAGTTGCCCTGGGTGCCGTGCTGCAGGCCTGGCACCGTGCGCAGCGCGTCCTCCAGCGTCTTGGCGCCGGCTGCATCCATCTGGGCCCGGTCGACGACGGTGGCCGAGAACGGCACGCGCAGCAAGTCTTCGTCCAGCCGCGACGCGGTGCTGATGACGCGCTGGCCGGTGATCTCCACGCGGGCCGGTTCGGGCGTCTGGGCCCAGGTCCCCGCGCTGGCAGAGCCCAAGGCGAAGACTGCTGCGGCCGAAGCAGGCCATGGCGTGCGGCGGGAGGGGTTCAAAGTGGCTTGCATCTTTGTGGGGACGGACGAACAGGGCTTTGCCGTGCGCAGGTCAGCGCGCACGCCAGGTCATGACGGCGCTGCGCTTGGTGCAGCTGATGTCGACGCCGGCGGCGGTCAGCGAGGCACGCCGCGCCACAAAGCGACAGACTTCAACCGCACGGGCTGTGTCAGGAGCGAGCGCCAGACGGTCCAGAAAGTGCGTCTGTGCTGCATCCAGGTCGGCGAACACGAAACGACAGTGCCAATCGGTGAGTCGGATGTCGTCGGGCGCACGTGTGGGCCCAAGCTGCTCCAAGGTGCGCTCGAAGGCCGGGCGGGTGTCGGCCCCGTGCAGTTCAGGCGGCAGGAACCCCGCCAGGCAGAACGTCGACGGGCCGGCCTGGGCCGCCACCACCCAATGCATGGCGTCTTGCCAGCGCCCGGTCATGGCGTCGAAGAACTCGCCGGCCTCATGGTGCGTGGCGCCCAGGTTGGCCGCCAGCAGTTGCCCGCCGCTCACCGGTGCAGGCAGTTCCTGCCAGGTGCAGGGGTGCAGGGCGAGCGTGACGCCACGGGTGGCCAACAGAGGGCGCTGCTGCTCCAGCAAGGCCTGCATCGCAGGCTGGGGTTCAACGGCCTGCCAGCGGCTGCCAGCGTTCGCGAGCCGGCCGCCCAGGGCGCCGCTGCCAGCGCCTACGTCCAGGAAGTCGTCCCACCGGGGCGCGAGCAAAGGGGCGACACATTCGACGTAGTCCGAGGACTCGATCGTCTCGGCGTAGAAGCGGGCCTGGCCGTCGTCCCATCGCGATGGCCGCATGCGCATGTCCGCCGTGGCGCAGGCCACCGTCATCGGCGCGGCCCGCTTGGTGCTTTGGCGCCGGCCACGCACTGCGCCAGCCCGTCCAGCAGAACGTCCTTGGGCATGTCGCGGCCGATGAAGACCATCTTGCTGTCGCGCTTCTCGCCGGGCTTCCAGGCCGCGCCGATGTCCGATCCCATCAGCATGTGCACGCCCTGAAAGACAACGCGCTGCTCGACATTGCGGATGTTCAGCACCCCCTTGTAGCGCATCAGCTTCGTGCCGTAGACCTGCACGATGGCGCTGAGAAAGTCCTCCACGCGCTCCAAGCTCAGCGGCCGGCTCTCGCGGAACACGAACGAGGTGACGTTGTCGTCGTGCTCGTGGTCGACATCGGTCAGGAAGTCGGGCTCGATCTCGAGGATGGCATTGAGGTTGAAGCCGCGGATGTCGAGCAGGTCGTCGATGGCGGCCACGCCGTGGTGGGCCTCGGCGATCTTGGCGCGCGGGTTCATCTTCACCAGGCGCTGGCGCAGTTGGGCCACGTCGTAGGGCTGCACCACGTCGGACTTGGTGATCAGGATGCGGTCGGCAAAGCCCACCTGCTCCTGTGCCTCGTGGTGCTCGTCGAGTTGTGCCGGCGCGTGCTTGGCGTCGACCATGGTGACGATGGCGTCCAGCAGGTACTGCTGGCCGATGTCGTCGTCGACGAAGAAGGTCTGGGCCACCGGGGCCGGGTCGGCCAGGCCGGTGGTCTCGATGATCACGCGGTCGAAGTGCAACTGGCCGGCCGCCTTCTTGGCGTGCAGCTCGCCCAGGATGCGCACGAGATCGCCGCGCACCGTGCAGCAGATGCAGCCGTTGTTCATCTCGACGATCTGCTCGTCACGGTCTTGCACCAGCAACTCGTTGTCGATACCGGCCTCGCCGAACTCGTTTTCGATCACCGCGATGCGGTGGCCGTGCTGCTCTTTCAGGATGCGGTTGAGCAGCGTGGTCTTGCCGCTGCCCAGGAAGCCGGTGAGGATGGTGACGGGGATCTGGCTCATGGTGCTTTCCTTCAGGCTTGCTTGTGGACTTGCTCGAGACACACCACAGTCACGGCGTGGCGCCGGTGTTCGTGGGTCGGGGGAGTCACGGGCGTCTTCATGCCGCCACCGCCTTGCGCTCCCACTGCGGGAAGGGGTCGGGCAGGTCGGCCCAGCCGGCGTAGCCCTTGCCACCCTTCGGCCCCTTGCGCGCTTCCGTGTAGTTCAGGTGCATGGCCTTCCAGGCCTGCTCGATGGCCGCGCGGTCCATGTTCCGGCCGATGAAGACCACCTCGTTCAGACGATCGCCGTGCGGCTCTTTCCAGCGCGCGTCGATGTTGCGGCGCTCGTCGGTGCCCGTTGCCGGCCATCGGCTGCGCGGCGCGGCGGCCCACCAGCGGCCCACGGGTTCGTGCGTGGCGGTGTTGCCGGCGCGCGAGTAGTTCACCACCCAGTCGGGTCGGCTGGCCAGCCACACGTAGCCCTTGGCACGCAGCAGGCCCGGCAACGGCAGGTCCATGAACGTGGAGAAGCGCCAGGGATGCAGCGGCGCGTGGCTGCGCAGCACGAAGCTTTCGATGCCGTAGGCCTCGGTCTTGGGCGTCATTTCGCCATTTCGGCGGCCTTCGAGTTCGCGCACCCAGCCCGGCATCTGGCTGGCGCGTTCCATGTCGAACAGGCCTGTGCCCAGCACCTCCTTCAGCGGCACGCGGCCATGGTCGGCGAAGACGATCCGGGCGACCGGGTTCAACGCCTTGACGACAGCGGCGACCTCGTCGCGCCGTGTCGCATCGACCTTGTCGATCTTGTTGACCACCACGACGTCGGCGAACTCGATCTGCTCGGCCAGCAGCGCCGCGAGCGTGCGCGTGTCCTCAGGCCCCGCGGTTTCGCCGCGTTGCTCCAGCAGGTCGGTGCTGGTGTAGTCGGCCAGCAGGTTGTGCGCGTCGACCACGGTCACCATGGTGTCGATCTGCGCCACCTCGCCCAGGCTGTTGCCGTTTTCGTCGGTGAAGTCGAAGGTGGCGGCCACCGGCAGCGGCTCGCCAATGCCGGTGCTCTCGATCAGCAGGTGGTCGAAGCGGCCTTCGGCGGCCAGCTTGCGCACCTCCACCAGCAGGTCTTCGCGCAGCGTGCAGCAGATGCAGCCGTTGCTCATCTCGACCAGCTTCTCGTCGGTCCGCGACAGCGCGGCGCCGGCGTTGTGGGCGCTGCGGTCCACTAAAGAGGCGTCGATGTTGACCTCGCTCATGTCGTTGACGATCACCGCCACACGCAGCCCTTCGCGGTTGGCGAGGATGTGGTTCAGCAGCGTGGTCTTGCCAGCACCAAGGAAGCCGGACAGCACGGTGACGGGGAGACGGGACATGAGATCTGGTTATGCTAATGAGAACGCAATATCATACAAGGAGCCAAACGTTCCTCGGCAAGACATGACAATTCGATCCATGGAACGACAAACACCGCAGAGGGCAGCGGTCCTGACTGCCATTGCGCGCGCGGGTCGGCCCTTGCTACCGCAGGAGGTGCTTGAGCTGGCCGGCAGCGATGCGCCGACGCTCAGCATCGCGACCGTGTATCGCGCGCTGAAGAAGCTGGCGGACGAGGGCAGCATCTGCCCGGTCGCGCTGGCAGGCGAGCCCGTGCGCTACGAAGCCGCGGGCCAGGGGCATCACCACCACTTCCAGTGCCGGGAGTGCCGCCGTGTCTACGACGTGGCCGGGTGTGTGGGTGGGTTGGGCCGGCTGGTGCCGCCTGGGTTCACCCTGGAGGAGCACGAGGTGATCCTCTACGGCCGATGTGCCGAGTGCACGGTCAACTCTCCGGAGAGCGTCTGCGGCCGCTGATGGAACTGCCATCGTGGCCGTGTCAAGCGACATCCAGAACTGACCCCCTGACGACATCGAGTTTTGACCCCCGGTTGTTGATCAGTTGCTTGTCGTTTCGGGTTTCGCGCTGGCCTGGCTAGCCAGGCCAGCGCGGCGCTTCGTTCTGAGCCTGTAGCTGTCGCCGCGGATCGTCACGACGTGGCTGTGATGGAGCATCCGGTCGAGGATGGCCGTGGCCACCACCGCGTCCCCGAACACGCCGCCCCACTCGGCCACCGAGCGGTTGCTCGTGACCAGGATCGAGCCCCGCTCGTAGCGCCGGCTCACCAGCTGGAAGAACAGGTGCGCCGCATTGGCCTCGAACGGCAGGTAACCCAGCTCGTCCACGATCAGCAGCTTGGGCTTGGTGAAGTGCAGCAGCTTGTCCTCGAGCCTGCCTTCGGCATGCGCCCGGGCCAGCTGCGTCACCAGGCTCGTGGCCGGCACGAACAGCGTGCTGTAGCCGCGCACGATGGCCTCTCTGCCCAGCGCCACCGCCAGGTGCGTCTTGCCCACCCCCGGCGGGCCCAGCAGCAGGACGCTGTCGCCGTTGGCCACCCAGCGTGAGGTGGCCAGTTCGCGGATCTGCTTGGGGTCCACCGACGGCTGCGCGTCGTATTCGAAGCCCTCCAGCGTCCTGACGTAGGGGAATTTGGCGATCGACATGCCCATCTGGATGCGGCGCTCGTCCTTGCGCGCGACCTCGGCCGTGCACAGCATCGTCAGCGCCTCTCGCAGGTTCAGCTCGGCACGGACAGCCTGGTCCAGCAGCGTGTCGAGCTGGTCCCGGATGGCCGTGAGCTTCAGCCGGGTCAGCATCGGCTCCAGGGTGTCCAGATCCTCGACCAGCTTGGTCTTCTTGCTCGCTGCCATCACCAAGCCCCTCCCAGCGCTTGCTCGTACTGCTCCAGCGGGCGCAGCAGCTCAGCCGGGATGACCGGCGGTGACGGTGTCGCCCTGGGCAGCCAGCTGATGCCCAGCGTGTTCGCCCCGACGATGCCGGCCAGGTGACGCCGGTCGATCACGGTCGTCCGCCGCAGCGGGCTCTGCGCATGGCAGGCCACTTCCTGGCCCGCGTACAGAACGCGCACCTGGCGCTCGGCCACGACGGCGGTGACGCTCTCGCCGATGAGCTTCCACGGCACGCTGTAGCGGTTGGTATCCAGCTCGATGCAGGCGTCGGTGTGCACGCGCCGGGTGAGTTCGCGCACCTGCAGGAACGGCGCCTTGGCCGGCAACGGCTTGAGCGCCGTCGCCTCGCGCTCGAAGCGCACGATGGGCGGCTCGCCAGTGGTGCCGTGCACCCGGGTGTCGGCGATCTCCCGCATCCAGCGGGCGATTTGGGCGTGCAGCGCGTCCATGCTGTTGAACTCGTGGCCGGCAATGGCGTTGCGCTTGACGTAGCCCACGCCTCGCTCGTCCTTGCCCTTGGTGCGCGCCCGGTAGGGTGCGCAGGCACGGGGCGTCACGCCCCAGTAGCGGCAGAAGGCGTGGAAGCGGTCGTTGAACTTGACTTCCCGGGTCTGCACGTTGTGCTCGGTGACAAGTGCCCGGGCGTTGTCCAGCAAGATCTCCTGCGGTACGCCGCCGAAGTGCCGCAACGCGCCTTCCAGTCCCTGCAGCCAGGCCGACTGGCGTTCGTGCAGGAACACGGCCACGCAGCAGCGCCGGCTGTAGCCCAGCGTGGCCACGAAGAGGTGGATGCGCTGCGTCTCCCCGCCTACGGCCACGGCGGTGCTGCCGAAGTCGATCTGCAGCTGCTGACCCGGCGGCGTCTCGTAGCGCACCGTGGCCACCGCCTCGGCCCGCAGCTCTCGCCGCAGCGGTTCGACCGCGCGCTGCACGGTGCGCAGGCTGACCTCGATGCCCAGTTCACGGGCCAGGTCCTGCCGCACGACATCGGCGTTGCCGCGGTGCCGTCGCAATCGCTCGGCAAGCCACTCGCCGTGGGGTTCCAGCGCGCCAGCACGGGCAACGACGTCCATCGGCTTCCAGCCGCCTTGCCGCAGGTACTCGCGCACCGTGTTGCGGCTGCAGCCCAGCTCGCGGCTGATGCGCTTGCTTCCCCAACCCAGCGCCTGCAGCGCCAACATCCTCTGCACCTCCTGCGGCGCCAACATCGTCTCGCTCCCCCGGTCTGCTGCGACCTGCGGAGCTTGGAACACCTCTTCCATTGGACCTCCTTCGTCCTCGAAGGGGGTCAGTTCTCAATGTCGCCAGGGGGTCAGTTTTTCATGTCGCCTGACAGGCCGCCATTGCGTCAGCGCTAGTCCGTCGATAAGGGCAATCGGGACAAGCACAACCTAGAGGGCCGCGGCCACCGTCGCATCTGACCGGTGGCACCAACGTCAAGCCAATCGGTGTTCGCGAACCGTCACCCTCGATTCGCTACCGGAAAGCCGCCGCTCGGCATGGTCAGCTCCTGGCCGATGGCTGGTCTCCGCGAGCGGCAGCTTCCTGGAGCCTCAATTTGGGCTGCACCTGCCTCCCGGGCAGCCGACACTATCACCGCGGTGAGAGTTCGCTGGCGACCCCCGTTCAATCAGCAAAGCTACCAAGATAAACAAAATTAGCTTTGCATGCTTGCCACGGCTCTAAACTGGTGTGCATGGAAAACGCGCTGTCGGCGCCACCCAGCATGCCCGCAGACCCGACTTGGCCGGACGAGGCTGCGCTGGCCGCATTCCGCGCCTGGCTTCAAGGGGTGCCCAGCCGCGCCGCCGTGGATCGCTATCTGCCGGATCGCCGCGCAGTCGGCGCGTCGGCGCGCTCGGTGATCGGGCGGGTGAAGCGCCAGCTTGCTGCCTTCGCGACGAGCCGTGCGCAGGCGGACCTGGCCGCCACGTTGGCGGCGGCCAGCCCATCCGATCGGAAACTTGCCAAGGCTGCCGCTGCCGCCATCGAGACGTTGCGCGGGATGCCGCCTCCGCAGCCGCTCATCGGCGACGCCGTCGAGCGCTGGCTACCCGTGCGGCTCGTGGGCGTGCTGCACGCGGCGGGCATCCGCACGCTGGCCGACTTGACCCTGCGCGTACCGAGGCGCCGACGGTGGTGGGCCGGCATCGAGGGGCTCGGTCCGGCCCGCGCCCGCCACGTCGAGGCATTCTTTGCCCAGCATCCCGCGCTCACTGAACGCGCTCGAGCGTTGGTGACCTTGAAACAGGCCCAGGAACTGGTCCCCTGGGAGCGGCTGGTCGTGCCCGAAGACGTCGATGGCACACGGGGCACCTTCCGAGCGCCCCGGGCCAGCTGTGCGCTCGACGCCAGCAACGACTACCAGGCCGTAAACGCGTGGCTGTCGCTGCAAGAGTCGGCGGCGACGCAGCGTGCCTACCGCAAGGAGGCCGAACGGCTGATCCTGTGGGCAATCGTCGAGCGCGGGCGGGCCTTGTCGTCGCTGACCACCGAGGATGCCATTGCCTACCGCGCCTTCCTCCGTCGCCCAGGCCCGCGAGCGCGCTGGGTCGGCGCCCCGCAGCCGAGGTCGTCGCCGGCGTGGCGTCCCTTCGCGGGCGACCTCTCGGCGCGCTCGGCTGCCTACGCGCTGTCGGTGCTCAATGCCCTGTACCGCTGGCTCATCGAGCAGCGCTACGTGCTGGCCAACCCATTCGCCGGCGTCAAGGTGCGAGGCGGCCGGCCGGCGCAGCTCCACACGTCTCACGCCTTCACCGAGCACGAGTGGAAGCTCGTCCGGGTCGTCGCCGACGGCCTCGAGTGGTCCTACGGCTGGAGCCATCCGGCCGCGCAGCGGCTGCGCTTCATGCTGGACTTCGCCTACGCCACGGGCCTTCGAATCAGCGAACTCGTGGGCGCACAACTGGGCGCGATCGACTCGGACCCGCACGGCGACACGTGGATCCGGGTCGTCGGCAAGGGCCACAAGGCCGGCAAGGTCGTGCTGCCGCCGCTGGCCCGCGCCGCCCTCGATCGCTACCTCGTTCAACGGGGGCTGCCCGTGACGCCCTCGAAGTGGCGTCCATCGACACCGCTGGTTGGCAGCCTTGGAGAAGATGGCAGTGGAATCTCCTCGTGGCGCCTGTGGCGGGTGATGAAGCGGTTCTTCAGCACTGCAGCCGACGTCGTGGAGGAAGGCACCCCGGCCCTCGCCGAGAAGTTGCGGCAGGCCACGCCGCACTGGACGAGGCACACGCATGCCACGCACCTCCTCCAAGGTGGCGCCGAGCTGACAACGGTGCGCGACAACCTGCGGCACGCCTCGCTGGCCACGACCTCGATGTACCTGCACACCGACGATGCGCGGCGCGCCAAGCAGGTGGCCGATCGGTTCGCGGCGCCGCGGTCGTAGCCTACAGTCGTCTCGCCTTCACACACCCTGCTAGCCATGCCGCCCATCACCTGCGATGCCTGCCGTCAGCCGGCTGCCGACCACGACGTCGTGAACTACGGGTCGATGGAGGCCGGCTACCAGCGGCTCTGCGGCCGATGTTTCAACGAGGCCGCCGCCGACCGACTCGGGCTGCAGGGGTTCGAGCACGTGGCGTTCGAGCCCATCCGCATGCTCGACGGGCGCGGCACCGAGCACGAGTTCCGGTTTCGCACCCGGCTGTTCGGGCCCGGGGTGGCGATCGACGCCTTTGAGCTGCGCGATGGCTGCCCGGCCGGGTATCGGTATCAGGTGATCGGGGAGCCTGACGACGAACCGCTGGAACTGCTGGGCAAGCTGATCGGCAAGATGCGCCGAGCATTGGCTCTTACGCATCTGGAGGACACCGACCACGGGCTGCGGGTGAACGATGGCTTGGTGCTGCGGGGGACCGTCGACAGCGATCCCGAGGAGGATCATCGTGTGCCGATGGTCGTAGTCGATGGCCGTGAGCTCTCCTGGAACGAACTTGGACGGACCTGATCAGCAAGATGACTCAGCCTACCGAGTAGCTGGCTCTCCCAGTGAGCCACACGACTGCGAGCATGTGGCCGCCAAACAGGAGGTCGGCCATGGCGCAGAACAGGGTTCAGTACCAGAAGGGGCTGTCGATGCCG
>NZ_JAPZSC010000065.1 GCF_027531545.1 Silanimonas sp. | reverse complement strand
CTCAATCCTGGATATTGGCGACGACGCCGGCGCCGACGGTGCGGCCGCCTTCACGGATGGCGAAGCGGAGCTTCTCTTCCATCGCGATCGGCGTGATCAGCTCGACATCGAACGAGATGTTGTCGCCCGGCATCACCATTTCCGTGCCGGCCGGCAGCGTGACGATGCCCGTCACGTCCGTCGTGCGGAAGTAGAACTGCGGACGGTAATTGGCGAAGAACGGCGTGTGGCGCCCACCCTCTTCCTTCGTCAGGATATAGGCTTCGGCCTTGAACTTCTTGTGCGGCTTCACCGAACCCGGCTTGCACAGAACCTGGCCGCGCTCCACGTCTTCACGCTTCGTGCCGCGCAGCAGCGCACCGATATTGTCGCCCGCCTGGCCCTGGTCCAGAAGCTTGCGGAACATCTCGACGCCCGTCACCACCGTCTTCTGCGTGTCGCGGATGCCGACGATCTCGACTTCCTCGCCCACCTTCACGATGCCGCGCTCGACACGGCCGGTCACCACCGTGCCGCGGCCCGAGATCGAGAACACGTCTTCGATCGGCATCAGGAACGGCAGGTCGATCGGACGCTCCGGCTGCGGAATGTAGCGGTCAACCTCGGCCATCAGCTTCAGGATCGCATCGCGGCCAACCGCCGGATCGCCATTGTCCAGCGCAACCTTCGCCGAACCCTTCACGATCGGAATGTCATCGCCCGGGAAGTCGTACTTCGACAGAAGCTCGCGCACTTCCATCTCGACCAGCTCGAGAAGCTCCGCATCGTCGACCAGGTCGACCTTGTTCATGAACACCACCAGCGCCGGAACGCCGACCTGGCGCGCCAGCAGGATGTGCTCGCGCGTCTGCGGCATCGGGCCATCGGCCGCAGACACCACCAGGATCGCGCCGTCCATCTGCGCCGCACCCGTGATCATGTTCTTCACGTAGTCCGCGTGGCCCGGGCAGTCGACGTGCGCATAGTGCCGGTTCGACGTCTCGTATTCCACGTGGGCCGTCGAGATCGTGATCCCGCGCGCCTTCTCTTCCGGCGCCTTGTCGATCTGGTCATACGCCGTGAACGTCGCACCGCCCGTCTCGGCAAGAACCTTCGTGATCGCCGCCGTCAGCGACGTCTTCCCATGGTCGACGTGACCGATCGTCCCGATGTTGCAGTGCGGCTTCGTACGAGAAAACTTTTCCTTGGCCATGAGGC
>NZ_JAPZSC010000009.1 GCF_027531545.1 Silanimonas sp. | reverse complement strand
AGGCAGCTGCGGAGCAGTTCAAGGACCTTGACCGATGGGGCCACCTGTTGCGCTACATCAGCGACCGGATCGCGCCAGTCATCGGACCACCGAAGCCCCCACCAGCGCTTCAGGCGACGGGGTAACTGCCGGATTTAGGATGAGTTGCTACGGGCCCAGCGCGGCAAGCTTGCTGGCTGCCGTAGCGAACAGCACGCGCGGCGGATGGTGGCTGGCCAGCATCACCCGCACACGACGCGTGTTGCGCAGGATCGACGCACCGATCTTCAGCAGCCGCACCCGGATGGTGGCGGCACTGGCCCGTTCGAACTCGGTGCCCTGCAGGGCCAGCGCGCGCAGCCGCTGCATCAGCGTGTAGGCCAGCGCCGCCAGCAGCAGCCGGAACTGGTTGGCGATGAAGCGCGAGCAGCTCGCCCGCGTGCCGAACAGGTCCAGCTGCGCTTCCTTGATGCGGTTCTCCGCCTCGCCGCGCTGGCAGTACAGACCGTCGTACAGCCCGTCGGGCTCGCCCACGAGGTTGGTGCCCACGAAGCGCGGGTTGGTGCCTTGCTCACCGTACTCCAGCCGCGTGATCACGCGCCTCTCGTGGTGACGTTCGAACGCGAGCGAATTCGCGCTGTTTTCGCGACGTCGCCGACACATCGCATGCCGCCGCGGCTGTATGCGGTGGCCGACGAGCAACTCGCCGAACTATCTTTGCTCGCCTTGCGTATTCCGCCCGATCGCGGACACCGTTCCGCCGTGATGGCGGACAGCATTCCGCCGTGATGGCGGACAGCGTTCCACGCTGATGGCGGACACCGTTCCGCCGTGATCGCGGACACCGGGGCGGTGTCCTGAGTGACCCAACGAGGCATAGGCTGCCCGGCTTTTTGGCCGGGAGAGGCGATGCCCACACCAAGGGTCCTCATGAGCAAGATCAGACAAGCACTTCGGCTGCTGGCCGACTCCGGGCTGAGCACGCGGCAGGTGGCCGCAGCGCTGGGCGTGAGCAAGTCCTGCGTCAGCGAGATCGCGATGTACGCCCGCGACGCTGGGGTGGACTGGCCACTGGCCAGCACACTGAACGACGACGAACTGCAGGCGCGGCTGTACCCACCGCCGCGCTCTCGCAGCAGCACGCGCGTGGAGCCCGACTACGCTGCGCTGCACCAGGAACTCAAGCGCCCGGGCGTCACGCTGCAGCTGCTGTGGGAGGAGTACAGCGCCGGCGCAGCCGGTGCCGGCTACCGTTACAGCGCCTTTTGCGACAAGTACCGCGCCTGGGCCAAGCGCCTGAAGCGCTCCATGCGCCAGGTGCACCCTGCCGGCGAGCGGCTGTTCGTCGACTACGCCGGCCAGACCGTGCCCGTGATCGATCCGACCAGCGGCGAGATCCGCCGGGCGCAGATCTTCGTGGGCGTGCTGGGCGCGTCGAACTACACCTACGCCTGCGCCACCTGGCGGCAGACGGCCGCCGACTGGGTGGGTGCCCTCATCGCCACGCTGGAGTTCATCGGCGGCGTGCCGCGCCTGCTGGTGCCCGACCAGCCGCGAGCGCTGATCGCCAACCCTGACGCCTACGAGCCCGTCACCGCCCGGCTGATGCAGGAACTGGCCGAGCACTACGGCGTGGCGGTGCTGCCAGCACGTCCTGGCCGGCCGCAGGACAAGGCCAAGGTGGAGGTTGGCGTGCAGGTGGTCGAGCGCTGGATCCTGGCGCGGCTGCGCCACCAGCGCTTCCACTGCCTGCCCGAGCTGAACCGGGCGATCCACGCGCTCCTGGCGGAGCTGAACCAGCGCCCGTTCAAGCGCCTGCCCGGCTGCCGGGCCTCGGCCTTCGCCGCCCTGGATGCCCCGGCACTCAAGCCGCTGCCGGCCAGCCCCATGGTGCTGGCCCAGTTCAAGCCGGCACGCGTGAACATCGACTACCACGTGGCCTTCGAGGGCCACTACTACTCGGTGCCGCACCAGCACGTTGGCGAGGCGGTGGAATTGCGGGTGACGGCCACGACGCTGGAGGTGCTGCTGCGTCGCCAGCGCATCGCCGCCCATGTGCGCAGCGCCCAGGCGGGCGGCTACACCACGGTTCCTGAGCACATGCCCGCGTCGCACAGGGCGCACCTGCAGTGGACGCCGGCCAAGCTCATCGCCTGGGGCGAGCGCGTCGGCGCGGCCACCGCCGGCGTGGTGCGCTGGCAGATGGAGCGCCGGCCACATCCGGAGCAAGGCTACCGGAGCTGCCTGGGCCTGATGCGCCTGGCTCGCGAGTACGGAGCTGACCGCCTGGAGGCCGCCTGCGCGCGTGCGCAGTCCATCCGCGCGCCCTACTACGGCAGCGTCAAGTCGATCCTGGCCAGCGGGCTGGACCGCCAGGGCAGCAGCCTGCTGGGCGGGGAGCGCTCGGCTGCGCCGATGCCCGAGCACGACAACGTGCGTGGCGCCGGCTACTACGGGCACCACTGATGGCCAGCAACGACAACCGCAACACCGACATCGACACCGACACCCCCATGCTGCAACAACACACCCTGGACCAACTGCGCGGCTTGCGCCTGGACGGCATGGTCGCCGCCCTGACCGACAGCGCCACCCAGCACGCCGCCGACGCGCTGCCCTTCGACCAACGGCTGGCCTTGCTCGTGCAGCGCGAGCTCGACTGGCGCGACGGCAAGCGCGTGGCGCGGCTGCTCAAGGCGGCCAAGCTCAAGGTGAGCTCGGCCTGCATCGAGGACATCGACTGGCGCGCCGGCCGTGGCCTGGACCGGCACCTCGTGACAGCGCTGGCCGGCGGAGACTGGATCCGCCACGGGCGCAACGTGCTGATCACGGGGGCCACCGGCTGTGGCAAGACGTGGCTCGGATGCGCCCTGGCGCAGCAGGCGGCTCGCCTGGGCTTCAGCGTGCTGTACACGCGCGCCACGCGGCTGCTGCAGGAGCTGCAGGTGGCCCACGGCGACGGCAGCTTCGGCCGGCGGCTGGCGCAACTGGCGCGGCTGGACGTGCTGGTGCTCGACGACCTGGCCATCGCGCCGATCGCGGCCCAGGAGCGGCAGGACCTGCTGGAGTTGCTGGACGACCGCGTGGGCAGCCGCAGCACCCTCATCACGAGCCAGTTGCCCAGCAGCGCCTGGCATCAGTGGCTCAACGAGCCCACCATCGCCGACGCCATCATGGACCGGCTGCTGCACGGCTCGCACACCATCGCGCTGAAGGGCGAGTCGCTGCGCAAGGCCAAGCCCCAAGCCTGACGGCAACCCTGGCGATCCGACCGGACAGCGCCATGGCCCCGCCTTGTCCACCGCGGCGGCCAGGCGTCGCATGCGCCGCCGCCGCCGTGGACAAGGCTGCCGAGCAGCTCGCAGGCAGAGCAAACCGCCTTCGGCACCGAGTTGCCCACCCGGCGCATGGGGCGCCGCGTGGACAACCCGGCACCACCCGTTCCACGCTGATCGCGGACAGCGTTCCAAACTGATGGCGGACAGTTGGCCTACCATCCGCAGCGTCACTCTGGACACCTGCAACGGGTGTCCGCGATCGCCCGGAACGCTGTCCGCGATCAGCCTGGAATGGGTGTCCACGATCAGTGGAATGCGCACCGA
>NZ_JAPZSC010000001.1 GCF_027531545.1 Silanimonas sp. | reverse complement strand
CCGGCGGCGAGCAGCAGCTCGGCGTCCAGCGCGTAGGCCTCGGCCATCAGGCGCGGATAGCGCGTGGATTCGATCCGGCCCACGCGCTCCTCGAGCAGGCCAAGGGCTTCGGCCGGGCGGTCGCGTTCGCGCAGGAAGCGGACAAAGGAGAGCGCCGAGAACCCCAGCATCACGGCGTCCTCGTCGGCGGCGCGGCAGGTTTGATCCACCCGGTCGAAATCGTCCGAAGACAAGCCCGGATCGCCCGAGGCCTGGCGTGCACGAACGACGAAATGGCTCGCCGTACACGCTTGCCGCGGCGATGGCGAATCCTCGGCGAGGCGCTTCGCGTACCAGGCCGAGAGCTCGGGTTTCTCGAGTTCCGCGTAGAAGATCGCGGCGACGGCCCATAGCCCGCGGACTTCGTCGCGCAGCGGGCCTTCGGCCTTCGTGTTCGCCTTCAGCAAGCGATCGAGCTCGCGGAGGCCGGCTTCGAACTCGCGCGTGCCCGCGCGCATGTTGATGACGAAAGTGCCGGCTGCCAGGCCCAGTTTGGGATCCTCGGCCGATCCGGCCAGCGGCTCCGCCAGCGTGATGGCTTCGGCGAAGCGACCCTCGAATGCCGCGCGGTTGGCGCTGAGGAACCTCAGGAACTGGCGCTGCCCGAGCCTCAACGGTGGCGGCGCGGCCTCGAGTTCGCGGGTCCGCGTCACGAAGGCCGGGGCATCGACCGTGCGCAGGGCGAACAGGCGCTGCATTTCCTGCTCGAGGGCCTCATCGCTCCCTTCGCGGGCCGCGGGCGCGGCCGCCGCCGGACTTGCGCCGACGAGGAGGCCGAGGGCCAGAACCCCGGCGAGGACGGCGCGCATGACGGCTGCGCAGAGCCCGGGCGCGGCAAGAACGCGATCGATCGGCGATGGGGTCATGGCGAGGCGCGTGCGCCGTTTCGCGGCCGGTGGGCTTGATGCTAGCGCCGTTCGGTCACGCCTGCTCCGGCTCCAGCGCCCGGGCCGGTGGCACCACGAGCGTGCTGTGCATGTGCAGCGTCGCGTGCGCGAGTCGGGCCAGCGGCACGGGGTCGACGCGCGGCCGGCCGATCGGCAGGGTGGCGGCCTCGTAGATCGTCACCGGGTGGTCGGCGGGGTAGTCGCGCAGCAGTCGGTCCACCAGGCGTTGGCGCTGCTCGACGGTGCTGGCGCGCACCGCGTAGGTGCGATCCCCGGCCAGGCCGACCTGCCAGAGCACCAGCCAGGCGCTGGTGTCGATGACGCGGCGGTAGAACAGCAGCTGGCTGGCTTCGAAGTGCGCGCAGCCCACCTTGCCGGGATCGAGCCCGAGATCGGCGTAGAGGCAATCCTCGGCGGAGATGCCGGGGTCCATCACCGCCTCGAAGCCCTCCGCGCGGGCCTGCGCGATCGACGCGTGCGGCACCTGTGCGAACACGCCGGGATGCCCGTAGAAGGCGCCGACCACGCGCTTGCCGGCGCGGACTTCGGCGAGCATCGCCTCGGCCATCTCGCGGTAGGTCTGCTGGCGCGGCTTCCCCTCCGCATAGAAGCCCTGCAGGCTCACGATGCGCGGATTGATCGTCGCGACCCATTGCTCGACCAGGGCGTCGCTGGCGGCCACGAACACGACGTCCGCCGCTTCGATCCAGCCGCGGGAACGCGGCGTCAGGTGGGCGCCGAGCATCATGCCGAGACCCACGCAGGCCAGATGGCCACGGGGCGAGGTGATCGGGAGGTCGGAGGGCATGGGCTCGGTCAGGGAAGCGAAGCCACGAGCCTAGCCGAGCGGACGCACCGCCGCGCTGCTCCTGCACTCCCAGCCCACCGGGAGTGGGGCGCCCGACCGCGGCGGACAGCGCGTGAAGCCGACCCGCTGCATCAGCGCCGCGGCGCCGGTATGCGCTTCGGCGTGATGGCAGGTGAGGCCCCCCAGCCCAGCGATATCGAAGGCCCAGGGACGGACGGCCGTGATCGCGGCCGTGGCGGCCCCGCGCCCTTGCCACGCCGGCCAAAGCAGCACGCCAAGCTCGGCCTCGCCATCGCGCCAGCCCTTGCCCCGAAGCGCAAGGCCCAGAAGCCCGGCCGTGCCCTCGGGGTGTTCGATCACCCAGTGCCGGAACCGCCCCTCGGCATCGCCCTGATGGCGCAAGGACGCCGCGGCCGCACGCGCGGCGCGGTCGGGCGTGAACGTCGGGCCCACCGCCCGCATGACCTCGTCGTCGGTGAACAGTCCCGCGTAAAGCGCGAGATCACCCGCGGCGAACGGGCGGAGCTGGAACGGCGGCGCGGCGAGCGCGATGGCGTCCGGTGCGGGTGTGGGCATGCGCGCCAGTGTGCCCACCGGCCCCCGAGGACGGTAGGTGGCGGCGGGCGGCGACCTCAGCCTCGCGGCAGGTCGAACACCAGCACCTCGGCGCCTTCGCCGGCCTCGATCGCGACGGTCGGTTCGTCCTCGAACTTCAGCGCGTCGCCGGCGCGCAGCACGTGGCCGTTGACCTTGGCCGCGCCGCGCGCGAGATGCACGTAACCGAGGCGGCCCGACGCCAGCGGCAGCGTGGCGCTCTCGTCGCCATCGAACAGCCCGGCGTACATCCGCGCCTGCTGCTGGATGCGCACCGAGCCCTGCGTGCCGTCGGGGCTCAGCACAAGGCGCAGGCGGCCGCGCTTCTCCTCGGGGCCGAACATCTTCTGCTCGTAGCCCGGGGCGATGCCGCCACGGTCCGGGAGGATCCAGATCTGCAGGAAGTGCGTTTCGCCGCTCGGGTTGTGGTTGAACTCCGAGTGCAACACGCCGGTGCCGGCGCTCATGCGCTGCACTTCGCCCGGCACGATGCTGGCGCGGTTGCCCATCGAGTCCTCGTGCGCCAACGCGCCGTCGAGCACGTAGCTGACGATCTCCATGTCGCGGTGGCCGTGCTTTCCGAAGCCGGTGCCGGCGGCGATGCGGTCCTCGTTGATGACGCGCAGCGGCCCGAACTGCACGTGCTTCGGGTCGAAGTAATCGGCGAAGGAAAAACTGTGGAAGCCTTGCAGCCAGCCGTGCGAGGCGCGGCCGCGCTCGTGGCCGGGGCGGGGGGTGATCATGGTGCTTTCCTCGATGCGGAAGCCGGGCGGGCCGGCGATGGCGGGCATCGTCCGTCCGCGTGCCCTCGGGCGCAGCCTCTGCATCGCAACGGATCGTCATGCCGGCGCGACAATCGCGCGCCCCTCACGTGGCGGCGGGCGCCCTGCTCAGCCGCGCGGCGGTGCGAGCAGCTCGCGCGCATCCAGCGCGCCATCGCGGTTGGCGTCCTGCCGGGCGAACTGGCGGCGCAGGCGAGCCTCGTTGTCGGCCCTCGCGAGAGGCTTCGCGCCGGGGGGAAGCTCCTCGCCTTCGAGCACGCCGTTGGCATCGGCGTCGCGGGCCTGGAAGCCGACCGAGAGGTAGGCCACGTATTCGGACTCGTCGACCCTGCCGCTGCCGTCCCCATCGAACCGTTGCATCAGCTCACCGGGGCCTTGTGCATAGGCGATGGGAGTGGCCGTCGCTGGCAAGGGCGCGAACGCCAGCGCGACGGCCAGCAGCGTGGAACGGCTCATGCCGGGACCTCGGCGCCATCCATCGGCACGACCACCGCGGCCGCCACGCGGTTCCGCCCGGCGCTCTTCGCGCGGTAAAGCGCCTGGTCGGCGTTCGCCAGCAGGTCGCGGAGGCGGTAGCCCGCAGCGGTGGTCGAGACGACACCGAAGCTCGCAGTGATGGCCAGCCCGGCACGGCCGTCGTAGGCGGTGGCGCGGGTGGCGGCGATGGCGCTGCGGCAGCGCTCGGCGAACGCGAGCCCCTCGTCGAGGCCCGCGCCCGGCAGCAGCACGGCGAACTCCTCGCCACCCAATCGACCGAAGTGGCGACCGGGCTCCTGGAGGCGGGCGAGCGTGGCGCCGACGGCGGCCAGCAGGGCGTCGCCGGACAGGTGGCCGTGCTGCGAGTTCACCAGCGAGAAATGGTCGAGGTCGAGGAGCACCAGCGCCATCGGCTGCGCGCGGCGTTCGGCGGCGGCCAGCGACGCAGCGGCCTGTTCCGCGAACTGTTGTCGCGTCCACAGCGTCGTCAGCGCATCGATTTGCATGCGCTCGCGGAGTCGACGCCGCAGTCGGCGTGAATGCCACGTCCAGCCGAGCAGGGCGACGAAAGCCAGGACCAGTGGCGCCGCCAGCAGGGTGAAGAACGTGGTGGTGCGCTCGCTGTGCGCCGCGTCCAGCGTCAGCTGCGCGTTGCGCTGCTCGACCAGCGCGAGGGCCTGTTGGCGCGCGAGGGACTCCTGGCGGCCGGCCTCGTAGGCGGCGAGCAGATGCCGCATTTCGTCCTCGTACGCGCGCTCCGCCGTGAGCACGGCCTGCAGTTCGCCCAAGGCCACCCGGTCATTGCCGCGGGCCAGCGCGATCTCGTAGCGGGTGCGTCGCGCCGAGAGCAGGGGCAGGCCGCTGGGCAGGCCGGCACTGAGGGCCAGCACGGCGTCGGTCTGAGTCTGTGCCTCGTCCAGCCGTCCCGTGGCGAGCAGCGCCTCGGCCAGCTCCGCATGGGCTTCGGCCAGCAACGGCGCGAAGCCGGTGGCCTGCAAGTCGGGCATCCGGGTCAAGAGATGTTCGGCGGCGCGGCCAGCGTGGCCCTCCGCGATCCACCAGCGGCTGCGGAGGACGTCGACGTAGCGAGCCGCGAGCACGGTTTCGTTGCCCGCGCACAGGACCGAGACACCGTCGAACTCGGCTTCGTCCAGCTGGTGCGGCGCACGCGTCAGCCGGGCCTCCAGTGCTTGCATGGACGCGGCGCACCGCTCGACGGGGGCGGCATCGCCGGCGAGGACGCGCTCTGCGTGACGCAGGGCGATCTCGGACTGCGACAGCTGGTTGTAGAACACCGCTGCCACGAGATCGACATGACGTCGAACGGCGCTGTCGGGCAGCGGCTCGACGGTGGCGAGCAGGGCTTCGAGGCGCTTCTGCCCATCGAGGAACTCGCGGCTGGCGGCTTGCACGTTCACCGCGACGGCCGCGGCGCGCAGGCGGGTGGCTTCGTCAGCGGCGTCGCGGGCCAGTTGGTCGGCGCGTTGCAGCGCCTCGGGGAAGCGCGATTCCAGCGCCATCGCCTGCGCCCCGAGCAGGCCCAGCTGGTCGCGGAGCAGCGGGTCGGTCGGCGGTGGTCCGGCCTCGACGGCCCGCAGCTGCGCGAGGAAGGCGCCCGGGTTGCTCAGGCGCAGTGCTTGGAGGGCGTCCAGTTGCGCCGGGGTCGGGGCCGCCGCCAGCGCCGCCCCGATGCCGAGCGCGGCGAACAGCAGCGCCGCTGCCCGCCGGCCGGTCGTGGTCATGGGCCGAGGCTGCCGAAGGCAGGCGCCGACATGCTGCGGTTGCGCCCCGCCGACTTCGCGGCGCGCAGCGCCGACTCGGCCGCCGCGATCCATTGCGTACTCGTGAGCATGCCGGCGTCGATCTGCGCGTAGCCGATGCTCACCGTCGGATGGGCGCCGCTGGCGTCATGGAGCAGGCGCTCGGCGAGCGCATGGCGCAGGCGTTCGGCGAGCTCTCCCACGCCGCTGCCGCTGGCATCCGTCAGCACGAGGCCGAAACGATCGCCACCGAGGCGGCCGCAGGTGTCGGTGTCGCGCAGGGTCTTGCGGAGCACCGCGGCAATGGCCTGCAGCGCGGCGTCGCCGGCGGCGCGGCCGTGCACGTCGTTGAGCAGACGGAAACGGTCGACGTCCACCACCATGAAGCTGGCGCGATGGCCGCTGCGACGGAAGCGGCGGAACTCGTGCTCGGTCGCCTCCTGCAGCGCCCTCGGGTTGGCCACGCCGGTGAGCGGATCGGTGCGCACCAGCGAGGCCAGCGCCCGGCGATGGCCGCCGAGCTGCTGCGAGAGGCGCCATGCCGAGAACGCGATGGCAGAGGGGTAGACCATCAAGGCCGGTGCCGATGCAGCAATGGCCGCCCAGGAGCTTTCCGGCGCGAAGGCGAACTCGCCCAGCGCCGCCACGGCGGCAGCGGAAGCGAGGAAGACGAGGCCGCAGCGAAAGGCGAGCCGCGGCCCACCGAAGGCGAACTTGTCCATCAGGATGATGGAGGCGAGCATCAGCGACGGCACGGCGTTGAACTGCATCAGTGCCACCCACAGGCCGGCCATCAGCGAGTCGATGTGCAGGTTGCGGCGTTCCATGGCTAGCGGTTGCGGGTGGTTGAGCGCCATGCGGCGCGCCACCCAGGGCCAGACGAGCACGTTCGCGGCGGCGAGGGCCCACATGATCGCCGGCGCCTGAAGCTCGTACAGGACCACCGCGACCGGAAGGAGGACCAGCCAAAGCCCGAGCAGGCGCATGTGCGCCGCGTTCTGGACGATCCGTCGCTGGGCGTCGTCGGGGCTGGTGTCCATCGGGCTTCCCGGGGTGAGGGCGGAGCGTAAGGCCGCACCGGAGGTACCGCAATGCGAGGCGGGCCACCGGGCCTACACTGCGACCCTCTTTCACACGTCCGCCGCCGATGCCTGAACTGCCCGAAGTCGAGACCACGCGGCGCGGCCTTGCGCCGCATCTGGAAGGTCGTCGCGTCACCGGCGTCACCTTGCGCCGGCCCGACCTCCGCTGGCCGATCCCCGCAGACGTGCGCGAATGCCTTCCCGGCCAGCGCATCGAGGCCGTCGAGCGACGCGCGAAGTACCTGCTCACGCACACGGCGGCGGGTAGCGCGCTCTGGCACCTCGGCATGAGCGGCGTGATGCGGGTCCTGCCGGCGTCGGCGCCGCTCGGGCCGCACGACCACGTCGACGTCGGCCTCGACGATGGCCGGGTGCTCCGCTTCACCGACCCGCGCCGCTTCGGCTGCCTGCTCTGGCAACCGCCCGGCGAACTGCATGAACTGCTCGCCGGCCTCGGCCCCGAACCGCTGTCCGACGCGTTCAGTGGCGAGACGCTGTTCACCGCGTCGCGTGGCAAGAAGGCCTCGGTCAAGACCTTCGTGATGGACCAGGCCGTCGTGGTCGGCGTCGGCAACATCTACGCCGCGGAAGCCTTGTTCGAAGCCGGCATCCGCCCGACCACGCCGGCGGGCCGCGTCACCCGCGAGCGCTACGACCGCCTCGCCGCGGCCGTGAAGCGCATCCTCGGCCATGCCATCGAGCGCGGCGGCACCACGCTGCGCGACTTCCTCAATCCCGACGGCCTGCCGGGTTACTTCGAGCAGGAACTCTTCGTCTACGGCCGCGAGGGCGAGGCCTGCAAGGTCTGCGGCACGGCGCTGAAGGGCCTGCGCCTCGGGCAGCGCGCCACCGTGTGGTGCCCGCGCTGCCAGCGTTGACGGGCTGATCGCGCCGGCAGCTATTTCGGCGCGTCGAACAGCGCCGCCATGGCCGCGAGGTGGGCGCGGCCGCGCTGCTTCTTGGATTCGGCCTCGGCCTCCGGATCGGCGCCGTCACGCTGGAGGTCCGACTGCGGCAACTCGTCGAGGAAGCGGCTGGGGGCCAGCTTGATGGTGTCGCCCCAACGCTTGGTTTCCCGCGAGTGCGAGAGCACGAGGTGCTCCTTGGCGCGGGTGATGCCGACGTAGAGCAGGCGGCGCTCCTCGTCGATGCGGCCTTCCTCCATGCTGGCCTCGTGCGGCAGCGTGCCGTCCTCGAGGCCGACCAGGAACACCGCGCGGAACTCCAGGCCTTTGCTGCCGTGCAGGCTCATCAGCCGCACGGCGTTGCCCGGCTCGCCGCGGTCGGCGTGGCTGAGCAGCATCATCTGCGCCGCGAGGTCGCCAACGCTGCTCTTCGGGCCATCGAACCAGTCGGCCAACTCGTCGAGGTTCGCTTTGCGCCGCTCGTAGCCGGCCTTGTCCTTGCTCATCGTGCGGAAGGCCTCGAGCATGCCGCTGCGCTCGGCCAAGGCCAGCACGATGTCCTTCGCCGGCATGCGCTCCGAATCGTCGCGAAGGCGATCGACGATCCCGGTGAATTCGCCCAGCGCGGCGGCGATGCGCGGCTGCAGCTGCTTCAGGATCGACATCTGCCGTGCGGCGCCGTCCAGCGAGAGGTGGTGCGCTTGGGCCAGCTCCGCGAGCTTGGCCAGCGAGGTGCCGCCGATGCCGCGCGCGGGTGACGAGACGGAACGTAGGAAGGCCGCATCGTCGTCGGCATTGGCCACGAGGCGCAGCCAGGCCAGCGCGTCCTTCACTTCGGCGCGCTCGAGGAAGGCCGTGCCGCCGGTGAGGTGATAAGGGATGCGCAGCAGCTGCAGCGATTTCTCCAGCGCCCGGCTCTGGTGGTTGCCGCGGAACAGCACGGCGAACTCGCCGAACGGGATTTCCTTCGCCTTGCTCAGGTAATCGATCTCCGCGGCGACGCGATCGGCCTCGTGCTCGTTGTTCTCGCAGCGCCAGACCTTGATCTTGTCGCCCTCGCGCTGGTCGCTCCACAGCGTCTTCAGGTGCTCGTGCGGGTTGTTCGCGATCAGCGTGTTCGCCAGCCGCAGGATGCGCGCGCCGCAGCGGTAGTTCTGCTCGAGCTTGATGATCTTCAGCGCCGGGTAGTCGCTGCCGAGAAGGTTCAGGTTCTCCGGCTGCGCGCCGCGCCAGGCGTAAATGCTCTGGTCGTCGTCGCCCACGCAGGTGAAGCTGCCCTTCGGGCCGGCGAGTTGCTTCAGGAGCCGGTACTGCGCGCCGTTGGTGTCCTGGCATTCGTCGACCAGCAAGTAGCGCAGGCGCTCGCGCCAGCCGGCGGCGAAGTCGGGGTCGGCCTCCAGCATCTGCACCGGCAGGCGGATCAGATCGTCGAAATCCACCGCGTTGAAGGCGGCGAGGCGCTGCTGGTACTTGGCGTACAGGTTCGCCGCCTCGCGCTCGACGGCGGACTTGGCGATCTCCATGGCCTGCTCGGGCGTCATCGCCTCGTTCTTGGCGCGCGAGACGAGTCCGCGCAGGCGTTCAAGCACGTCGTTCTTGGTGCCCGGCGGCATCAGGTCCTTGACGATGCCCATCTGGTCGTCGGCATCGAACACCGAGAAGCCGCGCTTCAGCCCGGCGCGGCCGGCCTCCTGCTGCAGGAAGCGCAGGCCCAGCGCGTGGAAGGTGCTGATCGTCAGGCCTTCCGCCGCGTCGCCGCGCACCCGCTTCGCCACGCGCTCCTTCATCTCCTTCGCCGACTTGTTGGTGAAGGTGATGGCCGCGATGTGCCGCGCCTCGCGCTGGCCGCTCGCGATGAGGTGGGCGATCTTCTCGGTGATCACGCGGGTCTTGCCGGAGCCGGCGCCGGCGAGCACGAGCAGCGGGCCCTGCGTGTACAGCACGGCTTCGCGCTGCGGGGCGTTGAGGGACATGGGGATCTTGCGACGGAACGATGGGCCGCATTGTCGCAGGCGGCATGACCATGGTCACGGCGTGACTTCCGGGGGGCGCCGGGGGCGCCTGGTTTCGGCACACTACGCTCAACCCCCTGGTTGACTTGCCGAAGGAAGGCCCCCAATGCCACTGAACCTCACGCGTCCCCTTGCCGCCAGCCTGCTGGCGCTCTCCCTCTCCCTCTCCCTTCCCGCGGTCGCCCAGTCCGGCGGCCAGGGGCCGGTCGACGAGCCTAGCGCGGAGGTCATGGCGGCGGGCTTCATGAATGCCCATCCGGACTTGATGTACCGCAGCCGCGGCGTCGAGCGCTTCCGTGACGGCGAGTATGAAGAGGCCTTCGTGCGCTTCACGCGTGCTGCTCGCTTCGCCGACAAGCCTTCACAGGGCATGTTGGGCGAGATGTACTGGAACGGGCAGGGCGTGGCGCAGGATCGCGCGATGGCTTACGCGTGGATGGACCTGGCCGCCGAGCGCATGTGGCGCCCCTTCGTCATCAAGCGCGAGATGTACTGGAACGAACTCAGCGCCGACGAGCGCGAGCGCGCGCTCGAAGAGGGCCGGCGACTCTACGCCGAGTACGGCGACGCGGTGGCGAAGCCGCGCAAAGAACAGGTCATGTCGCGTGAGCGCAAGAGCGTCGTTGGCAGCCGCACCGGTGCCGTGTCCGGGTCGGTGAGCATCCAGATCCCCGGTCCGGGCGGTACGGAGACGGTCTCGGCCAAGGACTACTACGACGACCGCTATTGGGAAGCGGACACCTACTGGGCGTGGCAGGAGCGCGTCTGGAAGGAGGCGCGTCCGGCGATGGTTGACGTTGGGCCCGTCTCCACCACGGCCAATCCCCCGCCGCGCGAAGACGACACGGACGGTTCGCCGCGCTGATCCACGGCGGCCGCAGGCCATGCGCCCGCTAGAATGGGCGCATGGCCAAGCTCTACTTCTACTACTCGGCGATGAACGCCGGGAAGACCACGACGCTGCTGCAAAGCGCGCACAACTACCACGAGCGCGGGATGCGCACGCTGATCCTCACGCCGCGCCTCGACACCCGTGCCGGCGAAGGCGTGGTGGCCTCGCGCATCGGCCTTCAGGCCCGCGGCACCGTGTTCACCCGCGACGACGACCTCGAGCGCCTCGCCCGCGAGGATGTGGCCGCGCGCGGCCCACTGGGCTGCGTGCTGGTCGACGAGGCGCAGTTCCTGTCGAAGGCGCAGGTGTGGCAGCTCACCGAGATCGTCGATGCGCTGAGCGTGCCGGTGCTGGCCTACGGCCTGCGCACCGACTTCCGCGGCGAGCTCTTCGAGGGCAGCCAGTACCTGCTGGCCTGGGCCGACAACCTCGTCGAGATCAAGACCATCTGCCACACCGGCCGCAAGGCGACGATGGTGGTCCGCGTCGACGAGCATGGCCACGCCGTGACCGACGGCCCGCAGGTGGAGATCGGCGGCAACGACCGCTACGTCTCGGTGTCGCGCGGCGAGTTCAAGAAGATCATGGCCGGCGAAGGCCACATCGACCCGATGCAGGCGCCGTTGCCGCTCGGCTGAACCGCCGGCAGGCCCGCCACGAAGCCGCCACGACACCGCCGCTAGACTCCCGCCCTCCTTTCGATCCGACCCCGCAAGCGCCCCGCCATGACCCGTCTTCGCTCCGCCGCCCTCGTCCTCGCCCTGTCCGCGGCCCTCGCCGGGTGCCAGACCGTCGCCGAGGCCCCCGCGGCCACGCCGATGCCCAAGCCGGCGGCGTCCGAGCCGGCGGTGCCCGCGCACGACAACCTGAATGCCACGGCGTGGGTGCAGTCCTCGGTCGAGGCGCGCATGGCGCACCGGCAGGCCTGGCGCAGCGCCGAGCGACTGCTCGACGCCGCCCTCGCCGATGCCTCGTGGGACGCCCTGACGCCGAACGACCGCGTGGCGCCGGTCGCCGGCCTGCCGCCGGCGATCATCGTCGACGTGGACGAGACCGTCCTCGACAACAGCCCCTACCAGGTGCGCCTGATCCGCGAGGACGGCAGCTTCGACGACGCCACCTGGAACGCCTGGGTCGACGAGGCCCGCGCCACCGCCGTCGCCGGTGCGCCGGAGTTCGCGCAGGCGGCGGCCAAGCGCGGCATCACCATGATCTACCTGACCAACCGCGAGCACGCGAAGTCGGCCGTCACGCGCCGGAACCTCGAAGCCGTGGGCTTCCCGCCGGCGGCGGAATCGCAGTTCCTCGGCCTCGGCGTCGAGACGCCGGGCTGCGTGCCCAAGGGCAGCGACAAGGGCTGCCGCCGCCAGTTCGTGGCTCGGCGCTACCGCGTGCTGATGCAGTTCGGCGACCAGCTCGGTGATTTCGTCTCCGTCGCCGACAACGGCCTCGAGGCCCGCGCCACGCAGCTGCAGGGCTTCGACGCCTGGGTGGGGCAGCGTTGGTTCATGTTGGCCAACCCGAGCTACGGCAGCTGGGAGTCGTCCCTGTACGGCAACGACCGCAGCCTGTCGCGCGACGCCCAGCGCGCGGCGAAGCGGGCGGCGCTGCGGGACTGAGGCGCCGGCCCGGGCGCCGAACCAAGGCTTAAGGGGCGATCTGCTACCCTCCGCCGTCCTTCGAGCTGCGCTGGATTTTTCCCTTGCTGACGCCTTGGACCCGTCCCCTGTCGACCCGCGTCGGCCGCGTCGGCCTGCTGCTCGCCCTGTTGGCGCTAGCGGCCTGCCAGCGTGACGCCGAGCCCGTGCCGGGCGCGCCCGATGAGCCCGTCGCCGCCGTGGAAGCGCTGGCCGAAGCCCTGCGCGAGGGCGACCTGAAGCGCTATGCCGAACTCAGCCTACCGCCGGCGATGCACGCCCAGCAGAAGGCGCTGTGGCGCCAGCAGGTGGCGGCGAAGAATCCGGTCGATGCCGAGCAGGCGCAGCGCTATGCCGAGCTGATGGCCCAACTCACCGCGCCCGATGCCGAGGCCGCGCTGTGGGCCAAGGCCGAGCCGAAACTCGTCGCGCTCGAACAGGAGCTCGGCCCGAAGTGGACGCTCGGCGTCACCATGCTGTCGGGCTTCGCCACCACCGCGATCAGCGCCAGCGAGACGATGAGCGAGGCCGAGAAGGGCCATGCCACCGGCGTCGTCACGGCGCTGGCCGAATGGGCCGGCGACCAGGCCCAGTTCACCGATCGCGAGCGCGCAAAGCAGGCCTTGGGCGTCGCGGTGCGCACCGCCCGCGAGCTGGACCTGCCGGACGTCGCGGCCATCGAGGCGCTGGAGTACGACCCGATGCTCGAGAAGGCCGGCGTCGCCTTCCGTGCGTTCAAGGAAGTGGTGTCCGCCTACGGCATCGATGCCGATGCGGCCTTGTCGCAGGTGCAGGCCGAAGTGATCGCCATCGACGGCCCGAGCGCCTTGGTGCGCGTGCGCTACCCGCTGCTCGGCCAGGAGGTCCGCTTCGAGCAGCCGATGCGCCAGATCGACGGCGGCTGGTACCGCGAGGACGCCATTGAGGCGCTGGAACGCTCGGTGGCTGAACTGGACGCCGCGCCGGCCACTGGGATGGCCGATTCAGCGGCTGCGCCCGCCGCCGCGCCGGCGAACTGACGCGCGAGCGCCGCCCGATGGCTACTGATTCGCCCGTGACCGGCTACGTGCGTCCGCCCTGGTGGGCCCGCCTGCTCGAGTGGTTGCTGAACCCGTGGATCGAGATCACCCGCGATCCCGACGTGCCGCCGATCACGCTCGACCGCCCGGTCTGCTATGTGCTCGAGCACTACGGCATCAGCAACATGCTGATCCTCGACCGCGCCTGCCGCGAAGCCGGCCTGCCGTCGCCCTTGGCACCGCTGCCGGGTGACCCGCTGGGCCGTGGGCGCGCCTACGTGGCGCTGTCTCGGCGTCGCAACGGCAGCATCGGCCGTCCGGCCAACAAGACGCACTCCGACGCGCTCGCGCGCCTGCTGATGGCGCATCGCCTGAACCCGAAGCAGGACGTGCAGCTGGTGCCGGTGTCGATCCTCGTGGGCCGCGCCCCGGACCGGCAGAGCGGCTGGTTCTCGGTGCTGTTCTCCGAGAACTGGGCCCTCGTGGGCCGCTTCCGGAGGCTGTTGGCGATCCTGCTCAACGGCCGTGGCACTGTGGTGCGTTTCTCCCCCGGCTTCCCGGTGCGCGAGATCCTCACCGAGGAGCTTCCGCACGAGCGCGCCGTGCGCAAGACCGCGCGCGTGCTGCGCGGCCACTTCCGCCGCGTCCGCGAGGCCATCATCGGGCCGGATCTTTCCACGCGCCGCCTGCTGGTCGACCGCGTGGTCGACGCCGAGCCAGTGCGCAAGGCGATTGCCGACACCGCACGCCGCGAAAACTCCACGCCGGCCGAGGCCTGGAAGAAGGCCTACAAGTACGCGTGGGAGATCGCGGCCGACTACTCGCACCCGGTGGTGCGCTCGTTGAGCTTCGGCCTCACCGCGTTCTGGAACCGCATCTACGACGGCGTGCAGATGCACCACCTCGACAGCCTCAAGGCCGTGGCGCCCGGGCGCGAGGTGATCTACGTGCCGAGCCACCGCAGCCACATGGACTACCTCTTGCTGAGCTACCTGCTCTACAAGAACGGCATCGTCCCGCCCCACATCGTGGCCGGCATCAACCTCAACATGCCGGTGATCGGCCCGATCCTCCGTCGCGGCGGCGCGTTCTTCATCCGCCGCAGCATCAAGGGCAATGCGCTGTATGCCGCCGTGCTCGGCGAGTACGTGGCGCAGCTGGTGGGTGAAGGCTTCTCGATCGAGTACTTCATCGAGGGCGGCCGCTCGCGCACCGGACGCCTGCTGCAGCCCAAGGGCGGCATGATCGCGATGACCCTGCGCGCCTTCCTGCGTGCGCCGCGTCGCCCGGTGGTGTTCCAGCCGATCTACATCGGCTACGAGAAGCTGATCGAGGGCGACAGCTACCTCGACGAGCTCACCGGCCGGCCGAAGCAGAAGGAAAGCATCGGCGCCCTCGTCGTCGCCGCGATGGGCACGTTGCGGCGCCGCTACGGCCAGGTGGCGGTGAGCTTCGGCGAACCCATCCATCTCAGCGAGGTCCTCGCCGAGCGCGCCGAAGGCTGGTCCGGCGAGGCGCTGGGCCCCGATGCCAAGCCCGAGTGGTTCGGCGACGTTGTCGACGACATCGCCCAACGTATCCACGTCAACATCAACCGCGCCGCCGACGTGAACCCCATCAACCTGCTCGCCGTGGCCCTGCTGGCCACGCCGAAGCACGCGATGGATGAGGCCGACCTGCTGGCGCAGCTCGCGCTGTCGAAGAAGCTGCTCGCCGCGCTGCCCTACAGCGACCGCGTCACCGTCACGCCGATGTCGCCCGAGCAGATCGTGGCCTACGGCGAGACGATGGGCGTGATCCGCCGCGTGAAGCACCCGCTCGGCGACGTGTTCTCGATGGAAGGCGACACCGCCGTCCTGCAGAGCTACTTCCGCAACAACGTGCTGCACCTGTTCGCCGCACCGGCGTGGATCGCGCTGTGCTTCCAGAACAACCGGCGCATCAGCCGCGCCGGCGTGCTGCGCCTGGGCAAGACGATCTACCCGTTCATCAAGGCCGAGCTGTTTCTGCCCTGGAACGACGCCGAGTTCGCCGAGCGCCTCGATGCCACGATCAACCTGTTCGTGGCCGAGGGCCTGCTCTCGGTGGCCAGCGAGGACGACGGCGGCTTCCTGACCCGCGGCCCGGGCCAGACCGACGAGGTCTTCCGGCTCCGTGCGATCGCGCACTCGCTGCAGCAGGCCTTCGAGCGCTACTTCATCGCCATCGCCACCCTCGTGCGCCGCGGCCCGCGCAGCATCAGCGCCAGCGAGCTGGAGAGCTTCTGCCAGCTGGCGGCGCAGCGCCTGTCGCTGCTGTACGCGCCGGCCGCGCCGGAGTTCTTCGACAAGACGCTGTTCCGCGGCTTCATCGCCAAGCTGCGCGAGCTCAACCTCGTCTGGCTCTGCCCGAACGGCAAGCTCGACTTCGACGAGGCGCTGATGGCCTGGGACAAGGACGCCAAGATCGTCCTCGGCCGCGAACTGCGCCAGACCATCACCCACATCACCGGCGAGACCGGCGGTGGCGGTGGGCGCACGACCGGCGAGCGGCCCGCGTTCAAGGGCTGAGGGCGGCGCGCCTCAGGCGTCGAGGTCGGGGATCAGCTGGTTCTCGATCCGGGCGATCTGGTCCTTCACGGCCAGCTTCCGCTTCTTCATGCGCTTGAGCCGCAGCTCGTCGCAGTCCGGGCTGGCGGCCAGCGCGGCGATGGCGGCGTCGAGGTCGCGGTGCTCGCTCTTGAGCTCCACGAGGCGGTGCGCGAGTTGGCCGGGGTCGTAGGGGTGCATGCCGCCCCCGAGCCTACACCCGGCCGTCGGGCTCCGGGCAGGGGGGGGCGCCTCAGGCGGTAGAATGGCGCCCCACGTCGCGACACCCTGCTGCCCCATGGCCCTCGCCGAGACGCGCCCCGCCCCCGCCGCAGGCGACGCGCATGAACTCCACAGACTGCAGAAGCGCCTGCGCCACCAGGTCGGCCAGGCCATCGCCGACTTCGGGATGATCGAAGAGGGCGACCGCGTCATGGTCTGCCTCTCCGGTGGCAAGGACAGCTACACGATGCTCGACGTCCTGCGCCAACTGCAGGCCAAGGCCCCGGTACGCTTCGAGCTGGTCGCCGTGAACCTCGACCAGAAGCAGCCGGGCTTCCCCGAGCACGTGCTTCCCGAGTACTTGGAAAGCATCGAGCAGCCCTTCCACATCCTCGAGCAGGACACCTACTCGGTGGTGAAGCGCGTCGTGCCCGAGGGCAAGACGATGTGCTCGCTGTGCTCGCGCCTGCGCCGCGGTGCGCTCTACACCTACGCCGAGCAGAACGGCTTCACCAAGATCGCGCTGGGCCACCACCGCGACGACCTGCTGGCCACCTTCTTCCTCAACCTGTTCTTCCACGCGAAGCTGAGCGGCATGCCGCCGAAGCTGCAGAGCGATGACGGCAAGCACACGGTGATCCGCCCGCTGGCCTACGTGAAGGAGGCCGACATCGCGGCCTATGCCGAAGCGAAGGCCTTCCCGATCATCCCCTGCACGCTGTGCGGCTCGCAGGAGAACCTGCAGCGCAAGGTCGTGAAGCGCATGCTCGATCAATGGGAGAAGGAATCGCCCGGCCGCCTCGAGACGATCAGCCGCGCGCTCGGCGACGTGCGCCCCTCGCAGCTTTCCGACCGGACCCTGTTCGACTTCATGGCGCTGGGCCGCCGCGCCGATGCACCGCTGCCCGACCCGGAGGCCTGGATGGCCCATTCGCCGGCCGCCGCCGATGACGAGGCGACGCCGGCCGCGCCGAAGCCCGATGCCCTGGCCGCGCTGCGCGCCAAGGCATTCGACCCGATCTGGAACCCGTGAGCAATCCGTCGTTGCGTTCGCCCGGCGCGCTGGCCTGGGGCGCGGTGTTCCTCGCCGTGCTGGCGTGGTCGGCCATCGGCCCGAAGGATCGGCTCACCTGGTGGCTGGAGGTGGCCCCCGCGCTGGGTTTCTTCGCGGTACTGGCCGCCACGCGCGCGCGCTTCCCGTTGACGCTGCTGCTGTACGTGCTGGTGCTGCTGCATTCGATCATCCTGATCGTCGGCGGCCACTACACCTATGCCGAAGTGCCGCTCGGCGACTGGGTGCGCGATTGGATGGATGGCACCCGCAACAACTACGACAAGCTCGGCCACTTCGCGCAGGGCGTCGTGCCCGCGATGATCGCCCGCGAGCTGTTCCTGCGCCTCGGCGTGGTGAATGGCGCCGGCTGGCGTGCTTTCCTTATCGTCGCCTTCTGCCTCGGGTTCTCGGCCTTCTACGAACTCATCGAGTGGTGGGTGGCGCTGATGTCGAACGAGGCCGCCGAGGCGTTTCTCGGCACCCAGGGTTACGCCTGGGACACGCAAAGCGACATGGCCTGGGCCGGCTTCGGCGCCATGCTCGCGCTCGCGACGCTCGGCCGCTGGCACGACCGCCAGCTCGCCGCGCTTCCCCGCTGAATTCTCTTTTCCAGGATCCGCATGTTCTTCCGCAACCTCACGTTCTTCCGCTTCCCGTCCTCGCTCAACGCCGCGCTGGAAACCCTCGAAGACCGCCTCGTCGAGCACCCGCTCAAGCCGGTCGGTCCGCTCGAGCTCGGCAGCCGCGGCTTTGTGCCACCGATGGGGGGCGAGGGCACGGCGATGACGCATCGCCTCGGTGACTTCACCTGGGTGAGCCTCGGCCGCGAAGACCGCCTTCTGCCCGGTGCGGTGGTGAACGACGCGCTGGCGAAGAAGCTCGCCGAGATCGAAGCGAAGGAAGGCCGCAAGCTCGGCGGCAAGGCGCGCAAGCAGCTCAAGGACGACCTGATCCACGAGATGCTGCCCAAGGCCTTCATCAAGGGCTCGCGCACCTCGGCCTCGATCGACCTCAAGCACGGCATCGTCGCCGTCGACGCGTCGTCGAAGAAGTCGGCCGAGAACGTCGTTTCCGAACTGCGCCACGCGATGGGCAGCTTCCCGGCGGTGCCGGTGAATCCCGAAGTGTCGGTGCGCGCGGTGATGACCGGCTGGCTCACCGGCGAGCCGCTGCCCGAGGGCCTCACGCTCGGCGACGAGTGCGAGCTGAAGGATCCCGTCGATGGCGGCGCGGTGGTGAAGGCGCAGCGCCAGGAGCTCACCGCCGACGAGATCACCAAGCACCTCGAGACCGGCAAGCAGGTCACCAAGCTCGCCCTCGTGCTCGACGACCATGTGAGCTTCGTGCTCGGCGAAGACCTCATCGTCCGCAAGCTGAAGTTCCTCGACGGCGCCGTCGACCAGCTCGAGAACACCGAGCGCGACTCGCTGGCCGCCGAGCTGGACGCGCGCTACGCGCTGTTCAGTGCGGAACTGCACACGCTGTTCGGCGTGCTCGAGAAGGCGCTGAAGCTCAGCCGCGTCGACTGATCCACGGCGTCATCCCGATTCGAAATTCCCCGCCATGACGGCGGGTCACCGGCCGCCGCCCTCGCGACGGCCATTCCACCAAGGAGCGTCACGATGAACCGCACCACCCTCTCGGCCCTGCTGGGCCTCGCCCTCGCCCTCGCCGCCGCCCCCGCCGCACAGGCCGCCGAGTCCCCCCTGTCCTACACCTACGTTGAGGCGCACTACAACAATCTCAACATCGACGTCGTCGATGACCTCGACCTCAGCGGCAATGGCGGCGGCATCAACGCCAGCCTCGCGTTCGGCGAAAGCGACTTCTACGGCTTTGCCGGCTACGAAACCGCCAGTGGCGAGTTTGTTGACGTGGACTTCGACCTTGGCCGCCTGACTGGCGGCGTCGGCTACGCGCTGCCGATCGACGAGCGCCTCCATGTCCTCGGTGAAGTCGCCTATGTCGACTACCGCGGCGAAGCCTCGCGCGATGGGGAGAGCGAGGACGCCAACGTCGATGGCTACCGGGTCAGCGTCGGCCTGCGCGGCTTGATGGCCGACAACCTCGAAGGCATCGCGAAGATCGGCTACACGCTCGTCGAGGATTCGGGCTACACGCTGTTCGATGGCGCAGTGGCCGAGATGGGCGTGCGCTGGCACATCGATCGCGCGTGGTCGGCCGGTCTGTCGACCGAGCTCGGGGACGGCATCAACAGCTTCAAGCTCGGCCTCCGCCTGCAGTGGTGATCCGCACCGGTGCCGGTCACCGTCGAGGTGACTCTGCTCCGGGCTGCGCACGACGCCCCGCTTCGGCGGGGCGTCGCTTTTTCCGCCGCCGCTCGTGCGCCGTCCGCCGCTCAAGAGCGCGCTAGACTTCCGGCAACCCCTCGCCAATCCGGCGGATGCCCACCATGACCGCCCCCGACGTGCTGCACGAGAACGCCCGCCGCATCGAGGCCTTCTACGCCGCCTTCGCGGCACTCGACACCAAGGGCATGGCTGCGCTCTATGCCCCCGACGTGCGCTTCGAGGATCCGGTCTTCGGCCTCGCCGGTCGCGATGCGGTGATGGCGATGTGGTCGATGCTCTGCGAGGCGGTGGAGGCGAAGGGCCGCGACGTCTGGTCGCTCGAGGCCAGTGCCATCCGCGCCGACGCCCACGAAGGCAGCGCGCACTGGGAAGCGCACTACCGCTTCAGCGCGACCGGCCGCCTCGTGCACAACCGCATCGATGCCACCTTCGTCTTTCGTGATGGCCTCGTGGTGCGCCACATCGACCAGTTCGACGTCTGGCGCTGGAGCCGGCAGGCGCTCGGCACGCCGGGGCTGTTGTTGGGTTGGAGTGGTGTCCTGCGCCGCAAGATCCGCGAACAGGCGGGCGCGCGCCTCGCCGCGTGGCGGCCCCGTCCGCGATGACGGCCGCGCTGCGCTCGCTCTTCGGCCTCGCTCCTGCGCCCGACGCCTCGCGCGAAAGCCTTCGCGTCGATTTCCTTCTTCCCGACGGATCGTCGGTGCCGCTGCATCGCGTGCGTGATCGTCGCGCGCGCCGCCTGCGCCTGACCGTCAGCGAGCGCGGCGTGCGCCTCTCGGTGCCATGGCGCGTCTCCGAGCGTGTGGCCCATGCCTTCGTGCACGACCATGCCGGTTGGATCGCGGCGCAGTGGCAGCGCTTCCGCGACACGCGCGTGGCCGTCGCCTGGCAGTTCGGCGCCGTCGACGCGCTGCCGCTGGGCAGCGAATCACTCCCGGTGGAATGGATGGAAGGGCGCAGCGCGCGGATCGAGCGCGTCGATGGCCCCAGCACGACGTGGCCGCAAGGTGGGGCGCGTCTCCAGTTCCACGCCTCGCGCGCGGCATCGGCCGCGACCTTGCGTCGCGCCCTGCTGGAGTTCTACGGCGCGGAGGCGCGTGCGGCCATCCATCGCTGGCTTCCGGCCTACCTGCCGGACCTGCCGCGCCCGCCGCGCGAGTTCCGCGTGCGCGCGCTGTCCTCGCTGTGGGGAAGTTTGGCGCCGGACGGCACCGTCTCGCTCGATCTCTCGCTCGTGCTCGGCCCGCCCTCGGCCTTCGAATACGTGCTGGTGCACGAGCTCTGCCATCTGATCCACGCCAACCACTCCGCGGCGTTCTGGCGCGAAGTGGAAGCGCGCAGCCCGGGCTGGCGCGAAGAGCGCACCTTCCTGCGCAGCGATGGTGGCCTCGGCCTGAAGGCGCAACTTCGTGCCTTGACCAAGGCTTGAGCGCCGGCTGAACCGTCCCCATGGATGGGGTGACGCGATCCGTCGCCGCCCGGCACTCTGTTGCCGCCCCCTCCCTCCCCCGAAGGTTCCCATGTCCCGCGCCCCGTTGCTGTCGCTCACCGCGCTTCGCGTCCTCGCCGTCACCGCCATTTCTTTCTCGCTGCTCGCCGCCTGCGGCAAGGCCCAGGAAGCCGCCGAGGAGACCGCCACCGAGGCGGTGGCGGAAGCGGCCATCGAATCGATGACTGATGCCGAGATCGACATCGAGGACGGTGGCCAGACCGTTTCCGGCGTGGACGAGCAGGGCCGCGCCTTCTCCGCCTCGCAGGGCGATGCCGCGGCGATCCCCGCGGACTTCCCGTCCGACGTGCTGGTGCCCGAAGGCCTCGTGCTCGACACATCGATGGTGGTCGGCGCCAGCAGCTTCGTCGGCGGAACGATGCCCGGCGATCTTGCCGAGCTGACCACCCGCATCGACGCGCACATGAAGGCCGCCGGCTGGACATCGCTGATGGCGATGAGCGAGCCCGGTTCGAGCACCCTGCTGTGGCAGCGCGACGATCGCAGCGTCAACTACATGATCGAAGCCAAGCCGGACGGCCAGCTCGGTGTGACGATCAGCCACGCCGTCGAGGAAAAGGCCCCGGAGGCCGACAACGCGCCCTAATCGCGCAGGAAATCCCGCAGCAGCGCGCCGATCTCCGGCGCGCGCTCCATGTGCACGTGGTGTCCGCCTTCGAGCACGTGCAGGTTCGCGTCGCGCAGGCAGGCGATGCGCTCGGCGCGAAGCGACGGCGGGAAGTAGGGCGGTGACGGCTCCGCCGCCACCAGCAGCGTCGGCGCGTCGATGGCCTGCAGGATCGCGCGGATCGCGGCTTCCGGCAGGCGCGTCGACGAAGGCAGGCGCAGGCGCGGGTCGGAGCGCCATGACCAGCCACCCGACACCGCCTGCAGGTTGCGTTCGACGATCAGGCGCGCGTCCGCTTCGCGCATCGGCGTCGCCTGCAGGCGCGCGGCGAGCGCGGTGTCGATGTCCTTGATCACGCGGGGTGCGTCCTCGCGACGCGCGTCCAGCGCACGGCGCGCCGCCACGGCCTCGCGCAAGCGCGTGCCGGCACTCTCCGCCGGGCCGCCCAGGGGCCCGAGGCCTTCCACCAAGGCGAGTTTCGCCACGCGCTCCGGCGCGGCGGCCGCGAGCGTGCTGGCGAGCGTTGCGCCCATCGAGTGCCCCAGCAGGTGGGCGCGTTCCCAGCCGAGCGCGTCGAGCGCGTCGAGCACGTCGTGCAGCCAGTCGACGTAGACGTAGTCGTACCCGGCGGCGCGATGCGCGGAAGCGCCGTGCCCCGGCAGGTCGAGCGCGACGACATCGAAACCTTCCAGCGACGCCGCCAGCGGCACGAAGCTCGCGGCGTTGTCGAGCCAGCCGTGAAGTGCGAGCAGCTTCGGGCCGTCGGGGTCGCCGAAGCGCAGCGCGGCCAGCTCGCCGCGACCGCCGGGCAGGCGGATCTCACGCATCGGACCAGCCTGCCAAATGACGGCGCAGCAGCGCGGCCAGCGCGTCGACGTGCGCGGCATCGTCGTTCAAGGCCGGCACGTAGCGCAGCGCCGTGCCGCCGGCCTCGACATAGGCATGGGCGTTCTCGGCCGCGATCTCCTCGAGCGTCTCGAGGCAGTCCACCGCGAAGCCCGGGCAGACCACGTCGACCGTGCCGGCCCTTTCGCGGCCCCACTGCTCGAGGGTCTTGTCGGTGTAGGGCTGCAGCCAGGGCTCGCGACCGAAGCGCGACTGGAAGGTGAGCGCCCATTCGTTCTCGCCGAGGCCGAGCGCCGCGGCGATGGCTTCGGCGCTGGCCCGGCACTGCGCGGCGTAGGGATCACCACCGGCGACGAAGCGCTGCGGGATGCCGTGGAAGCTCATCAGCAGGCGGTCGCCGCGGCCCTTCGCGGCCCAGTGCGCGCGGATGCTCTCGGCGACTGCGGCCACCCAGCCCGCATCGCGGTGGTAGTCCTGGATCAGGCGCAGCTCGGGCTGGCGGCGCCAGCGCATCACTTCGCGCATCACCGCATCGTGCGAGCTCGCCGAGGTGCTGGCGGCGTACTGCGGGTACAGCGGCAGCACGACGAAGCGGCGGCAGCCGTCGGCCTCCATCGCGCGCATGACGTCCGGAACGGACGGGTTGCCGTAGCGCATGGCCAGGCGCACATCGACGCCGGGCAGCGCGCGCGCCACGCCGTTGACGAGGCGCTGCGACAGCGCCAGCAGCGGCGAGCCTTCCGGCGTCCAGATGCTGGCGTAGTTCTTCGCCACCTTGGGCGAGCGCAGCGGCAGGATGATGAAGTGCAGCACCGGGCACCACAGCCAGCGGGTGAGGTCGACCACCCGGTGGTCGTGCAGGAACTCGGCCAGGTAGCGCCGAACGGCGGCCGGCGTCGGCGCATCGGGCGTGCCGAGGTTGACCAGCAGGACGCCGGTGCGGCCCGCGTCCTCGTTCGGCGTGGCGGTCGGCGCGGGGCGGAAAGCCGTGTGCATGCGGGTTCGGCGTCGGAGGCGGGGGGCCATTATGATCGGCCCGCGCGTCACGGCCGGGTTCATGCCCCGCTCAAGCGCGGTTTTCCACACTCGTTCGTCCCCAAATCCCCAAGGAGCGCCCCATGCGCCTGGTGCTGACCGCCCTGCTGGCCCTGATGCTGCCCTTCGCCGCGAACGCGCAGGAAAGGGAAATCCAACGCGCCGACAACGCCGTGCGCGTGCTCTCCGAGATCCTCGCCATCCCCGAGGAGTCCATCCCCGAGCGCCTGCTGCGCGAAGCCGAGGCGATTGCGGTGATGCCGGATGTGGTCAAGGCCGGCCTCGTGTTCGGCGGCCGCGGCGGCAAGGGCCTGATGGCCGTGCGTGGCAGCGACGGCACCTGGTCGAACCCCACCTTCATCACCCTCGGCGGCGGCAGCTTCGGCTTCCAGGCCGGCGTGCAGTCGGCCGACGTGGTGCTGGTGTTCCGCAACCGCCGCGGCGTCGACAACATCGTCAACGGCAAGTTCACCCTCGGCGCCGACGCCTCGGTGGCGGCCGGCCCGGTGGGCCGCAGCGCCCAGGCCAGCACCGACGGCCAGCTGAAGGCCGAGATCTACAGCTACTCGCGCGCCCGCGGCCTGTTCGCCGGCATCGCGCTCGATGGCGCGGTGATCGCCATCGACAACCGCGCCAACCGCCGCGTCTACGGCCGCGACGTCACCGCGCGGATGATCCTCGAGAACCGCGTCCGCCCGCAGGTGAATGCCGTCGTCGGCTTCCGCGACAAGCTCGAGGAAGCCAGCGCGCAGGCCGCGCGCTGAGGCGAGGCGGCGGTCATCGGGCCGCCTGCCGGACGGGCTATCCTTGGCCCCTGACTTCGGAGCACGTCCATGCTGGGATTCCGCGAACTCGTCATCATCCTCCTGATCGTGCTGGTGGTTTTCGGCACGAAGCGGCTGATCAGCGCCGGCGGCGACCTCGGCAAGGCCATCCAGAGCTTCAAGAAGGGCATGCGCGAGGCGCAGGACGAGCCCGCCAAGCTGGATCCGCCCGCACCGCAGCCGGGCGTCGATGCCGCCACCGAGCGCAAGGAAAACGACCGTCCCGGCGCCTGAGCGCCGGCGCGGCTGACCCACCGCCATGTTCGAGCTCGGCTGGCTGGAGATCGGCATCATCGGGGTGATCGCCTTGGTGGTGCTCGGCCCCGAACGCCTGCCGAAGGCGGCGCGTTTCGCCGGCCTGTGGGTGCGCAAGGCGCGCGCCCAGTGGTTCGCGGTGAAGTCCGAGATGGAGCGTGAGCTCGCTGCCGAGGATATGAAAGCCTCCCTGCAGGCCGAGCGCGAAGCGATCCGCGACGCGGTGAAGCAGCTCGACGACGAAGCGCGCGAGCTGCAGTCGGGCGTGGGCGATGCCACGCGCCTCGACGTCACGCCTCCGGCCGGCGCGAACGACCCCGCCGCCGACCCCAAGCCGCCCGTCCCATGAGCGACGACGCCGACACCGGCCTGGGCTTGATGGGCCACCTGCTCGAGCTGCGCATGCGCACGATGCGCGCGTTGCTGGCGCTGGGCGTCGCCTTCCTCGGCCTGCTGCCCTTCGCCAATGAGCTCTACGCGCGCCTCGCGGCGCCGCTGCTCGCGCACCTGCCCGACAGTGGCCAGCTGATCGCGGTGGATGTGGCCTCGCCGTTCTTCGCGCCGATGAAGCTCACGCTGTTCGTCGCCCTGCTGGTGGCCGTGCCCTTCATGCTCTACCAGGCCTGGGCCTTCGTCGCACCCGGGCTCTACCGCAACGAGAAGCGCCTCGCCCTGCCCCTGCTGGTCGCCGCGGTGCTGCTGTTCTACGTCGGCATCGCCTTCGCCTACTTCGTGCTGCTGCCGGCGATGTTCGCCTTCCTTACCGCGACGGTGCCCGAAGGCGTGACGATGATGCCGGACATCAACGCGTACTTGAGCTTCGTGCTGGTGATGGGGCTCGCCGCCGGCCTCGCCTTCGAGATGCCGATCGCGGTACTCGTCGCGCTGATGCTCGGCTGGGTCACGCCGGCGCAGCTCTCCGAATGGCGCGGCTACGTCATCGTCGTCATCGCCATCCTCGCCGCACTGCTGACGCCGCCCGACGGTCTGTCGATGGTGCTGCTGATGATCCCGATGTGGCTGCTTTACGAGGCCGGCCTGCTGGTGGGCCGTGTGCTGGTGCGCGCCAAGCCCGCCGAAGTGGCATGAGTGCGGCGGCGTTCAAGGCGCGCTATGCCGCCTACAGCCTCGATCTCGTCCTGCTGTCGCCGTTCGTCACCGCCGCGGCCTGGCGGCCCCTGCAGGTCGCGCATTCGGCGTGGGGGGGCATGGAAGGCGCCATGCAGCTCGCGCTGGATCGCGCGTTCGGGGCCGGGCACATCGCCCTGCTCGACCTCGCTGGTGCGTTGCAGGCCGATACCGTCTTCATGGCGGCGATGACGCAGGGCATGGAGGCGTTGCTCGCCTCGCTGCTCAGCGCGGGCCTCTGGGCCTGGATCGTGGTGGCCGCGTACTTCGTGGGCTTCGAGGCCTCGCCGTGGTGCGCCACGCCGGGCAAGCGCGCGCTGGGCCTGCGCGTGTTGGCGAACGACGGCGGCAAGGCGGGCCTGCCGCGCGTGCTGCTGCGCCTCCTCGCCGCGGGGCCCAGCTGGTTGCTGCTCCACCTCGGCCATGCGCTGGTGATGTTCCGCGACGACCATCGCGCCGGCCACGACCTCGCGGCGGGCACGCGCGTTGACGGCGATGCGGTGATCCCGGCTTGGGCGACGGCGTGGCTGGGCCTGCAGGTCGCCGCCGTGGCGGCGCTGCTGGGCTGGGTGGCGTGGACGGCAATGCAGGCCGTGCTGGTGCTCGGCCTCTGAGCCCCGGCGTTCGGCCGGGGCCGCGGATCAGGCTTCGAAGCCGGCGATCTCGGGGCGGTCGCCCGAGGCGTCGGGGCCCGCGCCGTCGTCACAGGCTGCGCGCCAACCGTTCAGCGTGAACCCGTAGCTGATCGCCGAGAACACCACGGTGAAGGCCAGCACCATGGCCATCGCGACCACACCACCGACCAGCGGGCCCAAGAGCGAGGCGAGGGCCACGACCGCCGCCACCACGAGGCCGAAGAGCCCGGCCACGAGCAGGCCGGGCAGCAGCAGGGCCGCCGCGAACACGAACAGCGGCAGCGCGTTGAGCGCGGCCGCACGCAGGCCGCCGAGGATCGCCGCCACCGGCGGCGTGCCGCGCATCGCCACCGAGACGAGCGCCCAGCCGAGGCCCAACGCGACCAAGGACCACAGCGGCAGGAAGGCCAGCAGCACGAGAATCGCGCCGCCCAGGCCGTCCGGCGGCTTGGGCAGGGCGTCGGGCTGCATCGGCACGCCGCTCTCCTGCGCCTTGGCCTGCAGGGCCATTACCTGCTCCAGCCACGCCTGCAGGGCCTGCAGCGTCTCGAGGCCGGCCACCGCGGCCATCGTCATCATCATGGTGAACAGGATGGCGAACATCAGCACGTAGCCGAGCACGGTGACGAGCACGATCGCGCCCCAGCTGCCATCGCGAAAGCCGTCGCCGATTTGCGCGACAGCCACTGGGCGGCCCTGCTCGGCGCCGTCCAGCAGGCGGTAGATGCCGGCGACCAGCACCGGCGAGATCGCCAGCGTCACGATGAGGCCGATGGCCTGGAACAGCAGCTGCACGGCCATGCCCGGCGGCGAGCCGGCCAGCGTCATGAGCTGGATCGGCAACGACGGCAGGAAGCCGACCGCCACCGTGAAGAGGATCGCCGAGATGATCACGGCGGGCTGGTGGCGGCCGACGTCGACGGCGTCGATCAGCCAGCGGAAGGGGGCGGTCAGGCCGGCCCAGCGGGGCGTCATGCGGTGAAGTTCCGGGGAGGAAGGAAAGGGTCGGGCGCTCAGCCGTGGCGCTGCGCGAGGGCGTGGCGGACGAAGCGACGCAGCACGTCGCGCGCGGCCGGGGCGGGGCGCACGGACTCTAGCATCCGCACGTGGCAGTGCCCTTCGCGCTTCAGCGCCTCGCGCCGCGCATCGATGTAGCCGCGCATGTGCACGACGCCGAACTCGGGATGGAACTGCAGGCCCCAGACCCGTTCGCCGAGGCGGAAAGCCTGGCAACCGTCGAGCGCGGAGCGCGCCAGCACCACCGCGCCCGGTGGTGCGCTGAGCACCGTCTGCAGGTGCGTGGTCTGCGCTGGGAATTCGCTCGGCAGGTGCTTGAACAACGGGTCGTGCGCGGCCTCGGCATGCAGGCGCACCGGCACCGTGCCCATCTCGCGGCCCTCCGGGTTCCAGGCCACTTCGCCGCCGAAGGCCTGCGCGATCAGCTGGTGCCCGTAGCAGATGCCGAGCATGGGCAGGCCGTGCTCGGCCGCGCGCCGCAGCCAGTCGGCCGTGGCTTCCGACCAGGGCTCGCGGTCGGTGACCATCGCGCCCGAGCCGGTGACGATCACGCCCGCATACCCCGCGGGATCGGGCGGTGCGTGGCCGTCGAGCACCGGCACGACCTGCGCCGCGTGGCGCCCGAGGCCGGCCGCGGTGCGGATCAGGTGCGGAAACGGGCCACGGCGCCGCATGCTGGGCACGGGCCGGCCGGTTTCGAGGATCAGGAAGGAGGCGCGGTGGCTCAAGTGGCGATACGGCGGGAAATCAGGCGGGATGGGCCTCGCGGCTATACTGGCGCGTCAACTTTCCTGCGTCGAGACCGATGTCCGCCCCCACCTTCCAGGAACTCATCACGCGCCTGAACGCCTACTGGGCCGAGCAGGGCTGCGTGCTGATCCAGCCGCTCGACCTCGAGGTCGGCGCCGGCACCTTCCACCCCGCCACCTTCCTGCGCGCGCTCGGCCCCGAGGCCTGGAACGCCGCCTACGTGCAGCCCTCGCGCCGCCCGGGTGACGGCCGCTACGGCGAGAACCCGAACCGCTTGCAGCACTACTACCAGTACCAGGTGGTGATGAAGCCGAACCCGGACAACATCGCCGAGCTGTACTTCGGCTCGTTGAAGGCGCTCGGCATCGACCCGCAGGTGCACGACCTGCGCCTCGTCGAGGACAACTGGGAATCGCCGACGCTCGGCGCCTGGGGCCTCGGCTGGGAGGTGTGGTTGAACGGCATGGAGGTGACGCAGTTCACCTACTTCCAGCAGGCCGGCGGCCTCGAATGCCGCCCGGTGACCGGCGAGATCACCTACGGCCTCGAGCGCCTGTGCATGTACCTGCAGAGCTGCGACAACGTCTACGACCTCATCTGGACGCGCGGCCCGCAGGGCGACGTGACCTACGGCGACGTGTTCCTGCAGAACGAGCGCGAGCAGAGCGCCTACAACTTCGAGCACGCCGACGTGGCCGAGCTGTTCCACCGCTTCGACGCCTGCGAGAAGGAAGCGCTCAAGCTCGTTGAACTCGGCCTGCCGCTGCCGGCCTACGACCAGGTCTGCAAGGCCTCGCACAGCTTCAATCTGCTCGACGCGCGCCGCGCCATCTCGGTGACCGAGCGCCAGCGCTACATCCTGCGCGTGCGCACGCTGGCCCGCGCGGTGGCCGAGGCCTACCACGCGCAGCGCCAGAAGCTCGGCTTCCCCGGCGTGAAGGACGCGGGGGAACGCGCCCGACTCGGCCTCGACACGCAGGAGGCCGCGGCATGAGCGCCTCCCTGCTGATCGAACTCGGCGTCGAGGAGCTGCCGGTCAAGGCGCTGCCCGAACTGGCGCAGGCATTTGCGCTCGAGTTCTCTTCCGGTCTCCAGCGGCGTGGCGTCCTGCACGTGCTGGATCCGCATCCGCTTTACTCCCCGCGCCGACTGGCCGTCCTGCTGCGTGACGTTGCCGCCGAGCAACCCGAGCAGCGCTCGGAAGTGCTGGGCCCGTACCTCAACATCGGCCTCGACGCGAACGGCGCGCCGACCAAGGCGCTGGAAGGTTTCGCGGCCAAGGCCGGCGTGGCGTGGAGCGAGCTCGAGCGCACGACGGATGCGAAGGGCGAGCGCTTCGTGCATCGCGCGGTGAAGCCGGGCGCGCGCACCGTCGACCTGCTGCAGGCGGTGCTCGACGAGGCCCTGAAGGCCATGCCGATCCCGAAGCCGATGCGCTGGGGCGCGCACGAGCACGCCTTCGCGCGGCCGGCGCTGTGGCTGGTGGCGCTGTACGGCGCGGACGTCGTGCCGCTGGTGGCCTTCGGCAAGACCGCCGACCGCATGAGCCGCGGCCATCGCTTCATGCACGACAAGGCCGTGTGGGTTTCGGATGCCGACGCCTACGTCGAGGCGATGCGCGGCGCGAAGGTGCTGGTCGATGCCGATAAGCGTCGCGACGCGATCCGCGCCGAGGTCGAAGCTGCCGCCGCGCAGGCGGGCGGCGCCGCCCGCATCACCGAGGACAACCTCGAGCAGGTGAACGGCCTCGTCGAGTGGCCGAAGGCCGTGCTTTGCGGCTTCGAGAAGGCCTTCCTGCGCGTGCCGCAGGAAGCGCTGATCTCCACGATGGAGGCGAACCAGAAGTTCTTCCCGGTGCTCGACGCGCAGGGCCGCATCACCGAGGCCTTCATCGGCATCGCCAACATCGTTTCCACGAACGAAGTGGAAGTGCGCAAGGGCTACGAGCGCGTGATCCGCCCGCGCTTCGCCGACGCCGCCTTCTTCTTCGACGAGGACCTCAAGCAGGGCCTGTCGGCGATGAATGCCGGCCTCGCCACGGTCACCTACCAGCAGAAGCTCGGCAGCTACGCCGACAAGGTGGCGCGCATCGCGCAGCTGGCCCGCGCGATCGCCACGGCGCTCGACGACGACGCCGATCTCGCGCAGGTCGCCGCGCTGCTGTGCAAGGCCGACCTGCAGAGCCGCATGGTCAATGAGTTCCCCGAGCTGCAGGGCATCGCGGGCCGCTACTACGCCGCGCACGACGCCGGCCTCGCCGAGCTGCCGGCCGAGGCACGTGCTGCCGTCGCCGTGGCGCTGGACGAGGTCTATGCGCCGCGCTTCGCCGGCGACGCCATCGCGGCCTCGCGCCTGGGCCAGGTGCTGGCCCTCGCCGAGCGTCTCGACACGCTGGCCGGCGGCTTTGCCGCGGGCTTGAAGCCCTCGGGCAACAAGGACCCCTTCGCCCTGCGCCGCAACGCGCTCGGCCTCGCCCGCACGCTGATCGAGGGCGGGCTCGACCTCAACCTCGTCGGCATGCTCGAGGCCGCGAAGGCCGCGTTGCCCGCCGGGCTGGTGCTCGACACCGGCGAGCTCTACGACTTCATCCTCGACCGTCTGCGCAGCTACTTCGCCGACCGCGGCGTGGGTGCGGCGCTGTTCGACGCCGTCGCGGCGACGAAGCCGGTCTCGCTCGCCGATTTCGCCGAGCGGCTTTCGGCGCTGCAGCGTTTCGCCGAGCTTCCGGAAGCCGCCGCGCTGGCCGCGGCCAACAAGCGTGCGCGCAACATCCTGAAGAAGGTGGAGGGCGCGCTGCCGGAAACCATCGATGCCTCGAAGCTCCTCGAGCCCGCCGAACGCGAGCTGCATGCGGCACTCGTCGCCGCGCTGGCCGACACCGACGCCTCGCTGGCCGCGCGCGATTACGTCGCCGTGCTGAGCCGTCTTGCGCTGCTTCGCGCGCCGGTCGATGCGTTCTTCGACGGAGTGATGGTCATGGCCGAGGACACCGCGATCCGCGACAACCGCCTCGCCCTGCTGAAGGCCTTGGCCGACCGCTTCGCCGCAGTGGCCGCGATCGAGCAGCTCGCCACCTGAGCCCTGTGCCGCCAGCCCCACGCTGCCGGAGGCATCCCTTCGCGCGCCTAGGCTGGCTGCTCGCGGTCGGGATGGCGATGGCCTTCGGGGCGTCGGCGGTCCGTGCCGAGGCCGCCGAACCGGAACCGCCGCGCATCCGCGTCGTCGACATCACCTTGGCCGGCCTGCCGGACGAGGAGGCCGCCAACGCCCGCCTTGGCATGACCCTGGCGCGCTTGTCGGTGAAGCAGCGCAGCGATCTCAGCGAGGCGCGGCTGCAGTTCCTGCTGCGGCGCATCCCGGGCGAAGTAACGAAAGCGCTCGAACCCTTCGGTTGGTACTCGCCGGTGGTCGACGTGCGCCGCGAGCTGGCGCGTGACGGGGTGCGCATCCGGGTGAACGTCGATCCCGGCGAGCCGGTGCGGGTGAAGACGCTCGACGCCGACATTACCGGCGAAGCCCGGGACGATCGCTTCGTGATGCGCGAGTTGCCGAAGCTGGAGCCCGACGTCGGCGAACGCTTCGTCCACCTCGATTACGAGGCGTCGAAGTTCCGCGTCGAGCGCAAGCTGGCCGATCGCGGCTACTTCGAAGCCAAGCGCACCACCGCACGGGTGGCGGTGAGCCGCGCGGGGAAGACCGCGGACGTCCTGCTTCGCTGGGAGTCCGGGCCGCGCCACGCGATGGGCGAGGCGCGCTTCGCCGCGAACCAGTTCCGCCCCGGGCTCCTGCCGCCGCTGGTCGATTGGACCGAGGGCGAGCCCTACCACCGCAACAAGCTCGACCGTCTGCGCGCGCGGCTGGCGCAGCTCGACTACTTCGCCCTGGTGGAGGTGGTGCCCGCCGAAGACGGGAAGGGCGACGCCTTGCGCGTGCCGATCGACATCACCACCACCCCGGCGAAGCGCACGGCCTACACCGCGGCGCTGCGCTTCGGTAGCGACACGGGCGTGGGCGTGCGCGGCTCGATGAACCGCCGCTGGGTCAACGACCGCGGGCACAAGTGGCTGTCCGATTTCGAGTGGTCGCAACGCCGCAGCGGTTTCACGACGCAGTACCGCACCCCCTCGCTGCGGCGCTTGCCCGGATGGTGGGGCACGCGCATCGAATACCTCGCCGAGGACCCGGAGTCCGCGCTCGGCTACGAACGCCTCGGCCTCGGTGCGGGTTGGTTGGGGCGGCGTGATCCCTACACCCTCTCGGGCCGTGTCGTGTTCGCCGAAGAGCGCACCAAGCTGCTGCGACGCGACCGCTTCCCGGATGCGCGGCAGACGATGCTGTATCCGGAGCTCAGCGCCACGTACCGGCGCGTCGAGGACCCGCTCAATCCCGATGATTCGCTGCAGCTGACGGTAGCGCTGCGGGCGGGCGTGATCGAAGCGGCTTCGAACCGCCAGCGCTTCGCCCAGCTCGAGATCGGTGCGCAGTGGCTGCACAGCCTCGGTGATTCGCAGGCGGTGATCCTGCGCGGCGAGGCGGCCACGACTGCCTACGACGGTTCGCTGGAATCCTTGGCGTTCCCGACCTCGCTGCGCTACTTCGCCGGCGGCGATCGCAGCATCCGCGGCTACGGGTATCGCGAGATCGGGCCACGCTTCGAAGGCGAGACCCTCGGTGGCCTGCACCGGATCGTGGCCAGTGCGGAGTACCAGTACTTCTTCACAGAGGAATGGGGCGCGGCCGTGTTCGTCGATGCGGGCGACGTGTTCAACACGCGACGCGGGTTCGATCCGAAGATCGGCATGGGCGTCGGCGCGCGTTGGCGTTCGCCGGTCGGCCTGGTCGGCGTCGATGTCGCGCAGGGCCTCGACGAGGCCGCTGGTGGCGGCACGCGCCTGCACCTCAGTTTCGGGGTGGGTTTCTGATGGCGCCGCGGGCGCTCATCGCAGGCCTGTGGCGCTGGGCGCTGCTGGGCGGCGTCGCGCTGATCGTGTCCGCCGTTCTCGGCGGGTGGTGGCTGCTGGGCAGCGGGGGTGGGCGCGATGCCGCGCTCGAGCGCGTGATCGCCGCGCTGCCCGAGGGCGCGCTCCGCATCGGCGACCGCGAGGGCAGCCTCGCCGGCGGCCTGCGCCTGCGCGATGTCGTCTTCGAAGACGCGTCGATGCGCATCGAGATCGGCGTTCTGGAAGCCACGCCACGCCCTCCCGGGCTCGGTGGGCCGACGACGGTGAACCTCGCCGCGCTGCGGCTGCGCGGACTGCGCGTGTGGTCCAAGGACGCGCCCGACGAGCCGACGCCAGCGTGGCCGGATTTGCTGCCTCGGCTTGAGATGCCGATCGCGCTGCGCGTCGACACCGTCGAGGTCCGCGACATCGTCGTGCACCCGGCCGGCGAGGCGTCCCCGCCGATCGTGATCGACCGCGTGGCGGGCACGCTCGCGCTGCAGCCCGGCCGTCTTGCGCTGGAATCACTCGAGGTCGAAGCGCCGCAGGGCCGCGTGAGTGGCGCGGTGCAGTACCTCCCGTCGGAGGACTTCGCCACGCGACTCGCGCTCGACGGCGAACTTGCGGCGGGCGCGCGCATCGCGCTGCGGCTCGATGGCACGCTCGCGACGGGCCGAGCCACGCTCGAAGGCCGCACTGGCGGCCCGCTGGTGATGGCCTTCGACTGGCAGGACGCCGCGCGGCTCGACACGCTGTCCTGGACTTTCGCGCTCGATGCGACGCAGCTGGAGACCGCCTCGCTCGGCCTGCCCGAGCAGGCCCCGATCGACGCCACCCTGCGGGCCCACAGCCTCGTTGCCGCTGCGGTTGAGGCGCCGGTCGCGACGCCGGGCCTCCACGTGGGCCTCGCTGGGCGCGTCGCGCAGGACGGCGTGGACGTGGCGCTGCGTGATTCGCGCCTGCGTCTGCACGACGGCGTGCTGCATGCCGAGCCCCTCGCGCTGTCCCTGCTCGACGGCCACGTCGACCTGACCGGCACCTACGGGCTTGATGACGGCGCCGCCGACCTTGTGGTGCGCGCCGATGGCGTCTCGTGGGGCGAAGGCGAGGCGCGCGTGCAGGCGGAGGGCCAGGCCACGTTCGCCGGCCGCGTCGATGACTGGTCGGCCGAGCTCGATCTCGACCTCGCGCGCGGCGAGCAGCGGGCGACGCTCACCGGCCTGGCGCGCGGCGACGCCGAGGCCATCGTGCTCGCGCCGTTCACGCTGGCGACGCCCGGCGGTGCCTTCGAGGGCGAGGCGCGCTACGCGCGTGACGCCACGGCGGCCTTCGCGCTCGACGCCACGATGCGCGAACTGGACCCGGCGTGGCTGGCGCCGGAGTGGCCGGGACGGATCGAGGGGACGCTGCGCGTCGACGGTGCCGCGCCGGCCGACGGGCCGCTGCGCTACGTCGCGGAGCTCGCGTCGCTCACCGGCAATCTGCGCGGCCAGCGCATCGACGGCGACGCGCGGGTGGAAGCCCGGGGCGACGCGCTGCAGGTCCAGACCGAGTTCGCGCTGGGCGAAGGCCGCATCGCCGTCGACGGCGCCTTGGCCCCTGCGCTGGATCTGGACATCGCGCTCCGCACGTTGGAGGTGGCGCCTTGGCTCGATGGCGCCCGCGGCGTACTCGATGGTCGCCTGCAGGTGGCGGGCACCGCCGAACGGCCCGCGATCGAGGCGGATCTCGCCCTGCTCGACGGCGGCTGGCACGACTTCGCCTTGCAGCGCCTCACCGTGCGCGGAGCCCTGCCGGCGCGCGGTGATGGCCGCATCGCGCTGCGCGCCGATGCCCTGTCGCAGGCCAAGTCCCGCATCGCATCGATCGAACTCGCCCTCGAGGGGCGCGTCGACCGCGGGCGCTTCACCCTCGCCACCCGCGGCATCGACGCGCCCAACCTGCCGGCGCCGACGCCCGGCGCGCGCGGTCGCCTCGAGGCCCGCGGCGCCTGGCGCAGCAGCGACGGCTTCGAACGCGGCGAGCTCACGCTGGAAGCGCTCGACGGCGAATTGCCCGCGTTGCCAGCTCTCGCGCTCGCGGCCCCCGCCGCCGTGGTCTGGCGCGGTGCCGACTGGTCCTTGCCGTCGCCGGCCTGCCTGCGGCTTGCCGGGAGCGCTCGTCTCTGCGCGGAAGGCGATGCCGACGACGCGCGCCTTTCCGGGCAGGAACTCGACCTCGCGTGGCTCGCGCCCTTCCTGCCCGACGACCTCGATACCCCGCTGGAACCCCGTGGCCTCGTGACGCTGCAGGCCGCGCGTCGGCGCGTCGATGGCGATGTCGTCACCACCGCGCGCGTCGATGCCCCGCAGGGCCGTCTGCGCGTGGGCGGTGCCGCGCCGGAGACGGTGTTCGGGTGGAACGGCCTCGTGCTCGAAGCCACGCAGTCGGGCGGCTGGCGCGTCGATCTGCGCGTCGATCTGCGCGCCGACCTGCTGCCGGATGGCCGCCTCGAAGCGCGCGCTTCGGCCGACGCCGCGGGCGTTCTCAATGGCGAGATCGCCGTACGTGCCACTGACCTGAGCCTGCTCGAAGTCATCAGCGCCGATCTCGTCGCACCGCGCGGCACCATCGACGGGCGCCTCGTCCTCTCCGGCACGGTCGAGGCGCCGCGCTGGCAGGGCGCCCTCGCCGCGGCGCCGTTCGCCGTCGAGCTGCCGGCGCTCGGCATTGCGATCGTCGATGGCGAACTTCGCGTCGAAGGCGGCGAAGACGGCCAGCTTCGGCTGCGCGGCCGATTGCCGACCGGCGACGGCGCGCTGGAGATCGCCGGCCAATGGAGCGAGGACGATCGCCCGAACCGGGTGACGATTCGCGGCACCGACGTGCGCGTGCTCGATACGCCCGACGGTCGCGCGTGGATCAGCCCTGCACTCGATCTCGAGGTGGCCGACGGCGTGGCCACCTTGCGCGGCCGCGTCGACGTGCCGCGCGCCGAGCTCGCGCTCGATCGCTTCGAGCAAGGCGTGGCGGCCTCGTCCGATGTCGTGGTCATCGACGATCCGACCGCCGAGGCCTCCGCCGCGGGCCTGCAGCTCGATGCCGATTTCACCGTCGCGCTCGGCGACGACGTGCGTCTTCGCGGCTTTGGCTTCGATGGTCGCCTCTCCGGCGAGCTGAAGCTGCGCGATCGCATCGACCGCGAGCCCCGCGCCCGCGGCACGCTCGAGCTGGCCGGCGAGGTCCGCGCCTACGGGCAGCAGCTCGACCTCGAGCGCGGCACCCTGCGCTGGGGCAACGTCGCGATCGACGAGCCCACCATCGACGTGCGCGCCGTGCGTCCGGATTCCGAGCCGGAAGTCGGCGTGGCCGTATCCGGCACCGGCGTGTCGCCGATCGTCGATGTCTGGTCGCGCCCGCCACTCCCGCAGGCCGAGGCGCTGTCGTGGCTGATGTTCGGCCGTCCCTTGGCGTCCGCCGACGGCAACGACGCCGCCCAGCTGGAGCAGGCCGCCACCTCGCTGGGCGGCAGCGCCGTGGCCCAGGCGGTGGCCGGGAAGGTCGGGCTGGACACCGCCAGCGTCGGCGAGTCGCGCGCGCTGGGCGGCACCGCGCTCACCGTCGGCAAGCGCATCACGCCGAAGCTCTATGTGAGTTACGGCATGGCGCTTTCGGGCACCGGGCAGGTCGTCACCGTCACGTACGCGCTGCGGCGCTGGTTGGCCGCGCAGGTCGAAACCGGCATCGAGCAGCGCATCGAGCTCGAAGCGAAGTTCGAGCGCGACTGAGCCGCCCGCCGCGCGGCGGGCTCAGGCCGGCGCGATGAACCACACGCGGCCGATCAGGCCGTCCGTGCCCTGTTCGTAGACCGCGACGACCTCGCGCTCGCCGCCCGGCAGGCCGACGACGTGTTCGTGGTCGAGCACGCGTCGGCCCAGGTCGATCCGGTGCAGCAGCCGGGCGTGCAGGCCCGCATGGACGAAGCGCTCGCGCGCGTAGAAGGTTTGCAGCGCCTCGCGGCCCTGCAGGAAGGGTGCTTCGTCCGGATGGCGGTGGCAGCGCACGTCGGCGCTGAAGCAGGCGGCGAAGGCCACCGCGTCGCGGGTGTTGTAGGCGTCGAGCTGGCGCTGCACCAGCGCCGCGAAGTCAGGGTCCGGCATGGGGGCAGGATGCCAGAATGACGAAGGCCGCCCCGAGGGGCGGCCTTCGTTCACGCGTGTCGCTTCGGTGCTTCCGATCAGAAGCTCATCGTCAGGCCGAGGCTGAGCGAATCGCGGTCCACCACGTCGTCGCCGAAACGGCCGGTGTAGGTGACGTGGCCGCTGAAGTTCTCCGAGAAAGTGAAGCCGAGGCCGACGTCGGCGCTGGTCCAGTCTTTCGCCGGGGCGAAGCCGTCCAGAGCAAAGCGACCGCCCATGCTGTTCGAGCCAGCGTTGACGACCGTGCGGCCGTCCTCGTCTTCGCTGTTCCGGGCCACGCGGGCGTAGGGCTGGATGCTGCCGAGATCGGCCTTGGCCTGGTAACCGAAGCGCGTGACCATCGACTCGCGGGTGAACTCGCGGAAGTTCATCGCCGTCGAGGTGATGGCGTCCTCGGAGAACTGGCCGACCGTCACTTCCTGCCAGACGACGCCCGCGAACGGACCGTGCGTCAGGTTCTCGCCCTTGAAGACGTAGCCGATGCCGAGCTCGCCGGCGACATGGTCGGCGTCGGTCTCGCCCGTCTCCGAGCGCACCGTCGGGCCGAGCACGATGTTGCGCGCCAGGTCGAGGTTGGTGCTGCCGCCGCTGGCGATGGCGTTGAGGTAGAAGCCACCGAAGTTCAGGACGCCGTAGCCGGAGAACAGCACGGTGTTGCCGTCGATGGTGCCGCCCACCGGGTCGAGGTTCTGGTTGCCGATGCTGGCCGCGACGCCGAAGGTGAAGGTCTCGTTGACCTGGTAGTTGGCGCCGCCGGTCAGGCTGAAGCCCGTGCTGTCCGCGCCCGGCGAGAAGCTCGAGCCCGTGATCTCGCCGCTCGAACCGGTGGCGCGGAGGTAGCCGCGCACCGTGCCGTCCTCGCGGTCGAAGCGGTACTCGTCGAACAGGCCGTTGGCGATCGCCGAGCCGTGGTCGTCATAGGCGGCGATGGCGGTTTCCGGCGCAAGCGAGACGATTGCGGGCGCGTTGATGGTGGCCACGGTCACTTCGGCCAGCAGTCGGTGCGCCGCACCCGTCGGGTGCACGCCGTCGGCGAACAAGAACGTGTTGTTGGCGCCTGCGGCGACCTGCGCGTTCGGATTGCAGAACAGCGAGCTGCCGCCCGGCAGCACGGAGAGGTTGCAGGCCGTGCCGGTGACATTGGTGAAGCCGAACGCGCCCGGGTTGGCGCGCACTTCGTTCACGAGGCCGAAGACGTTGATCGGGATGATGCCGGTGCCGAGCTGCGACAGACCCTGCGACAGCGCGCCGTTGAAGCTGACCGTCGCCAGCGAGGCCAGCGGGCCGGCGGCGGCGAGCGGGCCCGCCGAGAACTGTGGCGTCACGCCGAGGTCGGGCAGGTTGAGCACGACGATGTTGCGGGCACCGGCGGCCTGCAGTCGGCCGACCTGCTGGACCACGGCAGTGGCGATCGGGACGCCGCCGACCGACGCGTTGGCCGAGGCGGTGGCCGGGTTCGAGGCCCACACCGGGATGTCGCCGAACAGGTCGTTGGCGCCCATCCACACGGTGAACAGGGCATTCGGGTTGGCGACGGTGGTGCTGCCGCGCAGGTACTGGTCGATCTGCTGGTTCAGGCGCGGCACGGCGAAGGAGCTGCACGGCGGCGAGGTGGCGCCGGTCGCCACGCGACCGCAGGCGCCGCCGAAGGCGAAGTTGGAGCCGCCGGCCAGCGAGGCCGTCTGGGTGAAGCCGAAGTAGCGGGCCAGCAGCTCGACCATCACCGGATCCGGATTGGTCGTGAAGCTCTGGCTGGCGCCACCGGCAGGGTTCTGCACGAGTCCGACGTTGCCGGCGTCCGACAAGCTGTCGCCGAAGGTGACGACACCACTGAAGCGCTGCGCATGGGCCGACGAGGCGGCGAGGGCCAGCGCGACGGCGCCGACGATGAGACGGGTGCGGGGCATCGGTAACTCCTGGACGGAACGGAACGAGGGGTGGCAGCAAGGCGCGGTCGCCGGGAGGGGCCGCGACGGGGGTCACATTAAAGCAAAGTTACGGGTGCCCGCCATACGCCGCCGTTCGTTGGGCCGAACGACGGAAAATCATGCTGCGGTGCCGCATCGATGCGGTCGACGGTCCGCGACCGGGCATCATTCACAGCGAACCAACGGAGCGGAAACGCATGCGTCGAACCTTCAACACGGTCCTGCTCGGCGCCCTCGTGCTGGCGCTGGCCCCGGCCCTTCCGGCCGCCGCGGCGACGGCCACGGGCGAACGCCCCTGCGTCGGCCTCGTGCTGGGCGGCGGTGGGGCGCGGGGGGCCGCACACGTCGGCGTGCTGAAGGTGCTGGAGCGCGAGCGCATCCCCGTTTGCGCCATCGCCGGCACCAGCATGGGCGCGGTGGTGGGTTCGCTGTATGCCAGTGGCATGCGCCCCGCCGAGATCGAGGCCGCGCTCGCCTCCGTCGATTGGCAGGACCTGTTCAAGGACGACCCGGTCCGCGCCGGCCTGCCGATGCGTCGCAAGGAGGCGCAGCTCAACTACCGCGCCGAACTGGAAGCCGGTTGGCGGGACGGGGCGCCGGTGCTGCCTTCCGGCGCCGTGCAGGGGCAAAAGCTGGGCCTGCTGCTTCGACGCCTGATGCTCGACGCGTCGCAGACCACGCACTTCGACGACCTGCCGATCCCGTTCCGCACCATTGCCACCGACATCGTCAGCGGCGAGCGCGTGGTGTTCGCGGAGGGCGACCTGGCGATGGCGGTGCGCGCCTCGATGGCGGTGCCCGCGGTGTTCGCGCCGGCCGAGATCGACGGCCGCATCCTCGTCGACGGCGGCATCGTCGACAACCTGCCGGTCGGCGTCGTGCGCGAGATGGGCGCCGACGTGGTGATTGCGGTGGACGTGGGCAGCCCGCTGCTGGCGCGCGAGGACATCCGCACGCCGCTCGATGTCGCCTACCAGATGGTCTCGGTGCTGATGCAGGAGCAGACCAACCGTTCCATCACCTCGCTCGAGGCAGGCGACGTCCTGATCGTGCCGCCGTTGGGCACCTTCTCCAGCGCGGCCTTCGACCAGGCGGTGTCGGTGATTGGCAAGGGCGTGGACGCCGCCGAGGCGGAGGCGCCGCGTTTCCGCCACCTCGCCTTGCCCGAGGCGGAGTACGCCGCGTGGCGGAGCGGCCGGCGCATCGCCCCGCTCGACCCGGCGCCGACCATCACCTTCATCGACGTGGCGCCGGGCCGCTCGCGCACGGAGCGCCTCGTGGCCTACCGCGCGCAAGGGCTGGTGGGCGGGCCGCTCGATCCCGAGGCGATCGACGCCGCCGTTGCCGGCACCTATGCGGAGGGCGCCTACCAGAGCCTCGGCTGGCGCCCGGTGCAGCGCGATGGCCAGACCGGCATCGAACTGCTGCCGGTCGACAAGGCTTGGGGCCCCGTGTTCTTCAACGTGGGGCTGCAGATCGCCGACGATTTCGCCGGCAACAGCGACTACCAGCTCACCGCCGAGCTGCTGAAGACCGGCGTGAGCGGCGATGGTGACGAGCTGCGCGCCCTGCTGCGCCTCGGCCAGGTGATGGAAGTCTCCGCCGACTGGTTCGCCCCCATCGACCTCGACCGCCGCTTCTACGCCAGCCTCGACACCGGCTACCGCGCCTTCGACGTGCCCTTCGTCATCGGCACCACGCGGGTGGCCGATTTCCGCGTCTCCCGCACCACCTTCGGCGCACGCGTGGGCTTGCAGACCGATCCGCGCTGGGCCCTGGAGGCCACGATGCGCCGCTCGCGCTTCCTCGGCCGCGAGGTGGTCGGCACCTTCGATGTCGAAGACCTCACCCAGCAGACCAGTTCGTTCGGCGTGCGCGCCGTCTGGGACACGCTCGACCGGCTGAGCTTCCCCAGCCGGGGCTCGCGCGCGGTGCTGTCGATCGACCGCTACGAGCCGGTGCTCGGCGCGGAAGGCGAGGGTTGGGTGGCGCGCTGGCGTTCCGATACGGTGCTCTCGCGCGGCAAACACCACCTGCTGCTCGGCACGCGCTGGGCCGACACGCGCGACGCGCCGCCGGAGCTCGCCGCGTTCTCCACGCTCGGCGGCTTCCTCAACCTCTCGGGCACGCTGGAGCGCAGCCTCACCGGGCAGGCGCTGGGTTACGGCCGCGCCGTCTACTACTACCGGCTTGGCGATGCCAACGCGCTGTTCGCCGTGCCCACCTACCTCGGCGCCAGCGCGGAGATCGGCCAGGTCGGCGACGACGCGCTCGACTTCAGCTGGGAGCGCTCGACGCGCGCCGGCGGCGTGTTCGTCGGCATGAGCAGCCCGTTCGGGCCGATCCTGTTCGGCTTCGGCCGCACCAATCGCGGCAACGACACGTGGACGCTCAACTTCGGCAACCTGATCCGTAATGAAGACTGATCTTTCCCCGGCGCCGCTGGCGGCGCACCTGCCGCCGGCATGGCGCGCCCGCTACGACGCCAGCTGGCGGCTGATGCGCGCCGACCGGCCGATCGGCTGGCTGCTGCTGCTGTGGCCGACGCTGGTGGCGCTGTGGTTGGCCTCGGACGGCCTGCCTTCCTTGCACCTGCTGCTCGTGTTCGCCGGCGGGGTCTGGCTGACGCGCGCGGCGGGCTGCGTCATCAACGACTATGCCGACCGCTGGCTCGATGGCCGGGTGAAGCGCACCAAGGCCCGGCCGCTGGTGGCCGGCGAACTGTCCGGCCGCTTCGCGCTGGGCCTGTTCGCGGGCCTGATGCTGGTGGCCTTCGCCCTCGTGCTGACGACGAACGCGAAGACGATCGCGCTGAGCGGCGTCGCCCTCGCGCTGGCCGCGGCCTACCCCTACATGAAGCGCCACACCTACCTGCCGCAGGTCTGGCTCGGGCTGGCCTTCAGTTGGGGCATCCCGATGGCCTACACCGCGGCGCGCGATGCGTGGCCGCCGCAGGAGGCCTGGCTGCTGCTGTGCGCGAACCTGCTGTGGACCACGGCCTACGACACCTGGTACGCGATGGTGGACCGCGAGGATGATCGTCGCGCCGGCGCCAAGAGCACGGCCCTGCTGTTCGGCGACCTCGACGTGCCGGTGATCGCCGTGCTGTTCGCGCTGGCGGGGCTGTCGATGGGCCTGCTCGGCCATCGGCTCGAACTCGGCCTCGTCTACTGGCTGGGCCTCGTGGCCGCCGCGGTGTTCGTGGCGCAGCAGTTCGCGCAAGGCCGCTCGCGGCACCCGGACGACTGCTTCGCGGCCTTCCTCGCCAACAACCGGGTCGGTGCCGCCGTGTTCGCCGGGGTGGCCCTGCATTTCTTCGTCGTTTCGACTTGATCCGGGAAAGCCTTTGGAGGAGGCTGCCCCGAGGCTGGATGCGCGGAGATAGGCGATGCCCCATCGGTGTGTCCGTCTGCTGCTGTGCCTCGGCGCCGTGCTCGCCGCGGCTGAGGCGCGGAGTGCCGTCGGTCCGTCGGCGGAAAGCGCGCTTCTCGACCTCAGCCTCGACGACCTGCTCGCCCTCGAGGTCAGCGGCGTCGGCTTGAGCACCGAGGGCGCTCGCGGCTCGGCGGCGATCGTCGATGTCGTGACGCGCAAGGAATGGGAGGCGATGGGCGCCCGGACGCTGGTGGACGTCGTCGCCCTGCTGCCCGGGACGCGCGTGCTGCAGCGGTCGACCTTCACCAATGCCTTCACGTCGTTGCATGGCACGGCGATCAACGACAACGACAACCACCTGCTGATCCTCGTCAATGGCCTGCCCTGGCGGACCTCCTCCGTTGGCGGCAGCAATCGCCTCCTCTACGACGCGTTTCCGCTGGCCGTCGTCGAGCGCGTGGAGCTGGTCCGCGGGCAGACCGTCACCTTGCACGGAAGCAACGCCGTGGCGGGCATCCTCAACATCGTGGTCCGCGGCGACGCGGCGTCCGAAGTGATGGGGCGCGTCTCGAGCAAGGGGGGCGTGGACGGCGCGCTCTCCATGCACTGGGGCGAGGGCGACAAGGGCCTCCGGCTGACGGCCGCGCAGCAACAGGGCCTCGATGCTTGGGCGATCCCTGAAGGAACGCGGATTGCGGCCAACACGCCGATCGCCGGCGATGTCGCCCAGCGAGGACGCAGCCTGTCGCTCTCCGCGCGGAGCGGTCGGACCGCCATCGATCTTCTCGGCATGGATAGCCTGGCATCGACGATCGGCACGTTCTCTTCGCCGACGAGGCCGCGTGCCCAGGACCGCTCGGCGCTGGCGCAGGTCCAGCACGCGATGCCTGTCGGAGCCTGGGTGCTGCATGCCTCGGGGCAGCATGGGTGGAGCCGGCTCGATTACGACACGTTCAAGGGCTGGTCCCGACGCAGTGCGGCGCGGGTGGCGCTCGAAGCGCCGGCCGACGGACGACTCCGCGGTTGGTTCGGCACCCAGTACGAATCGGCGACCGGGCAAGTCGACGGGCTCTTCCCGCGCTGGTCGGAGCAGACACGATCGGTCTTCGCGCAGGCGTACTTCGATGTCCGCGCGGACTGGACGCTGGGCGCCGGCCTGCAGTGGCAGCGGATCGGGAATGGATTCAGCGATGTGACGCCGCAGGCGAGCCTGGTCTGGGCGCCCGCGTCCTCGCCCTGGCACCTCAAGGCCGTCAGCGGACGGACGTTTCGCAACCCCGGGCCGGCCGAGCTGTTCAGCTCGGCCTCCTTCCAGCGGGGCAATCCCGCCCTCGTTCCGGAGCGCGGCCAGCTGGATGCGCTCGAGGTGGCCTACGCCTCCGGTGAATGGGCCTGGTCGGCGCGCCTTTTCCGCCAGCGGCTGGCGGATGTGATCGTCCTCGTCAGCCTCGGCGCGGGCCAGCGGGAGTTCCGCAACCTGGTGTCGGCGGACATCGCGGGCAGCGAGGTGCAGCTTCGATGGCGCCCGAAGGCGCGCTGGGACCTCGACGCGTCGTGGCAGCACATCGCCCGGGCGGACGACACCCTCGAACCGCGCGATATCGGCAAGATCCAGCTGGCCCATTTCGCCGAGGGCTGGTCGGCCGGCGTGGCCGTGGAATCCGCCGGCGCGGCGGCCACCCGCTCGACGATCACACCGGTGCGGCCGGCCTTGAACCTGCCGGCCTCCGGCTATGCCATCGCCCGCGCCCACGTCTCCGCCGACGTCGGCGCCTGGTTCGGGCGCGCACCGGACCGCGCCTCGCTCACGGTGAGCGTCGAGAACCTTACGGGCGAGGACGTCCGCCAGCCCTCGGCCGGCGCCCAGTTCAACACGCTGCCCCATCGTTCCGATCGACGCCTGTGGTTGGGCGTGGGCTTTCCGCTCTGAGGGCGCCGTTCCCCGGCGCGGGCGCCTGGGCCACGACCCACACGTCCACCCGGGCCACGCCCGCCGCCTTCAGGGTGCGCACCGCCGCCGCGGCCGTGCTGCCGGTGGTGAGCACGTCGTCGACGAGGGCCACGTGGGCCGGCAGCGGCGCCCGGACGCGGAAGGCGGCCTCGAGGTTGCGCTGTCGGTCGCGGGCGTCGAGCTCAGTCTGAGGCCGGGTGTCGCGCTCGCGGCGCAGGGCGTCGACGAGAACGGGCAAGCCCAGGGCGCGGCCCCAGTCGCGGGCCAAGCCGAGGGCCTGGTCGTGGCCGCGCTGGCGCAGGCGTCGGCGGTGCAGGGGCACCGGCACCAGCGCCTGCGGCCGGGGCGCCACGCGGAACGCGGGCAGCGACAGGGACGCGAGGCAGCGGCCGGCGGCGAGGTCCTCATGGAATTTGTAGCGCGTGAGCAGCGGTGCCGAGGCCGCGTCGTAGCGGAAGGCGGCATGCAGCGCCGTGCCGAGCGCCTGAAGGGCGGGGACCGGCGCCATGGGCGCGGGGCGGAGCAGGGCCCGGCAGGGGGCGCACAGCAGGGTGTCGGCCGGGGCCGGGGCATCGCAGCCGAGGCAGGCCGAGGGCAGGGCCCAGGCCTCGAACGTGCGCCAGACGGTGGCGAATGGTGCGGACATCGCGGTTGACAGGGCAGGGGGCGGTTTCCAGACTGCCCGGGCTCACGGCCTTCCGCCGTCGGAAATCTCCCATGCCTGCCGTCATCCGCCATGACTGGACGCGAGAGGAAACCCTCGCGCTCTTCGACCTGTCCTTCCCCGAATTGTTGCACCGCGCCAGCCTCGTGCACCGCGAGCGCTTCGATCCCACCGAAGTGCAGGTGAGCACCCTGCTGTCGATCAAGACCGGCGGCTGTCCCGAGGACTGCGCTTACTGCCCGCAGAGCGCGCGTTACAGCACCGGGCTGAAGGCCGAGAAGCTGATGGCGCTCGACGACGTCATCGCCAAGGCCGCGGCGGCCAAGGCCGCCGGCGCCACGCGCTTCTGCATGGGCGCGGCGTGGCGTTCGCCGAAGGACAAGGACGTGGCCGAAGTCGCGAAGATGGTCGGCGCCGTCAAGGCGATGGGCCTCGAGACCTGCGCGACGCTGGGCATGTTGAAGCCCGAGCAGGCCGCTTCGCTCAAGGTGGCTGGCCTCGACTACTACAACCACAACCTCGACACCGCGCCGGAGTTCTACGGCGACGTGATCAAGACCCGCGAGTACCAGGACCGCCTCGACACGCTGGAGGCGGTGCGCACCGCCGGCCTGAAGACCTGCTGCGGCGGCATCGTCGGCATGGGCGAGACGCGCGAGCAGCGCGCCGGCCTGCTGCAGACGCTGGCGAACCTGCCGGAGCACCCGGGCTCGGTGCCGATCAATCGCCTCGTGCAGGTGGAAGGCACGCCGCTGCATGGCACGGCCCTGCTCGATCCCTTCGAGTTCGTGCGCACGATCGCCGTGGCGCGCCTGATGATGCCGGCCTCGATGGTGCGGCTCTCGGCCGGCCGCAACGAGATGAACGAGGAGCTGCAGGCGCTGTGCTTCCTCGCCGGTGCCAACTCGATCTTCTACGGCGAGAAACTGCTCACGACCGGCAACCCGGACGTCGAGGCCGACCAGGCCCTGTTCGCCCGCCTTGGCCTGAAGCCGATGGCCGTCGTCGAGGAATCGAAGACGGTGCATGCCGACATCGTCTGCCCCGCGCCGCAGGCGGCCTGAGCCGCATGTCGCGACCCCGCTGGAGCGAACGCCTCGCCGTCGCGCAAGCCAGCCGCGCGCGCAGCGACGCGCTGCGTCGTCGCCGCGTGGTCGAGCGCGTCGAGGGGGTGCACGTGGTGGTCGACGGCCAGCCGCTGATCAACTTCTGCAGCAACGATTACCTCGGCCTCGCCGGTTCGCTCGACGCCGTCAGCGCGCTGCAGGAGGCGGCCGCGTGGCACGGCGTCGGCAGCGGCGCTTCGGCCCTCGTCAGCGGCCACCATGTGCTGCACGCGCGTTTCGAGCGCGAGGCCGCGGAGTGGATGGGCTACGAGCGCGCGCTCTACTTCCCCAGCGGCTACACGGCGAATCTCGCCGTGCTGCAGGCCCTGCTGGACGGCGGCGATCTCTGCGTGCAGGACAAGCTCAACCATGCCTGCCTGCTCGATGGCGCGCGCCTCGCCGGCGCGGAGCTGAAGCGCTATCCGCACCGTGATTTCGGCGGCGCATTGCGCCAGCTGCAGTCGATGCCCGAGGCGGCGGCGGTGCTCGCCACCGATTCGGTGTTCAGCATGGATGGCGATGTCGCGCCGCTGCGCGAACTCGCGCTGGCGGCCACCGGCGAGCACGCGCTGTTCGTCGTCGACGAGGCTCACGGCGTGGGCGTGATGGGGCCGGAGGGCCGCGGTGCCTGCGCGGCGGCGGGCCTCTCGGCGCGCGACGTGCCGGTGCTGGTCGCACCGCTCGGCAAGGCCTTTGGCGGGCAGGGTGCGCTGGTGTTCGGCGGCACGCCCCTCATCGAGCACCTGTTGCAGAGCGCGCGGCCCTACGTGTTCAGCACGGCCGGTGCACCGGCGCTGGCCGCGGCCATGTCGGCGAACCTCGAAGCGCTGCGTACCCAGGGCTGGCGGCGCGCCAAGCTGGCCTCGCTGGTGGCGCGTTTCCGGCGCGGTGCGTTGCGCCACGGCCTGCCGGTGCTGGAATCGAATACGCCGATCCAGCCGCTGGTGCTGGGCGGCAACTCCCGCGCGCTGGCCGTGGCCCGCGTGTTGGAGCAGCAGGGCTTCTGGGTGGCGCCGATCCGACCGCCGACCGTGCCCGATGGCAAGGCCCGCCTGCGCATCACGCTCACCGCCGCGCACACCGAGATCGAGGTCGACGCCCTCGTCGACGTGCTGGCCTCCTGCCTCGAAGACATCGACACCGGGGCATGAGCGCGCTGCATGTCGAAAGCACCGGGCAGGGCCCGGCGCTCCTGTTGGTGCATGGCTGGGCGATGCACGGCGGCGTGTTCGCGCCGCTCGTCCGCGCGCTCGAAGCGGCATTCAACGTCATCACCGTCGACCTGCCCGGCCACGGCGGCAGCCGTGACAGCGCCCTGCCTTTGGGGCTGGACCCGGTGGCCGATGCCTTGGCGGCGCTCATCGACGCCCAGTCGTCGAAGCACGCGTTGGTGGTCGGCTGGTCGCTCGGCGGGCTGGTCGCCACGGCCCTGGCGGCGCGGCATCCCGATCGCGTGCGTGGCTTGGCGATGCTCGCGGCGAGCCCACGCTTCGTGCAGGGCACTGATTGGCCGGCCGGCATGGACCCGCGCGTGTTCGAACTCTTCGGCGAAGAGCTCGGCCGCGATTACCGCGGCACGCTCGACCGTTTTCTGATGCTCGAGGTCCAAGGCTCGGCGCATCTGCGCGAGGAGCTGCGCTATCTGCGTGACGCCGTCTACGCCCGTGGCGAACCGGCACCGCGCGCCCTGCAGGAGGGCTTGGGCCTGCTGCACGACAGCGATCTTCGCGCCGCGCTTCCGGGCCTCGCCATGCCCAGCCTGTGGATCGCCGGCCGCCGCGATCGTCTCGTCAGCCCGCAGGCGATGCAGGCCGCCGCGGCACTCGCGCCGCGCTCGCGCTTCCAGCACTACGACCACGCCGGCCACGCGCCTTTCCTCACCGATCCGAAGGCCGTCGCCGAAGCGCTCACGGCCTTCGCGTCATCCTGCACGCCATGAGCGTCTTCGATCCCCGCGCCGTTCGCCGCGCCTTCGGGCGCGCGGCCACCACCTACACCCAAGCCGCCGCGCTGCAGCGGGAGGTGGAATCGCGCCTGCTCGAGCAGCTGGGTTACCTCGACGACCGCGTGCCGGCGCGCGTGCTCGATCTTGGCAGTGGCCCCGGCAGCGCCGCCGCGGCGTTGAAGGCGAAGTGGGGCCGCAAGAGCGACGTCGTCGCCATGGACCTCGCCCTGCCGATGCTGCGCGAGGCGCGGTCGAAGTCGCGCTTCTGGCGGCCGATCCATGCCGTGCAGGGCGATGCGCAGGCGCTGCCGTTCGCCGATGCGGCCTTCGATCTCGTCTTCTCCAGCCTCTGCCTGCAATGGGTGGCCGACCTTCCGAAGGCACTGGGTGAGCTTCGCCGCGTGATGCGCGAAGGCGGCCTGCTGGTGTTCAGCACCTTCGGCCCGGACACGCTGGTCGAACTGCGCGAGGCTTACGCGCAGGCCGGCATCGAGCCGCCGCTCTCGCCTTTCGCGGCGATCCAGCAGGTGGGCGATGCGCTGGTGGCGCAGGGCTTCAAGAACCCGGTGATCGAGCGTGACGCGTACACGCTCACCTATCCCGACACCACGGCGCTGATGCGCGAGCTCAAGGCGATCGGCGCCACCGACGCGCGCGGCGATCGTCCTCGTGGCTTGAGCGGTCGCGGGCGGCATCGCGCCGTCGCCGCTGCTTACGAGGCGTTGCGCCGCGACGGCGTGCTGCCGAGCACCTGGGAAGTCGTCACCGCCATGGCCTGGGCGCCGCCGCCGGGCGCCGCGCGCCGCGAGGGCGGCGCCGACATCGCCACCTTCCCGGTGGAGAAGCTGACGATCCGGAAGCGATGACGCTCAGGTGGCCGATTCGTCCGCGTAGGTCGCGAACCGCAGTCGATTTCCGTCCGGGTCCATCATCGCCATCTCGCGCGTGCCCCAGGGCATCTCGGCGGGTGGTGACACGTGCAGGGCCAGCCAGTCCGGCAGGGCGCGGTACACGGCATCGACGTCCGGGACGATGAAGAACACCGCGCCGCCGACGTTGCCATCGCCGGCGTGGCCGCTCAGGAAGATGGTCTGGCCGGCGCGAGTGAGCTGCACGAACAGCGGCAGGCCCGGTTCGAACTGGTGGCGCCAGTCCTCGGCAAAGCCGAGGCCTTCGATGTAGAAGCGCAGGCTGCGTTCCGCATCGGTCATGCGCAGCTGTGGGATGACCGTCTGCGTCCGCGTCATGCCTTGAGCTCGCCCTTGGACTTCGGGGACTCGCCGTCCTCGCGGCGCAACATGCGGCCATCCACTTCCATGGTCCATTCGCCGTCGGACTCGGTCGGCGGCTGGCCGACGTCGAAGCGGGTCACCAGCGGGCCGACGCCCACTTCGAAGTCGTCGCCATCGAAGGCCTTGAGCGGCGCGTCGATCGAAACCGTTGAGCCGCCGTCTTGGCGGTGGTAGACGACCTGCCCTTCCGGCGTGATGAGTAGCGACACTCCATTGCCGCGCCAGTCGCCGGCGTAGTCGGCGCGATCGGCGGGGAGTGGCTTCGCGCAGGCGCTGAGCATCGCCACCAGCAGTACGCTCACGATCGGAAGGAGAATGCGCATCAGAAGGCCCTCTTCAGTACGGCGGTCACCCGTGCTGCCAGCATACGGCGGTCGCGTCGTGGATCGTCGCGCGGGCCGCGGCCCGGCGCTCAGCCCGCCACCTGGCGGATCCAGTCCTCGAGGTTGTACGTGTTCGTGACGCGCGTGATGCGCCCATCGCGCACATCGAAGAATGCGCCGCCCGGCAGCACGTAGCGCTGGCCCTTCGCGGGCGGCAGGCCCTCGTCGTCGGCGAGGTACTCGCCGTGCACCTCGTACTCGGCGGCGGTGTGCGTGCCGTCCGGCGAGGCGAGGAAGCGGAGGCCTTCGAGGCGTTCGCGGTAGCAGCGGTCCATGCGCGCCATGAAGGTGCGGAACGCGGCTTTGCCGTGCTCGCGCGGGCCCTGGTTCAGGTCGTGGACCACGTCGTCGGCGAGGCAGGCGAGCATGGCCTCGCGATCGCCGGCGTTGAACGCGGCGTAGTAGCGGGTGACGAGGGCGAGGGTGGCGTCGTGGGCGTTCATGCGTTGGGCGGGGCGAGGGCGAGGAGGGCGGGCAGGGCGTCGAGATCGACGTTGCCACCGGAGAGGTTGATCCCGACGCGCAAGCCGGCGAAGCGTTCGCGGTACTTGAGCACCGCGGCGAGCGGCACGGCGCAACTGGGCTCGATGACGATCTTCAGGCGCTCCCACACGAGGCGCATGGCGGCGACGGTTTCGGCATCGTCGACCAGCAGCACGTCGTCGCAGTGCTCGCGCAGGATGTCGAAGGTCAGCGGCCCCAGTTCGGCGCGCAGGCCATCGCTGATGGTATTCGCCGTGCGGCCGGTGATCCGGGCGCCGGACTTCAGCGAGTCGTGGCCGTCGCGCGCGCCCTCGGGCTCGGCGGCGATGGCGAGGATGCGCGGGTCGATGCCCTTCGCAGCGATGGCCGTGCCGCTCATCAGGCCGCCACCGGACAGCGGCGCCATCACGACGTCGAGCGCCGGCGTGGCATCGCGCGACTTGCCGCGACGGCAGGCCTGGTGCAGCAGCTCCAGCGTGGCCGTGCCCTGCCCGGCGATGACCCGCGCGTCGTTGTAGGGATGCACGAGTTCGCCGCCGGTCTCGGCGAGCACGCGCGCCGTGGCCTCGTTGCGCGCGGACTGCGCGACCTCGCAATCGACGATGCGCGCGCCGTTGCGGGCGATGGCCTCGCGCTTGATTCGAGGCGCCGCGCCCGGCACGACGACGGTGCAGGCGATGCCGCGCAGCCGGCAGGCCAGGGCGACGGCGGCGCCGTGGTTGCCGGAGCTCTGCGTCACCACGCCGCGCGCGGCTTGTTCGGGTGTCAGCGAGAACACTGCATTGGCGGCACCGCGGAACTTGAAGGCCCCGGCGCGTTGCAGGTTCTCGGCCTTGAAGAACAGCTGGCAGCTGGCGAGTTCGTCGAGCGAGCGCGAGCGCAGTACCGGCGTGACGTGGGCGATGCCGGCGATGCGAGCCGCGGCGTCACGGACGTCGTCGAGAGTGGGCGTGTCGTCGCGCTGGAGACGGCGCGCAGCGACGGGAGGGGCGTCGGCGTTCATGGGGGAAGTATGCCCGGGTGTCCGATTGTCGCGGTCCGGTCCGCAAATCCAGTCGTGGATACGTCGCCCACCGGCGGCGAGGGCTATGCTGCGCGGCCCCGCTATCACCACGCCCTGATGTCCGACACCGCCTCGCCGCCGATCCGCCTCGCCGACTACTGCCCGCCGGCATGGACCATCACCGACGTCGCGCTGGTGTTCGATCTTGAACGCGAATCGAGCGCGGTCGAGGCGACGCTGGCGCTGCGTTGCGATGACCCCGGTGCGACCCTGCGGCTCGACGGCGAGGACCTCGAGCTGCTGGCCATCGAGCTCGACGGTCGCGCCTTGGCCGCGGAGGACTTCGCGCAGGACGGGTCGGGGCTGACCGTGCATGCGGCGCGCGGCCTCGCGGCCTGCACGCTGCGCACGCGCGTCCGCGTCCATCCGGCCGCCAACACCCGCCTCGAAGGGCTCTACACCAGCGGCAGCCTTCTGCTGACCCAATGCGAGGCCGAGGGCTTCCGGCGCATCACGTTCTTCGTCGATCGCCCGGACGTGCAGGCGCGCTGGCGCACCACGCTGCGGGCCGAGCGTGCGCAGTATCCGGTGCTGCTGGCCGGAGGCGATCGCATGGCCGAGTGCGATCTCGGCGACGGCCGCCACGAGGCCGAATGGCACAACCCGCACCCGACGCCCTGCTACCTGTTCGCGCTGGCGGCCGGGCCGATGGCCCGCGTGTCGAAGGCGATCACCGGCGCCGATGGTCGTGCGATCGAGCTGAACGTCTGGGTGGAGGGCGAGGACGCCGAACCCTGCCGCTACGCGCTCGGTGCGGTCGAGCGTGCGTTGCGCTGGGACGAATCGCGCTTCGGTCGCTGCTACGACCTCGGCGTGTTCAACGTCGTCGCCGCGCAGGACTTCACCATGGGGGCGATGGAGAACAAGGGCCTGAACATCTTCAACGCCCGCTACATCCTCGCCGACGAGCGCACCGCGACGGATGCCGATTTCATGGGCATCGAATCGGTGGTGGGCCACGAGTACTTCCACAACTGGTCGGGCAACCGCGTGACCCTGCGCGACTGGTTCCAGCTATCGTTGAAGGAAGGCCTGACGGTCTTCCGAGACCAGGAATTCACCGCCGACCTGCACTCGCGCGACTTGAAGCGCATCGACGACGTCCGCTTGCTGCGCGCCCGCCAGTTCGCCGAAGACGCCGGGGCCTTGGCCCATCTGGTGCGTCCGGCCGAGTACCGCGAGATCAACAACTTCTACACGCTGACGATCTACGAGAAGGGCGCCGAGATCGTCCGCATGCTGCATTCGCGCTTGGGCGAGGCGGCCTTCCGCGCCGGCATGGACCGCTACTTCGCCGACAACGACGGCCGGAGTGCCACGCTGGAAGACTTCTACGCCGCGCACAGCGCGGCCACCGGCATCGACTGCACCGACATGCTCGCCTGGTATGCGCAGGCCGGCACGCCCGTGCTGGACGTCGAGCGGTCCTTCGATCCTTCGACGGGCGGCTACACGCTGGTGCTGCGCCAGCGCCCGCCGGCGAACGTGCCCGATGCGGCGCCGCTGCCGATCCCGTTCCGCCTGGCGCTCTATGCCGCGGACGGCCGCGCCTTGCCGCCGCCCGACGCGCATGACGCCGATCCGATCCCTGGCGGTTTGCTGCTGCGCCACGCCACGCACACGCTGCGCTGGCAGGGTCTCGACGCCGAGCCCCTGCCGGTATTGAACCGCGGCTTCGCTGCGCCGATCCGCCTGCGGATGCCGATGCGGCCCGAGGAGCGGGCCCGCATCGTGCAGGTCGAGAGCGACGGCTTCGCACGATGGGATGCCCTGCAACACCTCGCGCTCGACGTGCTGCTCGCACGCGCGGGCGAATCCGTGGACGGCCTGGGTGATGTCGATGCCGCGGAGGCCGCGCTGTCGGCGGCGCTTGGCGCCCTGCTGGCGGACACGCAGGCGCACCCGGCCTTTGTTGCCGAGTGCCTGGCGCTGCCGGATTTCGACACCTTGGCCGACGCCGTTGCCGTGGTCGATCCGGGCGCGCTCGCCGCCGCCCGCGAACGACTGGGCCTCTCGCTTGCCACGGCCCATCGCGAGGCGCTGCAGCAGCGCGTCGATGCCCTCCGCGCCGCCGCGCGTGGCGGGCTCGACGATGCCGCGATGGCCGCGCGCAGCTTCCGTCATGCCGCGCTTGCGTGGCTTTCCCGGGTCGATGGCGGTGCAGCCGCGCGTCGCCTGTGGGCCGATGCTGGATCGATGACCGAGCGCATGGCCGCGCTGCGCGCCCTGCTGCATGCCAAGGCCGAAGGTGCGGCGCCGGCGCGCGAAGCCTTCGCCGCGGAATTCGCAGACCACGCGCTGGTCACCGACAAATGGTTGGCGGTCGTGGCGACGCGGCCCGCCGCCGATGCGCTGGACGATGTCGAGGCGCTGGTGGCCGGGCCCTATTGGCACCCGACGAATCCAAACCGCGTGCGCGCCATCGTCGGCAGTCTGGCGCGGCTGAACCCGGCGGCCTTCCATCGCGACGACGGCGCCGGCTATCGCTTCGTCGCGGCGCAGGTACAGGCCTTGGATGCGATCAATCCGCAGGTCGCTGCGCGCCTGCTCGGCGCGTTCGAGGGCTTGCCCCGGTGGACGGTGGCGGCCCGCGGAGCAGCCATCGCGGCCCTGGCGCCGATGCGCTCCGCGGCGCTCTCTCGCGACGTGGCGGAACTGCTCGGCCGCCTGCCCGCCTGAGGCCCCGGCTCAGTCCACGCCGTCGATCTCCAGCCGGTTCCGTCCGGCTTGCTTCGCCCGGTACAGGGCGTCGTCGGCGCGGGCGAACCAGGCTTCGCGCCTCTCACCCGTGCGCAGGATGGCGCCGCCGATCGAAACCGTCACTGCCTCGCCGCGCACCGTCAGGCCGTTGCGGATTTGCGAACGCAAGTGGCTCATCGCGAGCTGCAGGCTGAGCTCGTCGGTCGCCGGCATCAGCAGCACGAATTCCTCGCCGCCGTAGCGGTAGAGGCGATCGGTGCGGCGCACCGAGGCCTGCACGAGCTGCACGAAGCGCTGCAGGACGCGGTCGCCTTCGTCGTGGCCGAAGCGGTCGTTGATGGTCTTGAAATGGTCGAGGTCGAGCACGGCGAGCGCCACCGGGCGGGCGTCTCGGCGGAAGCCGGCGATGGCGATCTCCAGCTCCGTTTCCAGCGCGCGCCGGTTCTCGGCGCCGGTCAGGGCATCGAGCGTCGCCAGCTGTTCGAGCTGCACGCGGCGCTCGCCGGTGCGTTCCGCGAAGATCATCGCGAACACGCCGTTGACGATGATCGCGGCCAGGGCGGCGAGCGGCTGCCCGGTCTGCGCGAGCGCGTCACCTTCGATCACCAGCCACAGGACCACGCCGGCATAGAGCGGGATCGAGACGCGCGGCCGCACCATGAAAGCGATGGCCATCACGATGGGGTAGAGCCAGTACAAGCCCGCCGGGCTGATGGTGGCGACGATGCAGCCACCGGAGGCCACGGCGAACGCCACGAGCATGCCGAGGCGGTCGAGGTTGCCGCCGCGCCAGGCATGCACCGTGGCGCCCACGATGAAGGCCACCACGGCGAAATCCACGGCCGCGTGCAGCGTGGCCCCTTGGGCCAGCCGCACGAAGGCGATGGGCAGCAGGATCACCACGGCCAGCGCCCCGAAGACGACGTACACCCCCAGGCGGAAGTCCGACCGGGTGCGTTGCCGCAGCAGCGCGAGCACGGCGCGCGGGGTCATGGCGGCGCGTCGTCCAGCACGAGGCGGTCGCGACCGTTCTGCTTGGCCCGATAAAGCGCGGCGTCGGCCCGGGCGAACCAGGCATCGCGGCCCTCGCCGTGGCGCAGGACCGCGGCGCCCATGGAGGCGGTTACCGGCTCGTCGCCGGCGCGCAGCTCCTCGTGGATGCGGCGCTGCAGGTTGGCGAAGGCGCGCATCGCCCCGATCTCATCGGTGTGCTCCATCAGGAGGACGAACTCCTCGCCACCGAAACGGAACAGGCGGTCCGTTGCGCGCGTGGAGCGGCGCACGAGCTCGACGAAGGTGCAGAGCAGGCGATCGCCGGCCTCGTGGCCGTGGCGGTCGTTGACCCGCTTGAAGTGGTCGAGGTCGAGCAACGCCAAGGTCACTGGGCGGCCGGTGCGCTGGTGGGCGTTCAGCGCGATCGCGACCTCTTCCTCCATGGCGCGGCGGTTGCGCGCGCCGGTGAGGGGGTCGAGCGCGGCGATCTCCTCCAGCGTGCGGCGCTGCATCGCGGTGCGCTTGGCGAAGATGTAGGCGAACAGCGAGACCAGCAGCAGGGTGGTCGTCACCGTCAGCCGTTGGCCGGGCGATTCGAAGGCATCCGGCTGCAGCTGCGTGAGCGCGACCGCCCCCAACGCGAGGCTGCCGGCGATGCCGGGGCGGATCAGGAAGGAGTTCGCGAGCAGGGTGGGGAACAGCCAGTACACGCCCGTTTTTCCCAGCAGCGCGACGATCAGCAGGGCGCCCATCGTGTTGGTGACAGCGATGCACAGGCCGGCGCGATCGAGGTTGCCGCCCCGCCATGCGTAGATCGAGGGCCCGACGATGCCCAGCACGATCAGCGCGTCGACGACACCCGCCAGCCATTGCCCCTGCGCGAAGCGCAGGGCCGCGAACGGCGCGATCGCCACCACCGCGCACACCCCGAAGACGGTGATGATGCTGAGGCGGAAGTCCTTTCGCAGTCGGACCAGCAGGCGGGCGAGGAGGGTGGGCATGGGGTTCCGGGCGTCCAGTCGCCGAGCGTAGCGGTTCCGGGCGCGCATGCAATCCGACCGGGATCAAACGCCGGGGCCCGGCCGCTACACTTCGGGCCATGAAGATCGCCAGCTGGAACCTGAACTCCCGTCCCATTCGGTGCCAAGAGATTCCACATCGGCTGCGGGCTTTGGATTTTCCCTTGATTTCGGGCGTCTTGACGTCCCGGTAGGATTCAGGAAGTCCCACGAAATCCCGGAAAATTGGGGGTGTCGGTGGAGGTATTCTTCGGGCTCGAAACGGACTTCTTTTTGTGCTGACTGTCGCCAAGATCAACGCCGCGAAGCCTGCCGCCAAGGCCTACAAGCTGGCCGATGGAGGTGGTTTGTACCTTTTGGTGCAGCCCTCTGGTGCGAAGCTCTGGCGCTACAAGTTCCGCATCGGTGGGGTGGAGGGCCTGGACTCACTCGGACGCTTTCCCGAGGTCACGCTGGCTCAGGCTAGGCAAGCCCATGCGGAATCCCGTCGCTTGGTCCAGCAGGGCATCAATCCGGTCCTGGCTAGGCGAGAACGCAAGCAGGCCCTCATCCAATCGGCTCTGGCCCGTGAAATGGGGTCGTTTGCTGCAGTGGCAGCGGATTGGTCAGCGGCGACTGCTCACGGCCTGAGGCGGGCGACTCTGGCCCAGCGGGAGAGGGAGTTGCGCAACGACCTCCTGCCCGTCTTCAAGAGTCGTCAAGTCGACGAAATCAGCCGGGTCGAGGTGACTTCGCTGCTCAAAGCCGTTGAGAAGCGTGCCCCTGAAGTGGCTCGGAACCTACGGAACTACTTGTGGAGCATCTTCGAGCACGCGATCGATAGTGGGCTGATGACGGCCAATCCGGTCCCCTCTATCCGCGTTCTGAGAAAGCGAGATCAGAAGAATCATCCGGCACTCTCGGGCGACCAGATCGGGGACTTTCTGAGAAAGCTCGATAGTCGATCATCCCTGAATGAGCAAACTCGGATTGCGATGCTGCTCGTGATGCTCACAAGTTGCCGGAAGTCCGAGGTGATCGGGGGGCGATGGGAGGAGGTCGACCTCAACACAGGCGAGTGGGAAATCCCAGCCGAACGGATGAAGAGCGGCCGCGCCCATTGGGTACCTCTCTCTCGGCAGGCCATCGCATTGCTTCGAGAACTCAGGGCGCTCTCGCCCGCTGCGAGGGGCGTGATGTTTCCCAATCGACGGGACCCCAAGCGCCCCATGGCCAATCGCAGTTTGAATGCCGTTATGGATCGTCTTGGCTACAGCGGAGAGGGCACCCCCCACGGCATGCGGGCGGCCTTCAGCACCCACTTCAATTCGCGAGGCGAAAACGCTGATGTGGTCGAGATGTGCCTCGCTCATGCCTCGAAAGACAAGACGCGTGCCGCTTACAACCGACATGCATACCGTGAAGAGCGTCGCGTGATGCTGCAGCAATGGGCGGATCAGCTTGATGTGCTGCGCCGCGAGCATCGTGTGACGAGTTAGCGCCCGGGTCCACCTAGAGGCAGAACGACTGCGTTTCTTGATGCGACTTTTTTTGGGTCACCTAACCGATCACATCACGTAGCCACTGGATGGCGCGAGACTTCACCTGTGCGGTTGGCTTGATCAGACTGGCCGCATAATCTGAATGCCGCAGTTCTTCGGTGACGTTCATGTAGTGAACCTGTCGAACAAGGGCGAACCAACGAAGGCGGATGTCGGTCGCCTCGGCCTCAGTCTTTCGAATCAGGAGCTCTTCGGTGGGATGCACTCCCGAGGTCAATGCGGCGAGATCCGATTGGCAGCTCCATTGCCGAGCACACTCGCGAACGATCCGGCCTTTGCGAATCCCCGCAAAGCGCCAGTGCAAGTACAGATAGCCCCTGGCCTCATTGAGCTCAAGACAAAGTCGGGCCCGATAAGGGCGAAACGCTGGTTCAGACCCCTGGAGTTCCTTGGCAAGTGCCAGCCGATCGGCTTTCGATCTGGCCACCAGCCGAACTGCGCGCTGCGCATACTCCCGCGCCATGAGCCTGACTTCTCGGCGCGCCTGTGCGAATCCGGGGATTCCGCATTCGCGAAGAAGCCGTTCGTCGATGCCCGCTTCGAGAGGGATGGTCGCGGACGGCCCATGGCCTGACCTGGGAACCCAGCTCACATCTGGCGGGTGTCCCTTCTCTCCGATGCTGGATTCGCTAGTAGAGGCTTCCGGCACCTTCTACTCCATTCATCGCTGATCCATGCCGGTCGTTTCGCGGGAAGTAGCGAAATGGATAGCAGCTGAAGGAGTTGGCAGCAAATCGGAGAAGAATCGGGAACTGCTTCGATAAACCGAGAGCCTCAAGAAAGGCCCAAGGGAGCTCTGAGGTTTTCGGCCATGAGACAACGATTCGTGGTGACTGCGCGAAGAGCGCGCGTCACCTTGCACCTTGCGTGAAGCGTTACTTCGATCATCTAACTCGGGAAGTGGGGTGGCCCAAGCTCGGCTCTCCACTCGGCCCACTCCGGCTCTGGAAACACAGGGCTCCCGGGCGACCAAAGTTCCACGCTACCGGCGTGCTGCTCGAAGAACTCCGGATCGGCAGTGACACGGACCGGCTTCGTCATGCCTGGCAGGCGCAGACTCCAATCGACCTTCCCTAGCGGTGTGAGTTGAAGCTGGGTAGGCAGCAGGTCTGGTGCGCGCATCACCGCACCCAGCTGCGGCAGGGTCAATGGCGGCGTGAGCCGCGTCGGCATCACCAGATCGTCTTCAAGAATGGCATCGAGATCGAAGCTTTGCTCTTCGGCCGCATCAGCCTCCTGCGCTACCTCATCAGCCACCTGCTGGCGTCCAGATTCTCCGCGAGAGCCCCCCGTGAGAACGCGCGCCGTGATTAGGCTAGGCAGCTTGGACAGGATTGGCTGCAGCTTTCCGACTACGGCTTGGAACAAATCAATGCGCGAGCCGAGTGCGCGGTACACGTCGGCCTCGATGCTGTCCTCGTAGTGCAGGTTCAGGATGCGGATCTCGGGGAAGCGCTGGCCGAGTCGGTCAATACGGCCGATGCGCTGCTCGACACGCATCGGATTCCACGGCATGTCATAGTTGATTAGAGCGCCGCAGAACTGGAAGTTGAGGCCTTCTGCGGCCGCATCGGTGCAGAGCAAAACATGTGCCTCGCCCTGCCGAAAGCGGCGCTTGGTTTCGTCGCGCGAAATCGTGCGCCATGCGCCATCCTGTCCGCGGATCTCACCGCCGCGCCCAGAGAAGCACATTAGCTTCAGGTCGTCCTGGCCCGAGAGGTTCTCGCGTAGCAGGTCCATCGTGTCGGTGAACTGGGTGAAAACCATCACCTGCGTATACCCACCGGCGCGCAACTCGGCGATGGCCTCGCGAAGCGCGCCGAGCTTGGTGTCCTCGGGCAGGCTGCGTGCCAATCGCAGTAACGTCTCGATCTCGCCTGCCTCTTCGCGAGCTAGCGCCGCGCGCTCAGCGGCGTCGATGTCGGTCTCCTCCCCGGCGTCCACATCCGACTCCAGCGCCTCGCGATCATCGTCCGAGAGCAGGCTTGTTACGGAACTGCTCTGCCGCACCGCCTGCAGATGCTTGTCGAGGGTCAGGATAAGGGCGCGGATGCTGCTGGCCAGGCGTCGACGGTAGATCGTCAGCACGAAGCCGATGGCCGAGCGTTCCTCTTTTGAGGCCTTGTTGTAGGTCTGGGTAATGTAGTCCTCAAGCGCAGCGTAGAGCACGGATTCGCCCTCGCTCATGTCGAGGAAGCGGTCTTCGACCATGCGGGTAGCCACCCGCGTCGAGATCAGCCCGCGCTCGTGATACCGCCGCAGTAGGGTGCGGGTGTGGCGTGAGATCAGGCAGCTGACGGGCGAAGCCTGCCGCGCGATGCGTAGCGCAAGCTGCCGGTCTTCAGCGCCGAGCATGCGGCGGGGGGTGCTTGCTTCCGAGCGCAGGGCATCCAGCACCCGGCGCAAGCGCAGTGTTCCAACGCCTTCCAGCCGTCGCTGCAACTGCGCCGAATCGCGCAGGCCGAACCGTCGCTCGGCCGCGGTGAACAGCCGTGCGATGCGGTCTAACGCCTCACCTGAGGGATTCGGATGCGCCACCATTTCGAAGAAGTCGAGGAAGGCGCGGCCGTGCCAGCCCTCGGGAAGGCCGAGTAGTGCGAGAAGATCCCAAACCTCGATCGGATGCACCTGCATCGGCGTCGCCGTAAGCAGTACGAGGCCCGGTACGCGCGGCGCCAGCTCGCGCATCAGCCGCAGCAAAGCATTGGGGCGCGCATCGTCGAGATTGGCCAGGCTGCGCCGCCGGGCGTGGTGCGCCTCGTCGAGGACCACGAGATCCCAGGGCTCCGCCTGCTTGATGATTTCGTCGAAGCGGTCCTGCCGGCGCAGCAAGTGGCTGGAAACGATCACCGCCGGCTGTCGATGCCACTCGGATCTCAGCACGGCCAGTTCGCGCCCTTCAGGCTGTGCCGGCGTGGGCTGCCAGCGCAGCACGTGGCCGTCGTAGATCGGCCAGTTCAGGTTGAACTTCTCGCGCAGCTCGATCTGCCACTGCTTGCATACGCTGGCCGGTGCCATCACCAGAATGCGGCTGGCACGCCCGGCAAGCCATGCCTGGCGCAGCAGCAGGCCGGCCTGAATGGTTTTGCCGAGGCCCACCTCGTCGGCAATCAGAAGGCGCGGCGGCCACTGGTCGTAGAGGCGATGGAAGGCGCGCACTTGATGCGGCCAGGGCGTCACGGCGGCCGTGGCCTCGCCTACGAGAGTGCCGCCATCTGGCAGGCGCGGCGCCTCTCGGATGAATCCCCAGAGGGCGCGCCGGCGCTCGTCCAGATCGACGACTGGCGCAGGTGGGGCGGCATCAATCGCGTTGGGTTCGACACCATCGCCATCCTCCTCGGTCGGCTGCAGTCCCGGTGGCAACCGATCATCCGGCGGCAGGAAACGCAGCAGGTCCTGCCGCACCGCGGCCGGCACATCGAGGGTGATGGTCCGGTTGGCTCGGTCGGCCCACAGACGGGCGAAGCTCTCTTCTTCCGCGGCGACGCGCCCTGGCTCCACCCAAGAGCAGAACAGGTTCAGGCTCTCCCAGTTGAGCGTCCATCCTGCGGGGGTCTCATTGAGGCTGCCGTTGAAGGCGATCTTGTCGCCCGTTTTGTCTTCGAAGATGCCGGATTTCTCATGGAACAGCGGCCCGTCCGCGGCGAGCGGACGACGCTGGTTGTCGCAGGGAATCGCGACCTTGGTCTCCAGCACGCCACGCGCCACCATCCAGGCAAGCAACGCCAACGCATCGGACTCTTCGGGGCGCTGCGGCTGCAAGGGGCTCGCCAGCAGTTGCGCCTCCACCGTGTCGCGCAACGACTGCCCCTTCTCGATCGCTTGAACTTCGGGCTCCTTCAACGTGCAGCCGATGATCAACCGCATGCGGCCGCCGTTATGGATCAGGTGCTCGACGCCGCGTGCCGCCAGGGTCAGCGCCCGCGCGCTAAAGTAGCCGGTGGTGCGGTCGTAGGTTTGTGCGCAACGCAGGGCCGGCACGTACACGAGGTCGAGCAGGTTGCCCTGTTCAGGCGTGTAGCGCATGCGCCAGTCGTGGTCGCGGAGCAGGCTCACCCGGTCGTCTCCATGGCGAGCTGCTGCTCTTCGAACATGCGCAACTGTTCGGGCTGTCCGATCTGATCAGCGAAGGCCAGGCGCCGCAGCTTCTCCAGGGCATCAAAATCGCCGGCGTGGTCTTCGGCCTCTCCGGCTTCGCCACGCAGTCTCGGCGGCACCGGCAGCACTTCCAGGAGGGCTTCGAGCGCGAGGAGAAACTTCGGCTCGGTATCGAGGCCATTGTGCTGTACCAGCTCCAGTCCAGCGGCCGCACCGCGACTGCGGACGCGCTGCGCTACATGGTGCAAGGCATCAAGCATGCCGCTGGAGCCGTCGGCCGAACCGCTGCGTCCGTTGGCGACACGGGCTGCGGAGTCAAGGAGTTGAAGATTGTTCGCCTTCTTCTCAGCCAGTTTGCCGACGATGTCACGCTCCAAGTCCACGCCCACGGCGCGGGCTAGCATCAGGGCTTCATCGTAAGGAAATTCCGGTGCACCGAAACTGTCCCAAGCCAGCACGAACCAAGCGGTGGGCGGATCGAGCTCGGCGCGGGTGTTCTGCTGCACGAGCTGCTTGAGGCGCCAATCCTTCACCTCGCGCCGTGCGGATTCCAGCGCGTCCTCTGGCGTCGCCTCGTAGGGATCGGACTGCTCTTGGAAGAGTGCGGCTTGGCGATTGCGGCGGGTCTGCTCGGGCTGTGGCCGCGGGCGTCCGCGGCGCAGCGGCCAGTGCTTGGAAAACTCCTCCAGCGCCGGGCCAAAGCTGGCAAGGTAGAGATCAACACCTCGAATGCCAGCCTTCTGGAACTCGGCCACGCGCTTGCGAACCGCGGCGGCCAAGTTCGGCTCCACATCCTCCCAGTACAGGGTGTCGTCGGCCGGCTTGGGAGGGCGTGGCCGGCATACCAGGAAGATCGTGCTGTTGGCCGCTGCCTTGTCCTTGATGTGCAGTGAGCCCTCGGCCTCGGTGTTGATCGGCCACGAGGCCGTGATGGTAAATCCGGCCTCCATCAGGCCCTTGGTCAGCGCATCCCAGGCGCCGGTGGCCTTGTGGGTGAACATCAGGGTCATGATGCCGTCCGGCTTCAGGACGCGCCGGCACTCGGCGAAGATTGCCGCCATGCGGTGCTGGTAGTCGCGTCCAGCAAGCGCCTTGGCGCCCTTCTCGCCTCGGAAGCGCGCCGGGTTGGCTACCGCCTCGCTGTCCTTGTCGGTCAGTTGGCGGCGGAACAGCTCCGGATAAACGCGGCCCGCCGTGCGCTTGAGCCAGACGTAGAAGAAGTCTGAAAGCTCGGCGTACATCACGTTGTCATAGTACGGCGGGTCCATCACCACGCAGTCGATGCTTGTATCTACGATATGGTCCAGCGCGTCGCCAGATCTACAGCTCAGCTCGATGGTCTGAGTGCCGGAGACGGGTGCGCTTCCGGTCGCAAAAAGGCCACCACCCATGCGCTGGTCCAATTCGCTCACCTTGCGTCCTCGTTTCGCAGGGGAATCTGTGGGACAGACAAGTGCAACCAGCTCGCCGATGCACTTCTCCGTCTGACTCAGCACCCAATCCAACCCGCCGCCCGTGACTGCGGGCGCCATCTCTGCGTGCGACCACTTAAGCGAAAAGTCGTGCGTGGAGAATGTGTTCGTCATGACCCCGCGCGCGGAGTGCCAAACCGACATTCGTGAGTTGTAGTCGCGCAACTTGTCGATGGAGAGCGCCAGATAGCCGAAGGCTGCCTGCGTCAGCTCGTCCAATCGACCTGCCGCGCGCTCCTCTTCCAGCAACTCGCGGTAGATCTCCACAGCAGTGACATGGCCAAGAAGCTGGCGCGGCGAGAATAGGTCGCGCCATAGCGGCATGCCGTACTGGATAGGGCGGTCGTCGTTGATGGTGGGCGGTATACGTTCGCTGGGAATATCGTCGTTCGCTTCCCACAGCGGAAGCTTCTCGGCCAGCCGCTGCGCGATCATGGCGGACACTTCGTCTTCGGACGACGGTGCGCGATAACCTCGTTCCCAGCCCTCGCTCTTGCGCCCGGCCTTGTTGGTCTTCTGAACACGGCGCTTGTAGACGATCGCGTAAAGCTGCTCACCCATGCGCCCGGCCTGCGCCTCCGCCTTGATTTGTGCGCCGTCGATTGGACGGCCGCAATCAGGGAAAGGACAGAGCCCGTCGCCGCGAGCCACCGTGCCTTCGGACTGATCCTTGGCTTTGGCAACGATCTGAAAGCTGCAGCGGCGGGTCGCTGCGTCGGGGTTCACCCGCACTCCCTTTCCGTCATCCGCCAGCTTCCAGTTCGGCGATAAAGGCACCAGGCCATCGCAGTGCGGGCACGTGATGGTGCGTGCCCACAAGTAGCTCAGGACTTGCGTTCCCTCCGGTTCAGCGGGAAAGACACCGACAAGGTTCGGCTCTACCCGCTCCACGAAGCGCTTCGCGATTTCGGCGAAGCGTTTGCGCACCTTCTCGCCGAAGCGTACCGGCCAATCGTAGGTGCCACGCTGGATCAGCACTGCCACCGGGTTGAGATCGTTGCCGTAGGTCGGCAGGCCAAGGCGCACGGACTCAAAGGGAATCGATCCGCCGCCTGCAGTCGGGTCCAGCACGGATGGCGACGTGAGCCCCAGTCGCTTCGCCTCGGCCTTCACCCAAGCCTTCTCCGATTCGGTCGGCGCATATTTGAAGGCGCGCTCATAGCCGTAGGGGTCAAGCCCCAGGTCTTCGCCGGTTCGCTTTGCTGCATCAATGCGGGCCCGCGTCTTGACCGGATCACCATGGATGCCGAGCACGCGCTTGAACAGCTCCTGATCTGCGTCGGCTGGCAACAACGAGCCCAGTATCGCCGCCCGCGACGCCACCAGCGGCCGCCTCGCCCACCACACGTGCAGGTAGTAGGTTGGTGGCAGAGCTGTCATCGAACGCCGCTCGCGCACGCTCTCCTCGCCAAGTGCAGCGATGGGCAACCAATGTTCGATCAGGCGTGAAGTCGTCATTGCACGTACCCGTGGTCGTTCGCGTCGTCAAGAAAAGCGGCGCATGTCCGCCACGTAGTTGTCATAGGTTCGCCAGCCTAGGAGAGCGATGACCAGCATCGCCAGGTTGGACGTGTTGTAGTCGGCGAAGGGCGCGCCGCAATCTTGCGCGAGGCCTTCGAACACCTGCACGGTTGCCGGCCGACATTGCCCTTCCTCCCAGTGGAGCGTCTGGTTGCGGGCGCTGCGGATCACTGCCTTCAGTGTCTGGCTATGCACTTCCCTGCCATCGGGCCAGTTGGCCTCTTCACCGAAGGCCATTGAAAGCCCCTGCTTGGCTACTTGCAGCAGATTGCCTGCCAAGGCGCCCAGTGCCGATGCTCGCGCTTCCCGTGCCGCACGCAGCACTTCCAACTCCTGCCGCTGGCCATGCCATTCGCGGTCCGAGCCGAAGTAGTTCTCAAAATCCCGGCCCACGCCGAGCATCACATCGTCAGGCGTCTCGGCGCCGTCGATGATCGCTAGCGCCGTCGCGTATTCGGCTTGCACCCGCCGCTCCAGCGTCGCGACGCGAGCCGACAGCGTTTCGACCTCCGCCTGCTCGTGCCAGATGGCGTCCAGCAGGCTGCGGGCGGCGTATTCGGTCGCGTCCAGGTACTCGGCGAGGGTCATGGCGAGCATCTCCTCGCCCCATGACTTGCCGGGATCGGTTCGGCGGGATCGAAATGCGCCCGGAAATGCCCGGCGCGCATTTCTCGCTCATTTATCTGTCGGAAATGCGGCATCAATGCGCGCCGTCTCATTCCGGCGTCCCCGCGGGCACCCAGCAATGCTGGGCACCGCGACCGCGGCCCGGGTCGCGCAGTTCGGGGTGGGCGGTGCGCAGTTCCCGCATCAGGCGGACCACCTGCGAGCGGTCAAGGTGCGTGATCCGGCGAAGATCCTCGTTGGTCAGACCCGGTTCGCCGCGAGCGGCGCGCTCCTGCAGCAGCGAAAGGATGCGGGTCTTTGCCGCTTCTAGGCTGATCCGTCGCTGCCGATCCGGATCGCCGCTACCACCCAAGCGGCGATGCAGGTCGGCGCGTAGCGTCCAGTAGCTGCCTCGTCCGCCGGCACCGCCGCGTTCGAGATAGCCGCGCTCGGTCTCCATCGCGTTCAACGTTTCCCGTGCCAGCGCCTCGCCGCGTTGGCAGAGTCGGCTGGCAGTCGCGGTATCAATCTCGGGATGGCCGAGCAGGTGGTGGAGCACCAGAAGTTGATCCACATCCAGATCTCTGCCGGCCTCGGATTCTTCCTCGGCGAAGCGGCGGAAGGGCTCGGAGAACTCGTGTCGCTGGAACGCGACAGTGACCGATTCGCCGCGCTCCTCGATGATCGGCGGCGGTTTGCCCTCCAGCAGGAAGGCCTTGAACATGCGGCTGACGCCCAGGTTGCTGCGGTTGACCAAGCGCAGCCGCACCAGCGCGTTGACCAGCAGCGGATTCCGCGGCGCCGGCGGGTGGTGAAGGATGTTCTCGGGCGTAATGTCGCCCACCAGACCGCCGGGATTGCTGATCTCCAGCCGGCGCGCATACTGCTTGACGATGATCGGGGCGCCGCGCTGGTAGTCGGCGTGGCAGAGCGCGTTCAGCAGCGCCTCGCGCAGGGCCAACTCGGGATAGGCGCGGTACTCGAAGTGATACAGGCCCTGCTGGACGGTGGCGATAGGGTTATCGGCCATCACTCGGTCCAGCAGCCGCGCCAGCGCTACGGGCAAGGCCTCGCCTCCATCGGCCCGATCGGTGTAGTCGGCGGCGTTGCGCATGCGCAGATGGGTCCAGCCGTATCCGGAGACATTGCGCGCAATGGCCTCGGGCGTGCCGGCGAGCAGCAGGGCCGCGATGGTCAGCCTTCCATTCGGGGCAAGGCCCAGCGTTCCGATCAGGTCGCGATCGGCCAGCGTGAGCAGGTCTTCCGGGCTACGTTCGGCGCGGGCGGCGCGGCGCAAGGCCTCCAGCGCGGAGGGCGAGAGATCCGACCAGGTCGCCTCGGCAGGCTGGGCCGAGAAATCCGCCTGGCCTGAGGCCATCAGCAGATCTCGGCGGGCGCTGCCGGTGAGCGGCTCGCAGCTTTTGTCGATGCGGATCGTGCCGCGACCGGCGCTGTCGGTGTAGGGCCGCATCGGGCCGCGCACCTGCATCAGCAACAGGCGCCCGGTACCTTCTGGGACAGAAAGCTCCTCAAAGTCCGGGGTCAGGCGCGGGTCAGTCTGGGTGTAGATCTCGCGCACTAGGGTGTTGGTGTCGATCTCCAGCGGCACGCCTAGAATTGCGGCGGCGCGACCCACCACGCGATCAGCAACGCCCAGCACCACGGTGCCACCACCGCCGTTGGCCATGCAGACGGCCACCTCGATGAGCCGACGCTGCATGTCGGGCAGGCTCCGCCCGTCCCACCGCTTGAAGTCCAAATCCTGGGCTTCGAGCGCATCGGCCTCGGTCTCGTCCAAGCGATCAAGCAGCTCGCGTACGTCCTGAACGCTGCGCACGGTCTTGGTCAATCCTCGGACGCGTTGAGGACGATGCGCAGGGCCTGCAGAATGCGCCGGGGCTTGTGGCGGTGCATGACCATCCCAAGCCAGTAGGCGGCCTCCTCTCGTCCCATGCGCTCGATGCCGTCCACGCAAGCCTGCATGTTGTCGCGGTTGCGCATCGGCGCCAGTGTGCGGAAAAGCAGCCCAAGAACTAGGGCGGTCTCTTCATCGAGGCCCTGAACATTGCGCTGACCCGGTGCGCCAAGTCCGAGACGTACGCCATGGTGGCGCAGGATGCGCAGGATGCGGGGCTCGAAACGCTCCAACCCGGCGCCGCGCAGTCCGCCGACGAAAACGGGCTCGCCGTCCTCACTGGCGGCAACCGGCAGGCGGTAGACGCGCATCTCGCTGTCGCCAGGGCCGTGGCGGTAGAGCCGCAGCTCGTAACGGGGCGCCGCACTGCGGGCGGAGCGGATAGTTTTAACGTTGCGGCTGGCCATCAGGCGCGTTCCGCTTCAGCAGATACGAACGCAGCGCCATTGCCCACGCGGGTCAGCTGATCGCGCAGGCGCTCCGGTGCATCGCCTGACAGGTCCAGGCCATCATTGAAGCGAAGTTCCACCCCGAGCATCCGCGGATTCTTGTCTTTGGCCGCGGTGAGCTGGGGCTGCAAGAACTCGCGAACCAACTGGGCCTCGGTCAGTGGGCCCGTGAAATCGATCGTTAGCAGGCCACCCTCGGCCATTTCCAAGTCGACCTTCACGGTGACCTGCTTGCTGGCGCCGGAGACACCATTGGCCGCCGGAAGGAGGCGAAACAGGTCGCCAGCGTCGAAGCACTGCACCGTGAGTGCTGCCAGCTGCTTGCAGCCGCTGCCGCGTGCCCTGTCAAAAAGAATGCCCAAGGCTTCCTTGAGCGGCCCTTCGGCCTGCAGGCGCCGCGGCTCCGCTACAGCCGGAGGCTGACTGGTCGGCGTGTGCGATGAGTACGGCTGTTGCGCTGAGCCACCAGACGGCGATGCGCCCGCAGGCGTTGGCGCCGTTTGGCCTGGCGAAAGCTCGCTCCCGACCGGCTTGCGAGGCCAAAGCCCGTTCTGCTCGGCGAATGCGCGGGTGAGCACGAAGGACTGCTCGTCGATCATGATCTGCGCGGCGGGATCGCCTTGGCCGTAGACCAAGTCTCCTCGGCGATAGATGTAGTCGCCACGTTCGACGCCGGTGCGAACCAGCTTGATGAAGGCATCGTCGCCGAGCAGGATTGAGAGCGCTGGGTCCTTGCGGAACTCGTTGCGCAGGTCGACCGTGCTGATCTGGCCGCGCTTGAGCGGTGTACGATCTCGCACGTAGGCCGGCGACTCCGGCGCATCCTCAACGCCGCGCAGCTTGTTGAGGTCGCGCAGCGCCGTCAGTACCTGCTGCTGGCCCGCGCCGGGCCGATCAGACGCCGTGCCAAGGTCGATGACCGAGTGGGCCAGATCGACGTTCGCGCCCGCAGCGCGATTGCGGGCCGGGTAATAGAGATTCCGGTAGCACTGCGCCACGGCGACTGCTAGCTCGTGGCGGGACCGCTCCTGCCATTCGCGCAATTTGGCCTGGTGGTGCTCAGGGAGCTCGCGGATGCGCTCGTTGCGCGTCATCTGCTGCAGGGCAAGTCGCCGCATCATGCGCTCGACCATGAGCGGCACGCGACCCTCGTCCGCAACCAGAAATACGAGGTTGTTGCGCTGCATTCGCAAGCTGCCTGAGTTGCCCTTGCGCTCGAAGATTTCCTGAACACGATCGGGGAGGCCTTCCTGCCCGGGGACCACCGTGTCCGCCTCGTGGTTGATCAGCGCTAGGCGAGGCGCGCCTCCCCCGACCTCGTCCGGAACGTCCCAAGGTCCGGCCGGGAACGGCACCAAGTCTAGGGTTGTGCCGCCGAAGATCCGTCGGATCTCGTCCTGCAGCGCGGCGCGGATCTCTTCGCGATCGACGTTGCGCTCTTCGCGGCGTACGAGCTGGGTGAGATTCGGCTCGTAGAGGAAGCGAAGCGGTGCGTTGGGGCGATCATCGAGATAGGCGGATTGGTCACGGAAGCGGGTCCGTGCGTCGTCAATGAAGGCGCCATCCAACGTTGGACCTAACATCGCCAGCCGCAGTTCGTCGGCATTGACGCCACGCAGATCGGAGTTGAACGCTAGCGTGTGAACCAGAACCGTGCGTGCCGCATAGGCGGTATAGGGCGGCAAGCCGGCATACTGCGCCTTGTCGATCTGCTGGGCGAGCGCGAACTGGCCCTTTTCACCGGCGACATCGGAGCGGATGGCCGGGACCAACTCAGGCTGCTGAAGCCGGGTGACGATCTCTTGGTAGATCGCCGGATTGGCCGGATCGATATGGTGAAGATGGATCGCCGTGGCGTCGGCTGGCCGATCCTGCCAGAGTTGGGCGACGGTGCGGACCAGCAGACGAAGCATGCCGCGTACGCGGTGGAACGTGCCCAGCGTCGCAGTCTTGTGCGTCAGAGTGTCCAGCAGCGCGGGGTGGAGTGGGTAGCTGCGCTCGAACTGCTCGGCGATGTCGCCATCCGCTGCCGTCGGCGGCAGTGCAGAGGCGTGCTGCCTCCACAGGGCACGGTAAGCAGCGACGACCTCGGCAGCCTTATGCGGATCGACCTGGGCGAACAACCGGCGCCGGAGGACCAGCGCGGTCTCATCGTCTTCCGTCGGATTGAGCAGCGTTGCTTTTCGTGCGGCGACGCTCTCGATCTCGGCCATTCGGCTGGCCAAGAAATCGTTCTCCTCAGCGTAGGCGTCGGATGCCCGCCCGTCCTTGCCGACCGCCAGCGAGAAGACCAGCGAGACGTTGGGAGAGGACTCGACGGCCTTGATCAGCGAGGTAAGGAAAGCAGCAAGCTGGTCTCGCCCACCGTGGGGCAGTCCTCGCACCTTGCGCAGATAGATGGCCGGCTCGTCTAGCAGGATCAGGGTTGGCTGGTTGCCGAACAGCTCCTTCAGGGTATCGGCACCGGGTGCAACGGCCTGCTCGTCGCTCGCGCGTACGCGCTCGAAGCCGTCTTTGCCGGCCAGGGCGTAGGCGATCTCACCCCACGGCGTATGCGCACGGACGCCATCTCCCATGGATCGCCCGTTGGCCGGATCGGCGTTCTCGCCGTCGAACGCGGCGATCCGCACGGGCCCCGCCGGCAGAAGGGCGGGGTCGATGAACTCTTCCGGCCGGGCAACGCCCTTCATGCCTCCGGCCGCGTGGACCAGTGCAATGAGACCGTGAGTTTTGCCGCCGCCGAACGAAGTATCCAACCGAAGCACCGCCGCCGCTTCGCCGCCTGCGCCGCTGAGGCGCCTGCAGACAGCCTCCAGCAGGTTCTTGAGGCCGCGGGTTGGATAAGTGTTGGCGAAGAATCGGGCAGGGTCGGAGTAGTCCGGGACCGCTTTCCCGCGGATGACAGCGGCAAGATCAGCGGCAAGATCGGCATCGCTGACTCGACCCTCGCGCACGTCGTCGCGGGGCTGGCATGCGTCGAAAATCGTGGGAACTGTCATCCGTGATCGATGCTCTAGGTGTTCTGGGGTGAATGAATGCGATTACTGTCAAAGGTTAACCGGTTCAGGCGGTGCTCGCATTAGTGCCAAGCGGCCGGCACTGGGGCCTGTGTGCCTGGCAGGCGGGGGCGCACTGCGGCCCGGTGTGAGCGAGGCGTCTGTGCTTAGGACCTCTTGAGGTGACCTCGACGGCCCGGTGCTTTCGTCGGGCGCCTCGTTCCTCACAGGCTTATTGACCAACTTCCCTTCCTTAAGCGCCGTGAAACCCTGCGGCTTGTTGCGAACGATAGGGGGGCGGCATGGGCTACAAGCTAATTGGAACTCTAGATGCGGCCGTTCTCCGTCTCATTGGCCTTGTCGACCTCGTATCAGTGGTCTGGCTTTCGCACGAGAACGCCTGGGGGATACGCATCACCGGCCCCTGGTTCTCACGGCTGCTCCGTCGAGACGCCATTCAATCCAACCAGCTGATTCGAGGTTGCCACTTTGTTGCTCAGCGTCCAGCGACGTTTCGCTCGAGGCGGGCGGCGATTGGCTTCGCCCGGTACGTCCGCCTATGGCCTATGGGCTAATTACGCTCTTTTGGCGACGCCAAGCATCGGCAAGCTCTGCAGCCTCGTCTCGCCAAAAGCGTTGCGCAGTTCTGGTCAGGTCCGGCGACTTTTTTCATCCCATGAGCGTTCGCTTGATCCCAAATAGGTATCGATTTGCGAAGCTGCCGCTAGCGCCGATACCTTCCGATTCGTTGCAGGCGATCTTGGCGCCTAAGCCAAGAATTTCAGGCCCGCCATGTGGGTGGGTAGTTTCTTAGGCCGAATGCGCTCAATGGCGCGCCGGCCTGGTTCTCGCGGCGCTGGTGATTGATCAACAGCGACCATGTGTTTCTCGGCGGTATCGGTTTTCCCGAGCCCTCTGCCACAAGGGGACGGTTGGGCCCTCATGCCTAAGCCCCTGTTGCGCGCCTTTCCGCTCACTTTCTGCAGATGCGAATCGCGAGAGTGACGCAACTTCTACTCGATCTGAGGCGCCTACGGCTTCGCTGCTTCGCGTCCGTTCGAGCCAGTGACACACGGACCACTCCTTGGTCGGACCGCATTCATTGGACCGAAGCAAGGACCCCTTGAGCACATCACGCCCGCCCGAAAGGGTCGCCCCAACTGCCGCAAACGCGGCGCACCTTCATGGAGAAGTCCGTGTGGGCAGCGGGGCTCGTTACTCACCGGATCTTTTCCGCGCTGAGGGCTGATGTGCTGGCAGGCGTTTGCCTGCCGCCTCAGTCGTCAGCGCGGATGAGAACTGGAGAATGCTGTGAGCAGGAAGAGTGAGCTGAAATCCGCCCTAGTGGCGGCGATGAATCGTAAGGGCGGTGCGCACCTAACTCGCGAGGCCAGAGAACGCACCGCGTCGATGTTTGCGTCTTCGATGGTTGCTTCCGGGTACACCCATCTGTTCGGCGCGGAGGAAATCGCTGGCAAACACCTCAAGGCCTATGTCGCTTCGCGAACGGCCGATGGGGCGGGTCCTCGCACCCTCCAGAACGAACTGTCGCACCTGCGGTCCGCCCTTCGCGGTGTCGGACGGGCGGCCGTCGCGGATGCCCCGGAGCAATCCAATGAGGCGCTTGGGATCTCTGGAGGCGTCCGGATTGGACGGAAGACCGCCATGCCCGATGCGGACCGGCTGTCTGTCCTCCGCCGCGCTTCAGAGCTGAATCGATCGGGCTTGGGCTGCCTGATCGATCTCGAGCGCTACTTGGGGCTCCGGGGCAATGAGGCGATCCATGCCCGGCTCGACACACTCTGGCGGTGGCGTTCCGGACTGCTCCGGGACGGGCGGATCTTGGTGATTGAGGGCACCAAAGGCGGGCGGAGGCGTGATGTCAGGGTCTTCGGTGTCGACCTTGCGGTCTCCGCGATTGATCGTGCGATCGCCGCAGCCGAAAAGTCCGGCGGATTCCTCGTCCTTCGGGCTGACGGGGCGCCGGCCGGCGGACTGAAGCAGGCTCGGAGCATCTACCACTCCTGGGCCTTCCGATCGGGCATTCAGCCCCATGCGGCGCGGTACGCGTTTGCCCAAGATCAGATGGCGGGATACATCAACAGCGGCTACTCGGCGCGAGAGGCGCTGATCGCCGTGAGCCATGATCTTGGACACGGAGATGGGCGGGGGCGGTGGGTCAAGAGCGTTTACATGCGATAGGCGGCGCGTTGAGGCAGAAAAACTCAATAAAGCTCAAAAAGCCCACTTCGCTGGCCTTAACAGTTCTGTGCCCCGACGCTAAGGTGACGTGAATGAGGGTGCCACGTGCACTCTTTCGCCGCGCAAAAGGGAGGCGTCGGGACGGCGCCAACTTTGGGCCTTGGCATCCCCGGGTCATCATTGATCGCCCTCCGTTGCCGCTCTTGTCCGCTTCCTGCGGAACGCTGCTATGGAAACCCATACAAGGAGATCGAAGTGAGGATGATCGCAAAGCTGCTGGTGATGCCGTTTCTGAGTTTTCCCCTGATTCTGCAGGCGGCTGCGGGACCAGCTGAGGGATCATTCGAGAAGAATGGCCATGCATGCTTTGCAGATGTCTGCATCGGGGATCGCCTTGAAGACATCGCAGGGTTCTCATTTCTCCCGCTTGAAGAGCTCCCGCAGTACCGTTACGACGGCTGGGCTCGATTTCGTTCAGAACACCGGGAAGTCTTCGGATTCTGGGATGACAGCTTCCAGAAGGCTTTGGTTGTTCGTCAGCTCGATCCCAGAATCTTTGAGGTGGCAGATCGGTACGCCGACGTGTGCCCGGATGATTGGGCCGGTCATCCGCTGTTTGAGGGTGGACTGACGCTTACGGGCAGATACGAGACCGCCTCGGGCTTGTACACGCTATTTGAGGTCACGCTGCTTCCTGACCTAGCCGATCCCGCCATGCCCGCGCGTTTCTCTGTTACTCGCCTTTCGAGGGTCGTGTTGGCAGCTGACGAGGGCGAGGCGCAGAGAATCGCTGATGTCGCCAAAGCGCGATACGAGCCGTACTTCCACGGGACGTATCCCATCACGGAGGGCGATGGGCTAACGACGCTTGCCTCAGTGGAGGCCAAGAAGCACGGCGACCACAATGGCGTCTTGATCACCCTACGGATGCGAACGGTGTCTAGAGTCGGCGCTAGAAACTACTCTTGGAATCTGGCGCGTCAGGCGGATCGCTGCACCACAAGCGTTACGCCCGGAATCGACTAGAAGATCGGGCTCATTTAGTGCGCCGGGTCTCCGGGTGCGCATGTTCCGCGATCGAGGATGTCCCTTCTTCAGTGCTCATTGCTTCCGCGTAGCTGATTGCATCGGAGGCGGCCGCACCCATGCTCTTCGCCATGGCGGAAAGGTTCAGATCCTCGGGCGCGATCGCTCGCCGCATGCACCAAACCAATGGCGAGATGGATGTGTTGCGCGGCGCTCCGATATGGCTCAAGCGGGTAGGGTCGCCGGGATCCATTACTCAGCATCAGGGTTACGTTCGTTCCACGTGCGCGTGGCAAGAACTCGGAAGCGCTTCGCCAGATCGCTCGGCAGATCGGTGGGCCAGGAGTGCCAGCGCGTCACGAGACCGAAAACAACAGCGCAGGCGTTTGCGAGTTCGTCATCCAGGCCCCACACGTTCGTCAGATCGAAGCCGCCGAAACTTTCGGCGTTCCACCACGCGAGCAGGAAGGCGCGGCACCGCCGCGACTGGCCTGTATCACTCTCGGCGCAAGTCATCAGCAGGTCGATGGCCTCGAGCTCGGCCAGCGTGGGACCGGCAGGCATGGGATGCAGAGCACGAAGCTCTGCGCGGGTGATCGTGTGCATGAGAGCTCCTGATTAATGGACCCAGCCGAGCCGAGTGATTGGCGTTAGAGAGGTCCTTTCTAGCCGCACGTCACGAACGACGGCTCGTTGTAACGCAAAAACTATCGACGGATTGCAACCACGGATTGCGATACCCAGAAATGATGGTCTGGCTTCGCGCATGTCATTCAGCTGAGCCAAACAATGCGGATCGAGCTTTCTTGAGTGCTTGCAAGGCCTTCGCCCTGGACTCTGGGGTCTCCGATCGATTCCGGCGCTCCCTGTTCTCGGCCGCCTCTTCCGATTCGCGCCGGCGCCGCGAGCGCTCTGCTTGAATCTTGATGGCGTGGTTTGGGCTGAAGCTCGCATTTCGAGCGTTCTTGACGACGGCCCGGAACCAGGAAGGCCAAGGGCCCTTGAGAGCTCCGGATCGAATGGCCCCTGCAAGCTCGTCGACAAGCTGCTGTTGGACCGGCGTTTCAAGCCCGATCAATTGACTGACGACGACAACCTTCTCTGCGTCGGTCAGCTGCGGCATGAGCGATAGATCGAGATGCTGGTCCGAAGAAGCAATCTCCCGTGGTGGTTCCATCTGACGGATGCTCTTGGTTCGGGTGACGCCGGCGTCACCCCTTCTGGACGCATTTGTCGCCCCGGCGTGCGACCGAGGGGTCACGGGTGACAATTTGTCACCCCCCTCTTTCGGCGGCCCCGCAGCCAATGTGGCGACGTTGATCTGGTATCGGCGTGACCCGCCACCGCCGTTGTGGTTTCCGATCACGGAGACGAGCCCGCTCGCGATAAGCTTCGAAAGAATGCGCTGGCAATGACGATCTGTGATGCTCGTCTTCGTCGCGATCGTCTTCACCGCGGGGAAGCAGATTCCTTGGTCGTTTGACCAATCGCATAGTGCCAAGAGCACCAGCTTCGGCGTGGGTGGCAGCGATAGCTCCCACGCTTGGTTCATGAGCCGGATGCTCACGTCAGGCCGGCTTTCGAGCCGCGCTGATCCGGTTTTGCAGCCATGCTTCGATGTCGTTCGAGACCCAAGCAACGGCTCGCTTGCTCAGGCGAATCGGCTCCGGGAAGGTGAGGTCGTTCACCATCCGGTGAATCTGTGACTTGCTGAGTCCGGTTCGGCGGCACACTTCGGTGACCCGCAACATGCAGGTATAGGGTGAATCCATGTGGTTCTCCTTCGGCGACGTACGTCGCCTTCAATGACCCGGAAGCTTCTGGGTCTTCAGGGAGAACGCTATGGATTCACTCGCCACGAAGCACGGTCGAGAATTCCGATTCTTTCGACAAAAGCGACCTTGACATAGGTGCGGCGCTTTGACTAAGCGCGGCGGCTCATGACTCCCTTCACCATGTCGGGCGTGACCTCCTCATCGAGAAGCGCCGATGCGATCGTTGCAGCGGCCGCGTCGTTGCGTCCCTTCAGCAGGCGTTCGACGCCTTCGGCGAGAAACCAGATCTTTTCCGATCGGCCCCAAGTGGCTTCCTCCGCCCACCTTTGAACTCCGTCGGAGAGAGTCCGAAGCGCTGGTCGGGGGTCTGAGTAGAGCCTACGAACCCTCACTTCAAGCTCATTTCGAATGTACTCAATCTCTTCAATCAGCCGATTCCTGGCCGTATCCGATAGTTCCAGGTCCATCGATCCCGATTCGATTTCGTCGATCACCGCTTGGAACGCCGTTGTGACATGCGAGTCCGCGATCTTCGCGGCGGCGTGATCCATTGAAGCTGCAAGGAGAACTGGGTAAGTGTCGAATGGCGACGGGCTGCCGATTCGATCAATTTGCTTTATGAGCGCCTCGGCGTGCTTTTGAATGTCGCTGGCGATGGCGAGGCGGTCTGCCCGACTTCGGTTACTGCCAGGATCCACTCCGCTGCTGGCGATACGCATGAGGGAAAGCAGCGAGCCAAGTGGTCCCGTCCGAGAGGACGAATCCCTTTTCAAATCAAGCAGCTTCCAGACCGTCGCCATGCTCGCCGAATGGTCGACGAGTCGCTGCATCAATGGCCGATGGAAGGCATTGTCCAAGCGACCACGTTCCCACTCCTCTTTCACCCACTGCGGCAATGAGTTCCATTCCTTGGGTGTCGTCTGTTTCGTCGTCATCGCGCTTACGTTGGGCCCGCTGTTTTGGTTCTGCATGGTGCTGTCTGAACTACAATAGGACGACGAGTGCTGGGCGGAGCGAGCGTCGTGGGCCGTCTTCTCGCGACATTGGCTTCACCCAGCCAATCCGGGGGTGCGGATGGGGGTATCCAACAGGTCCGCTAAAGAGAAAGCCCTGATAAATCAATTTGATGGCGCACCCATGAAGATCGCCAGCTGGAACGTCAATTCCCTCAACGCCCGGCAGGAGCACCTGCTGGCCTGGCTCGGCTCCCGCCAGCCCGACGTGGTCGGCCTGCAGGAAACCAAGCTCGAGGACCACCGGTTCCCCGACAGCGAGATCGCCGCGCTGGGCTACCGCTCGGTGTTCGCCGGGCAGAAGACCTACAACGGCGTTGCCATCCTCGTGCGAAGCGCCAGCGGCCTCGCGCCGCGCGACGTGCAGGCCGGCATCCCCGGCTTCGCCGACGAGCAGAAGCGGGTGATCGCCGCCACGGTCGGTGACCTGCGCATCGTCAACCTGTACGTGGTCAACGGCCAGGCCGTCGGCAGCGAGAAATACGACTACAAGCTGCGCTGGCTCGAGGCCGTGCACGGTTGGTTGGCGGAGGAAATCGCCCGCTACCCGAACCTCGTGGTGCTGGGCGATTTCAACATCGCGCCCGACGACCGCGATGTGCACGATCCGAAGGCCTGGAACGACGACAGCATCCTGACCTCGACCGCCGAGCGCGCCGCCCTGCGCCGGCTGCTCGACCTCGGCCTCGTCGACAGCTACCGGCTGCAGCACGAGGACGGTGGCGTGTTCAGCTGGTGGGATTACCGGGCCGCGGGCTTCCGCCGCAACCTCGGCTTGCGCATCGACCTCGTGCTGCTCTCGACGGCGCTCGCCGGCCGCTGCACCGAGGCCTCGATCGACCGCGAGCCGCGCACCTGGGAGCGCCCCTCCGACCACGCGCCGGCGATGGTGACGCTCGGCTGAGTCGGCGTCGCGCCCTCAGCGCGACAGGATCGGGAAGTTGCCCGGCGGCTTCTCGACGAGGCTGAAGAAGCGGCCGAGGTCGAGGGTGCTGCCTTCGATCGTGACCTCGTCCGAAGTGAGCAGCGCGCCCGCGCCGGCTTGGCCCGTCATCATGTCGAGGAACACCGCGTGCGTGAGCCGCAGCGTGGCGTCGGCCGCCGGGTCCTCCGGTGCGGCGCGATGGCGCAGCACGCCGTTCCGCAGGTGCAGCACGTGGCTTTCTCCGCGATCGGTGAGCACGAGGTTGATCGTGAGGTCGAGGTCGCCGGCCGCGGGGCCGTCGATGGACGCGGCCATTCGCTCGAGGAAGCGCTCCACCGGCGTCCGGGCCAGCAGTTCGCGCATGCGCGTCGGCGAGAACCCCTTGGCCGGGGCGCCGTCGCGAGCCTCCTGCGCGCCCGCCAGATAGGCATTGCGCCAAGTGCTCGCTTCGGCGGCAAAGCCGAGCTGTTCGAAGCTCACGGCCAGCAGGCCGCGGGCTTCTTCGTTGCCGGGCTCGGCGTAGACGGCGTGCTTCAGCAGCTCCGCCGCCCAGCGGTGCTGCCCTTGGGCCTGCGCTGCACGCGCGGCGTCCAGCAGCGGCCCCATGCCGCCGGCGAGGGCGACGTAGCCTTCCGCGGCGGGGACCGGCGGCAGTGGATCGAGGTTGGCCGGGTGCGCGTCGTACCAGCCGAGGTAGAACTGGTAGATCGCCTTGATGTTGTGGCGCACCGTGCCGTAGTAGCCGCGCGTGGCGAGGTGGCGATCGAGCGCCTCGGGCAGTTCGAGCGTCTCGGCGATTTCGGGCGCGGTCAGCCCGGCGTTCATCAGCCGCACCGTCTGGTCGTGCAGGTAGCGGTACACATCGCCCTGCGAGCCAAGGAAGCCACGGATCTCGTCATTCCCCCACACCGGCCAGTGGTGCTGGTTGAACAGCACTTCGGCGTCGCCCAGCCGTTCGGCCGTGGCGTCGATGTCGTTGGCCCAGCGCAGCGCGTCGCGGACCTTCGCGCCGCGGATCGTGTAGAGGTTGTGCAGTGTCTGGCTGACCAGCTCCGCGCCGTTGAAGGCCTTCAGTTCGGGCAGCGCGAAGGTGAACTCGGAGGGCGCCTCGGTGCCCGGCACGTTGTGGAACACGAAGCGCACGCCGTCGATGACGTGTTCCTCGGTGGGCTGCGTGACGACGAGGGTCGGCGGGAGCAGTCCAATGCTGCCGTAGGCCACGGCCTTGCCGAGGCCGTTGTCGACGAGGCCGGTGGCATCGCGCGGCAGGTGTTTGCCGTACATGTACTCCGAGCGACGCACCATGGCCACGCCGAGCAGCACGTTCTCGCTGGTCGCTTCTTCCATGAAGCCGACGGGGGCCACCACCGGGATGGCGCGGGCGGCGGCCTCTTCGGCCGAAACCACGCCCAGCACGCCGCCGAAATGATCGACGTGGCTGTGCGTGTAGACGATCGCGCTCACCGGGCGGTCGCCGAGGTGCTGGCGGGCGAAAGCCATCGCGGTGGCGGCGGTTTCGCGCGAGGTCAGCGGATCGACGACGATCCAGCCGGTCTCGCCTTCGATCAGCGACAGGTTGGCGATGTCGAAGCCGCGCAGCTGCCAGATGCGGTCGGTCACCTTGAACAGTCCGGCGTGGTTGTTGAGCCGCGCCTGACGCCAGAGGCTGGGGTTCACCGTGGGTGGTGCTTCGCCGTCGACGAAACCGAAGGCGGCGAAATCCCAGATCACCTCGCCGGCTGCATCGCGCACCACGCCCGAGGGCGCGGCGACGAAACCGCGCATGGCGTCGTCGAAGGCCTGCCGGTCATCGAGATCGAGTCGCTCGCGTACGGCGGCGTGCTGCGCCGCCACGCTGGCGTCCGCGCCGCCCCGTCCCTCCGGCGCCGGCGCGCAGCCGGCGAGGCCGGCCAGCAGCAGCACGAGCGCCGCGGGCCGGGTGCTCATCGCCGTGCCTGGTAGTAGGCCTCTTCCGAGACCGAGTGCCAGGCCTGCGCCTGTGCGCGGAACGCGCGGATCGAGTTCCACGCCCGGCGTGCGAACGGGTCGCTGTTGGCGAGGTTGTCGAGCACATCGTCGGCGGCCCGCTTCAGCGCGCCGAGCACGTCGTCGGGAAGCCGGCGCAGCTGCGTGCCGTGCTCGCGCACCAGGCTGTCGAGCGCCTGCTGGTTGCGCGCGGTGTACTCGGCCAGCATCTCGTCGTTCACCGCGGCGCAGCAGGCATCGACGATGGCCTTCAGGTCGTCAGGAAGCGCGTCGAAGGCGGCCTTGTTGAAGATCGCCTCGAGCGTGGGGCCGGGCTCCTGCCAGCCGGGGTAGTAGGCGAACTTCGCCACGCGATGCAGGCCAAAGGCGAGGTCGTTGTAGGGGCCCACCCACTCGGCGGCGTCGATGGCGCCGCTCTGCAGGCTGCTGAAGATCTCGGCGCCGGGCAGGTTCACCGGCACGCCGCCGACGGCCTGCAGCACGTCGCCGCCGAGGCCGGGGATACGCATCTTCAGGCCCTGCAGGTCGCCGATGCCGTTGATGGGTTTGCGGAACCAGCCGGCGAGCTGCACGCCGGTGTTGCCGGCCGGGAAGGGCACGAGGTTGAACGGCGCGTACAGCTCGCGCCACAGCTCGAGGCCGCCGCCGACGCGCAGCCAACTCGTCATCTCCTGCGCGTTCAGGCCGAAGGGCACGGCGCAGAAGAACGGCGCCGCCGGGGCCTTGCCTTTCCAGTAGTAGGCGGCGCTGTGGCCGATCTCGGCGGTGCCGCGGCTGACGGCGTCGAACACTTCGAACGGTGGCACCAGCTCGCCCGAGCCGAAGACCTTCACCGTGATGCGCCCGCCCGTCGCCTGGGTGATGCGCTCGGCCAGCCGCGCCGCGCCGGTGCCCAGGCCCGGGAAATTGGTCGGCCAGCTCGTCACCATCTTCCACTGCCGCGGGCCCTCGTCCGCGACCGCCGCTCCGGTGTTTTGGCCGGACTGGCTGCAGGCTGCGAGCCCTGCCGCAGCCGCCGCAATGCCCACGCCCTTCAGGATGTCGCGACGCTTCATCGTTGCCCCTCCAGTTCGATCGCCCGAGTGTAGCAACGGCGCCCGTCGTGGCCGCGTTGCAGGCCCGCCCCGAGGGCGTAGGATTCGCCCATCCCCCTGACGCGTCGGACGCACCACCATGAAAGAAAGCCTTGGGCACTACGAAATCGTCGCCGAACTCGGCCGTGGCGGCATGGGCGTCGTCTACAAGGGCTACGAGCCGGCGCTGACGCGTTACGTCGCGATCAAGGAGCTCTCGCCCGCGCTCGCGCACGACCACAACCTCGTCGAGCGCTTCCTGCGCGAAGCCCGCTCGATGGCGGCACTCAACGATCCGCACATCATCCAGGTCTATTTCATCGGCCAGGAGAACAACCAGCCGTTCTTCGCGATGGAGTTCGTCGAGGGCGAGAGCCTCTCGCAGCTGATCAAGCGCGAAGGCCGGCTGCCCATTCCCGATGTTCTGAAGATCCTGCTGCAGACGGCGCGCGGCCTGCAGACCGCGCACGAGCGCGGCGTGGTGCACCGCGACATCAAACCGGCCAACCTGATGCTCGACCTGCGCGGGCGGGTGAAGATCGCCGACTTCGGCATCGCGCTCGCGCGCCAGGAATTCGACGCCAAGCTCACCGGCACCGGCGAGTTCGTCGGCACGCCCGGCTACCTGTCGCCGGAGATCTGCCTCGGCAAGTCCGTCGACGCGCGCTCCGATCTGTTCGCGCTGGGCATCGTGATGTTCGAGTCGCTCACCGGACGGCTGCCGTTCTCCGACGAGTCGCCGCTGAAGCTGATGCTCGATGTGGTGCAGGCCGAGATCCCGGACATCCGCGGGATCAACAAAGAAGTCGATGTCAGCACCGCGGCCATCCTCACCAAACTGGTGGCGAAGGACCCCGCCGACCGCTACCAGAGCGCCGCCGACCTGATCGACGACCTCGAGCTGCACCCGCTCGTCGCCGGCAAGGGAACGCAGCTCGGGCTGCAGGTCCGCAAGCCCAGCGGCGCGGCCTCGACGCTGTACTCGGCACCGCCGACCACGCCCACCGCGAAGCGCCGCCCGACGCCGCCGCCGGTCGTCGGCTCCAGCCCGTCCAACGCGGCGGGCCCGAGCGAGCCGCCGACGATCCCCGGGGGCTCGCCACCGCCCGCACCGGCGCCAGTGCGCGGCAGCGCGCCTTCGAAGGCACCCATGGTCGTGGCCGGCGTGCTGCTCTTCGGCGTGCTCGGCGCGGCGGCGTTCGGTGCCTACCGCTACTTCGGTGCGCCCGCGGACACCAGCGAGGGCGCCGTCGCCGCGATCGGCGAGGGCAACGCGCCGACGCCGGACGACTCGACGCCCACCGCCAACGGCGAGGCGGGCGCCGATACCGCGCTCGCCACCGGGGTCGCGGCAGGCGTCGCCGGAACGGCGGTCGCCACGGCCGATGACGCCGCGGCCACCACCACGCCGCCGCCCACCGACACCGTCGCACCTCCGGTCGATGCCGTGGCCGCCACGGCCAGTGCCGACCCGGCGCCCGTCGCCGAAGGTCGCGACGCCCGCCAGGAGGCTCGCGAAGAGCGCCGTGCCGCAGCGCGTGCGGCCACCGTCGTGGCGGTGGTCGGTAGCGGCGACCCGTCGATCATCATCCCCGTGGTGCAGGCCATCGAGGATCGCGCGAGCAACGCCGGCTGGCAGCTCACCGAGAACCCCGACGGCGCCGACCGCATCATCCGCGTCAGCTTCGACCAGACCGGCACGCAGCAGCTGCAGTTCTACGGCCGCAGCACCGAGATGATCATCGGCCAGCTCAGCGTGCGCGCCTTCGGCCCGGCCGGGCGCGCGCTGGGCCCGGGCTTCCGTTCGCGGGTCGAGTACACGGCGCTCAATGCCGATGCGAAGGCCGACGAGGCGATCCGTGGTCGACTGGACGGCGTGGTGGGAGCGCCCGACGGGCGCTGATCAGGCCGCCGAGAGCGGCGCCGCGGCAGCCGTCAGGCTGCCGACAGTGGCGCATACGCGAGCACCAGCCACTTCGCGCCGCCGTTCTCGAAATCGACCTGCACGCGCACGTGGTTGCCGCTGCCCTCGGCGCTCTTCAGCACGCCCACGCCGAAGTTCGGATGCTTGACGCGCTGGCCGAGCTTGAAGCCCTTCAATGGCGTGGTGTCGGCGTACTGCACGTCGCGCTCGCCGGCCCAGGCGTTCGTGCCGCCTGGACGTGACACCGCCACCTTCGGCCGCACCTCCCGCAGCAGGGCTTCGGGCACCTCGCGCAGGAAGCGCGAAGGCGCGCCGAGCAGCTCCTGCCCGTGCAGGCGGCGCGATTCGGCGTAAGTGATCAGCAGCTGTTCGCGGGCGCGGGTGATACCGACGTAGGCCAGGCGCCGCTCCTCGGCGAGGCGGTCGCCTTCGGTGGAGCGGATCGACGGGAACAGGCCCTCCTCGACACCGGCCAGCGTGACGAACGGGAATTCGAGGCCCTTCGCCGTGTGCAGGGTCATCAGCTGCACCGCATCGCTACCGACGTCGGCCTGTGATTCACCCGCTTCGAGGGCGGCATAGCCGAGGAAGGCGATCAGCTCGGGCATGTCGGCGTCGACGTCCTCGGTGCGCGCGAAGCGGCTGGCTACCGAAACGAGCTCGTCGAGGTTGTCGATGCGCGAATCGAGCTGGTTCTTGCCCTCTTTGTCGTAGTGCTCGCGCAGCTTCGTGTCGGTGATGGCCTTCTCGACCTGCGCCGGCAGGTCGAGGTCGCGGGCGTCGTCCGCCAAGCGATCGACGAGGTCGAGGAACGCGGCCAGTGCATTGCGCGCGCGGGCAGCCAGCGCGCCGGACTCGGCAAGGCGTCGTGCGGCGTTCCACAGCGGTTCGGCCCCTTCGCGGGCGGCGCGGCGGACTTCGTCCAGCGTTTTCTCGCCGATGCCGCGCGGCGGCGTGTTCACCGCGCGCTCGAAGGCCGCGTCGTCGCTGCGCGAGGCGAACAGGCGCAGGTAGGCGAGGGCGTCCTTCACTTCCATGCGTTCGAAGAAGCGCTGGCCGCCGTACACGCGATACGGCACCTGCGTCTTCAGCAGTTCTTCTTCGATGGCGCGCGACTGGGCGTTGCTGCGGTAGAGGATGGCGCAGTCGACGAGCCGCCCGCCGGCGGCCACGTGCTGGCGCACGCGCTCGACGATGTAGCGCGCTTCGTCCATCTCGTTGTACGCGGCGTAGACGTCGATGGCGTTGCCGTCGCCGGCCTCGGTCCACAGGTTCTTGCCGAGCCGGTCGGTGTTGTGGCCGATCACCGCGTTCGCGGCGGCGAGGATGGTGCCGGTGCTGCGGTAGTTCTGCTCCAGCTTCACCGTGCGGGCGCCGGGGTAGTCGGCCAGCACCTTCTGCACGTTCTCGACCTTGGCCCCGCGCCAGCCGTAGATGGCCTGGTCGTCGTCGCCGACGATGAAGACCTGGCCGCGCGCACCGGCCAACAGGCGCACGAAGGCGTACTGGATGGCGTTGGTGTCCTGGAACTCGTCGATCAGCAGGTGGGTGAAGCGGCGCTGGTAGTGCGCCAGCAGCGCCTCGTGGTCGCGCAGGGTCTCATGCGCGCGCAGCAGGATCTCGGCGAAGTCGACGAGCCCGGCGCGCCGGCAGCGCACCTCGTACTCGGCGTAGGCGCGCAGCATCTCCTTGCCCAGGTAGTCGCCGCCGGCGATCTGGATGTGCTCGGGCCGCTGGCCTTCGTCCTTGCGGGCGTTGATCCACCACACGACCTGCCGCGGCGGAAAGCGTGAGTCATCGAGGTCGAGGTCGGCGATGACGCGCTTCACCAACCGCAGCTGGTCGTCGGCGTCGAGGATCTGGAAGCCCTCGGGCAGCCCCGCTTCTTGCCAGTGCAGGCGCAGCAGGCGATGGGCGATGCCATGGAAGGTGCCGACCCACAGGCCGCGGGTCTCGACGCCCAGCGTGGCGGCGATGCGGTGGCGCATCTCGTGCGCCGCCTTGTTGGTGAAGGTGACGGCGAGGAGGCCGTACAGCGGCACGCCATCGACGGCATGCAGCCAGCCGATGCGGTGCGTGAGCACACGGGTCTTGCCGGAGCCGGCGCCGGCCAGCACGAGGTAGTGGCCCGGTGGCGCGGAAACGGCCTCGCGCTGGGCTTCGTTCAGCCCATCGAGGAGAAAGGAGACGTCCATGCCGCGGATTGTAGCGGGCGGCGTGCGCCCGCCACGTCACTTCAGGCAGCGCCCGAAGAAGGCCTCGGTCATCCGGTAGCGGTGCAGGGCATCGGCGCCGCGCAGGCCGTGCTTCGCGCCGGGGTAGGTCATCAGTTCGAAGGGCTGGGCGCGCTGCTGCAGGGCGCTCATCAGCACGGTCGCGTTCGAGAACAGCACGTTGTCGTCGGCCATGCCGTGGATCAGCAGCAGCGGTTCGGTGAGGCCCTCGATGTGCGCCAACACGCGTGCCTTGTCGTAGCCCTCCGGATTGGCCTGCGGCAGGTCCATGTAGCGCTCGGTGTAGTGCGTGTCGTACAGCGCCCAGTCGGTCACCGGCGCGCCGGAAACGCCGCAGGCATAGGCGCCGCGGCTACGCGCCAAGAGCATGAGGGTCATGTAGCCGCCGTTGCTCCAGCCGTGCACGCCGATGCGGCGCGCATCCACCCACGGTTGCGCGCGCAGCCAGGCAATGCCGTTGAGCTGGTCTTCCACCTCGACCGTGCCCTGCTGGCGGTACAGCGCCGAGAGGAAGGCCTGCCCGCGGCGCGGCGTGCCGCGGTTGTCGAGCGAGAACACCACGTAGCCCTGCTGCGCGAGGTAGCGGCTGAAGAAGTGGTCGCCACGGCCGGGCCAGCTGTTGGTGACGGTCTGTGCGGCCGGGCCGCCGTACACGTAGACCACGACCGGGTACTTCTTCCGCGCGTCGAAGCCCGGCGGCTTGATCAGGCTGTAGCTCAGGTCGGTGCGGCCGTCCGCGGCCTTCAGCGTGCCGAACTCCACCGGTGCGTGGATGCCCCGGTAGGCGAAGTAGGGGTGCCCTTCCGCGAGCGTGTTCTCGACGAGGGTGGCGAGCAGCGCACCGTCACGATCGAACAGCTGGGTCTGCGGCGGCGTGGTGGCGTTCGACCACAGCGAGACGAAACGCTCGGCCTTTGCATCGAAGCTCGCGGCATGCATGCCGGCGTCGCGGGTGAGCCGCTCCGGCTCGCCGCGGCCATCCAGGCGCACGCGGTAGACATGCCGCTCCAATGCACCGTCCTTGGTGCCGCTGAAGAAGACCACGCCGCGCGCCTCGTCCACCGCGAGCAGGTCTTCCACCATCCACTTGCCACGCGTCAGTGCGCGCGCATCGCGGCCATCGGCATCCATCCGGTAGAGGTGCTGGAAGCCGCTGCGCTCGCTGCCCCACAGCAGGCTGCCGTCGGCGAGGACGTGCAGCAGCTCGTGCAGGTTCACCCACGTGTCGCTGCGCTCGGTGACCAGGGTCTCCTGTTCGCCGCTGGCGAGCTCGACTGCCACCAGCGCGAGCAGGCGCTGGTTGCGGCTCTGGCGCTGGAACAGCAGGCGCTGCGGCGAGGCCCAATCCACGCGGGCGAGGTAGATGTCCTTCTCCTCGCCCAGGTCGATCCAGCGGACGTCGGCGCCGGCCTTCGGCGCGATCACGCCGAGCTGGATCAGCACGTTCGCCTCGCCGGCGGCCGGGTAGCGCTGCCGGACGACCTCGGTGCGGTCCGGGTAGATCTCGAAGCGCTCGCGGATCGGCACCGGCGTCTCGTCGATGCGCGCGAAGGCGATGGCGCTGTCGTCCGGCGCCCACCAGTAGCCGGTGTGGCGGTTCATCTCCTCGTCGGCGACGAACTCCGCGACGCCATTGCCGATCACGTCGCTGCCGTCGGCGGTGAGCTGCGCTTCAGCGCCCGACGCGACCTCGACCACCCACAGGTTGCGGCCGCGGATGAAGCTGACGAAGCCGCCCTTCGGCGAGACCTTTGGATCGGTGGCGAAGCCCTCGCCCGAGGTCAGCTTGCGCGCGCCGGCGTCCGGCGCGGCGAGGTCGAACAGGTAGAGCTCGCCGCCGAGCGGGAACAGCAGGCGGCGCGAATCGGGGAACCACGCGTACTCGACGATGCCCGAGAGCGACGCAGTGCGCTGGCGTTCGCGGCGCGCCTTCTCCTCGTCGCTGAGTTCGCCTTCGCCATCGGGAAGCAGTGCCTTCGAGTCGACCAGCAGCGCGGCCTGCTTCGTCGCCACGTCGAAGGCCCAGAGATCGAGCTGGTTGCGGTTCTCGGCCTTGCCCTTGAGGAAGGTGATGCGCGCGCCGTCCGGCGAGAACCTCGGCTGCACGAGCGTGGGGCCGGACAGCGGCGTGTCGCCAGTGATGGCTTCGAGCGTGAGTTGCTGCGGCGTGGCGGCAGGCGAGGCAGCGGTCGGGGCGGGCGTCGAGCTCATGGCGGGCGAGGCAAGGGCGCCGCAGGCGGCGAGGGTGAGGGTGGCAAGGAGGCGCATGCGCGGCGTTCCGTCGTGGTCGTGCGTGGCGGGAGGAATCAGGCTTTCGGCGTGATGCCGAACAGGATGCGCTTCTGCTCGTCGCTGAGCTCGGCGGGTCGTGCGAATCGAGGGTCCTTGGCGACGGCATAGGCGCGCGCCGTGGCCGGGCGCGCGGCGATGGCCTCTCGCCAGCGGCGCACGTTCGCATGCGGCTCGAGGTCGAGCGGCGCCTTCACGTAGGGCGAGATCCACGGGTAGCAGGCCATGTCGGCGATGGTGTAGCCGTCGCCGGCGAGGAAGGTGCGGCCCTCGAGGCGGCGGTCCAGCACCCCAAGCAGGCGCTGGGCCTCGCGGGCGTAGCGCTCCTGCGCGTAGGGGATCGTCTCCGGCGCGTAGACGTGGAAGTGCCCGTATTGGCCGGTCATCGGCCCCAGGCCCGCCATCTGCCAGAACAGCCATTCGAGCGTGGCCGTGCGGCCGCGCAGGTCGGCCGGCAGGAAGCGCCCGGTCTTCTCGGCGAGGTAGAGCAGGATGGCACCGGACTCGAACACGCTGATCGGTGCGCCGCCGTCGGCCGGCGCGTGGTCGACGATCGCCGGCATGCGGTTGTTCGGCGCGATGGCGAGGAACTCCGGCCGGAACTGCTCGCCGGCGCCGATGTTCACCGGGTGCAGGGTGTACGGCGCGCCGGTTTCCTCGAGGAACAGCGTGACCTTGTGGGCGTTCGGCGTGGGCCAGTAGTGCAGGTCGATCATGGGGCGGCATCGCGGGCGAGGGGTCGAGCTTAGCGTCTCGTCGACCTGCAGGACGTCAGGCCTGTGTCAGGCTCCGCCGGCACGCTGGCCGCAAGGAGGAACGACATGCGCCTGCTTCTGGTCGAAGACCATCCACCGCTTGCCGAGGCCATTGGCGACGCCCTGGCCCGGGCAGGTTTCACCGTCGATCACGCCGGCACCGCCCGCGAGGCACGCGCCATGGCGAGCACGGCCGACTACGGACTGGTGCTGTTGGACCTCGGGCTGCCGGACGGCGACGGCCTGCGTCTGTTGCCGGCTTTGCGCGACGGCGGTCGCGTCCCGGTGATCGTGCTGACCGCCCGCGACGCGCTCGAGGACCGCTTGGCCGGCCTCGATGGCGGTGCCGACGACTACATCCTCAAGCCGGTCGAGATGCGGGAGCTGGCAGCGCGCTGCCGCGCCGTCTTGCGACGCCCCGGCGAGCGAGCCGCGACCACGCTGCAGGTGGGCCCGATCGCGTTCGACACGGTGAATCGAAGCGTGGTGGCCGATGGCCGCCCCGTGATGCTCGGACGTCGCGAGACGGCCATCCTCGAGCAACTGATGCGAGCGGCGGGCCGGGTGGTGGCGCGCGGCGCCCTCGAGGAGGCGATCTACGGCTTCGACGATGAGGTGGGGCCGAACGCCCTCGAGGCTGGCATGTCGCGCTTGCGCCGTGCTTTGGCCGCCGTCGGCTGTCCGCTGCCGATCGTGACCGTCCGCGGTCTTGGTTGGATGCTGGTGAAGGAGGTCGCGCCATGAGCGCATCGCCGCGTTCGCTCGCCTCGCGCCTCACGACCCGCCTGTTCGCGATCTCCGGCGCGGCGCTGGTCGTCAACATGCTGGCCGTGGGTCTCTACTACGGATTTGACCGCCGAGCGATGGAGGGCGAAGTCGTCGAGCATCGACTGGGCCTCGTGTCCGAGGCTTTCGACCCCGCCGAGGGGCGCGTCGAGGCGTCGGCGCGGGCGCTGTACGAGGCGCATCCCGAGGCATACGCCTTCGTCGTGGCGGATGCGGAAGGGCGTGTGCTCGACGCGGCGAATCCCGGCCTCGTGCCGCGGCGCGCCTTCGAGGAAGCCGCTTTCGCCGACGACTGGCTCGCCCACCGGAAGTCGGGTTCGCGCTCGCTGCTGATCGCCTCGAAGAAGGCCACGTTGGGGGGGCGCGAGCTGCGCCTCGTCTTCGTGATGCACGAGGACCCCGCACACCTGCTGCCGCGCGCACTGCTCGCGGAGTTCGTCGACCACATCTGGCTGCCCATCGTGCCGGTGGTCGTGCTGCTCATCGCTGCGAATGCCGTGCTGATCCGCCGCGGCCTCTCGCCCGTCACGGCCGCGGCGCGCTGGGCGCGGAGTATTCGCCCTGGCCAGTTGCCCGCGCCCTTGCCGGCCGCCGACCTGCCCTCCGAGATCATCGACCTCGTCGACGCCACGCGTCTCTCGCTGGATCGCCTGAACGACGCGTTGTCCGCCGAAAAGCGCCGCGCCGCGGAGGCCGCCCACGCCTTGCGTACGCCGGTGGCGGTCCTCGCCGCGCGCCTGGATGCGCTTCCTCCCGGGCCCGCGACCGACCAACTGCGCGCCGACGTGGTCGCGCTCTCGCGCACGGTGCGCCAGGTGCTCGCCTCGGCGAATGCCGATGCATTGCAGGTCGACGAGTCCGTGCGCGCGGACCTGCGTGCGGGGGCTTCGCGCGTCGCCACCGCGCTGGCCGCGTTCGCCGCCTTGCGCGGGGTGGAACTCGCCCTCGAACTGCCGGCGGTGCCGATCATCGTCGCCGCCGACCCCGACGCCCTCGAGCTCGCGCTCTCCAACCTCGTGGAGAACGCGATCGTGCACGGCGGGGCGGGCGTGGTCGACGTCACGGTCGGGCCCGGCCCCGAGGTGCGCGTCCGCGATCGCGGCCCGGGCCTTCCACCCGGCGCGGGGCGCTCCCTGTTCCAGCCCTTCTGGCGGGGTGCCGATGCCGCGCCCGGTGGCGCGGGCCTCGGCCTTGCCATCGTGGAGCGCGTGCAGCGTGCGCAGGGCGGCGAGGTGCTCATCGATTCGCCGGCCGACGGCGGCGCGGCGTTCGTGCTCCGGTTCAGGGAGCGCTGAAGCCCGTCAGGTTCGCGTCAGGGGCGTGTTCCAGCATGGCTTCCGTGGATGGCGCCGGAGGTTCCGGCACCCCACCCCCCTCACTGCCGGAGTCCCGCTATGAAGTCCTTCGCCGCCGCTCTTCTCCTCGCCCTCGTGCCGGCCCTCGCCGTTGCCGCCGAGCGCATCACCCCGATCGCCGACGCGCAGCGCGGCAGCATGGTCACCGTCAAGGGCACCGTCGAGCGCATCACCGACGAGGACGAGTTCCGCCTCGCCGACGCCACCGGCAGCATCCGCGTGTACGTGGGCCCGAACTGGGTGCCGGCCGACGTCGGCGAGACCGTCACGGTGCACGGCTTCGTCGACGACGACCTCGGCCCGCGCGAGCTCTACGCCCGCACCCTGACCCGCGCCGACGGCAGCGTCGCCACGTTCGAGCGCCGCTACGACTGGTGAGTGCCGTGGCGCGTCGCGGCGACGCGACGCGCCTTCAGGCGAGGTAGCCGCCGTCCACGGTCAGCGTCGTGCCGGTCACGTAGCTCGCGGCGTCGCTGAGCAGGAACAGCACCGCCGGTGCGATCTCGTCGGGTTGCGCGGCGCGGCCCTGCGGGATCAGCTGGCTCATCATCCCCATCATCTTCGGGTTGCCGGTGATCGCGCTGGCGAACTTGGTGTCGGTGAGGCCGGGCAGCACCGCATTGACGCGCACCTTCTGCGCCGCGAGTTCCTTGGCGAAGCCTTCCGTCATGTTGACGATGCCGGCCTTGGTCATCGAATAGATGCCCTGGCCGGGGGCCGGGCGCTTCGCGTTCACCGAAGCGACGTTGACGACACTGCCGCCGCCGGCCTTCGCCATGCGCTTCGCCGCCTGCACCGTGGCCCAGAAGTAGCCGCGCAGGTTCACTTCCACGGTCTTCTCGTATGCCACGAGGTCCATGTCGAGCATCGGGCCGAAGTAGGGGTTGGCTGCGGCGTTGTTCACCAGCAGCGAGACGGTCTTGCCTTCGGCGTCTAGGGCGGCGAACAGCGCTTCGATCGCGGCCGGGTCGCCGATGTGCACGGCGCGTGCCTCGGCGCTGCCGCCCGCCGCGCGGATGGCTTCGGCCACCGCCTCGCAGGCTTCGACCTTGCGACTGGTGCAGATGACGTGCGCGCCCTGCGCGGCGAGCAGGTGGGCGATCGATTCGCCGATGCCCCGCGAGGCGCCGGTGACGAGGGCCGTGCGACCGGCCAACGAGAACAGGGCGGCGGCCGAAGCGGCGTTCGAGGCGGTGTCACTCATCATTCACTCCATCAGGCAAGGCGCAGTGCGTTACGCTCGTGAACCTACCACACCCCTGCGTACGGACTGCCGATGGCTGCTGGCTCGACGAACCCCGCCTCCACCACGCGCCCGCGCGTGCTCATCACCGGCGCTGGCAGCGGGCTTGGCCTCGCCCTTGCGCAGCGCTACGCCCGCGACGGGGCACGCGTGCTCTGCGTCGATCTCGACTCCGCGCGGGCGCAGGCGGCCGCGTCGGGCCTGCCCGGTGACGGCCACCTTGCCTTCCAGGCCGATGTCGGTGACGACGCCTCCATCGACGCGCTGAAGGCCGATGTCGACGCGGCCGTCGGCGGTGTCGACGTGCTCGTCAACAATGCCGGCATCGCCAGCGGCGGCGCGCTGCTCAGCACCGACATGGCCGAGTGGCGGCGGCTGATCGAGGTGGACCTGCTCAGCGTTGTCCGCGGCACGCTGGCCTTCCTGCCCGGCATGGTCGAGCGCGGCCGTGGCCACGTCGTCAGCACCGCCAGTTTCGCCGGCCTTGCCGGTGCGCCCGGCATCATGAGCTACGGCGTGGCCAAGGCCGGCGTGGTGGCCTTCTCGGAGCAGCTGCGCGCCGAGATGCACGGCACCGGCGTCGATGTCTCGGTGCTCTGCCCGGCGTTCTTCCGCACCAACCTGCTGGAGAACTTCCACGGCGACACCAAGGTGCGCGGCATGGCTTCGCGGATGATGGACAAGAGCCCGGACACCCTCGATTCCGTGGCCGACGCGACCTACGCCGCCCTGCAGGCCCGCACCTTCCTCGTGCTGCCCACGAAGCACGAGCCGATGCGCTGGCGCCTCAAGCGCTGGTTCCCGAACTGGTACTTCAAGAAGCTGATGGAAACCGCCGGCGCGATGCGCCGCGGCTGACGGAGACGATGCGATGACGTGGATGATCTACGGCGCGAACGGCTACACCGGCCGCCTGATGGCGAAGGCAGCGGTGGCGCGCGGGATGAAGCCCATCCTCGCCGGCCGCCGCCGCGAGGAGCTCGAGGCGATGGCGCGCGAGCTCGGCGGCCTCGAGGTGCGCGTGTTCGGCCTCGAGCCCGCTGCGCTCGACCTGGGCCTTCGCGGCGTCACGCTGGTGCTGCACTGCGCGGGGCCGTTCTCCGAAACCTGCGCCCCGATGCTCGAGGCCTGCCTGCGCGGGAAGGCGCACTACCTCGACATCACCGGTGAGATCGACGTCTTCGCGCACTGCCACCAGCAGGATGCGCGGGCGAAGGCGGCCGGCATCGTCGTGCTGCCGGGTTCCGGCTTCGACGTGGTGCCCACCGACTGCCTCGCGGCGCAGCTGAAGCGCGACCTGCCCGATGCCACCTCGCTCGTGCTCGCCTTCGAAGCCGGCGGCGGCCCCAGCCCGGGAACGGCCAAGACCAGTGTCGAGGGCCTCGGCAAGGGCGGCCGCGCCCGCATCCGCGGCCAGATGACCACGGTGCCGCTGGCGTGGAAGAGCCGCACCTTCGATCGCGACGGCGAGCCCCGCACGGCCATGACCATCCCGTGGGGCGATGTCTACACGGCCTACGTGAGCACCGGCATCCCGGACATCGAGGTCTACATGGCGGTGCCGCCGGCCGTCATCGGTCGCGTCCGGCGCCTGCGCCTTGTCCGGCCCCTGCTGGGCCTCGGCCCGGTGCAGCGCTTCATGAAGGCCCGCGTCGAGAAGAGCGTGCGTGGCCCTTCGGAGTCGAAGCGCGGCAAGACCGACACGCTGGTGTGGGGTGAAGCGCGCACCGCGGATGGCCGCGAACTGAAGCGCCAGCTGCGCACGCCGAACGGCTATGACCTGACGGTGACGGCCGCGCTGGGCATCACTCAGCGCCTGCTCGAGGGCGGCGCCGAGCCCGGCTTCAAGACCCCGTCGATGCTGATGGGCGCCGACTACGTGCTCGGCCTGCCGGGGGTGACGCTGGTAGGCTGACGGCGTCCCCTCGGAGCCGCCATGCCTGCAAGCGCTTCACCGTCCACCCTCGCCATCCTCGCGCTGCTCCTGGCGATGGGCGTGGCGTTGTTGGCGCTGTGGCGCGCCCGGCGGCGCGAGGCCCGCGAGCGCGAGCGCTTCGCACTCATTGCCCGCGCCACCAGCGACGGCATCTACGACGCCGATCTCGAGCGCAACACCTTGTGGCGCAGCGAGGCCTTCTGCCGCATGTTCGGCCTGCCTGCCGATGCGGCAGCGCACGAGATCGCCGACTGGCTCGCCAAGGTCCATCCGGAGGACCGCGAGCGCGTGCGCCAGGGCTATGCGCAGGCCCTGAACACCGGCATGGTCGAGTGGGAGATCGCCTACCGGTTCGACAAGCCGGACGGCAGCACGGGCCACGCCCGCGACCGCCTGATGATCCTGCGCGACGCGGCTGGCCATCCGGTGCGCGCCATCGGCGGCGTCACCGACATCAGCGAGGAACTCGGCGCCATCGATCGCCTCGCCTTGCTCAAGCGAGCGCTCGACGCCACGACCACCGGCGTGGCCATCGTCGATGTCCGGCAGGCCGGCTGGCCGACCGTGTACGTGAACGCCGCGCTGGAAGCCATGAGCGGCTACCGCGCCGCCGAGCTGCTGGGCCGCAACCTCAATTTCCTGCAGGGCGCCGAGCGCGAGCAGCCGGGTTTGGAGACCCTGCGTCATTCCTTGCGCGAAGGCCGCGATGGCCAGGTGCTGCTGCGCAATTTCCGCAAGGATGGCAGCGCCTACTGGATCGAATTGGTCGTCTCGCCGGTGCGCGACGCGAACGGCGTGCTCACCCACTACGTCGGTTCGCAGATCGACGTCAGCGAGCGCGTGGCCACCGAGCAGGCGCTCGCGCATCGCGCCACCCACGACGAACTCACGACGCTGCCGAACCGCCAGCTGTTCCGCGACCGCCTCGCGCAGGCGCTGCGCGAGAGCAAGCGTTTCGGCCTGAACCTGGTGGTGCTGTTCGTCGACCTCGACAACTTCAAGCTGGTGAACGACTCGCTGGGCCATGCCGCCGGCGACGAGCTGCTGCGTACCGTCGCGCGCCGCCTGCAGGGCTGCCTGCGGCAGACCGACACCGTCGCGCGCTTCGGTGGCGACGAGTTCGTGGTGCTGCTGCTCGGCGAAGTGGAGACCGACGTGCTGCGCGTCGTCGACCGCATCACCGAGGCGTTGCGCCGCCCGGTCGAGTTGGCCGGCTCGATGCACTACGTCACCGCCAGCATCGGCTATGCGCGCTGCCCGCAGCATGGCGACGAGGCCGGCATCCTGCTGCAGCGCGCCGACATCGCCATGTACCAGGCCAAGGCCCGCGGACGGAATTGCGCCGTTGGCTACGAGCCGGCCTTCGACCAGGGCGCCACCGAGCGCCTGTTCCTGATCTCGCAGCTGCGCGAGGCCGTTGAGCGGCAGGAGTTCGAGCTGCACTACCAGCCGCAGTTCCGCTGGGATGGCCGCGCGCAGGGCCTCGAAGCCTTGCTGCGCTGGCGCCATCCGCAGCGCGGCCTACTGGCGCCGGGGCACTTCATCGACGCGCTGGAGGAAAGCGGGCTGATGGTCGAGGTCGGGCGCTGGGTGCTTCGCGACGCCGCGCGTCGCCACGCCGAGCTGGTGTCGCAGGGCTTGGGCGACGTTCGTCTTTCGGTGAACGTGTCGGCCACGCAGCTGCACCACAACCTGCTCGATGACATCGAAGCCATCGTCGCCGAGTTCGCGCTTCCCCACGGCGCCTTCGAGCTCGAACTCACCGAAAGCGTGCTGATGGTGAATGCCGAAAGCACCATCGAGCAGATGCGTCGCGTCGCGAAGCTGGGCGTCGGCATCGCGGTCGATGATTTCGGCACCGGCTACTCCTCGCTGTCCTACCTCAAGCGCTTGCCGATCCAACGCCTGAAGATCGACCGCAGCTTCGTGCGCGGCCTCGGCGGCGACCCGGACGACGAGGCGATCTGCGCGTCGGTCATCCTGCTCGCCAGCAGCCTCGGCCTCGACACCGTGGCCGAAGGTGTCGAGACGGAGCCGCAGCGCGACTGGCTCGCCGAACACGGCTGCGGCGAGCTGCAGGGCTACCTGCTGGGCCGCCCGGCGCCCTTCGAAGACGTCGTTGCCAACATCAAGGCGCAGCGCGGCTGACGTAAGTGCCCGCGTGGGCGGGCCGGCCTGATCAGTCGTAGAGCACGCCGGGCAGCCAGGTCGCCAGCTCCGGCACGAACCACAGGATCAGCAGCATCGCGAGCTGCAGGCCGATGAAGGGCACCACGCCGCGATAGATGGCCATCGTCTCGATGCTTGGTGGCGCGACGCCGCGCAGGTAGAACAGCGCGAAGCCGAAGGGCGGCGTCAGGAAGCTCGTCTGCAGGTTGATGGCCATCATCACGCCCAGCCACACCGGATCGACGCCAAGGGCGAACAGCACCGGGGCGACGATCGGCACGACGATGAAGACGATCTCGATGAAGTCGAGCACGAAGCCCAGCAGGAACATCAGCAGCATCACCAGCAGCACCGCGCCGTTCGCGCCGCCCGGCAGGCCGGTCAGGAGTTCGTGCACCAGCTCGTCGCCGCCGTAGCCGCGGAAGACCAGCGAGAACAGCGCCGCGGCGAAGAGGATGGCGAACACCATCGCGCTGACCTTCACGGTCTCCCGCGCGACCTCGTGCAGGCGCGCGAACGACAGCCGCCCGCGCATCGCGGCGAACAAACTGGCACCGACTGCGCCGACCGCGGCGGCTTCGGTGGGTGTGGCAAAGCCCCCGAGGATCGAGCCCAGCACCAGCACGATCAGGCCAAGTGCCGGCAACACGTCGCGCGCGACCTCGAACAGCGAGGGACGCACGGCGTCGGGCAGGGCGGGGGCGCGTTCCGGATGGCGCCAGGCCACATAGAGCGCGTAGCCGAGGTAGAGCACCACGAGCCCCAGGCCGGGCAGCAGGGCCCCGGCGAAAAGATCGCCGACCGACACGGTCTCCGGTGCGAAGTTGCCGGCGGCGAGCTGGGCACGCTGGTAGGCGTTCCCGAGCTGGTCGCCGAGCAGCACCAGCACGATCGACGGCGGGATGATCTGGCCCAGCGTGCCGGAGGCGGCGATGGCGCCGGTGGCGAGTTTCGGGTCGTAGCCGGCGCGCAGCATCACCGGCAGCGAGATCAGGCCCATCGTCACCACCGTGGCACCGACGATGCCGGTGCTGGCCGCGAGGATCGCGCCCACGAGGATCACCGCGACGACGAGCCCACCGCGGCGCTGCCCGAACAGGGCCGCCACGCGGGTGAGCAGGGCTTCCGCGAGCTGGCTGCGTTCCAGCATCACGCCCATGTAGACGAACAGCGGCACGGCCAGCAGCGTCTGGCTGGTCATCGTGTCGAACAGGCGGTTCGGCAGCGCCTGCAGGAAGCTCGGATCGAAGTTGCCGAGCAGGGTGCCGAGGCCGGCGAGGAGCAGGGCCACGCCGCCGATCACGAACGCCACGGGGAAGCCGCTGGCGAGGCCCGCGCACAGGCCGAGCAGCAGCAGGACGAGCATCAGGATGTGTTGGTCGTGCAGGCTCATGCCGTCGGCTCCCCGGCGTTCGCCTGCGCTTCGCGGCCGAGGGCGACAGGCAGCGAACGCAGCGCTTCCGCGATCCCTTGCAGCGCCAGCAGGGCGGCGCCTGCCGGCAGCAGCGTCTTCGCGAGATACAGGCCGGCCAAGCCGCCCGTGCTGCCCGAGCGCTCGCCCATCCGCCAGCTCATCGCGACGTAGTCGAGGCTGAACCAGACGAGCGCCGCGCAGAACGGGAGCAGGAGCAGCGCGATGCCCAGCACCTCGACGCGCGCCACCGTGCGCGCCGACCAGCGCGAGGAGAACACGTCGATGCGCACGTGCGCGCGGTGCTTCAGTGCGTAGCCCAGCCCGAGCATCACCATGCCGGCGTTGAGCCATAGCACGAGGTCCTGCACCTTCACCGAGCCGACCCCGAGGCTGAACGCAAGGACGAGGCCGGCCGTGAGTGCCACCAGGATCGTCGCCGCCAGCGCGGCGACATGGCCGCAGGCCTCGCTGGTCCCGTCGATGATCTTCTGAATACCGCCCATGCGCCCTCCCGCGGTTCGCGACGCGCGAGGATCGCACCGTGGGCGAGGCCGATACAATCGCCGGCCATGCCGAACCGGAGCCGTCCATGCCTCGCCTCGTCCTGATCGACGGCTCGTCCTACCTCTACCGGGCCTTCCATGCCCTGCCGCCGCTGACCGGGCCGGACGGCACGCCCACGGGCGCCCTGTTCGGCGTGGTGAACATGCTGCGCGCCACGTTGAAGGAGGGGCCGGAGCACGCCGCCTTCGTGCTCGACGCCTCCGGCCCGACCTTCCGCGAGGAACTCGACCCGCAGTACAAGGTGCACCGCCCACCGATGCCCGATGACCTGCGCGCGCAGGTCGAGCCGATGATCGCCATCGTCGAGGCGCTGGGCTTCCCGATCCTGCGCGTGCCCGGCGTCGAGGCCGACGACGTGATCGGCACGCTGGCCGTGCAAGGTGCGGCCCAAGGTCTCGAAGTGACCGTCTCGACCTCGGACAAGGACTTCGCCCAGCTGGTGCGCCCCGGCATCACGCTCACCAACACCATGAGCGGCTCGAAGCTCGCGAGCGATGCCGACGTCGTCGAGAAGTTCGGCGTGCGCGCCGACCAGATCATCGATTACCTCTCGCTGATGGGCGACAGCGTCGACAACGTGCCCGGCGTCGACAAGTGCGGGCCGAAGACGGCGGCGAAGTGGCTGGCGGAGTACGGCACGCTCGATGCCGTCATCGCCAACGCGGAGAAGGTGACCGGCAAGATCGGCGAGAACCTGCGCGCCGCGCTGCATCGGCTTCCGCTGAACCGCCAGCTCGTGACCATCAAGACCGATGTCGCGCTCGACCGCGGTCCCGCCGAGCTGCACCTGCGCGAACGCCATGTCGATGCGCTGCGCACGCTCTACCTGCAGTACGGCTTCAACGCCGCCGCGCGCGAACTGGACGGCGGGGCGGGTGCGCCTCCATCGAGTGGTGGCGCCGCCCGCGGCGCCCCGCGCGGCTTCGGCGGCAGCGGCGACGCAGCGCCGGTTGCGCCGATCGATCCCGCATGGTCGGCGAAAGGGGAGGTGGAATGCGTGCTCGACGAAGCGCAGCTTGCGCGCTGGATCGATGCCCTTCGCGCCGCGCCGCTGGTCGCCTTCGACACCGAGACCGATGGGCTCGATCCGCAGCAGTGCCACCTCGTCGGCGTGAGCCTGTGCGTCGCGATTGGCAAAGCCTGCTACATCCCCATCGCGCACGCCTACGCCGGCGCGCCTCCGCAGCTGCCTTGGGCGATGGTTTGCGAGGCGCTCAAGCCGATCCTCGAGGATGCCGCCAGGCCTAAGCTCGGCCAGAACGGCAAGTTCGACATCGAAGTGCTCGCCCGCCACGGCATCGACGTTCAGGGCTACGCCGAGGACACGCTGCTGATGAGCTTCGTTCTCGACGCCGGCCTCAACCGCCATGACATGGACGCGCTGGCCGAGCGCCACCTCGGGTACACGACCATCAAGTACGAAGAGGTCTGCGGCAAAGGCGCCAAGCAGATCACCTTCGACCAGGTCGACCTCGAACGCGCCACGGCCTATGCCGCCGAGGACGCCGACGTCACCCTGCGCCTGCACGCGGCACTGTCGTCGCGCTTGGCCACCGAGCCCGCGCTGGCGTCGGTCTACCGCGACATCGAGATGCCTCTCGTGCCGGTGCTCGCGCGGATGGAGCGCACCGGCGTGCGCATCGATGTCGCCGAGCTGAAGCGCCAGAGCGCGGAGCACGCCAAGCGTCTGCACGCCATCGAGCAGGAAGCGCACGGCATCGCCGGCCGGCCGTTCAACCTCGATTCGCCGAAGCAGTTGCAGGCCCTGCTGTTCGACGAGCTGAAGTTGCCCGCACTGGTGAAGACGCCCACCGGCCAGCCGAGCACGAACGAGGAGGCGCTGGAGGCGATTGCCGATCAACACGCCCTTCCACGACTGATCCTCGAGCACCGCGGCCTGGCGAAGCTCAAGAGCACGTATACCGACAAGCTGCCGGAGTCGGTGAATCCGCTCACCGGTCGCGTGCACACGCGCTACAACCAGGCCGGCGCGGCGACGGGACGACTCTCGTCGAATGACCCGAACCTGCAGAACATCCCCATCCGCACGCCGGAAGGCCGGCAGATCCGCCGTGCGTTCGTGGCTCCCGAGGGCCGAGTGATCCTCGCTTGCGACTACTCGCAGATCGAGCTGCGCATCATGGCCCACCTCAGCGAGGACGCCGGCCTGCTGCGTGCCTTCGCCGAAGGCCTCGACGTGCACAAGGCCACCGCGGCGGAGGTGTTCGGCGTGCCGCTGGCCGAGGTCAGCGGCGACCAGCGTCGCGCGGCGAAAGCGATCAACTTCGGCCTGATCTACGGCATGAGCGCCTTCGGTCTCGCGCGCCAGCTCGGCATCGACCGCGGCCAGGCGCAGGACTACATCGGCCTGTACTTCAGTCGCTATCCCGGCGTGCGCGCCTACATGGACCGCACGCGCGAGCAGGCGAAGGAGAAGGGCTACGTCGAGACCGTGTTCGGCCGCCGCCTGCACCTCGCCGAGATCCGCTCGCGCAACCAGGCGCAGCGCGCCGGCGCGGAGCGCGCCGCCATCAATGCGCCGATGCAGGGCACGGCCGCCGACATCATCAAGCGCGCGATGGTGGCGGTGGATGCGTGGACGGTGCCACGCGCGGACCGCATCGCGATGCTGATGCAGGTGCACGACGAACTGGTGTTCGAAGTGGAGGCCGGCTTCGTCGACGAGGCGAAGGCCGAGGTCCTCCGGCGCATGGAGGCTGCCGCCGAGCTGCGCGTACCCCTGCTCGTCGAGGCGGGCGTCGGCCCCACGTGGGACGAGGCCCACTGACGTCGTAGGCCGCACATGCGTGCACTAACGCGGCTTTTCCTGCCCCGTCACGGCGGACTAGCGATTCCGTCACGCTTCGACGACGGGGCGGTGAATCCCTCCTGAATCCATGCGGAAAAGAGCGCGCGAGTTCACGAACTTGTCAGTGCCCCGGTGGTCAGATGTCACGCAACGGATGCAACGTCCGTTGCCGTGGACTCGATCCCTCCCCTGGTCGACCCACACCGAAGCGGCGGGCCTCCCCTCTCGTCGCTTCACCAGCCCCGCGAGTCTCCCCTGGCTCGCGGGGTTTTTATTTTCCGATCCCTGCGGCTTGTGGCATAAGGCCGCATGACCGCGATCGACGCTCCCTACGACCTCGCCGTGATCGGCGGTGGACCCGCCGGCGTCGCGACGGTGCTGGCTGCTCGCGCACTGCAGCCGCAATGGCGGTTGCTCTGGTGCCGGGGACCGGAGACGGTCGGACGAGCCTTCCTGCCGGCCTATGGCGGAAGCAGTCTCGTCCACCGCCTCAACGTGCCGGTCGAGCGCATGGGCCTCGACGCCGAGGCGCCGGTGGATTTCTTCGATTGGCTGCGCCGCGAGCACCCCGGGCGCGAGGTCGTGCCCGGCCAATTCGTGTCGCGACGCTGGTTCGGCGAGTACCTCGAGGCCCGTCTGGCGGGCGTCGACGCGTCGTCGCGCTTCGGCGCGGTCGACGCGCTTCGGAAAGACGGCGACCTCTGGCGGATCGATCTCGGCCAAGACGGATTCGACGGCCATGGCGCCTCTGCGCCGAGGGCCCGCCGCGTCGCGCTGTGCCTCGGCATGCCGGCCGGCTTGCCGATGCCGAACGCCCCCCGTCATTGGGTGTCCGATTCGTGGGCTTGGTGGCGCGCGCTGCCGGCGCAGGGCGTGCCGCTCCGCGATAACCACACGGTGCTCGTCGTTGGCAGCGGCCTCACCGCTGTGGACATGGTGCTCGGGCTGCGGGAGCGCGGCTTCCGCGGCCCGATCCGAGCCGTGTCACCGGGCGGCCGCTGGTCGCAGGCGCATGCGCCCGCCGCGCCGTTGACGCCCGACGTACGCGAAGCCCTCGACGAGGCGCTCGACGAAGCGAGCACCGCGCGCGACCTGCTGGGCGTACTCCGTCACTTCGCGAGCCGGCACCCGTGGCGCGCCGTGATCGACGCCCTGCGTGCCGACACCAATGCGCGCTGGGCGGCCCTTGCGCCGGACGAGCAGCGGCGCGTGCTGCGCCATGCGTTCGGTGCCTGGAACCGCCACCGCCACCGCATGGCGCCGGACGTGCGCGCGGCCCTCGAGGCCGATGCCGCGCTCTCGCTGGAGCCGGGCCGCATCCGTGTCGATGCTGACGGGCGAATCGTCAAGCGCGATCGCTTCGGCGAAACCGTCCTGGATGTCGCCCTCGCGTTGGACTGCCGCGGCCCCGGCTTCCGCGCCGCGCTGGCTGGTGATTCGCTGTTGGCCCGACTCGTGCGCGATGGCGTGCTCGAAGCGCATCCGCTCGGCACCGGCGTGCGCTCGCCCGCCGATCCAAGCCTCGCGGTGGTCGGTGCCGCGCGCTTCGGCGAGCGCTTCGAGACCAGCGCCGTGCCCGAATTGCGGCAGCAGGCGGTGGAGGCCTTGAGGTTTTTCGGGTCAGTGACGAGAGCGATATGCGGGGTGATTCCGGCCTAGCGGCAGCCGAAAGGCGCACCGAGACGATCAGTGGGGAGTGCCTGTCGCCAACCGCCGACGACGGGGCCGGTGAAGTCCACTGCCGCCCCGATGGTCGTCAGTCTCGGAGACCCGCCGACCGTGCTGAACTCACGCGAGAGCCAGCCGACCGCTCGACTGGTGGTTGGCGTCGCATCGCAACTGGGGCAGAAGCCGGCGACCTGCAAGGCAACGATGTTTCGCGCCACAGAGGTGAATCTGTCTTGCGCAGTAATCCAGCGAGGAAGGCCCTCCCCGTCGTAGAGGTAGGCCAAGTGGAATTCCTGATCCCTGATCATCTGGACGCTGTAGCCGAATCCCGAGCGAAGCGGTGAGTACCACTGGCCGTTCACATCCAACGCGATGCCATTCAAAGACTGAGCGCATCCCGTCGGGCCGAGTGGCACCATGGGTTCGGAGCCACCAATGCCATCCAGCGTCCAAGTCATTTCCAGCGTTTCACCGCCCGTGGACGAAAGCTGGACATGGCCCGCGTCGGCAAAGTGCGAGCGCTCGCCATTCCAGGCGACACGCCACAATGGCGCGCTCCAGAGCGTGTCCCGCGTTGATGCCAGCGGCTTCTTCGCCTGCGCGTAATACCAGGTGGGCAGTTCATCGTCATCGTACGCGTACCAGATCAGAACCCAGTCTCCACCGGCGGGAGACAGCGAGAACCCGTGCCCTGGGCGGTGGGGGTTGAAGTAATGGCCGAAGCGGGGCGTGTTGCCGCGCGCCGCGCTGCCAAAGGACACGTTCACGTCCAGGTGCATCGCTACCGCCGAAACAGGACGCACGTACCAGACGCCTGGCGCCAGTGTTCCGGCGGGAATCGTACGTCGTTCGCGGCTCCGTCCGCTGGTCGAGGCGGATTCGTCGTCGATCACCAAGTCAGGGCTCGCATCAGGGCGAAGTCCGTCGATGACGGCATCGGCGGGGTTGCGGCGCGCTCGGTAAAGCTCGACTCGCAAGTCTGCGGGAGGCCGCGGTGAGGCCGCGCTGAACAGCGTGCCCGCCACATCGATCGTGACCGCTGCGCCGTTGTCCGGAATGATGATCGGCACCCCGTTCAAGAACCGCCTGGCGCCGTACCTGCCGGCCAACGAGAACTGCGTGTCGGTTGCGGTCATCCTTGGCGAGAGCGGGGCAAAGGAACGGCCGGCGTGCCCGAATGTCTTGAGCATGAAGCTGCGTATGGGGCGGGTGCCGTCACGCACTTCGACGACGTGCGCTATCCGCGAATCCGGCCCCCACATCCGGTCATCCCATGCGAACCTCAACCGCGACGTCCCGGAGGGCGAGACCTTGGGCGTCACCTGAAGCGTCCGCGTGGTGATGTCGGTGATGCCGAGGACGGCATCGATGTAGACGCGGGTTCGCCTCCTGGTTGACGGCGCGACGATCAGGTCGATCGTGTCGCTTGAGGTGCTTTCACGGGTGGTCGAGCCAGTCAGTTCGCTGACTCGGAACGCGTGGTTGCATCCGCCTGTTGAGGTCGTCGTGCTCCAGTTCGTTGGGCATTCGATGCGCCCCGCCGCATTCCTCAAGTGGAGGGACAGCGGGAGACCGTCATCCGCCGTGGCGACAACCGACAGGCGCAGGATCTCTTCGGGCCTCATTCCCGAGGGCAGCCTCACGAGGCCCCACAGCGCCTCCGTGCTTCCGTCGGCGCGCAGTTCTGCCTCGCCCGCGTTTGCGGAAACATGCCCCGTTGCCACGACCTGGGCTCGCAGGTCATTCGTCGGTGGGAGGTCCCTGAGAACATAGTCCGCGTACCCTTGGTCATCACCGTCGTAGGTTCCAAGTGGGCCATCCAGGACAACAGGCGTTGCCGCCCAGGCCTTTGGCGAAGCGATATCGGCGGCGAGCATCAGGAACAGGGCCGCGCGGCAGGCGCGGCGAACGGGGGGGGCAAGCACGGGGGGGAGTTCCCTCTCTAGGGCTGCGCCATTTTACAGCCACGCCCTCGGTACCGGGTACGCCTCCCGGTCTTCAGGGCGCGCTTCGGAGAAACGCAGCATCAAGCGCTTTACTGGCAGGAAGCTCGTGCGCTCAGCAGCGAGACAGGCCTGCGCTCGCTCCACCCGCCGGGGATGCCCTGAGCCCACTGTGCTTCAAGGCCGATGAGGCCAAAGCCGGGACGTCCGTCGGGCGATGCCGCGTTGGAAATCGAGCGCTCCAAGCGCCCGATCACATCCCGGGTGATGGTGGTCGCGGTGCACGTGGGGCAGAACCCCTTGGCCTGGAGCAGTGGGGCCTCCACGGCGGCATTGAAGGCCTGCTGCGCCGTCGCCCACCGAGGACGCCCGAGCGCGTCGTAGGCGTAGGCCAGGAAGAACTCCGAGCCGCCGATCATTTCGGCACTGAACCCGTAGCCGGATTTGTCTGGCGCGTACCACAGCCCACCAACGTCAAGTGGCTGGTTCGACCATTGCTGGGTGCAGCCGGGGCCACCGAGACGCTGCATCGTCTCGATGCCCAGCGTGCCGTTCACAAGGTGGGCGAACGTCAGGCGGCCCTCGCCGGTCATGGCGAGCTGCACGAAGCCGACGAACTGGAAACGCGTTCGAGAACCGTTCCAGATGTTGCGATACAGCCCTGCATTCCACTGCGCCCCACCGCTGTTGACGCTCGGCCGTGGTCCTTGCGCGTAGTACCAGACGGGCGACCCGGTGCTGTCGTAGGTGTACCAGATGAGCACCCAGTCACCCCCTGCCTCGGCCAGATAGAAGCCGTGCCCGGGGCGGGACGGGTTGAAGTAGTGCCCATCCGCGGGTTCGAGCGCACGCCCCGTGGGGAACTGCAGGATGATGGCGACATTGAGCGGAATCCCGGTCTTGGAAACGGGAACCGCGAACCAGCGTCCCGGCCGGAGTTGTGCCCCGCGCAGGGTGAAGCGTTCACTGGCCGTGTCCGGGAAAGCGCGCGCGGCCTCGGCATCGATGACGATGTCCGGGGTCCGGCCCGGCGGGACGGCGTCCACCCTCGCCAGAGCGGGATCGCCATCGAGGAAGTGGAGCTCCAGCACCAGGTCGTTCGGCGTGCCGCGCGGATGCACCGCACCTTCAGGGGCTTCGTAGGAATAGACGGAAATGTCGACAGAATCGACATTCGCCGGGACCAAAAAGGGCAGCCGTCGGTGCGTTGAAATGCCTGCGTGCGCCGTGCCGGCTCTTGTTGGCGTGCCGTCGGAGAGCAAGGCGAGGCTCGCTGCAGGGGAGCTGCCGTCCCACTCGGTGCGGGCGACGAGGCGGCGCAACGGGACATTACGGTCTCGGAGCTCAATGAGTTGGGCGAGGACGTTGCCCGGCGCGTAGGTCCTAACGTTGATTGGCAAGGTCATCGAGGCGGTGCCGTCGCTCCGCACGATCGGATCTACCGTCAGTTCGAGGTCGCTCGTTTCCGGAAAGCCCGAGTGGAAGAAACCTTCGACCGTGACGGAAGTACTGCGCACGCCGCGCTGTTCGGCCTCCACGAGCAGTTCGAACTGAGCGCCCACGGTACGCCCGAAGAACTCCCGGTGCGCCACGCGCGCCGTGCAAGTCGCTCCCGCGCCTCCCGTCCCGTTGGCCAAGCAGTGCACCCGGCCGTCCCGATCGACGACCCGCAAGGCGACGGGGCTGGAATCGGCGGCGCGCGCACGGAAGTGTGCGATGACCTCGCGCGTATCGTTCGCGTACGCGAACCGCTCAACGTGGTAGGGCTGGGACTGGAATCCGCTCCCGACTACCGGGCCGATGATCCGTTCTGAACGCAGCCAAGTGCCGCGCGCAATGCTGATCGCTCGGAGGTCACCGGAAGGCGGTAGGTTTTCGAGCAGCACCTGGGCCGCGCCGCGGTCCGAGCTGGTTCGAATCTGGAACGCATCGTTGTCGGTCGTCAGCTGCGCGGCGACGTGACTCGGGTTGAGCAGTAGAACAAGCGCAATCAGGGCGCTGCGCGGAAGCATCCTTGCCGTCATTCGGGACTCCTTGGGGGGCTGGATAATCCTACACTGGCGGCGAATCCCACTCCCTCGGCACCAGGTACTCCGCCAGCCTTGCCTCGTCGCTGCCCGCTTCGGGCACGTACCCGTACTCGAAACGCACGCGCGGCGGAAGGCTCATCAGGATGCTCTCGGTGCGGCCGCCGCTCTGCAGGCCGAACAGCGTGCCGCGGTCCCACACGAGGTTGAACTCGACGTAGCGGCCGCGGCGGTAGAGCTGGAACTCGCGTTCGCGCTCGCCGTAGGGCGTGGCCTTGCGCTTCGCGACGATCGGCGCGTAGGCGGCAAGGAACGCATCGCCGACCGCGCGCTGGTAGGCGAAGCTGCGCTCGAAGCCATCGGCGTGCAGGTCGTCGAAGAACAGGCCGCCGACGCCGCGGCACTCGTTGCGGTGTTTGAGGAAGAAGTACTTGTCGCACCACGCCTTGTGCTCGGCGTAGCGCGTCGCGCCGAAGGGCGCGCACAGGTCGCGGGCCACGCCGTGCCAGTGCCGCACGTCCTCGTCGAAGGGATAGAAGGGCGTCAGGTCGAAGCCGCCGCCGAACCACCAGATCGGCTCACGGCCTTCGGGGCGTGCCTCGAAGAAACGCACGTTGGCGTGCGAGGTCGGCACGTAGGGGTTGCGCGGGTGGATCACCAGCGAGACGCCGACCGCTCGCCACGGTGCGCCGGCGAGTTCGGGGCGGTGCGCCGTGGCCGAGGCGGGCAGGGTGGTGCCGCTGACGTCGGAGAAACCGACGCCCGCCTGCTCGAACACCGCGCCCTCCTTCATCACCCGCGAGCGGCCACCGCCGCCTTCCGCGCGCATCCAAGTGTCCTCGGCGAAGCGGCCCTCGCCGTCTTCGGCCTCGAGCCCCGCGCAGATGCGGTCCTGCAGGCCCATCAGGTAGTCGCGGACGGCGGTGAAGTTCGGGCTGGGGGCGCTCATGCGGGTCCTCGGAGGCATCGATGGCGCGCAGTCTAGCGGCCCCTGCCGTCGAGCCCCCTTGCGCGGGGTCAAGGGGGGCGGCGCCGCTATACTTCGCGGCCTTCCGAACCGCCCCGATCCGCCTTGCGCGTTTCCGACCGCCCCGACGCCGCTCCCCTGCTCGACTTCGACTTCGTCGATGCCGCCCTGCCGTGGCGCAGCGGCTGCGCGTGGCTGGGTGGTGCGCGGCGCGAGGCCTGGATGTCGGACCGGCCGCTGGAGGCGGGTTCGATCGGTGCGGGCGTGCTGCGACGATCCGCCGGCGCGTGGGCGGTGCTGGGCCTTTACCGGCCAATGGCCGGCGGGGATGTCGCGGTCGAATCCGAAGCCGCCTACCGCGACCTGCTCGCCGCCGCGCGGCCCAGCGCGCATCCCTACCTGATCCGCATCTGGAACTACTTCGGCGCCATCAATGCCGGCGACGGCGACAGCGAGCGCTACCGGCGCTTCTGCGTCGGCCGCAACGCCGCCGTGGACGCGATGTTCCGCGATCCGCCCCCGGCCGCCACCGCCATCGGCGCGCCTGAACCCGGTGCACCGCTCAGCGTCGTCGCGCTGTGCAGCGCGCAGCCCGCCATCGCGCTGGAGAATCCGCGGCAGACGCCCGCCTGGCAGTACCCGCGCGAGTACGGCCCGGTGCCGCCGGGGTTCTCGCGTGGCGCCGTGCTGCGCGACGGCGACGGCGCCACGCTGCTGGCGTCCGGCACCGCCAGCATCGTTGGCCATGTGTCGCTGCATGCGGGGGATGTCGTGGCCCAGCTCGACGAGAGCCTCGCCAACCTGCACGTGCTGCTCGACGAGGGCTCGCAGCGCAGCGGCGAGCGCTTCCGCATGGAGGGCCTGCAGGCCTTGCGCGTCTACCTGCGCGACGCCGGTGCGATGCCGGCGGCACAGGCGCGTCTCGAGGCCGCGGGCGTGCCGCTGGCCTGCGTCGCCTTCCTGCAGGGGGATGTCTGCCGCCGCGAGCTCGATGTCGAACTCGAGGGCGTGTTCGCCGGGAGCTAGCGGGGAAGGCACCGCCGCTCGAGGCGCTGCTCGCCCCAGGCGGCAACGGGCACGAGAAGCGCGACCAGTGCCGCACCGTCGGTGGTGATCAGGTAGAGCGTTCCCGTGCCGCCGTCGTCGGGCGCAGCCGTGATGAGCCCATCGGACATCAGGGCGCGCAGTTGGGTGGACAACACCTCGCGGGAGACCCGACCCAGCGACGACTTCAGCCTGCTGAAGCTCGCGGGCCCCTGGCCCAACGCGTAGAGGATCCGCGCCTTCCACTTGCCCCCGACGAGGGAGAGCACTTCCTCCAGAGGACAGGGGTCCAGCGGCGGCCGCTTCTTCGTGTAGGGCTTTCGCATCGAGTCAGAACATTCTGTCGTCGCCCCGGGGGCATGCAATGCCTAGGATCGCCGCCTGCCCGCAGACCGGACAAGACGCTCGTGACCCCCATCGCCATCATCACCGGTTCGCCGCTGGTCGATACGCTGCTCGAACCGCACGCTGCCCTGATCGGCAGCGACCTGCCCGGGTACCGGAACCACATCCTTCGGGTGCTGACCTACACCAACCACTTCCTCGGTGGGGACGAGGCCCACCGCACCACCATCGAAGCCGCTTTGGCCTTCCATGACATCGGACTGTGGGTTGCCAAAGACCTCGCCTATCTGGCGCCCTCCGAGCATTTGGCGACGCAGACGGTCCGCCAGCGGCAGCTGGCGGTGGATGTGGATCTGATGGTCGCGTTGATCCACTGGCACCACAAGCTGACGCCCTACCGTGGGCCGAACGCGAGGGTGGTCAATGCCTTGCGCAAGGCGGACTGGGTGGATGCCACCCAAGGGCGACTGCGCAAGGGTCTGGGCGCGGAACAGGTCCGTGCGGTGGAGGCCGCATTGCCCGACCTTGGCTTCCACGATGCACTGATGCGACTGGCCGGCGACCTGAGCGGTGGCCGGCGATGGCTTGGCTTGTTGAGGGTCTTGCGGGGCGTCTACAGGCCGTAAAGCGCCCCGTTGTCTCAAGTCCCCTGGCGTGACCGGCGTGCCTTCAGCTCGCGGGCCAGCACCACGCCCAGCGTGATCACCGTCAGCGGCACCACGAACCACATCATCGCCTGGCTGAACACGGGCAGCGCATCGTGCTCGGTGGCGGCGAAGACGAGGTACACGGTGTAGGCGACGTAGTAGCCGAGGAACAGCGCGCCTTCCCAGCGCTGGATCGTGTAGCCGACGAAGAAGATCGGCAGGCAGGCCACCGCCACCGCCATCATCACGGGGAAGTCGAAGCGGATCGCGGCGTCGGACACCGGCAAGCCGGCCGGTGCGACCAGCGCGGTCAGGCCGAGCACGGCAAGGATGTTGAAGAGGTTGCTTCCGACCACGTTGCCCACCGCGATGTCGCGCTGGCCGCGGATGGCGGCGGTGACCGATGTGGCCACCTCCGGCATCGAGGTGCCGGCGGCCACGATGGTCAGGCCGATCACCAGCTCGCTGACGCCCATGGCCGTCGCGATGGTGACTGCCGCGCTCACCAGCCACTGCGAGCCCATCACCAGCAGCACCAGGCCGACGAGGATGAGGCCGATGTCCTTGGCCCAATGGCCGCCGCCCTCGATGTCTTCGCCGGTCTCGCCGGTCGCCTTGCCGAGGCGGACGGCGAAGATGCAGTAACCGATGACGCCGGCGAACAGCACGCCGCCTTCCCAGAAGGCGATGCGCCCATCCATCGCGAAGAGGAAGGCCAGCAGCGAGGCCGCGATCATCAATGGCACGTCCACCTTGACCAGCTGCTTGCTGACCAGCAGCGGCGTGATCAGCGCCGACAGGCCGAGGATGAACAGCACGTTGAAGATGTTGCTGCCGACCACGTTGCCGACGGCGATGTCGGCTTCGCCCTTCCAGGCGGACGAGACCGAGATCGCCATCTCCGGCGAACTGGTGCCGAAGGCAACGACGGTGAGGCCGATGACCAGCGGAGAGATGCCGAATCCGGCGGCCACGCGCGATGCGCCTTTGACCAGCATTTCGGCGCCGATGATCAGCAGGGCGAGGCCGGCGATGAGGGTGAGGGCGGTCAGCATGGACTCTGGAGGTCGGTAACGAAAAGGGCGCGAAGTGTACCCGCGCCCCCTTTCCCGTGCCGTGACGCCGGCATCACCGGGCGTTCGGCGCTTCCGGCTGGAGGGTGGCGTCCATCAGCTCGAGGATCCGCCGGTACTGGTCGTACCAGCTCTCGGGCTGCACGTAGCCATGGCGTTCGAGCGGGTACGACGCCAGCTCCCAGCCCGGCTTCTTCAATTCGATCAGGCGCTGCGCGAGGCGCACCGAATCCTGGAAGAACACGTTGTCGTCGATCATCCCGTGCGCGATCAGCAGGCGGCCCTGCAAATGCTCCGCGTGCTCGATCGGCGAGCTGTCGATGTAGACCTGCGGGCCCAGCTCGGGCGTGTCGAGGATGTTGCTGGTGTACTCGTGGTTGTAGTGGCGCCAGTCGGTGACCGGGCGCAGCGCAGCGCCGGCCTGGAACACGCCGGGCGCCTTGAACATCGCCATCAGGCTCATGAAGCCGCCGTAGCTGCCGCCGTAGATGCCGACGCGCGCGCGATCGGCCTGGTGGTTGGCGACGAGGTAGTCGATGCCGTCCTTGTAGTCCTGCAGCTCCGGCGTGCCCATGCGGCGGTAGATCGCCGTGCGCCAGTCGCGGCCGTAGCCTTCCGAGGCGCGGAAGTCGAGGTCGAGGACGATGTAGCCGCGGTCGGTGAGCAGCTGGTGGAACATCTGCTCGCGGAAGTACACGGGATAGCGCGCGAACACGTTCTGCAGGTAGCCGGCGCCGTGCACGAACATCACCACCGGATACTGCTTGCCGGGCTCCATCGTGGTGGGCGTGTAGAGCTTGCCCCAGATGGTGCCGGCGCCATCGCTGCTCGGCACCTGCACGAAGCGCGGCGCGCGCCAGGGCATGGCCTTGAAGGCCGCCGTGCGCGTGTCGGTCAGTTTCGTCACCGCGCCGCCCTCGATGCCGACGGTCGCGGCCTGCGGCGGCGTGAACGAGGCCGACCAGCGCAGCGCGATCTTCGAGCCGTCGGGCGACAGGGCGAAGTCCTCGACGCCGTCGAGCGCCGTCACCTCGCGCACGTCGCCGCCGGCCACCGGCACGCGGCACAGCTCGTAGTCACCCGGCCATTCGCGGTTGCAGACGAAGACGAAGCTCGCGGCGTCGGCCGTGAGGACGGGCGACGAGGCTTCCCAGCGGCCGTTCGTGAGGGCTTTGGCGCGGCGGCCGTCCTGCACGTAGAGGTGCGAGTAGCCGGATTCTTCCGACAACCACCACGCGCGGCCGTCGGGCAGCACGCCGAAGTCGTTGAAGTTCCAGTTGATCCACGCGGCGTCGGTGAGGCGATGCACGGTGGCGAGCGCCGCCGTGTCGCGATCGACGCGGACGATCCAGCGGTCCTTGTTGTCGACGCTGCGCAGCATGGCCAGCGGCGTGCCGTCCGGCGCGAAACGCACGTCCATCAGGCGAACGGCGCGCAGGCCATCGAGCGCGGGCTGTTCGTGTTCCTTCTTCAGCGCGGCGAGCGGATCGACGTCGATGCCGGGCAGGGCCTTGAGGTCGAGGTCGGTCACCGTGGCGTTGGCGAGATCGACGAGCTTGAAGGTCTGCGCGATCGGGGCGTTCCGGCCCACGCGCGTACGCACGTCCTCCGCGTCCTCGAAGCCATCCTCGTTCACGTAGCGCGGCATCTTGCCGCCGCGCCCAGCGTCGGCGCCCTTCGGTTCCAGCGCCACGAGCACGTGGCGGCCGTCGGTGGAGAGGCTGCTCGCAGCGATGGTCACGTCGTCGCCGAAAAAGATCGGCGCGGCCACGCGCGTGCGGTCGCCGTCGCGCTGCGCCTTCGCCTCGGCGGCGAGGGCGTCGCGGTCGGCGCGCTGGCGGGCCAGCGTGTCGATCAGTCGCAGTTCGGCATCGCGCAGCACGTCGGGCTTCGGCGCCGCCTGCGGGTCCTTCTCGGCCTTCAGCACGGCGACGGTGCGCTCGCGCTGCGCGGCGAAGTCGTAGGCGCGCCATTCGTCGCCGACGCGGTAGAACACCGCATTGCCGTCGGCGGCGAAACGGAGGTCGGCTTCGTCGGCGGCGCTCTGCGTGAGCTGCTGGCGCTGGCCGGTGGCGAGCGTCACCACGAAGACATCGCCATTGCGCAGCGTTGCCATGCGCGTGCGGCGGGCGTCGAACACCGGGTTCGCGGCGTCGGCTTCCGCGGCATCGGCCGGTGCCAGCTTCACCGCGTCGCCGCCGGCCGCAGGCTGGCGGAACACGTCGCGCACCGGCGAGCCCGCGCGCTTGAGCGAATAGGCCACGTGATGCGAATCGGCGCTCCACCACAGCTGCTCCACCGGCGGGCCGATCCAGTCCGGATGCGACATCGCCAGGTCCAGCGTGAGCGGCGGCGGCGTCTCGGCGAGGGCGGGCGCGGCGACGGCCAGCGTCGACGCAAGCAGGGCAAGGCCGCGCATCGGGCGGGACAGGGGCTTCGGCACGAGGCTCTCCAGCGGGAAACAGGGGCGCGAGCCTAGCAGGGCGGAGCGCGCAGGCCGCGCGACGGCGCGCTTCCCCCGGTGGGCTCCAGCGGCCACGTCGCGCTGGTCACTGTGGCCGCCAGCGGCCACAATCGCCGTATTCCCACGATTTGGCGCATTGCGCCGCCGCTCAATGCAGGCCTACGTCTACAAATCCCTCCGCAAGGCCGAGACCTTCGTCTACCTGCGCGAGCGCGACGCCTTCGGCCTGCTGCCCGAGGTGCTGCGCACCCAGCTCGGCGAACTGCGCTTCGTGCTCGACGTGGCGCTGACGCCGGAGCGCCAGCTGGCCCGCGAGGATGCCGCCGTGGTGCGCGCGAACCTCGCCGGGCAGGGCTTCCACATCCAATTCCCGCCGCCGCCCACCGACCGGAGCGCGGATGACTGATCCGCGGTCGACGCTGCAGCGCAGCCTCGCCCTTCCGCTGCTGCTCATCGGCTTGGGGCTGGCCGTGTTGCCGGCGCTCTGGCCGGTCGGTGCGATGGCCGTGCTGGGGCCGTGGCTGGCCCAGCCGGCATTGGCCCTCGGCATGGCCCTGCTGTCGCCCGCCCCGGAGGCGCCGGCACTGCGCGTGTGGTGGCGCGACGCGATCACCCTGGCCGTGCTCTGGGGCGCCACGCTCGCCCTGCTGGGCCTCGGCTTCGCTTGGCCCTGGAGCAGCCTGCTCGAAACCGGCAGCCTTGCCGCCGCGCTGGGGCTTGGCGCGGTGGTCGGCCTCGCCTGGACGGTGCTGTGGCGGCAATGGACCTTGTTCGCCATGGCCGCCCGCCAAGGTGGCGGCTTGGCTGCGCTCGCCGCCGCGGTGCCCGGGACCTGGTCGCTGCATCGGGGGCTGGCACTGGCCGTCGCGGTGCTCGCGGCCACGGTCGGGGCGTGGCTGCTGGTGTGGCCGCCGCCGCGCCTGCTGTCCATCTGGTGGCTGGCGGCGCCCTATGCGGCCGGCCTGCTGGCGGTGCACGCCGCCCTCCAGCGTTCCGGCCATGCGCCCGAAGCCCCGCCGCTGCCGCCGGAGCCTGTCGCGCCCCGGGTGCTCGAAGCCGAGGACGACGACGAACCCGCTTCGCCGGCCGTCGGCGACGTCTACGCCCATGCCCGCGCCGGCCGCATCGATGCCGTGATCGAGGCGCTCGATGCGGGCGCCGACCCGGACGCCCTGCCGGAGCCCGGTGCGCCCGACCAGCGCAGCCTGCCCATGCTGGCGGCCCTGCTGCCCGACCTGCGCCTGCTCCGCGAACTGATCATCCGCGGCGCCGACCTCAACCAGGAGCACGCTGGCCTCACGCCGTTGCTCGCGGCGACGCGCGATTCCTGGCATGGCCGCATCGACGCCGTGACCATGCTGCTGGCCAACGGCGCCGACCCGCGACGCGCCGACCGCGATGGCAATACGCCCCTGCACCACGCCGCACGCAGCACCGACCCGGCGATCGCGGCACAGCTGCTCGATGCCGCTGCCGACCTGCATGCCCTGAACGGCGAAGCGCAGCCGCCGCTGGCGCTCGCGCTGGCCTCGGGCAACTGGCGTGTCGCGCGCTTCCTGCTGGAGCGTGGTGCCAAGCCGGAATCGCCCGGTGCGCAGCCGAGCCTGCTCGCCGCCGCCGGTGGCGACGACGACGATCCCGCCGGCGTGCAACTGCTCCTCAAGCACAAGGCGAAGGTCGATTCGCGCGACGCCCGCGGCCGCACCGCGCTGCTCGAAGCGCTGGCTGCCGGCCATGCCGCGATCGCGCAGGTGCTGATCGACGCCGGCGCCTCGGTGGACGCCGCCGACGACGAGGGGCGCACGGCCCTGCTGGAAGCCGCGCGTTCGCCGAACCCGGCGCTGTTGCCGCTGGTACTCGCCCGCCATCCCGACCCGGCCGCTCGCGATGTCGGCGGGCGCAACGCGCTGGCCTTGGCCTGCGAGGCCGGTGTCGAGCCGGAGCGCCTGCGGGCGCTGCTGGCCCTCGGCATCGATCGCGAAGCGCGCGACGCGGCGGGGCGACGCCCGGTCGATCACGCGGTGGGCGGTGGGCGCTGGGCGCTGGTGGCCGTGCTCGATCCCGACTACCCGCTGCCGGGCGACCTCGACGAGGTGGCGCCGGGCGCTGCGCTGAAGCCGGCCCGCGAGCGCCTCCGCGACGCGCTGCGGGCCCGCGATTTCCGCGCCGCGCAGGACGTGCTCGGTGCCGAGGACGCGCCGGGCCGCGTGGCGATATCGATGCTGCTGCTGGAGTTCGCCGATGCCGCCGGCATCGATGTCTTCGAATGGCTGCTCGAGCACGGCGCGCATTCCGACGATCGGGTGTCCGGCATGGACAGCGTCGGCCTGCTGCTGCTCGATCGCGGCCTCGATGCCGAACTCGGTTTGCGCGCGCTGCTGGCACAGGGCCAGACCCCGCAGGGCGTGGGTGCGGTGGCGCGCTGGCTGGCCGCGAACCCGCGCGAACCGTCGCGCGCGGCCGCGATCGCGCTGCACTTGCTCGAGCGCGGCGCCGACCCGTTCGGTCCCGCACCGAACGGCGACAGCACCCTCGGCCTCGCCGCGCAGTTGCCCTGCCTGCCCGTGCTCGACGCACTGCTGCAGCGCGGCGTCGACCCGGCGCAGCGCGACGCACGCGGCCACACGCCGCTCCACCTGGCCGTCGCTCGTGGCCATGAGGCCGTGATCAAGCGCCTCGTCCGCCACGGCGCACCGGCGGATGCGCGTGCCGCCGACGGCCAGACGCCGCACGGCGCGGCCCTGGCCCGCGGCCGCCGCGACCTCGCCGAATGGCTGGACTGGGGCCCCTGGAAACTGCCGGGACGCGCGCTGCAGCCGGGGGATCTCCCGGCCGCGGCGATGGCTGGCGATCTTGGCGCTGTCGTGCGCCTCGTGGCGCTCGGCCTCGCGGTCGACGGTGTCGACGCGCAGGGCTGTACGGCCCTGCTGCGCGCCGCCGGTGGCGGGCACCTCGCCATCGTCGATCACCTGTTGGGCCTGCATGCCCACACCGCCGTCGCGGCGCGCACCGGCGCCACACCGCTGTCGGCGGCGATCAGCATGCGCCACGCCAACGTCGTCGATCGCCTGCTGGCGGCGGGCGCCGACCCCGAGCAGGCCATGCCCGGCGGCGTCACGCCGCTGATGCTGGCTTCCGCGCTGGGCCTTCCGGACCTCGTGTCGCGCCTGCTGCGCGCCGGTGCCGATGTCGCCGCGCGCGATGCGCAGGGGCTCACGCCGCTGCACTGCGCCGCGCTGTTCGCCTTCAATTCGCGCGAACGCGCCCGCGTGCTCGCGCTGTTCGATGCGCTGCTGCTCGCCGATGCCGACGCCGAAGCGACGAGTGCCTCCGAGCAGACACCGACCCTGCTGCTGCTCGGCGCGCGCGCGGAGGCGGGAGCCAGCGTCGACGAGGACGTGCTGCTGGCCGCGCTCGACCGCCTGCTCAGTGAAGGGGTGTCGCTGGGGCAGATCGAGCATCGCGGCCTCACCGTTCTGCACCTCGCCGCGCTGCACGGCCTCGGCCGCATCGTCGAACGGCTGCTGCGCGAGGGCGCCAATCCCGCCGCCCGCGACCGCCTCGGCCGCACCCCGCACGACCTCGCCCTGATCCGCGGCTTCGTCGACATCGCCGCGCTGTTCCAGTCGGTGCGCAACGCTGAAGCGAAACCCGCGGCGGACGCCGGCACCGGGGACGCTGCGGCCGCGTCGTCGTCGCCTTCCGCGCCGGCGTCCGCGCCCGCCTCGTCTGGCGTCCTGCCTTCGCTCGCGCGACTGCTGAAGCCGCGGGATCCCTGAAAACGACGAAGGCCCCGCATCGCGGGGCCTTCGTCGTTTCTGCTTCATCAGCGTCGCGGCTTTCGCCGCGGCACCTCAGCGCTTCATGAAGTTGAAGAACTCGTCGTTCGACTTGGTGTTCTTCATCTTGTCGAGCAGGAACTCCATCGCGGCGAGTTCGTCCATCGGATGCAGCAGCTTCCGGAGGATCCAGATCTTCTGCAGCATGTCCGGCTCGATCAGCAGCTCTTCGCGACGCGTGCCCGAGCGGTTGATGTTGATGGCCGGGTAGACGCGCTTCTCGGCGATGCGGCGGTCGAGGTGCACTTCGCAGTTGCCGGTGCCCTTGAACTCCTCGTAGATCACCTCGTCCATCTTCGAGCCCGTTTCAACGAGCGCGGTGGCGATGATCGTCAGCGAGCCGCCTTCCTCCACCTTGCGCGCCGCGCCGAAAAAACGCTTCGGGCGGTGCAGGGCGTTGGCGTCGACGCCGCCGGTGAGCACCTTGCCGGAGCTCGGCACCACGGTGTTGTAGGCGCGGGCGAGGCGGGTGATCGAGTCGAGCAGGATCACCACGTCCTTCTTGTGCTCGACCAGGCGCTTGGCGCGCTCGATCACCATCTCGGCGACCTGCACGTGGCGCGCGGCCGGTTCGTCGAAGGTCGAGGAGACGACTTCGCCGCGCACGGTGCGCTGCATTTCCGTCACTTCTTCCGGGCGCTCGTCGACGAGCAGCACGATCAGGTGGACGTCCGGGTGGTTGGTGGTGATGGCGGTGGCGACCTGCTGCATCAGCATGGTCTTGCCGGCCTTCGGCGGCGAGACGATCAGGGCGCGCTGGCCCTTGCCGATCGGCGCCATCAGGTCGAGCACGCGGCCGGTGATGTCCTCCGAGCTGCCGTTGCCGCGCTCGAGCTTGAAGCGCTCGCGCGGGAACAGCGGCGTCAGGTTCTCGAACAGCACCTTGCCCTTGCTGGCTTCAAGCGGCTCGCCGTTGATGGTGTCGAGCTGGTTGAGCGCGACGTAGCGCTCGCCGTCCTTGGGGTTGCGGATGCGGCCGGCGATGTAGTCGCCGGTGCGCAGGTTGAAGCGGCGGATCTGCGAGGGCGAGATGTACACATCGTCCGGGCCGGCGAGGTAGCTCGCCTCGGCGCCGCGGAGGAATCCGTAGCCGTCCGGCAGGATCTCGAGCACGCCGTCGGCGGCGACGCCGTTCGGGTGGCGCGAGAGCACCTTCAGCAGCTGGAAGATGACGTCCTGCTTGCGCATGCGGGCGACGCCCTCATGCTGGTTCAGGCGCTCGGCGAGGTCGAGAAGCTTGAACGCCGGCATCCGCTTCATTTCGGTCAGCGAGGGCACCACGAAGCCTTCCGGGAACTGGAAGGACGGGCGCGGCTGCCAGTCGTTGCCGCCCTGGCCCTGGCCCTGGCCGCCACCGGCCTGACCCTGGCCTTGGCTCTGGCCGCCCTGCGGCGGGCCGCCGGCCTCATCGCCTTCGGCATCGTTCTGGAAACCGCCGCCGCCGTTGCGACGCTGCTCCTTCTGCCGTTCGCGACGTTCCTTCATGCGCTGCTTGAAGCGCTCGCGGCGCGACATGCGCGGCTCGCCGTTGGGGCCGGTGGCGCCGCCGGCGTTCTGGCCGCCGGGGCCGCCGTCCTGGCCGTCGTCGCCGTCACCATCGCCGTCGGCATCATCGCCATCCGGGCCGTCGTCGTCCTCGTTCATCGCATCGGCGATGACGTCGCGAACGGCGGCGCTGGTGGCGGTGGTGACCGGGCTCGGCTCGGGCGCGGGCGGTGCGGCGACCGCTTCAGGCGCGGTGTCAGGGCTTTCGGCCGGGGTTTCGGCAGCGGCTTTGCTGCGGGTGCGGCGCGGCTTTTTTTCCGCGGCTTCGGCAGGCGCGTCGGCGCCTTCGATCTCGTTTTCGGACACGGGGAATTCTCGCGATGGCGAGTGGAGAAAGCTCAGGGGATGAGCTGGAAGGGGTGTGCGGGTGGCGTCGCGGAAAGGGCGTCGCGACCGCAGAAGTCGCCGGGACACTACACCCGGCAGAGGCCGCCCGGCAAGTCTCGGGCGGCCTCCGGTTCAGCAGGGGAGCCTCAGAGGCTCTTGTCGATGAAGGCGGTCAGCTGCGGCTTGCCGGCCAGGCCGACGTGGGTGCCGGCGACCTTGCCGCCCTTGAACATCATCAGGGTGGGGATGCCGCGCACCGCGTACTGGCGCGGGGTCTGCGGGTTGTCGTCGATGTTGATCTTCACCACCTTGACCTTGCCGTCGTAGGCCTTGGCCACGTCGTCCAGCAAAGGGGCGATGGCCTTGCACGGGCCGCACCACTCGGCCCAGAAATCGACCAGCACGGGGACGTCGCTGCCGAGCACCGCGGTGGAGAAATCGGCATCGCCGACGTGGGAGATCTTGTCGCTCATGGGAGGTCCTCGATGGGCTGCCGCGGGTGCCGCGGCCATGACTGGTACACTTGGGGGCCCTCGGAGCGGTTCGCAACCCCGAGGTGCCGGCCCCCGCGGCCGCAGTGTGCGACCGCGCGTGAAGCGGGCGCAAGACCGAACCGAACCGGTTCACCCGCAGGCGCGATGCGCCGCCGCTTCAAGCTGACGAGCACACCCAAGGATCCCATGAGCGACAAACCGCTGACCGACGTCACCCTGTCCAGTTTCGACCTTCACCCGGCCCTGATGGCCGGCCTCGAGGAAGCCGGGTTCTCCCGCTGCACCCCCATCCAGGCCATGACCTTCCCGGTCACGCTGCGCGGCGGCGACGTCGCCGGCCAGGCCCAGACCGGTACCGGCAAGACGCTCGCCTTCCTCGTGAGCATGGTGAACCGCCTGCTGACCCGCCCGGCGCTGGCCAACCGCAAGGACAGCGACCCGCGCGCCCTGATCCTCGCCCCGACCCGCGAGCTCGCGATCCAGATCCACAAGGACGCGCTGAAGTTCGGCAGCCAGCTCGGCCTGCGCTACACGCTGGTCTACGGCGGCGTCGACTACGACAAGCAGCGCGAGCTGCTGCAGGCCGGCACCGACGTGATCATCGCCACGCCCGGCCGCCTGATCGACTACGTGAAGCAGCATGTCGTCAGCCTGCACGCCTGCGAGGTCTGCATCCTCGACGAGGCCGACCGCATGTTCGACCTCGGCTTCATCAAGGACCTGCGCTTCCTGATGCGCCGCCTGCCGGCCCGCGAGGAGCGCCAGACCCTGCTGTTCTCGGCCACGCTCAGCCACCGCGTCCTCGAGCTCGCCTACGAGCACATGAACGAGCCGGAGAAGCTGGTCGTCGAGACCGAGACGATCACCGCCGCCCGCGTGCGACAGAAGATCTACTTCCCGGCCAACGACGAGAAGATCCCGCTGCTGCTCGGCCTGCTCTCGCGCAGCCCGGGCAACCGCACCATGGTGTTCGTGAACACCAAGGCGATGGTCGAGCGCGTCGGCCGTGCGCTGGAGCGCGGCGGCTACCTCGTCGGCGTGCTCAGCGGCGACGTGCCGCAGAAGAAGCGCCAGAGCCTGCTGGCGAAGTTCCAGCGCCGCGAACTCGAGATCCTCGTCGCCACCGACGTGGCCGCCCGAGGCCTGCACATTGACGGCGTCAGCCACGTCTACAACTTCGACCTGCCGTTCGAGGCCGAGGACTACGTGCACCGCATCGGCCGCACCGCGCGCCTTGGCGCCGAGGGCGATGCCATCACCTTCGCCTGCGAGCTGTACGCGCAGCACCTGCCGGCGGTCGAGACGTACATCGAGCAGAAGATCCCGGTCGAAGCCGTCACCACCGACCTGCTGACGGCCCTGCCGCGCCCGGAGCGCGAGGCCCTGCCGGAAGGCGCGGAGCCGGTTGAACGCGTCAGCGACATCTTCCGCGAAGCCCGCGCCGAGATGGCCGAGAAGGACGCCAAGCACGGCCGCGGTGGTCGTGGCAGCGCTGGCGGAGGCCGCAGCGGCGGTCCGCGTCGCGAAGGTCGCGATGACGGCCGTGGCGACCGTGGTCCGCGTCCGCCGCGTGCCGAGGGTGAGCGCGGTCCGCGCCCCCCGCGTCCGGAAGGCGAGCGTGGCCCGCGCCCCGAGCGCGCGCCGAAGCCCGAGGGCGAGGCGGTTCCGATGCAGGCGACGGACGTCCCGAACGCCGCCGAGAGCCCGGCCGACGCCGAGCGCCGCCGTCGTCGTCGCCGTCGCAAGCCGCGCGGCGAGCGCGGCGCCGAGGGCGCTTCGCCCGAAGCCGCTGCCGTGGGACCGGTGGGTGTGTCGAAAGACAGCTTCTTCGCCCGCATGGCCGCCCGCGTGAAGGGCTGGTTCGGCGGCTGACGATGCCCCTGCTGCGCTTCGACGCGGTCCACAAGCAGTACCCGGGCGGCCGTGCCGCCCTGCAGGACGTGAGCTTCGGCGTCGAGGCCGGCGAGGTGCTGTTCGTCACCGGCCACAGCGGGGCCGGCAAGAGCACCTTGCTGAAGCTGCTGCACCTCGCCGAGCGGCCCGACCGCGGCGCGGTGCTGCTGGAAGACCGCAACCTGGCCGCCGTGCGCGGCCGCGACATCGCCCGTTACCGGCGCCGCGTCGGCGTGGTGTTCCAGGACCACCGGCTGCTGCCGCATTGGACCGTCGCCGACAACGTGGCCCTGCCGCTGCGCATCGCCGGCGCACCGGAGGCCGAGGTGCTGCAGCGGGTGCGCGAGGTGCTGGGCCGGGTGGGCCTCGGCGATCGCCTTTCCGCCCTGCCGCCCCAGCTATCCACCGGTGAGCAGCAGCGCGTCGGCATCGCCCGCGCCATCGTCGGCTCGCCGGTGCTGCTGGTGGCCGATGAACCCACTGGCAACCTCGACCCGCAGCTGGCCGCCGAGATCATGGGTCTGTTCCTCGAACTCCCCGAGCGCGGCACCACCGTGCTGATCGCCAGCCACGACCTCGCGTTGATCAAGCGGACGCGCCAGCGCACCCTGGTGCTGCACGAGGGCCGGCTGGTGGACGACATCGCCGCGCAGGACCTCGCCGCATGAGCGCGAACCGCAGCGCGGCGCGCCGCGAGGTGTACGGCGGCCCCGGCGTGGGTGCGTGGGGCCGCAGCCATCGCCGTGCCTTCGCCGATGCCGTCGCGCGCCTTCGCGCAGCGAAGCTCGCCACCGCGGCGACACTTTCGGTGTTCGCGCTGGCCTTGTTGCTTCCCCTGCTGCTGGGCCTGTTCCTCGCCAACGCCCTGCGCTTCGCCGGCACGCTCGACGCCGCCCGCGAGATCAGCGTTTTCCTCGAGGCCGAAGCCAAGCCGGGCGACGCCCGCCGCCTCGCCGAGGCCTGGCGCGCCCGGCCCGATGTCGCCGCCGTGGTGCTGCGCACGCCGGACGAGGGGCTCGCCGAGTTCCGGCAGATGAGCGACCTCGCGGGCGCGCTCGATCTGCTCGACGGCAATCCGCTCCCCTGGGTGCTGGTGGTCTCGCCGCGGGAGGACGTGGCTGCCGACCCTTCGGCCTTGGCCGCGGCCCTGCAGGCCGAGCCCGGCGTGGACAGCGTGCAGTACGACGCCGCCTGGCGCGCGCGCCTCGACGCCTGGCTGGCGCTGGGCCGTCGTGCGGTGGGCCTGCTGGCCCTGCTGCTGGCCGCCGGCGCAGTGCTGGTGGTGGGCAATACCGTGCGCCTCGACCTCGCGACGCGCCGCGACGAGATCGCGCTCTTGCAGCAGCTCGGCGCCGACGATGCCGACATCCGCCGCCCGCTGCTGCATTTCGGCGTGTTGCTGGGCGCGCTGGCCGGCGCGCTGGCGCTGGCTGGCGTGTTCGCGATCGGGGCCCTGCTGCGCGCGCCGATGGCCGAGCTGGTGGCGACCTATGCCGGCGGATTCGCGCTGGCCGGCCCCGGCGTGGCCGAGGCGGCCGCCGTCCTGGCCAGCGCCGCGGTGCTGGGCTGGCTTGGCGCGCGGGTGGCGGCGGGCCATTATCTGCGGACTTCGCTCCCGGCCGGCTCATGAGCACACCCGCGTTCCGCACCTTCGACAACACCTCGCCACGCATCCTCGTGGTCGATGGCTCGAAGGTGGTGCGCAAGATGATCGAGGGCGTGCTGCGCCAGCAGTTGCCGCAGGCCGAGATCATCCTCTGCGAGAACGGCGACGAGGCGAAGGTGGCCCTGCAGCAGGGCGCCATCAACCTCGTCACCACCGCGCTGCGGCTGCCCGACATGGATGGCCTCGAGCTGGCGCGCTACCTGCGCGAGCACACGCCGCAGGCCTACATCCCGATCATCGTGGTCTCCGGCGACGTGCAGGACCGCCTCGAGACGCGCTCCATCACCGACGACGTCACCGACTACTTCGACAAGTCGCTGGGCTTCACCGCGCTGGCCGCATTCATCAAGGGCTACGTCGCGCCGGAAGGCGCGCCCGGCGGCGAAGTGCTGTACGTCGAGGACAGCAAGGTCGTCGCCGTCGCCACGCGGCGCATGCTCGAGAAGCACGGCCTCAAGGTGATGCATTGCAGCGGCGTCGAGGACGCCATCGCCTGGCTGGAATCGGCGCTGACGCAGGGCCGCGTGCCCGGCTGCGACGTGGTGCTGACCGACGTCTACCTGAAGGGCGAACTCACCGGCAAAGACCTGGTGAAGTCGATCCGCAACGACTTCGGCTATCCGAAGGGCCAGTTGCCGGTGCTGGTGATGACCGGCGATGCCAACCCGGCCAATCAGACCGAGCTGCTGCGCAGCGGCGCCAACGACCTCGTGCTCAAGCCGATCGAGGAGCGCCTGCTGATCACCAAGCTGCTGTTCCAGCTGCGCGTCGGCCGCCTGCTGCGCGAGCGCCACGGCCACTGAGTGCCGCAGGCGGCTGTCGTCCGGCTGCGCGTTTCATCCCCCTTTTCTTCCCACCAAGGCCCCCTGGCATGTCCCTCCGCGTTCTATCCCCCCTCGCGCTCGCCCTCGTTCTTGCCGCGTGCAGCGCACCCAATGCCGATGGCTCCGAGGAGGTCGGCGTGTTCGACCTCGCGGTCGGTGATTGCCTGATCGACGACACCTCGGGCGAAGTGTCGGAGACGGTGAAGATCGCCTGCGACAAACCGCATCTTTCCGAGGTCTACCATCTGTTCGACCTGCCGGGCGGTGCGTTCCCCGAGCGCGGCGCGATGGACAAGGCCGTCGAGACCGGCTGCCTCGGCGCCTTCGAGCCTTACGTCGGCCTCGACTACGACAGCTCCGAGTACGTGTTCACCACGCTCGAGCCCACGCCGGAAAGCTGGACCAATGGCGACCAGGAGGTGGTCTGCATGCTCGCCACGCAGGACGGCAGCAAGATCACCGGCAGCCTGCGCAACGCGAAGCGCTGATCCCGTCGCCATGGCCGTGGCCCTGCACCCGAGCTGGGTGGCGCGCGTCGGGGCCTACCTCGAGCGCGCCGACATGCAGGCCCTTGCCGCTTTCCTGCGTGCGGAGAAGGCCGCGGGCAAGCGCGTGCACCCGCCGGGCCGGTTGATGTTCGCCGCGCTCGACGCCGTGCCCTTTGACGCGGTACGCGTGGTCATCCTCGGCCAGGACCCTTACCACGGGCCGGGGCAGGCGCACGGGCTGAGCTTCTCGGTGCCACCGGGCATCGCCATCCCGCCCTCGCTGCTCAACATGTTCAAGGAGATCGAGCGCGACCTCGGGCTGCCGATGCCGCGCCACGGCTGCCTGGAGTCTTGGGCGGCGCAGGGCGTACTGCTGTTGAACGCGGTGCTCAGCGTCGAGGAAGGCCGCGCCGGCAGCCATGCGGGCAAAGGTTGGGAAGGCTTCACCGACGCGATCATCGGCGCGCTGTCCCGCGAGCGCGAAGGCCTCGTCTTCCTGCTCTGGGGCAGCTATGCGCAGAAGAAGGGCGAGCTGATCGACCGCCAGCGCCACTGCGTGCTGAAGGCGCCGCATCCGTCGCCCTTGTCCGCGCATCGCGGCTTCCTCGGCTGCGGGCATTTCGGCAAGGCCAATCGCTGGCTGCAGGGATTGGGCTCCACCCCGATCGACTGGTCGCTGCCGGCGGCTTGAACCGTACCCCCGGTGCTTCAGTCGCGTGAGTCCGCGGCATCGATGGGCTCCCGTCTCCTGTTCTATCGGGGCCTGCGCCGTTCTACGCCAATGTCGTCACGGCGGAGCTGTTCGGCTGTTGATGGCGCCGCTGTTGGTCGCTGCCGACGGGCCCGCGTGGGCGCTCGGGTTGCTGGTCTCCGACGCCAAGCCGCGCGCAGGCTGTGCGGCGTCGCTCAAGCCGACTCGCGGATGACCAGCGACGGGGCGATCGGCGCCGGGCGCGGGTCGCCGCCGTTGAGGCGTTCGATCAGCGAGAGCGTCAGCAGTTCGGCGCCGCGCTTCAGGTCCTGGCGTACGGTCGTCAGCGCCGGGTGCGTGTACTGCGCCAGCGGCACGTCGTCGTAGCCCACCACCGAGACGTCCTGGGGCACGCGGATGCCGCGGTCGTTGAGGGCGCGGATGGCGCTGATCGCGATCACATCCGAAGCCGCGACGACGCCGTCCAGCGGCACGTCCTGCGCGAGCAGGCCGCGGAAGGCGCGGTAGGCCTCGTCCGCGTCGAACGGCGCGCGCAGGTGCCGCCGCGGATCGTCGTCGACACCCGCCGTCGCCAGCGCTTCGACGTAGCCGGCGTAGCGGTGCGCCACTTCCGGCAGCCGCTCGTCGCCGAGGAAGGCGATGCGGCGGCGGCCCTGACGGATCAGGTGGCGGGTGGCGATGAGGCCCCCGGCGTGGTTGTCCGAGCCGACGCAGGGGTAGGCCTGGCCGGGCATCTGCGCGCCCCAGGCCACCAGCGGCGCACCGCGCTCGGCCGCGGCATTGATCGCCTCGTGCTCATGGCTCTGGCCGATGATCACCAGCCCCTCGGCGATCGACTGCGCCAGCGTGGCGTCGAGCCAGGTGCCCGATTCCTGCACCGCCTTCGACAGCAGCATGCTGTAGCCGCGGCTGGTCAGCTCGTCGGCGAGATAGGCCAGCATCGACATCATGAACGGGTCGGTGAGGTGCCCGCTGCGGTCGTGCTGCAGAGGCACCACGACGGCGATGACGCCGGAACGCCCCGCGCGCAGGCTGCGCGCGATGGGGTTGATGCGGTAGCCGAGCTCGCTGGCCAAGGCCTTGATGCGCACCCGCGTGGCCTGAGCCACCGTCGGGTGGTCAGCCAGCGCGCGGGAGACCGTGGACTCCGAGACCCCCGCGATCTTCGCGAGGTCGCTCATCTGCAAGGGCCCTTTGGCCTTCGTGGCGGCTTTCTTCGGCATGCGTCCTCGTCCGGATGGCCGCCTGCCCGGGCGGTCGCCCCAGTATGCGCGGACCCTGCGCTGGCGGGCGAGGACGGGTCGCAAAGCCGGATGAGACACGGGATTGCTGCCGCCGATGGAACGCTGTGGAACTTCCAGCACGCTTAGCACTCGTAGCAGGCGAGTGCTAAATTGATCCCCATGACCCCCCGAGGGACGCAGGAATGACCACGACCTTGATCACCGCCAACTACCCCATCCCCAGCGCGCTCGGCTCGCTGGAGGCCTATGTGGCGGCCGTCCACCAGATCCCCGTGCTGAGTGTCGAGGACGAGCAGGCGCTCGCCCGCCGCCTCCGCGACGACGGCGACCTCGAGGCCGCCAAGGCCCTGGTCGTCTCGCACCTGCGCTTCGTCGTCCACGTGGCCCGCGGCTACCAGGGCTACGGCCTCGGCGTCGGCGACCTCGTGCAGGAAGGCAACATCGGCCTGATGAAGGCGGTGAAGCGCTTCGACCCCGACCAGGGCGTGCGCCTCGTCAGCTTCGCCGTGCACTGGATCCGCGCCGAGATCCACGAGTTCATCCTGAAGAACTGGCGCATCGTGAAGGTCGCCACGACCAAGGCGCAGCGCAAGCTGTTCTTCAACCTGCGCAAGAGCAAGACCCGCTTGGGCTGGATGAATGATGCCGAGGTCACCGCCGTGGCCAAGGACCTCAACGTCTCCAAGCGCGAAGTGCTGGAAATGGAAGCGCGCCTGTCGGGGCGCGACATCGGCTTCGACGCGCCCGCCGGCGAGGACGACGACCAGGCGCCGCCGGCGCCGATCGCCTACCTCGAGCAGGCGGATGCCGATCCGGCCGCGCTGTTCGAGCGCGAGAACCACGAAGAGAAGCAGCTCGACGCGCTGGGCGAAGGCCTCGACAGCCTCGACGCCCGCTCGCGCGCCATCCTGCAGCGCCGCTTCCTCGCCGAGGAGAAAGCCACCCTGCAGGACCTCGCCGCCGAGTACGGCGTGTCGGCCGAGCGCGTGCGGCAGATCGAAGCCAACGCCCTGAAGAAGCTCCGCGGCCTGCTGCTGGCCTGAGCCCACGGCGTTGAGCCGGGTAATGCGACGACGGCGCCTTCGGGCGCCGTTTTCGTTTCGGGCTGCTAGCATCCAGCGGCCTTTCCCAACCCCCAAAGGAACGAACCGATGAGCACGCCCTTTCCGCCGCCGCCCGCCAACGACAAGCCGAAGCGCAAGCTTTGGCCGTGGTTCTTGGGCGGCTGCCTCGTCCTGATCCTGCTCGGCGTCGGCGCCGTCGTCGGCTTGGGCTACTTCGGCATGAAGGCGGTTTCCGCGGGCGGCAAGGAAATCGTCGCGCAGGTGCCCGCCGTGCAGGAGCATTTCGGTGCCGTGACCGATGCCGGCATGGACTTCGGCGCCATGATGGAAGCCGGCCAGACCGGCAAGAGCGTCGTGATTTTCAACATCACCGGCGAGAAGGGCGAAGGCCGCCTCGTCATCGAGACGGACCAGGCCACGCAGGCGTTCAAGTCGGCCACGCTGACCCTCCCGAGCGGCGAGACGGTCGAGGTGGACGCTGCCACGCTGAAGCAACTGCAGAGCCTGCAGCCCTGACGGCTGGCGTTACCCCGTCGTAAGCCCCGACGACCGGCCTCGCGCCGGTCGTCGCGTTTCGGGGCCTCGGGGTCGTTCGCGGACGTCAGTAGAGGTCGATCGGATCGACGTCGATCGACCAGCGCACGCGGCGCGCCTCCGGCAGCGCGTACCAACCGGAAGCCGCCGCGCCAAGCGCCGCCTGCAGCACGCGACGCTCGTCGGCACGCAGCAGCAGCTGGAAGCGGGCGCGCCCGGCACGTCGCGGCATCGGGGCCGGCACCGGCCCGGCCCAGTCCAGGCCCGGCACGCGTTGGCCATCGCCGGCCGCGCCGAGCAGATGCTGCCGAGCCGCGGTGAGGAAGGCCTCCGCGTCCGTGCCCTCGTTCGCCTCGGCGCGCAGCAGGGCCCAGTGCGCGAACGGCGGCAGCGCGGCGGCCTCGCGTTCGGCCAGCAGGGCGGCCGAGAGCGCCGCGTAGCCGCCGGAGAGCAGCAGGGCCAGCCACGGGTGCTCGGGGTGGTGGGTCTGCAGCATCACCTCGCCGGGTCGCTCACTGCGCCCGGCGCGTCCCGCCACCTGCACCAGCAGCTGGCCGAGCCGTTCGCCGGCGCGGAAGTCGGCGGAGAACAGGCCCTCGTCCATCGACACGACGGCGGACAGCGTGAGCAGGGGTAGGTCGTGGCCCTTCGCCAGCATCTGCGTGCCGACGAAGATGCCGGGGCCGTCGCCGAGCTCGGCCAGCCGCTTCGCGAGGCCGTCCTTCACCGCCGTGGTGTCGCGATCGACGCGGACGATGCGGGCGTCGGGGAAGCGTGCGGCCAGCGCCTCTTCCACGCGCTCGGTGCCTTGCCCCTGCGGCTGCAGGGCGAGGCTGCCGCAGTCGGGGCAGGCGTCGGGCTTCGGGGCGCGGAAACCGCAGTGGTGGCAGATGAGCCTTCGACCCACGCCGTGCACGGTGAGCGGCGCGTCGCAGCGCTTGCAGGGCGCGCTCCAGCCGCAGTCGTGGCACAGCAGCACCGGGGCATAGCCGCGGCGGTTGCGGAACACCAGCGCCTGCTCGCCGCGTTCCAACGTCTTCTCAATTGCGTCCAGAAGCTCCGGTGCGAGGCCCGCTTCGAGCTTGCGCTTGCGCACATCGAGCACGCGCACCGACGGCGCCCGCGCCCCGGCCCGCGCCCGCGCGGGAAGCACCAGCCGCGTGAGCCGTCGGGACAACGCTTGCCGCTGCGTCTCGAGGGCGGGCGTGGCGCTGCCCAGCACCACCGGCACGCCGCAGGCCTGGCCGCGCCAGAGCGCGAGGTCGCGGGCGTGGTAGCGGATGCCGTCCTGCTGCTTGTAGCTGGCGTCGTGCTCCTCGTCGACGAGGATCAGCCCGGCCTCCGGCAGCGGGCAGAACACCGCCGAGCGGGTGCCGACGAGCACGCGGCCTTCGCCGCTGCGCATCGCCGCCCAGGCCCGGGCGCGGGCGCCGTCCGCGAGGCCGGAGTGCATCGCATGCACCTCGACCGGCAGGCCGCGCTGCAGCCGCGCGATGGTCTGCGCCGTGAGGCCGATTTCCGGCACCAGCAGCAGCGCCTGCTTCCCTTGCGCCAGAGCGTGGCGGATGGCCTCGAGGTAGACCTCGGTCTTGCCGGAGCCGGTGACGCCGTCGAGCAGGAAGGGCGCGAAGCCTCGGGCGCCGGTGATCGCCGCCACGGCCCCGGCCTGCGCGTCGTTGAGCGAGACGCCGGCGCCGATGGCTCGCACCGCGGCCGGCATCGGCACGCGCTCTCCGACGCCGCGTTCGGCCAAGCGGCGGGCCGCATCGCGCCATCCCGGGTGTTCGAGGTCAAGCCGCGCTTCGGGCCACGGGGCGTCGCCGGTGGCCGCCCAGGCCTCGGCCAGCGCCCTGGGGCGGCCGGCGCGTAGGGTCTCGAGGCCGGCCCGGCCCGCAGGCGTCAGGCGCCAGCCGAAGGCGCGGTGGTCCACCACGGGCTCGCCATCGCGCAGGGGGCCGGGCAGGGCGGTGGCCCACACCTCGCCGAACGGTGCGTGGTAGTAGCGGCTGGCGAAACCCAGCGTGCCCCAGAGCTCGGCGTCGATAAGGGGATGGGCGTCGAGGCGCTCCAGGACCGGCTTCAGGACGGCGTCGGCCGCCCCGCTCGGACCCACGCCGACCACCACGCCCACGGCGCTGCCGCGGCCGAAGGGCACGCGCACGCGGCAGCCGATCCAGCCCGCGTCCGCCTCCCGGCCTTCGTCGGGGAGGTAGTCGAACGGGGCGGGCAGGGGCCGGGGCAGGGCCACCTGCAGGGTCGTGAGCGGCATGCTGCGAGTGTAGCGGCGGCGTCCGACGCCCCGCAGAGGCCCGCCGGACGTCCTCTCCTCACGCGCTGCGACCTGTAGGTCACTTGCCGCACAGTGCTGCCCATTCGATGAGGTGTGTACGACAAGCTGCTGATTTGAATGGGGTCGTGGCCTTATCCACATGCGCTGTGGATAAGTCTGTGGAATGGCATGGGGTGGGGGCTGCGCAGCCCCGCTGTTTCGCGGCTTCTTTGTGTCTTGATGATTTTTTAGTCAAACTGAAATATCCCTTTTTGATCAATCACTTGAGTTGTGAAAGGGCGCGCGATGCGGGGTGGCTGGCCGCCTGAACGGATCGGGAACCGGTCTCAGGCCGGGGTGTGCACAACTGCGCCCCGCGGAACCCCAACAAAATCGCGGCGGAGCCGCTGTTCGGCCCCCTGTCAACCGGTTGGCGAAAAAAAGTGCGGACTACGGCACAAGCCTGCAGGAGCAAGCGAAACGTGACCTTGTCGACGCCCCTGCCTAGACTCGCGGGGTGAGCTCGACCCCTTCTTCCGCCCTTCCGGCCTTCCTCCGCGGCATCGAGCCGCGCGCCCGCGTGCTCTCCCGCGCCCAGGCCGGTCCGGCCCTCGACGACGAGCGTCTGCTGTCAGAAGTGCGGGAGGAATTCAGCGCCCGCGCGGCGCGCCTCCCATTGGCCGAATGGCCGTTGCGCTACTGGGGCCTGCTGCTGGCTCGCGACGAGCTCGGCCGCCCTTCCGGCCAGACCCCGGCGCATCCGCTCTACAGCCTGACCCACACGCGTCGGCTCGCGCTGCTGCTGCGTCTGGTGGTCGGCCTGGAGCCGGCCGGTGCCGCTCGCGTCATGGGCTTGTCGGAAACCGCCTACCGCGCGCTCTGGGCCGATGCGGAAGACAAACTGGCCGAACAGGGCGTGGGGCCGGCCGTGTTGATGCGCTGGCACGAGGCCTTCCAGCGCGAGGCGCGGGGCGAAGCCGCGTCCGCCGATGCGCCGCCGCGAACGCCGGCGCGCCATTCTGCGCCGATGGGGCGGCCTCGCGGGCCGCGCTGGCGCCCGACGCCCCTGCAATGGGGGCTCGGGGCGGTGGCGCTGGTCCTGCTGGCCGTTTTGGCCGCGACCTTCATCTGGCCCCCGGCACCGATCGTGCCGGCCACGGCCGCCGGCTCGGCCGATGCCGCCCCGACGACCCTCGATGCTTCGCCCGGATCGTCGCCCCGCGACATGGCGGCGGAGCTGGTCGTGGATCCCGATTTCGCCCTGCTCGACGCGGACCCGGCTGCGCCCTGGCGCGAGGGCGTCGCTTTCCTGAGCTGGGCGACCGTGCAGCGTGGCGTGGCCCTGCCGACGCCGGCCGACCCCTCCCCGGCCGCGGCCCGGCCCTGGGGCAGCCTGCCGGCGGACCGACAGGCCCTGCTGGCTCCGGTCCAGGCGGCGTGGCCGGCGCTGGACGCGGCCGCGCAGGCGGACCTGCTGGCCAATGCCGAGGCGTGGGCCGGCTACGAGACCGCACGCCGCGAGGCCCTGCGCACGGCCTATGCCGCCTGGGTGCAGCGGCCGGCGCTGGAGCGCTCCGCATTGCGCGCCGCCCACGCCGAGTGGAAGGCGCTGGATGCCGGAGAGCGCGAAGCGCTGACGGCCACGGCCGCTGCGCTGGCGGCCCTGCCGGTCGAGGCGCAGCAAGCGCAGCAGGCGGCCTTCGCCGTCTTGGATGCGCAATCCCAACGCGATTGGGCCGTCGGCCCCCGGCTGGGCACCCAGTTGCCGGGACTGCGACCCCTGCTGGCCTTCGTGCCGGCCAGCGAGCAGGCGGCCCTGATCGCCGCGCTCGAGGCCCTGGGCGAGCCGACCCGCGCCGCGCTGGCGGCGCGCGTGGCCACGATGGGGACGGCGCAGCGAGCCGCGCTTCGCGGCAAGGTCCTGGCGGCTCCGGCGGACGCCCGCCCCGGCCTGCTGGCCGAGGCGGCGGGGCCCTGAGGTCCGCCGGCCGCGTCAGGCGCGGCGTCTGGGCGACGCTACAGCCAGACCAGTGCCGCCAGCAGCGCGAACACCGCCACCACCGAAAGCAGCAGGATTTCGGCGAAGCCGAGGATCGCGAAGTTCAGGCTGGTCGCGAACCAGCGCTGGCCGTGCACCCGCTTCAGGTGCAGCCACAGGTAGGCGGGGATCCACGCCAAGGCCAGCCACTCCAGCCAGCCCATCGGTGCCGCCAGCCACGCCGGCGACCCGAGCAGCGATTCGAACGACGTCATCGCCATCAGCACCAGCAGCATCGCGCAGACGAAGGCGTGGCCATGCAGCGCGCTGACGAGATGCTCCATGTACAGCCGGCGCTGGTAGACGTAGAGGACCTTCAGCAGCAGTGCGAACACCGGCACCAGCACGAAGAGCGCCGTCGGCAGCGCCGAATAGAACGCGTTGCGCAGCAGGTCGGGATCTTCGCGGACCCGCTTCCAGTTCTGCGGGATGTGCCCGATCTGCACGTTCAGCCAATCGTTGGCGCTCTCCGGCAACGAGTCCACCACCAGCGGGTTCGTTTCTGCGTGCCAAGGCTTGCCGTTGAAGTTGATGTTGGGCGTGTCGGAGTTCTCGTCGACCGAAAGCCCGGGCGAGGACGAATCAACGCCAGGATCGCCGGCCATTGCGGGCGTCGCGCGCAATTCCTCGATCCGCTGCCGGGCGTCGGCCTCGATTTGCTTCTCGGCGGACTCGAGGACCGCCACGACGCCGGGCACGTTCTTCGATTCCTCGCGGCGCGTCGCCATCTCGGTGCGCACTTCCTCCAGCCGGGCCTCCACGCCTTCGACCGTGTCGATCTCCTCGAAGCCCTCGTTGCCATCGGGGTTGATGACCACGGCATCGGTGCCGGCGACCCGCACCGCATCGTCGCGCCCGATCTCGAAGGACGGCGTGGCGAGCTTCGCCGCGAAGAAGGTGCCGATGCACAGGAACACGAACAGCCGCACCGGCGAGACGTAGCGCACGCGGTGCCCTTCGATGTACTCGCGGGTGAGGAAGCCCGGCTTCAGCAGTAGCGCCGGCAGCGTGCGCAGCAGGCGGCCGTCGATGTTGAAGATCGTGTCGGCGACATCGCCGAGGATGGAGCTGAAGTGCCGGACCAGGCCCTTCGTCGGCTGGCCGCAGGCGTAGCAGTGCTCGCCGTACAGGGGCGAACCGCAGTTGCGGCAATGGGCGTCGGTGGGCGTCGTCATCGCCGATATAGTAGGCCCCCGCAGTTCCGATGGTTCCCCTGCCATGCGTCATGACGACGCCCGCCGCGCGCGCCTGAAGCGCGAGCTGCGGGCCACCGCCCTGCTGTCCGCCCCTTTGGTGATCGGGCAGCTGTCCTCGATGGGCATGAACGTCATCGACACCGTGCTGGCCGGCCGCCATGGCACGCAGACCTTGGCGGCCATCGGCGTGGGCGCGCCGGCGTGGTCGGTAGTGATCCTGTTGTGCATCGGCGTGCTGATGGCCGTGCCGCCGTCGGTGGCGCAGCTCGACGGCGCCGGTCGCCGCGGTGAGATCGGCGCCCTGTTCCGGCAGGCGCTGTGGCTGGCGCTGGCCCTCGGCCTCGGCCTGTTCGCGCTGATCCGGCTCGCGCCGGTCGCGTTGTCGAACTTCATCGCGCCCGAGGTGATGCCCGGCGTCACCGGCTTCCTCCATGGCATCAGCTGGGGCGCGCCGGCGTTGGCCCTTTACTTCAGCCTGCGCTACCTCGCCGAAGGCGTGGCCTGGACGGTGCCGACCATGGTGATCGGCGCCGGTGGCCTCGTGCTGCTGTTGCCCCTCGGATGGGCCCTGATGGACGGCGTGGGTCCGCTGCCGGAGCTCGGCGCGGGCGGGCTCGGCCTCGCCACGGCGCTGGTGCTCTGGCTGCAGGTCGCAGTCATGACGGCCACGCTCGCACGCTCGCGGCGCTGTGCGGACCTCGGCCTCTTCGCCCGCTTCGACGCCCCCGATGCGGCGGCCATCGGCCAGTTGCTGAAACTCGGCCTGCCGATGGGGCTGGCGATCTTCATGGAGGGCAGCCTGTTCGTCGCCACGGCCCTTCTGATCGCCACCCTGGGCACCGTGCCGATCGCCGCCCACCAGGTCGCGATCCTCGCGGCCTCCGCGGCCTTCATGGTGCCGCTGGGCGTGGCCATGGGCACCACGGTGCGCGTGGGTCAGGCGGCCGGCGCGGGTGATGCCGAGGGCGTGCGCTGGGCGGCCAAGGCGGGCTGGATCATCGGCTTCGCCACCCAGACGGCCTCGGCGATCGTGTTGGCGCTGGGCGGGGCGTGGATCGCCTCGCTGATCACCGACGACCCGGCGGTCATCGCGATGGCTGCCACGCTGATGCTGTTCGCGGCGGTCTTCCAGTACACCGACGGCCTGCAGGCCATCTCGGCCGGCGCACTGCGCGGCCTGAAGGACACCCGCGTGCCGGCGTGGATCTGCGTGCTCAGCTACTGGGGCCTCGGCCTGCCGGTGGCGATTGGGCTCGGCGGCATCGGCGCCGATGGCGGCACCCGCATCGTCCTCGGCCTCGGCTGGGGCCCGCCGGGCTACTGGGCCGGCCTGATCGTGGGCCTGAGCGTGGCCGCGGTGCTGCTGACCTGGCGCTTCCTCGCGCATTCCTCACGTGACCTTCGGGGCGTGACCGGCGCCGATTGAGCGGCTAAGGTCGGGGCGTCGTTTACGGAGTCCCCCATGGCCACTGTCGATCGTCCCGGTCCCCTGCGTCGCCTGTTCGGCGGTCTGTGGGACGCGCTGAATTTCACCCGCCGCCTCGTTTTCAACCTGCTGTTCCTCACGGTGCTCCTGTTCCTGCTGGTCGCGATCCTTTCGGGCCCGTCGGTGAAGCCGATGCAGGACAAGAGCGCCCTCGTGCTCGAGCTCGGTGGCCGCCTCGTCGAAGAAGCGCGCTCGCCGGCGCAGAAGTTCGAGGAGCAGATCACCGGCGGCGAAGCCATCCCGGAGTTCCAGCTGCGCGACCTGCTGCGCGCCATCGACGGCGCCAAGGACGATCCGAAGATCGACCGCCTCGTGCTGAAGACCGACGGCTTCTCGGCCAGCGGCTTCGCGGCCCTGCGTGAGCTCGGTGACGCCATCGCCGACTTCAAGGCCAGCGGCAAGCAGGTCGTCGCCTGGGGCACCGGCTTCGACCAGGTCGGCTACTACCTCGCGGCGCAGGCCGACGAGATCTACATGGATTCGGAAGGCCTGATCCTCATCGAGGGCCTGGGCCGCTACCGCCCGTACTACCGCGAGCTGCTGGCCGACAAGCTGGGCGTCGACGTGCACCTGTTCCGTGTCGGCGAATACAAGAGCGCCGCCGAGCCCTACATCCTCGACGGCGGCTCGCCGGAAGCGAAGGAAGCCGACCTGTTCTGGATGGGCGACCTCTGGCAGCGCTACCTCGCCGACGTGTCGGCGGCGCGCAAGTTCGAAGGCGCCTCGTTCGAGGCGCTGGTGGCCGAGTTCCCCGCGCGCCTGAAGGCTGCCGGCGGTGACTTCGCCGCGCTCGCGGTCGAGACTAAGATGATCGACGGCACCAAGACCGCCGAAGAGCTCGAAACCCTGCTCGCCGAGCGCGGCGCGGAAGACGAGGAGACGGGCTACCGCCAGGTCGACCTCGACCGCTTCCTGTCACACCTCGGCGCGCCCACGCTGCCGACCGAGTCGGCGCCGGGCATTGGCGTGGTCGTCGCGCAGGGCGGCATCGTCGACGGCGAGCAGCCGGTCGGCGCCGTCGGCGGCGTCAGCACCTCGGCCCTGCTGCGGCAGGCGCGCGAGGACGACGCCATCAAGGCCGTCGTGCTGCGCGTCGATTCGCCCGGTGGTGGCGTCTATCCCTCCGAGCAGATCCGCCGCGAAGTGGAGCTGCTGAAGGGCGCGGGCAAGCCGGTCGTCGTCTCGATGGGCAACGTCGCGGCCTCGGGCGGCTACTGGATCTCGATGAACGCCGACACGATCTACGCCGATCCGTCGACCATCACCGGTTCGATCGGCATCTTCGGCCTGTTCATGAACGGCCCGCGCGCGCTGGAGAAGATCGGCGTGCGCACCGACGGCGTCGGCACCACGCCGTTGGCCGGCGCTTTCGATCCCACCCGCGCCCTCGTGCCGGAAGTGGGCGAGTTGATCCAGACCTTCATCGACCACGGCTACCAGCAGTTCATCGGCAAGGTCGCCACGGCGCGCGAGACCGACGTCGCGGCGATCGACGCCGTGGCCCGCGGCCGCGTGTGGAGCGGTGCGCAGGCGAAGGAGCGCGGCCTCGTCGACGAACTCGGCGGCTTGCGCGATGCGCTGGCGAAGGCGGCTGAGCTCGCGAAGCTCGAGGCCGATGCGCCGCACACCTACCTCACCGCGCCGATGACGCCGTTCGAGCAGTTCCTCGCCGACGTCAACCGCAGTGCCCAGGCCAATGCCTTGCTGGGCCGCGTCGCGCCGGCGCTGGCCTTCCTCGGCGACGAGCATGCCGGCCGCGTGGCCGACGACCTCGCCTTCGTGTTGGATTCGCAGGGCAAGCCCTTCCGGGCCGTCGCGCACTGCTTCTGCGATCTGTAACGCCAACACGGCCCCGGCAGCGGGGCTGGGTGGAACGAAAAACCCCGGCCTGAGGCCGGGGTTTTTCATTGCGCCGTCGCGAGCCGTATATGGTCGCGACGATCAACCGCCCTCGGGCGGCACGGCCTCGCCGCCTTCCGCGGCGTCGATAGCCTCGCGCTGCGCGTCGGCCGCCTGCATCAGCGTGTCCTCGACCGCACGCGCCTTGTCCTGCGGCGCCTGGATCGCATCACGCAGTTCGGTGGCGTCGCCGGCCACGACCTGCGGCGTGGGCTCCTCCTCCGGCACCGGCGTGGGTTCCGCGGGCGTGGGCTCGGGGCTGCAGGCGGCGAGCAACAGCCCCGCAAGCGTGATCATCGCGGCATGGCGGAGTGGCGTCGCGACGAGGCGATGGGCGCGGTCGCGGTTTGCATCGGCAGACGTCGTCGTGGTCATCGCGGATCTCCGTTGGGCCAGCCGCTATCCTAAGCCGACCTGTTCCTGATGGAGTCCGCGATGCCGAATGCCCTCCGCTGGCGCCTCGACGGCCAGGTCGCCCTCGTCACCGGCGCGAGTGCCGGCATCGGCCGCGCCACCGTCGCCGAACTGCTGGGCTTGGGCGCCACCGTGCTGGCCTGCGCGCGCGACATCGACACCCTCGAGGCCGCCGCCGCCGAGTGGCGCGAGGACCACCCCGAGGGCGAAGTGCACTTACTGGCCTGCGATGTCGCCGAGGCGGCGGGGCGCGAGCGCCTGTTCGACTGGATCGACGGCCTGGGCCTCGGGCTCTCGATCCTCGTCAACAACGTCGGCACCAACCAGCGCCGCGCGACGATGGACTACGACGAGGCCGAATGGCGCGCCATCTTCGAGACCAACCTGTTCGCCACATTCGAACTCTGCCGCAGTGCCTATCCGCTGCTGCGCGAACACGCGAACTCGGCCATCGTGAACGTCGGCTCGGTGTCCGGCGCCACGCACGTGCGCACCGGCTCGCCCTACGGCATGAGCAAGGCGGCGATGCACCAGCTCACCCGCAACCTCGCGGTGGAGTGGGCGCCCGAGGGCGTGCGCGTCAACGCGGTGCTGCCCTGGTACATCCGCACGCGGCGCACCTCCACGGTGCTGGCCGATGCCGACTACCTCGAGGAGGTGCTCGACCGCACGCCGATGTCGCGCATTGGCGAGCCGGAGGAAGTGGCCGCGGCCATCGCCTTCCTGTGCCTGCCGGCGTCGGGCTACATCACCGCGCAATGCCTCGCGGTGGATGGCGGGTTCCTCAACTACGGGTTCTGAAGCGCGCCGCTAGTCGCGGCAGTCGTTCTCGACGACGGCCTTGGCGCGATCGCGCTCGCGACGGCGTTGGTCCTGCGTGTCGCTGAAAGCGCGGCGCAGGGCTGACTCCGCGTCCGCCAGTCGCTCTTCCCACGCCGCGCAGGCGGCTTCGCCGCCCAGTTCCACGCAGGCATCCTCGACGGTCCGGCACATCGTCGCCGCCGAGGGTGGCGCGCGCGACAGGTCGACACCGAGCACGGAGAGCGGCACGCAGCGCGGCTGAGGGTCGTAGGTGTCAGAGAGGCGCGAGTGGCCGTTCAGGTCGGTGCAGCGCCAGAGCGGCGGTGGCAGCACGCTCCGCGGCGGCGGCGGGGCTTCGCCCGGTGTGATTCCCGGCTGGGGCACGTCCGTGTTCGCTGAGAGGTCGCCGGTTTCTGATGCACTCGGCACGGTCGCCACCGCGCTCGGTGGCGGCGCGAACGGTGCGATCTCGCGCAACTCCTGCGTCTGGCCGCGCGGGCAGGGTTCGTCCTGAAGCGCGACGGCACCGTCCGCGGCCGTGCAGCGGTAAATCACGCCGGCCGTCGATACGGAAGCCGTCGCCGGGGGCGTCGTCCCCGGCGAGGCGTTCAGGCCGAAGGCGGGCAGCGCCAGCGCGGCCGCCATGACGGCGCGGAGTTGCGCGCCGCCGCGATGCCCGCGCCGACGCGCCGGGCCCACGTCAGAGCTTCGACAGCGTCACCGTGCGGGTCACGGTGCCGTCGTTGAAGGTCAGGGTGGCGGAGGTCGCGGACGTGAAGGTGATCGTGCCGGAGCCCACCCGCGTGTAGGTCACGGAGTTCGGGTTGAACGTCGGCCCCCAATTGGGGCCCGTGGCCCGGTCGAGGTTCGCAAAGACGACGTCGGTGTCGGTCCACGGGGCCTGGAAGCGGTACCACGTCGGCCGGCCTTGGCTGTCGTAGATGAAGAACAGCGCGAACATCTGGCCGGTGAAGTTGAAGACCGTCAGGCCCCAACCGGACTCCGCCGGCACGAACCAGGCGCCGGTGTAGTCCCGACTTGGCCCGCTGTTCGTCGTTGCGCCCAGCCATCGCTGCAGCGACGGGTAGACCTGGTCGAAGCGTGAGTAGTAGTCGACGTTGCTCGCGGCTTCGGATTGCCCGGTGTTTGCGCAGGACGCGCCGCCGCCGGCGAGGCCGCCGCGCAGCTGGTAGTCCGAGCCGCTGAGCGTGAACAGGCCAGAGCCGGAGCTGCCGCCTTCCGTCGTGCCTTCAGCCCAGCTCGAACGGGCCGTGCTGGTGACGATCTGTCCCTCGATGTTGACGTTGGAGGTGAAGCCATTGTGCGTGCCGCGGCTGTACTTCTTGTTGTCACCGGCCGGATGGTGGATGGCGATGGTGGCGGTCGGCGCCGTCAGCGTCGCGGCGTTCCAGCCGGCGAAGAAGGCGCCCGCCGGCGGCGCAAGGCGCAGGCGCAGCAGCAGCGCATCCGTCGACAGCGTTGCGAACAGCAGGTCCGCGCCGCCCGTGAGCTGCGTGTTCGGGCCCGCGTTGGAAACGCCGCAGGTGGGTGTCTCGTAGTTCCAGAACGTGGTGAGTGTGCTGGCTACGGCTTGCGTCGATATGCAGTGAGCCGCGGAGTAGAAGTAGGGCACCTGCGTGGCGGGCACGCTGTCGTTGACCAAGGTGCCCGTGCAGGTGAACGTTCCGCCATCCTGGAACGCCATGCGAGCGACGGCGTTCTTCGCGTTGATGAACGGTTGGCCGAGGCTGCCGGTGCGACAGACGACGTCGATGTTGCAGGCGCCCGAACCACCCAGCGCCTTGGCGAGGTTGAGCGGTCGCAGTGGCGAGGTGACGAGGTGCGACACGCGGCGGGCCTCCGGCGCGAATGTCGTAGCGCCCGCTGGCACAAACAGCTCAAGTCGCTGGGTGTCGCCGTCGGTCACCGGCGACCAGTAAAGGCCCGCGCCGTCAACGCCCGCACGCAAGGCGGCGACGTCGACGAACTCGACGATCCCGCCCGACGCGCTGGCGACCCGCAGCTCGGCGCCGTCCGGCAGGCCGCGCAGATCGAGGCCGACGCGCAGCGCTGCGGCTTCCGGCGAAGTCACGTCGAAGCGCAGCACCCGGCCGCCGCTCACCGGCGTCCATTCCAGGGCTGTGGGCAGCAGGGTCGAGGCCTCGTCAGCGACGTCCCGCTCAATGCCGATCTGCAGGCGCTTGGCGCCGTTGGCGACGTTGTACCGCTGCATGGCGGCCACGCGCTCGGCGTCGAGCGACTGGAAGCGCAACGTGGCCTGAGGCGCCAGGGTGGCGGCCTTGAAGGTATGCGCGATGTCGCGCTTGGCGTTTTCCAGCTTCAGCGGCTCGCCGCGGACGCTCTGGGCGGAAGTGGCCGGCGCAGCCAGGACAGCGAGGCTGGCAAGGACGGCTGCGGCGAGGATCTGGGGACGAAGCGACATCGGAAAACTCCTGATGAACGGCCGTCCGGTGGCCGAGGGGGAGCCTGATGCTACCCCCGGGGCGGCGTGCGCTGCACGCCGCCGGTCGCCACGTTCAGCCGCCGTGGATCCGTCTGAACGGGCCCTTGGGCTCAGGCCTTCGCCGCCGCCTTCTTCGCGGCCGTCTTCTTTACGGGCGCCTTCTTGGCCGCCGCTTTGGTCGCCGCCTTCTTCGCCGGGGTCTTCTTCACGGCGGCTTTCTTCGCCGTCGCCTTCTTCGCCGCCGGAGCCACCTTCACGGCGTCCCCTTCGGGCGCGGCGGCTTTGGTGGCCTTCTTCGCGGGCGCTTTTTTCGCCGCGGCCTTCTTTGCCGCGGCCTTCTTCGCGGCCGCCTTCTTGGCGAAGCGACCCTTGGCCTCCGGCGCGGCCTCGATGATGGCCTTGCACTCCTCGAGCGTCAGCGACGCGGGCTCGCGATCCTTCGGGATCTTGCCGTTCTTGCTGCCGTCGGTGATGTACGGGCCGTAGCGGCCGTTGAGCACTTCGATGCCGGCGTCGTCCCACTTCTTGATGATGCGGTTGGCGACAGCCAGCTCCTTGGCGTCGATGAGTTCCACCGCGCGCTCGAAGCTGATCGTGTACGGGTCGTCTTCCTTGCCCAGCGAGGCGTAGGTGGCGCCGCGCTTGGCGAAGGGGCCGAAGCGGCCGACGGCCACCGTCACCGTCTCGCCGTTCGACACGCCCAGCGTGCGCGGCAGGTCGAAGAGCTTGATCGCCTCATCAAGCGTGATCGTGTGCATGCTCTGCCCGCCGCGCAGCGAGGCGAACTTCGGCTTGTCTTCGTCCTCGGCGCTGCCGATCTGCGCGAACGGCCCGTAGCGCCCGAGGCGCACCGAGACCGGCTTGCCGCTCGTGGGGTCGACGCCGAGCACGCGCGAACCCGAGGCTTCACTGCGCTCGACGCTCTCGCCCTTCTCTTCCACCGTCTTCGAGAATGGCTTCCAGAACTTCTCCAGCAACGGCACCCACTCGGCCTCACCGCGCGAGACCTCGTCGAGCTCGTCCTCGAGCTTGGCGGTGAAGTCGTAGTCGACGTACTGCGTGAAGTGCGCCGAGAGGAATTTGGCCACCGCGCGGCCCACGTCGGTCGGCCGGAAGCGGCGCGCGTCGAGGTAGACGTATTCGCGGTTCAGCAGGGTCTGGATGATGCTGGCGTAGGTCGAGGGGCGGCCGATGCCGTGCTCCTCGAGCGCCTTCACCAGCGAGGCTTCCGAGAAACGCGGCGGCGGCTCGGTGAAGTGCTGGGTGGTGGTGACGTCGGCCAGCGGGATGCGGTCGCCCGGCTTCATGTCGGGCAGCTTGCGACCCTCCTCGTCGTCCTCCTCGCCCTTGGCGTCCTTGCCCTCCTCGTAGACGGCGAGGAAGCCCGGGTCGACGACGGTCGTGCCGCTCACGCGGAAGCCGTGCTGGCTGCCGGCGGCGAGATCGACCGAGACGGTGTTCAGCGTGGCCGGCACCATCTGCGAGGCCAGCGTGCGCTTCCACACCAGCTCGTACAGGCGGCGCTCGTCGTCGGCGAGGAAGCGTGCCACCGAGGCCGGCGTGCGCAGCGCCGAGGTCGGGCGCACGGCCTCGTGGGCTTCCTGCGCGTTCTTCGACTTCGACTGGTAGAGCACCGGCTTGTCGGGCAGGGCCTGGGTGCCGAAGTCGCGGGCGATCACGTCGCGGATCTCGGCCACGGCGTCCACCGACAGGCTCACGCCGTCGGTACGCATGTAGGTGATCAGGCCGACCGTGCCCTCGTCGCCGAGGGCCACGCCCTCGTAGAGCTTCTGCGCCACGCGCATGGTGCGGCTGGTGGAGAAGCCGAGCTTGCGTGCGGCCTCCTGCTGCAGCGTCGAGGTGATGAAGGGCGGCGCCGGGCGGCGCTTGCGCTGCTTGCTCTCGACGTCGGTGACGACCAGCAGCCCTTGCGCGTCCTTGGCGATCCGCGCGCGTGCGGCTTCCGCTGTCTTGCCGTCGGTGATCGTGAACTGCTCGACCTTGCCGCCGTCGAGCTTGGTGAGCTTGGCGATGAAGGGCTGCTTGGGATGCGTGGCGTCGGCGGCGATCGACCAGTACTCGCGCGCCTTGAAGGCTTCGATCTCTTCCTCGCGCTCGACGATCATCCGCAGCGCGGGCGACTGCACCCGGCCGGCGGACAGGCCGCGCTGCACTTTGCGCCAGAGCAGGGGCGAGAGGTTGAAGCCGACGAGGTAGTCGAGGGCACGGCGCGCCTGCTGGGCGTTCACCAGCTCGTCGCTGACCTTGCGCGGGTGCTCCACCGCTTCCTTGATCGCTTTCGGCGTGATTTCGGTGAACACCACGCGGTGCAGGATCTTGTCCTTCAGCAGCTTGCGCTCCTTCAGGATCTCCGCGATGTGCCAGCTGATGGCCTCCCCTTCGCGGTCCGGGTCGGTCGCGAGGTAGATGGCCGTGGCGTCCTTGGCGGCCTTGGTGATCGCGTCGACGTGCTTCTCGTTCTTGTCGATCAGTTCGTAGCGCATGGCGAAGCCGCGCTCGGGATCGACCGCGCCCTCCTTGGGCACGAGGTCGCGGACGTGGCCGTAGCTGGCCAGCACCTGGAAGTCCTTGCCCAGGTACTTGTTGATGGTTTTCGCCTTGGCGGGCGATTCGACGATGAGGAGGTTCTTGGCCATGTCCGGTTTACCGTGAGGGCCGCGCGCGGAAGGCCGCGCGAAGGGGCGAAAGCCCGCCATGCGGCGGGCTTTCCTTTTTTCATTAGGGCCACCGTGGCGGCGGCGGTGTCAAGTTTCAGCCTCGGCAGCCGGCCGGCAGGAGCCGGTCCTCCATGCTGCCGCCGCAGTCCCAGCCGCCCTCGCCGTCGTGGGAGAACCACAGGTATTCGCCATCGAAAGGGCCCGCCTGGGCGCCGCCCAGGGTGAAGCGGACGCTGCATTGGCCCGCGTCGATCTCGCCGAGCTCGGTGGCCTGTACGAGAGGGCTGGAAGGCTCGACGAGCCCGGCTTCCTCGAGGGTGGCCGGGCAGCGGTCGGTCGCCAGCACGAACTCGTCGACGGCGAGCGTCATGTTGCGCCCCTCGGACACGACTTGGGCGATCTTCGCCCGCTGCGTGTAGTCCTGGTAGGCCGGCAGCGAGATCGCCGCGAGAATGCCCACGAAGACCACCAGGCCCAGCAACAGACCGCCGACCAGGATGGCGATTCCGCAGCCGCCAAGGCCGCGCTGCTGCCGCTCCGGGTTCGCCGTGTAGGCCCATTGGTCGACCACGCGGGTGCTGGCCACCATGTCATGCAGGGCGAGCTTGCGGTCGGTGAAGGCCGCCATCAGGAAGCCGATGTAGAACGTCAGGTAGGACAGTGCCGCGGCGAACCAGCGCCCGGTGGAGCGCGCCAGCGTGATGCGGTGGCCGTCCTGGTCGACCACCTTGATGCCCAGCACGCGCTTGCCCGGAGTGGCCTGCCAGGCCGAGCCCGTGAACACGATGTGGTACGCGCCCTGCATCAGGATCGGCAGCACGTAGAACCCGATTACGAAGACCCACAGCAGCGGGCCTTCGGGGAGGCCGCCGCTCGCGCTCGACTGGAACATCGTGGCGATGCCACCGATGCCGAAGCCCAGCACGATCAACATCAGGAAGATGATCGCGTACATCGCGATGCCGAGAACGAAGCTGTCGACGATGAACGCGGCGAATCGACGCAAGAACCCGGCGTCGACGATGTCCTCGTCATCGATGGTTCCGATGGCCGAGGCATCGCGCGAGCTGGCCGCGTAGGCCTGCGCCATGGCGGCATCGGCGGCCGGAGCGCGCGGCGTTTCGGCGGTGACCACGCTTGCAGCGGGCGCCGCCGGCGGTTCCGGCATCGCGGGCGTCGGCGTCGGGGTTTGCACCTCGGTGGCGAGCACGATGCCGAGTTCTCCAGCCACCGACTCGAGCGGCTGCCACTGCGGCATGCCGTTCTGCCAGACCAGGCTGCGGCGCTGCAGTTCTCCGGCCTCGAAGCGACGGCGGATCTCGTCGGCCGCCATCGGGCCCAGGCGCTCACGCGCTGCGTTGACGCAGTACCAGGTGGGCGAGGACATCAGTTCCATCCTCCCGAGCCGAGGGCGGCCAGGAAGAACAGCGTCGCACCGACGATGCCGAGGATCAGGAGACCCCAGAGCACCAGCACGACGATGGCGCAGCCGCCGAGTTCTTCGGTCTGGCGTTCGGGGGAATCGGTGAAGGCCCACCGATCAACCACCACCGTGTCGCAGATGAGGTCGTGCAGCGCCTGACGCTTCTCGGTGAACAGCGGCAACAGGTATGACAGGCCGAGGGTGAAGATGTTCAGCCAGTTGGCGAAATAGCGGCCGACGCTGCGGGCGAAGCTGATGCGCTCGCCATCCGGGCGCGCGATCTTGATCCCCACGAGCTGCTTGCCGGGCGAGGCCTGCTGGTCCGAGGTGTAGAAGTAGCCGAAGTAGGCGATGCCGATGGCGACGCCGATGAGTTGGCTCGCCAACTGCAGCAACGCGGACCCCGCGCCCGTGCTATCGCCGAGTGCGCCGAGGCTGATGCCGGCGACGAGCGCGATCGGCATCTGCACGACCACGGTGATGATGCCGACGATGAAGCTGTCGATGATGCTGGCCGCAACCCGCTTCAAGAAGCTGGCATAGAGCACGTGGCCGTCAGCGGCGAAGCCGGCCCGCGCCTGCGGATCCGCACCGACCTGCGCGGCGTAGGCGTGCTGCACGGCCGCATCGGGATAGGCGCTGGCGGGCGCGACTCGCTTCGGTTCCGACAGCGGCGAGGCGGCGCCGACATCGGCGAGGCGCGGTTCGGAGCGCAGCAGGCGGGTCGCCTCGGTGTCCGCGGTCGGTGCCGGGGCCGGGCTGTCCATGCGGGGCGCGGCGGGCGGCGCGGGCGGCGGGGAGGGCGTTGCCGGTGCTGGCGCAGCGGCGGGGAGCGTGATGCCGAGCTCCCCGGCCATTGCTTCGAGCGCCTGCCACTGCGGCATGCCCTGGCGCCAGACGAGGGTCCGCGCGTTCACCGCACCGGCGGCGGCCAGTTCGCGGATCGTCGCCGCGGGGACCGGCCCCTGGCGCTGCCGATCGGCGTTCACGTAGTACCACGGGGCCGTTTCCATGCCCGGACTCCAAGATTTGAGGGGGATGGCCGCACGCGGCGGCGTCCGGGGAAGGATGCCCGTGAACGGCAGGTCAATGGAAGCCGAGCCCGCACCGCCGGCGCGGGCAATGGCGCCGCCCGTCAGTGTGTCGGCGCGGGTTCGTCGCCGAACATCAGGTTCTCCATCCAGGCGTAGGCGGCCTCGGCGCCCGGCTGGTTGAAGAGCACCATCAGCACGACCCACTTCAGGTCGTCGAGGTCGATGTCGTCCTGGTCGAGCGCCATCGCGCGGTCCACCGCCAGCTCGCGCTGCTCGGCATTCAGCACGCCCGACTGCTCGAGGAACATCAGGAAACCGACGCCTTCGACATCGAGTTTTGCGTACTCGGGGGCGGTGTACAGGCGCACCGGCCCGTCGAAGCGGGCGCTGGCGACGGCGGGACGCTGTTCGGCCAGCGCATCCAGCCATTCGAAGGCCTTGTGGATCTCGGCCGGGCTGAACCCGGCTTCGAGCAGGCCGTTCTGGAGCGAGTCGCGGTCTCGGACGAGGTCGGCGTCGTCGCTGAAATAGTGTTCGAAGAGATAGAGCAGTACGTCGAGGATCGATTCTTTCATCACACCCTAGCGCCTGCGCTGCAAACCAGCGCGTGTGTGAGGGGCGGAGCCGCGGGGGATGTACACCCCGTGCTGCTGCGTGAGACGACCATCCAACTCCATGGCCAGCAGGATGGGGGCGAGGGTGGCCGTCGTCAATCCCGCGCGTTGGAGCAGTTCATCGAAGCCCGCGCCGTCCGGGCCGAGCGCCTGCCACACCCGTTCGTCGTCGACGCTGGCGAAGGGCAGGGACGCTGTTGTCGCCGATGGTGAAGGGCGTGGCCCGCGCAGTGCCGAGCGCAGGCGGCCGATGGCTGCCCCGGTGCCAGTGGCCAGCGCCTCGATCACCTGGGCCGGATCGTCGGCGAGGGTGGCACCGTCGCGGATCAGCCGGTGGCAACCACGCGCCTTGAGGTTTTCGGGCGCGCCGGGCAAGGCGAACACCTCGCGGCCGGTCTCCGCCGCGAGCCGGGCGGTGATCAGCGCCCCGGAGCGCTGCGCGGCTTCGACCACCACGGTGGCGAGCGACAGCCCGGCGATGATCCGGTTGCGGCTGGGGAAATGCTCGGGCCGCGCCTCGGCCCCCGGCGGGTGCTCGGTGACGACGGCGCCTTGCCGGGCCACGTCGGATTGCAACCGGCGGTGCGCGGCGGGGAAGCAGCGGTCCGGGCCGGTGGCGATGACGGCAATCGTTCCGGGTTCGTCCATCGTCGAGGCATGCGCCGCGGCATCCACGCCGGCGGCCAGCCCGCTGGTGACGACATAACCGGCGTCGGCGAAGGCGCGCGCCCAGCGGGCCGCGCGCTCCCGGCCAGCGGGTGTCGGCGCGCGGCTGCCCACCACGGCGACCTGCGGCCACCACAGGCGCTCGGCCGCACCGTGCACGAACAGCGCGGTCGGCGGGTTAGCCATCTCGCGCAACAGGCTCGGGTAGTCCGCGTCGAACCAGCCCAGCATCGTGTGCGCCGGGTCGGCCTCGAGCCAGGCCCGCACACCGAGCACGTAGGCATCGGCCTCCGGGCCGAAGGCGGCTTCGCGGGCCCCGATCGGCGCACCCGCCGCCAGCCAGTCGGCCACGGGGGCGGCCAGCAGGCGTCCCGGGGTCCGCCCGGCGTCGTCCGCCCCTTCGGGCGCGCGGGGTTCGCTGGGGCGCAGCGCCTCGCGCAGCCAACCGGCATTGCCGGCGGCGTAGTGGAGGCGAAGGAAGGCATCGACGGTGTCCATGCCCGGAACGATGAAGGCGCCCGGAGGCGCCTTCAGTCGGAAAACCCTGCGATGCCGGGTCTTACTGCGCCGCGTCGGGCGCCTTCAGCTTGTCGCCAACCTGGGTGTGACGAATTCCCTCCATCACCATGGCGTAGCTCACGCGGTCGAAGGTGCGGAACACCATCACGCGGCCGTTGAACTCGTCGGGCAGTTGCACCTTGTCCACCGAGGCGGAGATGCGGTTCGCGTTCATCACGTCGTCCGGCACGGCCTGTCCGGGGCGCCAGGTCGAGAACACGGTGCCGTTCTTGACGCCGTCGGCAATGCCGACGGAGAGCGCGATCACCGACTTCGGGCCGCCCGACAGGCCGGCGTCGGCGATGCCAATCACCGCGGCATGGTCCGGGATGGAGGTCGGCGCCTGCGGCAGGAAGCCGTCGTCGTAGGGCTGGGCTTCGGCCGGCACAGCGCGGTCGCCCGGGCGGACGTCACCGGTGCCGTCGACCAGCAGTGCCAGCGCCACCTCGCCCTGGACCTGGGTGATGCGCGCGAGGCTCTGGCGGGTCAGTTCGTAGCCGAGGCTCTCGCCGCGGGCCAGGTCGCGACCCCACGCGCTGCGCACGTCGCGATAGGTCTCGTCTCCGCGGAAATCCAGCTCGGTCGGGATCGTGTTGGTGATTCGACGCGAGGCCGGCAGGCGGAAGTGGTGCGTCGGGCGCACCAGCATGATCGTGTCGCCCACCGAGGCGCCCTCGAGGCCGCGCACGTAGGCGATCTGACCGTCCCCGCCGCGCAGGTGGCCCTCTTCGATGCTGACGACGTGCGGCAGGTCCTCGAACTCGGCCACGACCGATGCCTGGCGCAGGAAGGCCTCGATTTCGGTCAGCGGGACGGTGGTGATGGCCGGCTCCGAGCGCGGCCCGGCCTGCGTCGTCTGCACGACGGCACGGCCGTCGAGGTAGGCGAGGCTGATGACGTCGCCCGGGTAGATCCGGTGCGGGTTCTCGATCTGCGGATTCGCCTGCCAGATTTCCGGCCACAGCCAAGGCTTCGACAGGAAGCGGCCGGCGATGTCCCACAGCGTGTCGCCGCGTTGCACCGTATACGTGGTCGGATGCCCTTCGCGCATCTCGATGGCAGCGGCGTAGGACGCCACCGTCAGCAGCGCGGCTGCGGTGACTGCACAAAGCCGTTTAAACATGGCCGCTATCCCCCTGATTTTCCGCAAGGTTAACACTTGTCACTATAGACCAGATCATCCGCGGCATTGCAATCGGCCAGCGCCGGTTGGGGTGCGGCCGCTAAACTGTGCGGCCAGCGGGCCCGGCCCGCGCCCCTTGCCGAACCCCTCGCCATGGCCCTGCTGCCGATCCTCCGCTTCCCCGATCCCCGCCTCCGCACCGTCGCCAAGCCGGTCGAGCACGTCGACGACGCCCTGCGGGCGCTCATCGACGACATGTTCCAGACCATGTACGACGAGCCGGGCATCGGCCTCGCCGCCACCCAGATCGACCAGCACATCCGCCTGATCGTCATGGACGTCTCGGACGACAAGTCGAACAAGAAGGTGCTGATCAACCCGGAGATCGTCGCCTCCAGCGGCGTGCAGAACTGCAAGGAAGGCTGCCTGTCGGTGCCGACCGTGTTCGCCGAGGTGAAGCGCGCCGAGACGGTGACCGTGCGTGCGCTGGACCGCGATGGCCAGCCCTACGAGTTCACCTGCAGCGGCCTCGAGGCCGTCTGCGTGCAGCATGAGATGGACCACCTCGACGGCAAGGTGTTCGTCGACTACCTGACGCCGCTCAAGCGCGAGATGGCGATGAAGAAGCTCGCCAAGCTGGCCAAGGCCGAGGGCTGATGGCCCTGCGGATCGTGTTCGCGGGCACGCCGGAGTTCAGCGTGCCCTGCCTCGACGCCGCCGCCGCCCGCGGCGAAGTCGTCGCGGTGTACACCCAGCCTGATCGCCCCGCCGGCCGCGGCCGCGCGTTGGCCGAGTCGCCGGTGAAGCAGCGGGCGAAGCAGCTGGGCATCGACGTCTACCAGCCGGCCACGCTGCGTGATGCCGACGCCCAAGCGCAGTTGCGCGAATTGAAGCCCGATCTTTTGGTGGTGGTGGCCTACGGGCTGATCCTGCCGCAGGCGGTGCTCGACATCCCGACCCACGGCTGCTGGAACGTGCATGCCTCGTTGCTGCCGCGCTGGCGCGGCGCCGCGCCGATCCAGCGCGCGATCGAGGCGGGGGATGCCGAAACCGGCGTCGACTTGATGCGGATGGAAAAGGGCCTCGACACCGGGCCACTGATGCTCCGGCTCACCACGCCGATCACCGACACCGACACCGGCGGCACGCTGCATGACCGCCTTTCGGCGCTCGGTGCGGAAGTGCTCGGTGATGGCCTGAAGCTGCTGCGCGCCGGCATGGTGCCGGTGGCCACGCCGCAGCCTGCCGAGGGGGCCACCTACGCCCACAAGCTCGACAAGGCCGAGGCGAAGCTCGACTGGTCGCTGTCGGCCGATGCGCTGGCGCGCAAGGTCCGGGCCTTCCACCCGTGGCCGATCGCCGAATGCGAACTCGCCGGCGAGCGCCTGCGCGTGCATGGCGCGGTGCCGCTCTCCGACGCCGCCGCACGGGCGCTGGGCGCCGGGCGGCATGCGCCCGGCACGCTCATGGCGGGCACCCGCGAAGGCCTCACCGTCGCCTGCGGCGAAGGCGCGCTGCGCCTCACCCACGTGCAGCGCGAAGGCGGCAAGCCGCAGCCGGTGGCGGATTTCCTCAACGCGCGGCCGCAGTTGAAGACCGCATGAGCACCCTGGGCCCCGGCGCCGCGCTGCGCGCCGAGGCGGCGCGTGTGCTCGTCGCCGTGCTGGACGACGGCCGCTCGCTGAAGGCGGTGCTTTCGGCGGCCCTGCCGAAGATCGCCGACCCGCGCGACCGTGGACTGCTCGAGGCCATCGTCTTCGCGGCCCTTCGCCACGAGCGGCGCTACACCTTCGTGCTTTCGCGCTGGCTCACACGGCCGTTGCCGGTGGGCACGGCGAAGGATCGTGCCGTGGCGCGCCTGCTGCTGGTCGGGCTCGCGCAACTCGATGCGCTCGGCATGGCGCCCCATGCGGCCGTCGGCGCGACGGTCGACGCGGTCAAGCAGCTCGGCCGCGAAGGCCTGGCGGGCCTGTTCAACGCCGTGCTGCGCAAAGCCACGCGCGAGACGTGGTCGGTCCCGGATTCGCGCGCAGTTTGGATGAGTCACCCCGATTGGATGGTGCGGCGCTTCGAGGCCGATTGGCCGGAGCGCGTCGATGCTTTGCTGGAAGCGAACAACACCGAGGCCCCCCTGTGGTTGCGCGCTAATGCGCCAAACGTCGGCCGGGAGGCGCTGGCCGCACGTTGGTCCGAGGCCGGGATCGCCAGCGAGCCCGGCCCGGCCCGCGACAGCCTGCGTGTCTTCGAACGCGCGAACCCGACGCAACTGCCGGGATTCGATGACGGCGCCTTCCATGTGCAGGACCTTGCCGCGCAACTGGCCGTCGAGGCCCTTGGCCCGTTGCAGGGCCAACGCGTTCTGGATGCCTGCGCGGCGCCCGGTGGCAAGACGCTGGGGCTGCTATCGGCCGTCGGCGACGGGGGCGAGGTGCTGGCGCTCGACGTCGATGCGAAGCGTCTGGAGCGTGTGCGCTCGCTGGTGCAGGCCGTGGGCCCATCCAACGCGCGCTTCGAGGCCCGCGCCGCCGATGCGGCCAACGTCGAGTCGTGGCACGACGGCCGAATGTTCGATGCGATCCTGCTCGACGCGCCGTGCTCCGCGACCGGCATCCTGCGGCGGCAGCCCGACATCAAGGCGCATCGCCGCGAGGACGACGTCGCCGTGCTGGCCGCGACGCAGGCGCGCCTGCTCGATGCGCTTTGGCCGCTGCTGGCACCGGGCGGTCGACTGCTCTATGCCACCTGTTCGGTGCTGCGCGAAGAGAACGACCGGCAGGTCGAGGCTTTCCTCGCGCGGCATGCCGATGCGCAGCTTCTACCGCTCGATGCGCGCTTCGGCCACGACACCGGTCACGGCACGCAGCGCTTCCCGGGCGAGGACGGTGGCGATGGCTTCTTCTACGCCCTTCTCGGGCCGGCCAGCTGAGGCCTCAGCCACCACGCCACACCGGCAGCCGCAGGTTGGCCTGCAAACCACCGAGAGCACTGCGGTGGAAGTCCAGTTCGCCACCGTAGCTTTCTGCGATATCCCTGCTGATCGACACGCCCAGGCCGGTGCCGGGTGTGCTCTCGTCGAACCGCAGGCCCCGTTCGCCCAAGCGGGCGAGCGCGGCGTCGTCGAGGCCCGCACCATCGTCGTCGAGGATCAATCGCACCGCACCGGCCTCCATGCGCCGCGTGACGCGAACCTCGCGCCGCGCGGCGCGAAGCGCGTTGTCCAGCAGGTTGCCGAGCATCTCCTGCAGGTCGCTTGCCTCGCAGGCCACCTCGAAGACATCGGTCGCCGGCGGCGCGTGGATCGTTTTCGAGGGATGCAGGCGCTCGAGAAGTGCGACCAGCCGATCCAGCTCCGCACCCGCGTCGCAGTGCGCCTTGCGCCGCCGCGCGTCGGCCGAGGCGCGGGCGAGGTGGCGATCGACGATGCCGTCGATGCGCGCCAGTGCCTCGCTTTGGGCGGTGTCCCCCGCAGGGACAAGGGTGCGCAGTAGGGCCAGCGGCGTCTTGAGAGCGTGTGCGAGGTCGCCGGCGCGTTTGCGGCCGCTCTCGGCCAAGCGCCGGTTCTGTTCGATGACCGGGTTGAGTTCAGCCACCACCGCGTCGAGTTCGCTCACCGGCAAGCGATCCAGCGCTTCGCGTCGACCGGCGGCCAGTTCGGCGACCTGTTCGCTGAATCGGCGCAGGGGAGCGAGGCCCAGACGGAGCTGCAGGCCGATGGTGGCCAAGGCGAGCAGGGCGAGGCCGATGGCGGCAAGCCATGACAAACGCACGAAATCGCCCACTTCTGCGTCGATTTCGGCCCGCGGGCCTGTCAGCAGCACGGTGATCGGCGAGGATCGCCCGGGCAGTTCGATGCGACGAACCACGGCGCGCAGTGGCGCTTCGTCGCCGAGCATGAGGTCGACATGGCTTGTGCGCCCATCCGTCCGAGGCTGCGTCATCGGGAGTTCGCGATCCCACAGCGAGCGCGAGCGCAAGCGGACGCCGGCCTCGTCGACGACCTGCCAGTGCCAGCCCGAGCCGACGCTGTCGAAGGCCGCCTGGCCGGTGGGGCGGCGCACGACGACGCGGCCGTCGGGCATGGCTTCGAGGCCGCCGACCAGTGCGTCCAGCGTGCGGCCCAAGCGGGCGTCGAAGGCGCGCTCGACCGTGTCCCTGAAGGCCCATTGCAGCAGCAGCAGGCCGACCACCACGATGGCCAGCAGCGGCACCGCGGACGCCAGCCAAAGCCGACGCTGCAGGCTGGCGCTCATGCCTCGGCAAGCCGGAAGCCGAGCCCGCGCTCGGTGTGCAGCAGCTTGTGCGGTGCGATCTTCTTGCGGATCCGACCGATCTGCACGTCGATCACGTTCGAGTCGAGGTCGAAGTCGCGATCGTACAGGTGCTCGGCGAGTTCGTTGCGCGGCACGGTGCGGCCGGCATGGTGGGCGAGGAAGGCGAGCAGGCGGTACTCGCCGGCGGTGAGCACGAGGCCGCGCCCGTCCACGCGGAACCGGTTGGCCAGGGTGTCGAGTTCCAGTGGGCCGACCCTGATCACGGACGACGCGTGGCCGCTGGCGCGGCGGATCAGCGCCTTCAGGCGCAGCACCACCTCGTCGATCTCGAACGGCTTCGTCAGGTAGTCGTCGGCGCCGGCGCCGAAGCCGGCGAGTTTGTCGTTCCAGCGGTTGCGTGCAGTGAGCACGAGCACGGGGAAGTTGCGTCCAGCCTCTCGCCAAGCCTGCAGCACCGAGATGCCGTCGCGCCTTGGCAGGCCGAGGTCGAGGACGGCCGCGTCGAAGGGCTCCTCGGTGCCAAGCCACAGCGCCTCGTCGCCATCGGCGCAGGCATCCACCACCCAGCCCTCGGCGGCGAGGGCGTCGCGAACGGCCTCGCGCAGCGGCGCATCATCTTCGACAAGCAGCAGGCGCATCAGTCGTCCTCGAGGATCGCAGCGCTCAGCGCGTCGACCTCGAGCTCGCGCACGCGGCCGTCGGTGTCGATGAATTCCAGTTCATAGACCCAGCGGCCATCCTCGCGGTCGAACTCGACTTCGATCAGGCGCTCACCCTCGCGCAGCGGCAGGCGCGCGAGGAGCTCGTCGAGCGGCAGCGCTTCGCCGCGCAGCACGGCCGCGCGGGCACGTTCGTGGTCCGCATCGTCGTCGCCAAGGACGGGAGCGGGCAGCACGAGCAGCGCGATCAGCGCGAGGGCAGGAAGGAGAGGAGCGGCGCGAGGCATGGCGCCCATGGTGCCCGGTGCGATTAAACCGTTGGTGAAAAACCACATCAGAGGCGATTGCAGAGGCGGGCGTCAATCTGGCCCCGTTCCATCCCAACACCCCAACGGAGAACCCCCATGAAGACCCTCACCCTCGCTGCCACTCTCGCCCTGTCCCTCGCTGTCGCTGTTCCGGTCGTGCAGGCCCAGGCGGCCGCCGCGCCGATCGGCCTCGAGCAGGCGACCCGCATCGCCCAGCAGGCCGGCTACGGCGCCGTGCGTGGCGCTGAGCTCGACGAAGGCGTGTGGGAAGTGCTCGCGAGCGGCGCCGATGGCGCCCGCGTCACCGTCCATATCGACGCCGCGAGCGGCGAGATCCTGTCGCCGGCCCAGCCGGGCCAGCGCCAGCTCAGCATCGACGAGGTGATGAAGCGCCTCGCCGCGGCCGGCTACACCGAGGTCAAGGAACTGGAGCGCGACGACGGCTTCTGGGTCGCCGAGGTCCGCACGTCGATGGGGTTCGAGCGCGACGTGCGCGTGCACCCGATCACCGGGGCCGTCGACGCCGAGCGTTGGAACGACTGATCGTCCCGCACGGCGCCGTCTGGCTTGCCGGGCGGCCTCAGGCGGAAGGCTGTGGGCTCGAGAGGGCTCGCAGCCTTTCGTATTTCAGGGCCGCGTAGCGTGCGTGCAAGGCGTGGAAGCGCCACGCACCGGGGCCATCGAGCAGTCCGCCGCGCAGCAGCAGGTTCTTGAGCAGATACGCGGCCGCTGCGGCCATGCCCCGGCCTCGGCCAGCGCGCTTGCCGCGCGCGGCGCGTTCCTCGGCCCAGAGCCCTGCGTAGCGCTGCAGCTTCGCCCAATACTCGGCTTCCGAACGCGCGGTGTCGTGCTCCATGCGAACGTCCGACACCCGGAGGCGCAGGCCGTCGGTGATGAAACGTTCGTGGACCGGGCTTTCCTCGTGGCGGCAGTGCGCCCGGAACAACCGGTGCACCGGCTCGCGCGCGAAGCTGCCGAAGCGCATCACCGTCCCGAGGAAGTGCGTGCGCCTGGGCAGCGTGAACACATCGGCCGTGTCCGGCGCGCCCGATGCGAACAGCGCGCGCAGCGCCGCCTGCGCGTCGGGCTCCAGCCATTCGTCGGCGTCCAGCAGCAGCACCCAAGGCTGGGTGGCCTGCTCGATCGCGAGGTTCTTCTGGCGGCCGAAGCCGAGCCACGGCTGGTCGACCACTCGGGCCCCGAGGCGGCGGGCCAGCTCGGGCGTGCCGTCGGTGGACTGCGAATCCACCACCGTCACGTCACGGCAGACGGCCAGCATCGAGCGCAGGCAGCGCTCGATGCGGTCGGCCTCGTTGAAGGTAATGACGACGCCGGACAGGGGCAGGGGATCAGCCATGCCGGTATTGTAGGCGCCGATTCCGTTACCGCCGACGCGTGTCGCGCTCCCCGATGCCCTCTTCCGACGCGATCCCGAGCCCGGCAGCGCGCCCCTTGCGCGTCATGCACTTCGTCACCGGTGGGTTCTCCGGCGGCGCCACCCAGGTGGCGATCGCGCTGGTGAACGCGGCGCGCACCGAGCCCGGCTTCGAGCCCCTCCTGGTGCTGCGGAAGAAGCGCCGCACGCCGCCGGAGCGCCTTGCCGAACTGGACGCCGCGGGCACGCCGTTCCGCGTGGTGCCGGGTTGGTCGCACGCGGCCACGATCTGGGCGCTGGTGCGGCTGTGCCGCGAGTTCCAGCCCGACGTGCTGTTCTGCCACGGCTTCTCGGAACACCTTTGGGGGCGATACGCCGGCCTGCTCGCCAAGGTGCCGCACCTCGTGCACGTCGAGCACAACACGCGTGAGCGCTACACGCGTTGGCGGCTGGCGCAATCACGCTGGTTGGCGAAGCGCACGGCGCGCATCGTCGGCTGCTCGGAGGGTGTGCGGGACGTGCTGTTGGCGCAGGGCATGCCCGCCGAGCGCACCGTCGCGATCCCCAACGGCATCCGCCTCGAGCCCTTCGCTGCCGCCGATTCCGTGGACTTCGCCTCGCGCGTGCCCGGCATCGTCATGGTGGCGCGCTTTGCCAAGCAGAAGGACCACGCCACCCTGCTGCGCGCCGTGGCACTCCTTCGCGAACGCGGCCTGACGCCACCGGTGCAGTTCGCTGGCGGCGGCAAGTCCCTGCATCGCGCGCCGCTCGAGCGGCTGGCCAAGGACCTGGGCATCGCCTCGCAGGTGGCCTTCCTCGGCGTGGTGCGCGACGTGCCGGCGCGATTGATGGCGCATCGCATCGCTTGCCTGTCGACGCACTACGAGGGCATGCCGCTCGCCCTCATCGAAGGCATGGCCGCCGGTTGCGCCGCCGTGGCCAGCGCGGTGCCGGGTGTGCGGGAGGTGCTGCGCGACGGCAAGGACGGCCGGCTGGTGCCCGAGGGCGACGCCGTCGCCCTCGCCGATGCGCTGGAGGCGCTGTTGCGCGATCCGGGAGAGGCGGAGCGGCTGGCTGCGGCCGGCCGGGCCCGTGCCGTCGCCGAGTTCAGCCGGGAACGCATGAACCGCGATTACGCGGCGCTCTGTCGCGCTCTCGTCGGCGTATGATCCGCCCGCAACGACGAGGTGCGGGGAACGCGTGAACATCCTGATCCTGGGTGCGGGCCAAGTGGGCACCTCCGTGGCGGCCGCCTTGGCCTCCGAAAACAACGACATCACCGTCGTCGACACCGACCACCAGCGCCTGCGCGACCTCGCCGAGCGGCTCGACATCCGGACCGTCGTCGGCCACGGCTCGTTGCCCTCCGTGCTGTCGCATGCGGGCGCCGAGGAGGCCGAGCTGCTGGTCGCGGTGACATCCAGCGACGAGGTCAACCTGCTGGCCTGCCAGATCGCACAGTCGCGCTTCCGCACTCCCACCCGGGTGGCGCGGTTGCGTGAATCGGAGTACCTCGACCTCGGCATGCTGAAGGACCCGCGCACCTCGCCGGTGAGCGCGGCCATCAGCCCGGAGAACCTGGTCGTCCGCCACATCGAACGCCTGATCGGCTACCCCGGTGCGCTGCAGGTTCTGGACTTCGCCCAGGGCCGCGCCCAGCTCGTGGCGGTGCGGGCGGTGGAAGGCGGCGCGCTGGTGGGCCACCAGCTCCGGGAGTTGCGCAACCATTTGCCGGCCGGTGCCGACGCCCGCGTCGCGGCCATCTTCCGCCGCGGCAAGCCGGTGAAGCCGGAGGCCTCGACGGTCATCGAGATCGACGACGAGGTGTTCTTCCTCGCCGATCGCCGGCACATCCCGGCGGTGATGGCCGAACTGCGTCGCGTCGAGAAGAGGCCGACGCGCCGCGTGCTGATCGCTGGCGGCGGCAACATCGGTCGCAACCTCGCGCGGGCGCTGGAGAACCGCTACTCCGTGAAGGTGATGGAGCGCTCCCGCGACCGAGCCCGCTCGATCGCCGAGGACCTGCTGAACTCCATCGTGCTGGTCGGCGACTGCGCGGACGAAGAACTGCTGCGCGAAGAGAACATCGACCAGACCGACATCTATTGCGCGCTCACCAACGACGACGAAGCCAACATCCTCTCGGCGATGCTCGCCAAGCGACTCGGCTGCCCGCGCGTGCTCGCGCTGATCAACCGCCCGGCCTACGCCGAGCTGGTGGAGGGCGGCAGCATCGACATCGCGGTGAGCCCCCAGCAGGTGACGCTCGGCGCCTTGCTCGCGCACATCCGCGAGGGCGCGCCGGCACAGGTCTACTCGTTGCGCCGTGGCGTGGCCGAGGCTGTCGAGGTCATCGCTCGCGGCGATCGGCGCAGTTCCCAGGTCATCGGCCGCGGGCTGGAGGAGCTTGCGCTTCCGCCGTCCGCGACCATCGGCGGCATCGTCCGCGGCGACCAGCTGCTGATCGCCCACCATGACGTGGTGGTCGAGCCGGAAGACCACTTGATCGTCTTCGTGATGGACAAGCGCGAAATGCCGCAGGTGACGGCGCTGTTCCAGGCCGGCGCGACGTGGCTCTGAGTCCTTACTCGCTGTTGTCTGAGCGCTCGCGCACCCTGTTGCGCATCTTCGGCGCGATCATCGCCCTCTCGGCGACGATCTCGCTGCCGCCGCTTTTCCTCGCCTGGTGGTGGGACGAGCCCAGCGCCACGGCTTTCCTCGAGAGCTTCCTGGTCGCGGGCATCGCCGGTTTCATCCTGTGGTTCCCGGTGCGCAACGCCCACTACGAGATGCGGCTGCGCGACGGCTTCCTGATCGTCTCCGGGGTGTGGATCATCGCGATTCTCGTGACGGCCCTGCCGTTCATGCTCACGGAGCCGAACCTCAGCTACACCGACGCGGTGTTCGAGGCCGCGTCCGGCCTGACGACCACGGGCGCCACCGTCATCGTCGGCATCGAGAACCTGCCCAAGAGCGTGCTGTTCTACCGGGCGTCGCTCTGCTACTTCGGCGGCATGGGCATCGTGATCCTCGCGGTGGCGATCCTGCCGATGCTGCGCATCGGTGGCATGCAGCTGTTCCGGGCCGAGACCACCGGCCCGCAGAAGGACAGCAAGCTCACGCCGCGCATCGCCGACACCGCCAAGGCGCTGTGGTTGGTCTACACCGGCCTCGTGCTGCTGTGCACGCTGTCGTTCTGGGTCGGCGGCATGACCTTCTTCGATGCCATCTGCCACGGGATGAGCGCGGTGGCCACCGGCGGCTTCGGCAACTACGACGCCAGCTTCGGCTACTGGAACAGCCCCTTGCTGGACAGCATCGCCATCCTCTTCATGTTCCTCGGCGGCCTGAATTTCGGCCTGCACTGGTACGCGTGGCGGCGTGCCACGCTGGGCCACTACAAGGCCGACGCCGAGTTCGTCAGCTTCTTCTGGATCTGCGTCGCGGTGAGCGTCGTGGTTGCGCTGGCCATCTGGATCGGCGGCCGCTTCGAGAGCCCGATGGAAGCCCTGCGCCATGCCACCTTCCAAGTGGTGTCGAACATCACCACCACCGGATTCGTCACGACCGGCTTCGTCGATTGGCCGGGCCTCGCGCCGCTGGCCTTGATCATGGTCGGCTTCATCGGCGGCTGCGCCGGTTCCACCTCCGGCGGCATGAAGGTGGCGCGCGTGCAGATGGTGGTGCGCCAGGGCTACCGCGAGCTGAAACAGCTCGTGCACCCGAAAGGCCAGTTCCTGGTGAAGGTGGGCGGGAAGCGCGTCTCCGAGAGCGTGGTCATCTCGGTGGCGGGCTTCTGCACGCTCTACATCCTCAGCTTCCTGGTGATGACGCTGGCGCTGACGGCGGATGGCGTCGACATCGTCACCGCGTTCTCGGCGATCGCCGCCTGCATGAACAACATGGGTCCCGGGCTCGGTGCCGTGGCCTCCCACTTCCGCGACATGAGCGATTTCGCCGTGTGGGTGTGCAGCTTCGCGATGGTGCTCGGCCGGCTCGAGGTGTTCACGCTGCTGGTGCTGCTGACGCCCCAGTTCTGGCGGGATTGATTCCCGCGTCGCGCGGCATCAGTGCGCGCAGGCGGGCGGCCAGCGCCTCGGCCTCGGCGACGGCGAGGTAGGGGATGCGCAGCGCCGGTTCCATCGGCGAAGCGCCCGCCGTGTCGAGGTGCAGCGTGGCCATGCCGTGGCGGCGGTCGAAGGGCGACTGGGTGATCTGCAGCGCGTGCAGCTTGCGTGCTTCGGCGAAGCGCCAGTGGCGATCGAGCCAGCCCTGGCGGAACGCGACCACGCCGCCGGCGAGGGTCCATGCCGAATAGCGGGCCCAGACCCGCGCGCGCAGGTAGACGGGACCCAGCAGTGCCAAGGCCCACAGGCCCACCGGGCCCTCGAAGTAGACGAGCAGCGCGGTGCCGGCGAGCACGGCCATCGCGAGCGGAGCGAATACGCGCCACCAGGCGCGCGGATGCAGCCGTTGCCAGTCCTGCAGCGGCCAGCTGCCCTCGGGCAGCAGGGCGGCGAGCATGCCGTCCATGCCCGCGGGCGCGGCCAGCGGCACGAGGTCGCGCACCGACTGGCTCTCGTTCACGACCTCCACCGAGGCACGGTCGACGCGCAGGCTCTGCCGGCCGAACCAGCGATGCAGCAGCGTCTCGCGCAAGGAGTAGGCCTGGATGCGGCGTTTCGGCAGGTGGCTGCGCACGCGGCTGATGAGCCCGCGTTCGACGCGCAGTTCGCGCTCGCCCGCGTGCAGGCGGAAGTCATGGAACTGCAGGATGGCCAGCGCCACCGACAGCAGGCGCACGGCAACGACCATGGCCACCAGCAGGGCGAAGGCCAGTCCCGCGTAGGCCACGGGGCCGAGGTGCCAGGCTTCCGCCATGGCGATGCCCTCGCGGCCCATCGATTCGATGCCGTGGCTCAGCCGCTTGGTGAAGACGTCACCGGCCTGCGTCAGGTAGGCGAAGCCCGCGGCGACCACCAGCATGCCGCGGTTCGAGATCAGCCCGAGGCGCACCAGTTCGCGCGTCGGCAGGGCGAGCCACAGCACCGGGGCGTCATCGCGGGCCGCGTCGCCGCCGCCGTCCGTCGCCTGTGCCGCACGCGCCCGGTTCGCACCCTCCCGCACCAGGGCCTCGAGGGCGTTCGCCTGCTCGAGTTTCAGCACCTGCATCTGCGCCTCGGCGTTGCCCATGCCGCCCGCGGACTCCAGGCGCACTTCCGCCACACCCACGAGGCGATGCAGCAGGTTCTGGTGCAGGGTGACGTTCTGCACGCGGTCGAAGGGAATCAACCGGACATTGCGTTGCAGCAGCCCGCTGCGGATCACCAGGGCGCTCTCAAGGAAGCCGTAGCGGTAGGTGAAGTACCGCCACACCGCCACGACGGCCAGCATCGCGGCGCCGGCGAGGCCGATCAGGTCGCCGATGTCGTCGCCGTCCTCCCGGCTCCCGCCGAGCAGCAGCACGAGGATTGGCAGGGCGAACATGCGCAGTTGCGCGATCAAGGTGAACAGCCAGGACAGCGGATGCAGCCGCTGCGTGGCGGCGGCCTGCAGGGCCTCGCGGTCGTCGAGCTCCGGCGCGTCGGTGGCCTCAGCCATGCGCGGCGTCGTCGTGCTCGCGCTGGCGCGGCACCAGGGCATCGCGCAGCTGGTTGGCGCTGTCCTCGTCGAAGCCGGGCTGTCGAACCGCGCTCAAGCGCGTTCCGGCGGTGTGCACCACGAGCGTGGCGAGACCATAACGGCGTTCGATCGGCCCGCGCTCGATATCGAGGTGCTGAACGCGCGCGCGCGGCACCAGCACTTCCGAACGCCAGAAGCGGCCGCGGCGCACGCGCAGGCCGTCGCCATCGAGGCGCCAGCGGGTGTAGCGGAAGGCGAGGGTGGCGCGCCACTGCGCCAGCGCGAGGCAGAGCGCCAGCGCACCGAGCGCCATGCCGAGATGCCACCACGCCGGCCCGTCGGCGAAAGCGAGGACGACCGCCGGGATCGTGCCGAAGGCCAGGCCGAACACTGCGCCGGCGATCGCCGAGGACAGTCGGAAGCAGCGCCGGGCGGCGTCGGGCAGCGGCTGCCAGGGCGCGTCCCCCGGCCAGTCCATCAGCGAGTCGGTCATCAATAGCATTCCGGCCAATACGGGTTCACGGGGGCTTCGTTGGCACGCTGGCCCTTGAAGCGCTTGTAGGTCCACTGGTACTGCGCGAGATCGCGGCGGACGAACGCCTCCACCGCTGAGTTCAACGCGTCGAGCCCCACCTGCACAGGCCCGGAGGTCACGGTGGCCGGCAGCGGCTCGATCACGATGCGGAACCGCCCGCCGGGCAGCCGCTCCGCGGCCGCCAGCAGGAAGCGCGCCTCCGGGTGGCGTGTGCCCAGGCGGTGCAGGAGGGTCATGGTCAGCGCCGGTACGCCGAAGAACGGCGACCACTGGCCGCCGGTGGCGTCCGGCGTCTGGTCGGGCGTGATGCCGAGGGTCTCCCCCCGCTGCAAAGCCCGCAGCAGGGGTTTCATCCCATGCACATCGGCGGGCACGGCGCTGACGCCACCGCGTTCGCGCGCGAGCCGAAGGAAGGCGTCGACGGCGGCGAACTTGGCGCGCGTGTAGATCAGGGTGAGGGGCCGCCGCGCGGCGAGCCACTGCACCAGCAGCTCCCAGTTGCCGTAGTGCGGCGCGACGATCACCACGGGACCCGCCCGCTCGCCCGCCGCAAGGTGCTCAAGGCCCACCGCCTCGACGATCTCACGCAGGTTTTCGGCGCGCGGACGCGTCCAGAAACGCAGGCTCTCGAGCAGCGTCAGCTGCGTTTGCACCAGGGTCGGTAGCGCCATCGTCGCATCGAGACCGGTGAGGCGCAGGTTGCAGTCGACCACCCGCGCCATCTTGGCGCGCCGCCGGTATTCGCGCGCTGCGACCCGTTCGGTGATGGCCCGGCGCAGCCCCGGGCCGGGGAGTCCGGCCAGCCAGGCGAGGGCACGCAACGCATGGGCCGCCAAGGGAATTCGCATCGGCGGAGTCTAGCGGAGCCGGCTTGACGCCCTGCAGGGGGGGTCGCGAGCATTCACCGATGATCGCCCTCATCCAGCGCGTCCTCCACGCCAGCGTCGACGTCGACGGCGAGACCGTCGGCGCCATCGGCCCGGGCCTGCTCGCCCTGGCCTGCGTCCAGCCCGGTGACACGCCAGCGCGCATCGCGAAGATGGCGGACCGCCTCGCCGCCTATCGCGTGTTCGCCGATGCAGCGGGCCGCATGAACGTCGGGCTGAAAGACCACGGGGGCGGACTGCTGCTGGTCAGCCAGTTCACTTTGGGCGCCGACACCGCCTCCGGACTGCGGCCGAGCTTTTCCACCTCGGCGCCGCCGGACGAGGCGCGGGTGGGCTTCGAGGCCCTCGTCGCCGCCTGCCGCGAGCGCCTGCCGGTGGTCGAAACCGGCCGTTTCGGCGCCCACATGCAGGTGTCGCTGGTCAACGACGGGCCGGTCACCTTCTGGCTCGAGACCTGAGCCCTGGCGCCGCCCCTGAACGAAAACCCCTTTTCGATCAACGATTTGGCGTGAAGGCCGAGGGCGCCGGTATAATAGCCGGTTCCCGCTCTCTCCTCTCGGTACCCCCTCCATGGCAACTCCGCGTCCGGAGCAGCAGTCCGAAATCAAGCAGCTGATCAGCAAGGGTCTGGAACAGGGTTACCTGACCTACGCCGAAGTCAACGACCACCTCCCCGACGACGTCGTCGATCCGGAGCAGATCGAAGACATCATCGGCATGATCAACAGCATGGGCATCGAGGTGCATGAAGTCGCACCCGACGCCGAAACCCTGTTGCTCACCGACGCGACGAGCACCCGCGAGGCGGACGAAACCGCCGCCGAGGAAGCGGCCGCCGCGCTGAGCGCGATCGACGCCGAAGGCGGTCGCACGACCGATCCGGTGCGCATGTACATGCGCGAGATGGGCACGGTCGAGCTGCTGACCCGCGAAGGCGAGATCGCCATCGCCAAGCGCATCGAGGAAGGCCTGCACCAGGTGCAGAACTCGCTCGCGGCGTTCCCGTGGACGATCCAGATCATCCTCGACGATTACGCGCTGCACCAGGAAGGCAAGAAGCGCCTCTCCGAGATCGTCACCGGCTTCGCCGACCTCGAGACGCCCGAGCTGTTCGGCGGCGCGCCGATCGAAGCGGTGGCCGACGAGGAGGAAGAGGTCGAGGTCGAGGGCGGCGACGACGAGGAAGCCGAGACCCAGACCGGCCCGGACCCGGTCGAGGTCGCGCGCCGCATGGAGCTGCTGAAGTCGCACTTCGGCAAGTTCGAGAAGACGCACGCCAAGTACGGCTCGGCCGACAAGAAGACGGTCAAGGCCCGCGAAGAAATGGCGGGCGAGTTCATGAAACTCAAGCTGCCGCTGGCGCTGATCGACGCGTTGGTGCGCAAGGTCCGCGAGGTGGTGTCCGAGATCAAGGACCACGAGCGCAAGGTGCTCGACATCTCGACGCGCCTCGCCAAGATGCCGCGCAAGGACTTCATCAAGGCGTGGCCGACCAACGAGACCAACCTCGAGTGGGCCGACGAGATCATCCGTCGCAAGCAGAAGTGGTCGTCGGGCATGCGCGAGCATCGCGATGCCATCCTCGCCCAGCAGAACGCGCTGATCGCCCTCGAGGGCGCGCTGTGCCTCACGCTTGGCGAGATCAAGGACACCGCCCGCGCGATGGCCTACGGCGAGGCCAAGGCCCGCAAGGCGAAGAAGGAGATGGTCGAGGCCAACCTGCGTCTCGTGATCTCGATCGCCAAGAAGTACACCAACCGCGGCCTGCAGTTCCTCGACCTCATCCAGGAAGGCAACATCGGCCTGATGAAGGCGGTCGACAAGTTCGAATACCGCCGCGGCTACAAGTTCTCGACCTACGCCACGTGGTGGATCCGCCAGGCCATCACCCGCTCGATCGCCGACCAGGCGCGCACCATCCGCATCCCGGTGCACATGATCGAGACGATCAACAAGCTCAACCGCATCTCGCGGCAGATGCTCCAGCAGTTCGGCCGCGAGCCGACGCCGGAGGAGCTGGCGAAGGAAATGGACATGCCGGAGGACAAGATCCGGAAGGTCCTGAAGATCGCCAAGGAACCGATCTCGATGGAAACGCCGATCGGCGACGACGAGGACAGCCACCTCGGCGATTTCATCGAGGACACGAACGCCGAGTCGCCGCTGGAGAACGCGACGACCACCGGCCTGTCCGAGACGGTCCGCACCGTGCTCTCCGGCCTGACCCCGCGCGAGGCCAAGGTGCTGCGCATGCGCTTCGGCATCGACATGAACACCGACCACACCCTCGAGGAAGTCGGCAAGCAGTTCGACGTCACCCGCGAGCGCATCCGCCAGATCGAGGCCAAGGCGCTGCGCAAGCTGCGCCACCCGAGCCGCTCCGAGCAGCTGCGCAGCTTCCTCGACCTCGAGTAAGTCGCCCGCGCCCGCAAGGCCCCGACGCCCCGCCTCGTGCGGGGCGTCGTCGTTTCCGGGCTCATTGGGGGTGGCTGGCGCTGTGAATTGACGCGGCCTTCATGCATCCTCGCGGCTTCCCGCGTGGGGCCCACCCGCGCCTCGGCGCGCTCGAAGGACAAGGACCCGCACATGGCGATCGACACCACGAACAGCGGCTCGGCCGCGCCGGCAAGGAAAGGCAGCACGCTGACCTGGTGGATCCTCGGTGCCCTGGTGCTCGGGATCATTGTCGGCGCCATCTTCAACGCCACCGTCGCCGACACGACGGCGGTGGTCGACGGCCTCACCATCGTCACCACCGTCTTCCTCCGACTGATCAAGATGATCATCGGGCCGCTGGTGTTCGCCACGCTGGCCGTTGGCATCGCCAAGATGGGCGACCTCGGGACGGTGGGTCGCATCGGCCTGAAGGCGATGACGTGGTTCCTCGGCGCGTCGCTCGTGTCGCTCACCCTGGGCCTTGTGCTCGTGAACCTGTTCCAGCCGGGCGTCGACACCGGCCTGGTGCTCCCGGACGCCGGCGCGCAAAGCGGCATCGCCGTCAGCGGCCTCACCCTGAAGGACTTCGTCACCCACCTCGTGCCCACCAGCATCGCGGACGCGATGGCGCGCAACGAGATCCTGCAGATCGTCGTTTTCTCGGTCTTCTTCGGCGTGGCCTGCGCCGGCGTGGGTGACAAGGCCAAGGTGATGGTCGATGCGCTCGAAGGCCTGAGCTACGTGATGCTCAAGGTCACGATGCTGGTGATGTGGTTCGCCCCGTTCGCCGTTTTCGCCGCCGTGGCGGCGACGATCTCGAAGAGCGGACTCGACGTGCTGGCCGTCTACGGCAAGTTCATGGGGCAGTTCTACCTCGGCATCGTGCTGCTCTGGGGCCTGCTCTTCCTCGCGGCGTTCGCCATCCTGCGGCGGCGCGCGGTGGGGTTGTTCCGCGCCGTCCGCGAGCCGACGCTGCTCGCATTCGCCACGGCATCGAGCGAGGCCGCCTATCCGAAGACGCTGGCCCAGCTGGAGAAGTTCGGCTGCAGCAACCGCGTCGCGTCCTTCGTGCTGCCGCTCGGCTATTCGTTCAACCTCGACGGCTCGATGATGTACTGCACTTTCGCGGTGGTCTTCATCGCGCAGGTGTACGGCATCGACCTGACGCTGGGGCAGGAGATCACGATGCTGCTCGTGCTCATGGTCACCAGCAAAGGCATGGCCGGCGTGCCTCGCGCCTCGCTGGTGGTCATTGCGGCGACGCTGGCGCAGTTCGACATCCCGGAGGCCGGCCTGCTGCTGCTGCTCGGCGTCGACCACTTCCTCGACATGGCGCGTTCGGCGACGAACGTCATCGGCAATACCGTCGCGACGGCCGTGGTTTCGAAGTGGGAGGGTCAGCTGCGCGCGGAGGGCGAGGCGAATCCCGACCTCATCGAGGCCGTCGGACCTGCGGAGCCCGCGCCAGGCCCGCTGCGCTGAGGCGCCAAAAACGAAGCGCCCCACGTCATGGACGCGAGGCGGTGTGCGGCATCGCTACAATCGCGGCGAGCGGGCCCATAGCTCAATGGTTAGAGCACGGGACTCATAATCCCTTGGTTCCAGGTTCGAGTCCTGGTGGGCCCACCAGTCTCGTTCAATGCGTCCGGATCGCCGCGTCGCTGTGCGCCCATTGCGCCACCACGGCCACGCGCATCGCGCGGATCAGCTCGGCCGAGGTCGGGAAGCGCCGGAACGCGGTCGGGTTCGCCAGTGTCCAGGCCTCGCCGAGGGTGGTGCGACCGGCGATGGCGCGGGTTTTCAGGCGCTCCCAGGCCGCGGCATTCGGCTTGCCCAGGTAGGCGAGGATCGCGTCCTTGGTGGCCGCCGCGAGGGGGCCGTCGGCGTCCGTGCAGCCCTTGAAGATGCCGGGTTCGTTCATGCCTGCCGAGCGGGCGGCGTGGGCGGGGGCATCGGCGCTGGTGTCGAACATGGCGGACTCCGGGTCGGTTCCCCCGAACTGGAGCAAGTTCCGTGCCAGTCTTTTGGCGTGATGTGCGTCAAGTTTCGGGCGGCTTCAGTGCCGGAAATCCGTGCCTAGGGGTCAGGCCACCGGGTCGAGGAAGCCGTCCCGCCGCCAGGTGAGCACGAGCGTGTCGCGGTGGCCGGCCGCGCCGTCCGGCTGCAGGGGCGTGGTTTCGTGGATCATCCGGGCGTCGTCGAGCAGCAGGGCGGTGCCGGGTTCGACCATCGTGAACCGGAGGCCGGCCGGGCCCTCGGCGTCGAACACCCGGGTTTCCCCGCCGCGCACGGCCAACCGGTCGATGAGGACCACCGCCACGAAATCGACGCCGTCCCGATGCGCGCCTTCCGGCGTGGGGCGCCCGATGCCCTGCGCCGTATCGATCCGGAACTGGTGCACTTCGACGAAGGGCAGGGCATGGCCGGCGGCGGCGGCGCAGGCCGCCCCCAGCCCGGTGACCAGCCCGAGGAAGGCCGGATCGGCCAGCGTGGCGTCGAGCACCGGGGCGAACCAGCGCTCGTAGCCGCCGTGCAGGGCGTTGTAATCGGTCGGCTGCCAATGCGGCCGGGACACGCGCTGTTCGATGCGTCGCCCGTCCCCGCTCATCACTAGCGAGGCGTGGCGACGAAAGCGGTAGCGGCCGCCATCGCGCAGGTGCTCGTCCGGCGGCAGGTCGGCCCAGTGCATGGCGAGGCCGGCGAGGACCTCCGGGTCCACCCCCGCGGCGCGCGCGCTGGCGGCCGGCGAGAGTCGGGCGAAGCCCTGTGCGGCCAGCGTTTCGGAAGGGGTTTCGTCGTCGAGGCGCCAGGACGGCGTGGTGATCGCACTCATCCGCGCATTGTGCGGTGCCGGCGCGGCGGCGGGCAGGGGCCGCCGGCTCGGGCACAATGCCGCGCCTTCATCTGCTGATGCCGCCGCCGTGCCCAACGCGCTCCTCGACACGATCGAAACCACCACCGGCGCCAAGCCGGTCTTCTCGGTGATCTGGCTGCATGGCCTCGGCGCCGACGGCCACGACTTCGCGCCGATCGTGCCCGAGCTGGTGCGCAAGGAGTGGCCGGCCCTGCGTTTCGTGTTCCCGCACGCACCGGTGATGCCGATCACCATCAACAACGGCCACGCGATGCGTGCCTGGTACGACATCGTCAGCCTCGATTTCTCGAAGGTGCGCGAGGACGCCGCCGGCGTGCGGCGCTCGATCGCCGACGTGGATGCCTTGGTGGCGCGCGAGCGCGACCGCGGCGTTCCGGCGAACCGCATCATCCTCGCCGGCTTCTCGCAGGGTGGCGCGATCACGCTGGCCGCCGGTCTGCGCCGCGAGCAGCCCTTCCTCGGACTGGCGGCTCTCTCGACCTACCTGCCGCTGGCCGCGGACACGCCCGCGGAAGCCACGCCCAAAGGTCTCGCCACGCCGGTGTTCATGGCGCACGGCACGCAGGACCCGGTGGTGCCGCTTTCGGCGGGGCAGAAATCCGCCGAGGCGCTCAAGGCGCTGGGCATGGACGTCGCGCTGCGCCGCTACCCGATGCCGCATTCGGTGTGCGCGGAAGAGATCCGCGACCTCGGCGACTGGATGACGGCGCGTTTCGCCGGCTGATCCGGCCGTCGCTAGACCCGGGGCGCGTCAGCGCGCCTCGTGCTCGGCCAGCACGTGCGAGCCGACCATGATCATCTTCAGCATCTCGACCAGCTGCTCGACGACTTCGCCGCGGCGTTCGCGCGGCAGGTCGATGGCGGTGGCCCCCATGGCGAACACCAGCCGCGTCATCGCCGTCGCGACGAGGGCCGGCGCGTGGACAGGCCGGCCACCGGCTTCCGAGAGGCGCACCAGGTCGATGCAGAGCTCCTCCTCGAAGGTGCGCAGCTCGCGCTCGACGGCGGCCTTGTAGGCGTCGGAGCCGACCATGCCCTCGCGCAGCAGGATGTGCAGCAGGCGCTCGTCGGCGTCGAGCTGCTCCATGAAGGTCTCGATCGAGGTGCGGATGACGCTGCGCCCCGGCTTCAGGCGTGTGCGCGCCTCGCGGATGATCGTGCGCAGGCTGCGGCCGCCGAGTTCGATCAGCGCGATGGCCAGCGCGTCCATGTCGCGGAAGTGCCGATAGAAGCTGTTCGGGGCGATGTCCGCTTCGCGCGCCACCTCGCGCAGCGAAAGCGTGGACACGCTTCGGTGGGGCCCCAGCAGGCGCAGGGCGGCGGCAATGAGGTCGTCGCGGCTGATCTGCGGCTTGCGGCCGGGGCCCGAGGGCGTGGCCCGGGCCGGATGGAGGGGAATCGGATCGCTCATGGGGCGCAGTGTAGAGGGCGGGAGGGGGTGGCCCGGCCCGGGATGAACGCGGCCCGGCCCGGCGATTGAATTTCGGGATGGTTGTCTATACGTCTGTCTGCACGACTGTATAGTATTCCCCAGCGCCACCGCCCCAGCCGAGCCCCGCATGTCCTTCGCCCTTGCGCCGCCCCCGTTCCGCCCCGCCTGGCATTACTGGCGCGGCCTGCTGCAGCCCGGCTGGAGCCCGTATGGCAACACCGCGCGGCTGATCCGCCGCGAGGCGGCCTCGGCAGACAGCGAGACCCTGTGGCTGAAGCCTTTCGAGCGCCTGCAGGGTTGGCAGCCCGGCCAGCACCTGAGCTTCGGCTTCGAACTGGACGGCCGCCGTTTCCAGCGCAGCTTCACCCTGACCAGCCTGCCGGGGCAGCGCGAGATCGCCATCACCGTCCGCAAGGTGGCGGGCGGCCGTTTCGCCGACTGGTTGTCCGAGGCCCGCGAGGGCGCCCGACTGCAGATCAGCGAACCGTGGGGCGGCATGGCCTTCGAGATGCCGGATGCGCCGCAGCGGATGCTGATGGCGGCCGGCAGCGGCATCACCGCGGCGATCGCGCAAGTGCGCGCGGCCGCGGAGCGCGGCCAGCTGGCCGGGCTCTCCCTGGCGTACTGGGTGCGCGAGCGCGCCGAGGCCTGCTTCGTCGAGGAACTGCGCACGCTGCAGGCTCGCTTCCCCGATTTCCAATTCCGCCTGTTCCTCACCGGTGAAGCGCCGTCCGCGGCGCACGAAGCCGAAGGTCGCCTCGACGAAGCCACGCTGGCCGCACTCCCCGGCAGCCCACAGGGTGCCGAGGTGCTCGCCTGCGGCCCGACCGGCTTCGTCGCCCGCGTGGAGGCCTTGCTGCGCGAAGCGGCGGCACGCATCGCCACCGAGAGCTTCACGCCGCCGGTGCTGCGCGTGCCCGACGTGCCGGCCGCGGCGGTGCAGCTCACGCTCTTGAAAAGCGGTCGCACGCTCAGCATTCCCACCGACACGCCCCTGCTCGCCGCGCTCGAAGCGGCCGGGCTCAAGCCCGAGCACGGTTGCCGACAGGGCCTGTGCGGCCGCTGCACCTGCGCCAAAGCCAGCGGCGTGCATATCGACCTGCGCGACGACAGCGCCCATCCCGAAGCCAGCACCTCGCTGAAGCTCTGCGTCAGCGCGGCCCGCACCGACCTTGCGATCGACCTCTGACATGACCGCCCACGCCCCCCTGCTCACCGGCGAGCGCCTCGAAGCCTTCGGCGCCGAACTCGACACGCTTCGCGAGAAGCACGTCCGCGACCTCGGTGCCGCCGACGCCCGCTACATCCGCCGCGTGCGCCACGTCGTGCGCTGGACGGAAGTGCTCGGCCGCCTCGCGCTCTATGGCGCGGCGCCCGCGCCCTGGCTGCTCTGGCCGCTGTGGGCCTTCGGCGTGCTGATGCTCGGCATCTCGAAGATTGTCGACAACATGGAACTCGGCCACAACGTCATCCACGGCCAGTACGACTGGATGAACGACCCGAGCCTGCAGGGCGACCGCTTCCAGTGGGACCACCTCTGCCCCTCGGACTGGTGGCGGCAGACGCACAACCACAGCCACCACCAGTGGACCAACGTGCGCGGCAAGGACGACGACGTGGGCTATGGCCTGCTGCGCATCTTCCCGGAGCAGCGCTGGACGCCGTTCGCGCTGGGCCAGCCGATCTACGCGGCCCTGCTCGCGGTGTTCTACCAGACCGGCATCGCCATCCAGCACCTGAAACTCGGCCGCTACGTGAAGGGGCGCCGCTCGTGGCGCTACTTCCTCTCCGACGCGAAGCCGCTGCTGCGCAAGCTGCCCTGGCAGGGCGGCAAGGACTACGTGCTTTTCCCGTTGCTGGCCGGCCCCTTCTTCCTGCCGGTGCTGCTGGGGAACATGGCCGCGAACCTCGTGCGCAACCTGTGGACCTTCGTGGTGATCTTCTGCGGCCACTTCACCGCCGACGCGATCACGTTCACGCCGGCCCAGGTGAAGGACGAAACGCGCGCCGGCTGGTACCAGCGGCAGATCCGCGGCTCGTCGAACATCGGCGGCGGGTTCCTGATGAACTTCATGACCGGAAACCTGAGCCACCAGATCGAACACCACCTCTTCCCCGACCTGCCGGCCCGCCGCTACGCCGACATGGCCGTCGAGGTGAAGGCGCTCTGCGCGAAGTACGGCGTGCCCTACAACACGGGCTCGCTGCCGAAGCAGTTCGGGGAAGTGGTGTGGCGAATCTTCCGCCACGCCCTGCCGAGCCGTCCGCACTGGGTGCCGGCGGCGGCCTGAGACCGTTCCCGACGCGGCCGCGGGGCCGGCCGCGGCATTCGGCAATAATGCGGCGATGTCGCCCGTCGCCGACCGCCTGAGTCTTCCTGAGTTCTGTTCCCGCGGGCGCCTGTTGGCCGCGGTCGCGGCCGGGCAGGTGGTGATGCTCACCATCGCGCTGGCGCCCACCCGCGCACCGCGCTGGGATTTCACCGAATTCGCCTCCGCCAGCGCGCTGGCCACGTGGATCGCGATCGCCTCGGCGGTGGCGCTGTGCAAGTTGCGCCCCTGGCTCTCACGCTTGCCGACCCGCGTCGATTTCGCGGCGGCGACGGCCGTTCCCACCCTGGTGGCGCTGCTCGGCGCCGGGGCCCTGAACTACATCGCCGCGAGCCTCGGGCAGTTCGTCCTCGACGCCGAGATGAACCGGCACTTCGTGTTGACCACGGCGGGGCTCACCGGCCTGATCGCCGCCATCGCATTGCGCTACTTCGCCGCGCAGGATCGCTGGCGCGCCCAGGTGCAAGCGGTCTCGCAGGCACAGATGGAGGCGCTGCAGGCGCGTATCCGGCCGCACTTCCTGTTCAATTCGATGAACTCCATCGCCGCCCTGGTGCGTCGCGACCCGGCTGCCGCGGAGCGCGCGGTGGAAGACCTGTCCGAGCTGTTCCGCGCCGCGCTGGGGGCGCCGGGGCAACGCGGCACGCTGGCCGACGAGATCCATCTCGCGCAGCGCTTCCTCGGCATCGAGCAGCTGCGCCTCGGGTCGCGGCTCCAGGTGAACTGGAACGCGGCACCGGGTTTGCCGATGGATCTGCCGCTGCCACGCCTCGTGCTGCAACCCCTGCTGGAAAACGCGGTCGTGCATGGCATCGCGCGGCTCAAGGAGGGTGGCGAGATTCGCATCGACCTCTCGGTCGTGGAGGGCTTGTTGCGCATCGACGTGGGCAACCCGCGGCCGGTGGGGGTCGATCCGCGCCCCGGCAATGGCCATGCCCTCGAATCGATCCGCCAGCGACTGCGCCACCAGTTCGGCGACGGCGCGCGGATGTCGTCGGAGGCCGCCGAGGGCTACTATCGCGTTCGCTTGGAACTGCCGCTCGGCGCTGCCGCCTGATCCCATGGATGTCCTGATCGCCGACGACGAACCGCTGGCCCGCGAGCGCCTTGCCGCCCTGCTCGCCGAACTGGGCGGGCATCGCGTGGTGGCGATGGTCGGCGACGGCCGCAGCGCCCTCGACGCCTGCCTGACGCAGCCGCCGGATGTCGTGCTGATGGACATCGAGATGCCGGAGATGGACGGCCTCGAGGCCGCGCGCCATCTCGCCGGGATGGAATCGCCGCCCGCCGTGGTGTTCTGCACCGCCTACGACGAGCACGCGCTGGCGGCCTTCGAAGCCGCGGCGGTCGACTACCTGCTCAAGCCCGTGCGCGCGGAGCGCCTTGCCGCGGCCCTGCAGCGCGCTGCTGAACGACGCGCCGGGCGCAAGCAGGCGGCGGCTGCGCCGGCGCTGCCGGGCCGGGCGCGCACCCATCTCGCGGCACGGCTGCGCGGTTCGCTGCGCCTCATTCCCGTTGCGGACATCCGCTACCTGCAGGCGGAAGAGAAATACGTCGTCGTGCACCATGCCCGCGGCGAGGACCTCGTCGAGGATTCCCTCAAGGGCCTCGAAGCGGAATTCGCCGGCCGCTTCCTACGCATCCACCGCAACTGCCTCGTCGCACGCGAGCAGTTCAGCGAGTTGCGGCGCTCGCCGGAGGGCGTCGTGAACGCGGTGCTGCGCGACGGCGGTGCGGTGCTCGAAGTCAGTCGCCGCTGCCTGCCTGCGCTTCGCGACGAGCTGAAACACCTGTAGCGCCGACGACGGCGCCCCTCACGGAACCCGACATGCCCCTGATCCGACTGGCCACGCGCGAGAGCGCGCTCGCCCTCTGGCAAACCGAACACGTCGCCGCGCGCTTGCGCGCCCTGCACCCCGGGCTCGAGGTGCAACTGGTGCCGATGACCACGCGCGGCGACCAGATCCTCGACCGCGCGCTGGCGGCCGTCGGCGGCAAAGGGCTGTTCCTGAAGGAGCTCGAGGTCGCGATGCTGGAAGGCCGTGCCGACGCCGCCGTGCATTCGCTCAAGGACGTGCCGATGGAGCTCGACGGCCCCTTCGTGCTGGCCGCCATCCTCGAGCGTGCCGATCCCTTCGATGCCTTCGTCAGCAACGCCCACGCCACGCTCGATGCCCTGCCGCGCGGTGCGCGCGTCGGCACCAGTTCGTTGCGTCGGCAGGCGCAGCTCCGCGCGCTTCGACCCGACCTCGAACTGCTCGACCTGCGCGGCAACGTCAACACGCGGCTGGCGAAGCTCGATGTCGGGCAGTACGACGCCATCATCCTCGCCTGCGCCGGGCTGCAGCGCCTCGGCTTCGACGCCCGCATCCGCGAGCGGTTGACGCCGCCGCGCCTGCTGCCGGCCGTCGCGCAGGGGGCCATCGCCATCGAATGCCGCGAGGGTGACGCCGACATCGCGCGGCTGCTACGCGGGCTGGATGACGGCACCACGCGCGTCTGCGTCGAGGCCGAGCGGGCGATGAACCGCGCCCTGCACGGCAGCTGCCACGTGCCGGTGGCCGGCTTCGCCGAGCTGTTCAACGAGAAGCTGCTGCTGCGCGGCGCGGTGGGCGATGCCAACGACGGCCGCTTGGTGCGGGCGGAAGCGAAGGGCAGCGCCGCCGATCCGGAAGGCCTCGGCCAACGCGTCGCCGAGGCCTTGCTGGCGCAGGGCGCGGGCGAATTGCTGGGGCACTGAACGCCCCGCCGGATTGCGCCTTCAGGGAATGCGGATGTCCGCGCTGCCGATGTCGCGGTAGCGCACGCGCACGACTTTGCCGCGCCCGGCCGCGCCCTCGTCCACCTCCATCTGCAGCAGCGTGTCGCCGTCGCCGACCCAGGCCGTCGAGGTGACCGGCTTCGGGTGTTGCGTCGTGAAGCGGTAGACCTTCGCGGTCTGGCCGTCGAGCGTCGCGTCGGGCAGGGCTTCCACCACCATCGACTCGCGCTGCTTCCGCATCGCATCCTCGTTGCGGTAGGCGTTGACGATGGCATTGACCGGCACCGGCACGGTCAACAGCCGGCCGCCCACGTCCATCTGCGCCTGGCCACCGCTGACGATCATCGTCGGGCCACCCTGCGCATTGACTATGCGGTAGCGGTCCGGGGCCTGGAATTCCATGTCGACGTACTTCTCGCCGCTGCCGGCATCGCTCATCGAGGCGCGGAACGAGGGGGCGTCGAGCAACTTGTCGAAGGCGCGGGCGAGCTCGGCCTTGGCATCGGCCAGTGCCATGGTGGGCAGCGTGAAGGCGAGGAGGAACACAGCGGCGGACAGGCGCATGGGGGGATCTCCGGCGGGGTTGGGGGTGCCCCAGCGTAGCGCCGCCGCGTTTCCGCCGCGATGGCGGCGGGCCACTCGCCGTCAGAACGGGAAGTGGCTTGGGATCAACAGTACGGCTAGCACGAAGAAGATCAAGTTGAGCGGGAGGCCGATCTTCATGAAGTCCGAGAAGCGGTATCCGCCCGCGCCGTAGACCATGGTGTTGGTCTGGTAGCCCACCGGCGTGGCGAATGCCGTCGATGCTGCGAACATGACCGCGATCAGCATCGGCTTGGCATCCACGCCGAGGGTCTCCGCCGTGCCGAGCGCGATCGGTGTCAGCAGCACCGCCGCGGCGTTGTTGCTCATGATCTCGGTGAGTACGGCAGTCACCAAGTAGAGCGCCGCCAGTGCGGCGATCGGACCGAAACCGCCGAGCGGGGCCAGGGTGTACTCGACGATGATCCCGGCGAGGCCGCTGTCGCGCATCGCCACGCCCAGCGGGAACACACCGGCCAGCAACACGATCACGCGCCAGTCGATCGCGGCATAGGCTTCATCGGGTTCGAGGCAGCGCAGCAGCACGAGCGCGATGCAGCCGAGCAGGGCCGCCTCCACGATCGGCATGATCCCGGTGGCGGCGAGTGCGACTACGCTGGCCATCACTCCCACCGAAATGAGGGCGCGGGTCCACTCGATGCGCTGATCGTTTCGCTCCGAAACCACAACGAGAGCCGGGTCGCGGCGCAGGTCCGGCAACTCGCGATCCGGCACGCTCAGCAACACCAAATCGCCGGCGGTGAGCGGCAAGGAGCGCAGCTGCTCGGCCACGCGTTGGCCACGCCGGTAGATCGCGATCACTTGCGATTGGTGTTGCTCCGGCAGGGCGACTTCACCCAAGGTGCGTCCTTCCAGCCGGCTGTTCGGTGCCACCATCGCCTCGATAAGCACGCCACGCTCGCCCTGCGGCACGGCGTCCAGCCGCAGCCCGTGGGCTTGCGCGAAGGCGGTGAGCTTCGGCCACTCGCCTTGCACCATCAGGCGATCGTCGACGTCGATGGCGGTGCTTCGTGGCGCCCAGTGGTTTTCGTCGCCGCGGATCAATTCGAGGACATAGACGCGATGCGTCTCCATGGCGCGTATGTCGGCCACCATCCGCCCGATCAGCGACGAACCTGCCGGCACACGCAGCTCGGTGACGTACTTCCCGATCTCATCGCTCGCCGGCAGGGCCGGTGCTTCGCGCTCCGGCAGCAGGAAAGGGCCGGCGATCAGCAGGTAGGCGACGCCCACCCCCATGAAGATCAGGCCGAGCTCGCCGAACTCGAACAGCGTGAAACCCGGTTGGCCCGACGCCTTGGCAATGCCGTTGACCAGCAAGTTGGTCGAGGTGCCGATCAGCGTGCAAACCCCGCCCATCTGCGCGACGTAGCTGAGTGGGATCAGGAATTTCGAGGGCGCGCGGCGGCTGGCGACCGCGGCGGCCAGCAGCAGCGGCAGGAACACGGCGACCGCGGCCGTATTGTTGATGAAGGCCGAGACCGGCCCGACCACGGCGAGCACGATCGCCAGCATGAGCCAGGGGTTGCGGACGCGCGACAGCGCGCGGCCCAGCCCGAGCAAGGCACCGCTGCGGGAAAGCCCTGCACTGAGTACGAACATCGCTGCGACGGTGATCGTCGCCTCGCTGCTGAAGCCGGCCAACGCGTCGTCCGGGTTGACCAGGCCAAACACCAGAAGTGCCGACAACACCATCAGGGCGATCACGTCGACCCGCAGCCGTTCGCTGATGAACAGCGCAGCAGCAGCGATGAGGATGGCGAGGGTCAGCCACGCGTCCAGAAGGAAAATCCTGTTGGGAGGGTGGGCGCCAATCTACCCCAGCGATGGCGGTGGGGCGGCGGCTTTGCGATGCTATCCACCCCCGCGTCGAGTCCGAGCCGCCGATGGACCGTTACGAACGCATCCTCGCCCTGCACCGCAGCTTGAAGGGCGCGCGCCTGCCGGTGCCGCTGCAGCGCCTGATGGACGAACTCGGCTGCTCTCGCGCCACGCTTTACCGCGACATCGCCTTTCTGCGCGATGCGCTCGGCGCGCCGCTGGAGAGCACCGACGGCGAGGCCAGTTTCCGCTACCTCGAGAAGGAGGCCGAGCGCTTCGAACTGCCCGGCCTCTGGCTGAGCTCCGACGAGCTGCATGCGCTCACTGCCGCGCAGCAGCTGCTCGACCGCACGGGTCCCGGCATTCTCTCGGCGGCGATCGCGCCGCTGAAGGGCCGCATCGATTCCCTTCTCCAGCAGCACGCGGGCGGCAAGCGTTGGCCGATCGAGCGCGTTCGGGTAATCGGCAGCGGCACGCGGCGCGTCGATGAAGCGGCCTTCCGCATGGTCGCCGGGGCGGTGCTCGAGCGTCGACGTCTGCGCTTCGAATACCTCGCGCGCTCCACCAACACGCGCACGCAGCGAAATGTCTCGCCGCAGCGGCTCACCCACTATCGCGACAACTGGTACCTCGACGCCTACGACCACGAGCGCGAAGCGCTGCGCAGCTTTTCGGTCGATCGCATCGCCCATGCGCGCATCGACGAGGCCACCGCCATCGACCATCCCGACGCCGAGCTTGATGCCCACCTCGCGTCGAGCTACGGCATCTTCAGCGGCGCGCCCAAGGCCTGGGCGACGATCCGATTCAGCGCCAAAGCCGCGCGCTGGGTCGCCGACGAGCATTGGCATTCGAAGCAGGAAGGCCGGCTGCTGTCCGACGGCCGCTACGAACTGCGCGTGCCCTACAGCAATGCGCGCGAGCTGCTGATGGACGTGCTGCGCTACGGCCCGGATGCGGAAGTGATCGAGCCGACGCCGCTGCGCGAGCAGCTGCGCACCCTGCTGCAACTCACCGCGGCGGCCTATGACGGTTGAGGGGGCGATGCCCGCGACGCGCGGCAAACGCGTCGCCCTCGTGCTCGGCGCCGGCGGCGCCCGCGGCCTGGCCCACATCGGCGTCATCGAAGCCCTGGAGGCGAGGGGCTTCGAAATCGCGGCGATCGCCGGCTCGTCGATGGGGGCGCTGGTCGGCGGCATCCACGCCGCGGGCAAGCTCGACGCCTATCGCGACTGGGCGGACCGTCTCGAACGCAACGATGTGCTGCGCCTGCTCGACGTGACGTTCGGTGCCTCGGGGTTGATCCGCGGCGATCGTGTCATCGCGACGCTTCGCGACCTCGTCGGCGAGCACCGCATCGAAGGCCTGCCGATTCCCTACGTGGCCGTCGCCACCGACCTCGCAACGCAGCGCGAGGTGTGGTTCCAGCAGGGGCCATTGTTCGACGCCATCCGCGCATCGATCGCGATCCCGATGGTGTTCACGCCGCACGAGGTGAACGGGCGCGAGCTTGTCGACGGCGGCCTGCTGGCGCCGCTGCCGCTGGCCGCGACCCGCGGCTTCCATTGCGATTACGTGGTGGCCGTCGACCTCAACGCGCGATCCCCGCGGGCGCCGACCAGCGAGCCGGTGCCGCTGCGCGAAGCGGAGATGTTCAACGACGACGCGCCGGTGGCCCCCTCGGGCTGGAAGACGCGCGTGGCCTCGTGGTTCACCGCGCCGCCGCCGCCCGTGGGCGCCACGCCGGCGGCGCCGGCCGGTGGCATCGCCAGCCTGCTCGACCTGATGTCGCGCTCGATGGACACCATGCACTCGCAGATGACGCGTCTGCAGGTGGCGCAGGATCCGCCCGACCTCGTCATCCGCGTGCCGCGTGACGCCGCCAGCTTCTACGAGTTTTGGCGCGCGAAGGAGTTGCGGGAGCGCGGCCGCGAGTGGGCCGAGGACGCGCTCGACGCCTGGGTTCAGTAGCGCTGGATCGCGCAGCGCTTCGGCGACCGCGGTGCGGGGTCGCCGCCAAAGGCCTCGTTCGTGCAGGCCACGCCATCGCGGAATTCGCGCGTCACGCTCCGTCCGTTGTCGGCGCCGTACCAGACCGAGCGGCGGCCACGGAACTGGCAGAAGCCGCCTTCGGCCGCGCAATCGGTCCAGCCGTTGCCGGGGCCACTGCCGGGTCCGCCGCCCTGCCAGCCGCCGCCGCTGCGGAACGAGCAGTGCTTCGTTTCGCCGGGAGCCGGGTCGCCGAAGGTGCGGTTGTCGCAGCGCACGCTGCCGCCGCGGACCTCTTGGTCGGTGAAGCGCCGCTCGGAGCCATAGCGGACCGTCGCCGGGCCGGGCAGGCGACACACCTCGTTCTCGCGGGCGCAGGGCGTCCAGCCGCCGTTCCAGCCACCGCCCCATCCGCCACCACCGCCCGGGCGACCGCCGTCGTAACGCACGTCGCAGACCTTGCGTTCGCGCGGCGCGGGGTCGCCGAAGGTCTGGATGCTGCAGTACACGTCGCCGCCGCGGACGCGCCGCTCGTAGTAACGGCCGTCGATGCCGAAGCGCACGGTGGCGGGGCCATCGACGCGGCAGGTTTCGTTCTCGCGGGCACAGCGCGTCCAGCCGTAGCCGCCATCACCGCCGCCGTCCCAGCCGCCGTCGTCGTAAAGCCGCACCTCGCAGCGCTTCTGCCGGCCGAACGCCGGGTCGCCGAACATCGAGTTGTCGCACTGCAGGCTGGCGTTGCGCACTTCGCGGTATACGAAGCTGCCGCGCGCGCCGTAGCGAACCACGCCCCAGCCGCGCACCGTGCAGCGACGACCTTCCTCGGCGCAAACCTGCCAGTCGCCCGACCATCCGCCACCGCCGTAGCGGCCCGATTTCGCCCCGACCGCCGGCTGCGGCTCGCTCGAGGTTTCCGGGCCGATGTAGCCGTCGGCGGGCTGTGCCGACGCGCTGCTGGCGGAGAGTCCGGCCAGCGCGAACAGCGCCAAGGCAAGGACAGGGCGGGCGCGGGACACACTCGGCATGGCGGGCCTCATTCATTGGGGACGCGGCGCATGGAATAGCACGCGCGCCTGCGCCACGCCATGCGGTAGCCCGGCCCGTTCAGCGCCGGGCCGGCTCAGGGTGCGATCGGCGCCACGGCTTGGCCCTCGACCTGCGGCACCCGCCGCAAGGCAGTCCGATCCACGCCGTGCGCGGCGATCCGCGTCGCCAGCGCGGCCAGCCGGGCCTCGTCCATCACCGGTTCGCGCGAGAAGATCCACGCCAGCTTGCGGTCCGGCGTGGCGAGCAGTGCGGTCGAATAGTCGGGCGCCACGTCCAGCACCTGCATGCGTGTCGAGAACGGCCAGATGAACTGCACCTTCCATTCGCGGCCGCCGCTGCCTTCGACGATCGTCGAGACGCCGTTCCACGTGCGGTCGGGTTCGTCGAACGCCTTCTTGAAGACGAAGTCGTTGTCGATGCGTCCGTCGGGACGCAGGCGGTAGACGTCGCGCGTGGCGAGCTTCCCGTTCTCGAAGAAGTAGGGCACGTTCGCGACGACGTACCAGGTGCCCATGAAGCGCTCGAGGTCGACCGGAGCGGTCGCGGCGTCGGCGGGCCTGCGCGGTGTCTCCGGCGGGGTCTGGCAGGCGGCCAGCGTCAGCGCCAGGGCGGCGATCGAGGCGGCAAGCAGGGCGGGGCGGGCGGTCGCGCGCATGGGCGGCTCCGGTGGGGGATGGACGCAGCGTGGGCGCCACCGGGAGAACGCCCCGTCAAGGCCGTGAAGGTGGCGTCCGCCGTGACTTTGGTCATGCATGCCCGGGAGTGGGCGGGGGGTAAGCTCCGACGACTCCCTTCCGGCCCCCATGGAGGCCTCATGCGCCGCACGCGCCTCGCCCTTGTTCTCGCCTTGATGACCGCGCCTCTCGCCCACGCCGACACGCCCGCCCCGGCGGCCACTGCGCCGCAGCCTGCCGATGCCTGGCAGTGGCTGGAGGACGTGGAAGCGCCGCGTTCCCTCGATTGGGTGCGTGCCCAGAACGCCGATTCGCAGAGGGTCCTCGAGGGCCAGCCGGGGTTCGGCGCCCTCCGTGACGACCTGCTGGCCATCCTCGATTCGAACGCCCGCATCCCGTTCGTCGGCAAGCAGGGCGAGTACTTCTACAACTTCTGGCGCGACAAGCAGAACCCCGCGGGTCTGTGGCGCCGCACCACGCTCGAGGAATACCGCAAGGCCGAGCCCGAGTGGGAAGTGCTGATCGACCTCGACGCCATCAACAAGGCGGAGGACATGAACTGGGTGTGGCGCGGCGCCGACTGCCTGCGTCCGGCCTACGACCGCTGCCTCGTCTCGCTGTCGCGCGGTGGCGCGGATGCGGTCGAAGTGCGCGAGTGGGACAAGAGCGACCGCGCCTTCGTCGACGGTGGCTTCCGCCTGCCGGAAGCCAAGGGCGGACTGACCTGGCGCAACGCCGACAGCGTCTACGCCTACACCGATTTCGGCGATGGCTCGATGACGTCGTCGGGTTACCCGCGCATCGTCAAGGAGTGGACCCGCGGCACGCCGCTGGCCGAGGCCAAGGTGGTGTACGAGGGCACGGCGCAGGACATGTACATCGCCGGCTACCGCGACCTGACGCCGGGCTTCGAGCGTGATTTCGTCAGCCGCACCATCGCCTTCTACAACGACGAGCTCTACGTGCGCGGCGCCGATGGCGCGCTCACCAAGATCGATGCCCCCAACTCGGCGAACAAGACGCCGTACCGCGAGTGGCTGATCCTCGAACTGCGCGAGGACTACCGCGTCGGCGACCGCGTCTATCCGAAGGGCGCGGTGATCGCGGCCAAGTTCGACGCCTTCATGGCCGGCGGGCGCGACTTCGACGTGCTGTTCGAGCCCACCGACACCACGGCCTTCGTCGGCCTCACGCCGACCAAGGACCACCTGATCCTCAACGTGCTCGAGGACGTCAAGAACCGCCTGTCGGTGCTGACCTATGCGAACGGCGAATGGACGCGAGGTCCGCTGGAAGGCGCGCCGGCCTTCGGCACGGTCTCGGTCTCTGCCGTCGACGATGAGGCCAACAACGACTACTTCCTCACCGTCACCGATTACCTGACGCCGACCACGCTGATGCTCGGCACGGTGGGCGAGGCGCCGCAGGCCCTGAAGCAGCTGCCGGCCTTCTTCGACGCCTCGGGCTTCGAGATCACCCAGAACTTCGCCACCAGCAAGGACGGCACCCGCGTGCCCTACTTCATGGTCGCGAAGAAGGGCCTGGAAGCGAACGGCAAGAACCCGACCCTGCTCTACGGCTACGGGGGTTTCGAGGTCTCGCTGACGCCGGGCTACTCCGGTGGCGTCGGTCGTGCGTGGCTGTCGGAAGGCGGCGTGTACGTCGTCGCCAACATCCGCGGCGGCGGCGAGTACGGCCCGCGCTGGCACCAGGCCGGCTTGAAGGAAAACCGCCTGCGCATCTACGAGGATTTCGCCGCGGTGGCGGAAGACCTGATCAAGCGCGGCATCACCACGCCGCCGCACCTCGGCATCCAGGGCGGCAGCAACGGTGGCCTGCTGGTGGGCAACATGACCGTGCTCTACCCGCAGCTGTTCGGCGCCGTCGTCTGCCAGGTGCCGCTGCTCGACATGCGCCGCTACCACACGCTGCTCGCCGGCGCCTCGTGGATGGCCGAGTACGGCAATCCGGACGACCCGGCGCAGTGGGAGTTCATCCGCACCTTCTCGCCGTACCACAACGTCAAGCCTGACGTGGAATACCCGCCGGTGCTGTTCACCACCTCGACGCGCGATGACCGCGTGCATCCCGGCCACGCCCGCAAGATGTTCGCGCTGATGAAAGAGCAGGGCCACCCGGTCTACTACTACGAGAACATCGAAGGCGGCCACGGCGGCGCCGCCAACAACGCGCAGAGCGCCAAGATGAACGCGCTGGCGTACACCTTCCTGAAGATGAAGCTCTTCCCGGAGTCGAACTGATGAATCGCCCGACCCTGTCCCGCCGCCCGCTCGCAGCCATCGGCCTGCTGCTGGCCACCGGCTTCACCGCGCCGGCGAGCTTCGCCGCCGATGCGCCGACGCCTCCTGTCGCCGCGCAGCGCCCGCATGAAGTGAAGGCCCCGCACGGCGCCGTGCGCAACGACGAGTACTACTGGCTCCGCGACGACAAGCGCGAGAACCCGGAGATGCTCGCCTACCTCAACGCCGAGAACGCCTACGCCGACGCCATGCTGGCGCCGCTCGCGCCGCTGAAGCAGAAGCTCTACGACGAGATCGTCGGGCGCATCCAGCAGGACGATTCCAGCGTGCCGTACTTCGAGGACGGCTACTGGTACTACACCCGTTTCGAGACCGGGAAGGACTACGCGATCACGGCGCGCCGCAAGGGCACGATGGAGGCGCCGGAGGAGATCCTGCTCGACCAGAACGCCATGGCCGAGGGCAAGGACTACTTCCAGGTCGGCGGTTGGGAAGTGAGCCCGGACGGCAGCAAGCTGGCCTGGGCCGAAGACCTCAACGGCCGCCGGCAGTACACGATCAAGGTGAAGGACATCGCCACCGGTGAGCTGCTGGACTCCGCCATCACCGGCACCAGCGGCAACATCGTCTGGGGCGACGACAACAAGACGATCTGGTACGTCGAGAACGACCCGGAGACCCTGCTCAGCACCCACGTCAAGACGCATGTGATCGGTACGCCGGCGAGCGACGACAAGCTCGTCTATACCGAGACCGACAACAGCTTCTACATGGGCATCGGCCGCACGCGGTCGAAGCAGTACATCTGCATCGGCGTGGGCAGCACCGTCTCCTCGGAGCAGCGCTGCACCAAGGCGGCCAGCCCGGGCGAGTTCACGGTGGTCGCCCCGCGCGAGCGGGACGTCGAGTACAGCGCCGACCATTACGCCGGCCGTTGGGTGATCACCACCAACTGGAACGCTCCGAACTTCCGCATCATGACCGCCGCCGAGGACGCGCTCGGCAGCCGCGAAGGCTGGAAGGAGCTGGTGCCGCACGCCGGTGACGTGTTCATCGAGGGCGTGGAACTGTTCGATGGCTACATGGCCATCGGCGAGCGTTCGAACGCGCTGCGCCGCATCCGCATCCTGAAGGACGACGGCCGCAGCGACTTCGTGAAATCCGACGAGCCGGCCTACACGATGGGTCTCTCCGTCAACGCGATGCCGGACACGCCGTGGGTGCGCTACACCTACACCTCGCTCACCACGCCGGCGACGACCTACGAGATCAACGTCGAGACCGGTGAGCGCAAGCAGCTCAAGCAGGATCCGGTGCCGGGCTTCGATCCGACGCAGTACGTCACCGAGCGCGCGTGGGTGCCCTCGCGCGACGGCACGGTGCGCATCCCCGTCTCGATCGTCTACCGCAAGGGCTTCGAGAAGAACGGCGAGGCCGCCCTGCTGCAGTACGCCTACGGCAGCTATGGCAGCTCCTCCGACCCGGGCTTCAGCCGCCTGGTGCCCAGCCTGCTCGACCGCGGCATGGTCTACGCGATCGCGCACATCCGTGGCGGCCAGGAGATGGGCCGCGCGTGGTACGACGGCGGCAAGCTCTTCAACAAGATCAACACCTTCACCGACTTCATCGACGTGACCGACTGGCTGGTGGCCAACGGCTACGCCGCCGAGGACCGCGTGGCCGCGATGGGCGGCAGCGCCGGCGGCCTGCTGATGGGCGCGGTGGCCAACATGGCGCCGGAGAAGTACGACGCAATCATCTCGCAGGTGCCCTTCGTCGACGTGGTGACCACGATGCTCGACCCGAGCATCCCGCTCACCACCAACGAGTACGACGAGTGGGGCAACCCGGAGAAGAAGGAGTTCTACGACTACATGCTGTCGTACTCGCCGTATGACCAGCTGGCCGCCAAGGACTACCCGGCGATGTTCGTCGGTACCGGCCTGTGGGACTCGCAGGTGCAGTACTTCGAGCCAGCCAAGTACGTCGCCCGCCTGCGCGCGAAGAAGACCGACGACAACCTGCTGGTGTTCCGCACCAACATGGAGGCGGGCCACGGCGGCAAGTCGGGCCGCTTCCGCCGCTTCGCCGAAGCCGCCGAGCAGTACGCCTTCATGCTCGACCAGCTCGGCGTGGAGAAGCGCGCGGAGTGAGGCGACTAACGCTCATCCGATGAAAGAAGAACCCCGGCCAAGGCCGGGGTTTTTCTTTGCAGATACGGCGTTGCCTCGACCGTGTGAAACCGCCGCCAAGAGTGGGCATTCGCAATGCCATGCGATGTCGCGTTCTCTTCGGATGCCGAACGCTAATCAAGACCGAGGGTCGTCGCCCTCGCCAAAATCCCTCTGCGACGTATCCATGCGCCCAAGCACGAGTCGCGCCTGTTGGCGGCGAATCGTGCGGGCTGAGAGGTGAACTGCGCGGTGGGTGTCCCATAGGTCATCAGTTGGGTAGACGAAGTGTGGTGCATGCACTACATTGTGTTGCCATTGAACACCTTACTGCCGCCATAGGGCCACACAGCACAACGTGAGAAAACGTCAGGAAAAGACCCAAGTCCACAACCGCATCAGCGTCTTGCGCGTCGAGCGCGGCCTGAGCCGCCAAGCGCTGGCGGAAGAAGTGGGTGTGTCGTTCCAGACCATCGGTTACCTCGAGCGCGCCGAGTACAGCCCCAGCATCGAGTTGGCCCTGCGCTTGGCGGCCTTTTTTGATGTCCCCGTTGAACAGGTGTTTTCGCTTGCGCCGTTTCCGCCCTTGTCGGAAACGTTGCGTTCCGCTGATAGAGGAGCTTGAGAATGACGTCTTCGTTTGGCCGCACGCGAGCACAAGTCTGGCCGGGGTCGACCGCACGCATAGCCACCGTCGTCATCCTTGTGGGCTACCCGGTCGGCGCTCTTGTCAGGCTTCTCCACCCCGACACCGTCCTTGATGTCTTGGGACTGGCGATGATCGCGATCGCCGGCCTCGTTGCTGCCGCATTCACGGCAACGTATGCCTATCAGTTGGTCAACCGAAAGGAGGATCAGCTCGACGAACGGGAACGCTACGTTCGATACCGGGCCCATACGGTTGCCTACACCGGAATCGCTGCGATCCTCCTACTGGGGACCATCTATCTGCAGCTGGCATTTGATTTCGGTTGGTGGATGCCCGAAAACCGCGGGCACTGGGAGGCCATCTTCTGGGGAGTGCTGATCGCTGTCCTCACCCTTCCGGCAACCTGCCTCGTTTGGAGCGACAGGAGCTCGGAGAGCGAGATCGAGTGATTGATTCGCGTAGCGTCATCGTGCGACTGGATCGGAGCACCTTGGAGCGATAGGAGACCGTCCGACATTCCTCCGCCATTGGGGAACGACTTGGTCTACATGCGAACAAGTCCAACGACCGCTTGGGTCGGAAACGGCCCATCAATCCCTGCGTCGCCGACACCTCGGCCGTTAGGTGCTCGTGAGCATCGAGGCTGCATTCGAATGCATCGCCCCTGACCGCCGACGGCGACTCGACGTCCCGCCGATACACTCGGCGTAGTCCCTTAGGTCCGAATCCGATGCGCCCGCGCCACCTGCCCACCCTATTCGCCGGCCTGTTGGCCGCCTCATCTGCTGCAGCGCAGCAGCCCGTATCGGCATCAACGCCGCCGGGGTCGTTCGTCGGCACCACCGAGCCGATGGCGGCGCACGCGGTTTACTTCGTGATGACCGACCGCTTCGTCAACGGCGATCCATCGAACGACCATCGTGAGCAGGGCCTGCCCGACCACGGCACCTGGGGTGGGCCGGTGCCGGGCGCGCCGCCGGGCAAGGAAGATTTCGTCGGCTACCTCGGTGGCGATTTCCGCGGCCTGCTCGACAACGCCGGCTACATCCGTGACATGGGTTTTGGCGCGGTGTGGCTCACACCCATCGTCGAGCAGCCCGACGAAGCCTTCAGCGGCGGCACGCCAGCCGCGTGGGCGAAGATGTTCACCGACGGCGGCAAGTCCGGCTACCACGGCTATTGGTCCACCAACTTTTATGAAATCGACGAGCACCTGCCGTCGGACGGCCTCGATTTCCGCGCGCTGACGGCCGGCCTGCGCGCGCGCGGCCTGAAGACCGTTCTCGATGTGGTCGCGAACCACGGTTCGCCGTCGTTCTCCGCGCCGACCCAGCGCGATGCCTTCGGCAAGCTGTTCAACGAGGCTGGCGAGTTGGTCGCCGACCACCAGAACCTGCCGCCGCGGCGCCTGAAGCCGTCGACGAACCCGCTGCATGCGTTCTTCCGTACCGAGCCGGACATCGTCGAACTGTCGAACTTCGACGAAACGAATCCGGCGGTGATCGACTACCTCGTGGGCAGCAGCCTGAAGTGGCTGGGGCAGGGCGCCGATGCCTTGCGCCTCGACACCATCAAGCACATGCCGCTGCCGTTCTGGAAGACCTACGCGGATCGCCTGCGCGCCGAGCATCCCGGCCTCTTCATGTTCGGCGAGGCCTTCACCTACGAGCCCGACGTGCTTGGCGCATTCACGCAGCCGGAGAACGGCGAGATCAGCGTGCTCGACTTCCCGCTGCAGAAGGCGATGGGCGAGGTGTTCGGCAAACGTGATGCGGGTTACGAGGCGATCGTTCCGGCGCTGTTCCTCGACGGCGGCCCGTACGCGAACCCCTACGTGCTGATGACCTTCTACGACAACCACGACATGCCGCGGCTCGACGCCGACGATGCCGGGTTCATCAACGCGAACAACCTGCTGTTCACCGTGCGCGGCATCCCGGTGGTCTACCAGGGCTCGGAAGTGGGCTTCATGCGCGGCACCGCCGAACACGCCGGCAACCGCAACTACTTCGGGCAGGCGCGCGTCGATGCGGCGTCGTCGAACCCGATCCACGCGGCCCTGAAGCGCATCGCGACGCTGCGGGCGAACACGCCGGCGCTGCAGCGCGGCCTGCAGGTCAATGTCGAGTTCCAGGGCGATCGCGCGGCGTTCTACCGCGTGCTGGAGCAGGATGGCGTGGCGCAGACGGCGCTGGTGCTGCTGAACAAGGGCGACCGCGCGGCGCGCTTCCGCATCGATGAGCTCGCCCAGCCGGGACGCTGGCGCGAGGCGCTGGGCGGCGGCACGCGCGTGCTGGCGGCGGGGGAGGCCTTCGAGGCCGAGGTGCCCGCGAATGGCGTGCAGGTCCATCTGTTCGAGCAGCCGATCACCGCCCCGGCGCTGCGGGCCGCCGTGGAGGCCGCGGTCCGTCCCTGAGCTTCGCGGTTGAGGCGGTTGCACGGCTATCCTGCTAGTCATGCAAGACCTCCTCCTCCATCAGTGGAGTGTCACCGTCCAATTCACGGCCTCGGTGATGCTCGCGGTGTTCATGACATCGCTGGGGCGCACCCTGGCCGGGGACGACACGCGCTGGTGGGTGCGCGCCTTCCAGGCGAATGCCCTCGCCTTGGCGGTGGCGGCGGGTAATCTGCACGAACTGTTCGACCCTTCCCTCGACCCGTGGATGCGCGGCATCTACACGGGCAGCAAGACGGCCTTCATCGTTTGTCTCGCCTTGGGCGTCCTGGCCTTCCGCGACGGATCGGCGGGGCGTTTCTGGACCGGGCGGCGTGTCGTTGTCATCGCTCTTTTCGCGGCCGTGCTGGGCGGCGCCCTGTCCTCCGACAACGGGGACGTGCGGGGCTGGCATGGCTTGCTGCTGGTCCTCGTGACCGCGTGGGCCGCGTTCCACTGTTTCCGCTATCCAGGCGACGAGTTGCACTGGCTCGGATTCGGCCTCGTCGTCCGTTCGACGCTGGGCTTGATCCAGATGCTGATGCATTTCTCATCGAGCGTGTCGTTGGAACTCGGCCTTGAAGGTCTCGTGGGACGAACGCAGGCCGTGCGCTCGGCATTCGATTCCGGTGCGGAGTGGCTGGTCCTCCTCGGGGTCGTCGTCGCGGTCACGCGGCGCTCCGAAAAAGCACTGCGTCGAAGCCACGAAGAGCTGCAGCGCACCAATGCGGCCCTCGTGGACGCCGTCCAGCGCGATCCGCTCACCGGCTTGGGAAACCGTCGCGCCTTGGCGCCGCTGCTGGAAGTGGCGGGCCGCGACGGCGCCACGCTGCTGTTCTTCGACCTCGATGACTTCAAGGCCTTGAATGACCGTCATGGCCACGATGTCGGTGATGCCTGCCTCCGACGGTTCTCGGCCGCCCTGCGCGACCGGTTCGCCGACGCGGATGGCGTCATCCGCTATGCCGGGGACGAGTTCGTCCTCGTCGATGCCCGGAATGCGCCGGACATCCTGGCGATGCGGCTCGAAAGCCTCCGTGCCGAGTTGTCCCGGCCTTTCGCAGGAACGCCAGCCATCCCGTTCAGCGTGGGCATCCATCGCTTCCCCGCAGGGGTCACCGACGTCGCCCGCGCGCTACGCGAGGCCGACCAAGCGATGTATCGCGACAAGGCGGATCGGCGCGCGAACCCGCGCGCCTGACGCGGCCGATCAGCCGCGCGGCGTGTCCGCGTAGTCGAGGCGCAGCGGTTTGTCGAGCAGGCGTTCCATCGGCAGCGGCCACAGGCCGAGCGGGCCGACGCGGCGCATCGCGTCCTCCGGGCTCAGGCCCTGCTCACGCACCAGCCAGGCCGCGTAGAGGTGCGCGGCGCGCGTGCCGCTGGCGCAATGCAGCAGCACGTCGCCTTGCCCGTTCGCCATGGCGGCGCTGAACGCGTCGAGTGCCGCTGGGGTGAAACCGGCATTGCCGGCGATCGGCAGCAGCGTGTAGCTCATGCCCTTCGCCTCGGCCGCCGCGGCCTCGTCGAAACCGAGCGTCGCCATCTCCTCGGGCGTGCGCAGGTTGATCACGCGGCGGACGCCCTTCGCGCCCAAGGCTTCGAGGTCGGCGGCGAGCGGCTGCGGTGCGATCAGCACGCTCCCGTCGCGCACCACGCGGGTTTCGAACGGCGGGGGCGGTGGCGTCGCGGGGGCCGTCGCGGCCGGCGGCGCTGGAGCTTCGGCGCGCGGCGCGCCGTCGCTCATGCAAGCGGACAGCGTGGTCGCGCCCAGGGCGAGGACGAGGATCGGGAAACGGCGCATGCGCGAACTCCTCAGCGGGTCTTGCTGGATTTTCCGACGGGCTTGGCGGTGGTGAGGCCGACGCCGCTGGAGCGGCGGACCACCAGCGTGGGCGTGAGCACCTCGCTCACCGCCGACTCGCCGCGGATCTCGCGGATCAGGGTGTCGACGAGCTTTTCGCCCGCGAGCTTGGTGTCCTGCAGCACGCTGGTCAGCGGCGGGTTGGTGAAGGCGGCCACCGGCTGGTCGTCGAAGCCGACCACGGCCACGTCCTCGGGGACGCGCAGCCCGTGCTCCATCAGCGCGCGCATCGCACCGATCGCGATCAGGTCGCTGGCGCAGAACAGCGCGTCGAAGGCCACGCCGCGCGCGAACAGCGCCTGCGCCGCGGCGTAGCCGGCCAGCTCGGTCGAGTCGATGACGTCGATCTGCAGCGCCGCCTCGGTGCTCAGCTTCGCCGCCTGCAGGGCATCGCAGAGCCCGAGGTAGCGGTCGCGGAATTCCGGCGCGGTGGGTTGGTTGGCCCCGAGGTAGGCCACGCGCTGGCGGCCCAGCGAGGCGAGGTGCACGCCGACCTGGCGACCGCCGTCGCGGTTGTCGCTGCCGATCGACATGCCGGGCTGGCGTTCGAACACCGGCCCCCAGCGGACGAAGTGCGTGCCCTGCTGGACGAGGCGGTCGAGCTTGTCCCGGGTGAGGAACCAGTCGCCGTAGCCGAGCAGGATCAGGCCGTCGGCCTTGTGCGCGTCCTGGTAGTCGGCGTGCCAGTCCTCGCTGAACTGCTGGAAGCTCACCAGCAGGTCGTAGCCCTGCCGCGCGCAGGCGCGGGTGATCGAGCCCAGCATGGTGAGGAAGAACGGATTGATCAGCGTGTCGTTCGGGGTCGGGTCCTCGAACAGCAGCAGCGCCAGCGTGACCGAGCTCTGGCGGCGCAGGTTCGAGGCGTTCTTGTCGACCTTGTAGTTCAGCTCGCGGGCGATCTCGCGGATGCGCTTGCGCGTTTCCTCGCTGACCAGCGGGCTGTCACGCAGCGCGCGCGAGACCGTGGCCTGCGAGACGCCGGCACGGTAGGCGATGTCGAACGAGGTGGGGCGGGATTTCTGGTTCATGACGCCGGCAGGATACCGTTACCGGCGTTCCCCCCGACAGACGCTGCACACTCGATGATCACCTTGCTGAAACCTGCCCTCATCGCGCTGCTGCTCGCCGCGACCAGCGTGGTGGCGCACGCCGCCGAGCGGACGGTGTACCGCGGCATCCTGGAAGGCGCGGGCGAGATCGTCATGGAGCTGCAGGTCGCGAGCGACCCTCAGGCGGCTGCCGCGGGCGAGTGGGAGGGGCGTTACTTCTACCCGAAGCGCGGCGTGGACATCCCGCTGGCGGGCCCGCCGGGCGCGCTTGTCGAGCCGAGGCCGCTGAACGCGCTTTCCGATACCGAGCGCCAGGCCATCGGCGATTGGACCAAGGGTGCCTTCGAGCATCCGGCGGCGCGTTTCGAAGGCCATGTCGTCGACGGCGAGTACGCCGGCCGCTGGATGCCGACGGGTGGCGGCCGGGCGCGCGCGTTCCGGCTGCACGAGGTCGCCCGCTACGATCCCGAGGCAGCGTCACCCCGCGCCCACAGCGACGTCTCGATCAACAGCACGCCCTATCTGTTCCTGAAGCTGCACGGCCACGCACAGCCCGTCGGTGAAGCGATCGGGGACGCCACTGTGGCGTACCGGATGTGGGTCGATCCGCGCACGGTGGTGCCCTTTCCGCGGCTTGAGCGTCACCCGGATGCGCGTGCCTTGGCAGCGACCAATCGCCTGCTCGAACGGATGCACTGGCGCCTGAGCGACCAGGCGCTGGGCTGTGCCGGCACGGCCTACACGGAATCTCACCCGGCAGCGGGCAGTCTCGGCGCCATCGACGACGAGAGCGTGCAGGTCGAGTTCCTCAGCGCCGCGCTGATGTCGATCCGCGAATCAGGCAGTACTTACTGCGGTGGCGCCCATCCGAACAACCACAGCGATCCCTACGTGATCGACATCGCCCGTGGCGAGTTCCTCGACTGGAACCGCGCGTTCGACGCGTTCGTCGAGGGTGAGTACGGGATCGTTCAACCTTCTTCGATGCTGACTGACTTGGCGAGGCATGTCGCGGCGGATGATCGCTACGTTCATCCTGGCCTGAAGCCCTGGCTGCATGCGGAGGAAGCCGATGCCTTCGACACCCATGGCGATGACGCGATCGAGTACGCGGGCTGCGGCCTGTGGCCTGAGTACCTGGGCTTGTCGCTCGAAAGCCCGGACCGGCTGGTGTTCAACGTCACGGGTGTCGGCCACGCATTGGGCGTGTGCCTCGGACCGCACGCCAGTCTTCCCTTCACCGCACTCGAAGAGCTGGTGGAGCCACCGCATATCGGATCCGATGCGAAAGGGCTGCTCCTGCCTTCGGTGCTTCCCCACGCGTCGCTGGAACGAGCGGGCGCAAGGGGCCAGCGGTGGTAGCAGGTCGTAGCGCCCGCCCGCGCAGCCTCGCTGGCTCAGCGGCCCACGTGCAACCCCGCTGCCTCGCGGGCCAGGCGCTCGATGCGCGCCCAGTCGCCGCCGGCGATGGCGTCCTTGGGCAGCATCCACGAGCCGCCGACGGTGCCGACGTTGGGCAGGGCGAGGAAATCCGGCGCGCTCGCCGCGTCGATGCCGCCGGTGGGGCAGAAGCGCACCTGCGGGAAGGGCCCCGCGAAGCCCTTCAGCGCGGGGATGCCCCCCGAGCTGACCGCCGGGAAGAACTTGAAGCGCTGGTGCCCGTGGGCCAGGCCCTGCATCACTTCGCTGGCGGTGGCGACGGCCGGCAGCCACGCGATCGGGCTGGCGTCGGCGGCGTGGTAGAGCGCCGCGGTCGCACCGGGGCTGATGGCGAAGGTGCAGCCGGCGGCGGCCGAGGCCTCGAGGTCGGCCGGGGCGAGCACGGTGCCGGCGCCCAGCACGGCGCCCTCGACTTCCGCGGCGATGCGGCGCATGCCCTCCAGCGCCGCGGCGGTGCGCAGCGTCACTTCCAGCACCGGCAGGCCGCCGGCCACCAGCGCGCGCGCGAGGGGCACGGCGTCCTCGACCCGGTCGATGACGATCACGGGCAACACGGGGGCCTTGGCGAAGACGGCATCGACGGCGGCGTTGCGCGCTTCGGTGGTCCAACTCATGCGGGGTTCTCCGATTGGCGCAGGGCACAGGCGGCGCCGAGCAGTCCGGGTTGCGGGTGGGTGATGACGTGCAGGCTCACCTTCTCGAGATACGCGGCGAAGCGGCCCTTGGCAAGGAAGCGCTCGCGGAAGGCGCTGCTCTGCAGGAAAGGGATGAAGCGCGGCACGATGCCGCCGGCGATCATCACGCTCTTCGCGCCGTGGATCAGCGCGGTGTCGCCGACCACGCTGCCCAGCACGGCGCAGAAGCGGGCCAGCGTGCGGCGGGCGTTGAGGTCGTGGCCTTCCAGCGCGGCTTCCACGATGGCGGCGGGTTCGCGAAGCACGGTGGCGCTGTCCCCCAGTGGGCTCGGGCCGCTGCCCGGATCGCGCAGCGCGGCGTCGATGTGCGAGAGGCCGACGCCGCAGAGCAAGCGCTCGTTGCTGGTGCGGCCGAAGCGCTGGTTCATCCAGCGCTGGATCTTGTGTTCCTCCTCGCCGATCGGCGCGAAGCTCACGTGGCCGCCCTCGGTCTCGACGACCTGCCAGCCGCGCGTCGCCTCACCGACCAGCATCGCCACGCCCAACCCAGTGCCCGGCCCGAGCACGCTGATGGGGCCGCGCTGCGGAAGGGCGGCGTCGCCGTGCAGGCAGACGACATCACCGGGCGACAGGGCGGGCACCGACCAGGCCACCGCGCCGAAATCGTTGATCACGTCGAAGCGCTCGAAGCCGAGCACGCCCTGCAGCTCGCTCCGCGAGAAGGCCCACGCCCGATTGGTCAGGCGGATGGCGTCACCGTCCACCGGGCAGGCCACCGCGATGGCGGCCTGCGCCGGCTTCTGCCCGACCTCGGCGAGGTAGGCCTCCGCGGCGTGCTGGAGGCTGCCGTACTCGCAGCACGGCAGGGTGCGGACGTGATGCATGTCCGGACGCGCCGCGGCGAGGTCGGTCAGCGCGAAGCGCGCATTGGTGCCACCGATGTCGGCGATCAGGGCGGGGCGCTGCAGCGCCGGCGCAGCCGCCGATGCATTGGCGATCGCCGCGCTCACAGACCCGTGCTCCCGAACAGCGCGCAGGCGCCGTCTTCGGCCGAATCCACGCATTCGCGGAACACCGCGAACAGCTCGCGACCCACCCCGAACTGGTTGCCGGCGAGGTCCATGGGCGCGTGCGTGCGCGCGGCCCACTCGGCCTCGGGCACGTCGACCTCGACCGTCGAGGCTTCGGCGTCGATGGTGATGATGTCGCCGTCGCGGAGCTTGGCGATGGCGCCACCCGCGACGGCCTCGGGCACGAGGTGGATGGCGGCCAGCACCTTGCCCGAAGCGCCGCTCATGCGGCCGTCGGTGAGCAGGGCCACGCGTTGGCCGCGGTCCTGCAGCAGGCCGAGCGTCGGCGTGAGCTTGTGCAGTTCCGGCATGCCGTTGGCCTTCGGCCCCTGGCGACGGATCACCGCGACGAAATCGCCGTCGAGCTGGCCGGCCTTGAAGGCAGCGAGCAGGTCGTCCTGGTCGTCGAAGACCTTGGCCTGCGCGGTGATGCAGCGGTGCTCCGGCGCGACGGCCGAGATCTTCACCACGGCGCGGCCAAGGCGGCCGGTGACGAGGCGCAGGCCGCCTTCGGCGTCGAAGGGCTCGGCCACGGGGCGCAGCACGTTGAGGTCGCCGCTGGCGGGCGGCGGTTCGCGCCACGTGAGCCGCGTGACCTCGAGGTGCGGTTCGAGCGACTGTTGGCGCAGGTCACCGCCGTGCACGCACTTCAGGTCGCCATGCAGCAGGCCGGCGTCGATCAGTTCACGGATGACGAAGCCGAGGCCGCCGGCAGCGTGGAAGTGGTTCACGTCGGCCGAGCCGTTCGGGTACACGCGCGCCATCAGCGGCGTCGCGCGCGAGAGTTCGTCGAGGTCGTCCCAGGTGATGCGCAGGCCGGCGGCGCGCGCCATGGCCACGAGGTGGATCACGTGGTTGGTCGAACCGCCCGTCGCCGCGAGGCCGACCATCGCGTTGACGATGGCCCTTTCGTCCACCGTGTGCCCGATCGGCCGCCAGTCGTCGCCGAGCGCGGTGACGCGCAGCGCCTGTTCGGCCGCCGCGACGGTGAGCGCGTCGCGCAGCGTGGTGCCGGGGTTCACGAAGGCCGAGCCCGGCAGGTGCAGGCCCATCACTTCCATCAGCATCTGGTTGCTGTTGGCGGTGCCGTAGAAGGTGCAGGTGCCGGCCGAGTGGTAGCTCGCCGATTCCGCGGCCAGCAACTCGTCGCGCGTGGCCTTGCCCTCGGCGTAGCGCTGGCGGACCGCGGCCTTCTCCTTGTTCGGCAGGCCGGAGGGCATCGGGCCCGCGGGCACGAAGACCACCGGCAGGTGCCCGAAGGCCAGCGCGCCCATCAGCATGCCGGGCACGATCTTGTCGCAGACGCCGAGCATCACCGCGGCGTCGAACATGTCGTGCGAGAGCGCCACCGCGGTGGCCTGCGCGATGGTGTCGCGCGACCACAGCGAGAGTTCCATGCCGGTACGGCCTTGGGTGACGCCGTCGCACATCGCCGGCACGCCGCCGGCCACCTGCGCGGTGCCGCCGGCATTGCGCGCGGCCATCTTGATCAGCTCGGGGTAGGTCGCGAACGGCTGGTGCGCCGACAGCATGTCGTTGTAGGCGGTGACGATGCCGAGGTTCGGCTTGACCTGGAGCTTGAGCGCGTCCTTGTCGTCGCCCGAGGCGGCGAAGCCGTGCGCGAGGTTGCCGCAACTGAGGCGGGCGCGGGCCGTGCCCTTCGCGCGGGCGGCCTCGATGCGTGCGAGGTAGGCGGTGCGCGTCGGCGCGCTGCGCTCGCGGATCCGTTCGGTGACGCGTTCGACGACGGGATGCAGCGACATCAGGGGCTCCAGTGGATCGCGAGGTCCGGCGCGGCGGCCAGCAGGGCGTGGATGGGGGCGTCGGTGGCGGGGCGGGTGCGGGCCGATTCCAGCACGGCGCGCTTGGCCTCGCCGGTGATCATCAGCAGCAGCGAGCGCGTGGCCACGAGGCGCGACAGCGTGAGCGAGATGCGCGGAAACGCCGCTTCCGGCGGCAGCGGGTCGGGCGTGAGCGCGACGACGGGCGCGCGGTCGCCGGCGTCGAGGGCCGAGGGCGGCGTGACCTGCGGAAACAGCGAGGCGAAATGCGCGTCGGCACCCATGCCGAGCAGCACGGCGTCGAAGGCGCGGTGGGCGAGCGGCGAAAGACTGGCCTCGGCGGTGGCGCCAGCCTCGGCGGCAATGAAGGCGCGCTCGGCTTCCGGCACCAGCGGATGGATCGTCACGCCGTTCGCGGCGGCGAAGGCGTCCGCGAGCGCCCGCTCGTTGCGCTTCTCATGCATCGCCGGAACCCAGCGTTCGTCGCTGGCGACAAGGTGCACCTTCGACCACGGCAGGGCCATGGCCGCGAGCCGGCGGTAGGCGGCGAAGGGCGTGCTGCCGCCCGCCAGGGCCAGCCAGGCCTCGCCGCGGGTGGCGATGCCCTCGCGGATCGCGGCGGCGAGCGCCTCGGCGACGGTGGACGCCAGCGTTTCGGCGTTCGCGTGTTCGGTGATCGGCAGGGGACTCATGGGCGCGGCGGTGTTCATTCGCGCCAGCTGTGGCCGTGGCGCTCCGGCAGGGCGAGCGCGCTGGTCGGGCCCCAGGTGCCGGCCGGATAGGGCTTCGGTTCCTGCCCGCGCGCCGTCCAGCCGCCGAGGATCTGGTCCACCCAGCTCCACGCGGCCTCGATCTCGTCGCGGCGCACGAACAGCGTGCCCACGCCGGCCAGCGCGTCGCGGTAAAGGCGCTCGTAGGCGATGCGCTTGCGCTCGTGGGCGAAGGCGTCGTGCAGGTCGAGGTCGAGCGCCACCTGCGAGAGCTTGACGCCGCCGCGGTCGAGGCCCGGCGTCTTGCTCATCAGCATCATCGAGATGCGCTCTTCCGGCTGCAGGCGGATCAGCAGGGCATTCGGCTCCGGGGTGGCGCCTTCGCCATCGAAGATCGAATGCGGAACGGCGCGCATTTTCACGTAGATCTCGGTGGTGCGGCGCGGCAGGCGCTTGCCGGTGCGCAGGTAGAACGGCACGCCGCTCCAGCGCCAGTTGTCGATGTGGGCGCGGATGGCGACGAAGCTTTCGGTGCGGCTCCGGCGGCCGAGTTCGTCGGCATAGCCCGGCACCGCCTTGCCGTCGATCGCGCCGGCCGTGTACTGGCCCGCGACGGTGTGGGTGGCGACGTCGTCGCCCTCGATCGGGCGCAGCGAGCGCAGCACCTTCAGCTTCTCGTTGCGCACGGCGCCCGGGTCGAAGTGCGAGGGCGGCTCCATGGCGGTGAGCGTGAGCAGCTGCAGCAGGTGGTTCTGCACCATGTCGCGCATGGCGCCGGATTCGTCGTAGTAGCCGCCGCGGCCCTCGAGGCCCACGGTCTCGGCGACGGTGATCTGCACCTGTTCGACGAAGCGAGAGTTCCAGATCGGCTCGAACAGCGCGTTGCCGAAGCGCAGGGCCAGCAGGTTCTGCACGCCCTCCTTGCCGAGGTAGTGGTCGACGCGGAACACCTGCGCCTCGCGGAACACCTTCGCCACCGATTCGTTGATGGCGATCGAGCTGGCGAGGTCGTGGCCGATCGGCTTCTCGAGCATCACGCGCATGCGCGCATCGGCGACGCCGCCCGCAGCGAGGGCTTCGCAGATCGGCCCGTAGAACTTCGGCGCGGTGGACAGGTGCACGAGGGTGTCGCCGTCGCCCCGCAGGGCGGCGATGCGGGCCGCCAGGGCGGCGAGGGCGGCCGGGTCGTCCACCGAGGCGGCCTGGTAGTCGCAACGGCCGAGCAGGCGCTCGAGCGCGGCCTCGTTGCATTCGCCGGCGGCGATGGCCTTGCCGACCGACTCCGCCACGTTGGCGCGGAAGCCGGCGGCGTCCATCGCGCTGCGCGCGGTACCGAGGATGCGCAGGGCCTGCGGGAGCAGGCCGTCGCGCTCCAGCGCGTACAGCGAGGGCAGGAGCATGCGCTGGGCGAGGTCGCCGGTGGCGCCGAACAGCACGAAGAGCGAAGCGTCCTGGGTCATGGAGCACTCGATGGTGGCTTGACCTGCCAGCGTAATCCTTCGGCCCGAAACCCGCCCGCGAGGCCCCCGAGGCGCAAACGTATTCATCGGCGGCCGGGCGCCGTCGCTATACTCGCGGGCATGAAAACCATCCGCCGACTGCTGCCGATGCTTCTCGCCTGCGCCCTGCTCGCCGCCTGCGGCAACAAGGGTGATCTCGTGCGCCCCGAGCCTGCGGCGGCAACGCCCTCCAGCACCGGCGCTGCCGCGGGATGAGCATCCCGGCGCCGCCGCGCCGTCGCTTCAGCAAGATGCACGGCGCAGGCAACGATTTCGTCGTGTTCGACCTGCGCGACGGCGCACCGCCGCCGACGCCCGCCGAGGCCGCGCGGATGGCCGACCGCCATCGCGGCATCGGCTTCGACCAGTTGCTCACCATCGAACCGCCGGCGACGCCCGACGCGGTCGCCGACTACCGCATCTGGAATGCCGACGGCAGCGCCGCCGGGCAGTGCGGCAACGGTGCGCGCTGTGTCGCGGCCTGGCTGCGGCGCGACGGGACCGCCCGCGCAGCGCGCTTCGCCATGGGCAGCCCGGCCGGCCGCATCGAGGCCGAGGCGCTCGACGATGGCAGCTTCCGTCTGGCGATGTCGGTGCCGGTGTTCGCCCCGGCGCGCATCCCGCTGGTCGCGCCCACGGAAGCCGCGCGCTACGTCGCCGATGGCCCCTTCGGCGTGCTGGCCTTCGGCGCGGCCTCGATGGGCAATCCGCATGCCTTGATCGAGGTGGCTGCGAGTACCTCCGGCCCGGCGGGCAGCGCCCTGGCCGCCGTCGATGCCGCGGGCATCGGCGTCTGGTTGCAGCGCGGCGGCCGCTTCCCCGACAGCGTCAACGTCGGTTTCGCGGAAGTGCTCGCTCCCGGCCACATCGCGCTGCGCGTCTTCGAGCGCGGCGTGGGCGAGACCTTGGCCTGCGGCAGCGGCGCCTGCGCGGCGGTCGCCATCCTCGTTCGGCAGGGCCGCGTCGACCGCACGGTGCGCGTCGACCTGCCCGGCGGCACCTTGCACATCGACTGGCCGTCCGACGACGCGCCGGTTTCCATGCGCGGCCCGGCCGCGTTCGTCTTCGAAGGGGAGTGGTGGGATGAAGGAGCCGATGCCCATGGCTGAGGAACGCAACGCACGCAGCGAGGCCCATGAGGTGGCGCAGTGGCTGCGCCGGCACCCGCGCTTCCTCGAACAGTTCCCGGACCTTGCCGCCACGCTCGTGGTGCCCAAGGACGCCGGTGCGAGCGCGTCGCTGGCCGGGTACCAGCTCGAGGTGTTGCGCGAGAAGAACCGCGAGCTCACGCGGCGCTTGCACGAGCTCACCGGCAATGCCCAGGACAACGAGCGCCTCGCGGTGCGCACGCACCAGCTCACGCTGGCGCTGATGCGCGCCGGGAGCGCCGCCGACACGCTGCGGGCGATGGTGGCCGTTCTCGGCGAGGACTTCGCCGGGGATGCCGTGCGCATCACCGTGCTGGCGCCGGTGCCCGGCCTCGAGGAAGCGTCGTGGTGCCAGGCGGTGCTGGCTTCGGATCCCCGCATGGAGGCCTTCCGCGAAGCGATGGCCAGCGGCGAGCCGCTCTGCGGGCGCCTGCCGCCCGAACGCCACGCCCTGCTGTTCGGCGATGCCGCGGGCCGCGTGGCCTCCTGCGCCGTGCTGCCGGTGGCCGGCGTCGGCCTGGTGGCGGTGGGCAGCGTCGACCCGAACCGCTTCTTCCCCGGCATGGGCACCCTGTTCCTGCGGATGATGGCCGAGGCCCTGGCCACCGCGATGGGGCGTCCTTCGCCGCGATGAACCGGCCGGCGGACGACGGGCGCGAGGCCGGAGGGCAGGCCCTCGACGCCGCGCTCGCGCGTTTCCTCGACCACCTCGCCGTGGAGAAGCAAGCGTCGCCGCACACGCTCGACGCCTACCGTCGCGACCTCGCGGCGCTGCGAACATGGGCCGGCACGCAGGGCTTCGCCGAGTGGGGCGGGATCGACGGCCTCGCGCTGCGCGGATTCGTCGCCGACGAACACGCCCGCGGGCTGTCGCCGCCGAGCGTGCAGCGACGGCTTTCGGCCTGCCGCGCCCTGTTCCGCTGGCTGTTGAAGCACGGCGACATCGCCGCCGATCCGAGTGCCGGGCTGCGCGGGCCGAAGGCGCCCCGCAAGCTGCCGCAGGTGCTCGATGCCGACGAGATGGGCCAGCTCGTCGAAGTGCCGGACGACGCGCCGCTGGGCCTGCGCGACCGCGCGATGATGGAGTTGTTCTACTCGTCGGGTCTGCGCGTGTCGGAGCTCTGCAGCCTGCGCTGGGGTGATCTCGACCTCGCGGGCGGCGAAGTGCGCGTGCTCGGCAAGGGCCGCAAGACGCGCATCGTTCCAGTGGGCCGCCATGCGCGCGAGGCGCTGGCGGCCTGGGCGGCGAGCGAGGCCGCCTCCGCGTCGAACGCGTCGTCCGCCGTGGCCTCACCCGGCGCTCGGCCGGTTTTCCCCGGCCGCGACGGCGGGCCGATCACGCCACGCGCCGTGCAGAAGCGCGTGCGCGAGCTGGCCATGCGCCAAGGCGTGTGGAAGCGCGTGCACCCGCACCTGCTGCGGCACAGCTTCGCCAGCCACGTGCTGGAAAGCTCCGGCGACCTCCGCGGCGTGCAGGAGCTGCTGGGCCACGCCAACATCGCGACCACGCAGATCTACACCCACCTCGACTTCCAGCACCTCGCCAAGGTCTACGACGGCGCGCACCCGCGCGCGAAACGGAAACCCTGAAACGACGAAGGCCCGGATCGCTCCGGGCCTTCCTGTGCATCGTGGCGCGTCAGCGCGAGGCCGTTTCCGGCTGCGCCACCCACGACGGCAGCTGGCGCGACCATGCCGAGAACGCACGGTCGGCGTCCTGCCAGACGCCGATGCGCGGCGTGCCGTCGCTGAAGCTGCCGACGTAGCGGTCCTTGAGCACGGCGATGTCGCTGCCGTCGCGCGAGAGGCGCACATCGACGGCGGCGCCACCGGCGTACACCGACTCGAAGCCCAGGCCAGGCTCGCGATGGTAGTCGGCCATCGTCGGGCGGCTGGCTTCCAGGCGCGTCAGCGTGGCTTCGATGACGAGGACGCCCGGGCCAGGCGCATCCACCACGGTGAAGTCCTTGGCGAACGCACGGCGCAGCGCGGCGGTGAGGTCGGCCGCTTTCGTTTCCGCGTCGCGCGCGGTCACCGGGCGCGGCTCGTCGCCGCGGGTGCCAACGCGGCGCGTGGCGGCCGGCAGTTCGAGCGCCACCGGTGCGATGTGGACGCTCTGCACGTTCGACAGCGCGGCGGGCTGCATCACCTGGGCCTGGTCGAAGGCCAGGGCGGGCATCGCGATCAGCGCGAGGGCGAGGAGAAGGGGCTTGCGCATGGCGGGTCTCCAGCTGTGGATGCCCCGAGCATAGTCCTCCCGGGCCTTCACCGACCTGAGCGAGGGCCTAATGTTCAGCGGAGGCTGATGTGCCTGAACCCCGCCAACCCGCGACGGCGACCCGCTAGGTCTGTTGAAATCGCAGCATGACGCCCCGCCCCACCGCCATCACCCTGCACCGCGCCTCGCGCGCCCTCGAGGTCGCCTTCGACGACGGTGCCAACGTCCGCCTTCCGGCCGAGTACCTGCGGGTGGAATCGCCCAGCGCCGAGGTGCAGGGGCACGCGCCGGAACAGAAGATCCTCGTCGCCGGAAAGCGCGAGGTCGGCATCGAGGCGGTCGAGCCGGTGGGCCACTACGCGGTGGCGCTGCGCTTCAACGATGGCCACGGGACCGGTCTGTACACCTGGGCTTACCTCCACCAATTGGGCCGCGAGCACCCCACGCGTTGGGCGGCTTACGAGGCGGCGCTCGCGGCGGCCGGCCTGTCGCGCGACGCCGGTTGAGCGCCCGGCACGGCAGCACGCCAAGACGGGGTCGCGGAACGCGCCATCGCGACGGCACCGGTGGGATAATCCGCCGCATGAGCACTGAATCCCGCCCCGAGGGCACGACCCACTTCGGCTTCCGCGACGTGCCCACCGCCGAGAAGGCCGGCCTGGTGCGCGAGGTGTTTTCGTCGGTGGCCGGCAAGTACGACCTGATGAACGACCTGATGAGCCTCGGCGTGCATCGGGTGTGGAAGCGCTATTTCGTGGCCACCTCCGGCGTGGCGAAGGGCGACCGCGTGCTCGATCTCGCCGGCGGCACGGGCGACATCGCCGCCCTGCTGCACGAGCGCGTGGGTGAATCCGGCGAGGTCGTCGTTGGCGACATCAACGCCGCGATGCTCGGCGTCGGCCGCGACCGCCTCACCGACCGCGGCCTCGTTCGCGGCCTGCGCTGGGTGCAGCTGAACGCCGAAGCCCTGCCTTTCCCGGATGCGAGCTTCGACCTCGTCACCATCGCGTTTGGATTGCGCAATGTCACCGACAAGGCGAAGGCGCTGCGCGAGATGCACCGCGTGCTGAAGCTCGGCGGCCGCGCCCTGGTGCTGGAGTTCTCGGAAGTGAAGCCGGAGTGGTTCAAGCCGGTGTACGACTTCCACAGCTTCAAGGTGCTGCCGCGTCTGGGCCAGCTGTTCGCGAACGATTCGGCGAGCTACCAGTACCTCGCCGAGAGCATCCGCAAGCACCCGCCGCAGGACGAGCTCAAGGCGATGATGGCCGAGGCCGGTTTCGAGCGCTGCGACTACCGCAACCTCAGCGCCGGCATTTGCGCGATCCATTCCGGCTATCGGGTGTGACCCGCGCGGCGATGCGCCGCCTCCCGGTGGGTCTCGCCGCGCTGTTGGCCGCGGGCACCCCCGTGGCCACTGCCGTGGCCACCGAGGGCCTTCGCGACGACGAGCGCGTGCGGTTCCATGACGGCCTCGCCCATCCGACAGCGGACGGTCGTTGGCGGTTCTGCGTCGACGCCTGGGTGTTCGAGGTTGAGCGGCGCCCGGGCGCCGCCGCGTTGCTGGCCGCCGCGCTGGGGGTGGATCGCGATGCCCTGTCCAGCGACGACCGCGCCCGTTTCGACACTCGTTCGCGCCTGTTCCTCACCGATGACGAGCGCGGCAAGCGCCTGGTGGTGCGCGTGCAGGGCGTGTCGGACGCGTTGCCGTTGCCCGCCAGCGATGCGGAGGGCCGGATCCGTCACTGCGTCGACCTGGCCACGGCGCCGCCACCGGGGCGGTGGTGGCGCTTCGAGCGCATCGCCGACGACGCCATCCGCCGTGCGGCCCCTGAGGTACCGCCGCTCCGCGCGCTGGTGCTGCCCGCGGAGGGCCTCTCCGTCGTCTCGGATATCGACGACACGATCAAGGACACTCGCGTGCTCGATCGCCACGCGATGCTGATGAACACCTTTGTTCGCCCCTTCAAGCCAGTCGGGGGCATGGCGGCGGCCTACCGGGCCATCGACGCAAGGACGGATGCCTCCGGCGGTGAAAACGGCACGCGCTTCCACTACCTGTCTGGCAGCCCCCATCCGCTGTACCCGGTCCTGGCCGGCTTTCTTCGCGACGCGGCCTTTCCCGAGGGAAGCTTGCACCTGCGCGAGGTGGAGGTGCTGGAGGACCTGTTCGGTGAGACCGGCACGTTCTCGCACAAGCGCGCGGTCCTGGACGCGCTGCTGGCCGCCGCGCCGGCGCGTCGATTCGTGCTCGTCGGCGATTCCGGCGAGCGCGATCCCGAGATCTACGGCGCCACGGCGCGGGCGTGGCCAGGACGCGTGGCGGCGATCCGAATCCGCGACGTCACCGGCGAATCGCGCGATGCGGCGCGTTACGCCGAAGCGTTCCGCGATCTTCCCGCCGGGCTGTGGGGGGTGTTCCGCGACGCCGAGGCCTTGCAGGCCGACGCCGGCTGGCGCGTGGCGGTCGGCGCCCTCGACGCCCGGTAAGGGCCCTCGCTGCGCATTGAGTAAACTCCAGCCATTCCCCGGATGGCCCTGCCCGCATGCGCTTGATCCTCGCCTTCGCCCTCGCTCTCTTCGCGTCGGTCGCCCAGTCGGCCGACCGAGCCCGTGACGAGCACAGCGCCGCCGAGCCCACCGTCGTGCGCATCAGCGCCATGGCGCTCGATCTCCGCGTGGACTTCGCTCAGCGCACGCTGGCCGGCGACGTGACCCACACGCTGGCCTGGGCCGACGCCACGACGACCGGCCCCGCCAAGCTGGTGCTCGATACCCGCGATCTCGCCATCGAGCGCGTGCAGGCCCGCAAGGGCGACGGCCGCTGGCAGCGCGTCGAGTTCAGCCTCGCCGAGCGCGACGCGATCTTCGGCAGCACGCTCACCATCGCCCTGCCTTCGCGGATGGACGCGGTGCGCATCCGCTACCGCACGTCGCCCGAGGCTTCGGGCCTGCAGTGGATGACCCCGGCGATGACCGCGGGCGGCAAGCAGCCGCTGCTCTTCAGCCAGTCGCAGGCCATCCATGCGCGCAGCTGGGTGCCGCTGCAGGACACCCCGGGCGTGCGCTTCACCTACACCGCGCGCATCCGCACCGCGCCGGGCCTGATGGCGCTGATGAGCGCCGACAACGACCCTGCTGCGCGCGCCGACGGCGACTATCGCTTCACGATGGCGCAGCCGATCCCCAGCTACCTGCTGGCGATCGCGGTGGGCGATTTCCGCTTCAAGGCGATCTCGGAGCGTGCCGGCGTGTGGGCCGAGGCGCCGGTGCTCGAGCGCGCCGCCGCCGAGTTCAGCGACACGGAGAAGATGATCGCCGCCACCGAGACGCTGTACGGCCCCTACCGCTGGGAGCGCTACGACCTGCTGATCCTGCCGGCCAGCTTTCCGTTCGGTGGCATGGAGAACCCGCGCCTCTCCTTCATCACGCCGACGGTGATCACCGGCGACAAATCGCTGGTTTCGCTGATCGCGCACGAGCTGGCGCACTCGTGGTCGGGCAACCTCGTCACCAACGCCAGCTGGAAGGACATGTGGCTCAACGAGGGCTTCACCAGCTACGTCGAGAACCGCATCGTCGAAGCCGTCTACGGCCGAGAGCAGGCCGACATGGAGGACGTGGTGAGCCAGACCGGCCTGCGCGCGGAACTGGCCTCGCTGCCGCCAGCCCAGCAGGTGCTGGCGCTGCCGCCGTCGCCGGGCCGCGACCCGGATGAAGCACTGACGGATGTCGCCTACATCAAGGGCCAGTGGTTCCTGTCCTTCCTCGAACAGCGCTTCGGCCGCGAGGCCTTCGACCCCTTCCTGCGGACGTGGTTCGACGAACACGCGTTCAAGAGCGTGACCACCGATGACTTCCTCGCCTTCCTGCGTCGCGAGCTGATCGCGAAGAACCCGGGCAAGCTCACCGAGGCCGAGCTGGCCGCGTGGATCGCCGGTCCCGGCCTGCCGGAGACCGCCGTGGCGGCCACGTCGCCGCGCCTCGCTGCCGTCGACGTCGCGCGCGACGACTGGCTGAAGCGCCGCGTCGCGGTCGCCGAGCTCGACACCTCGAAGTGGATCACGCAGGAGTGGGTGCACTTCCTTGAGGGCCTGCCGGAGGACATCGCCGCCGAGCGCCTGCTGGAGCTGGACGGCGCCTTCCGCTTCACCGGCACCACCAACGGCGAGATCGCGCAGCGCTGGTACCCCATCACCGTGCGCGCCGGCTATTTCGAAGCGCGTCCGGCGCTGGCGCAGTTCCTGCGCAAGGTCGGCCGTCGCAAGCTGATCATGCCGAGCTACGTGGCCCTCGCCGAGACGCCGGATGGCCTCGCCTTCGCGAGCCAGGTGCTGCAGCAGGCCAGCGCGGGCTACCACCCGATCACCCGCGGCGCCGTGCAGGCCGTGCTCGACGCGGCGGCGAAGTAAGCCGCGATGCCCGCCGCGCGCGTGCCGACCGTGTCGTCCGGTGCGCCGCGTGGTCTGCGGCGCCGCACGATCCTCCTCGCGGCGCTGGCTTTCGACGTCCTGATCGTCATCGGCCTGCTCGCGTGGCGGCCGGAGTGGGCGCTGCAGGGCTGGTTCGCCGCGCAGCGCCTCCAGGCCGGTGCGGAGGTGCGCAGCGTCGAGGTCGACGGCCAGCGCATCGTGCAGCTCGAGGCTGGGCCGGCTGACGCGCCGCTGGTCGTGCTGCTGCACGGCTTCACCGGGGCGAAGGAGAACTGGCTGCCGCTGATGGCCGAGCTCTCGGCCACGCATCGCGTCATCGCACCGGACCTGCCGGGCTGGGGCGAGAGCCAGCGCGAGCCCGGCGCCGATTACGGCGTGGTGGCGCAATCCGAGCGCATCGCCGCGTGGCTCGGCACGCTGCCGCGCACGCCTGAGCTGCTGGCCGGGCATTCGATGGGCGGCCACATCACCGGCCTCGTCGCCGCCCGCCATCCCGAGCGCGTGCGGCGCATCGCCCTGCTGTCGGCGGCGGGCGTGCCCTTCGCGCCGAACGAGTTCGGCCGCGCCGTACTCGAGGGCGGACACCCCTTCGCCGTCGAGGACCGCGCATCGCTCGACCGCTACCTCGGCCTCGTGTTCACCGACCCGCCCTTCGTGCCGTGGCCGGCGGACCGCGCCCTCATCGCGCGGCGCATCGCCGACAACGCGTTCGAGCGGGACGTCCTCGCGCGCCTGCGCGGCGACGAAGCCTTCGCGGTGCAGCCGCTGCTGGGTGACATCCGTGCGCCCGCGCTCTTGCTGTGGTGCGACGACGACCGCGTGATCGACCCGAGCTCGGCGGCGCTCTATGCGGCGGGCCTGCGCGAGTCGCGCACGGTGATGCTGCCCGGCTGCGGCCACATGCCGATGATGGCCGCTGTGTCCGAGGTGGCCGATGCGCTGCGCTCGCAGGCCAAGGTGACGCTGCCCGCGCCGTCCGTGGAGTAGGCTCGGCAGGCGTTTCCAGCCTGGGAGTCCGCCGATGCGCGCCACAAGCCTGTTGTCCGCTGCACTGATGCTCGTCGGGGCGCTCGCGCCCGTCGGGTCCGCCGCTGCCGAAACCGTGCCCAAGTACACGGCCGCGCAGTTCTTCGACACCACCAGTTTCCGCGTGGCCGATGCAGGCGGGCTGGCGTTCTCGCCGGACGGCCGCTCGGTATTGATCAGTTCCGACGCCACGGGCGTCTTCAACGCCTACGCGCTGCCGGTGGCCGGGGGCGCTCCGGTACCGCTGACCACGTCGACCACCGATGCGGTGTTCGCCGCCAGCTACCTGCCGGACGGCCGCGTGCTGGTGCAGGGCGACAAGGGTGGTAACGAGCTCACGCACGTCTACCTGCGCGAGGCTGACGGCTCGCTCCGCGACCTCACGCCCGGCGACAAGCTCAAGGCCGGCTTTGCGGGCCTGAGCCCGGACGGCAAGACCCTGTGGGTCACCTCGAACGCCCGTGACCCGCAGGCCTTCGACGTGCTCGGCTACGACACCCGCACCTTCGAGAGCCGCATCCTGTTCCAGAATCCCGGCGGTTTCATGCCCGCCGGGGTCTCGACCGATGGCCGCTGGGTGGCGCTGGAGAAACCCAACACCTCGGCGGACTCCGACGTCTATCTCGTCGATCTGACAGGCGACGGTAAGCCCACGCTGATCACCCCGGGCGAGGGCGCGGTGTCGACCAGCGTCTATGGCTTCACGCCGGACGCGAAGACGCTGGTGTTCGCCACTAATGCGCACGGCGAGTTCAACCAGGCTTGGACGCATGACCTCGCTTCGGGCGAGCAGACGCCGCTGATCGAGGCGGATTGGGACGTGATGTTCGTTTCGTGGTCGCCCAGCGGCCGCTACCGGGTTTCGGCCGTCAATGCCGATGCCAGCACCGCGCTGACGATCCTCGACACCCGCGACGGCCAGCCGCTTCGCTTCGAGGGCCTTCCCGACGGCGACATCGGGGCGGTGCGCTTCTCGCCGGACGAGGCGCGCGTGGCGTTCACCGTGGCCTCCGACACGTCGCCGTCCGATGTCTTCGTTGCCGATCTGGCCGACCGCAAGGTGCGTCGTCTCACCACCGCGCTCAATCCGGCCATCGACGAATCGCACCTCGTCGAGGCGACGATCATTCGCTACAAGGCCGAAGGGGGCGTTGAGATTCCGTCGGTGCTTTACCGCCCGAAAGGCGCCTCGGCCGCGAACCCGGTGCCGGCGGTCGTGCTGGTGCACGGCGGTCCCGGCGGGCAGACGCGCCGCGGCTACAGCGCGATGGTCCAGCACCTCGTCAACCACGGTTATGCCGTGCTCGGCGCCAACAACCGCGGCTCCTCGGGCTACGGCAAGACCTTCTTCCACATGGACGACCGCAAGCACGGCGAAGCCGATCTGCGCGACATCGTGGCCGGCGGCGACTGGCTGCGTGCGCAGGACTGGGTGGCCGACGACGAAGTGGCGGTGATGGGCGGCTCCTACGGCGGCTACATCACGGCCGCGGCGCTCACCTTCCATCCGGAGGCCTTCGAGGCCGGCATCAACATCTTCGGCGTCACCAACTGGGTGCGCACGCTCGAATCCATCCCGGCGTGGTGGGGCGCGCAGCGGCAGGCGCTCTACGACGAGATGGGCGATCCGGCCACCGACGCCGAGCGCCACCGCCGCATCTCGCCGCTGTTCCATGCGAAGAACATCGTGCGGCCGATGCTGGTGGTGCAGGGTGCCAACGACCCGCGCGTGCTGCAGGTGGAATCGGACGAGCTGGTGGCCGCGGCGCGGGCCAACAACGTGCCCGTGGAGTACGTGCTGTTCCCCGACGAGGGCCATGGGTTCCTGCGCCGCGAAAACCGCATCACTGCGCAGGAGTCTTATCTGAAGTTCCTCGACACCCACGTGCGAAAGGCCGACTGAACCCGCGCCGGCGGCGTTCCCGCCGGTCATGGGCTGGAACGGAAACGGGCGCCTCGCGGCGCCCGTTTTTCATTCCGATGGCCCGAGGATCGGGACCGCCGAACGATTACTGCCCGCGTTGGTCGGTCTTGCGGAAGGCGTTGCCCTCCACGTAGTTCGGCCATTCGCGGTTGCCGCCCAAGGTGCGGCCCACGTCGTAAAGCAGCTTCAGGTCCTGCATGGTGCCGCGCAGGTCCCAGCTGGCATCGTAGTTGTCGCCGACCTTGTGGTAGCGCACCGCCGTGTAGTCCGTCATCCACGCGAGGCCGTACTCGCGGCCCTTCTCGCGGTGGTCGACGCCGCCCTTGGCGTACAGCGCCGGCACGCCGGCCTTGGCGAAGTTGAAGTGGTCGGAGCGGAAGAAGTAGCCGTTCTGCGGCTCGCTCTCCTCCATCAGCACTCGGTCCTGCGCTTCGGCGAAGGGGCGGGCGACGTCGTCGAGCGTCGAGTTGCCAAGACCGATCACCACCAGCTCCTTCGAGGGGCCGATGACGCTCATCGCGTCGAGGTTGATGACGGCGACGGTCTTCTCCAGCGGGATGGCCGGGTGCGCGGCGTAGTACTTCGAGCCGAGCAGGCCGGATTCCTCCAGCGTGACGAACAGGAAGACCATGCTGCGTTCCGGTGCCGGGCGCTGCACCGTGAAGGCCTCGGCGATCTCCAGCACGCCGGCCACGCCGGTGGCGTTGTCGATGGCGCCGTTGAAGATGCGATCACCCACGCCCGAGAAGTTGCGGCCGAGGTGGTCCCAGTGCGCGGTGTAGACGATGGCCTCGTCCGGATGCGTGGTGCCCGGCAGCATGGCGATCACGTTCTGCGAGGTCGCGCTGCGCGAGCTGCTCTTCAGCGACAGCGAGAACGTGGCCTTCAACGGCACGGCCTTGAAGCCGGGCTGGTTGGCGGCCGTGCGCATCGCCTCGAAGTCGAGGCCGGCGTCGGCGAACAGCGTGGTCGCGGTGGCGGCGTTGATCCAGCCCTGCGCGGGCAGGCGCGGTTCCGGGTCTTCGCTGGGCGGCAGGTCGAACTGCGGGCCGCCCCAGCTGTTCTGCACCACTTCCCACGGGTAGGCCGCGCCGGCGTCGTCATGGATGATCAGCGCCGCGGCGGCGCCCTGGCGGGCCGCTTCCTCGAACTTGTAGGTCCAGCGCCCGTAGTAGGTCATGCGCTTGCCGCCGAACAGCTCGGTGCTGCCGACGTGGAAGCCCGGGTCGTTGATCAGCATCACGACCGTCTTGCCCTTGACGTCGAGGCCGTCGTAGTCGTTCCAGCCGGCTTCCGGCGCGTTCACGCCGTAGCCGACGAACACGAGCTCGCTGCCGTCGATGCTCACTTCCGGCTGGCCGGTGCGCGTGCCGACCACCACTTCGGGCCCGATCGTCGGGGCCAGCGTCTGCTTCGCCGTGGTGAGCGTGAAGGTGCTGGTCTTGTCGTCGGCCTTGGTCTCGGTCATTGGGACGTCCTGCGTCCACGAACCGTTGTTGCCGGGCTGGAGGCCGAGGCGCTGCAGCTGGGCGATCAGGTACTCGACGGTCTTGGTCTCGCCGATGCCGCCGGGCGAGCGGCCGGCGAAGTCATCGCCGGAGAGGGTGCGCACGTGGGCGCTGAAATCCTCGGCCGAGATCTCGGGCCCGAAGCTGTGTTGGGCCGTCGCGGTGGCGGCAGCCGGCGGCACCGGCGTGGCGCAGGCGGCCGCGCTGGTGAGGAGGGCGACGCCCGCCATCAGGGTGGATCGCATCACGGGGACACTCCAACGTGGAAACGTCCCGTGATTCTATGCGGCCCGCCGCTAGGCCGCTTACTCCGGCGCGTCTTCGCCCTCGTAGCGCACGGCCGTGGCGCCGCGCACCTCGCCGATCGTGGCCGTGGCGTGCACGTAGAGCTTCACCTCGCGCTTGAACACCATCGGGCCGTTCACCTTGGCCTCTGGGCCGATGACGATGCGCGGCAGCTTCTCGCTGCCCCAGTTCCACCAGCCGCGGTTCGGCTCTTCGATCTCGATGCCGCCGGCCTGCGACCCGCGCCCGAGGGTGATGTCGCCGTTCACCGTTCGCAGCATGCCTTGGACCTTGCCGCCGTCGAGGCGGATGCCGCCATTCACGGTTTCCAGCTTCCCGGCGACCACGCCGCGCGCGCCGATGCGGATGGGGCCGTTGACGGTCTCGAGGTCGCCGGACACCTCGCTGTCGATGTCGAGGCTGATGCCGCCGTTGACGGTCTCGGCGCTGCCCAGCTTCACCTTGCCGGCGATGCTGATGCCGCCATTGACGGTTTCGGCGCTGCCGACGGTGGCGCCTTCGTCGATGCTGATGCCGCCGTTCACCGTCTCGGCGCTGCGCACGGTGGCGCCGCGCTGGATGCTGATGCCGCCGTTCACCGAATCGAGGCTGTCGTAGGCCTGGCCGGCCTGGGCGGTGATGCTGCCCAGCACCTTCGACTCGCTCGGCGGGGTGTCGGCCAGGGCGTGCCCGGCGCCGACGGCGAGGGCAAGGGCGAGGACGAGCGGGCTGAGGCGGACGGGATGGCGCATGGCGGGCTCCGGGTCGGATTGACGCGGCCATCCTGCCGCCCGCCGGCTAGACTTGTCGCCTCCCTTTCGTCACTGGTGCAAAGGTCATGGCGTCGCGTCCGAAACCCGTCCTGCTGCTGATCCTCGATGGCTGGGGCCATCGCGACGAGACGGCCGACAACGCCATCGCCCTGGCCCGGGTGCCGCACTGGCGCCGCCTGCTGGCCGAGTGCCCGCACACCCTCGTCCACACCGAGGGCCGCTTCGTCGGCCTGCCGGACGGCCAGATGGGCAATTCCGAAGTCGGCCACATGAACATCGGCGCCGGCCGCATCGTCTACCAGGACCTCACCCGGGTGGACGCCGAGATCGAGAGCGGCGACTTCTTCCGCAACCCCGAGCTGCTGGCCGCCTGCCACGCGGCCCGCGACGCCGGCGGCACCCTGCACCTGATGGGCCTGCTCTCGCCGGGCGGCGTGCACTCGCACGAAGCGCATCTGTTCGCGCTGATCGAGATGGCGAAGCGCGAAGGCGTGGCCCGGGTGGCCGTGCACGCGTTCCTCGATGGCCGCGACATGCCGCCGAAGTCCGCCGAGCCTTCGTTGCGCGCCCTGGCCGACGTGATGGCCAAGGCCGGCAATGCGCGCCTCGCCAGCGTGTCGGGCCGCTACTTCGCGATGGACCGCGACCAGCGCTGGGATCGCGTCGAGCTCGCGTTCCGCGCCATGACCGAAGGCGTCGCCGGGTTCCGCGCGGCCGACGGCCTGGCCGCGCTCGAGGCCGCCTACGCCCGTGGCGAGAACGACGAGTTCGTGAAGCCCACAGTGATCGAGGGCGCCGCCCCGATGCGCGACGGCGACGCCGTGGTCTTCTTCAATTTCCGCGCCGATCGCGCCCGCCAGATCACCGCGGCCTTCACCGTGCCGGGCTTCGACGGTTTCGTGAAGCCGCGCGCGATCGCGCTGTCGCGCTTCGTCGGCATGGCCGAGTACTCGTCGGAACTACCGGCGAAGGTGGCCTATGCGCCGGAAGACCTGCGCGACACGCTGGGCGAAGTGATCGCCGCCGCCGGCTTGAAGCAGCTGCGCATCGCCGAGACCGAGAAGTACGCGCACGTCACGTTCTTCTTCAGCGGCGGCCGCGAGGCGCTGTTGCCGGGCGAATCGCGCGAACTGGTGCCCTCGCCGAAGGTCGCCACCTACGACCTGCAGCCGGAGATGAGCTGCCCCGAGCTCACCGACAAGCTGGTCGCCGCCATCCGCGGCGGCGAGGTCGATTTCATCGCCTGCAACATCGCCAACCCCGACATGGTCGGCCACACCGGGGATTTGCAGGCGGCGATCAAGGCGGCGGAAGCCGTCGACATCGCGCTCGGCCGCTTGCGCGAAGCCATCGAGGCGGTCGGTGGCGAGATGCTCGTGACTGCCGACCACGGCAACCTCGAGATGATGCGCGACCCGGAGACGGGCCAGCCGCACACGGCGCACACCGTCGGCCCGGTGCCCTTCGTCTACGTCGGCCGCAAGGCCACGCTGCGATCGGGCGGCGCGCTTCGCGACATCGCCCCGACCGTGCTGCAGCTGATGGGCCTGCCGAAGCCGGCGGCGATGACCGGCGAATCGCTGGTGCAGCCCGCTTGAGGCCAGCCCGCGCGTTCGCGGCCGGATGGCTGGCGATGCTGTTGGCGTCGTCGGCCTTCGTCGCGGCGCCGTCCTTCGCCCAAGCCCCCGACCCGCAGCGCGCGGCGCGCGAGGCCGAAGCACAGGCCCAGCTCGACGCGTTGAAGCAGCGCGTCGCGGCGCTGGCAGCGGAGCAGAAACGCGCAGAAGCCGTGAAATCCGAGACGCTGACGGCGCTTCGCGAGGCCGATGCGCGCGTGGCCGAGGCGCAGCAGGCCGTCGACACCGCCGAGGCCGAGCAGGCCCGTCTCGCCGAGGCGCTTGCGGTGAAGGAGGCCGAGCGCGCTGCACTGGCCGAAGCCTTGAAGGCGCAGCGCGAGGTGCTGGCCCGGCTGGTGCGCGCCGCCTATGCCGCCGGTCGCCACGAGCAGCTGAAGCTGCTGTTGGCACAGGACCAAGTGGGCGCGATGGGCCGTGCGCTCGCTTACCACCGGCATGTTCAGGCCGATCGCGCGCGCCGCGTGCAGGGCGTGCTGGCCGAACTCGACGCGCTGGCCGCGCTCACCGCCGAGGTGCAGCGCCAGCAGACCGAGGTGGCGGCGGCTGCGACATCGGCGACGGCGGCGCTGGCGGCGCTCGAAACCGAGCGCGAGGCCCGTCGCCAGACCTTGGCGGGCCTCGAAGCCGCGTTCAAGGGCCGCGAAGCACGGATCGCCGCGCTCGGCCGCGACCAGCGCGCGGTCGAAGCGCTGCTGGCCGAATTGCGCGATGCCATCGCCGACATCCCGAAACGGCTCGACGACGATCGGCCCTTCCCCAGCCGTCGCGGCCAGCTGCCGCTGCCGGTGGACGGCGGGCGAGTGCTGGAGCGCTTCGGTGCCGCGCTGCCCGGCGGCCTGCAGAGCGATGGCGTGCGCTTCGCCGTGGCCCGCGGCACGCCGGTGCGCGCCGTCGCCCCGGGGCGCGTGGCCTATGCCGATTGGTTGAAGGGCTACGGCCTGCTGCTGATCCTCGACCACGGCGAAGGCTGGATGAGCCTGTACGCCCACAACGACACGCTGCGTCGCGGCGTGGGCGACTGGGTGGGGCAGGGCGAGACCCTCGCCCGCGCCGGCGACTCCGGCGGTGCGCCGCAGACCGCGCTGTATTTCGAACTGCGCCGCAACGGCCAACCCGTGGATCCGCGCGGCTGGTGGCGCTGAGCCGCATAATGGCGGCCTCTCCGGTGGACGCCATGCAACTCTCCCCCCTTCCGATCCTCCTTGCGCTCGCCGCCTCAACGCCCCTTCGGGCGCAGGTCGATGCGGCCGTCGATCCGCTGGCGCCCGCGCCGTCGTCGGCCGTGCCGCTCGAGGAGATCCGCCGCTTCGCCGAGGTCTTCCGCACCGTGCAGGAGGGCTACGTCGACCCGATCGACGACCGCACGCTGATGCAGGCCGCGGTGCGTGCCCTGCTCGCCGACCTCGACCCGCACAGCGCCTACCTGCCCGCCACCAGTGCCAGTGCCCTCGCCGAGGAAGTGCAGGGCATGTACGACGGCATCGGCGTGGAGGTCGAGGTCCGGCCCGATCGCAGCCTCAAGGTGATCGGCGCCATCGACGGCGGCCCGGCGCACAAGGCCGGGCTGCGCACCGGCGACGTCATCGTCGCCATCGACGGCCGCCCGGCCGGCAGCCTGCGCGATCCCGATCCGTCGCGCGCGTTGCGCGGCGTTGCCGGCACCAGCGTCCGCCTCTCGCTGCTGCGCCCTGGCGAAGCCCTGCCGCGCGACGTCGTGCTGGTGCGGCAGAGCATCGCGCTGTCGAGTGTCAGCGGGCGCCTGCTCGAACCCGGCTACGGCTACCTGCGCATCGGCTATTTCGAAGGCGACACCGCCGACGAACTGAAGCGCCAACTCGCCGCGCTGCAGGCGGCCTCCGGTGGCCCGCTCTCCGGCCTCGTGCTGGACCTGCGCAACAACCCCGGCGGCCTGCTCACCACCGCCATCGAAGTCGCCGACCTCTTCCTCGAGGGCGGCCCGATCGTCAGCACCCGCGGCCGCACCGCGACTTCGAACGTGCTGTACCGCGCCGCCGCCGGCGACGCGCTGCAGGGCGCGCCCATCGCCGTGCTGCTCGATGTCGGCACGGCCAGCTCGGCGGAAGTCGTCGCCGGCGCATTGCGCGACCAGCGCCGCGCCCTGCTGCTCGGCGCGCGCAGCTTCGGCAAGGGCTCGGTGCAGACGGTGGTCGATCTCGGCAACGGCGACGCGTTGAAGCTCACCACTGCGCGCTACTACACGCCGTCGGGGCGTTCGATCCAGGCTGCCGGCATCCTTCCGGATGTCACGCTGCCGGGCACCGCCATCCGCGGGCTGCGCGAGCAGGACCTGCCCACGCATCTCTCCGGCGACGCCGAGGTGCCCGACGGCTACGCCACCGGCGTGATCGTCGAAGGCGAGTCCGCGGTGGCCGAAGCGCTTCGGCGGGTGAAGCAGGCGGCCGCGGCGCGTCAGGCGACGGCCCGGCGCGCCACGAGCGCGGGCTAGCGCCGGCACTCAGGCACGCAGTCGCGACCGGCGCGCCAACGATTCCCGCACCGCCAGCGCGACGAGGAACCCGAAGGCGAAGCCGGCGAGATGCGCCCACCACGCCACGGCGCCGAAACTCGGGCCCGCCCAGGTGAACAGCAACTGCAGCACCACCCACAGGCTGATCAGCGCGACGGCCGGCATGCGCACGAATTCCAGCCAGAGGCCGAGTGGCAGCACCACGCCGAGGCGCGCGTTCGGGAACAGGGCGAGGTAGGCGCCGATCAGCGTCGACACCGCGCCCGACGCGCCGATGATCACGCGGTCGGGGCGGTCCATCGACAGCGCCGCCACGAAGTTCGACAGCGCGCCACCGGCCACGAACAGCGCGAGCAAGCGCCAGGAGCCGAGTGCCCTCTCGGCGGGCAGGCCGAACACCAGCAGGAACAGCATGTTGCCAAGCAGGTGGGTGCCGCTGCTGTGCAGGCCCAGCGTCGTCACGAGGGTGGCTGCGCGCTCCGGCTGCAGCAGGCTGCGCCAGTCCGCCGCCGCGGCCGAGAGCGCACCCCAGCGCAACAGCAGCGCGTCATGGGTGGCGCGGTCGACGAACGCCAGCAGCGCGAATGCGCCGACGCACAGCACGAGCACAAGCGGCGTGGCCCAGCGCCACGTGACGTGGCGGCGTCCCGGCGCATCGACGAACACCATCAGCGCGGAATCCAGAGCACGCGGCCCTGCCAGCCCAGGCGCAGGCCGTCGCGGCGGATCTCCAGCAGCATCAGCCCCGGCTGCAGGGTTTCGCCTTCGCGGCGGCGCTGCCCGTCGACGATGGCGAAGCGGCGCGCCGGATCGTCGGCATACACGTGCATGGACACGCGCAGCGGCGGCAACGCATCGCCGACGCCCTCCGACCAGCGCAGGTCGCCGTCGCGCGGGCCGAGGCCGGTGTCCGCCGTCGCCGACGTGACGGCCTCGGGCTCGATCGGCGCGGTGATCGTTGCCTCGGCGACCGGTGCGGCCTCCGGCGCCGGCCGCGGTGCCGGGGTGATCGATGCCTGTGCGGGCGGCGGCGCGTAGGCGGCCGCCGGCACGGGCTCGATGGGCTCCACGAGTGCCGCGGCCGCCGGGACCACCGCGGGAGGCGCATCGGCCACCGGCGCCCCGCGACCGATGCCCCACCACCACGCCGCGGCGGCGGCCAGCAGCCCGCCGAGCAGCAGGCCACCGATCGCCATCGGCCAGGCCGAGGTCCGGGCCGGGCGCGCGGGACCGACATCACCGAGCAGGCTGGGCGGCGCCGCACGGCGGCGCTCGGCTTCGGAGCGGCGCAGGGCTTCGAGGATCAGCGACACGGCCGGGCCCTCAATCCAAGGCCCGACGCAGCCGCGGGCCGTCGCTGCGTTCCGCGCCAAGCGAGCGCAAGGTGGCCGGGCCCGGCACGCCGTCGACGGCCAGCCCGTGCACCCGCTGCACGTCGCGCAGCGCGTCGGTGAGGGCGGCGTCGAACTCCGAGGGGCCCTGTGGCATCGCTGCTTGCCGCTGCGCCTCCAGTCGCGAGGCCAGCCAATCCACTTCCGGCCCCGTTTCGCCCGCGGTGGGAATGCGCGCCAAGGCCAAGGGGCCGCGCCAGATCGACAAGTGGCGGCCGCGGAAATGGCGGTTGAAGTCGACGCGCGGGATGTCGACGGCGATGTCGCCGAGCCACAGGCGCACGCGCAGCGCGTCCGCGCCGAGCAGCACCGCCCAGACGCGTTGACCGTCCTCGCCGTCGAGCTGGACCAGCGCGGGGCGCTGCAGCGCCACCAAGGCGTCGAGGCTGGTGGTGCCGGTCTGGCACAGCAGGCCGGGCGCGAGCACGGGCGGGCAGTCGGCGAGGCGTCGCGGCGTGGCCTCCTGCGCCCGCACCGCCCACATCCGCATCAGTTCCGCCGCGGCGGGCGCCGGCGAGTCGTCGAGCTGCCGAAGCCGGGCCGCGAGGGTCGCCCCATCGAGGCGCGGCGGCGGGATCGGTATGGACAGCCCTGCGGCGGGCTCGGGCGTCGGTGGCGCCGAGGAGCGTCGCGGCGCCAGCGCGAACAGCGCGATGCCGATCGCCAGGGCCGCGCCGACCACCACCGGCATCGAAGGTTTCGGCAGGCGCTTCAGCGGGCGCACCAGCACCTCGCGCGCCGCCAGATCGACGAGGCGTTCGCCGACCGGATGCTCGTCGCGCGCGTAGCCGGCGAGCAGGGCGCGCTCGGCGATCACGTTCACCAGCCGCGGCACGCCGCCGGCATGGTGGTGCAGCCGCTTCACCGCGAGACGGGTGAAAGGAAAGCGCGTGGCGCCGGCCACCGCGACGCGATGGCGGACGTAGGCCTCGATTTCGTCGGCGTCGAGCGGCGTCAGGTGGAAGCGCGCGGTGATGCGCTGCGCGAGTTGGCGCAGCTCGGGGCGGTCGAGCAGGTCGCGCAGCTCGGGCTGGCCGAGCAGCACCATCTGCAGCAGCTTCTGCGTGGGCGTTTCGAGGTTGGTGAGCAGGCGCACCTGCTCCAGCGCCTCCTTCGAGAGGTTCTGCGCTTCGTCGATGATCACCACCACGCGCAGGCCCTGCGCATAGGCGTCGATGAGGTAAGCGTTCAGCCGGTCGTAGAGGCCCTTCAGGCTGCCACGCACCGCGCTGATCTCGAGGCGCAGCTCCTCGGCGATGGCTTCCAGCAATTCCACGGGCGAAAGCAGCGGGTTCAGCACGAGGGCGACGCGCACGTTCTCGGGCAGCTGCTCCAGCAGCAGCCGGCACAGCGTGGTTTTTCCCGTACCGACTTCGCCCGTCAGCTGCACGAAGCCGCCGCCACCGCCCTGGGTGATGCCGTAGTGCAGGTGCGCGAGCGCGTCCCGGTGGCGCTCGCTCAGGTACACGAAGCGCGGGTCCGGTGTGATCGAGAACGGCGCTTCGGCGAAGCCGTAGTACTCGAGGAGCATTCGAGGGAATCACCGGGATGGGCGGTAAGCCTGCCACGGATGCCCGGCCATGCGCAGGGCGCTGGCGGGGGCGGGCGCCCTCTTGCACACTCGGCCGATGCGATGCGCGGCCCTCCTCCTGGTGTTGCTGGCGACCGGCGCGAACGCGGGCCCTCCCCCGCGCTTCGTCCTCGAGCCGGCCGAGCGCGTCTACCTCGACGCCAAGGGACCTTTGCGCCTGTGCGTCGATCCCGCCTGGGCGCCGCTCGAGAGCGTCGACGCCTCCGGGCGCCATGTCGGCATCGGCGCGGATGTCATGGCCTTGCTGTCGGCCCGCGCCGGCATCGAACTCCGCCTCGTGCCGACCGCGTCCTGGGCGGAGTCGATGGCCAAGGCCCAGGCCCGCGAGTGCGACCTGCTCTCCATGGTCACGCGCACGCGGGAGCGGGAGGCCTTGTTCGATTTCACCGACCCCTACATCGACATCCCCGGCGTCATCGTCACCCGCGGCGACGTGCACCACGTCACCGACCTCGTCCAGGTGCTCGACGAGCCGCTGGGGATCATGCGCGGCTTTTCCACGGTGAAAACGCTGCGCGATCAGTACCCGGGCATCCGCCTCGTCGAGGTCGACAGCTATCGCGAGGGCTTCGAAAAGGTGCAGGCCGGGGAACTGTTCGGGATGCTGGGCAACATGGCCAGCATCGGCCATACCTTGCAGGGCGACGGCATCGTCGACCTGAAGATCGCCGGCTGGGCCGGCGACTTCACGCGCCCGGCCATCGCCACCCGCAACGACGAACCGCAGCTCGGCCGCATCTTGCAACGCCTCGTCGCTTCGCTGAGCCCCGACGAGCGCCAGCCGATCCTCAACCGCTGGCTCGCCGTTCGCTTCGACACCGGCTTCGACCCGCGCTGGTTCTGGCGCACCACGGTGCCGATCCTCGTCGGCCTGTTGGCCTTGCTCGCCTGGTCGGTGTCCCTGCGGCGGCTCAATGCCAAGCTCCGCCTCGCGAACGCGAAGCTCGCCGAATCCAGCCGGCGCGACGCGCTGACCGGCCTCGGCAACCGCATGCACCTCGACGAGCAGCTGCCGGCGCGCCTGCACCTGTGCGCGCGCAACGGGCTGCCGCTGGTCGTCGCGATGGTCGACATCGACCACTTCAAGCACGTCAACGATCGCCACGGCCATCCGGTGGGCGACGGCGCGCTGCGCGCCATGGCCGCCGAGTTGCGCGCCGCGTTCCGCCGCGAGGACGATCTGCTGGTGCGCTACGGCGGCGAGGAATTCGTGGTGCTGCTCACCGGCGGCAGCATCGAGGAGGCCTTGGCCCAGCTGCAGGCGTTCCGCGAGCACATCGCCGGGGCGATGCTGGATGCCGCGGGCGTGCCGCTGCAGCTGACGGTGAGCATCGGCGTGCAGGCCGTCCGCCCCACCGCCGTCGATACACCGGAAAAGCTGCTGCAAGCCGCCGACGCGGCGCTCTACGTGGCCAAGGCTGAGGGCCGCAACCGCCTCGTGCGCGCCCCGCGCGGATGAGGCGGGCTCAGCGCCGCCGGCCGACGCCCCACAGCCCGAACACCGCGAACAACCCGCCGCCGATGCCCAGCATGATCGGCAGTCCCCACAGGCCCATGGTGCTGTCGGGCAGGGCTTCGCGCGTGGCCGGATGGACGCGCAGGGCGAACGCATCGCCGACGTCGTAGCTGGCCTCGCTTTCCGGCTCGTCGCGGCCGCGCGACTGGCCCGCACCGGTGCGCATCCGGCGGGTGTCATTCGCGACCGTGTACTCGACCACCGCGGTGAATTTCGTGCAGGCCCGGCGCGGCTTGCGCCCGCAGCGCGCGTTGCGCGATTCGATGTCGACGACGATGCCGCTGGTGGGTACGGCCTGGCGGACGAAGTTCGCCCGCTGCACGCCGATCACGCCGGCGAGCGCCAGCAGCACGAGGGCGAAGAGCATCAGCACGGCCTTCATGGCTTCGCTCCCGGGCCGAACAGGCCGCGCACGGTCAGCACCAGCCAGGCGAGGTGCGTCGCACCGAGGGCCACCAGCCATGCCGTGCCCGCCGCGCTTTCCGCAGGCAGGGCCGGTGCCGCGACGATGACGCTCCAGCCCAGCGTGCTGCTCAGGGCGCTCGGCAGGTCGGCCCAAGCGCCGGGTTCGGCGAGCACGCCGCCGGCCACATGGAAGCCGGCCAGCGCGAAGGCGTAGATCGACAGGACCAGCAGGAATGCCGCCGCCAGAAGGTGGAGCCCGGCCGGCAGTCGGCGTTCCACGAAGCTGCGCAGCAGGTCGTTGCCCGAGACGAGGCGCAGCAGCCGCAGCAGGCGGGCGAGGCGCGCCACGATGGCGACGCCACCGGCCAGCGGCAGCAGCGACAGCACGACGATGGCGGTATCGAAGGTGTTCCAGCCGTTGCGGAAGAACCCGCCCAGCGGCTTGCCGTGCGCGAGCATCCGCAGCGCGATCTCGATGACGAACCACGCCGTCGAGACCGCGAACAGGCCTTCCAGCAAGCCTTCGAAGGACTCGGCGACGCCGGGCAGGGCCTCGACCCCGAGCGCCACCGCGTTGATCGCGATCAGCGCGTGCGTGAACGCGATGAAGCCCGGGTTGGCGACGAAGCGTCGCAGGCGCAGCGGCCCCTGGCCCGCGACCGCCGGGATGGTGGGAGAGCTCGAGCCGGACGCCGGCCCTGTCGCGCCCCCGCGCCGTGTTCCACCGTGCTTTGCTCCGCCGCGCTTCGTCATCGCGCGCTTACTCGGCCAGCGTCAGCAGCGAGGCGTTGCCGCCGGCCGCCGTGGTGTTCACCGTGAGCGTGCGCTCGGTGGCGAACTTGGCGAGGTAGTGCGGGCCGCCAGCCTTCGGGCCGGTGCCCGAGAGGCCCTCGCCGCCGAAGGGCTGCACGCCGACCACCGCGCCGATCTGGTTGCGGTTGACGTAGCAGTTGCCCACGCGCACGTGCTTCGCGATGTGGTCGATCGTCGCGTCGATGCGCGAGTGGATGCCCAGCGTCAGGCCGAAGCCGGTGCCGTTGATGTCGTTGATGACGCCATCGAGGTTGTCGGCCTTCCAGCGCACCACGTGCAGGATCGGGCCGAACACCTCGCGGTCGAGTTGCGAGAGCGACTTCAGTTCGTAGGCGCGCGGGGCGACGAAGCAGCCGTGCGCGACAGCCTCGGGCAGCGGCGCCATCTTGATGAGGCGGGCTTCCTTGTCCATGCGCGCGGCATGCGTTTCGAGGCCGCGCTTGGCGTCCTCGTCGATCACCGGGCCGACGTCGGTGCTGAGCAGGCCCGGGTCGCCGATCACGAGTTCATCCATCGCGCCGGCGAGCATGTGCATCACCTTGTCCGCGATGTCGTCCTGCACGAACAGCACGCGCGCCGCCGAGCAGCGCTGGCCGGCGGAATCGAAGGCCGAGGCCACGGCGTCCTTCACCACCTGCTCGGGCAGCGAGGAGGAGTCGGCGATCAGCGCGTTCTGGCCGCCGGTCTCGGCGATCAGCGAAGCGATCGGGGCGTTGCGCGCGGCCAGCGTGCGGTTGATGGCCCAGGCCGTCTCGTTCGAGCCGGTGAAGGCCACGCCGGCCACGCGCGGGTCGCGGGTCAGGCCGGCGCCGACGGTGGCGCCGTCGCCCGGCAGGAACTGCAGCACGTCCTCGGGGATGCCGGCTTCGTGCAGCAGCTTGGTTGCGGCGAACGCGACGAGCGTCGTCTGCTCGGCGGGCTTGGCGATCACGCTGTTGCCCGCCGCGAGCGCGGCGGCCACCTGGCCGAGGTAGATGGCGAGCGGGAAGTTCCACGGGCTGATGCACACGAACACGCCGCGGCCGTGCAGGGTGAGCTGGTTCGACTCGCCGGTCGGGCCGGGCAGCTTCACCGGCGCGAAGAGTTCGCGCGCCTGCAGCGCGTAGTAGCGCAGGAAGTCGACGGCCTCGCGCACCTCGGCCACCGAGGCCGAGAGGCTCTTGCCGGCTTCCTTGACGCACATCGCCATGTACTCCGGCGTGCGCGCTTCCAGCAGGTCGGCGGCCTTCTCGAGGATCACCGCGCGGCTGGCGGCGGGCAGGGCGTCCCAGCCGGGCTGCGCCTTCACGCCGTTCGCCAACGCCTGCTGCACGTTGGCCTCCGAGGCGGCGAGGTACTCGCCCACGGCCTCGCGGCGGTCGGCGGGATTGGTCACCTTCACGGTCGCGCCGAAGGCCGATGCGCCCGCCACCAGCGGCTGGGCCGACCAGGGCTTCACGGCGGCGTTGATCTTGGCGGCGAGGTCGCGCAGCTGCGCGTCGTTGGCGAGGTTGATGCCCATCGAATTGGTCCGGGGTTCGTTCTGCGAGCGGAAGAGGTCGCGCGGCTGCGGGATGTGCGGGTGCGGCTTGATGGTGTTGCGCTCCACCGTCGCCACCGGGTCGGCGACGAGGTCGGCGGCGCGCACGCGGCTGTCGGTGATGCGGTTGACGAAGCTGGAGTTCGCGCCGTTCTCGAGCAGGCGGCGCACGAGGTAGGGCAGCAGGTCCTCGTGCGAGCCCACCGGGGCGTAGACGCGGCAGGGCACGCCGAGTTGGTCGGCGCCGATCACCTCGGCGTAGAGGTCTTCGCCCATGCCGTGCAGGCGCTGGTACTCGTAGTCACGGCGCGTGCCGCCCTCGTTCGCCATCGCGTGGATCGCGGCGATGGTCTGCGCGTTGTGCGTGGCGAACATCGGGTACAGCGCATCGGTGGCCGCGAACATGCGGCGCGCGCAGGCGAGGTAGCTGACATCCGTGTTCACCTTGCGGGTGAACACCGGGTAGCCGCCGAAGCCTTCCACCTGCGCCTTCTTGATCTCCGAATCCCAGTAGGCGCCCTTCACGAGGCGCATCGGCATCCGGCGACCGACCTGCCGCGCCAGCGTGGCCAGCTCGTCGATCACGAAGGGGGCGCGCTTCTGGTAGGCCTGCACGGCGAGGCCGTATCCCTCCCAGCCGTCGAGGCTCTTGTCCGCAAAGGCGGTACCGATCACGTCGAGCGAGAGTTCGAGGCGCTCGCTTTCCTCGGCATCGATGGTGAAGCCGATCGACTGCGCCTTCGCGTGCTGGGCCAGCTCCAGCACCATCGGCGTCAGCTCCGCCATCACGCGGGCGCGCTTGCCCACTTCATAGCGCGGATGCAGAGCCGAGAGCTTCACGGAAATCGAGGGCGCCGCGAAGACGCTTTCCGCGCCACCGACGGATTTCAGCGAGGCGCCGATGGCGCCAATGGCGTCCTTGTAGGCCTGGAAGTAGCGGGCGGCGTCCTTGGTGGTGAGGGCGCCTTCGCCCAGCATGTCGAAGCTGTAGCGGTAGCGGGCGTTCTCGCCCTTCAGGCTGCGCTCGAGGGCCTCGGTGATCGTGCGCCCCATCACGAATTGGTGGCCCATGATCTTCATGGCCTGGCGCACCGCGAGCCGGATCACCGGCTCGCCCGTCCGGGCGACCAGGCGGCGGAAGGCGCCGCCGAAGTCGCGGCGGGTGTCCTCGGCGAGGCTCACCACGCGGCCGGTCAGCATCAGGCCCCAGGTGGAGGCGTTGACCAGGACGGACGAGGAGCCACCCAGGTGCTTCTCCCATGCGGCGTCGCCCAGCTTGTCGCGGATGAGCTTGTCGGCGGTCAGCTGGTCGGGGATGCGCAGCAGGGCCTCGGCCACGCACATCAGCAGCACGCCCTCCTCGGAGCTGAGGTCGTACTGGCGCATGAAGGCCTGCACCAGCTCCGGATCGGCGGCGCGGACCCGGGTGCGCTCCACCAGCGCCTCGGCCGTGGCCTGCACCCGGGCCTGGACGTCGGTCGGAAGGCGGGCGGCGGCCAGCAGCTCGGCCAGGTGGTCCGACTCGTCGCGGGCATAGGCCGCGGTGGTGCGTTCACGCGCCGGACCGGGCGCGGCGGGCAGTTCTGGGCTGAGGATGGGCTTCACGCGGTGACCGGCAGCGGCGAGGAAAGGCGGAAGTGTGCCCGCGGCCCCGAACCCCCGTAACCCCCTGCTGTTTGACTCGGGAAATTCCCGCGGTAGCGCCTCCCGGGGCCTTCACTCACAGGGCTTTGCTTGCCCCCCCCGACGGCCGGGCCGTAAACTGCGTCACCTTGTCGCAGGTCCGGTTCGCGTCCCACGTGATCGATGAACTGCCGCCGTCGGTTCCCGGCTCCGAGGCGCAGCTGCTGCTGCGCCCTCGCCGCATCCTGACGTCGCGGCAGTTTTTCGTTCTCTTCGGACTCATTTCGGTGCCGGTCGCGGCGGTGTCGGGCTACGGGTTCGCTCTGGGCAACGCCTACGCACCGTGGTTCGCGCTGCTCGATCTGGTGATCGTGGCCGTGGCGCTGCGCGGGGTGTGGCAATCGGGCGACCGCTACGAGCGGATCGTCGTGGGCGAACAGCGGCTGGAAGTGCGCCGTTCGCCCGATGACGCCGCCGTGTTCCAGGCGCATCCCTACTGGGTGCGACTGCGCACGGAGGGTGTGCGTGACGCGCCGGACCACCTGCGGCTGGGTTCGCAGGGGCGCGAGGTGGAGATCGGCAGTTTCCTGCCGCCCGGCGAGCGCAGCGAGCTCGCAGAGCGGCTGCGGTGGATGTTGGCGGCGGCCTCGGGCCGTGCGCCGGCCAACGAACATTGAGGTGAGGTCATCGGCATGAAGAAGTTCCGACCCCAGCACGCGATCGCCGGCCTCCTGGCCAGCCTTAGCGCCACGTTCGCCTGTGCCGCCGAGAAGGCGGAACCGTGGCAACTGAACATGACGCCGGGCGTCACGGCCACCGCCGAGCGCGCCTACGACATGCACATGATCATGCTGTGGATCTGCGTGGTCATCGGCATCGTCGTGTTCGGCGCGATGGCCTACTCGATCGTCAAGTTCCGCAAGTCGAAGGGGGCGGTGCCGGACAAGACCTTCGTGCACAGCACGAAGCTCGAGATCGTCTGGACGGCCATCCCGACCCTGATCCTCGTCGTCATGGCCTACCCGGCGACCATCAAGGTCATCGAGGCCTACGACACGAAGGACCACGAGATGACGGTGAAGATCGTCGGCCAGCAGTGGCTCTGGACCTACGAGTACGTGGGCGAGGGCGTGACCTTCACCAGCCGCCTCGACCGTGAGTCGGACCGCCTCCGCCAGAGCGGCGTGGTGGTGGATGCGAACAACCCGAACTACCTGCTCGACGTCGACAACCGCCTCGTGCTGCCGACCGATACCAAGATCCGCTTCATCCTGACGGCTGACGACGTCATCCATGCTTGGTGGGTCCCGGCCCTCGGCTGGAAGAGCGATGCCATCCCCGGCATCGTCAATGAGCAGTGGACCGAGATTCGCGAGCCGGGCATCTACCGCGGCCAGTGCGCCGAGCTGTGCGGCAAGGACCACGGCTTCATGCCGATCGTGGTCGAAGCCGTGCCGAAGGCCGAGTTCCAGGCCCGTCTCGCCGCGATGAAGTCGGCGAACGACGAGACCGCCCGCACCGCTTCCGCCGTTCCGGCTGCCGCCGGCCCGCAGGGTTGAGCCAGAGAGATTCCGCCATGGCAAATACGCACGCTGATACGCACCACGACGACCACGGCCACCAGCAGAGCTTCTTCCAGCGCTGGTTCATGTCCACGAACCACAAGGACATCGGCACGCTGTACCTGGTCTTCTCGCTGGTCATGTTCCTGGTCGGCGGCTCGATGGCGCTCGTCATCCGCGCCGAGCTGTTCCAGCCGGGCCTCCAGCTGGTCGACCCGTCGTTCTTCAACCAGATGACCACGATGCACGCGCTGGTCATGATCTTCGGCGCGGTGATGCCGGCCTTCGTCGGCCTCGCCAACTGGATGATCCCGCTCATGGTCGGCGCGCCCGACATGGCGCTGCCGCGCATGAACAACTGGTCCTTCTGGATCATGCCCTTCGCCTTCGCGCTGCTGCTGATGCCGCTCGCGCTGCAGGCCTTCGGCATCGGTTCGGGCAGCCCGGCCGGTGGTTGGACGCTGTATCCGCCGCTGTCGCTGCAGGGCGGTTCGAACGTGGCGTTCACGATCTTCGCGATCCACCTGATGGGCATCAGCTCGATCATGGGCGCGATCAACATCATCGCCACGATCCTCAACATGCGCGCCCCGGGCATGGACCTGCTGAAGATGCCGATCTTCGTCTGGACCTGGCTGATCACGGCGTTCCTGCTGATCGCGGTGATGCCGGTGCTGGCCGGTGCGGTGACGATGCTGCTCACCGACAAGTTCTTCGGCACCTCGTTCTTCAATGCCGCCGGCGGCGGTGACCCGGTCCTGTACCAGCACGTGTTCTGGTTCTTCGGGCACCCCGAGGTCTACATCATGATCCTGCCGGCCTTCGGCATCGTGTCGGAGATCATTCCGACCTTCGCCCGCAAGCCGCTGTTCGGCTACCAGGCGATGGTGTACGCCACGGCCTCGATCGCCTTCCTGTCGTTCATCGTCTGGGCGCACCACATGTTCACGGTCGGCATGCCGCTCGGCGCCGAGCTGTACTTCATGTACGCCACGATGCTGATCGCCATCCCGACGGGCGTGAAGGTGTTCAACTGGGTCACCACCATGTGGCGCGGCTCGATGACCTTCGAAACCCCGATGCTGTTCGCGCTGGGTTTCGTCGTGATGTTCACGATCGGCGGCTTCTCGGGCCTGATGCTCGCGATGGTGCCGGCCGACTACCAGTACCACGACACCTACTTCGTGGTGGCCCACTTCCACTACGTGCTGGTGACCGGCGCCGTGTTCGGCATCATGGCCGGCGTGTACTACTGGCTGCCGAAGTGGACCGGCTACATGTACAACGAGACGCTCGGCAAGGTGCACTTCTGGGGCAGCACGATCTTCGTGAACCTGCTGTTCTTCCCGCAGCACTTCCTGGGCCTGGCCGGCATGCCGCGCCGCATCCCGGACTACAACGTGGCCTTCGCCGACTTCAACATGTGGTCGTCGGTCGGCGGCTTCGGCTTCGGCTTCATGCAGCTGCTGTTCGTCTACATCGTCTGGAAGTGCGCGCGTGGTGGCGTCAAGGCCGAGGCGCGCTCGTGGGAAGGCGCCCGTGGCCTGGAGTGGACGGTGCCGTCGCCGGCCCCGCACCACACCTTCACCAAGCCGCCGGTCATCCGCGACGAAGACCTGTCGCACGGCGACGTCGCGCACTGAGCCTGACGAGCGACTGACGTGGACGCCCCTCGCGACCCCAACGACACCCCGGCCCGCCGAACCTCGGTGCGGCGGACGGCATGGCTGCTCGGCGGGGTTGCGGCGGCGCTCTACGTCTACGCGATGTTCATGGTCGTGGCCGAGGCCAACGCATGAGTTCGAACGCCGCCACCGCCCGCACCATCGCCCTCGTCTCCGCGGGCTGCTTCGTCGCCGCGTTCGCGCTGGTGCCGCTGTACGAGATCGCCTGCGAGAAGGTCTTCGGCATCAAGCTCGAGGACACCCCGGCCGGCGAACACCGCGTCGTCGGCATGCAGGTCGATCCGAACCGCACCGTGCGCATCGAGTTCGACGGCACCGTGAACTCCAAGCTGCCGTGGACCTTCCAGCCGGAAGTGCTGACGATGGACGTCGTCCCCGGCCAGGCCTACGAGATGAACTACGTCGCGGGCAACCGCGACGCGATGCCGGTGGTCGGCAATGCGGCCCCGTCCGTGGCGCCGGTCGTCGCGGCGGGCTACTTCGTCAAGACCGAGTGCTTCTGCTTCACCGAGCAGCTTCTGTATGCCGGCGAGAGCAAGACCATGCCGGTCCGCTTCATCGTCGACCCGGCGCTGCCGCCCGAGGTCAAGACGATCACCCTGTCCTACACCTTCTTCAAGAACGACGCGGCCACCGCCCGCGCCGCCGCCGGCCCGGTGCCCGCGGTTGCATCGGCCCCGGTCTTCGCGCCACGCTGACACCATTCCACCGCTGCATCGCTAGGGGTTTCCATGGCCACCGCCCACCACGACGCCGACGTCTATTTCGTCCCGCACCACAGCAAGTGGCCGTTCGTCGGCTCGATCTCGCTGTTCGTGCTGATGATCGGCCTGATCAACTGGTTCAACGGCAGCGACACGTCGTTCTGGATCTTCATGGCCGGCATCGCGATGATGATCTACACGCTGTTCGGCTGGTTCGGCGACGTGATCCGCGAGTCGGAGGGTGGCAACTACAACGGCCAGGTCGACATTTCGTTCCGGCAGGGGATGATCTGGTTCATCTTCTCCGAGGTGATGTTCTTCGCGGCGTTCTTCGGCGCGTTGTTCTATGTCCGGACCTTCGCGTTGCCGTGGATCTCCGGTGATGGCCACGGCAGCCTCGCCAACGAATTCCTCTGGAACGGCTACGTGGCCGGGTGGCCGGCCAACGGCCCGGAGGCCATCGGTGGCGCCTTCGAGACGCTGCCGGCCTTCGGCCTGCCGCTGATCAACACCGTCATCCTGCTCACCTCGGGCCTGACGCTGACCATCGCCCACCACGCCATGGTGGTCGGTCAGCGCAGCAAGGTCCTCACCTGGCTCGGTGCGACCATCCTCCTCGGCTTCTGCTTCTTCGGCGTGCAGGCCTACGAGTACATCCACGCTTGGGGCGACCTGAACCTTCGCATCAGCTCGGGCATCTACGGGGCCACGTTCTACATGCTGACGGGCTTCCACGGCCTGCATGTGTTCCTCGGTACGGTGATGCTGCTGGTGGTGTGGTTCCGCGTGCTGAAGGGCCACTTCACGCCGGAGAAGCACTTCGGCTTCGAAGCGGTGGCCTGGTACTGGCACTTCGTCGACGTGGTCTGGCTCGGCCTGTTCCTGTTCGTCTACGTGCTCTGATCCCGCCCTCCGGCGGAAATGCACAAGGCCGGCTCGCGCCGGCCTTGTCGCATTCAGGGGACTTGATGGCGCTTACTGGCCGATGCCGTGGAAACGCCAGAACCCCAAGAAGTGCCCCGCAGTCATGATGGCCAGAAGCGCGATCGACAGGCCGATGCGCCAGCTCAGCGAGCGCACCATGCGGCCGTCGGCCTGCGGCTTCGACACCATGTGGAACAGCGCGGCGAAGAGGTTCCAGACGATGACGGCGAGAAACGCGATGACCAGAAGCTTTTCCACGGGCGGACCTGAAAGACGGGACGTGCGCGGATTATCCGCGGCCGATGGGAGTGTCGGGTGAAACCCGCGCTGCGCCGCGCGTTGCTGTGGGTCGTCGCGCTGGGGCTTTGCCTCGCGTTCGTGCGCGCCGGGCTCTGGCAGTCCGGCCGCGCGATCGAGAAGGAAACCCTGCTGGCCGACAGCGCGCGCGTGCTCGCCGAGCGCCGGCCCGCGCCGCTGGCCGAGGCCTTGGACGCCATGCCCGCGTGGGTGGCGGTCGAGGGGGCCTTCGAGGCGATCCCCGCGCTTCGGCTCGACAACCAGCGCCGCGGCCCGCACGTGGGCGTGCAGGTGTATCGCGCGTTCCGGCTCGACGATGGCCGCCGCCTCTGGGTGGACCTCGGTTGGCGCCCGCTGCCGGCCGACCGCCGGGTGCCGGACGAGGCGCCGATGCCGCCCAACCCGATGCGCCTCGAGGGCCTGCTGGTGCCGCCGCCCTCGGCGGGCCTGGCCCTCGGTCCCGCGGCCTCGGCGCTCCCGGACGGTGGCCGGCTGGCGCTCCGCCTTGAACCCGAGGTGCTGCGCGAGGCCGGCGAGGCGCTCGATGGCGCCGTGCTGCGTCTGGATCCCGCCACCCCGCTCGGCCACGAACGCGACCTCGACCTGCTGGCGAATACCCTGTCGCCTGACAAGCACCGTGGCTACGCGCTGCAGTGGTTCGGTTTCGCCGCCGGCCTGTTGCTGCTTTCCCTCTTTCTCCAGTTCCGACGCCGTCCATGACCACTCTCCTGCGTTCCCGCACGACCCTGCTGCTGGTCGTCGCGCTGTTCTTCACCTCGTTCGGCATCGCGCTGTACCTGATCTATTCGGGCTGGCGCCCGACCGCGACGCGCAACGCCGGCGAGCTGCTGGCCACGCCCATCGAGCTCGGAACACTGGGCCTGACCCGCGCGGATGGCAGCACGTATCCGGAGTGGGAGGGCGACAAGCGCCTGTGGCGCGTCGTGGTGCTGCCCGCCGCGGACTGCGGTGAGCCCTGCCTGCGCCTTAGTGATTCGCTGTATCGCGTGTGGATCTCGGAAGGCCGCCACGCCGACCGTGTGCAGGTTCTCTGGTTCGGCGACGTGCCGGCACAGGCGCCGGAATATCGGGCCTTCCTGCCGATGGCGGCCTCGCCGACGCTCCGTGCCAAACTGCCCGCCTCGCATGTGGACGGCAGCCTCGCGGTGTACCTGATCGACCCCAACGGCTTCCTCGTGATGCGGTATGCGCCCGGCTTCGACCCGACCGGCCTGCGCAAGGACCTCGCGCGCCTGCTGAAGGTGACGGAATGATCCCCGTGCGTCACTTCCACCGCATCGCCTGGGTGGCGGTGATCCTCGCCTTCGGCGTGATCTTCCTCGGCGGCTTCACGCGCCTGAATAACGCGGGCTTGAGCTGCCCCGACTGGCCGACCTGCTACGGCAAGGCGACCTGGCCCACGACCGAGGCCGACATCGCGCACGCCAACGCCAACTTCGAGCGCGCGGTCGAAGTCAGCAAGGCGGTCTGGGAACAGGTGCATCGCCACATGGCGGCGACGCTGGGCACGCTCGTGCTGGTGCTCGCGCTGCTGGCCGTGCGCCGCAAGCCGCAGGGCGTCGCCACTGTCGCGATCGGCGCGGCGTTGGTGGTCGCGGCCATCTTCGCCTACATGAAAGTCGACCACGTCCTCGCCCTAGGCCTCGCCGCGGCGGGCCAGGTGGTGTGGCTCTCCGGCATCGTGCGCTGGGCCGATGGCGTCGCCCGCCTGTCGGTGGGCCTGCTGATGCTCGTCACCTTCCAGGCCCTGCTCGGCATGTGGACGGTGGTGTGGCTGGTGAAGCCGGTCATCGTGATGAGCCACCTGATGGGCGGCCTCGCCACGTTCTCCTTGCTGACCGTGTTGGCGTGGTGGACAACGCCGAATGCGATGCGCGTGCACGTCGACGCGCCGCGCCTTCGCGGTCTGATGTGGATCGGCCTCGCGCTGTTGGCCGTGCAGATCGCCCTGGGTGGCTGGGTGGCGTCGAATTACGCGGCGCTTGCTTGCGGCCTGGATTTCCCGAAGTGCAAGGGCGCGTGGTGGCCCTCGACCGACTTTGCCGAGGGCTTCGTGCTCTGGCGCGGCATCGGCGTGGATTACGAAGGCGGCGTGCTCGACGCCTCGGCGCGTGCGGCCATCCAGATCGCGCACCGCATCGGGGCCGCGGTGGTGACGGCGTACTTCCTGTTCCTCGGCTTCCGCCTGGCGTTCGCGCCCGGCTTCCGCACCTCGGGCATCAGCTTGCTGGTGCTGCTGTGCGCGCAGGTCGCGCTGGGCATCGCCAACGTGGTGATGGGCCTGCCGCTGTACGTCGCCACCGCGCACCTGCTGGTGGCCGTGCTGATGCTGTTCACCGTGGTTACCTTGCTGGCGCGCCTGCGCTCGCCCGAGGCCTGAGCCGATGGCCAACCTCGCCAGCCAGTACTGGGAGCTAACCAAGCCGCGCGTCGTCGCGCTGATTGTCTTCACCGCGGTGATCGGCATGTTCCTCGCCACGCCGGAGTTCCCCGGCTGGCGCGCGCTGGTGCTCGGCAGCCTCGGCATCTGGCTCGCCGCGGCTTCGGCCGCAGCGATCAACCACCTGCTCGACCAGCGCATCGACGCGGTGATGGCGCGCACCCAGCATCGTCCGCTGCCGACCGGCTCGCTGACGGCCGCGCAGGTGCTGGGCTTCGCCATCGCGCTGGGCGCGTTGTCGATGCTGATCCTCGCGCTGTGGGTGAACCCGCTCACCGCGGCACTGACCTTCGCCTCGCTGATCGGCTACGCGATCATCTACACCGGCTACCTCAAGCGCGCGACGCCGCAGAACATCGTCATCGGCGGGCTCGCCGGCGCCGCACCGCCGCTGCTCGGCTGGGCCGCGGTGAAGGGCTGGCCGGAAGGCGCGGGCTTCGCGGCACTGTTCGACGCCCCGAACGACTACCACCACGCCCTTCTGCTGGTGCTGATCATCTTCGTGTGGACGCCGCCGCATTTCTGGGCGCTGGCGATCTTCCGCAAGGACGACTACGCGAAGGCGATGATCCCGATGCTGCCGGTGACGCACGGCGTGGTGTACACGCGCTGGCAGATCCTGTTCTACACGCTGCTGCTGATCGCGGTGACGGTGCTGCCTTTCGCCAGCGGTATGAGCGGGCTGTTCTACCTCGGCGGTGCACTGGTGCTCGGCGGCGTGTTCCTTTACTACGCCGTGCGTCTGTTCAACCCGCCCGACCCGATGTACCCGATGCGGGTGTTCAACTACTCGATCATCTACCTGATGGTCCTGTTCGCCTTCCTGCTGGTCGACCATTACCTCGTCGACGAGGCGCCTGCCGTCGACGCGACGCCGGGCCTGAGCTTCGAGCGGGTGGGTTGAAGCGGCGGCGGCTGAGCCCCAGTTCCGGGTGACGCCCCCGATGGATCGTCGCCATGCGCAGCACGCGCTTCCACCTCTGGATTGCCGGCCTGCTGGTGTTCGCCGCACTCGCCGCCGCGGCGCGTGCGACAGCGCCCCCGGCCAACGCCGCGGACCTGCTTCCCGACGCGCACGAGGCCCGCGTGCTGGTTCTGGGCGAACTGCACGGAACGAATGAAGCCCCGGCGCTGGCCGCCGCGGTGGTGCGGCAGCGGCTGGATGCCGGCCTGCCGGTGACGCTGGCGCTGGAAGTGCACGCCGCGGAGCAGCCGCGGCTCGACGCGTTCCTGGCTTCGAATGGCGATGACGCCGCGCGCACAGCGCTGCTGCGCGGTGATTTCTGGCAGGTGCCCGCCGAGCGCAGCGACGGTCGACGCAGCGTGGCGATGCTGGCGCTGCTCGAGTCGATGCAGCGGTTTCGCGCTGCTGGGCACGACGTGCGCGTGCTGGCCTTCGACGCCGGCAACGCGGCCGGCGGGGCGCCGCGGCGCAACCAGCGCATGGCGGCGGTGCTTCGCGAGGCGATCGCGCGCGATCCGCAGCGCGCGTTCGTCGTGCTTGCAGGCAACTATCACCTGCGGCGTGTCACGCCCGATCGTATGGGCGGCCTGTTGTCTGGCGAGTCTCCGCCGGTGCCGACGATGGCGCACTTGGCCGACTTGACCGTGTTCCGCGTCAATGTCACGGCCCGGGACGGCGACTTCTGGGCCTGCATGGGCGGCGCGTGTGGGCCGCAGCCGGTGGGTGCGCGCGGCATGTGGGGCGGCGACGAGGCACGCGCGCCGAGCTACCGACAAACGCCCGAGGACGCCGGCCGTCACGATGCGCAGCTGATGCTGCCGCGCTTCAGCGTCGCGGCCCCCGTGGCGGTCGAGCCTTGACGAACGGCGGGCCCGTCGGCGCCTTCGGCCTCCGGCGCTAGACTGGCAGCGGGCCGGCCCGGTCCGTCGATCCGCCGGAGCGCGCATGCAGCTGCGTCGCAGCAATCTCGGAAAGCTCGCCGCGCGGCGCTTCGACGTGCTGGTGATCGGCGGCGGCATCAACGGTGCCGTCGCCGCCGCGGCGCTCTCGGGCAAGGGCGCCTCGGTGGCGCTGATTGACCAGCGCGACTTCGCCGGCTTCACCAGCCAGCATTCGAGCAACCTCGCCTGGGGTGGCATCAAGTACCTCGAGAGCCGCGAATTCGGCCTGGTGCGCGACCTCTGTCGGAGCCGCAACCGGCTGCTGGACGCCTACCCCTCGCGGGTGCTCCCTATCCGCTTCTTCTCGACGCTGGATCGCGGCTTCCGCTTCCCGCCGCGCCTCGTCTGGGCTGGCGCGTGGCTCTACTGGCTCTTCGGCGATGCCCGCACCGCGCCGCCGCGATGGCTGTCGAAAGCCACGATCGAGCGCGAGGAGCCGGTGGTGGGCACGGCGCGCTACGCCGGCGGGCTCGAGTATTCCGACGCCTACCTGCACGACAACGACGCCCGCTTCGTCTTCCAGTTCGTGCGCTCGGCGATGGACCGCGGCTGCATCGCGGCGAACTACGTCGAATCGCTGGGCGCGAGCCGGGTCGACGGCGAATGGGTGACGCGGGCGCGCGACGGGATGTCCGGCGCGGCGTTCGAGATCCGCTCGACGGTACTGGTCAACGCCGCCGGGCCCTTCGTCGACGCCCACAACGGGCTGACCGGAGAACGCACGGCGCATCGCCATGTCTTCTCCAAGGGCATCCACCTCGTCGTGCCGCGCATCACCTCCAGCCGGCGCATCCTGACCTTCTTCGCCGACGACGGCCGCTTGTTCTTCGCCATCCCGATGGGCCTGCGCACCTGCGTCGGCACCACCGACACGCGGGTGGCATCACCGCACACCGGCGTGACCGACGAGGATCGGCAGTTCGTCCTCGACAACATCAACAAGCGGCTGAACCTCGCGAAGCCCTTGACCCGCGCCGACATCATCGCCGAACGCTGCGGCGTGCGGCCGCTGGTGGTGAAGACGGACGGCACGGCCGCCGATGGCGACGACTGGCTGCAGATGTCGCGCCGGCACCAGATCGACGTGAACCCGGCCAACGCACACCTCAGCGTGTTCGGCGGAAAGCTCACCGATTGCATCAACGTCGGTGATGAAATCGCGGAACACGTCGCGGCGATGGGGATCGCGCTGCCGCATGCCGATTACCGCTGGTACGGCGAACCGCACCCGAGCGTGCGCGAGGAATACCTTCACCAGGCCCGGCTGATGGACCTCGACAGCTACACCTCGCCGCAGTCGATCGAGCGCCTGAGCAGCCGCCTGTGGCGTCGCTACGACCAGCAGGCCTTCGAGCTGCTGGCGGAGATCCGCGAGGACCCGCGGCAGGCCGAGGTGCTGATCGAAGGCACCGACTACCTGCGCTGCGAGATCCGGCTCGCCAAGCAGCAGGAGATGATCACCAAGCTCGAGGATTTCTTGCGCCGGCGCTCGAAGATCGCCCTCGTCGTGCGCCGCGAGGACATCCGCGCCGCGAAAGGCCTGATGGAGGCCTGCGAGATCCTGTTCGGGCCGGACGCGCAGGCCAAGTTCGACGAGTACTTCGAGGAGCATCCGTGATGGACAAACGCTATGTGCTGGCCCTCGACCAGGGCACCACCAGCTCGCGCGCGATCCTGTTCGACCGCGCGGCGAAGGTCGTCGCCGTGGCGCAGCAGGCGTTCGACCAGATCTACCCGCAGCCGGGCTGGGTCGAGCACAACCCGATGGCGCTCTGGGAGACGCAGATCGGCGTGGCCCGCGCCCTGCTGGACAAGGCCGGTGTTCGCGCCGACGAGGTGGCCGCCATCGGCCTCACCAACCAGCGCGAGACCACGCTGGTGTGGGAGCGCGACACCGGCAAGCCCCTGGGCAACGCCATCGTCTGGCAATGCCGGCGCACGGCCGGCCTCTGCGATGCGCTCAAGGCCCGCGGCTTCGAGGCGCACGTGCGCGAACGCACCGGCCTCGTCATCGACGCCTATTTCTCGGCGACGAAGCTGCAGTGGATCCTCGACCAGCACCCCGGCGCACGGGAGCGCGCGCGCCGCGGCGAACTGCTGTTCGGCACCGTCGACACCTGGCTGCTGTGGAAGCTCACCGGCGGGCGGGTGCACGCCACGGATGTCTCGAACGCCTCGCGAACGATGCTGTTCGACATCGACGCACTGCGATGGGATGAGGCCCTGCTCGACGCGCTCGACATCCCCTCGGCGATGCTGCCCGAGGTGCGCCCGTCGAGCGGCGTGTTCGGCCACATCGCCCCCGGCCTATTCGACGGTGTGGCCATCCCGATCGCCGGTTGCGCGGGCGACCAGCAGGCCGCGCTGTTCGGGCAATCGTGCTTCGAACCCGGCATGGTGAAGAGCACCTATGGCACCGGCTGCTTCATGCTGATGAACACCGGCGCGAAGCGCGTGCCTTCGAAGCACGGCCTGCTCACCACCATCGCTTGGGGGCTGGACGGCCGCGTCGACTACGCGCTGGAAGGCAGCATCTTCGTCGCCGGTGCCGCGATGCAGTGGCTGCGCGACGAAATGCGCGTGCTGGATCGCGTCGAGGACTCGGAAGCGCTGGCGCAGTCCGTACCCGACAGCGGCGGAGTGGTCGTGGTGCCGGCCTTCGTCGGCCTCGGGGCACCGCACTGGGACATGTACGCGCGCGGCACGGTGCTGGGGCTCACGCGCGGCAGCGGTCGTGCCCATCTGGTCCGAGCGACGCTGGAATCGATCGGCCTGCAGGCGCACGACGTGCTCGTCGCGATGCAGGAGGACGCCGGCTTGGCGCTCGCGATGCTGAAGGTCGACGGCGGTGCCGCGGCCAACGGCTTCCTGATGCAGTTCCAGGCCGACGTGCTCGGCGTTCCTGTCGAGCGCCCGATGGTCAACGAGACCACGGCGATGGGCGCGGCCTTCCTTGCCGGGCTGGCGGTGGGCGTGTGGCGCGACACCGCGGAGATCGCCGCGCTGTGGCAGCGCGACCGGCGCTTCGACCCGACGATTGAGCCGGCGCAGCGGGAGCGTGTTGTTCGGGAGTGGCGCCGGGCCGTCCAGCGCGCGCGCGCGTGGATCGAGCCCGGCGACTGAAGCGGCTTACTCGGCCAGCAGGTGGCGTTGCCAGAAAATCACGGTGGCAGCGTTGAACCAGTCGGCGTTGCTCTTCTTCGCGAAGCCGTGGCCCTCGTCCTTGAACACGAGGTACCAGACGTCGCGGCCGTTGCCGCGCACCGCCTCGACGATCTGGTCGGCCTCGGAGAGCGGCACGCGCGGATCGTTGGCGCCCTGGGCGACGAACAGCGGCGAGGTGATTTTCGCGGCGTTGTTGAGCGGGGCGATCTGGTCCATGAAGGCGCGCATGGCCGGGTCGCGCTCATCGCCGTACTCCACGCGGCGCAGGTCGCGGCGGTAGCTCTCGGTGGCTTCGAGGAAGGTGGCGAAGTGGCTGATGCCCACCACGTCGACGCCGGCGGCGATGCGGTCGGCGTAATCGACCATCGAAGCCAGCACCATGTAGCCGCCATAGCTGCCGCCGAAGACGCCGACGCGCTCGGCGTCGAGCTCGGGCTGGTTTGCGACCCAATCAAGAAGCGCGCCGATGTCCTTCACCGAGTCCTTGCGCTTGAAGCCGTTGTCGAGCTGCAGGTAGCTCTTGCCGTAGCCGGCCGAGCCACGCACGTTCGGCACCAGCACGGCGATGCCGAGCTCATTGACGAGGTACTGGATGCTCGGGCTGAAGGTCGGGAAGGCCTGCGCCTCGGGGCCGCCGTGGATCTGGATGACCACCGGCAGCTTGCGCCCGGCCGGCACGTTCGCGGGGCGGTAGTAGAAGGCGGGCACCGAGAGGCCGTCGAAGCTTTCGTAGCGGATCAGGCTTGGCGCGACGAAGCGCGAGGTGTCGAGGCCACCCACTTCGCTTTGCGTCCAGCGCGTGAGGGACTTCGCGGCGATGTCGATCACGTGCACGTCGCTGGGCGATGTCGCCGTATTCAGCGTCAGCGCGACGCGGGTGCCGTCCGGCGAGAACGCGATGCCGCCGATCACGCCGACCGGCAGCTCGGGCAGCGCGATTTCGCGATGGTCGGGCAGGGTGCGCAGGTGCAGCTTGCCAATGCCGTCCTCGTTGGTGGCGAACACGAGGTGCTTGCCGTCGTCGGCGATGTCGAAGCCGGTGACGTCCCACGGGATGTTTTCGCTCAGCATCAAGGGCTTCGCCATGCCCGGCGCGTGGTAGCGCAGCGTGCGGAACTCGGTGCCTTCGTCGCTGGTGTAGTAGGCGCCCTTGCCGTCCGGGGCGTATCGGAACGGGCCGAAGGCGGCCTTGCCGCCATCGACGGGGAACATTTCGAGTTTGCCGGTGGCGAGGTCGAGCTCGCCGGGGTAGCTCTCGTTGATCGACACGGTTTTGGTGACGAGGAGCTTCTTGCCGTCGCGCGAGAAATCGGTGGCGAACCACGTGCCGCCTTCCTGCAGCACCACGCGCGCCGGGGCATCGCCGGTCTTCACCCAGATGTCGCTGTCGCGGCCGTTGCGCATGGTGCTGGTGAAGGCCACCTGCGTGCCGTCGTGCGACCACAGCGGCGACTCGTTGCGCGAACGCTGGCCGTCGGTGATGCGCGTGGCCTCGCGCGTGGCGAGGTCGTAGCGGTAGAGCTGCCAGAATTCGGAGCCGCCCTCGTCCTTGCCGAACACGAAGCCGCCGCGGCCCGGCTGCGCCTGCACGGCGACGGTGGGTTCGCGATAGAACGTGAGCTGCTCGCGCATGCCGAGCGGCTGGCGCACCACGTGCACCTGGTTGGTCTCGCCGAAGCGCGTGGTGACGAGGATCGCGTCATTGCCCGACCAGCCGGCGAAGTTGGCGCCGCGCGTGTTCTGGTAGCGGTTGAGCTGCTCGAGCAGTTCGGCCGACGGCGCGGGGATGTTCTCGCTGATGCGGTTGCCCACTTCCTCGCGCTGCACCGCCGGCGTGGCCGGAGGGGTGAGGGCGAAGGCGGGGAGAGCGGTGACGAACGCGAGGCCGAGGGCCAGCGGGACGGCGCGAAGACGCATGGGCGACTCCAGTGCGATGACGGGCCCCGGAGACTAGCAGGGGCGGGGCGAGTCGGCCGCGACGGTGGCGTCGGCTCGGAACAGCGCGTCCTGCGGCGAGTGGACGGGGTCGTCGAAATGCGCGAGGCCCACGCCCACGAGGCGAAATCGCGTGCGCGGCGGCAGGTCGACGCGATCGCGCAGCGCCAGCGCCACTTCGGCCAGCGACTGCGCGCTGGTGGGCATGGCTTCGGGGCTCAGGCTGCGGGTGAGGGTCTGGAAGTCCGAGGTCTTCAGCTTGAGCTGCACGGTGCGGGCGCGCCGCGGTTCCCGCTGGGCGAGCGCCCAGACGCGCTCTGCCAGTCGCGTGATCGTGGGCCCGAGCTCATCGAGGAAGTGGTCCTCGCTGAAGGTGTCCTCGGACGAGATGGACTGGCGCACGCGCGAAGGCACCACCGGTTCGTCGTCGATGCCGCGGGCGAGTTCGGCGAGCTTCAGGCCCCAGCGTCCGAACTTGTGCACCAGCAGCGGCGTTGGCACGGCCCGCAGTTCGCCGACGGTATGGATGGCAAGCGCCGCGAGTTTCTCGGCCATCACCTGGCCGACGCCGGGCAGCCTTGCGGCGGGCAGCGGCGTGAGGAAGGACAGCACGCGCTCGGGGCGCACGACGAACAGGCCGTCGGGCTTGCGATGGTCGGAGGCGATCTTGGCGACGAACTTGTTCGGGGCGATGCCGGCCGACGCGGTGAGCGACAGCTCCTCGCGGATGCTGGCGCGGATCGCCTGCGCCACTTCGGTGGCGGTCGCGAGGCCCTGCTTGTTGCTGCTGACGTCGAGGTAGGCCTCGTCGAGCGACAGGGGTTCGATCAGGTCCGTGTGGCGTTCGAGGATCTCGCGCACGTGCTTTGACACGGCCTTGTATCGCCCGAAGTCCGGCGGTACGAAGATGGCCTGCGGGCAGAGGCGCTCGGCGCGGATGGCGGGCATCGCCGAGCGCACGCCGAACTTGCGGGCCTCGTAGCTGGCGGCGCAGACCACCGAGCGTGCGCCCTTCCAGGCCACGACCACCGGCTTGCCGCGCAGTGCGGGGTCGTCGCGCTGCTCCACCGAGGCATAGAACGCGTCCATGTCGATGTGAACGATCTTCCGCATCGGCTCAGGCGGCGCCGCGGCTCCAGTGTGCGGGCGGCTGGGGCTTCGAGAACAGCCAGCCTTGACCGATGCCGCAACCGAGCTTAAGCAAGGCGGCGCGCTGGCGTTCGTCCTCGATGCCTTCTGCCACCACTTCGAGGTTCAGTGCCTTCGCGAGGCCGATGATGGCGGATACGATGGCGGCGCTGCCCGGGCTCATCGCCGCGATGAAGCTGCGGTCGATTTTGACCGTGTGGAGCCGGAACCGGTGCAGATAGCCGAGCGACGAATAGCCGGTGCCGAAGTCGTCCAGCGCGACCTTGATGCCGTGCCGCGCCAGCGCGTCGATGGTGTCGCCGGCACGGTCCTGGTGGCCGATGAAGGCACCTTCAGTGACCTCGATGCGGATCTGCGACGGCGCGACGCGGTGCGCTTCCAGCCGCTTGATGAAGCGTGCGGCGAAGTCGCCCATGCGGAAATGCCGGGGCGACACGTTGATGTTGATGTACTGTCCGTCGTCGAGGAGCCCCGGGGCCAAGGCGAAGACCTGTTCGAAGATGAGCCAGTCGATCGCCTCGAGGCTGCCGTTGGCTTCGGCCACGTCGAGGAAGGCCCCCGGCGCGAGGACGCCGCGTGCCGGATGACGCCAGCGCATCAAGGCCTCCCAGCCGAGGATGCGGCCGTCGTCGAGCGCGACGATGGGCTGCAGCCAGGGCTCGAACTCGCGCCGCAGGATGGCGAAGCGCAGGTCGCTTTCCAGCTCGAGGAGCGCGAGCGCCTTGTCATGCAGGGCTTCGTCGAAGACCTCGAACCGGCGGTCGCTGCTCTTCTTCGCGCGATACATCGCGATATCCGCGTCGCGCAGCATGTCCTCCGGCGAGTTGTAGCGTTCGTGGCCGATCGCGATGCCGATGCTGACGCCCGTGAAAACCGTGCGTCCGAGGATTTCCATCGGCCCGGAGAGCGCAGCGATGACCCGTTGTGCGAGGCGCACTGCGTCGTCCGCACCGTCGACGTGGTCCATCAGGATGGCGAACTCGTCGCCGCCGAGGCGCGCCACCATGTCCGGCCCGCGAACGCTGCGCGAGAAGCGATGCGCCACTTCGACCAGCAGCGCATCGCCGACGGCGTGGCCGGCGCTGTCGTTGATGATCTTGAAGCGGTCGAGGTCCATGAACAGCAGGGCGAAGCGGGCCTCGGGATCGCGCTGCAGGCGCTTGATCGCGCGCGCCAGGTGCTCGCGCAGGTAGGCGCGGTTCGGCAGGCCCGTCAACCCGTCGTGCAGCACCTGGTGCTTGAGCTGCTCCTCCATCCGCTCGCGCACGGCGATCTGCTCGAGGAGCGCCTGGGTGCGCTCACCGACGCGATGTTCCAGCTCGGCGTTGGCGCGCCGCAATGCTTCGGCGGACTGGTGGCGCTCCAACGTGCTTGCCACCTGGTGGGCGATGAAGGTCAGCAGCTCCTCGTCGGCGGCGGAGTAGACCAGGCCGGCGGTGTAGCTCTGCACCACCAGCACGCCGAAGGCGCGGCCTTCGCGGAGCAGGGGAACGCCGAGCCAGCTCTTAGTCGGGCCCGGCGTGGTGCCCGCGAAGGCCCCGGTTGCGGCGACGACCTCGAAGGCTGCGCGCCCGCCCGCCGTGTCCAGGTCCACCAGGAAGGGCCGGGCGCGGTGGTAGACGTAGGCGGTCACGCCGGTCTTGGCCTGCGTCCGCCCCGGGTTCGTCTCGAATTCGTCGGCGAAGTACGGGAAATCGAAATGCTGCCCCGTCTCGTCGATCAGCGCGACGTAGAAATTGCGACTGGGCATGAAGCCGCCAACGATCTCCTGGAGCGTCCGGAAGAATGCGTGCGTATCGAGATCCGAGTTCGCCAGTTCGGCGATCCGGTACAGCGCACGCTGCAGGCGCTCGCCCCGTTCGCGCGCCTGCACCTCGGCCGTGAGTTCGCGGGTGCGGAGCTCCACGCGACGCTCCAGTTCTTCCTGGGCGCGCTTGTGCTCGAGCGCCGTGAGGATGTGGCTGCCGACGAAGCCGAGAAGGGCCTGGTCGGCCTCGGTGTAGCGCGGGCGCTGGACGTAGGCCTGCACGACGAGCACGCCGCGCACCTGACCGTCGGCAAGCATCGGGACCCCCAGCCAGTCGGCGCTGCGGGGGCCGACCCGGCGCATCGGGAGGCCGACCTGTTCGTCGATCTCGTCCGGTGCGCCGCGCAGTGCCCGTCCGGTCTCGAAGACCCGGTAGGTGTAGGTGCCTTCGAGGTCGGACAGGCGACGGAAAGGCATGTCCGCCGCACGCACGTCCGGCTCCTCGGTGTCCGCGTAGTAGAGGAACTCCACCTCGTCCGTCTCCGGCCGATGCAGCGCGATGAAGAGGTTCTCGCCATACATCAGCCCGCCGATCACCCGATGCAGCGCGAGCAGCATCGCGTCCATGTCGAGGTCGGACGCGGCGAGGTCGCTGATGGCGTAAAGCGCCTTCTGCACCTGCGCCGTCCGCTCGGCGTCGGCCAGCGCCGCGCCCAGCTGTAGCAGCCGGGCGTGCTGGTCGAGCAGTGCGTCGAGCAGCGCGGATTCGGCGTCCGGAAGTGTTCCGCCCTGCATCACCAGCCGGTCGCCATCGACCACCAATCGGCAGCGGCCCTCGCGCAGCGCCGGCAGGGCCGCTCGCGCCCGCTCGGCAAGCGCCTCGACCGGTAGAGGGGTCGGCACCAGGGCGGCGGGCGAAAGGGGCGCGGGCATGCCGCGTTCTAGCACGTGGACCGTCACCCTGCCGAAACCCGGTGGCGCGACACTGCGACGATGTTCGCGTTTCCCGCCACCTGGCGCTTGGCCGCCCCCGTCGCCCTGCTCGCGCTTATGCTCGCGGGCATGCCCCTCGCCCTTGCATCGCCCCTGCTCGTGATCGCCCATCGTGGCGCTTCGGGCGAGCGCCCCGAACACACGCTCGAGGCCTACCGGCTCGCGATCGCGCAGGGCGCCGATTTCATCGAGCCCGACCTCGTGCCAACCCGCGATGGCGTGCTGGTGGCCCGCCACGAGAACGCGCTCTCCGGCAGCACCGATGTCGCCGCACGCCCGGAGTTTACCGACCGGAAGGCGCGCAAGAAGATCGACGGCGTGTGGATCGAGGACTGGTTCGCCGAGGATTTCACGCTCGACGAGATCCGCCAGCTGCGTGCGCGCGAGACGCGCCCGGACGTGCGCGTGGCGAACACCGCCTACGACGGACGCTTCGGCATCGCGACCCTCGACGAGGTGGTCGCGCTGGCGAAGGCGGAGGGCGAACGCCTCGGTCGGCCGATCGGCATCTACCCCGAGACCAAGCACCCCACCTTCTTCCTGCATGAGGGCCGTCACCTCGACGGCACGCCCATCGCGATGGACACCAGCGCGATGCTGGTCCAGGCCTTGGTGCGTCTCGACTTCACCGATCCGGCGCGGGTGTTCATCCAGAGCTTCGAGATCGACAACCTCCGCCGCCTCCGGCACACGCTGATGCCGAAGGCGGGCGTCTCGCTGCCTCTGGTGCTGCTGGTGGGCGATACCTCGGGCAGCAGCGATCCGGCGACGACCAACTTCGGCCAGCCCTACGACCTCGTGTGGTTCGCCGCGCAGGGCGACGACCTCGCGGCGCGTTATGGCGCGCTGGCGGCGACGGTGCCGGGCTTCGGTGCCGCCACGCATTACGGCAAGCTCGTGACCCCGGCCGCGCTGTCTGCCCTGCGCCGCGACGTCGATGGCCTTGGGCCGTGGATCGCCAGCCTCGTGCAGGCCACGCCCGCGCCGGCCGGTGCGGCCGACCCGAGGCCGCGGCTCGGTGCGTCGATGGCGCCCTGGCTGGCCGAGGCGCGACGGTTGGGCTTCGCGGTGCATGCCTACACGGTGCGGGCCGAGCCGCCCTACCGCTTCGTCGACGCCGAAGGCCGTGAGCAGCCGCCGGAGGCGCTGGTCCGCCAGCTGGCCGAAGCCGGCGTCACCGGGGTGTTCGCCGACCAGCCGGGCCTCGCCGCCGGCGTTCGCGAGGCGCTCCGGCACGAGGCCGCTTCGCGGACGTCGCGCTGACGCCTGTCGCGGCCCACCTCGCTAGGCTCGCGGCATGTCACGCATCGCGTCTTTCGCTCCCGCGATTCCCGCCGTCCCGCGCGCCCTCGTCCTCGGGTCGATGCCGGGGGTGGCCTCGCTGCGCGCCGGTCAGTACTACGCGCATCCGCGCAATGCCTTCTGGCCGCTGATGCAGGCGCTGTTCGCGGTGCCGTCTCGTGCCCCGTATGCGGAGCGCCTCGCGGCGCTCGGCGAGGCCGGCGTCGCCCTCTGGGACGTCCTCGCCGAATGTGAGCGCGAGGGCAGCCTCGACAGCGCCATCGCGCCGGCCAGCGTCGCGGTGAACGACATCACCGGCCTGCTGGCGAGTCACGTCGGCCTTCGTGTCATCGCCTTGAACGGCGGCACCGCAGCGCGGCTGTTCGATCGCCACGTGGCCCCGGCATTGGCGGCGCGCCTTGCCGCGATGCGCGTGCTGCGCCTGCCCTCCACGAGCCCGGCGCACGCCGCCCGTTCGTTCGTGGAGAAAGCCGATGCGTGGGCGGCGCTGTCCGCGGCCTTGCGCGCACCGGAGAGCGAACGCGCATGTGCCTGATCGCTGTCGCCGTCGACGCGCACCCGCGTTGGCGCTTCGTGCTCGCCGGCAATCGCGACGAGTTCCACGCGCGCCCGACCGCGGCGGCCGGCTTCCTCGATGGGGATGAAGCCACCTATGGCGGCCGCGATCTGCAGGCCGGCGGCGGCTGGCTGCAGGTGGCGCGCGATGGGCGCGTCGCCGCGGTCACCAACGTTCGCCTCGGCCGCGCGGAAACATTCGCACGATCGCGGGGCGCGCTCGTGGCCGACTTCGTCCTCGGCACGGCGACGGCGAGCCCCTACCTCGACGCCTTGCAGCCGATCGCGTCGGAGTACGGCCGCTTCAACCTGCTGCTGTGGGATGGCGCCGCCCACTACGCGTCCAACCATCCCGCGCACGGTGCGCGGACCCTGGCGCCCGGGGTGCATGCGCTGTCGAACGCCGACATCGACACGCCGTGGCCAAAGACCGAGGCCCTGCGTGCGGCGATGACGCGATGGCTGACCGGTGCCGATCGACGCACGCCGCGCGAAGGCGGCGACCTGCTCGAACCCCTCTTCGAGGCGCTTGCCGATCCACACGAAGCGCCGGATGCCCTGCTGCCGGACACCGGCTTGGGGCTCGAATGGGAGCGCCGGCTCTCGGCCGCCTTCATCCGCGGCGAGGCCTATGGCACGCGGGCCAGCACCGTGGTGCTGGTGGGCGACGACGGGCTGTGGTTCGAAGAGCGGACCTTCGGGCCGGGCGCGACGCCCATGGGTCGCCGCGGGCGTTGGCTGGCCCGGCGCTGATCCAAGGCGCCCGGTCGGCCGGTCAACCGATGCGCGCGTGGCGCGTTGAGGGACTCACCACCCGAAGGAGTCCCGCCATGTCCCGTCCTCTCCTGCTTGCCCTCGCGATCACCCTGCTGGCGGCGTCCATCGCCAGCGCTGGCCCCGCCCGCCCAGGGCCTGGCGCGACGCCGGGTGGCCGCTTCGCCGAGCTCGACCGCAACCGCGACGGCGTGATCGATCGTGCCGAAGCCGCTACGGCCCCCCGTTTGGCCGAGCGCTTCGAGCGCATTGATCGCAATGGCGACCAGCGCCTTGCCCCGGAGGAACTTCGCAAGGCCGCCCGGCTCGCGGCCACGCGTCGCGACCTGGCCAAGGCCCAGCGCGAGGCGATGCGCGCGCGCTTCGCCTTCCTCGACGTGGACGGTGACCGCAGCCTGACCATGGCCGAGATCGGCACCGAGGCGCCGCAGCTCGCCGGCCGCTTCGCCATCATCGACCGCGACCGCGACGGCCGCATCGTCCCGGACGAACTGCGCGACCACCTGAAGGCGCAACGCGAGGCGCGCCGCGCGTCGCGCGCCGGCTGAGCCCCACCGACCGCGCTGTAACCTTCGCGCGCCGACGGCCTGCTAGCCTGCAGCGCGTCGAAGTCGTGGTGGGGCGATCGTGGGTCTGGGGGCGTTGCTTCAGGCGGAAGCCGAGCAGGAGTTGGAGCGGGCGGCGCGCCAGTTGGCGCGCCCCGGCGAAGAGCGCCATCAAGGCATCCATCAGGCGCGGAAATCCATCCGCCGCGTGCGCGCCCTGCTGGCGCTCGCGGGGGCCTCGTTCTCCGCCACGCCGTCGGTGAGACGCCTCGACGCCTCGTTGCGCAGCCTGTGCCGCGGGCTCTCCGCCCTTCGCGATGCCGACGCCCTGCGCGATGGGCTGCTGCACCTCTCACGGGATGCGGTGATCGGCCCGATCGAATGCGAGCGCCTCTGCGCTTTCGTCGCCGTGCTGCGGGCCCGTCGACTCACCACGGCCCTGGCGCGTGATCCGGATTTCGCGCGCCGTCGGTCGCGGCTGCAGCAGGCGCAGGCCCGGATTGGCCTGCTCCCGTGGGCTTCGGTGCGCGACGCCGACATCGAGGCCGCGCAAGCCCACTCGCGCAAGCGCCTGCGAAAGGCGCTCAAGGAGGCCCGGGGAAGCGCGGATGCCGAAGCCTGGCACACCCTGCGCCGCCGCCTGCGTCGGCTTCGCCAGCAGGAGAGCACGCTGGCGCGCGTGGCGCCAGATCGCGACCACGGCACGCCGGGCATCGCCGACCTGGCGGATCGGATGGGCCGGGCCCAGGACCACGCGCTGCTGCTCGCCCGCTGCCGCCGCAGCGGCGTGTTCCCGGCGCGCGACCGGGCGATGCTCCGCCGCCTCGTCGAACCCCTGTACCAGTCGGCCAAGGGCGACGCCGTCGATGCCTTGTCCCGCCCGATCTAGGGGGTGCCCTGGGGGGCGAGGGTGTAGACCACGCGATCGCGCACCGCGCCCAAACGTGTCGGCATCACTCCGGCGTCGCGTGCCTCGGCTTCGAAGCGAGCCGCCATCGCGGGGCGCATCACGAACACCCTGCCGGGCGGCTGCTTCTCGCGGAGTTCGTGTCCGAGCACATCGTCGAACGGCGCGTCCGAGATCGGTTTGCTGGCGAGATCGCCGTCGACGTCGGTCTTCTCGATCTCGGCATGGAGGTAGAGGTTCAATCCGTAGCGGGCCATGTCGTTGACGAAGACCACTTCCTCGATGCGATAAGGCACGACGGCATCGAGCCGTTCGGCCCATTCCCGCGCGTTCTTGTGCAGCGGCAGGCGTTCCGCCGTGCGCGCCGGCAAGGCTTCCGCCACCTGCGGCAGGTAGGCCAGCAGCACCTTCACGCCGATGACCAGAGCCAACACCGCGGCCACCGCCGCCCAGCGGGCGCGTCCCAGCGGCGCAGCCTCGAGGGCGCGGCCGATCAGCAGGGCCAGCGGTGCGAACAGCGGGAGCACGTAGAGCGGAAGGCGCGAGCGGGCGAGCATGAAGACCAGCAGGCCGACTCCGAGCCAAGCGAGCAGCAGGCGCGTCGTCGGTGCGGCGTCCCGGAAGGTGCCCCCACCGCGCCGCCAGGCGGCCAAGGCCCAGGGCCACCACGGCAAGGCGCCGAGACCCAAGGTCAACCCGTAAACGTAGAGCCCGCCCCACCATTCCGGATAGCGGCCGTGGACGTCGGAAGCCACGCGGGCCACCACCTCGTGATGGACGAAGTACTCGAGCAGGCCGGGGTGCTTCACCACGACCACCAGGTACCAGCTGAAGCCCAGCACCACGAACAGGGGCAGCCCCCACCCGAGGCGCAGCGAGGGCAGCCCCGCGTCGCGTCGGCCGAAGGCATGCAGCACCAACACGGCGGCCAAGCCGATCAGGCCCGGCGGCCCCTTGGTCATGAAGGCGAGTGCGAAGCCCGCCCACATGCCGAGCATCCATGCCGGCCGCGACTCGAAACGCGCGATCACGTAGCAGGCGAACGCGAGCGTGGTTGCGAAGGCCAGGGGTGTGTCGGTGGTGGCGATGCCGCTCGCCAGCATCGTCAGCGGGAACGTCGCATACACCAGTGCCGGCAGCCACGGCCGCCGCGGCGCGAAATGCCGGCCGATGCGCAACAGCAGCGCCACGATGCCGAGATGGGCCAATGCGCCGGGCAGCCGCACCGCCCATTCGTTCCAACCCAGTGCCGAGACACTGGCCGCGATCGCCCAATAGGTGACTGGCGGCTTGGTGAAATGCAGGGTCTCGTGATGCCGGTAGAGGCTGATCCAATCGCCGCTCCGCAGGATCTGCAGTGCCACGTTCGAGAAGCGGCCCTCGTCCGGATCCCATAGACCTCTGGTTCCGAGGAAGAGCAAGGTGGTGGCGACCGCGAGTGCGAAGACCGCGAGCGCCCGGTGGGGCGGCTGGAGGAGGAACCGGACGTTCATTGGCTCGGCGCAAGAAGGCTGCCGGCATCCTGCCAGAGCGTCGCGGGCCTTGCATGACAGGCGGCGGTTGCCGCCCTCGGGGCCGGGCCGGCGCCTGCGGCCCGGCCCGTGCCGCGACCTTAGAAGCGCAGGCCGGCCTGCAGCGAGTACACCCACGGATCGACGTTCGCGGTGCCGATCCCGGCGCCGGCCAGGGTTGCTTCGGAGTCGAAGTCGATCCAGCGCGCTTCGCCGCGGATGAACCAGCGGTCGCTGGCGAGGAAGTCGGCGCCGAACGCCGCGGTCAGGCCGTTCGAATCATCGACATCGACCGGCGCGCCGGCCAAGGCGTTGATGCCGCGGACGTCGGACAGCGAGGTCCAGTTGTAGCCCAGGCCCGCGTAGGGGCTGAATCCGCCCTCGTCACCACCGAGGAAATGCCAGTTGGCGCCGAGGCTGATGGGCTGGTGCTTCAGCGTGACGACCTGGCCGAGGCCGGCCAGCGTGACCGTGTGCTCGAACTTGCTCACCGGCATGTCGAACGTCAGCTCGACGCCGTTATCGAAGAAATAGGAGGCGCCCAGAATGGCCTGCGAGTCGCTGTCGATGGAGGCCGCGGCGCCGGCAAGCGTGCCGTTGTCCGACTTCGGGTTGACGTTGGCGAAGCCGGCGCGGACGGCGAAGTCCTGCGCGGAGACAGTGGTGGACGCCAGCGCGGTGGCGAGGGCGATCGAGGAGAGGGCGAGAGGGGTACGCATCGGGGAGATCCTTGGTAAGGCGAGGGGGCAGCGCGGCGGGGTCACCGGCCGCAGCGTAAGACGGCGCATGTCGCAGTGCAGCGAACGCCAAGGATTTGTCCTCGGGATGGCAAGGGCGCGTCCCCAGGGCGTGAATCGGCCCCGCTGTAAACGTATGCGGGCCCCTTGGAGCCGACCCGGGGCCGGCAGGGATGGCGCCCCATCGGCGCGGAGGCCAGAATGCGGGCCTTGTTTGCGTCCCTCGGAGGGGACATGGCCGATATCCGCGACGCCAAGGTGCCCGACCTCGGCAACAGCAGCGACGTTCCCGTCATCGAATTGCTCGTCGCCGTGGGCGACCGGGTGAAGAAGGACCAGGGCCTCGTCACGCTGGAATCCGACAAGGCCACGATGGAAGTGCCGTCGCCGTTCGCCGGCATCGTCCGCGAGATCACGGTGAAGCTCGGCGATGCGCTGAGCGAAGGCCACGTCGTCGCGCGCATCGAGGTCGAGGAGGGCGCTGCAGCACCGGCCCCGGTGGCCGCGCCCGCCCCCGCGTCGAAGCCCACGCCGGCGCCCGTACCTGCCCCGGCCGCGGTTGCGGAGCGCGCACCCGCAGCGGCCGTCGCCGCTGCACCCGTCGCCATCGGTCCCGCTCCGGCCCTCGCCAACACGCCGGGCGTCGATCCGGAGGCACTGCCGCCGAGCACGCCGCCAATCGCCTTCACCGCCGAATCGCTGATGCCCGACAAGGTGCCGCACGCCTCGCCGGCCGTGCGCGTGTTCGCCCGCGAGCTGGGCGTCGACCTCGCGAAAGTGGCCGGCAGCGGTCGCGGTGGCCGCATTGCCAAGGAAGACGTGCAGGCCTTCGTCAAGAAGGTGATGGCGGAGGGCGTGCCGATGGCCGCGCCCAGTGCCGGCGCTGGTGGCGGTGGCTTGAACCTCATCCCGTGGCCGAAGGTCGACTTCGCCAAGTTCGGCCCGGTCGAGACCCAGCCGCTCTCGCGCATCCAGAAGCTGTCCGGCCAGAACCTCGCCCGCAACTGGGCGATGATCCCGCACGTCACCCAGTTCGACGATGCCGACATCACCGAGATGGAGGCCTTCCGCAGGCAGCTCGGCGAAGAGAGCAAGGACACGAAGCTCACGCCGCTGGTGTTCCTGATCAAGGCCGCGGTCGCCGCGCTGAAGGCCTTCCCGAAGTTCAACGCCTCGCTCGACGGCGACACGCTCGTGCTGAAGCGCTACTTCCACATCGGCATCGCGGTCGACACGCCGGACGGCCTCGTGGTGCCGGTGATCCGCGACTGCGACCAGAAGGGGCTTCTTGATCTCGCCCGTGAGTTGGGGGAGATCAGCAAGAAGGCGCGTGACAAGAAGCTGGGCCCGGCGGACATGCAGGGCGGCTGCTTCTCCATCAGCTCGTTGGGCGGCATCGGCGGCACCGCGTTCACGCCGATCATCAACGCACCGGAAGTCGCGATCCTCGGCGTCTCGCGCAGCAGCATCAAGCCCGTGTGGAACGGCAAGGACTTCGCGCCGCGCCTGATGCTCCCGCTGTCCTTGAGCTACGACCACCGCGTGATCGACGGCGCCGACGCCGCGCGATTCACCAGCTTCCTCGCGAAGTCGCTGGGCGACCTGCGCCGCCTGCTGCTCTGATGATCCCGCTGTCGTCCGGGTCCGACGCCATCCCGGCGCGCGCCACGGTCGGCGCGCTGCAGTGGGCGCAGCGCCGCGTGTCTGGCTTCGACGAATTCGCCGGCGAGTTCAGTGAGTGGGTGCGCGTCGCCGGCGATTACGGCGTCGAGCTGCTCGTGGTGCCTGAGCTGATCACCTGCCAGCTGCTCAGCGCCGAGCCGACGCGGCTCGGGCCCGCCGAAGCGCTGGATCGGCTCTCCGCGCACACGCCGGCGTGGACGGCGCTGCTGTCGGATCTCGCGAAGCGGCATCGGCTCACGCTCGTCGGCGGCACGCACCTGACGTGGATCGACGGCCGCCCGCGCAACGTCTGCTGGGTCGCCACGCCCGACGGCGCGCTGCAGCGCCGCGACAAACTGCACATCACCCCGAGCGAGGCCGGCAGCTGGGCGGTCGAGGGTGGCGAGGCCCGCGACGTCGCGCCGGTCGACACGCCGGTCGGCAAGGTCGGCGTGCAGATCTGCTACGACAGCGAATTCCCCGAGCTGGGCCGCGCACAAGTCGACGCGGGCGCGTGGCTGTTCGCGATTCCCTATTGCACCGATCTGCGCGGCGGCCACCTTCGCGTTCGCCACAGTGCGCAGGCGCGCACCGTCGAGAACCAGGTCTATGTCGTCACCGCCGGCAACACGGGCTTCTGCCCCGGCGTCGCGAGTTTCGACCAGCAATACGCCGAGTCGGCCGTGCTCACGCCCTGCGATGACGCCATCAGCGCCTTTGCCGCCGACGGTGTCGCGAAGGCCGCGACGCCGAACGTCGCGCAACTCCTTGTCGCCGAACTCGACGGCGCCGCGCTCAAGCGCGCCCGCGAGCACGGCAGCGTCCGCAACCTCATCGACCGCCGTCCCGATCTTTATGCCGCCCTGCGCGGCGCCTGATTCAAGAGAGAACACGCATGGCCAGCATTGACGTCAAGGTTCCCGACATCGGCGGCAGCGCCGGCATCCCCGTCATCGAACTGCTGGTGAAGCCCGGCGACACGGTGAAGAAGGACCAGGGCCTCGTCACCCTCGAAAGCGACAAGGCGACGATGGAGGTGCCGTCGCCGGCCGCCGGCGTGATCACCGCGCTGAAGGTGAAGCTCGGCGACGAAGTCTCGGAAGGCCACGTGATCGCCACGCTTGAGGTCGCCGAAGCCGGTGCCGCCGCCACGCCCGCCGCGGCGCCGAAGCCGGCCGCGCCAGCGCCCGCTACGCCGGCCGGATCGGTTGTTGCACCGCCGTCTGCGGCCGCCGCCGCGCCTGCTCCGAAAGCCGCGTCCAGCGACGGCAAGGCCGCCGACCACCGCTGCCAGCTGGTGGTGATCGGCGCCGGCCCCGGCGGCTACACCGCCGCGTTCCGCGCCGCCGACCTCGGTCTCGACGTGGTGCTCATCGAGCGCTATCCGACGCTCGGTGGCGTCTGCCTCAACGTCGGCTGCATTCCCTCGAAGGCGCTGCTGCACACCGCCGCCGTCATCCAGGAAGCGAAGCACATGGATGCCGTGGGCGTGAGCTTTGGCGCCCCCAAAATCGATGTCGACAAGCTGCGCGGCTACAAGGAAAAGGTGATCGGAACGCTCACCAAGGGCCTCGCCGGCATGGCCAAGCAGCGCAAGGTGCGCGTTCTGCAGGGAACGGCCACCTTCGCCTCGCCGAACGAGCTCGATATCGCCACGGCGGATGGCCCCCAGCGCCTCGCCTTCGAGAAGGCGATCATCGCGGCCGGTTCGCAGCCGGTGAAGCTGCCGGGCTTCCCATGGGGCGACGCGCGCGTGATGGACTCCACCGACGCGCTGCAGCTCGCCGACATTCCCAAGAATCTGCTGGTCGTCGGCGGCGGCATCATCGGCCTCGAGATGGCCTGCGTGTACGCCGGCCTCGGCAGCGCGGTCACGGTCGTCGAGCTCGGCCCCCAGCTGATGCCGGGCGCCGACCTCGACCTCGTCAAGCCGCTGGCCGACCTGCTCAAGAGTCGCGGCGTCGTCGTGCACCTCAACACCAAGGTGCCGGAGGTCGTCGCCAAGCCCGACGGCTTGCATGCGCGTCTCGAAGGCGAGCGCGCGCCGAGCAGCGCGGCGTTCGACCGCGTGCTGGTCTCGGTGGGCCGCAGCCCGAACGGCGGCAAGCTCGCCGCGGAGAAGGCCGGCGTGCAGGTGACCGAGCGCGGCTTCATCCCGGTCGACCGCCAGATGCGCACCAACGTGCCGCATATCTTCGCCATCGGTGATCTCGTCGGTCAGCCGATGCTCGCCCACAAGGCCACGCACGAGGGCAAGCTCGCGGCCGAAGTCGCGGCGGGCGAGAAGCGCGAGTGGGTCGCGCGCGTGATTCCGTCGGTGGCCTACACCGACCCGGAAGTGGCGTGGGTCGGCGTCACGGAAACCGAAGCCAAGGCCAAGGGCCTCGCCATCGAGGTCGGCAAGTTTCCGTGGGCGGCCTCGGGCCGCGCGATCGGCAACGGCCGCACCGAAGGCTCGACGAAGCTCATCCTCGATGCCGAGACGCACCGCGTGATCGGCGGCGGCGTGGTCGGCACGAATGCGGGTGATCTCATCGGCGAGATCGCCCTCGCGATCGAGATGGGCGCGGAGGTCGGCGACATCGGCCACACCATCCATCCGCACCCCACGCTGATCGAGACGGTCGCGATGGCGGCGGAAGTGGCCGAAGGCACGATCACCGACCTCTACATCCCGAAAAAGAAGTAAGCGGCGCGCGGCCTCGTCGCCGCGCCCGCCGAGGTGACGCCCATGGAATTCCTCTACTTCATCGGCGGCCTGATCGCCCTGCTGCTCGGCACCGATACCGCCACGAAAGGCCTATCCGGGCTCGTGCAGCAGGCCGGGGCCTCGGCGCTCACCGCCGGGCTGGTGCTGGTCGGCGTCGGTTATGCGTTGCCGGGCTTGGCGCTCATCGCGGGTGCTGCCGCGTGGCAGGGCCTGCCGGTGGCCGCGACGGCCGCGCACGGTGCCATGCTCGGCACCTTGGGCGTCGGTGCCGCCGGCCTGCTGATCAGCACCGGTCTCGTGCTGCGCATTCGACCGTGGCGGATGCTCGACGGCGACAAGGCGCAGGCCGAACTCGCCGAGTTCGCGGTCAGCCGCGAGGGCTGGGGCCGCAACGGCATCCGCCTCCTGCTGGGTGCGGCCCTGCTGGCCCTCGGCGCACGCGGCGTGCTGGCCGGGGCGCCCTTCTTCGCGGGCCTGCCTGGCCTCGATGGGGGTGCTGCGCTCGTTGTCTCAGCCCTGGTCGGCATCGGCGCGGCGGTCGCGATCGTCGCGACCTTCAATGCCCGCTTTGGCGATGCCGCAGCGGCCTATGCGGCGATCCTCGGTGGCGGCGCGCTGCTCGTCGTCGCTGCCTCGCTGGCCGCGTTCCTCGTCGCGATGCCCGGGTTCGACCTGGGCCTGCTCGCGCACCCGCTGCCGCAGGGCCTCGCGCTGCTGGGCTTGCTCGCCGTTGTGGCTGTGCCTTCCAAGCCGCTGGGTCGCGGCCTGGGCCTGGCCGTCCTCGCGGCGACGGTCGCCCTGCTCGCCGCGGCGCTCTTCCTCGCCGGCTGATCGAGCGCGGCGCTCAGCGGAACATCGCGTAGCAGACCGCGCACACCACGACGACGCCCAGCAGGTCCATCACCGCGCCCTCGCGCAGCATGCGCTGCGCCGGCACTTGGCCCGAGCCGTAGGCGATCGCGTTCGGTGCCGTCGCCACCGGCAGCATGAAGCCGATGCTGGCGGCCATGACCGCCGGGAACATCAGCAGGGCCGGTTCAACGTCGATGGCGACCGCCACGCTGGCCATGATCGGCATCAGCAGCACCGCGGTCGCGGTGTTGCTGACGATCTCGGAAAGCAGCACCACGGTGCCGACCAGCAGCACGAGCATCAGCAGAAGGGGCAGGGCAGCCAGCCCCCCCATCCGGGAGGCGATCACGTCGCTCAGGCCCGAGGATTGGAAGGCCATCGACAGCGCGATGCCGCCACCGAACAGCACGAGCACGCCCCATGGGAGGCGCTCGGCGTCGCGCCATTCGAGCACCCGACCGCCGCGGCCGTCGCCGACCAGCAGCATCGCCAGCGCGCCCAGCAGGGCCACGCCGGCATCGGTGGCGCCAGGCACACCGAGCCACGCGCTCCAACCCCCGTGCGGCAATTCGCGGAACACCCACGCCGCGGCCGTCAGGGCGAACACCGCCAGCACGCGGCGCTCGCCCGCCGACCACGCCGGCAATTCGGGAAGCGACGCGCGCGGCGTTCCCGCGAGGCTCCGCCCGAGCCACAGCGCCATCAGCGGCACCAGCAGCACGACGATCGGCACGCCGATGGCCATCCAGCGCAGGAAGCCGAAGGCCTCGCCCGTGGTCTGTTCGTACACGCTCATGAACACGAGGTTGGGCGGCGTGCCGATCGGCGTGCCGAGGCCGCCGATGCTGGCCGCATAGGCAATGCCGAGGACCAGTGGCGCGGCCAGGCGCTGGTCGCGGTAGTCGGCCAGCACCGCCAGTGCCACGGGCAGCAGAAGCAGCGTGGTCGCGGCGTTCGAGATCCACATGCTCAGGGCCGAGGCAGCGATCATGAAGCCCCACAGCACCGCCCTGCCGGAGCCGCCGCCCACCGCGCGCACCATGCCGAGCGCCAGCCGCCGATGCGCGCCGCTCTTCTCCACCGCCATCGACAGCACGAAGCCGCCGAGCAGCAGCAGGATCAGCTCGTTGCCGTAGCTCTGCGACACCTGTTGTGGCGTCAGCACGCCGGCCATCGGCAGCAGCGCCAGCGGCAGCAGGGCGGTCACGGTGGGCGACACCGGCTCGCGCACCCACCAGCCCGCGCACCACAGGGTGAGGGCGGCGGTGAAGGCGAGCGCGTGCTCCGAACCGGTCGCGCGCAACGCCAGGTAGGCCGCGATCGAGAGCGCCGGCACCAGCACCAGGGACCACGGTCGGGAAGGCGGCGAGGCGTTGGGGGCGTCGGTCATCGTCAGTCGGGTGGTCGCGGTCGGCGCGGAGCATCGCACGAGCCCGGCACGGTCGCGGGCCCGCATGGCATCCTCGCCGTCGTTCTCCGAGGCCCCGCCGTGCGTCGTCCGCCGCTTCTCGTCTTCGGCCTCAGTGGCCAAATCGGTGATGCCCTATGCCGCCGCGGCCTGCCGTTGCCGGTGCTCGCGGTCTCGCGGCAGGCGCGCGAGCCGGGGGCAGGCGAGGGGCCTGTCGAATGGCGGGCCAGTGGCCTCGACAGCTTCGACGAGCCGCACAGCTTCGAGGCGGCCCTCAGCCTCGGGCCGCTGGACGCGTTCGCCCGCGCCGTGGCCTCGGGGCGCGTGCGTGCCGGCCGCATCGTCGCCTTCGGTTCGACCAGCCTGCACGTCAAGGGGCGATCGCCCGATGCCGCCGAGCGCGACGTCGCCGCCCGCCTCGTCGAGGCCGAAGCCGCGCTGTTCGCGGCTTGCCGGCAGAGCGGGACCCCCTGCACCGTGCTGCGACCCACCCTGGTCTGGGGCATGGGCCGGGACGCCACCGTGAGCCGCGTCGTCCGTTTGGCCCGGCGTTGGCCTTTGCTGCCCCTGCCGATGGGAGCGCCCGGGCTGCGCCAGCCTGTGCATGCGCTCGATCTCGCCGACGCCGCGCTGGCCGCGCTGGCGGTCGATCGCCATGCCTCTGGCGCCTTCGACCTGCCGGGCGGGGAGCGTGTGGCCTTCGGCGAGATGCTGCGTCGCAGCGTGGCCGCGGGCGCCCCGGGCTGCCGGCCGTGGCCTGTGCCATGGCCGATGCTGGCGTGGGCCGGCCGGGTCGATGCGAGGCTGGGGGGCTGGGCCTCGCGCCTCGCGGACGACCTGGTGTTCGAAGACCGCCCGGCCCGGGAGGCCTTGGGCTGGGCGCCGCGCGGCTTCGCGCCCTCGGCGGCCGACTTTCCCCTGTGAACGGCGGGGGTGCCGGCATGTTGCGACGCAGCGCGTCCGCCATACGCCGGAGCATTGCCTTTTCCTAACGGACTCTTAATATGGGCTCGTCGTCACTTTCGAGCTTTTGATCTAGGGCGCCGCGAGCCTATCGCGCGCCCCGGTTCGAGGGATCGAGCCCTCTCCCCGGAGGCCCCGGGGGTTGTCCTGTCGTTGATCCTGTCCCGAGGAAGTCCTGATGAAGTCCAAAACCCACCTGCGCGGCGGCATCGCGCTCGCCCCGCTGGCCGCCGCCGTCGGCCTGGCGCTGATGGCCCCGACGGCCCAGGCCTTCGAATTCGGCAGCGGTGAATTCACCGGCACCGTCGACACCACCATCTCCTATGGTTACTCGTGGCGCACGGAGGACCAGGACCCGAACCTGATCGGCAAGGGCCAGTTCAACCCGCTGATCTGCGCCCAGAACCAAGCCATCATTCCGCTGCCGGCCCCGTCGCCGACCAATCCGTTCCCGGCCTGCGCCTCGGGCTTCCCGGGTTCGGCCGCGCAGATCGCCGCGCGGGGTCGCTTCTCGGTCAACCGTGACGACGGCAACCTGAAGTACGACAAGGGCGACGCGATCGCCAACACCTTCAAGATCACGTCCGAGATGAAGCTCGGCTGGCGCAACTGGGGTGCCTTCACCCGCGCCACGTACTTCTACGACTTCGAAAACGCCGACCGCGCCGACCTCACGTCCGAGGCCAAGGACCGCATCGGCGAGCGCTTCCGCCTGCTGGACGCCTTCATCTACCGCGACTTCAGCATCGGCGAGCAGAGCGGCACGTGGCGCCTCGGCCGCCAGGTGATCAGCTGGGGTGAGAGCACCTTCATCCAGAACGGCATCAACTCCGTCAACCCGGTCGACCTCTCGGCGCTCCGCGTCGCCGGCGCCGAGCTGAAGGAAGCCTTCCTGCCGGTCGATGCGATCTACGGCTCGTTCAACCTGACACAGAACGTCGCGATTGAAGGCTTCTACCTCTTCGAGTTCGAAGAGATCGAAGTCGACGCGGCCGGCACCTACTTCAGCGCGAACGACTTCGCGACCCCGGGTGGCACCTACGTGATGCTCGGCTTCGGCACCGTGCCGCAGCCGGTCAACAACCCGGAGCGCTTCTTCGCGACCTGCTTCGGTGGTCCGACCGGCCCGCTCAACACCGATCTCAACTTCACCGGCCTGCCGCCGGGCGTGTCCAACGCCACCATCGCCGGCATCGGCTGCGGTGGCGCCGTGGCCCGCCTGCCGAACCGCAACGCGCGCGACGACGGCCAGTACGGCGGCGCGGTCCGTTGGTACGCCGAGAACTTCAACGAAACCGAATTCGGTTTCTACTTCATGAACTACCACAGCCGCCTGCCGCTGCTCTCGGGCCGCGCGGTCACTGGCACGTCGGCCAACACCGGCCGCTTCTTCGTGGAGTACCCGGAAGACATCCAGCTGTACGGCATGAGCTGGAACACCAACCTCCCGGCCGGCATCGCCTTCCAGGGTGAAGTGAGCTACCGCCCGAACGCGCCGATCCAGATGGACGACGTCGAGCTGCTGTTCGCCGCGCTCACGCCGCTCAACACCTTCATCCGCGCGCAGGGCGCCCCGCCGGCCTATGAGTTCCGCAGCCAGCTCGGCACGGCAGCGCTCGGCCAGGAAATCCGCGGCTGGCGCGAGCACGCGCAGACCCAGGTGCAGATGACCTTCACCAAGGTCTTCGGCCAGGTGCTGGGCGCCGACCAGATCTCGACGGTGGCCGAAGTGGGCTGGACCGACGTCGACCTCGACGGCAATGTCCGCTACGAAGGCGAAGGCACCGACACCGGTGGCGGCTGCGATGTCGCGGCCGTCCGTGCGGCGCTTGCCGGTGGCCTGCCGGCGGTGTTCAATCCGGCGCTTGCCGGTTGCGCCCGCAATCCGCAGACGCTCACCGGCGGCTTCCCGACGAAGTTCTCTTGGGGCTACCGCCTCGCGGCGCGCGCCGACTACAACAGCTTCCTCGGCACCGCGTTCACCTTCTCGCCGCGCCTCGCGTACAACCATGACGTCGATGGCATCTCGCCGGGTCCGGGCGGCAACTTCCTCGAAGGCCGCAAGTCGCTCACGTTGGGTGCCGAGTTCAACTACTTGAACTCGTGGATCTTCGACCTGTCCTACACGTCGTTCTCGGGCGGCGGTATCTACAACCAGATCGCCGACCGCGATTTCGCGTCCGCCAGCGTCCGTTACTCGTTCTGATGCTCCTGGGAGGGAACAGCATGAAATTGACCACCAAGGCTGCACTCGCAGCCACCCTCGGCGCGCTGGCCCTGTCGGCCAGCGTCGCCAACGCCGCGGTGGATGCGGCGAAAGCCGCCCAGCTCGGCCAGACGCTGACCCCGGTCGGTGCCGAGAAGGCGGCCAATGCCGCCGGCACCATCCCGGCCTGGGAAGGCGGCATCACCCGTCCGCCGGCGGGTTACCGCAACGGCATGTTCCACCCGGATCCGTTCGCGGCGGACCGTCCGAAGTTCCAGATCACGCGCGCCAACGTCGGCCAGTACGGCAACAACCTGACGGCCGGCCAGAAGGCCATGTTCACGCGCTACCCGACCTTCCGCATGGACGTCTACCCGACGCGCCGTTCGGCCGCGTTCCCGCAGCGCACCTATGACTTCACCAAGACCAACGCGACCCGCTGCCGTCTGGTCGCCAACGGCGAAGGCATCCAGAACTGCGCCGAGGGCTTCCCGTTCCCGGTGCCGCAGAACGCCTACGAGCTGATCTGGAACCACAAGCTGAAGTACAAGGGCGTCTCCGGCCGTCGCTGGGCCAACCGCGTCGCGCCGACGCCGGGCGGCCAGTACACGATGATCCGTCTGCAGGAACGCCTGCTGGGCCTGTACTACAAGCCCGGCAACACCTCGGAGAACATCAACAACATCCTGCTGTACTTCCTGCAGGACGTGCTCGGCCCGGCGCGTCTCGCCGGTCAGGTGCTGCTGGTCCATGAAACCCTGAACAACTCGGTGGCACCGCGTCAGGCGTGGATCTACAACCCCGGCCAGCGCCGCGTGCGCCGCGCCCCGAACGTCGCCTACGACAACCCGGCCACCGCCTCCGACGGCCTGTCGACGAACGACATGACCGACATGTTCAACGGCGCGATGGACCGCTTCGACTGGACGATGGTCGGCAAGAGGGAGATGTACGTCCCGTACAACTCCTACAAGGCGCACAGCAACAACACGAAGGTCGCCGATCTGGTCCGCCCGGGCCATCTGAACCCCGACTTCATGCGCTACGAGCTGCATCGCGTGTGGGTGGTCGAGGCCAAGCTGAAGGCCGGTGCGCGTCACATCAACAGCCGCCGCACCTTCTACCTCGACGAGGACAGCTACCAGATCCTCGCGATCGACCACTACGACGGCCAGGGTGCGATCTGGCGCGTGTCGGAGGCCCCGTCGATCAACTACTACGAAGTGCCGACGTTCTGGTCGACCATCGAAGCGCACTACGACCTGAAGTCGGGTCGCTACCTCGCGGGCCTGCTGGACAACGAAGAGGACAAGCCCTACGACTTCGGCTATCAGGCCACGCCGGCGGACTTCTCGCCGCAGAACCTGCGCGCCGCGGGCGTCCGCTGATCCGTCGCGCCACGGTCGACGTGGCGCGTATTCTCCGCGGGCGGCGCTTCACGGCGCCGCCCGTTTTTCTTGAGGGTTCCATGTCTTTGAATCTCGCGCGATCCCGGACGCCGCTCGTCCTCGCCCTGGGCGCCACCCTGGCGTGGGCGAGCGCAGCGACGGCCCAAGACCCGCCGCCCACCGATCCCTCGGTGCAGCCTTCCGAACTCCTGCCCTTGGCGACGAAGGCCCTGCTGCTCGACCTGGCCCGGACTAGCGCGGGCCTGTTCGCCGTTGGTGAACACGGCATCGTGCTGCGCGGCGACGACGCCGGGCACTGGACCCAGCTCAGCACGCCGACGCGCGTGGCCCTCACCAGCGTGGCCAGTGCCGACGGCGAGCTGTGGGTGGCCGGCCACTCCGGCGTGATCCTGCGCTCGAGCGACAACGGCGACACCTGGGCGCGGCAGCGGATCGACATCTGGAATCCCGAAAGCTTCGAGCCTTCGCAGGGCGCGCCGATCCTCGACCTGCTCTTCGTCGACGCCAGCACCGGCTTCGCGGTCGGCGCCTTCAGCACCCTGCTGCGCACCACCGATGGCGGCCAGACATGGGTGGCGCTCTCGTTGAAAGGCGAGGTCCCGGCCGCCGAGACCGCCCCGGCGGAGGACACAGCGCCGGCCGACGAGGGCATGGGCATGGACGACAGCGGCGTGCTGCTCGCCGGCGACCTCGTCCTCGAGGATGAAGTGGACCCGCACCTCAACGCCATCGGCCGCGATGCCGCCGGCACCCTCTACCTCGCCGGCGAGCGTGGCGCGATGTTTCGCTCGCGCGACAACGGCGACACCTGGCAGCGGCTCGGATTCCCCTACGAGGGCTCCATGTTCGGCGTCGTCGCCTGGGACGCGGGCCACGTGCTGGCCTTCGGCCTGCGCGGCAACGTCTACGAATCCACCGACGGCGGCGACAGCTGGAGCCGCCTCGACACCGGCACCGAAGTCGCCCTGATGGGCGGCACGGCGCTGCCCGGTGGCGGCGCGGTGCTGGTTGGCAACGAAGGCACCATCCTGCAGCGTGCGGACGGCGCTTCGCCGTTCGAACGCACCACCTTCCAGAACGCGGACGGCGAAACGCCGGTCCTCTCGGGTGCCATCCCCGATGCCGCGGGCGGTCTCATCCTGATCGGCGACAAGGGAGCGGACCGCCATGGCGCTCGGTAATTCCTCGGGCGACAGCGCCTTCCACCGCGCGCTGGAGCGCGTGATCTTCAACAACCGCGGGATCGTGATGGTGTTCTTCGCCATCGTGACGGTGGCGATGGCGTTCTTCGCCAGCCAGCTGCGCGTCGATGCGGGCTTCATGAAGCAGATCCCGCGCGAACACCCGTACATGTCGACCTTCGTCGAGTACATGGCGGAGTTCGGCGGCGCCAACCGCGTGCTGGTGGCGGTGGTCGCGAAGGACGGCGACATCTTCGACCAGCAGTACATGGCGACCTTGGAGAACGTGACCAAGGACGTGATGGCGATGGAGGCGACGGACGACGCGCGCGTGCGCTCGCTGTTCACGCCGAACACCCGATTCGTCGAAGTGGTCGAGGACGGCTTCGCCGGCGGCAACGTCATCCCCGACACCTTCTCGCCGAACGTCGAGGGCTACACCGCCGCGCCGGAAGACTTCGACCGCATCCGCGGCAACATCGTGAAGGCCAACATCCTAGGCCGCCTCGTCGCCCGCGACTGGTCGGCGACGATGGTGTGGGCCGAGCTGATCCCCGAAGACCAGGCGCCGGGCGGCAAGCTCGACTACCAAGTCATCGGCGACCAGCTGGAGGGCATCCGCGCCAAGTACGAGAACGACCAGTACTCGGTGCACATCATCGGCTTCGCCAAGATGGTGGACGACATCGCCGACGGCGCCGCCTCGGTGGTGATCTTCTTCGCGATCACCATCGCCTTCACCTGGCTGCTGCTGTTCATCTACTCGACCTCGGCGAAGCTCGCGACGCTGACGGTGTTCGCCTCGTTCGTGGCGGTGATCTGGATGCTCGGCGCGCTGCGCCTGCTGGGCTACGGCATCGACCCGATGAACATGCTCACGCCGTTCCTGATCTTCGCGATCGCGGTCAGCCACGGCGAACAGATGATCAACCGCTTCCGCGGCGAGATCTTCTTCGGCGGCATGGAGGACGGCAGCCCCGAGGAGCTGCGCCAGCGCCATGGCATTTCGCCGCTCGAGGCCGCGAAGGCCAGCTTCCGCATGCTGCTGATCCCGGGCACCGTCGCGCTGGCGGCGGGCTGCATCGGCTTCGCCACGATCATGCTGATCGAGATCCAGATGGTGCGCGAGCTCGCCATCACGGCGACCGTCGGCGTCGGCCTGACGGTGCTCACCAACCTCGTGCTGCTGCCGGTGCTGCTGAGCTACACCACGCTCCGCAACATGGAGAAGAAGCGCGAGTTCCGCCTCCGCCAGCTCACCCAGTTCGACAAGGTCTGGGCGGTGCTCTCGCGGCTTTCGAAGCCCGGGCCGGCGGCGATTGTCGTCGTGGCCGGCGTGGCGATCTGGTTCTTCGCCGAAGCCCACGGTGACAACGTGATGATTGGCGACGCCGAATCCGGCGTGGCCGAACTGCGCCCGGAATCGCGCTTCAACCAGGACGCCGCGCAGATCACCCAGCGCTTCGCGCTCGGCATCGACACCATCAACGTGATCGTCGAGACCAGCCCGGATGCCTGCACCAACTACCGCGTGATGGAGGTCATCGACCGCCTCTCGTGGCACCTCGCCAATGTCGAGGGCGTGCAGCAGGTGATCAGCCTGCCCATGGCCGCGAAGATCGCCAATGCAGGCTGGAACGAAGGCAACGTGCGCTGGCGCGAGCTGCCGCGCGTGCCGGACAACCTCCGCACGGCCACGCAGAGCTTCGAGACCGACACCGGCCTGCTCAATGCCGACTGCTCGGTGATGCCGGTGTCGGTGTTCCTCACCGACCACAAGGCCACGACCATCGACCGCGTGGTGAAGGCCATCAAGGACTTCCGCGAGGCCGAGGCGGAGAACGTGGCCGGCATCCGCACCGTGCTCGGCCTCGCCGAGGACGCCGCGATCCCGGACCTCGACCGCACCGGCATCCGCGAGAAGCTCGCCGAGGCGCACATGGCCGCGATGAGCGACCCGTCGGCGCCGGCGCTCAACGTCGTCAACCCGCGCATCGGCACCGGCAACGTCGGCGTGATGGCGGCGATCAACGACGAAGTGCGCGAGCAGGAGCACATCATGCTGTGGCTGCTGTACGCCGCGGTGTTCGTGATGTGCCTGCTGAGCTTCAAGAACCCGCTCGCCGCCGCCTGCATCGTGCTGCCGCTGATCCTGGTGACCGAACTCGGCCACTCGCTGATGGTGGAGCTGGACATCGGCATGAAGGTCAACACGCTCACCGTGGTGGCCCTCGGCGTCGGCATCGGCGTGGACTACGCGATCTACATCTTCGCTCGCATGCGCGAGGCCATGCTGTCGGGCAAGACGCTGTCGGAGAGCTACTTCATCGCGCTGAAGACCACCGGCATCGCGATCTTCTACACCGCGCTGACGCTGGCGGTGGGCGTGGCCACGTGGATCCTCTCCGACCTGAAGTTCCAGGCCGACATGGGCCTGATGCTGACCTTCCTGTTCGTGGTGAACATGGTGGCCGCCATCGTCTTCCTGCCGGCGCTGTGCCGTTTCCTGCTGCGCCCGACCGAGAAGGACACCTGGAAGCCGCCGGCGTAAGCCGCGGCGCTACCCGGGGCCAAAGCCCGCCGCGAGGCGGGTCGATGCAAAGACGAAGGGGCCGCGAGGCCCCTTTGTCACTTCGCGAAAGACCGCCGTGCGGAACGAAAGGAGTGTTGCGAGCGCCATGGCTTACCAGGACCAGGATCGCGATGACGCGTTGCGTGGATGGTGGCAACGCCTGACGGCGGACATGCGCTTCCCCTTCCATGCCCGCCGCGCCGACGAGGTCGGTGCGGCGGTCGTGGTGGTGTCAGGACTGGAGGCCCAGTATGGAGCGATCAAGCTTCGCTGCCTCAGCGGCGATGCAAAACGCGTGATTCTTTCGTTCGAGCAAGTCGAAGCGATTGATGCCGATCCGTCGACCATTCAGGCGATGCGGGACTGGGGTGCGGCGTTCGGCCGTTACCCCCCCGGCACGTAGTAGAGCGGCGACTCCGGCCCCAGCGGCGCACCGGTGAGCACCCACGCCACCAGCATCGCCGTCCATACCAGGCCGATGACGATCGAGTACGGCACCATGAGCGCGATCAGCGTGCCGAGGCCGGCTTTCGGACGGTACTTCTGGAACACCGCGAGGATGATCAGCAGGTAGCTGTTGAGCGGCGTCACGATGTTCACCACCGAATCGCCGATGCGGTAGGCCGCCGTCGTGAGCTCCGGGCTCATGCCGACGATCATGAACATCGGGATGAAGATCGGTGCGAGCACGCCGAACTTGCTCAGCATGCCGCTCATCGCGAAATCGCCGAACACCACCACCAGCACGAAGGCGACGACCAGCAGCGGGATCGGCAGGTCGGCGTTGAACAGCAGGCTGCCACCGGCGTAGGCGAGCATGCGGTCGAGGCCGCTGTAGCCCATGTAGGCTACGAACTGGGCGAGGAAGAACAGCATCACCAGCACCGGGACGATGCTTCGGATGCCGTGGTTCAAGGCGTCGGCGAGGTCCTGCTGGCCGCGCAGCGTGCCGGTGGCGACGCCGTAGGCGAGGCCGGGCAGCAGGAACAGGATGACGATCACCGGCACGATCACGTGCGACCAGCGCGGGCCCGGCGACTCGACGAGACGCGGCGCGCCTTCCGCGATGACGGTGAGCGGCTCGGTGGCGAGCACCACTGCATCGGCGGGGGCGTCGACGCCGGCCGGCAGCACTTGCACCGAGGTCTGCGTGAGGGCGCGCCCATTCGGCAGCGTGGGCTTGCCGTCGCCGTGCAGGGGCATGCCCGGCACCAGCACCGCCGTCGCCAGCAGGCCGAGGCCGACCACCACCGCCGCCAGCGCCATCTTCAGGCCGCGACGCTCGGTGGGCGAGAGCGCCATCGAGGCCGCCGTGTCGTCGGCGGCGCCGACCTTGTCGCCGGGATGCTGGCGTTCGAGCCGCGGCTCGACGATCACGTCGGTGACGAACCAGCCGGCGGCCATCACCGTGAACACCGAGCCGACCTTGAAGAAGTAGTTGTGCAGGATCGACACGGAGTAGTCCGGGTCGATCACCCGCGCTGCATCCTGCGCGAAGCCGGTCAGCACACCGTCGCTGCCGTTGGGGAAGAAGCCAGCGCCAAAGCCTCCGGCCACGCCGGCGAAGGCCGCGGCCATGCCGGCGATGGGGTGCCGGCCGACCGCGAGGTAGAGCGCCGCCGCCAGCGGCGGCAGGATGATGTAGCCCGCGTCGGAAGCCACCGAGGCCGTGGCGCCCAGCATCACGACCGCCGGCGTGAGCAGCCGCTTCGGCGTCAGCAGGGCGAGGCTGCGCATCAGCGCCGAGAAGAAGCCGAACTTCTCCGCGAGGCCGATGCCCAGCATGGCCACAAAGATCAGCGGCAGCGCGGGCATCTGCGCGAAGTTGCGCAGCGCCGAGGACAGCATCCAGTAGATGCCGTCGGCGGTGAGCAGCGAGCGCGGCTGGATCGGCGCGCCGCTGGCGACGAGGTCCAGAACGGGGCGGCCGCTCGCGTCGAGCACCGGCTGCTGCAGCGTGCTGCCGTCGGCCTGCAGCACGGCCTGCGTCTCCAGCACCGGCTTCACCGGCTGCACCTGCCACTCCAGCGCCGAACCGAGCGCCGAGAGCAGCACCACGACGAAGGCGAGCAGGGCGAACAGCAGGGCCGGCTCGGGCAGCTTGTTGCCGAGCCATTCGATCCAGTCGAGCACGCCGCGGCGTCGGACCGGGATCGTGGGGTCGAGGGTGTTCATGGGGAACTCCGTGTCAAAAAGAAGCCCGCACGGATGCGGGCTTCTCGAGGGCGCTGGGCCGGGCTCAGGCTTGCGGGGTGGGCGCCTGGTCGCGCGACTTCCACAGCGAGTAGACGACGCCGCCGAACAGCAGGCCGAAGGTGACGCCGAGGCTGATCTCGGCCGGCACCTTGCCGTCGAACAGCCAGTCGCCGAGGAAGATCTTGCCGCCGATGAAGATCAGCACGAAGGCCAGCGCGTACTTCAGGTAGTGGAAGCGATGGACCATCGCCGCCAGCGCGAAGTACAGGGCGCGCAGGCCGAGGATCGCGAAGATGTTCGAGGTGTAGACGATGAACGGGTCCGGGGTGATCGCGAAGATCGCCGGCACCGAGTCGATCGCGAACACCACGTCGGCGATCTCGACCAGCACGAGGCAGAGGAACAGCGGGGTGGCGAACCACATCAGCTTGCCGGTCGTCGTGTCGGGCTGCTTCACGAAGAACTTCTCGCCGTGCAGCTCCTGCGTCAGGCGCATGCGCTTCTTCAGGAAGTTCAGGGCGAAGTTGTTCGCGATGTCCGGCTCGTCGTCGATCGCGTAGAGCATCTTCACGCCGGTGGCGATCAGGATCACTGCGAAGACGTAGAGGATCCACGAGAAGTTCATCACCAGCGCGGCGCCGAGGCCGATCATGATCGCGCGCAGCACGATCACGCCGAGGATGCCCCAGAACAGCACGCGATGCTGGTAGATGCGCGGCACGGCGAAGTACGTGAAGATCATCGAGATGACGAACACGTTGTCCATCGCCAGCGCCTTCTCGACGAGGTAGCCGGTCATGTACAGCTTGACGGCTTCCCAGGCTTTTGCGTCGGGCGTGGGTAGGTTCGCGATCTGCGGGTCGATGGCCTTGTCGCCACCGTAGTTGTAGTAGATGAACCACACGGCGACGGCCCACAGCAGGCCCAGGCCGATGTAGAGCGCCGACATCCACAGGCTTTCCTTGACGCCGATCTCGTGGGCTTCCTTGTGCAGGACGCCGAGATCGAAGACGAGGATGGCGAGGACGGCGCCGAGGAAGGCGAGCCACACCCAAATAGGCATACCCAGCCAGAGGCCGGTCAACAGTTCCATGAGTTACTCCGAAGGCAGGTCGATGGGTCATCGATGCCCGGCCTCGGTGCGAGGCGTGGAGCGTCCGTGCGGCGGGCCGGTGGATCGATGAACGACTCCGACATCGCCATGCATCACGCATGACCAGAGGGGCCCGCAGTCGTGGCGATAGTGTTGTCAGCGTGGCGTGAAACGACGGTGAATCGCCGGCGGCCTGCGGCTACCGGTCGATCAGGCGCGGGCGACGGTCTGCCGCGACTTCTGCCAACTGCGCAGGGCGATGGCCAGGACGCCGCCCAGCACCATCGCGCCGCCGATCCAGAGCTTCGGGCCGGGCCGGTCGCCCCAGAAGGCCACGCCGAGCCCGATGGCCAGCACCGGAGCCAGCAACAACCACGGCGTGACCTGGGCCACCGGGTGGCGCTGCACCAGCACGTAGTAGAGCCCGTGCCCCAGCAGGGACGAGACCAAGGCCGAGTAGGCCACGCCGCTCCAGCCGATCCAGGTGCCGCCGGCCAGGCTTTGCGTCAGCGGCCCTTCGACGAGGAACGACAGGCCGAGCAGGGGGCCGACGCTGATCAGGGCGAGCCAGCCCTGCTGGCTCCAGGGTGTCTGCCCCTGCAGGCCGCGCATCATCACGGTGGCCAGGGCGAGGAAGCCCGCCGAGCACAGCATCAGCAGCAGGGACGCCGGACGGTCGAGCACCAGTGGGTCGAAGCCGAGCACCAGCACGCCGGCGAAGCTCACGGCGATGGCCAACCCCGTCCGCCACGCGAACCGTTCACCGAGCAGCCACCACGCCAGCAGCGCCGACATCGGCACATAGCTCTGCATCACGATGGCTACCGACGACAGGTCGCCGGCCAGCTTCAGCGCCCAGAAGCTCAGGCCAAAGTGCACCACGCCCAGGCCTACGCTGATGCCGAGAAGGCGCGGCCACTGCCCGGGCGCGGGAGGCTTCAGGAAAGGCCACAGCACCGCGGCCAGCAGCGCCATGCGCAGGCCGGTGAACAGCAGCGGCGGGAACTCCTGCAGCGCGTAGGCCGAGGTGAGGAAGTTGATCGCCCAGACGACGCAGACGATCGCGACCAGGCCGATGTCGCGCGGAGGAAGGGCGTTCAATAGGGAATGCCGACGCGGCGGTAGAGCTTCGAGAGCGTCCACGCCGGGCCGACCAGCAGGTAGACGAGGTCGGTGAAGAAACTCGGGCGCTTGCCCTCGATGCGATGGCCGATGAATTGCCCGATCCACGCCGCGACGAACACGACGATAGCGGTGATCAACAGCCCGCGCATGCCGATGGCGTTGGCGAGGAACCAGCACAGCGCGCCGGCACCGACGAAGGTGACCGCCGCGCCGAGGCCCAGCGTGCGCGAGCCGCGGAAGTACCACGCGGCGAGGATCGCCATCAGGAAGCCGGCGAACGCGCCGGGCTGGAACCAGGTGCCGGGCACCGGGATCGTCCACACCATCGCGATGATCGACCACAGGATCAGCGGGACGCAGACAAGGTGGATCGTCTGGTTCGTCGCGTTCTCGTGGTCGCGGCCGTAGTGCTCGAGCAGGGTGTGCAGGCGGCTCATGGGCGTGTCCTCGAGGCGCTGGTTCAGTCGATGGAGATTCCGGCGAGGCGCTGCAGCGCTTCGGCGTACTTGGCGCGCGTGACAGAAATCACTTCGGCCGGCAGCGACGGACCGGGCGCGGTCTTGTTCCAGTCCAGCGTTTCGAGGTGGTCGCGCACGTACTGCTTGTCGTAGCTCGGCGGGCTGGTGCCGACGGAGTACGTGTCCGCCGGCCAGAAGCGCGACGAATCGGGCGTGAGCATCTCGTCCATCACCACCAGCGTGCCGTCGGCGTCGAGGCCGAACTCCAGCTTGGTGTCGGCGATGATGATGCCGCGCTCTGCCGCATACGCCGCGGCGAAGCGGTAGATCGCCAGCGTGGCATCACGGACGCGCTCGGCGAGTTCGCCGCCGATGGCGGCGACCACCGCATCGAAGCTCACGTTCTCGTCGTGGTCGCCCACGGCGGCCTTGGTGCTTGGCGTGAAGATCGGCTCCGGCAGTCGTTCTGCTTGCCTGAGGCCTGTTGGCAAGGCGATGCCGCAGACCTGGCCGGTCTTCTGGTAGTCCTTCCAGCCGCTGCCGATCAGGTAGCCGCGGGCGATGGCTTCCACGGGGAGTGGCTTCAGTGCCTTCGTCACCACCGCGCGCTTGGCGTACAGCGCGGCATCGGTGCCGGGCGGCAGTACGCTGGCCACGTCGGTGCCGGTGAGGTGGTTCGGCATCAGGTGGGCGGTCTTGCCGAACCAGAAGTTCGAGATCTGGCAGAGCATCTCGCCTTTGCCGGGGATCGGGTCGGGCAGCACCACGTCGAAGGCCGAGAGCCGGTCGCTGGCCACCATCAGCAGGCGGCCACGGCCGTCCGGGCCCGGCGGCAGGTCGTAGACGTCTCGCACCTTGCCGCGGTGGCGCAGGGGCAGGGCGAGGTTCGAGGTGTGCAGGGTCGTCGACACGGCGGGCAGGGCGGCACGGGGAAGCCGCCATTGTAGCGGCGCGCTCCGGCGCTCACGGCCCGCAGGCTAGAATCCGCCGCCATGAAGCCGCTCCTCGTCGCCGCCATCGCCCTCGGCCTTCCGGCCGCGGCCCTCGCCCAGACCAGCCCGCCGGCCGGTTCGCCGCGCCTGCCGCCGGCCACGGCGCCGTCGCCTGTGGCCGCGGCGAAGCCCCCCCAGCTCGGCCTCTGCGTGGCCTGCCACGGCGAGAACGGCACGGCGCGCCAGCCCGGCACGCCGCATCTTGGTGGCCAAGACGAGGCCTACCTTGCGCTGGCCTTGAACGCCTACCGCGATGGCAGCCGCAAAGCAGCGGCGATGAACGCCATCAGCAATGCGCTGCAGCCCGACGACATCGAGGCCCTCGCACGCTGGTATGCGTCGCAGCCGGGCTTCCGCCCGCCGGCGGAGCGCTGAGATGCGCTGGTACGGCACGATCCTCGGTTTCCTCGCCGGCTGGCTGCTCCTGCGGCACCCCGCCGGTGGCGTGCTCGGCGCGCTGATCGGCATGGGCTTCGACCGCGGCTGGTTCCGCCGCGGCGGGCCGGACCCCTACATGGTGCTCGACGTCGACCCGAGTGCCGACGACGAGACCATCCGCCGCGCGTGGCAGCGGCTGGTGTCGCAGTACCACCCGGACAAGCTCGAAGGCGTGGCGCCTGAACTCCGATCGCAGGCCGACGAGAAACTGCGCGAGATCAATCGCGCCTACGACCTCATCCAGCAGCGGCGACGCGAGCGCTGAGCGCCGCCCACGCCGTTCCTATCTTCTCCGCGTCGTCCCCGGGACTCCCATGTCGAACTGCGTCATCGCCCCGTCCATCCTCTCCGCCGACTTCGCCCGCCTCGGCGATGAGGTGAACGCCGTGCTGAAGGCCGGCGCCGACTGGGTGCACTTCGACGTGATGGACAACCACTACGTGCCGAACCTGACCATCGGCCCGCTGGTCTGCGAAGCGCTGCGCAAGCACGGCATCACCGCGCCGATCGACGTGCACCTGATGGTCGAGCCGGTCGACCGCATCGTCCCGGACTTCGCCAAGGCCGGCGCGTCGGTGATCAGCTTCCATCCCGAAGCCAGCCGCCACGTCGACCGCACCATCCAGCTCATCAAGTCCCACGGCTGCCAGGCTGGCCTCGTGCTGAACCCGGCCACGCCGCTCGAGGTCCTCGACTACACGCTGGACAACCTCGACCTCGTGCTGGTGATGAGCGTGAACCCCGGTTTCGGCGGCCAGAGCTTCATCGATTCGGCGCTGCGCAAGATCGAGGCGATCCGCAAGCGCATCGATTCAAGCGGCAAGCCCATCCGCCTCGAAGTGGACGGTGGCGTCAAGGCCGACAACATCGGCCGCATCGCCGCCGCGGGCGCCGATACCTTCGTCGCCGGCTCGGCCATCTTCAATGCGCCGGACTATGCCGGCGTCATCGCGAAGATGCGTGCCGAAGTGGCCGCCGCCCGCGGCTGAGCCGCAACGGCGGGCGACCTCGGCATCGCTGGGCGGTGTCGGCACGCGGCCGAGGAATCGCGCCAAGGCCAGCGCGGCATCGCGGGGCGGTTCACCGAAGTGCGCGCCGCGGGGCAGCGCGGCGCCGGGGGGCAGTTCGATCTCGAGGCTCATCAGGGTGGTCCTTCAGCGGGGGTCGGTGGCGCGCAGCACGAACAGGGTGGCGAAACACAGGCCGAGTCCGAGCCAGAGGGCGCCGCGTTCGGCGCGGAATCGGGGTGAGGCGGTGACGCGATGCTCGCGCCCCAGCGGGGCGCTTCGGAAAGTCAGTCTGGGCATGGGTAGCATCCTCCGTGAATCGCATTTCATCCGTGCGATATGCCGTGTATCGGCCGCCTCGCGGCGGGCTTGGGACGTGTCATGGCAAATCGCGGGCAGCGCCCTCCGGCCCGGGAAAGCGCCGCTAGACTGGCCGCCATGACCCACGCCATCGCCATCGTCGAAGACGAACCCGCCATCCGCGACAACTACGCCGAAGCCCTGCGAAAGCACGGTTTCGCGGTGTCGGCCTACGCCTCGCGGCCGGAAGCCCGTGCCGCATTCGCCGCCAAGCTGCCTGACCTCGTGATGATCGACGTCGGCCTCGGCGACGAGCTGGAAGGCGGTTATGACCTCTGCCGCGAGCTGCGCGCGCGTTCGGCCAGCCTGCCGATCCTCTTCCTCACCGCGCGCGATTCCGAGCTCGACGTGATCTCCGGCCTGCGCCTCGGGGCCGACGACTACCTGAGCAAGGGCGTCTCGCTGCCGCACATCACCGCGCGCATCCATGCGCTGCTGCGTCGTGTCGAAGCGCTGCGCGCGCCGGCGACGCGCGATTCGGTGATCGTCCTGCGTGACTTGAAGCTGGAGTTCGAACGCATGCAGGTGAGCTGGAACGGCGAAGCGGTGCCGCTCACCGTCACCGAGTTCTGGATCGTGCACGCGCTGGTGCGCCATCCAGGGCACGTGAAGAACCGCGAGCAGCTGATGCGCGAGGCGCAGGTCGTCGTCGACGACGCCACGGTGACCTCGCACATCAAGCGCATCCGCCGGAAGTTCCAGGCCCTCGACGTCGCGTTCGACGAGGTCGACACCGTGCACGGCGCCGGCTACCGCTGGCGGCCATGAGCGGCGCCCGCCGCGCCCCGCAGATGACGCCCCGCGCGTGCGATTGAGCCTGCGCCGCCAGCTCCTGCTGCTCGCGCTGATCGTGCTGGTGCTGCCGTGGGCGGCATGGCAAGCGCTGGTGCAGATGGAGAACCTGCTTCGGCAGGGCCAGCAGCAGGCGCTGGAGGCCTCGGGCGAAGCGGTGGCGCGCAGCCTGGCGTTGCGGCCGGCCCTTCTGCCGCCCGCGGCACCCTCCCTGCCGGTGCACGCGTTGGCGGCCTCCCCGCGTCTCGATGGCGATGTCAGCGATTGGGGTGACATCGCGTCGCCGCTGGAAACGGAGGCCGCGCTGCCGGGCGTGCGCTTCGCGGTGGGGCATTACAACGAACGCCGGCTGGTCTTCATCGCCGTCGACGACGTGACGCCGCAGCGCGGCGAAGCGCATTGGCCCGGCGATCTCGCGATCGATGCAGTCCTGCTCGAACTCGACACCAGCCTTGGCCCGATGCGCCTGAAGCTGGCCGCGCGGGCCGATGGCAGCACGCGTGCTGCGTCAGCGGACGGCAGTGCCGCACCGGTGCTCGCGGAAGGCGGCTGGCGCGAAACCGCGGGCGGCTACGCCGTCGAACTCGCCTTGCCGCAGGGGCTGTCGCTAGACGCGTTGCGGATCATCCGCCGCGATGCCGACGGGGGCGGTGGCGACACCGAATCCGCCTCGCCGCGCTTCGCCTTGTACCGTCCGTCGCCGCGCCTGCAGCGCGAGCTCGGTGCACTGCTGCCCGACGACGTGCGTGCCGTGGTGCTCGATGGCCGCGGCTGGGCGCTGGCCGCGGACGGCGCCTTGCGCGCGGACGCCGCGGGTGACGACGTGCTGTCGTGGCGGCGATTGCTTTACCGGGCGATGCTCGACGCCGCGGAGCTCGAGGCCTTCGCCGCCGAAGCCTCGCCGCTGCGCGACGACCGGCCGGAGCGGCTCGCCGCGGTGCAGGGCCGGGTGGAATCGCGCTGGCGCCGCGATCCGCAGGGCACGCGGCTGATCCTCAGCAGCGCGGTGCCCGTGCGCGTCGACGGCGAGGTCCGCGCGGTGCTGCGGCTCGACCGCAGCAATGCCGAAGCCCTGCTGCTGGCCGATCGGGCCGCGGCGCATCTGCTGGGCCTGACCCTGCTCGCCTTCCTCGCTTCCGGCGGCGTCGCCTTCCTGTTCGCCACGCGGCTCTCGCAGCGCATCCGCCGCCTCCGCGATGCCGCCGAGCAGGCGCTCGACCGTAGCGGCGAGGTGCGCCGGTTCGAGGTGTCCACGGCGCGCGACGAGATCGGCGACCTGTCGCGAAGCTTCTCGCAGCTGCTCGACGAGATCGCGGCCTACACCAGCTACCTTCGCTCGCTGTCGTCGAAGCTTTCGCATGAGCTGCAGACGCCGTTGGCCATCGTCCGCAGCTCCCTCGACAACCTCGATCTCGCCGCATTGCCGGCCGACGCGCGGCCCTATGTCGCCCGCGCCCGCGACGGCGTCGAGCGCATGGGGCAGCTGGTACGCACGATGAGCGAGGCCACGCGCATCGAACACGCCATCTCCGCGGCGGAGCACGAGGCCTTCGACCTCGCGCGTCTCCTCGCGGACGTCGGTGAGGGCTACCGCGACATGCTGGCACCGCGACGCCTGCGTTTGGACGGCCTCGAAGCACCGTGTCTGTTCCACGGTTCGCCCGAGCTTCTGGTGCAGGCGCTCGACAAACTGATCGACAACGCCCGCGGCTTCACCCCCGACGACGGCGAGATCGGCATCGCCCTGAAGCGCCAGGCGCGCGAGCTGCTGGTCGAAGTCCGGAACACGGGGCCGAAGTTGCCGGAAGCGATGCGCCACCGCCTGTTCGATTCGCTGGTCTCGCTGCGCGACCGCTCGCGCGGCGCCGACGGCGCCGTCCACCTCGGTTTCGGCCTGCACGTGGTGAAGCTGGTGGCCGCGGCCCATGGCGGCGGGGCCGAGGCGGACAACCTCGAGGACGGCAGCGGCGTGGTGTTCCGCCTGCGCCTGCCGTGGCGGCGCGCGCCGGGGGGCGAGGGCGCTCGGTCCTGATCGGGGTGGTTGGGGCCGTCCGTGGCCCCCGTTTCGTCCCTGGCTATGCGCGGCGAAGTCTGGCGCCACACCATGACAGTTCGTCGGGGCCGCGCTGGCATACTGCGGGGCCCTCCGATCCGCGGCCCTTGCCGCTCGCGACGCATCAATGAATCCCGCTGAATTCGCCCGCCTCGCCGCCCAAGGCCACAACCGCATCCCGGTCGTGCGCGAGGTGCTCTCCGACCTCGACACGCCGCTGTCGGTGTACCTGAAACTCGTCGACGGCCCGAACGCCTACCTGTTCGAATCGGTCGAGGGCGGCGAGAACTGGGGCCGCTACAGCATCATCGGGCTGCCGGCGCGCCGCACCTGGACGGTGCATGGGCACACGCTCAGCACGCGCGAGTTCGGCGAAGTCGTCGAGACCCGCGAGCTGGCCGATCCGCTGGGTGAAGTCGAGCGCCTGCGCGCGTCGTACTCGGTGCCGCGCATCGACGGCCTGCCGGGCTTCACCGGCGGCCTCGTCGGCTGGTTCGGCTTCGAGTGCATCGGCTACATCGAGCCGAAGCTCGCCAAGCCCGTCGCGCCCGACCACCTCGGCACCCCCGAGATCTTCCTGATGCTCAGCGAAGAGCTCGCGGTGTTCGACAACCTCAAGGGCAAGCTCTACCTCGTCGTGCATGCCGATCCGGCCGAGCCGCAGGCGCTGGCCCGCGCGCAGGCGCGGCTCGATTCGCTGGTGCACCGGCTGCGGCACGCCGGCGCCAGCTATCCCGACGTGCTCGACGCGGGCGTCGTCGATGAATCGGATTTCGTCAGCGGCTTCAGCAAGGAAGGCTTCAAGGCCGCGGTGCTGAAGGCCAAGGACTACATTGCCGCCGGTGATGCCTTCCAGGTGGTGCTGAGCCAGCGTCTGTCGATCCCCTTCAAGGCGCGGCCGGTCGACGTCTACCGCGCGCTGCGGGCGCTGAACCCCTCGCCCTACATGTATTTCCTCGACACCGGCGCGCTGCAGGTGGTCGGCTCGTCGCCGGAGATCCTCGTGCGCCAGCAGCAGGGCACGGTCACGGTGCGCCCGATCGCCGGCACGCGGCCGCGTGGCGCGACGGTGGACGCGGACAAGGCGCTGGAGGCCGAACTGCTCGCCGACCCGAAGGAGCGCGCCGAGCACCTGATGCTGATCGACCTCGGCCGCAACGATGCCGGCCGCGTCAGCGAGGCGGGCAGCGTTCGCGTGCCCGAGCAGTTCGTCATCGAGCGCTACAGCCACGTCATGCACATCGTATCGGAAGTGCAGGGTCGCTTGAAGGACGGCCTGTCGTATGCCGACGTGCTGAAGGCGACGTTCCCAGCCGGCACGGTGAGTGGCGCGCCGAAGATCCGCGCGCTCGAGATCATCCGCGAGCTCGAACCGCACCAGCGCAACATCTACGCCGGTGCCGTGGGCTACGTGAACTGGTGGGGCGACGCCGACACCGCCATTGCCATCCGCACCGCGGTGATCACCAACGGCCAGCTTCACGTGCAGGCGGGTGCCGGCATCGTCTTCGACTCCGACCCCGAGAAGGAGTGGGAGGAGACGATGAACAAGAGCCGCGCGCTGTTCCGCGCCGTGGCGCAGGCGGCGAAGGGGCTGTAAGGCCGCGCGCGGAGCCTCAGTCGAGCCTTGTCCTCGGGCGATCGTGCGGCGTGCGCCCGTCCCGCGGCGCACGACTTTCGCGCGGTTCGCGGCCGTCGATGTCGCCCTGCGTGCAGCGCTGCGGAATCTTGTCACGGAGGCGCCGCGGCCCGCAGCCGCTCGCGTCGGGATCGAAGCGCCACAGCCGCGCCGAGCGCGGCGGCAGTTCGACCGTCAGCGTCCCGCCGCTCAACGCGAGCACGTGGTCCGACAGCGCGTCGCGGAAACGCCCCGGTGCACGCAGCGGATGGGCCTCGACATCCACGGCCAGCGTGCGCGTTTCGCCGCACTTGTTGATGCCCACCAGGGCGCGGTCGCCGCGGCGATACAGCAGGTGGCAGTTGCTCTGCGAGACCATGCGCATCGGCTCGCCGGCCAGGGCGTTGTGGAAGCCGAGCATGGCCGCGATGTCGCTGCGGCGGTACAGCCCGTTCCAGCGGTTGTCGCCGCTCTCGTTGTTGTCGGAGTAAATGAGCGGCGTGCCTTCGCCGCGCGACAGCAGCCACGCCCAGGCCAGCGTTTCATCGGTGGCGTCCATGATCAGGCCGCGGAAGATGCCGTTCAGCGGGATGTCGTGGTTCACCGCGAAGGTCCAGGCGCGCTGCGGATCGATGGCCTGCTCGTCGGCCTGCGCGGTGACGAGGATGGACAGGTCGCCGCCGAAGCCGAAGGCCTGGCGCATGCGGTGGAACAGCGGGAAGTCGTAAGCCTGGAGCGGCGTCTGCGCCATCCAGGGCTTCAGGAAGATCTCGTACTCGGTGTTGCCGCGGCCACCGCCGGTGATGATCTCGCCGAACACCGGCCGGCCGCCCAGCAGGGCGGGATCGAAGACCGCGTTCACGTGGGCGAGCGTCATGTGCTTCGCGGCATCGAGGCGGAATCCGTCCGTGCCGAGCGCGATCAGCGCCGCGATGTACTGGCGCTGCGCGTTGATGACCTTGGCGCTGCCCTGCAGGTCGGGCAGCCCGGTGTCGCCGCCGCCCGAGCACAGACGCCCGCTCTGCACCTGCGTCACGTTGTTGTAGTCGGTGATGCAGAACGCCGGATGGAAGTCGCCGCCGTCGAACAGGTCGGTGGCGAGGTCGCCGAACAAGCGCTGGCGCTCCCAGCGCGCCGGGTCCGATGCGTACACCGAGCGCACGCGGGCGCCGGGGAAATTCAGGTCGGCGCGTTGGCCGGCCTCGTTCGCCATGTGGTTCAGCACGAGGTCGGCGTAGAGCTTCACGCCGCGCAGTTCGAGGGCGGCGCTCATGCGCACGAAGGCCTCGGTGTCGCCGAGCGGGTGGTCGATGACGCGGTAGTCCTGCGGCTGGTAGCGCGCCCACCACTGGCCGCCCTCGCTCTTCAGCGGCGGTGCCACCAGCACGCCGGCATAGCCGAGTTGGCGGATTTCCGAGGCGCGCGCCTCGATGTCGGCATAGCGCCAGTTGAAGGCATGGAGGATGGCTTCGGCGGCGGCTTCACCGGGCAGCAGGGCGAGGCAAGCCAAGGCGAGCGCGCTGGCGAAGCGGCGCAGGCGAGCCATGGGGCAGGGCAGGGTGGGCATGGCGGCGTCCAGCGCGAAGGCGATGCCGAATGGTTCTGCGCGGATGCCTTGGCCACAACGCCCTGCATACGTATTCACACCTAGGCTCCGGCATACTCTGCGGCCCCGCCGTTTCCGCCACCGCCGACCCCGCGCCGGAGCCTTTCGTGCTGCTGATGATCGACAACTACGACAGCTTCACCTTCAACCTCGTGCAGTACCTGCAGGAGTTGGGTGAAGAAGTGCGCGTGGTCCGCAACGACGAACTCACCGTGGCCCAGATCGACGCGCTCAAGCCCGATCGAATCGTCATCTCGCCGGGCCCGTGCACGCCCAATGAAGCGGGCGTATCCGTCGAGGTGATGAAGACGCTGGGTCCGCGCATCCCGGTGTTCGGCGTGTGCCTCGGCCACCAGTCGCTGGGGCAGGCCTTCGGCGGCGACGTGGTGCGGGCGAAGGTGATCATGCACGGCAAGACCTCGCCGATCCGACACGCCGGCTTGGGCGTGTTCGCCGGTATTCCCGACCCGTTCGAGGCCACGCGCTACCACTCGCTGGTCGTGAAGCAAGAGACCCTGCCCGCCGCGCTCGAAGTGACCGCGTGGACGGAAGGCGAGGGCGGCGGCATCGACGAGATCATGGGCCTGCGCCATCGCGAGTTCCCCGTCGAGGGCGTGCAGTTCCACCCCGAGTCCATCCTCACGCAGCACGGCCACGCGCTGCTGAAGAACTTCATCGAGCGTCGCTGATGCGCGCGGTTCTTCTCGCCTCCGCATTCGCCGCGATGTGCCTCGTGGCGCTTCCGGTCCTGGCCGCCCCATCGACGGATGCCGCACCTGCGGCGTCGACGCGCGCCGAGGGCGCCGGCCGGCTCGATGGCAGCACTGCCGAAGCCTTCGCCGACAGCCTCGCCGCCCTCGAGGCGGGGATGGGCGATGCGGCGAAGCTTGGCCTGCACATGAAGCTCGCGCAGGTGCGCGCGAAGCTGGCCGAACAGCGCGGTCGCCCGCTCACCGACGCGGAGTTCGCGACGGCGCTGGACGGCAAGACGCTGGCCGACCTCGACACCCTCGCCGACGCCGCGCCGACGCACATCACCATCGACATCGAAACCAGCGACGACACCTGACCATGCCTTTGTCCCCCCAGCAGGCGCTCCAGCGCATCATCGAGCACCGCGAGATCTTCCACGACGAGATGATCGACCTGATGCGCCAGGTCATGCGCGGCGACGTCTCGCCGGTGATGACCGCGGCCATCTTCATCGCGCTGCGCGTGCGCAAGGAAACCGTCGGCGAGATCGCCGGTGCCGCGGAAGTGATGCGCGAGTTCTCCGCGAAGGTGGAGGTTGCCGACCCGGCGCACTTCGTCGACATCGTCGGCACCGGTGGCGACGGCGCGCACACCTTCAATATCTCGACGGCCAGCATGTTCGTCGCGGCGGCGGCCGGCGCCACGGTGGCCAAGCACGGCAACCGCAGCGTCAGTTCGAAGTCGGGCAGCGCCGACGTGCTCGAAGCGCTCGGCTGCGCCATCGAGCTGCAGCCGGCACAGGTGGCGGCCTGCCTCGCCGAGAGCGGCATGGGATTCATGTTCGCGCCCATCCACCATCCGGCGATGAAGAACGTCGCGCCGGTGCGTCGCGAAATGGCCGTGCGCACGCTGTTCAACATCCTCGGGCCGCTGACGAATCCGGCCGGCGCGCCGAACATCCTGATGGGCGTCTTCCATCCCGACCTCGTGGGCATCCAGGCCCGCGTGCTGAAGAAGCTCGGCAGCAGGCGCGCTCTGGTGGTCTGGGGCCGCGACGGCGTCGACGAGATCTCGCTCGGCGAGCGCACGCTGGTCGGTGAGCTGCGCAACGGCGAGATCAGCGAGTACGAGATCGCCCCGGAGGATTTCGGTCTGGCCCGCGCCCCGCTGTCGGCGCTGCGCGTCGACGACCCGCAAGCCTCGAAGGCGATGCTGCTCGAAGCCATCGATGGTCGTGGCGGCCCCGCCGCCGACGTCGTGGCCTTGAACGCCGGCGCCGCGCTCTATGCCGCCGGCGTGGCGGTGAGCATCCAGGACGGCCTCGCCCGTGCCCGCGCCGAGATGGCCAAGGGCACGCCGCGCGCGAAGCTCGACCGGTTCGTCGCCCTGACGAACGCCAAGGCCGGAGCCGGCGCATGAGCGACATCCTGCAGAAGATCCTCGCCCGTAAGGCCGAGGAGGTTGCCGCCCGTCGGGCCCACGCCCCGCTGGCCGAGGTCGTTGCCCGCGCCCGCGACGCCGCGCCGGTCCGCGGTTTCGCCGCCGCGCTCGAATCGAAGATCACCGCCGGCCACGCCGCGGTGATCGCCGAGGTGAAGAAGGCCAGCCCGTCGAAGGGCGTGCTGCGCGCCGACTTCCGTCCTGCCGACATCGCCGCCAGCTACGAACGCGGCGGCGCGGCCTGCCTGTCGGTGCTGACCGACGTCGATTTCTTCCAGGGCCACGACGACTACCTCGTGCAGGCCCGCGCGGCCTGCGCACTGCCGGTGCTGCGGAAGGACTTCACCGTCGACGAGTACCAGATCCACGAGGCCCGCGCGCTCGGCGCCGACGCCGTGCTGCTAATCGTCGCGGCACTGGATGATGCGCAGCTCGGCGGCTTCAGCAACCTGGCGATGGGGCTGGGCCTCGACGTGCTGGTGGAAGTGCACGACGCCGATGAGCTCGAGCGTGCGCTGCAGACGGCCTCGCCGCTGATCGGCATCAACAACCGCAACCTGCGCACGTTCGAGGTCTCGCTCGACGGCACGCTCGGCATGAAGGCTTCGGTGCCGACGGACCGTCGCCTCGTCACCGAGAGCGGCATCCTCGCCCGCACGGACGTGGAAACCATGCGCGCTGCCGGCGTGCATGCCTTCCTCGTCGGCGAGGCGTTCATGCGCGCCGAGGATCCCGGCACGGCCCTGCGCGCGCTGTTCGACTGATTCCCGTCGGCCGGGCCGCTCAGCCCGCCAGAAGCTTCGCGGCCTGCACGAGCGCGAGGATCATCACCAACCCGCCGACCATCCAGAGCAGCGCGCGCTCGGGCAGTCGGCTGACCGCGAAGGCGGCGAACGGCGCCGCCAGCGCGCCGCCGATCAGCAGGCCCAACACGATCTCCGCATGCTGCAGGCCGATCGTGCTGGCGAACGTCGCGGCGATGGCGAGCGTGACGACGAATTCCGCCGCCGCGACGGTGCCGATGGTCTTGCGCGGGGGGTGGCCACCGGCGAGCAGGCTGGAGGTCGTCACCGAGCCCCAGCCGCCGCCGCCGATGGCATCGAGCGTTCCGGCCACCAGCCCGAGCGGCGGCACGTGCCGCGGCGTGGCGCGGTAGTGCCATCGTTGCGCAGCGCGCAGCAGGATGAGCACCGATAGCGCCAGCAGGTAAAGCACGATCAGCGGCTTGATCCAGACGCTGGCCACGTGGACCAGGAAAAGTGCTCCCGCCACGCCGCCCAGCGCGCCGGGTAGCGCCAGACGCAGGAAGAGGCCACGGTCGACGTTTCCGAACACCGCGTGGGCGCCGCCGGAGATGCCCGTGGTCACGACTTCCGCCGTGTGCACGGCGGCACTGACCGTGGCGGGCGGGAAACCCAGGCTCAACAGCACGGTCGAACAGACGAGTCCGTAGGCCATGCCCAGCGCGCCGTCGACGAGTTGGGCGATGGCGCCGAGCGCCACGAACCACAGGAAGGTCTCGCCGAACGGCATGCCCGCGCGCTCGGTGGCGTTGCGCAGCGGGCCTCGAGGCGCCTCAGCGGGTGCCGTACACCACGATGGTCTTGCCGCGGGCGTGCAGCAGGCCCTGCTCCTGCAGCTGCTTCAGCACGCGGCCGGCCATTTCGCGCGAGCAGCCCACGATCCGCGCCAGCTCCTGGCGTGACACGCGGATCTGCGTGCCCTGCGGGTGGCTCATGGCATCCGGTTCCTGGCAGAGGTCGTGCAGCGCGCGGACGATGCGGCTGCCGACGTCGAGGAAGGCGAGGCGGCTAGCCTTGCGGCTGGTTTCGAGCAGGCGCTTCGAGAGCTGGGCGCCGATCACGTAGAGCAGCTTCGGCGCATCGGCCGAGAGCGGGCCGGTGAGCAACTGGTGCAGGCGCTCGTAGCTGATCTCGGCGAGTTCGACCGGCGATCGGGTGCGCAGCGTCACCACGCGCTTGTCCGCCTTCACGAAGAGACCCATCTCGCCGACGAAGTCACCGGGGTTGGCGTAGCTCAACACCAGTTCGCGATCCTCGGATTCCTCGCTGATCACGCTGACCGAGCCGGTGACCACGTAGTACAGCGTCGTGGCCGCATCGCCCGGACGGAACACGTCGGTGCGGTTCGGGTACTTGCGTCGATGGCACTGGTCGAGGAAGCGCGCCAGCGTGGCTTTGTCGAGGTCCAGTGGCGAGCTGGCCACCTGCGAGCGGACCGTCGGGGTCAGCAGGGTGGCGGAGGCGGTCAGGATCATGGGGTGTCCCTTCGAAGCGTTTCCTTAGCTTATGGCCCCCGGGACTGTGGATTCAATCGCATTTTCACCTTGCTGGCCCGAAAGGGTGGCCCCGGGGGGCGCGTTGCCCGATAATCGCGGCCCCTTAGCGCCACCCCTCCTCAAGGACCCCCGCCGTGGTCAAGCCGCTGCCGCGCCTCCGCCTGCAAGGTTTCAACAACCTCACGAAGGCGCTGAGCTTCAACATCTACGACGTCTGCTACGCGGTCACGGAGGAGCAGCGCCAGCGCTACATCGAGTACATCGACGAGGCGTACAACGCCGAGCGCCTGACCCAGATCCTGACCGACGTGGCCGAGATCATCGGCGCGAACATCCTGAACGTGGCCCGCCAGGACTACGACCCGCAGGGCGCCTCGGTGACGATCCTCATCAGCGAGAATCCGGTCATCGACAAGAAGGCCGCGGGCAAGGAAATCATCTCGGAGGCCGTGGTCGAGCACGACGAGGCGCCCGAAGCCTCGGTGGTCGCGCACCTCGACAAGTCGCACATCACGGTGCACACCTACCCGGAAACGCACCCGCACAACGGCATCGCGACCTTCCGCGCCGACATCGACGTGGCGACCTGCGGCGTCATTTCGCCGCTGAAGGCCTTGAACTACCTGATCGAGAGCTTCGAGTCCGACATCGTGATCATGGACTACCGCGTCCGTGGCTTCACCCGCGACGTGAAGGGCACGAAGCACTACATCGACCATCGCATCAACTCGATCCAGGACTTCCTCGCGAAGCCCATCAAGTCGAAGTACGAGATGATCGACGTGAACGTCTACCAGGAGAACATCTTCCACACGAAGATGCACCTGAAGGAGTTCGACCTCGACACGTACCTGTTCGAGGAAAAGGCCAAGAACCTCAGCTTCAAGGACCGCATGCGCATCGAGGCGCAGCTGAAGCGCGAGATCGAAGAGCTGTTCCACGGCCGCAACCTGACCTGACCCGCGCATGGGCGCCGCTTGGCTCTGGTTGCTGGCGGCCGGCCTGTTCGAGATCGTCTGGGCGGTCGGCCTGAAGTACAGCGAGGGCTTCAGCCGCCTGGGCCCCAGCGTGATCACCGTCGCCGCGATGGGCGCCAGTTTCTGGTGCCTAGCCCGCGCCCTGCGCGAGATCCCGCTCGGCACCGGCTATGCGGTGTGGGTGGGCATCGGCGCCGTCGGCACCGCCATCGCCGGGGTGCTGCTGTTCTCCGAGCCGGCCACTTGGCCGCGCGCGTTCTGCGTCGGCCTGATCCTCGCCGGCATCATCGGCCTGAAACTCACCTCGGCCTAGAGCCGGTAGGCCGTCGCCTTCATCAGCTTCGACACGGCGGCCATCGCTTGCGGGATGGGCGGCGGCAGCGTGCGCGCGCCGGCTTCGAGCGCGTGGTCGGCGTGCCGCGCTTCGTCGGCCTTCATCACCTCCAGCACCGCGCGCGAGCGGGCGTCGCCCTCGGGCAGCGTCTCGAGGTGTTCGGCCAGATGCGCTTCGACTTGGCGTTCGGTTTCGACCACGAAGCCGAGGTTCCAGCCGTCGCCACGAAGGCCCGCGGCGACGCCGATGGCGTAGCTGCCGGCGTACCAGAGCGGATTCAGCAGGCTGGGGCGGCTGTGGAGCTCGTCGAGGCGGTCGGCGCACCAAGCGAGGTGGTCGGTTTCCTCCTGCGCGGCCTCGCGCAGCTGGGCGCGTACCGCGGGATCGCGCGCCACCGCGGCTTGCCCCGAGTACAGCGCCTGCGCACAGACTTCGCCCGTGTGGTTGATGCGCATCAGGCCGGCCGCATGGCGGCGGGCGGCCTCGTCGAGGTCGGCCTCCGCGTGGGCTGCGCCCGGGTTGGCGCGCTGCGCCTCGGGCCGGGCGAACACGGTGTTCAGGGCGCCCTGCAGCTCGCCGAGCCAGTGGTCGAGCGGACGGTTGTCGCGGATGAGCGTGGGGAGGGGCACAGTGCTCTGGAGTGGTGGGCGGCGATGCCGTATGCTCGCGCACCCTCGCGCCGTCGCGCCAGCCACGCCCTGTGAACTCCGGTTCCGGGCGGGAACCTGAACGCCGGACACGCCCCTGCCCCTTGCAAAGGGTCGGGCGGCCAGCTATCCTTTTTCGTCTACCCTTTCACTATTCGCTTTCTGGAGCTGTCATGAAGAGCATGACCGTCAGCGCCAAGGCCGAGACCGTCCAGCGCGACTGGTTCGTCGTCGATGCGGCCGGCAAGACCTTGGGCCGCCTGTGCTCGGAACTGGCGTTCCGTTTGCGCGGCAAACACAAGCCGACCTGGAGCCCGCACGTCGACACCGGTGACTACTTCGTGGTCATCAATGCCGACAAGATCGCGGTCACCGGCAACAAGCTGAAGGACAAGATGTATTACCGGTTCACCGGTTACATCGGCAACCTGAAGTCCGAGTCCCTCGAGCAGGCCCTCGACCGTCACGCCGAGCGCGTGATCGAGATCGGCGTCAAGGGCATGCTGCCGAAGAACCCGCTGGGCCGCGCGATGTTCCGCAAGCTCAAGGTCTACACCGGCGCCGAGCACCCGCACACCGCCCAGCAGCCGAAGCCGCTGGACCTGTAAAAGAGACCGCACATGGCACTCCAGCAGAATTACGGCACCGGCCGCCGCAAGTCCTCGACCGCCCGCGTGTTCCTGCGCAAGGGCACGGGCAACATCACCGTCAACGGTCGTCCGCTCGACGAGTTCTTCGGCCGCGAGACCTCGCGCATGATCGTGCGCCAGCCGCTCGAGCTGACGAAGACCACCGAGCAGTTCGACATCCTCGTGACGGTCGAAGGCGGCGGCACCACCGGCCAGGCCGGTGCGATCCGCCTCGGCGTCTCGCGCGCCCTGGTCGAGTACAACGACCAGCTGAAGCCGGAACTGCGCAAGGCCGGTTACATGACCCGCGACGCCCGCGAAGTCGAGCGTAAGAAGGTCGGCCTCCACAAGGCCCGCCGCGCCACGCAGTTCTCGAAGCGCTAAGCTTCGGCCCGGCGCCGGCTCTGCTGGCGCTGGTGCTCTGGATCTACAGCCCGTTAGCCAAGCGGTAAGGCACCTGACTCTGACTCAGGCATTCGGTGGTTCGAATCCATCACGGGCTGCCACTCCAGCAGCAAACAACGGCCCTTCGGGGCCGTTTTGTTTTGGTGCGTTTGTCGATCCGGGCCCGGTGGCGCATCCTGAGGGCCTCCCCCAAGGACGCCCACCATGACCGTCGCCAGCCAGGAACTCGCCCCGCTCTTTCCGCTGGGTGGCCTTCGCCCCGAGACGCGGCAGTACCTCGCGCGCGAGGCGCTGGAGCACACCGTGGGTCGCGGCGAGCTGGTGTTCCAGGCCGGCGACATCGACGACGACACCGTCTACGTGATCCGCGGTGATGTGCGCTGCGATTACCCGGACGGGCGCCGCACGCTGCACCAGGCCGACTCGCCGGTGCACGGCCGCTACCCGCTCAACGACGCGGTACCTCGGCGTTTCCGGGCCACGGTCGAAAGCCGCGATGCCCGCCTGCTGCGCCTGAACCGCCGGCAGGTCGAGAAGCTGATCGCCTGGGACCAGATCAGCCGTCAGCCCAGCTTCCGCTTCTTCGACGAGCGCGCGAACGGGAACGACTGGGCCTACCGGCTGCTGCAGGCGCCGGCATTCAGCCGCTTGCCGACCGGCAACCTCGAAAGACTCTTCCAGGCCTTCGTCGAGCAGACCGTTGCGCCCGGCGAAGTGGTGGTCACCGAAGGGGACCTGCCCGGCGACTTCTACGTGATCCGCGAGGGCACGGCCTCGGTGACCAAGACCTTGGACGGTGCACCGAAGGTGGTTGCGTACCTGGCGGAGGGCGATGCCTTCGGCGAGGACGGCCTGCTCTCGAACCAGCCGCGCAACGCAACGGTGCGGATGCTGCAGGGCGGCCGCCTGCTCCGGCTGTCGCGCGCGGATTTCGACTCGGTGCTGAAGCCGCCCGTCATCAAGTGGCTGTTGCCTGCCGAAGCGGCGAAGCGGGCGCAGGACGGCGCGATCGTGCTCGACGTGCGCCTGCCGGAAGAGGTCGCCCAACGCTCGATCACCGGTGCGCTGAACGTCCCGTTGGCCCGGCTGCGAGAGGACGCGCCGGGCCGCCTGCCGCCGGGCCGGCCTGTGATCGTCTACTGCAACACCGGGGAACGCTCGGCCGCCGCTGCTTTCGTGCTCTCTCGCCTCGAGTACGACGTGAGTGCGATCCACGGCGGGCTGGCGGCGATGCTGCGCCTGCAGGCGCAGCAACAGGCCATGGCCGAAGCCGCGAAGGGCTGAGGCTCAGCGGTTCTTGCGGACGTTGCCGGCGCTGATCACCACGTCGGCGGCGCGGCGCGCGAACAGCCCGCAGGTGACCACGCCCGGGATCTGGTTCAGCTCGCGCTCGAGCGTGAGGGGATCGACGATGTGCAGGTTGTGCACGTCAAGGATCCAGTTGCCGTTGTCCGTGGTGACGCCTTCGCGCCACACCGGCTGGCCGCCCATCGCGACGATCTTGCGGCCCACCAGCGAGCGCGCCATCGGGATCACCTCGACCGGCAGCGGGAAGCGGCCGAGCACGTCGACTTCCTTGGCGGCATCGATGATGCAGATGAACTTCGCCGAGGCCTCGGCGATGATCTTTTCGCGCGTCAGCGCGGCCCCGCCGCCCTTGATCAGACGGTTGAACGGGTCGCACTCGTCGGCGCCGTCGACGTAGAGCGACAGCGGGCCGGCGGCGTTCAAGTCCATGACGCGGATGCCAAGCGACTTCAGTTGGGCGGTGCTCTGCTCCGAGCTGGAGACGGCGGCTTCGATGCGGTCCTTCATCGCGCCAAGGCCGTCGATGAAGTGCTTCACCGTCGAGCCGGTGCCGACGCCGATGATCATGCCGTCCTCGACGTATTCGAGGGCCTTGAGCGCGGAGGCGCGTTTCTGTTCGTCGGCGGTGCTCATGGGCGTTGCTTCTCCAGCGTGAGGATGTGTTTCCACTGCGCGGCGGTGACCGGCAGCACGGACAGGCGGGTGCCGCGACGCAGCAGCACGAAGTCGTCGAGCGCGTCGGCGTGGCTGCGGAGTTCGTCGAGGGAAATCGCGCGCGACAGCTTGCGCTCGAAGCCGACGTCGACCAGCCACCAGCGCGGGTCTTCGCGCGTGCTCTTGGCGTCGAAATAGTCGGATTTCGCGTCGAACTGCGTCGGGTCGGGGTAGGGCGTCGAAGCGACGGTGGCGAGGCCGTAGATGCCCGGGACGTCGGCGTTCGAGTGGTAGAAGAACACGCCGTCGCCGACGCGCATCTGCTTCCACATGAAGTTGCGCGCCTGGTAGCTGCGCACGCCGCTCCAGGGCTCGGCGCCGACGCGTTCGAGGTCGTCGATGGAGAATTCGTCCGGCTCGGACTTCATCAGCCAGTATTGGCGGGCGGGCTTGGGCATGTCAGCGGTCGAAGCGGTGGAAGGCGGAGGGCGTGGCGACGGCATCGAGCGGGACATCCCAGTCGGCGGCCTCGAGCGCGTCGGCCTGCTGCCAGCCATAGGCGATGCCGACCAGTCGCGGCGAGCGCTGTGCTGCGGCCGGGGCGCCGTCGCCGGTGCGCCGGAACGCGAAGCTGCGGTCGTACCAGCCGCCGCCTTGGCCGAGGCGATCGCCCTTCGCGTCGAACGCGAGCAGGGGCACCAGCACGACGGCGAGATCGTCGGCGGCGCGAAGCGGGCCCTCGGCGGGCTCGGGGATGCCATGGCGGTTGGGTTCCAGCGCCTGGCCGGCCGACCACTCGCGGAAGCGCAGGCGGCCGTCCTCGTGGAGCACCGGCAGGCACCAGCGCAGCGTGGCGGGAAGATTGGCCTGCACGGCATGCAAGGGCAACTCGCCGCCGACGGCCCAGTAGCCGGCGATGCGGCCTTCGAAGGCCGCGAGCTCGGGCAACAGGTGCGAGGCGACGGCGGCGGCCGCGTCGAGCCGCTCGCGGACGGGCAGCGCACGGCGGCGCTCGCGCATCGAGGCTCGAAGCTCGCTGGGGTTCAAGAAGACGTCCTCCGCCGTGCCGATGCGTGCGAAACGACCTTGATCCCGAGGATCAAGTGGGAGTGCAGTCACCGCGTTCAGGCTTTCCGCAACAGGGCGGACATGCACACCGGCGATGAAGCTGAATTCCCGGGCCGTATTTATGGGTCAAGGCGAAATGTTAGCGCACGCTGTCGAGCACAGCAGAGGACGCACGCAGAGTATAGCCGCCCGATGGCGTCGCCATGCCGTGACGGGCGTCGCGTCGCGACGTCGTCGTTCAGCGCGCTGAGTGGACGGCGAGCAGCGATTCGAGCTTGCGGTTGAGATCGGCGATGCCGCGCGAGAGCTCGCCGTCGCGGCCGTCGAGCTCGCGGCGGAAGGCGTTCGCTTCGGCGGCAAGGTTCAGCGCGGCGATCACGGCGATGCGGTCGAATGCCGCCATCTTGTTGTCGCCGCGGATGCCTCGCATCCGCGCATCCAGCAACTGTGCGGCGGACTGCAGGGACTCGCGCTCTTCCGGCGGGCAGCCGATGGTGAACTCGCGGTCGAGGATGCGGATGTTGACGCCCTCGCTCACGGGTTGGCCTCCATCGACTTCAGGCGCTGGATCATCGCCTCGACCCGGCTGCGCGCCTGTTCGTTCTTCGAGAGCAGCTGGGCCCGCTCGCCGGCGAGCTGCTCCTGCGCCTGCACCAGCCGCCGGTTCTCGTCGGAGAGGCGCTGCACGACCGCGACGAGGGCGTCGATGCGGGCGGCGAGCGTCGCGAGGTCGTCGCGCGGGTCGGGATGTCGGCTCATGGCGACATCTTGTTCGGCGGCGGGGAAAAGGGTCAAGCGGCGCTGGCGCCGCTCCGCGGGCCCTCGTTGCGGTCGCGCATGAAGCTGAACGCCTGCGGCGTCTCGAGCGGGCGTGCCAGCCAGTAGCCCTGGACCTCGTCGCAGCCCTGGCCGCGGAGGTAGCCCAGCTGGGCCTCGGTCTCCACGCCTTCGGCAACGACATGCAGGCCGAGCGAATGAGCCATCGTGATGATCGTGGCCGTGATGGCCTTGTCGTCCGGGTCGTCGGTGAGGTCGCCGATGAATTCCTTGTCGATCTTCAGGGTGTCGATCGGCAGGCGCTTCAGGTAGATCAGCGAGGAATAGCCGGTGCCGAAATCGTCGATGGCGAGGCGGACGCCGACCTCGCGAAGCTGGTGCAGGACCGCCAGCGTCTGCTCGGCGTTCTGCATGACCATGCTCTCGGTGACCTCCAGCTCGATGCGTCCCGGCGGCACGCCGGTTTCGGCGAGGATCTTGCGCAGCTGCTCCGCGAGCGGCGCGCGCAGCAGCTGCAGCACCGAGACGTTGATGCTGCAGGACACATCGACGAGGCCGTCGTCGCGCCAGTGGCGCAGCGTCCGGCAGGCTTCCCGCATCACCCATTCGCCGATGCCGAGGATCAGGCCGCTTTCCTCGGCCAGCGGGATGAACTCGACGGGGCTGACGTCGCCGAGCTCGGCGGACCGCCAGCGCAGCAGGGCTTCGACGCCGACGATGCGGTCGCTGCGCAGGCTGAGGCGCGGCTGGAAGACGAGGCGGAACTCGTCCTGCGCGAGCGCGCGGCGCAGGGCGGCGAGCAGGGTGGCGCGCCGGCGCGCCTCCGCGTCCATGGCCTCGTCGTACACCTCGAAGGTATTCCGTCCCACGGATTTCGCTTGGTACATCGCCGTGTCGGCGTACTTCAGCAGGTCGGTCGGCACCATCGCGTGGTCGGGGTACAGGCTGATGCCGATGGAGGGCGTGATGCTGACGTTGTGCCTTTCGTCGACCTCCAGCGGCAGGCTGAAGGCGGCGAGCAGTTCGCGGGCGAGGCGCCCGGCCGAATCGATGCTGTCCAGGTCCTCGACGATGATCGTGAACTCGTCGCCGCCGAGCCTGGCCACCGTGTCGGTGGGCCCGACGGCGGACTGCAGGCGCGCGGCAGCCGCTTTCAAGAGCCGGTCGCCGGCGGCATGGCCCAGCGAATCGTTGATGTCCTTGAAGTGGTCGAGGTCGATGAACAGCACGGCCACGCGGCTTTCCTGCCGGCGTGCGCGGATGATGGCGCGCGACAGCCGCTCGGAAAGCAGCGTCCGGTTCGGCAGGCCGGTGAGCGTGTCGTAGTTGGCGAGGTAGCGCAGTTCCTGCTCGGCGCGCTTCTTCTGCGTGATGTCGTTGACGACGGCGACGAAGTGGGTGCGCTGCTGGTTGGCGTCGGTGACTTCGGAGAGCTCGATCCAGCTCAGGAACTCGCCGCCGTCCTTGCGGCGCTGCCACATCTCGCCGCTCCAGTGGCCGCTGCGGACGGCGATGCTGCGGACGCGCTGGTAGAACTCCGTGCTGTGCTGGGATGAGTCGAGCAGGTTGGAGGCGAGGCCGAGAACGTCGCCCTCGCTGTAGCCCGTGATCCGCGAGAAGGCGGAGTTCACGGCCACGAAGGTGAAGTCGAGGTCGATCACCGAGACCGCCTCGCTCATGCTGCGGAATACCTCGTAGGCCACGCGAGTCTCGCGTTCGGCCCTGCGCAGCTCCTGGATGTCGCGCGTGGTGCCGCCCAGCTTCACGACCTTGCCGCTGGCGTCGCGCTCGGTGACCTTGCCGCGGGCGCGCACCCAGCGCCAGCCGCCGTCCTCGTGGCGGATGCGGTGCTCGGACTCGAAGGTCTCCGTCTCGCCGTTGACGTGGCGCTCGACGAGGCGACGCAGGCGTTCCACGTCGTCGGGATGGACCGCTTCCTCGCGCCACTTCGCCAGCGGCACGTGGTCCGGCGCGGACGCGCCGGCCAGGCGCTGGATGCCCTGCCGGGCGAGCACGCCGGTGCGCACGTCGAGTTCCCAGAACACGTCGCCCGAGGTGGAGAGGACGAGGTCGAGCTGCTGTTTCAGGCGGCGGACCTGCCCGAGGTGCTGGTCGTCCTCCGCATCGCGCCGACGCATCGACCGGGCCCACGCGACCACCAGTCCCAGCAGGGCCACGCCCAGCACGACCACCAGGAACCAGGCTTCGGCTGCGAGAGGGGCAGCAGGCATTGCGGGGGGGCGCCTCGGAGTCGCCGGCAGGAACGGCAGTGTACGCAGGGTGCGCATGGGCACCAAGGGCGACGGGCCGCTGCTAGACTGCCGCCATCGAATTCGACGGCGTGAAATGTCCGATTCCCTGCCCCCTTATGCCGCGGTCGCCGAGCAGATCGCCGCCCTGGCCCTCTCGGTCGATGCGTCCGAATTGCACGGTTCGCTCTGCGCCCTCCGCTGCGGGCACCCCCGCCGGGCCAACTGGCTCGCCGAGGCGATGGGTGACGACACCGTGCCGTTGCCGCCGGCCGCTTCGGCGCTCGGGCAACTCGATGCCGCCACCATCGAACAGCTCGGCGAGACCGACTTCGGCCTCGAGTTGCTGCTGCCGGACGACGATGCGCCAGTGGCCGAACGTGGCGAAGCGCTGGTGGCCTGGTGCCGCGGCTTCCTCGGTGGTGTGGGCTTGGCCGGCATCGAGCCCAAGTTGGGCGAGGAGGCGCGTGAAGCCTTGGGCGACGTTGCCCGCATCGCGGAATCCGACGTCAGCTACGACGATCCGGAAGCCGACGAGGAGGCGCTCGTGGAACTCGAGGAGTTCGTCCGCGTGGCGGCCCTGCTGATCCACGGCGACTGCCTCGCCGCCTCCGGCGATCGCAAGCGCCTGCACTGATGCCCCCGCCGAAGGCCCCGGCCGAGGTCGCGAAGGGCGAGTACCAGCGTCGTCGCCGCGCCCTGCTGCAGATGGCGCAGGACGACGCCATCCTGATTCTTCCGGCGGCGCCGGAGCGCATCCGCAGCCACGACACGCACCATCCCTACCGGCAGGACTCCGATTTCGCCTACCTCACCGGTTTTCCGGAGCCGGAGGCCGTGCTGGTGCTGGTGCCGGGCCGCGCCCATGGCGAGACCCTGCTGTTCTGTCGCGAGCGTCATCCGGAGCGCGAGCTGTGGGATGGCCCGCGCGCCGGCCCGGAAGGCGCCGTCTCGGCCTACGGCATCGACGACGCCTACCCGATCGACGACATCGACGAGATCCTGCCGGGGCTGCTCGAAGGGCGCTCGCGCGTCTACTACCACTTCGGCCGCGACACCGATTTCGACCTCAAGCTGATCGGCTGGGTGAACCGCGTCCGCGCGCAGGCACGGCAGGGCGCGCAGTCGCCGCACGAATTCCTCGAGCTGGGCCACTTGCTGCACGAACTGCGGCTGTTCAAGTCGCCGGCCGAACTGAAGCAGATGCGCTTTGCCGCCACCGTGGCGGCGGAAGCGCAGAAGGCTGCGATGCGCGCAACCCGCTCGGGCGGCCGCGAATTCGAGGTGGAGGCGGCGCTGTGGGCGGTGTGGCGCGCGAACGATTGCGTACCGGCCTACAACCCCATCGTCGGTGCCGGCCCGAACGGCTGTGTGCTGCACTACCGCGACAACAACGGCCCGCTGCGCGACGGCGACCTGCTGCTCTGCGACGCCGGCGCGGAGTTCCGCGGCTACGCCAGCGACATCACCCGCACTTGGCCGGTGAACGGCCGCTACTCGAAGGAGCAGCGGGCGTTGTACGACCTGGTGCTCGCGGCGCAGGCCGCCGCCCTCGCGCAGGCGGTGCCCGGCCGGCCCTATGCCGCGGTGCACGACGCGGCGGTCGAAGTGCTCACGGAAGGCCTGCTCTCGCTCGGCCTGCTCAAGGGCACGTTGAAGAAAGCGCTGGAAAGCGAGGCCTACAAGGCCTTCTACATGCACAAGACCGGGCACTGGATCGGTCTGGACGTGCACGACGTCGGCGACTACAAGGTGGCGGGCGAATCGCGTCTGCTCGAGCCCGGCATGGTGTTCACGGTGGAGCCCGGCCTCTACATCGCGCCCGACGCGAAGGTGCCGGCGAAATGGCGCGGCATCGGCATCCGCATCGAGGACGAGGTGCGCATCACCGACGACGACGGCGAAGTGCTGACCGGCGTCGTGCCGAAGGATGCCGACGCGGTCGAGGCCTGGATGGCGGGCTGAAGCCCGCGCCTCACATGTCGTGTTTGTTCAGCGCTAGGCCACGGGCCTGGTACTGCTTCCAGCGTTCGCGCAGCGGTTCGCGCGCCGCCGGGTCGGCGGGCACCACTTCCAGCACCCGTTCGAAGCCCTCGGGCACCGTTTCCGCCCGGAGGTTGATCACCATCGCCCGCATCGGCGCGTCGATGCCGGGCGGCACGATCAGCACGGGCACGTCGGCGTCGTCCTCGTCGAGCCCGGCGATCTGGTGCTCGATGAAGCTGTCCTCCTCAAACGACCACAGCAGGTCGTCGAGTTCTTCCGCCTGCTGCGCGGTGGCGCACAGCACCAGCGTGGGCTTGCCGGTGCCGTGGCAGCGCTTCGCGAGTTCGCAGGCGAGCAGCAGGGGCTGCTCGCGGAAGCGAGGCTTGTCGATCAGGTAGAAGTCGGCCCGGCTCACTTCGCCTGGTCGATCAGCCAGCGCGTCAGCAGGCCGACCGGGCGGCCGGTGGCCATGCCCTTGCGGCCTTCGTCCGAGGACGAGCCGGCGATGTCGAGGTGCGCCCAGCGCTGGCCTTCGGCGAAACGCGCGAGGAAGCAGGCCGCGGTGATCGAGCCGGCTGCCTTGCCCCCGATGTTGTAGACGTCGGCGTAGATCGAATCGAGCTGCGACTGGTAGTCGTCCCAGATCGGCAGGCGCCAGGCGCGGTCGTGCGCGTACTCGCCGGCGGCGAGCAGTTCCGCCGCGAGGTCGTCGTGGTGCGACATCAGGCCGGTGGCGTGCTTGCCGAGCGCGATGATCACGGCGCCCGTCAGCGTGGCGACGTCGACGAGGGCCTTCGGTTCGAAGCGCTGCGCGTAGGTCAGGGCGTCGCAGAGGATCAGGCGGCCTTCGGCGTCGGTGTTGCCGACCTCGATGGTCTTGCCGCTCATCGAGGTGAGCACGTCGGACGGGCGATAGGCGTTGCCGTCCGGCATGTTCTCGACCGCGGCGGCGATTGCGATCACGTTGATCGGCAGCTTGAGCTTCGCCGCGGTGAGGAAGCTGCCGAGCACGCTGGCCGCGCCGAGCATGTCGAACTTCATCTCCTCGATGCCGCCCTGCACCTTGAGGTTGATGCCGCCGGTGTCGAAGGTGATGCCCTTGCCGACCAGCACGTGCGGCTTGGCGTCGCCGCCGCCGTTCCACTTCAGCACGATGACCTTCGGGCGGTTGTGCGAGCCGCGGCCGACGGCCAGCAGCGAGCCCATGCCGAGTGCTTCGAGTTCGGCTTCCTCCAGCACCTCGACCTGCACGCCCTCGTTCTCGGCGGCGATCTTCCGCGCGGTGTCGGCGAGGTAGGCGGGGTTGCAGATGTTCGGCGGCAGGTGGCCGAGCTCGCGGGCCAGTTCGGTGCCGGCGGCGATGGCCTTGCCGCGATCCAGCGCCGCGGCGTCGTCGCCGGTGATCGACAGGGCCACGAGGTCCGGCGCGGGGCCGGCCTTGCGCGTGGCCGTGTAGCGGTAGGCCGCGTGGTCGGCGCAGGCCACGGCCTGCTCGATGGCGAAGCCGGCGTCGCGGCTTTCGATGGCCAGCTCGCTCAGGGTCAGCAGCGCACGCTTGGCCGGGGTGGCCTTCACGGCGCGCAGCGCGTCGCCGATGAGCTTCTGGTAGCCGGCGGCGTTGAGCTTGCCGGCCTCACCGGCGCCCACCACCAGCACGCGCGGCGCGGCCACGCCCGGCAGGTCGGTGAGCAGGGTGGTGCGGCCGGCCTTGCCGGGCAGGTCGCCGCGGGCATGAAGCGCCGTGAGGCGGCCGCCGCTGGCGTCGTCGATGGCCGCGGCGCTGGCGCTCAGGCGCCCATCGGCGTGGATGCCGACGATGACGGCGTCGGTGGCCACCGACGGGGCGGCGGAGAGGTTCAGGTCGAATTCGAGTGCCATCGGGGAGTTTCCGTAGAATGCAGCGCCTTGCCGGCATCGCCGGAAGGACAGGTCGGTGCCGAGGCACTGGCCGCCAGTGCGGCGGTGCCCCGTGGGGGCCGCGAGTGTAATCGATCCCGTGCGAGGACCGCCTTGACGACCCTGCAGCGTTACCTCGTGCGACAGCTGGCCGCGCCCACCGCGGCCACGGTGGTCGTGCTGCTGCTGGTCGGGCTCGGCGGCGTGTTCGCCGACCTTGTTTCCGAGATCGCGCGCGGCCGCGTGCCAGCGCCCCTGCTGTTCTCCCAGCTCGGACTGCGCCTCGTGTCCTACCTGCCGCTGGTGCTGCCGCTCGGCCTGTTCATCGGGCTGCTGATGGGCATCAGCCGCCTCTACCGCGACAGCGAGATGGCGGTGCTGTTCTCGCTCGGTCAGGGCCCCCGCCAGCTGGTCGGCCCCGTGATGGTCGTTGCAATGCCGGTGGCGGCCGTGATCGCAGCGTGCAGCCTGTGGTTGGGGCCGCTCGCCGAGCGCCTCGCTACCGAGGCGGTCGCGAACGCGAACCGCAGCTTCCTCGTCGCAGGCCTCGATGCCGGTCGCTTTGTTGAATTGCCGGGCGGGCGGGGCGTGGTCTTCGTCGGTTCGCTTTCGCCCGACGGCCGCGAGTTCAAGCGGCTCTTCGTGCAGATGCAGCGTGGTGATCGCGTCGACGTGATCACCGCGGTGGAGGGCGAGATGTTCGTCGATCGCGGCGGCCGTTTCCTCCGCCTGCGCGACGGCTTCCGCGCCGAAGGCCAGCCGGGGGAGCGCGACTTCCGCCTGCAGCGCTTCCAGGTGAACGAAGTGCGCTTGCCCGACGTGGAGAACGAGAACCGCAATCCGCTGGCGGGCCGCCCGACGCTGGCGCTGATCAGCCCCACGGCGACGCCGCGGGCCCGGGCGGAGTTCCACTACCGCATCGGCGTGCCGCTGTTCGCCGTCGTGCTGGCCCTCCTCGCCCTGCCGCTGTCGCGCAGCCCACCGCGGCAGGCGCGTTATGGCCGGATGATCGTGGCCACGCTGGCCTACGTCTTCGGCAGCAACCTGCTCATCCTGGGGCGCACGTGGCTCGGCAGCGGCCAGATCCCCATCCAGCTCGGGCTGTGGTGGCTGCTCGTACCGGCATTGGCACTCGCGATCTGGCTGGTGTGGCGTGACGGCGAGCCTCCGTTGTGGCGTCGCGGACCGGCGGTGCGCGCATGAGCGTCCTCCCGGTCCACCGCTGGTTCGTCGGCCGCTCGGTCCTGTTGACGGTGCTGGCCACGTGGGGGGTGCTCACCGGTTTCGCCATGCTCGGCGCCCTGATCGGCCAGATGGACGACCTCGGCAAGGGCGACTACGGGCTCGGCCATGCCGCGCTGTATCTCGCGCTGCAGACGCCGCGCCGGGCCTACGAGAGTTTCCCGATGGCGGCGGTGATCGGCACCGTGCTGGCGTTGGGGGCGCACGCCGCGAAGTCCGAGCTGGTGGCGCTTCGCGCGGCCGGCCTCTCGCCAATGCGCATCGGCGCGACGGCCCTGATGGCCGTGGCGATCGTGGTGGTGCCGCTGATGGCGGCGATGGAGATCGTGATCCCCGGTGCCGAGCAGCGGGCCCAGTCGCTGAAGCTGGCGGCGATGAAGCACGAGGTCACGCTGGCCGGTGGGGCCAACGTCTGGGCCCGCGAGGGCAGCGAGGTCTTCAACGCGCAGGGCGGCGAACGCCGGGTGGTCGAGGGTCGAACCGTGCTGGTGTTCAACCAGGTGCGCGTGTTTGCTTTCGATCCGCAAGGCCGCCTGGCCTGGATCCAGGAGGCCGACGAGGCCGACTACGACGAGACCCGTGGCTGGCAGCTCCGCGACGTCAAGCGCACCACGTTCAGCGCACGCAGCGTGGCGGTGGAGCAGTTCGACGTCCAATCGTGGGCGACGGCCCTGCGTCCCGGTGCCATCGAGGCCAGCCTGCAGCATCCCGACCTGCTATCGACGATGGCGCTGGGTGGCCGGATCGAGCAGCTGAAGCGCAACGGCCTCGATGCCGGCGTGCTGCTCGAGGCCTACTGGGCCCGCTGGTTCTTCCCGCTGACGACGCTGGCCCTGGTGTTCGCGGCGCTGCCGGTCGCCTTCGGGCAGCAGCGCAGTGGCGGCTTCGGGCAGCGGCTGTTCATCGGCATCGTCTTCGCGCTGGTGGCGCGGCTCGTCCAACCGATGCTGGTCAATCTCGCCAAGGCCTACCAGTGGCCCATCGTCCTCGCCTACGCGCTGCCAGTGCTGCTGCTGGTCGCGCTTGGCGCGTGGTGGATCCGCCGGCGCTGATCAGGGCACCGCAAGGCGGACGAAACGCGTGCCTGCGAGGCGGTCGTAAAGCGCCTGGCCTTCGCGGTCGAGCAGGGACCACAGCGGCCCGGCCGCCGCGATGGCCGCACCGATCCAGAACGGCAGCAAGCGCTCGATGCCGGGCAGGAGCGCGAACAGCTCGATGCCGACGATGGCCGGTACCGTCGCGAAGGCGTACCGACGCAGCAGCACCAAGCGCGAGGCCGGTGCCCCGTCGAAGGCGACCACTTTCAGCCGCCACGGGCGCATGCCCAGCGTCTGCCCACCGCGCGACCAGCTCAGCACGAAGTACGCACCGGCGGCGCTCCATGCGCCGGCCACGAGCAGTGGCGCCATCCAGGGCAGGTCACTGAGGTCCGGGTGGCCGAGGGCGGCGGCAATGCCGGTCACCACGGCGCCGAAGGCCAGCACCAGCGCGAACACCGGGAAGAGGTCGTAGACGAGGGCGAGCAGGCGCCAGCCGAGGTGGGCAGGCAGCGCCTGCGGGATCGAAACGGTCATGCCGCAAGGATACCGGCGCCCTCGGCTAGAGTGCCGCCATGAGCGACGCCCCCGTGGCCCCGCGCGCGCCGCGCCGGCCGATGACCATCGCCGAACGCCGGGTGCTCGGCGCGGACTGGCCCGAACTCCCGGCCGAGGACGCCGCCGACATCGAGGCCTTCCTGCGCCGCCACTGGGCGGAAACCGGCAGTGCGCGCGCCACCCAGGCGGCCTACCGCGGGGACCTGGTGCTGGCCGCGCGCTGGCTGGCCTCGCGGGGGCGCGGCGGACTTCGCACCGCAGCGCGCGCCGATCTGTTCGCCCTGCTGGAAATGCGCGCCGGCGCGGGCTATGCCGCCCGTAGCACGGCGCGACTGATGGCCGCGCTCCGCGCGTTCTTTGCCGACGCCCTGCGCCATCAGCGCGTCCCGGCCGATCCGACGGCCTTGCTCGAACTGCCGACCCTGCCGCGATCGCTGCCCAAGGCGCTCGCGGAATCGCAGGTCGAGGCCCTGCTGCAGGCCCCGGACCTCGGCACGCCGGCCGGGCTGGCCGAGCGCACCCTCCTCGAGCTGCTGTATGCCACCGGCTTGCGCGTCTCCGAGCTGGTGGACCTGCCGACCTTGGCCGTGAACCTCCGCCAGGGCGTGTTGCGCGTGCGCGGCAAGGGCGGCAAGGAGCGGCTGGTGCCGATCGGGGCCGAAGCGCAGCACTGGCTGGAGCGCTACCTCGCCGAGGCCCGGCCCGCGCTGGCGCGTGGCGCGACCGAGCGCCGCGCCAACCCGACGGCGCTCTTCCTCGGCGCGAACGGCGAGCCGTGGACGCGCCAGCAGTTCTGGGCGCGACTGAAGGCCTTGGCCGCGCTGGCCGGCATCGACCCGGCAAAGGTCACGCCGCACGGCCTCCGGCACAGCTTCGCGACCCACCTGCTGAACCACGGCGCCGACCTGCGCGTGGTGCAGATGCTGCTTGGCCACAGCAGCCTCTCGACCACGCAGATCTACACGCATGTCGCCCGCGAGGGCCTGAAGCGCCTGCACGCCGCCCACCATCCGCGCGGTTGAGCGGGCGGGAACTCGGCAGCGCGCTCACGGTCGGAGCCCGGGTGCTGTGATTCAATACGGCATCCGAGTCGCACCGCGGCGTCTGCCGCCCCCCCTCCTTCTCCCTGGAACGCCCATGCGCCGTCGCCTTGCCCCGCTGTCCGCTCTTGCCCTCTCGCTTGGCCTCGGCCTCTCGGCCTGCGCCCAGCCGGCGCCGCCGGCCCAGGCTGCGACGAGCACGCCGGCAGCGAGCGAGGCCGCGGTGCGCGCGACGTTGGCCGGCGCGCTGCCCGGTGCGGAGATCCGCCGCCTGCGCCCCGCGCCGATCGCCGGCTTCACCGAAGCCGTGGTCGCCGGTCGCGTGTTCTACGTGAGCAATGACGGCCGCTACATCATCGACGGCGCGGTCATCGACATACAGGAGCGCCGCAACATCGCCGAATCGGCGATGGACGACATCCGCGTCGAAGGCCTCAAGGCCATCCCGGCCTCGCAGCGCATCGTCTTCGCGCCGCGCGACCCGAAGTACACGGTGACCGTGTTCACCGACATCGACTGCGGCTATTGCCGGATGCTTCATCAGCACGTGGCCGAGTACAACGCGCTCGGGATCGCGGTGGAGTACCTGTTCTTCCCGCGCGCCGGCGAAGGCTCGGAGGGCTGGGCCAAGGCCGAGTCGGTGTGGTGCGCCACGGACCCGCGCCAGGCCATGACCGACGCCAAGGCCGGCAAGACCTTGCCGGCGGGCAACTGCGAGAACCCGGTCGCGGCGGAATACGCCCTCGGCCAGGACGTGGGTGTCAACGCCACGCCGGCAGTCTTTGCGGCCAATGGGGCCCAGCTGGGCGGCTATCTCGAGCCGCAGCGCCTGCTGGCCGCCCTCGAGGCGAACGCGGCCGCCGAGGCCGCCGCGAAGACCGCCACCGCCGCGCGCTGAAGCCCGTCCCGCCGGCGCCTCGTCCCTTCGGGCGGGGTGGTGCGGCCGGGAACGGAGGGGCAGGGCGGGGGCTTTGCTAGAATTCGCACCCCGCCTCGTCGGAACCGCTGGTCCATGATCGTGCTCGAGGGCCTTCCGGCCCTGTCCGCCTTCCGCCTGCAACGCCTCCGGGCCGAGTGCCAGGCGATCCATCCCGCGGTCGAGGTGCTGGGCACCCACCACGTTTACCTGATCCAAGCCCGCGACGGCGCCGCCGTCGACACCGGGGCGGTCGGGGCCATCCTGGAAGGCTGCATCGCCACCACGCCGACGCCGGCCGGGGCGGTGAGCCGCTTCGTGGTGCCGCGTCTCGGCACCCTGTCGCCGTGGGCCAGCAAGGCTGGTGAGATCCTGCGCGGCGCTGGCCACGCCGTCGCCCGCGTCGAGCGCGGCCTGCGCATCGACGTCGCGAACTGGCCCGCCGACGCGGAGACGGCGAAGCGGCTTGCCCGCGTGCTGCATGACCCGATGACGCAGTCGATTGTCGTTTCCATCGACGAGGCCGCCGCGCTGTTCCGCGTGCCGCCGAAGGGCGCCGTCGAGCACATCGCGCCGGCCGATCTTCCCGCCGCCAACGGTCGCCTCGGCCTCGCGCTCTCCGAAGACGAGATCGCCTACCTGCAGGAGGCCTACACCCAGTTGGGCCGTTCGGCGACGGACGCCGAACTGATGATGTTCGCGCAGGCGAACTCCGAGCACTGCCGGCACAAGATCTTCAACGCCAGCTGGACGATCGACGGCGAGGAGCAGACCCATTCGCTGTTCAAGATGATCAAGGCGACGCACGCCGCGACGCCGCAGTTCACGCTCACGGCCTATGCCGACAACGCCGCAGTGGTCGAAGGCCATCCGGGCCGTCGCTTCCGTCCCGACCTCGCCAGCGGCGAATACGTGGCCGAACCGATCGCCGACAGCGCGTATTGCATCAAGGTCGAGACCCACAACCACCCGACGGCGATCTCGCCCTTCCCGGGCGCCTCCACCGGCGCCGGCGGTGAGATCCGCGACGAGGGCGCCACCGGCCGCGGTGGCAAGCCCAAGGCCGGCCTGACCGGCTTCACCGTCTCGCACCTGCGCATTCCCGGCGTGCCGCAGCCCTGGGAGCAGCCGCGCGCGCTCAACCCGCGCATGGCCCCGGCCTTCGAGATCATGCGCGACGGCCCGCTGGGCGCGGCCGCGTTCAACAACGAGTTCGGCCGCCCTGCGCTGTCGGGCTACTTCCGCAGCTTCGAGCTGCCGACGGAAACGCCCGGCCTCGTCCGCGCCTATGACAAGCCGATCATGCTGGCCGGCGGCCTCGGCGCCATCGACCGCGGGCAGGTGAAGAAGCTCGGCCTGCGCGACGGCGACCTCGTCATCGTGATCGGCGGCCCCGCGATGCTGATCGGCCTCGGCGGCGGTGCGGCCAGCTCGCTGGCCTCCGGCCAGAGCAGCGAAGACCTCGACTTCGCGTCCGTGCAGCGCGACAACCCCGAGATGGAGCGCCGCGTGCAGGAGGTCATCGACCGCTGCGTGGCGCTCGGTGCCGGCAATCCGATCCGCGCTTTCCACGACGTGGGCGCCGGTGGCCTGTCGAATGCGATTCCCGAGCTGCTGCACGACGCGGGCTTGGGCGGCCGCATCCAGATGGCGAAGATCCCCAGCGACGATCCGTCGCTGTCGCCGATGCAGCTGTGGTGCAACGAGTCGCAGGAGCGCTACGTGCTCGGCATCGCGCCGGAGCACTTGGCCGACTTCGACGCGATCTGCGCGCGCGAGCGCTGCCTGTATGCCGCGGTCGGCGTGGCCACGAACGACGAGGTGCTGGTGCTGGAAGCGTCGGACGGCTCGCGCCCCATCGATCTTCCGATGAGCGTGCTGTTCGGCAAGGCGCCGAAGATGCACCGCGACACCGCGCACGTGGCGACGACGCGCTGGCCGAAGCTCGACACCGCCGCGCTCGATCTGCGCGAGGCGGGCCTGCGCGTGCTGTCGCATCCGACGGTCGCGAGCAAGAGCTTCCTCATCACCATCGGTGATCGCAGCGTTGGCGGCCTCACCGCACGCGACCAGATGGTCGGCCCGTGGCAGCTGCCGGTGGCCGACGTCGCCATCACCCTCACCGATTTCCACGGCCACGCCGGCGAAGCCATGGCGATGGGCGAGCGCACGCCGCTGGCCCTGATCGATGCCAAGGCCTCCGCGCGCATGGCGGTCGGCGAAGCCATCACGAATCTTGTTGCGGCGCCCATTGCCTCGATGGAGGAAGTGAAGCTCTCGGCCAACTGGATGGCGGCTTGCTCGCACCCCGGTGAGGACGCGGCGCTGTTCGATGCGGTGAAGGCCGTCGGCCTCGAGCTTTGCCCCGATCTGGATCTTTCGATCCCGGTCGGCAAGGACTCGCTGTCGATGCAGGCGCAGTACGCGGTCGATGGCAGCCCGCAGAAGTCGGTCTCGCCGGTCTCGCTGATCATCACCGCCTTCGCCCGCGTGGCGGACGTGTGCGCGCAGCTCACGCCCGATTTGAAGCGCGGCGTCGACTCCGAGCTGTGGCTGATCGGGCTCGGTGCCGGCAAGAAGCGCCTCGGCGGCTCGATCCTCGCGCAGTGCTACAACGCCTTCGGCGGCGCCGCACCCGACCTCGATGACCCGCAGCGCCTCAAGGATTTCGTCGCGCTGGTCAACGAAGCCCGCGAGGACAAGCTGCTGCTCGCGTATCACGACCGCAGCGACGGCGGTGCTTTCGCCACGCTGTGCGAGATGGCGTTCGCCGGCCACGTCGGCCTCGACCTCGCGCTCGACGGTTGGGGCGACGACCCGTTCCGCACGCTGTTCGCCGAAGAGCTTGGCGCCGTGGTGCAGGTGGCCGTCGAAGACCGCGCGGCCTTCGCCGACCTCGTCGAGCGCCATGGCCTCACCGAGTGCGCGCAGCGCGTCGGCAAGCCGGTGACCGCGCCGCGCCTGCGCGTCAGCGACGAGGGCCAAGTGCTGGCCGAATGGTCGTGGACGGAACTGTTCGACGCCTGGTGGGCCACCAGCCACGCCATGCAGCAGCGCCGCGACGATCCCGCCTGCGCCGACGACGAGAAAGAGGCCCGCCGCCGCTTCGACGACGCCGGCCTGAACCCGAAGCTCACGTTCGAGCCGCAGGACGACATCGCCGCGCCGTTCATCAACACGGGCGTTCGTCCGCGCGTGGCGATCGTGCGCGAGCAGGGCGTCAACGGCCAGATCGAAATGGCCGCCGCCTTCGACTGCGCCGGCTTCACCGCCGTCGACGTGCACATGAGCGACCTCATCGAAGGCCGCGTGCGCCTTGACGGCTTCAAGGGCCTCGCGGCCTGCGGCGGCTTCAGCTACGGCGACGTGCTGGGCGCGGGCCGCGGTTGGGCCACCTCGATCCTCACCCGCGACGCCTTGCGCGAGCAGTTCGCCGCGTTCTTCGCGCGGCCGGACAGCTTCAGCCTCGGCGTCTGCAACGGCTGCCAGATGCTGGCCCAGCTCAAGGACCTCGTGCCCGGCGCCGAGCACTGGCCGCGCTTCGTCCGCAACCTCAGTGAGCAGTACGAGGCGCGCGTGGCGCAGGTGATCGTCGAGGACTCACCCTCGGTGCTGCTGAAGGGCATGGCCGGCTCGCGCATCCCGATCGTCGTCTCGCACGGCGAAGGCCGCGCGCGCTTCAGCGACGACGCCCATCGCACGGCCGCTGCTGTGGCGATGCGCTACGTCGATGGCGAAGGCCGCGTCACCCAGGCCTTCCCGGCCAACCCGAACGGCTCGCCCGACGGCATCGCTGGCCTCACTTCGCGCGATGGCCGCGCCACGTTGATGATGCCGCACCCGGAGCGCGTGTTCCGCACCGTGCAGCTGAGCTGGGCGCCGGCCGGCTGGGGTGAGGATTCGCCGTGGCTTCGGCTGTTCCGCAACGCCCGGGCCTTCGTGGGCTGAACCCGTGAACCCGCGTCGCCACCGCAACCCGCGGTGGCGGCGCCATGGCGGTCGTGGCAGCCTGTGCGCCCCCCGATGCATGGATGCCGTTGCGATGAACCTGTCGCTGCCCCTTTCGCTGGCCACCGCCGCGCTCGTCGCTGCGTTCATGGTCGCCCCGCCCCCGGCCTCGGCGAACGAGGCGGCACCGGTCGCCCTTGCGGGCGAGGTGACGGGTCGCCTCGATCCGGATCCCGCCGCTCGCTATCACCCGCTGCCGGCGACGATGTCGGAGCGCGCCGGGCAGAGGCTTCGCCTGCGCGATGTCGAGCGTCTGCTGAAGCGACATCCCGACCATCCGATGTTGCTTCGTGAACGGGCATACATCCGTTCGAAGCGTGGTGAGATCGATGCGGCCGAAGCGGACTTCGCCCGTGCGCTGCAGGTGGCCGGCGACAACGCCTTCCTGCGGCGCCATGTCCTGTGGTCGCAGGGTTGGGCGCGTTTCGATGCAGGTCGGGACGAGGCGGCGCTGCAAGCCTGGAAGGAAGCCGTGGACCTCCATGGCGGCAACCCGTTCTGGTGGCCCTACACCGCCGCTCTGGCCGAGTGGCGCCTGGGTCGGCACGCCGAGGCGATCGAGCTCTACGATCGTGCCGTCGCGGGCATGCCCCAGTACGGCACGGAGCGGGGACTGGCCGAACGCACGGCCCACTGGCCCGAGTCCCAGTTCGCCGTCGCCAGTGCGGTCTTCTCCGCCTGGCAGGCATCGAAGCGCGCCACGCAGCCCTGATACGCTTGGGCGATGCCTGATACCGACGCCCTCGCTCCCCCCGACAGCGGCCTCGACACCGACCTCGACGCCCGCATCGCCGCGGCCCTCGTGGCCCGCGGCCGCCTGAAGGACGCCGACCTCGTCCGCGCCGAGCGCCTGCGCGCCGAGACCGGTGGCGCACTGCCGGGCCTGCTGGTGAAGCTCGGCATGGTCTCCGAGCGCGACATGGCCGACACGCTCGGCGACGTGCTCGGCCTGCCGCTGATGGCGGCCAAGGATTGTCCTGACGCGCCGCCGGCCGGCGTGGCGCTGGCGATCAAGTTCCTGAAGCACCACGCGATCTGCCCGGTGGGCGAAGACGAACACAGCGTCACCGTCCTCTGCGCCGACCCGCAGGACGTGTACCTCGCTGATGCCGTGCGGCTGGCCACCGGCCGCGAGGTGAAGCTCGCCGTCGGCTTGCGCTCGGAGATCAGCGATCTCGTCGAGCGCTACTACGGCCAGGGCCGCAGCGCGCTCGGCAGCATCGTCGAGGACGTCGGCGAGGAATCCCGCGAGGAGGACGACGTCGAGCACCTGCGCGACCTCGCTTCCGAGGCGCCGGTGATCCGCCTCGTGAACCTGCTGATCCAGCGCGCGGTCGAGACGCGCGCTTCCGACATCCACATCGAGCCCTTCGAAACGCGCTTGAAGGTGCGCTACCGCATCGACGGCGTGCTGATCGACGCCGAGAGCCCGCCGGCTGCCCTTACTGCAGCAGTCATTTCGCGCATCAAGATCATGGCGAAGCTCAACATCGCCGAGCGCCGCCTGCCGCAGGACGGCCGCATCATGGTGCGCGTGCAGGGCAAGGAGCTCGACCTCCGCGTGAGCACCGTGCCGACGCAGCACGGCGAGAGCGTGGTGATGCGACTGCTCGACCGCGAGTCGGTGGTGTTCGACTTCCACCAGCTCGGCTTCACCGACGAGTTCCTGCCGCAGTTCATGAGGGTGCTCGACCAGCCGCACGGCATCCTGCTGGTCACCGGCCCCACCGGCTCGGGCAAGACCACGACGCTCTACACCGCGCTGTCGAAGCTCAACACCGACGACGTCAAGATCATCACCGTCGAGGATCCGGTCGAGTACCAGATCGAGGGCATCAACCAGATCCAAGCCAAGGCGCAGATCGGCCTCGACTTCGCGACGGCGCTGCGCAGCATCGTCCGCCAGGACCCGGACATCATCATGATCGGCGAAATGCGTGATCTGGAAACCGCGAAGATCGCGATCCAGTCCGCGCTCACCGGCCACCTCGTGCTCAGCACCCTGCACACCAACAGTGCGGCCGGCGGCGTCACCCGCCTGCTCGACATGGGCGTCGAGGATTACCTGTTGACCTCGACGATCAACGGGATCCTCGGCCAGCGCCTGGTGCGTCGCCTCGAGCCGACCCACGCCGAGCGCTACGAAGCGAGTGCCGAGGAAATCGAGAAGTTCGGCCTGCGCCGCCTGCAGCCCGAGGGGACGATCCACCTGTATCGACCGAAGCCTTCCGCGTTGACGCCGACCGGCTACCTGGGCCGCACGACGATCATGGAATTCCTCGTCGTCGACGACGCGATCCGCAAGCTGGTGATGCAGCACGCCACGAGTGTGGAGATCGAGCGCGAGGCCCGCGCTCGCGGCATGCGCACGATGTACGAGGATGGCCTCGCCAAGGCCCTCGCCGGCCAGACGACCATCGAGGAAGTGTTGCGCGTGACGGAAGAGGCGTGATCGCGTGGCGCTGTTCCGCTACAAGGCCCTGAGCGCCGCCGGCGAAGCCCTCGCCGGCACGATGGAGGCCGCGCGCGCCGAGGACGTGGTCGCGCGCCTGCAGGAGCAGGGCCACCTGCCGCTGGACGTCGGCACCTCGCTCGAGGAGGGCGCGGGCGCCGGGCTCGCGGCGCTGTTCCGCAAGAAGGCGCTCGACGAGGCGGCGGTGCTGCAGTTCACCCAGCAGCTGGCGACGCTGCTCGGTGCCGGCCAGGCGCTGGATCGCGCGCTGGGCACCTTGCTGGATCTTCCGGACAACCCGCAGAGCCGGCGCGTGATCGAACGCATCCGCGACGCGGTGCGCGGCGGCCTGCCGCTTTCGGCCGCCCTCGAACAGCAGCACGGGCTGTTCTCGCGGCTTTACGTGAACCTCGTGCGCGCCGGCGAAGCCGGCGGCGGCCTGCAGGTCGCGCTGCTGCGCCTCGGCGAATACCTCGAGCGTGCGGCGGCCTTGAAGGCGCAGGTGATCTCGGCCCTGATCTACCCGATCCTGCTGCTGGTGATGGTGCTGGCCGTCTGCGCGCTGCTGCTCGGCGTGGTGGTGCCGCAGTTCAACGACCTGCTGGCCAGCACCGACGTCACGCTGCCTTGGTACACCCAGCTGGTCCTCGGTAGCGGCATGTTCGTCCGCACCTACGGCCTCTACCTGTTCATCGCCGGCGTCGTGGTGATGCTGTTGGCGGTGCGCCACTTCCGCCAGCCCGAGCCGCGCGCCCGGCTCGACGCCTGGCTGCTCGGCCGCCCGCGGATCGGCGAGCTGCTGGCCCGCTACGAGACGGCGCGCTTCGCCCGCACGCTGGGCACGCTGCTCGGCAACGGCGTGCCTTTGCTGAATGGCTTGGCCATCGCCCGGCAGGTGATGGACAACCGCGCCCTCGGCGCCGCGCTGGAGCGCGCGACCGACGAAGTGAAGACCGGGCAGGGCCTGGCCTTCGCACTCTCGCGGACGAAACTCTTTCCCCGTCTTGCGGTCCAAATGGTGCAGGTGGGCGAGGAATCCGGCGAACTGGGCGCGATGCTGCTGAAGGTGGCCGACACCTTCGACGCGGAAACCCAGCGCGCCATCCAGCGAACTCTCGCCGCGCTGGTGCCTTTCATCACCGTGCTGATGGCGCTGCTGGTCGGCGTCGTGATCATGGCCGTGCTGGTTCCGATCTACCAACTCACGAGTTCCGCAGGAGTGTTGTGATGCGCTTGACGTCCCCCGGCTTCGCCGCCCGCACGCAGTCGGGCTTCAGCCTGATGGAGATCCTCATCGTCGTCGGCATCATCGCCGCGATCATGGCGTTCGCCGCCAGCCAGATCTTCGGCGGCAAGGACCAGGCCAACGTGCGCCTGACCGAGACGCAGCTCGAATCGTTGGCGGCGAAAGTGGAGCAGTACCGGATGGACACCGGGCAGATCCCGTCCTCGCTGGAGGCGCTGGTGACCAACCCGGGTGCCAGCGGCTGGCTGGGCCCCTACGTTCGCAAGGCCGAAGACCTGCAGGACGCGTGGCGCCGCCCGGTGCAGATCCGCACGCCGGGCGCGAACGGCGAGTTCGAGCTGGTGAGCCTCGGGAGCGACGGCAAGCCCGGCGGTGACAGCACCGCCGCCGACATCGTCAAGCCCTGAGGCGGGCGGACGTCGCGTGATCCGATGAAGGCCCACGGATGAAGCACGCGACGCGAGCGGCTGGCTTCACGCTGATCGAAGCGCTGGTCGTGATGGCGCTGATGGCCACGGCCTTCGCGCTGTTCGCCGGCGCGCTGGTTGGCGCGCTGCCGGGCCAGCAGCTGCGCGATGCCACGAACCGCCTCGCCGCGGAAATGCGCGCCACCCGTGCGCGCGCCGTGGCGACCGGCATCGACCAGAGCTTCGTCATCGACACGCAGGCGCGCACCTGGCGTAGCGGGGCCAGCGATGAGCTCGTGGAGGCGTTCGCTCCGATGCCGGGCACGAAGCCGGGCGCGACTTCGGGCGGCGGCGTTCGCCGCCAGGGCGAGCTCGATGACGCCTTGGCCCTGGGCGCCACCGTCGCGCGCGAGGAGCAGCCGGGCCCGGGCATCGCCGCGATCCGCTTCTTCGCCGATGGCAGCAGTACGGGCGGGCGCGTGGTCGTCCGTCGCGGCGACGCCGCGTGGCGCGTCGATGTGAATTGGCTGACCGGCGCGGTGCGCGTCGAGCGCGGCGAGGGCGGGCGATGAACGCCGTTCCGCGCGCATCGCGTCGCGTCGCGGTCGCGCGCCAGCGCGGCTTCACCCTGCTCGAAGTGCTGCTGGCTTTCGCGCTGCTGGCGGGTGCCTCGGTGCTGCTGCTCTCGATCCTCTCGAACGGCCTGCGCGATGTTGCCGATGCCGAGCGCCATGGCGAGGCGGCCCTGCATGCGCGCAGCCTGATGGACAACTTCGGACGCATGGAACGCCTGCGCCCCGGCGGCCGCAACGGCAGCCTCGACGACGGCCGCTACCGCTGGGCGCTGGAGGTGCAGCGCGTGCAGGACCCGCTGCCGGCACCGCTGCCCACGCCGGGGCAGGCGACGTCCGGGCCCGGGGCGGACGGCATCGTCGATGCCGGCGAACCCGTGCTGTACCGCCTCGACCTGACCCTCCAATGGGGCGAGGGCGGCCCGAAGCAGACCTTCCGCACCTCGACGCTGCGCGCGCTGTATCCGCTGCCGGAGGACCTGTGAGGGCGCGCGGCTTCTCGCTGCTGGAGATGCTGGTGGCCGTGGCGCTGTTGGCCACCGGCCTCGCGCTGGCCTTCGGCATCGTGCAGGGCAGCGTGCGCGCGTCCGCCTCGGCCGAGCGCGTCGCCGCGCACAGCGACCGCGTGCGCACCGTGCACGGCTTCGTGCGGCGGCAGGTGGCCGCGGCGCTGCCGCAGCCGATCGATCCTGCGGCCGGGTTCGAGGACATCCGCCTGCTTCGCCTGTCCTCCGATCGCATCGAGTTCATCGGCGAGATGCCGGGCTACCTCGGTCGCGGCGGTCCCTACCTGCAGGTGCTGCGCCTGCAGCGCGGCGCGCGCGGCACGGCCCTGATGTTCGAACATCGGTTGATGACGGCCGAGGGCCCGCTCAAGGCCGAGCGCCCGCCGGAAGTGCTGATCGACGGCCTCGCGGACGCGCGCTTCAGCGCCCGCGCCTTCGGCCCGGACGGCCGGCCCGAGGACTGGGCGTCGGAGTGGACGCGCCTCGGCCAGCTGCCCAGCCAGGTGCGGCTGACGGCGCGCTTCAGCGAACCGCGCCTGCGCTTCCCCGACCTCGTGGTGCCGCTGCGCTACAGCCTCTCCGGCGCCACCGGGGCCGTGCCCGAGGCGGCGCGTCGCGACACCGGCGGGGAGAGCCAACAATGAGCCGGCGTCCCTTGGTCCGCGGCGCCGTCCGGCGCCAGCGCGGCGTCGCGCTGATCGTGGTGATGTGGCTGCTGGTGCTGCTGGCGGCGATCGTCGGGCTGTTCGCGCTGAACTCGCACGCCGAAGCCGTGCAAGCCTCGGCCGTGCGCCAGCGCACCGAGCTCGATCACGCCGCGGAAGCCGGCATCGAGGCCGTTGCCGCCCGGTTGCTGGCCGTCGATGCGCGGCGTCGCCCCGTGCCCGATGGCCGTGAATCCAGCTTCGACTTCGGCAACGGCATCACGGTGACGGTGGCGGTCACGGACGAGAGCGGCAAGGTCGACCTCAACGTCGCTGACGTGCTGCTGTTGCAGCGCCTGTTCGAAGCCACCGGCGTGGCCAGCGAAGAGGCCACCCGGCTTGCCGGCGCCATCGTCGACTGGCGCGATGCCGATGGGCTCGTGAGCGCAGCGGGCGGCGCGGAGGAGCGGGACTACCGCGGTGCGGGCCTGCCCTACGGGCCGGCCAACCGGCCCTTCGCCCAAGTGTCGGACGTGCAGCGCGTACTGGGCATGCGCCATGCGCTGTACCGCCGTGTACGGCCTTACCTGACGGTGTACACCGGCCTCGCACAGCCGAATCTCGCTTTCGCCGACCGCCCCGTGCTGGTGGCGCTGGGCCTCGCCCCGCCGGTGATCGAGCAGATCCTTGCGGCACGGGCGCAAGTGCAGCCCGGGCTCCCGCCGCCGGCCCTGCCGGGGGGCATCGTGCTCGCTGCCGGCGGCACCGGCACGTATAGTGTTTCGAGCCGCGCCGCGCGTGCTGACGGGCCCAAGGCCGAACTCGAAGCCACCGTCCGGGTCGGAGCCGGGGGCTTTCTCGGTCAGGTCTACACGCCGCTGGTCTGGCGCTACGGACAACAGGACTGATGGCCACACCCCCCGCTGCCAATCTCCCGTGGGACACCCTGCGCCTGCGCTGGGCCGCAAGCCCCGTTCCCGCCGTCTTGTCGCGCTGGTGGGACGACCTGCTCGATCTGCTGCCGCCCTCGCTGGCCCGCCTGTGGTTCCCGCCGGTGCGGCGGCTGTGGCTGCGCTGGGACGGCGATGCCCTGCAGGCCACGGAGGAAGCAGGCCGCGAACGCGTGGTGCTGCCGCCGGTGCCGCTGGCCGACGGGGAAGGCGCGGTGCTGCTCGCGGCGAGCCTTGATCGCCGCGGCGTGGATGGCGAACTCTGGCTGTCCTTGCCGGCCTCGCAGGCGCTGGTGCGCACGCTGTCGCTGCCCCTGGCCGCCGAGCCGCAGCTCGAGGGCGTGCTTCGCCACGAGATCGATCGCCAGACGCCCTTCAGCGCCGACCAGGTGGTACATGCCGCGCAGGTGGTGTCGCGCCATCCTGCCGAAGGGCAGCTGCGCGCCGAGTTGGTGGTCGTGCCCAAGGGCACGCTGGAAGCCGCGCTGGCGGCCCTCGGCCCGCTGGCCACGCGCCTCTCCGGCGTCGACATCGACGACGCCGCGCACCGCGCCGGTCGCCGTCGCAATGTGCTTCCGCTCGCGCAGCGCGTGCAGCGCACCGACCGCGATGCCCGGGTACGCATCGCGGTGATCGCGGTCGCGGCCGTCGCCTTGCTGGCCACCGGGTTCATCACGCTGGGCAATCGCGAGCGCGCGCTGGCCGCGCTCGAAGCGCAACGCGACGCCGCGTTCGAGACCGCGCGCGAGGCCCGTGCCCTGCGCCTGCAGCTGGACGGGGCGGCGAGCGCCGCGAACTTCCTCGCCGAGCAGCGGCAGTCCAAGCCGACCGTGCTGGAGGTGCTCGACGACCTCACGCGCCGCCTGCCGGACGATGTCTACCTGCAGCGCTTCTCCGTCGAGCAGGGCCGGGTGACGCTCAGCGGCGCTGCCCGCTCGGCGGGCAGCATCGTCGCCACGCTGCAGGGTTCGCCCTACCTGAAGGGCCCGGCCTTGGCCGGCGCCGTGCAGCAGGACCGCAGCACCGGCCGCGACGGGTTCACCGTCGTCGCCGAACTCGTGCCGGGAGGCAGCGATGCGCCGCAGCCTTGAGCGCCTGCGCCCGCTGCTGTGGCTCGGCATCGCGATGGTGCTGGGCTACGGCCTGCTCGTGCACTGGTGGTGGACGGCCCCGATGCTGGCGCTGGGCGACCAGATCGCCGAGGTGCGTGACGAGGAGCTGGGCTTGCGCATGGAAGGCGAGCAGATCCCGCAGCTGCAGGCGCGGCTGGCCGAAGTGCGCGCCGCCGAGGCGACGAACCCCGGCTTCCTCGCCGAACCCAACAAGGACCTCGCCACCGCGGCGCTGGTGCAGCGGCTGGAATCGGAAGTGCGGCGCATCGCGCCGAACCCGCTGGCCTGCGAGGTAGTGTCGCGCACGCCGATCGAAGCGCAGAGCAGCGACCCGTATCCGCGCGTGACGGTGCAGATCCGCCTTCGCTGCGATGCGGCGATGCTCGGCGCGCTGCTGCACGGGTTGGAGAGCGGCAGCCCGCAGCTGTTCATCGACAACCTCGCCTTCAACAGCATGGCCGCGTACTTCGGCGCGGGGCAGGGCGCCACCGACAGCCGCGTCGACGCGGTGTTCGATCTCTACGGCTACCTGCGTCCCACCGCGCCGGTGCAGGAGGGCGACCCGAATGCTTGAGGCGCTGCGTCCCGCCACGTGGCTGTTCGGCGCCATCTCGGCCTGGTGCCTCGGCCTGCTGCTGCTCGCCTTCGCCGGCCTCGGCGGGCGCGTTGGCCCGCACCCCGGCGACCCGGCGCTCGGCCCGCCCATCCCCGAGCTGCGCTTCAGCGAGAGCGCCCAGCGCCTGGGCGCCGTCACGGACTACCTCGCGGTGGGCGACCGGCCGCTGTTCAATCCGGACCGCCGCCCCGCGCCGGTGGCCATCGCCAACACCGAGCAGCAGGCGCCGTTCAACGGCGTGCTCACCTCGGTGCTGATCACCGACACCTTGCGCATGGCCATCTTCAGCGAGGAGAACGGCCAGGTGAGCAAGCGCGTGCGCCTCGGCGACACCGTGCCGGGCACGAGCTGGCGGTTGGCGTCGCTGGAGCCGCGCCGCGCCGTGCTCGAAGGCCCGGAAGGCCAGCGTGTGCTCGACCTGCGCGTTTTCGACGGGCAGGGCGGGGCCGCGCCGACGCCGGTGGCCACCATCGTCGAGGACAAGCCGGACACCCCCGGCGTCCCGGCAGGCGCGGGCCAGCCCGCATCGTCCAACCCGCCCAGCCTCGTCCAGCAGGCCTCGCAGGCCGAGGCCGAATCGCAGCGCAGTGCCGCCGACCAGGCGCAGATCGACGCCATCCGCGCCCGCATCGAAGCGCGCCGCGCCCAATTGGCCGAACAGCAGGCCAAGAACAACAACGCCCCCGTTGCCGAGCAATGAACACCATGACCACCCCGCGCCTCCTGCTCGCCGCCGCCGTGATGACGGCCCTGGCCGGCTGCGCCACCACGCCGGTGCCCGACATCGCGCGCAACCCCGACCCGGCCACGCTGCCGACCATCGCGCGCAATGCCGACGGTGAAGCGATCGGCGGCCCGTCCTCCGCGGGCGAGCCCGACATGACGCCGGGCAGCGGCATCGTCATCAACGAGTCGCTCGCCGCGCAGGCGCCACCGCAGCTGCCGGAAGGCGGCGAAGCCACCTTCAACTTCGAAGGCGAATCGCTGCACGCCGTGGTGAAGGCGGTGCTGGGCGACCTGCTGCAGCAGAACTACGTGATCGCGCCGACGGTGCAGGGCACGGTGACGCTGGCCACGCCGCGTCCGGTGAGCCCGGCACAGGCCCTCTCGCTGCTCGAGATGGTGCTGGGCTGGAACAATGCTCGCCTCGTGTGGAGCAATGGCCGCTACGCGATCCTGCCGGCCGACCAGGCCGTGGCCGGCAACCTCTCGCCGCGCACCGGCACCGCCGCGAACGCGCGCGGCTTCGAGCTGCGCGCCGTGCCGCTGCAGTACGTCTCGGCCACCGAGATGGAGAAGCTGCTGAAGCCCTACGTGCGCCAGGGCGCCGTGGTGCAGGCCGACGCCGCGCGCAACCTGATCGTGCTCTCCGGCAGCCGCAACGAACTGGAGAACTACCTGCGCACCGTGCGCATCTTCGACGTCGATTGGCTGAAGGGCATGTCGGTCGGCGTGTTCCCGATCCAGAGCGCCGAGCCGGAGAAGATCGTCACTGCGCTGGAGCGGGTGTTCGGCGCGGAAAGCGGCACGCCGCTGGCCGGCATGTTCCGCTTCCTGCCCGTGGAAGGCAGCAATTCGATCATCGTCATCACGCCGCAGCGCCAGTACCTTCAGAACGCGCGCGAGTGGATCGAGAAGCTCGACATGGCGGGCGAGGGCGCGCGCCTGTTCGTCTATGAAGTGAAGTACATGAAGGCGGGCGACCTCGCCTCGCAGCTGGGCACGGTGTTCGACGCCAGCGTCAGCAGCAGCGGTGGCTCGGGTTCGGCGTCGATCTCGCCGGGCCTCACGCCGGTGGAACTGGGTGCCGTGTCGCGCGAGGCTGGGCAGATCTCGCAGCCGCAGCCCGCCGGCGGCGGCGGTGCCAGCCTCGGTTCCGGCAGCGGCGAGTCGGGCATCGGCATCAGCGCCATCGAGGAAAGCAACGCGCTGATGGTGCGTGCCAGCCCCGCGCAGTGGGAATCGATCCGCCGCGCGATCGAGCGCCTCGACGTGATGCCCGCGCAGGTGCACATCGAAGCGCAGGTGCTGGAGGTGACGTTGCAGGGCAACCTCAGCTACGGCGTCAACTGGTATTTCGAGAACGCCATTCCCACCAGCCTCGCCGGTGCGCTGAGGCCCGGCCGCAGCAGCCTCGGCTTCGTCGGCGGCTCGCTCGCGCAAGGCACGGATGGCATCGCCTCGGCGGGAGCCACGTTCACCTCGCGGAACGCCGTGGCGGTGGTGAACCTGCTGGAGCGCGAATCCGACGTGCGCGTGCTTTCGACGCCCTCGCTGTTCGTGCGCAACAACGCGGAGGCCGCGCTCAACGTCGGCCAGAATCTCGCCGTCGCCAGCACCAGCTTCAATCCGGGCACGGGCACCACGCCGGGCAACAACACCATCAGCAGCGTGCAGTACCTGAGTACGGGCACCAAACTGAAGGTGAAGCCGCGCATCGGCGGCGACGGCATGGTCTTCCTCGAGATCGAGCAGGAGATCAGCTCGCCGTCGGAGGATCCCGGGGCGGGCGGCAACCCCAACGTCAACACCAGCACGGTGACCACCGAGGCCCTGGTGCGCGATGGCGAGACGGTGATGCTGGCCGGCCTGATCCGGCAGTCGGACAACGGGGGCAGCTCGGGCGTACCGGGCCTCACCAAGCTGCCGGTGGTCGGCGGCCTGTTCGGCACGCAGGGGCGCTCCCAGTTGCGCAGCGAAGTGGTGCTGCTGATCACTCCGCGCGTCGTGCGCACGCCCCAGCAGACGCGCACGCTCACCGACGATTACCTCCAGCGCTTCCAGGGCCTAGCGCCGCTGCGAGCGCCGGGTGCGGCCACCGCTACGCCGGCTGCCGACCCGCCGCCGGGCGGCTGATCCGCGATGCGGCTCGCTTCGGGCCCGGTGCTGCGCGAACTGCTCGCCCGCGAGTGGCGCGAGCGCTACCAGGGCAGCGTCCTCGGCGTCGCGTGGCTCGGCCTGTTGCCACTCGCGCAGCTCGCCGTGCTGGCCTTCGTGTTCGGCACCCTGCTGCCGGCCCGCGCCTCGTCCGGCGCGCTGCCGTACCCGATGTTCCTCGCGCTCGGCCTGTTCCCTTGGCTGCTGTTCGCGAACGCGGTGAACCGCGGCGTCACCGCCTATCTCGACAACGCGGGGCTCATCGCCCGCGTACCGCTGCCGCCGTCGCTGTACGTGCATGCGCGCGTGCTCGGCAGCGTGATCGTCGACGGCGCCGGGCTGGTGCTGGTGCTCGGCGTGCTGGTGGCTTTCGGCCTGCGCTTCGATGCAGTCGGCGCACTGGCCGCGCTTTGCGGCGTGGCGGTGCTGGCCGTGACGGCGCTGGCGCTGGCCCGCATCGCCGCGCTGCTGCAGGTGTTCGTCCGCGACCTCGCGGCCTTGGTCGGTCAGCTCACGGGCCTCGGGTTCTTCCTCGCGCCCGTGCTCTACGAGCGCAGCCAGCTGCCGGCGGCCACCGCCGAGGCGCTCGGCTGGAACCCGCTGGTCGCGCCGCTCGAAGCGATCCGCCACGGGCTCTCTGGCGAAGGCGCGCTGCCCTGGGCGGCCTTGGGCGTGTCGGCGCTGGTGGCCGTCGTGCTGCTCGGGCTCTCGCTCGGCCTGCAGCGTCGCGCCGGCCGCCACATCGAGGATTTCCTGTGAGTGCCGCGGCATCGACGCCGCCAGTGCCACGCGAAGCGCCGCTCGTTCGCGTCGAAGGCCTGTCGAAGCGCTATCCCGTCGTCGGCGCCAGTGGTGATCGTCTCAGCGCGCTCGGGCGCCTGCTGCTCGGTCGCGCGCCCCTGCGCGAGGTCGAGGTGCTGTCGGGCATCGACCTCACCATCCACCGCGGCGAATCGCTCGGCATCGTCGGCGAGAACGGCGCGGGCAAGTCGACCTTGCTGAAGCTGATCACCGGCACGCTGACGCCGAGCACGGGCCGCGTGGTCAGCGACGCGCGCATTGGTGCGCTGCTGGAGCTCGGCGCGGGTTTCCACCCGGAGTACAGCGGCCGCGACAACGTGCGCATGGCCGCGGCCATCCATGGGCTGGCCGGCGAGGCGCTGGCGGCCAAGCTGCCCGAGATCGAAGCCTTCGCCGAGATCGGGCGCTACTTCGACGAGCCGGTGAAGCACTACAGCAGCGGCATGGTGGTGCGTCTCGGCTTCGCGGTGATCGCCGCAACGCGCCCCGACCTGCTGATCACCGACGAGGTGCTGGCCGTCGGCGACGAGCGCTTCCAGAAGAAGTGCATCCGCTGGATCGACCAGTACCTCGCCGAGGGCGGCACCCTGCTGCTCGTCTCCCACAGCACCTACCACGTGCAGAAGCTCTGCCGCCACGCGATCTGGCTGAAGGACGGCCGCATCGAGGCCCAAGGCGACGCCTTCGACGTGACGCAGCGCTATCAGGCGTGGCTGGAGCAGCGCGAGGCCGTGGATCGCGCGGCCAGCGTGGCCGGCGGCGATTTCCGTATCGACGCCATGGAGGTCGCGATGCACGGCATGGAATCATCCCAAGGCGGCACGATCCGCATCGCGCTGCGCGCCAGCAGCCGGCACGGAGAACGGCCGCACCTGCTGGTCGGGCTGTCGCGCATCGACGGCACGGCGATCTTCGGTACCGGCACCGAGATCGATGGCATCGAGGCCTGGCCGATCGGCTCGTCAGGGCAGGTGGGCGCCCAGCTGGTGCTCGAGGACGTGCGCCTGCAGCCCGGCGACTACCGCCTGCGGGCGCACGCGATGGACCCTGAGGCCCTGCGCGTGTTCGACACCGTGGAACGCACCTTCCGCGTGGGCGGCGCGAGCCGCGAGTTCGGCCTGCTGCGCCTGCCGCACCGCTGGGAGTCGCCATGAGCGCGAAGGTCGCCGCGCTGCCGGTCGTCGTGGTGCCGGTGTTCAACGCGCTCGAGGTGCTGGACGCCTGCCTCGCCGCGCTCGACCGCAGCTTGCCGGCCGGCGCGCGCGTCCACGTGGCCGACGACGCCTCCACCGACCCGCGCGTGCCGGCGCTGATCGCCGATTGGGCCCGATGCACGCGGCTGGCGGCCACGACGGTGCGCCGTGAACAGAACCTCGGATTCCCCGGCAACTGCAACGCCGCCTTCGCCGAAACCGGCGAGGCCGACGTGGTGCTGCTGAACTCCGACACCGAGCCGGCGGGCGACTGGCTTCTGCGCCTGGCCGCAGGCGCCGCCGCGGACCCCCGCCTCGCCAGCCTGACGCCGTGGAGCAACAACGGCGAAATCGTCTCGTACCCGAATTTCGTTTCCCCGAACCCGCTGCCGGACGACCCCGAGGCCCTTGCCCGCGCGGCGGCGCGGCTCACGCCGCGTTACCCCACGCTGCCCACGGCCGTCGGCTTCTGCATGTACCTGCGCCGTGCGGCCCTGAGGGCGGTGGGGGGCTTCGACGCCGAAACCTTCGGCAAGGGCTATGGCGAGGAGAACGACTGGTGCCTGCGCGCCGAGGGCCACGGCTGGCGCCACGCCCTCTGCGACGACGCCTATGTCGTGCATCGCGGGCACGCCTCGTTCGCGGCGACCGGCCTTGCCCCCGGCGGCGAGAACCTGCGCCGGCTCAACGTCCGGTGGCCGGGCTACAACGAGCGCATCGCCCGCTTCATCCTCGACGACCCGCTGCGCGGGGACCGCGAGCGGCTTTCCGACGCCCTCGCTATGCTGGCGGCCGAGAGCCCGCAGGGGGACCTGTTCCGATGAGCGACGCACCGCCGCCGCTGGCCTTTACCGGGGAGCGCTACCACCCCGAGGTGCCGCGCGAGATGGCTTACGAGCACTGGCACCGCTACGCCTTCGCGATGGAGCTGGCGCGCGGTCGCCACGTGCTCGATGCCGCCAGCGGCGAGGGCTACGGTGCCGCGCTGCTGGCGCGCACGGCCGCGTCCGTGGTCGGTATCGACCTTGCGCCCGAGGTGGTCGCGCACGCGCAGTCGCGCTATGGCGGGCCGCGCCTGCGCTTCCAGCAGGGCGACGTATTGCGCCTGGAGGGCATCGCCGATGCCAGCCTCGACCTCGTCGTCAGCTTCGAGACCTTGGAACACCTGGACGGGCACGACGCCTTGCTCGCGGCCTTCAAGCGCGTGCTGAAGCCCGAAGGCCTGCTGGTGATTTCCACGCCGGACAAGCACACCTACACCGACCTCGCCGGCCAGCAGAATCCGCACCACGTCCGCGAGCTGTACCGCGAGGAGTTCGAGGCCCTGCTGTCGCGGCACTTCGCCCGCCACCGTCTGTATGGCCAGCGCGTGGTCACGCACTCGATGCTGTGGCGCCTCGACGGCGGCACCGGGGCTACAACGGCATACACGCAGGACGGCGAGGACGTGTTTGGCGGCATGCGTGCGCTGCCGATGTACCACGTGGCGGTTTGCGCGAAGCGCGGCGAGGCCCTGGCCGGCCTGCCGGCGCTGTCCTGCTTCGCGGATGCGCAGCAGAGCGTGTTCGCCCACTACCAGCAGGTCATCCGCGAGTTGATGCTCACCGATCGCTACGCCCACACGCTGCGCGAACGGCTACGCGCCGCCGGACTGCCGGACGGCCCTTGAACCCGAATGCCGTCGACGCCGTCGTCGTCAGCTACGACAGCGCCTCCACCATCGACGCCTGCCTGCGTGCGCTGCTCGTGCAGCCGGAACTGGCGAGCGTGCGCGTGGTCGACAACGGCTCGCGCGACGATACCGTGCGTTGCGTCGAGGCGATGGCTGCCGGCGATCCACGCATCGTCCTGATCCGCCAGCCCGGCAACCCCGGCTTCGCCGCCGGCTGCAATGCGGGCGCCCTCGCCGTGGCGCTCGGCGAGCCGTCGCCGTGGCTGCTGTTCGTGAACCCCGACGTCGAGTTGCCGGCCGGTGCGCTGGCGCGCCTTCTCGCGCACGCGGCGGCGTTGTCGCGGTGTGGTGCTTTCGGGGCCGACCTGCGCGATGCGGACGGCCGACGCGACACGGCGGCTCGCCGTCGCGACCTCTCGCTATGGCAGATGGTGCTCGCCGCGGGCCGGCGCGGTGCGCTCGACGTCGAGCCGGACGACATGCTCGCCTTGCAGCCGGTTGACGCCTGTTCGGGCGCGCTGATGCTGGTTCCACGCGCGGCCTTCGATGCCATCGGCGGCTGGGACACCGGCTACCGCTTGCATGTCGAGGACCTCGATTTCTGCCGGCGCCTGCGCGCCGCCGGCTTCGTCGTGGCGGTGGCCAACGATGTGCCGGTGCTGCACCACCGTGGCGTATCGAGCCGTGCCCGGCCGTTCTTCGTCGAATGGCACAAGCATCGCGGGCTGTGGCGCTACTGGTGGCGCTTCGAAGCCCGGGGTGCGGCGATTGGGCTGGCGCCGCTTGTGCTGGCCGCGCTTGCCGCCCGGCTCGTGTTGCTGGCGTGGCCGCTGGCCGCGCTACGTCTCGCTCAGCGGTAGCGGTTGATCTGGTCCCGCGTCTCCCGCGCGACCCGCGCGGCGGCGTCGGCGAAATCCGCGCCGCCGCTGGCGTAGAGGATGGCGCGCGAGCTGCTGATGATCAGTCCGGTGCGATTGGCGTTGAGGCCGTGCTTCAGCACCGCTTCCACATCACCGCCCTGCGCGCCGATGCCTGGCACGAGAAGCGGAATGGACGGGCCAACGATCGCGCGCACTTCACCCAGCTGTTCCGGCCAGGTCGCGCCGACGACGAGCGAGAGGTTGCCGTGGGTGTTCCAGTCGCGCGCGGCCTTCTCGGCGACGCGCTGGTACAGCGGCCGCGTCGCGCCGTCGGCGCCGGCCACCGGCAGGTCCTGCAGGTCGGCCGCACCCGGGTTCGAGGTGCGGCACAGCACCACCACGCCCTTGTCGGCGCGATCCAGGTAGGGCGCCAGCGAATCGCTGCCGAGGTAGGGGTTGGCGGTGACGGCATCGGCGCGGAAGCGGTCGAAGGCCTCGCGCGCGTAGTTCAGCGCGGTGCTGCCGATGTCGCCGCGCTTGGCGTCGAGGATCACCGGGATGCCGGGGTGCGCGGCATGCACGTAGGCGATGAGCCGCTCCAGCGCGTCCTCGGCGCCCTGCGCCGCGAAGTGCGCGATCTGCGGCTTGAAGGCGCAGGCGTACTCGGCCGTGGCGTCGATGATCGCCTTGCCGAAGGTGAACACGCGGTCCGGATCGTCGACCAGCGTCGACGGGTAGCGCCCCGGCTCCGGGTCGATGCCGACGCAGAGCAGGGAACCCGAGGCGGCCCAGCGGGCCGCCAGCGTCGCGTTGAAACCGGTCGCCGCGGCGGCCATGGGCTTACTTCAGCGCCTTGAAGCGGATGCGCTTCGGCGCGGCGCCGTCGGCACCGAGGCGACGCTTCTTGTCTTCCTCGTACTCGCGGTAGTTGCCCATGAAGAACTCGACGTGCGAGTCGCCTTCGAAGGCGATGATGTGCGTGGCGATGCGGTCGAGGAACCAGCGGTCGTGCGAGATGACCATCGCGCAGCCCGGGAACTCCAGCACCGCGTCTTCGAGCGCACGCAGCGTTTCGATGTCGAGGTCGTTGGACGGTTCGTCGAGCAGCAGCACGTTGCCGCCCTGCAGCAGGGTCTTGGCGAGGTGCAGTCGGCCGCGTTCACCGCCCGAAAGCGAGCCGACCATCTTCTGCTGGTCCTGGCCCTTGAAGTTGAAGCGGCCGATGTAGGCGCGCGACTGGATCTCGACGCCGTTGATGTTGAGGATGTCGGCGCCGCCCGAGATCTCCTGGAAGACGTTGTGGTTGCCCTCGAGCTTGTCTCGGGACTGATCCACGTACGCCAGTTTCACCGTCGAGCCCATCGTGATCGTGCCGCTGTCCGGCTTTTCCTGCCCGGTGATCATGCGGAACAGCGTCGACTTGCCGGCGCCGTTCGGGCCGATGATCCCGACGATCGCGCCGTTCGGGATGATGAAGCTGAGGTCGTCGATCAGCACGCGGTCACCGTAGGCCTTGGTGACGTTCTTGAACTCGATGACGTTCTGGCCGAGACGCTCGCCCGGCGGGATGAAGATCTCGTTGGTCTCGTTGCGGCGCTGGTAGTCGACCGACTGCAGCTCCTCGAGGCGGGCGAGGCGCGCCTTGCCCTTGGTGCGGCCGCCCTTGGCGTTCTGCCGCGACCACTCGAGTTCCTTCTGGATCGCCTTCTGGCGCGCCTTCTCGGAGTTCTCTTCCTGCTTCAGCCGCTCGTCCTTCTGCTCGAGCCACTGCGTGTAGTTGCCCTTCCACGGGATGCCGCGGCCGCGGTCGAGTTCGAGGATCCACTCGGCGGCGTTGTCGAGGAAGTAGCGGTCGTGGGTGACGGCCACCACGGTGCCCGCATAGCGGGCGAGGAACTGCTCCAGCCACTCCACCGATTCGGCGTCGAGGTGGTTGGTGGGTTCGTCGAGCAGCAGCATGTCGGGCTTCTGCAGCAGCAGGCGGCAGAGCGCGACGCGGCGCTTCTCACCACCGGAGAGCTTGCCGACGATGGCATCCCACGGCGGCAGGCGCAGGGCGTCGGCGGCCACTTCCAGCTGCTGCTCGACCTGGTGCGCGTCGCCGGCGGCGAGGATGGCTTCGAGCCGCGCCTGTTCGGCGGCGAGCTTGTCGAAGTCGGCGTTCTCTTCGGCGTAGGCCGCGTAGACGGCGTCGAGCTGCGCCTGCGCGCTGAAGATCTCGCCGAGGCCTTCCTCGACGGCTTCGCGCACGGTGTGCTCCGGATTGAGGCGCGGTTCCTGCTCGAGGTAACCCACCTTGATGCCGGGCTGCGGGCGCGCTTCGCCCACGAAGTCCTTGTCGACGCCGGCCATGATGCGCAGCACCGTCGACTTGCCGGCGCCGTTCAGGCCGAGCAGGCCGATCTTCGCGCCGGGGAAGAAGGACAGCGAGATGTCCTTGATGATCTGGCGCTTCGGCGGAACGGTCTTCGAAACACCGTTCATGGTGTAGATGTACTGCATGTCTCACTCCATTCAGACGCGCCCGGCCGCGGCGGCGCCGGCGGCGGGAGGGGGCATACGGGGACCGCGCGAGTATACCGGAGGCCCGTCGGGCCCCGGCCGCGCGCTGAACGCCGCTGGCCGTTCAGGCGGCTGGCAAGAATCGATTCAGCCGACGCCGCCGATGCTCGATGCGCACCCCCTCGATGCACCCCACGGAGGCTCCGCATGACTCTCGCCACCTTCCCCCGACTGGCCGCCGCGATCCTGCTTGGCGCCGCGATGCTCGCGTCCTCCCCGGCCGACGCCGGGCGCCGTGACCGCGGGTACGACCACCGCTACGAGCATCGCGACTGGGACGATCGCGACTACCGGCAGGGTTACCGGGACGGCCGCCGCGACGACCGTCGCTGGGATCGCCGCTCAGATCGCCGTTGGGACCGCCGCTGGGAGCGCCATGACGACCGTCGCGACTGGCGACGCGACCATCGGGGCCGGGTGGTCTACCGCGAGGTCTACCCGTTGCCGGCCTACGGCTACGGCCCGCCGCCGCGGCATTACGGCCCGCCGCGCTGGGCGCGCGGGCACCGCATCCACGATTACGGCTGGGCGCCGACCTACGTGGTCGTCGACTACGATCGCTTCGGCCTTCGCCACCCGCCCCGCGGCTACCACTGGCGCCGGGACGACCGCGGCGACTGGCTGCTGGTGGCGATCGCCAGCGGAATCATCGCGGACGTGGTCTTCGGCAATTGAGATTGCCGTCGCATGTCGGCGGTTGACAGGAAATTGCGAATTCCATCACGCATTTCTTGACCCCGGGCCGGGCCGGAGGGGACAGTGACCCACCTCCCGTCCGCTGTGTGCTTCCCCCGTGTTTCAAGGACGAAATGCCCCCTCGCTCACCGAGGCCCGTTCGCTCGCGGACGTGTTCATCGCGCGATGCGACGCGGCCCCTGATGCACCGATCTATATCGATCTGGACGACGACGGTCGCCCGGCCTCGGCATTGTCTGGCCGCGCCTTGGCGGGCCGTGCGGCCGCATTCGCCGCTCGACTGGCCGACGTCTCGGCTGCTGGTGATCGCGTCCTGCTGTTGCTTCCCCCCGGCCTCGATTTTGTCGTGGCGTTCTGGGGCTGCGTGCTCGCCGGGCGCGTGGCGGTGCCCGTGCCGTCCCTCGATGCCGCAAGGCTGAAGAACGCGGCACCCCGGCTGCGCGCCATCGCGCTCGATGCCCAGGCCGCCTGCGTGGTGCTCCCTCCCACGCTGGCCGAGCGTTGGGCGACGACGGACGGGCTTCCGGAAACGTTCCTTCTCGCGATGGCCTCCAACGCCGCCGATGAGGCCGAACGGAGCCTTCCGGCAACCGCAGCGGCCAGCGATCCGGATGCCACCGTGTACCTGCAGTACACCTCCGGCTCGACGCGAACGCCGCGCGGCGTCGTGATCGACTCGTACAACGTGCTGGCACAGTGCCGCGCCATCGGCACGGCGGCGGGAATCGACGCCGAGAGCCGCATCCTGAGCTGGCTGCCGCACCACCATGACTACGGGCTGGTGCAGGGCGTGCTGCTGCCGGTGTGTGTCGGGGCGACCGGGCACCTGATGTCGCCGATGGCCTTCCTGCGCCGGCCGCTGCGTTGGCTCGACGCGATCGCTCGTCTTGGTATCACCCACAGCGGGGCGCCGAACTTCGCGTATGCGGCCTGCGTGCGCGCGCTTTCGGCCCACCCTGGATGGCAGGGCGATCTTCGCCACCTGCGTTCGATGAGCTGCGGTGCGGAACCCATCCACGCGCCGACGATGGCCGCCTTCCTCGAGGCTTTCGCGCCGCTCGGACTGTCGGCCGGCGTCATGACGCCCGCCTACGGCATGGCCGAGGCCGTGTTGGCCATCACCGCGGTGGCGCCGGGCGTCGGTGTGAAGGTGGGCGCCGGCAGCGGTCGTGGTGCGCTGGTCTCCTGCGGGCGGCCCTTGCCCGGCATGCGCGTCCGCATCGTCGATCCCGAGTCGCGACGGGGTTGCGCGGAGGGCGTCGAAGGCGAGATCTGGGTGGCGGGCGACAGCGTGGGGCGTGGCTATTGGGGGAATCCGGCGCTCAGTGCTGAGACCTTCGAGGCCTTCGATGCCGTGGGCGAGGGCCCCTTCCTGCGCACCGGCGACCTCGGGCTCCTCGTGGCCGGCGAACTGGTCGTCACCGGGCGTCTCAAGGACCTGCTGATCGTTCGCGGCCGCAACCTGCATCCGCAGGACATCGAATGGTGCGCGCAGGCCGTCGATGCGGCGATGCGCACGGGCTACGGCGCGGCGTTCGCCGTCGCCGGCGAGGACGGTGACAGCGCGGTGCTGGTGCAGGAGCTCGAGCGGACGGTTCCGGAGCCGGGCCCCCTCGCGCAGGCGGTCCGGCGCGCGGTGGCCGACGCCTTCGACCTGCCGCTGGCCGCGGTTGTCTTCGTGCGCAGCGGCAGCCTGCCTCGCACGTCCAGCGGGAAGATCCGTCGGAGCGCCTGCCGCGAGGCCTATCTCGCCGGCGAGCTCACCGTCCTGCATGTCGATGCGGGTGCAGCCTCGACAGCGGTCGAGGACGCCCTGCCGACGCCCGGCGTGGAAGCGGCGCTGGTCGAGCTGTGGCGTGAGCTGCTGCGCGTGGAGGGGGTGGGGCGGGGCGATGCCTTCATCGCCCTCGGCGGCGACTCGCTGCGTGCCACCCAGCTCGCCTCGCGGATCGGTGAACGCTTCGGCGTGGCCTTGGGCGTCGACTGGGTGCTGGCGCAGGCGGATCTCGCCGGCATGGCCGCCGGCATCGAGGCCGCAAGTCGCGCGGAAGGCGCCGTGGTGCCCGAGGCGTGCATTCCACGCCTCGCGTCGCGGGAGCGGGCCCCGACCTCGTTCTCGCAGCGGCGCATGTGGCTGGTGCAACAGCTCACGCCGGGCACCACCGCGTACAACATGGCTTTCGCCTTCCGCATCCGCGGCCGGCTCGACGTGCCGCGCTTCGCCGCGGCGCTGGCGGCGGTGGCCGACCGCCACGACGTATTCCGCAGCCACCTTGCCGTCGACGGCGACGACGTGTGCCAGCGCCTCGGTGCCCCCTTCGCGACGCCGATGGCGCTCCACGATGTTTCGGCGCTCGCGCCCCCGGCGCGGGACGACGCCGCCCGCGCGTGGCTCGAAGCGCGCATCCGCCAACCCTTCGACCTCGCGCAGGCCCCGCTGCACCACGCGCATCTCGTCCGGCTCGCCGACGACGAGCACGCCTTCCTGTGGGCGATCCACCACGCCATTGGTGACCTGTGGTCGTTCGGCGTGCTGTTGCGCGAGCTTTCGTCGGCGTATGTCGACCTCGACGCCTATCGCGCGCGGCCCTTGCCGCGCCTCGACTACCTCGATTTCGCTGCCTGGCAGCGTTCCCCCGATCGGGAGGCGGCGATGGCGCCGCAGCTCGAACGCTGGTCGCGGCGGCTGCAGGGCGTCGCGCCGGTCGACCTGCCGGCCGATCGCCGTCGCACCGGTGCCCCCAGCGGCCACGGCGGCCGCGTGACCACAGCCTTGGACGCCGGGTTGCGAGGGGCGTTGAAGGCCTTGTGCGGGCGACGCGGGGTGACGCCCTTCATGGCCTTGCTGGCGGTGTACCAGGTGCTGCTGGCCCGCGTGAGCGGGCAGGGCGACGTGGCCGTGGCCACGCCCATCGCCAACCGCCATCGCCTCGACGTCGAAGGGCTGGTGGGCACGTTCGTGAACACGGTGGTGATGCGCACGGAGCTCGCCGGCAATCCGCGCTTCGACGTGCTGCTCCAGCGCGTCCGCGCCGTCGCCCTCGAGGCCTACGCCGACCAGGACGCCCCGTTCGAACAGCTGGTGGCGCGGCTGTCGGCGGACCGAACCGCCGGCGACATGCCGCTGGCGAACGTGATGTTCAACCTCGTCAGCGTGCCGTTCGACACCCTTGCCCTCGGCCCGCATGCCATCGAGGCCTTCGATTTCGACCGCGGCGGCGCCCAGTTCGACCTGTCGCTGAGCGTCGACCTCGACGTGTTCGCGCAGGTGCACCTGGAGTACGCCGAGGACCGTTTCGATCGCGCCCGCGCGGAGGCTTTCGTCGAGGCCTACCTGCACCTGCTTGCCCAGGCCGTGGCCTCGCCGGAGCTGCCGATCGAGGCCTATGCGATCGATGATCGTCTGCTCCGATCAGCGGTCGACGAGGAAACGGTGTCCGCCATGGCGGACCATGCGGCCGATCCGTCGCCGTGCATCGTGGGTGGCGCCGTGGACGAGGCGGCCATCGATGCCCTGACGCAGCGCCTGACCGCGCTGGCGCGGGAGCTGCTGCCCGATGCCGAGGCGGACTACAGCTTCTTCGATGCGGGTGGCCATTCCCTGCTCGCGCTGCGCTACGCACGGATGGTGGAAGACGAATTCGGCGTTCGCCTGTCGCTCGTGGCAATGGCGCGCAGCAGTCTGCGTGGGTTGGCGGCCGAACTCTGGCAGGCGGGTGCCGGGCGCGCAGGGCCGCCGTGAGCCTGGATCGGCACCGCCTGCCCGACCGCGCCTGAATTCGCCCGCCGGCCGCCCGGCGGCGGGCGACGGATCGCCGCGCCGCCCACCCACGCTGCGCCCTCCCGTGAATCCTGGAGGTGCCCCATGCGTCTTGGACGCAAGCTGCTGGCCATCGGCGGCCTGATCCTGCTGTTGCTGATCCCCCTCGCCCTGCTGGACGGGCTGGTCGACGAACGCCAGCAGCGCGCGGCCGAGGTCGTCGCAGACATCGCGCAGGCCAGTGCGAACGCGCAGCGCGTGACGGCGCCCTTGCTGCGGCTCGAGATCGAGCGCGTGGTGCGGCGGATGGAGCGCGTCGGCAGCCATGAGCGTGCGCCTTCGCAGCCGGTCGACTACACCGAGGTCGAAACCCTGCTGGTGGCGGCGGACGAGGTCGACGTCAACGCCACGCTTGGCACCGAGACCCGCCAGCGCGGCCTGTTCGACGCCCGCATCTTCCAGCAGAAGGCCGACATCGGCGCGCGGTTCCGCGTGCCGGCGCTGCGCGAAGTGCCCGGACAGCTCTCGATGCGCATCCGCGATGCGCGCTGGGTGCTGGGCCTTGGCGACAACCGCGGCATCACCGCGCTCACGGTGAAGGCCAATGGCCGTGCCCTGCAGCCGGAGCCGGGCACCGGCGTGGCTTGGCTCCCTGAGGGCGTGCAGGCCGCCGTGCCGGGCGTGGCGACCCCCGGCGCGGTCATCGAAACGGCGGCGAGCTTGGAACTCACCGGCACCAGCCAGTTGTCGTGGCTGCCCGTGGCCGAAGACTTCCGCTGGCGGTTGTCGGGCGACTGGCCGCACCCGCGCTTCGCCGGCTTCGCGCTGCCGGTGCAGCGTGAGGTCCGCGCCGACGGGTTCAGCGCCGAATGGCGGCTCTCCTCGCTGGCCAGCCAGGCGCCGCAGCGCCTCGCCGCCTGCGGGCCGGAGTCGCATTGCCCCGGGCTCGACGCCACGGCGGTGAGCCTCGAGCTGCTGGACCCGGTTGATCGCTATCTGATGACCGACCGCGCCATCAAATACGCGTTGCTCTTCCTCGGGCTGGTGTTCGGCGCCGTGTTCCTGCTGGAAGTGCTGCGTGGGGCGGCCGTGCACCCCCTGCATTACCTGCTGGTCGGGTTGGCGCTGGCCCTGTTCTTCCTGCTGCTGCTGGCCCTGGCCGAGCACGTCGGCTTCGGCCTGGCCTACGCGCTGGCCGCCGGGGCCTGCATCGCCCTCATCGGCTACTACCTGAGCGGGGTGCTGGGCGGGGCGAGGCGCGGCCTGGGCCTCGCAGCCCTGCTGGGCGCCCTGTACGGCGCGCTCTATGGCCTGCTGCAGTCCGAGGACCACGCCCTGCTGCTGGGGGCGGTGCTGCTCTTCGGCGTGCTGGCCGCCACGATGGTGCTGACCCGGCGCATCGACTGGGCCCAGCTCGGCAGCGCACCGCCGCCGGTGCCGTGAAGACCGCCCCGGCCTGCATTCGAATGCGGGCCGGGGACGTCGGCCGGGACGGGGACGTCGGCCGGGACGGGGGGAGGGGAGCGGCTACAATGGCGGCTTCCTTTCGCCCGAGGCCCGCCCGATGTTCCCGAGCAGCATGCGCATTGCCGATTACGACACCGAACTGGCCCAGGCCATGGCCGCCGAGCGGCAGCGCCAGGAAGACCACGTCGAGCTGATCGCCTCGGAGAACTACGCCAGCCCGCGCGTGATGGAAGCCCAGGGCTCGGTGCTGACCAACAAGTACGCCGAAGGCTACCCGGGCAAGCGCTACTACGGCGGCTGCGAGTACGTCGACGTCGCCGAGAAGCTGGCCATCGAGCGCTGCAAGGCGCTGTTCGGCGCCGACTACGCCAATGTGCAGCCGCACTCGGGCTCGCAGGCCAACCAGGGCGTGTTCATGGCCCTGCTGCAGCCGGGCGACACCATCCTCGGCATGTCGCTGGCCCACGGTGGCCACCTGACCCACGGCGCCAAGGTCAACGCCTCGGGCAAGCTCTACAACGCCGTGCAGTACGGCGTGAACGAGCAGGGCCTCATCGACATGGACGAGGTCGAGCGCCTCGCCGTCGAGCACCAGCCGAAGATGGTCATTGCGGGGTTCTCCGCCTATAGCCAAGTGCTCGATTGGGCGCGCTTCCGCGCGATCGCCGACAAGGTCGGTGCGATCCTTTTCGTCGACATGGCGCACATCGCCGGCCTCGTCGCCGCGGGCGTCTACCCGAACCCGCTGCCGCACGCGCACGTCGTCACCAGCACCACGCACAAGACCCTGCGCGGCCCGCGCGGCGGCATCATCGTGCTGAGCAAGGCCGGCGCCGGCGACAAGGCCGAGGAACTCGAGAAGAAGCTGCAGAGCATCGTCTTCCCGGGCATCCAGGGCGGCCCGCTGATGCACGTCATCGCCGCCAAGGCTGTGGCCTTCAAGGAAGCGCTGGAGCCGGAATTCAAGGCCTACCAGCAGCAGGTGCTGAAGAACGCGCAGGCCATGGCAAAGACCCTGATCGCCCGCGGCTACAAGATCGTCTCCGGCGGCACGCAGAACCACCTGATGCTGATCGACCTCATCGGTCGCGAGGTCTCGGGCAAGGACGCGGAGGCCGCGCTGGGCGCCGCGCACATCACCGTCAACAAGAACTCGGTGCCGAACGACCCGCGCTCGCCCTTCGTCACCTCGGGCCTGCGCATCGGCACCCCGGCCGTCACCACCCGCGGCTACGTCGAAGCCGACTGCGTCGAACTCGCGAACTGGATCGCCGACGTGCTCGACGCCCCGGCCGATGCGGCCGTGCTGGCCCGCGTGCGCGACGCGGTGACGGCGCAGTGCCGCAAGTACCCGGTCTACGGCTGAGCCACTGACGGATGCATTGCCCCTTCTGCCCGCACGAGGACACGCGCGTGATCGATTCGCGCGTGGCCGAGGACGGGAGCAGCATTCGTCGCCGCCGGGAATGCCCGGCCTGCGGCGAGCGCTTTTCCACGGTCGAACAGGTCGAGTGGCGCCTGCCGGCGGTCATCAAGAGTGATGGCCGCCGCGAGGCGTTCGACGAACGCAAGCTGCGCGTCAGCTTCGAAAAGGCGCTGCAGAAGCGCCCGGTGCCGGCCGAGCAGATCGATGCCGCGGTCTTCGCCGTGGTGAACGAGCTGCGCAAGAGTGGCGAGCGTGAATTGCCGTCGCGGCGCGTCGGCGAGTTCGTGATGGCACAGCTGAAGCTGCTCGACCAGGTCGCCTACGTGCGCTTCGCCTCGGTCTATCGAAGCTTCGAGGACGTGCAGGATTTCCGCGAGGAGATCGAGAAGCTGCAGCGCGACCTGCCGGCCGCGCAGACCCTCGACCTGCCGCTCGAAGACACGGTGCCGAAGCCGGCCAAGCCGAAGAAGGGATGAGCGCCGACGCGCGCTGGCGCCTTGTGCCGGCGGGTGAAGCCCTCGATTGGCTTCCTACCCTGGCCCGTTGGCACCACGCCGAGTGGGCCGGGCTCTATGCCGAATGGTCGGAAGACCAGGCGCTGGCCGAGCTGCTCGACGCCGCCCGCGCCGAGGCGGCCGTGCCCACGACGCTGGTGGCCCTCGCCGACGACGGCGCCTTGCTGGGCTCGGTGAGCCTTGTCGCGGAGGATTCGCCGGAACTCGCCGCTTTGCCCGGGCCGTGGCTGGCCAGCCTGTTCGTCACGCCGGAGGCGCGCGGTCGCGGCCTCGGCGAAGCCTTGGTGCATGCGCTGGTGGCGCGGGCCGCCGCCGCCGGCATTCCGCGGCTGCGGCTGTTCACGCCGCAGCATCGCGCGTTCTACGAGCGCCTCGGCTGGGCCCTCGAAACGCCCGCGCGCGTCGGCGGCCAGGCCGTCGATGTCCTCACCCGCGTGCCGTAGGCTTCGCGCATGCCGTTCTCCGAACTCGACCGCCGCCACATGGCCGAGGCCCTGCGCCTCGCCGCCGAGCACGCCTTCACCACCAAGCCGAACCCCATGGTGGGCTGCGTGATCGCGCACGGCAGCGACGTGGTCGGCCGCGGCGCGCACCAGCGGGCGGGAGGGCCGCACGCCGAAGTGCATGCGCTTCGCGAAGCCGGGACGCGCGCCGTCGGGGCAACGGCCTACGTCACGCTCGAGCCCTGCGCGCATTTCGGCCGCACGCCGCCCTGCGCCGATGCGCTGGTGGCCGCCGGCGTGATGCGCGTGGTGGCGGCCATCCGCGATCCCTTCCACGCCGTGGCCGGCCGCGGCTTCACCGCGCTGCAGGCGGCCGGCATCATCGTCGAGCACGGGCTGCTCGCCGAGGAGGCCGAATGGTTGAACCGCGGCTTCCTGATGCGTGCGCGCCAGGGCCGCCCGTGGGTTCGCGTGAAGCTGGCGATGAGCCTCGACGGCCGCACCGCGATGGCGAATGGCGAATCGAAATGGATCACCGGCGAGGCCGCACGGGCCGATGTGCAGGCGTACCGCGCGCGCGCCTCGGCGATCCTCACCGGACTTGGCACGGTACTCGCCGACGACCCGCGGCTCACCGCCCGCGTGCCCGAGGGCGTCGAGGTGGTGCCGCCGATGCGCGTGGTGCTCGACCACCATGGCGCGCTGCCACGGGCCTGCCGGCTGCTCGACGGCGAGGCGCCGACGCTGGTCGCCCATGCCGACGACATCGTTCCCGATTACGGCCCCATCGTGGAGGGCTTCGCCGTTCCGCGCCGCGACGACCACCTCGATCTGCTCGCCGTGCTCGCGCAGCTGGCCACGCGGCAGGTGAACGAAGTGCAGGTCGAAGCCGGCGCCACGCTGGCGGGGGCCTTCCTGCGCGACGGCCTGATCGATGAACTGCTGCTCTACGTGGCACCGGTGGTGCTGGGCGAGCGCGGCCGTCCGTTGTTCGGCGGCCTGGGCATCGAACGCATGGACGAGCGCTTCGGTCTGGAACGCCTCGAGGTGCACGCTTTCGAGGACGGCGACTTGCGGCTCACCTACCGGCCGAAGCACTGACGATGCCCGCGCGCCTGCACTTCTTCCGCGAGCGCGCGCTGGTGCTGACACGAACCGCGGATTCGGGCTGGCACGCCCATCGCGCGCTGCAGGCGATGGTGGCGTTGGACGAGGATTTCCGGGTCGAGCGCGACGATGTCGGGGCAAGCACGAGTCGTTTCGCGGCCTTCGCCCCGATGGAGCGGCATCGCATCCGCGGCGGTGACGCGCTGATCGCCTACCTCTTCTTCGACGTCGGGCCGCGCGCGTGGCAGGCCTGGCGCGAGGCCGGGGGCGAAGCCCGGGCGCCGGAGCCCGCCCTGCTGGACGCCCTGCGTGCGCTGGCGCGACCCGGCGCCAATGCGGAGGCCGGTGCGGAGGCTGGTGCGGTGGAGGCGCTGGCCGCGCGCTGGTGCGCCGAGTGCTGGCCGGGCTTGGCGGTGCAAGCGCCCGCGGATGCCCGGTTGAAGCGCGCCCTCGAGGCCCTCGAGGCCGAGCCGCTCGCGCCGTGGACGCACCGTTCGCTGGCCGAGCGTGCGCACCTGTCGCCGAGCCGGTTCCAGGTGCTGTTCCGCGAAGCGACGGGCCTGCCGGTGCGCAACTACTTACTGTGGCGGCGCCTGCTCGAAGCCACGGCGCGGCTGCAGGCCGGGGAGGGGGTGACGGCCACGGCGCATGCCACCGGCTTCGCCGATGCGGCGCACTTGTCGCGAAGCTTCCGGCGGATCATCGGCGCCGCGCCGTCCTCGCTGTCGCCGGGGCGCTGAGCCCGACCGCGGCCTTCGATCTCGTCCCCTGCGCAAACTCAGTGCGTTGGTTCATGCCGCCAAGGCCTTGGGACCGCAGGCTGCCAGCGTCCGACTGGAGCCTCGCCGTGAACACCACCGCCGCCGACCTTCCGCAGCCCCGCGAACGCCGCCGCATCGACGTGCTGGTCGGCCAGTACGCGGAATCGCACCGCCACCCGACCAATGTCGCCGTGCATTGGGTCTGCGTGCCGATCATCGTCTGGTGCACGCTGGCGTTGATGTTCGTCGTGCACCCGTGGCTCTGCTACGCGTTCGTCGCGGCCTCGCTCGTGTACTACCTGCGCCTGTCCGTGCCCATGGCGGTGGTGATGGCGGGCTTCACGGCCGCGTCGGTGGCGTCGTTCTTCGTCCTGCCCCACGCGGGCTGGGTCGCGCTGGCGGCCTTCGTGGTCACCTGGATCGCGCAGTTCGTCGGCCACAAGATCGAAGGCAAGAAGCCCAGTTTCCTCGAAGACCTGCAGTTCCTGCTGGTCGGGCCGCTGTTCCTGCTGGTGAAGGCCTTCCGCAAGGCCGGCCTGCCCTACTGAGCCGCCCGCGGCGCGGTTCGCCAGCCGCCGCGCAACGCCGCGTTGCCACCACGGCGACGCCCGGCCCGGGGGCGCTCCCTATAATCGCGGGCTCTCCGCTCGGGACCCCGCGATGTTCACCGGACTGATCCAGGCCGTCGGCCGCCTCGTCGACCGCACGCCCCTCGGGGGCGACGTGCGCCTGCGCTTCACCGTCGGCGCCATGCCCTTCGACGACGTGCAGCTGGGCGAGTCGATCGCCTGCAACGGCGTCTGCCTGACGGTCGTCGCCTTCGGCACCGCGCACTTCGATGCCGATGTCTCGACGGAAACCCTCGTCCTGACGACGCTCGGCGCGTTGCCCGTGGGCGCGGCCGTGAACCTGGAGCGCGCGCTGCGCGTCGGCGACCGCCTCGGTGGCCACCTCGTGAGCGGGCATGTGGATGGCGTTGGTGCGGTCGAAGCGGTGCACGACGACGCTCGCGGCCAGCGCTGGCGCTTCAGCGCGCCGAAAGCCCTGCTGCGCTTCATCGCCACCAAGGGCTCGATCGCCGTCGATGGCACCTCGCTCACCGTCAACGCGGTGGATGAGGCGGGCTTCGAGGTGATGCTGGTGCCGCACACGCTGGCCCACACTGGCTTCGGTGTGATGCCGGTGGGCAGCCCGGTGAATCTCGAGGTCGACACCGTGGCGCGCTATGTCGCCCGTCTCGCCGAGACCGAGGGCTGGGCCTGACGGGCCTTCCCTCTGGCCGATCGGACGCGCCGATGGTCCGTTCGGCCGCATGACGCTCCGCCCGCAATCGAATCGCAACAGCGCACCAATCGTCCTGCGTCTTTGGCGCCGCACGCTCGTCTCTGGGCTTCCGGCGAAGTCCGGCCATGAGGGCCGAACGTCGGATGACCACGGTGCCGGCCCGCCGTCCGGCAGCGAAAGCAACGGAGAAGTCGATGAAAGCAAATCGTTTGTTTGGCCCGTTGGTCTTGGCCGCCCTTTCCAGCACCTTTCTGGGCGTTGCTTCGGGCGCCTCGGCCCAAGCGGGCTCCACTCCGGCCGATCCGGTCGCCCAGGTCGAGGAGAGAAAGGCCAACTTCAAGACGCTTGGGCGGGCGATGAATACCCTCGATACCTTCGTCAAGGGCGAGGGCGGCACGGCCGAGGACGCCCGAGCGGCGGCGGCCACCCTTGCAGAGACCGGGCGCCGCATCGGTGACTGGTGGCCCGAAGGAACGGCCGTCGGCGTGGGCGATAGCGAAGCCAAACCCGAAATCTGGACCAACAAGGCGGAGTTCCTCGCCCTCCAGAAGCGCTTTGAGGCGACACTCCCCGGTCTGGTGCAGGCCGCCGCCACGGGCGATCGGGCCCGCATCGGCGCGGCCCTCAACGCCGTGGGCCGCGAGTGCGGAGCCTGCCACGACAGTTACAAGCTGGACTGATCCCCATGACCGCTCCGGCTGATTCCGAACGGTCCCTTCGCGTTTGGGACCTCCCGGTCCGGGTCGTCCACTGGGGGCTGGTCGTTTGTCTCGCCGGCTCCTGGTGGACGGCGGAGAACGAGGATTGGGAGCGCCACATGCTGTTCGGCTATGGCGCGTTGGGCCTGGTGCTCTTTCGGGTCGCGTGGGGCTTCGTCGGAAGCGAGACCGCGCGGTTTCGACACTTCGTCCGCGGTCCGGCCGCCGTGCTTGAACACCTTCGTGAGCTCGCCCGCCCGGGACCGCTTCCGGCCCATCCGGGGCACAACCCCGCCGGCGCACTGGCCGTGATCCTGCTCCTGCTCCTGGTGGGTGTGCAGACGTTGTCCGGGCTGTTTCTCTCCGGCGGCGATCTCTTCGTGGTCGAAGCCCCGCTGAGCGGCTGGGTCGGCGGGCGCATGACCCGCTGGCTGGGGGACGTGCACGAATGGGGGTTCACCGTGTTGCAGGCGGTGGTCGCCTTGCACATCGTGGCCGCGCTGGCCTATGCCGTGCTCAAACGCCGCAACCTCATCGTGCCGATGCTGACGGGGCGCGATGCCGATCTGCAGGGACCCGCGCCTTTCATGGCGCCTTTGTCGCGCGCCATCGTCCTCGGGGCCCTCGTCGCCGCGGGCGTCTGGGCGCTGGTCCGCTTCGCCTGATCCCTTCGAGCAAGGCCGGCGGTGTTTCGCGACACCGCTGGCCCATCCTCATCGGGCTGTTCAGAAACGGCCGTTGAACGAGAGCAGCACGCGCGTGTTGCGATTCAGCGTCCGCGATGCCGAGCCCGCGACCACGCCGTCCGCCCGGCTTCCGGCATAGAAGACGCGTTCCCGGCCGATGTCGTAACTGTTGGCGTTGTCGACTTCGAACCGGAACTTCCCGCGTGCCACCGCATACTCCGCGAACAGACCCAGCGAGGGGGTTTCCCCGAAGCGCAGGGTCTGGCCATAGAAGTAGCGCGTCTGGCTCGACGACCAGTCCAGGTTCGCCCCCCAGGCGAAGGGCGAGTCGAGGACGTCATGGCGCAGCGCGAGGGCGTGCTGCTGCTCCGGGGCCCAGGACGGTCCGAATTTCGGCTGCAAGCGCCGTTCCAGGCCGGTGACCGGGTCGGTGACGCGGCTGTGCCGGTACGTCCCGGCATACGTGAGCGTGACCTCCCCGGAATCGCCGAGCGGGAGCATTTTCTCCAGAGGCAGGCTCAAGTCCAGCGAAACCCCCCATTCGCGGCCGCGGCCGATGTTCCCCGGGCCGTCGACCACCGACACGATCGCGCCCGTGCCGTCGCGGATCGTGATCGGAACCAAATCCTGCGTATCGTCGATGTGGGTGATCCACCCGCGGACCTGGCCACTGCCCCTGCCCAGCCACGCGCGACGCAGCGTGGCCGTCAAGGTCGAGGTCCGTTCCGGCACCAGCTCGGCATTCCCGGCATCGACCAGGGCGCCCAGGCCGAGATCGACGGACGTCGCGTAGTCGTTGAAATCAAGCTGCGCCGCCCGTCGTTCGAAACGAAGATCGAGGGTCGTGACAGGGTCGAGTGTCCACGTCGACACGAGGCGGGGCTTCCAGAACAGGAACTGTCGGCTCGCCGTGGCATCGCCGCGGACGCGAAGCGTCGATCGCTCGGCGATCATCGCGGCCTCGATCTTCCATGTCGGACGGATCGACCACACGTCGGAGATGAAGGGCTCAATACGGAGTTCGCTGACATCGACGTTCGACGCGGGCAGCGGGGGAAGGCCCGCGATCGCGCTGGTGAAGCGGCCGCGAAGTTGGTTGCGGACCGCCTCGACGCCGAACTGGATCGAATGGCGGTCGCCGGCGGCGACGGTGTTGCCGATCCGCAGGATGGCTTCATCCTCGCGGTTGTCGTTGCGTGAGCTCTGCGACAGTGCGGAGAGGCCCGGTCCAGACCGCGAAAGATCGTTGCGGGACAGGATGTCGTACCTGCTGTACAGCCCCACCAGCTTGGTGGTGATCGATGGCATGGGGCTGAACTCAAGGTCCGCGCCCAGCTCGAAACCGTCGCGGTTCGTCGGCGATCCGCTTTCAAGCACTTCCCGACCCTGCAAGGCCCCCTGCGGGTTGAAGACGTCGCTGATCCGGACGGTCGTGTACGAATCACGATCGAGCCTTGCATTGACCCCCCAACGCGCCGATCCCACGGCGCCGCGGACGGTGCCGGTCACGGCGGTTTGCCGGCTGTCGCTGTCGATGCCGATGCCCAGGATGCGATCGGCCAAGCGTGCGGCGTCGTAGTTCGTTTCGGCCCCGGACAGCTGGTACAGGTCGTTCCGGTAATCCAGGCCGAGCTCGTACTGCGTTCCTCCCCGCTCGAAGGACAGCGCAGACTGGCCGAACGGCCGGGCGACGCCGTCCTCGTCGACGCCGAGGCCCAGCGTGTAGGTGCCGTTGGCCCCGGTGCTCGCACTTCGGACGACATTCACGATGCGGCTTTGGCCTTGCGCTTCCTGGTTGACGCCGGCGCGCTCGATCAGCTCGATCCTCGTGACGCGATCCGCGGGGATGCGGGCGAGGAGCGTGCGGATGTCGTCGGACTTGGTGGACGGCCTTTCGCCATCGATCAGGATGTTGCCGGCATTGGTGCCGAAGCCGCGTTCCATGCCGCCCTCGTCGATCGTGAACCCGGGCACGCGCTCGACCATCTGCAGGGCATTGACCGGCGCGGACGAAGCGAAGAACTCTGGCGCGTAGGTCCGCGTCCCTGTGTCTGCTTTTGCGGCGTCCTCGGCCTGCGCGCGCGCTGGCGAGCTGATGGCAAGGGCAATCGAAAGTGCGAGTAGGTTGAGTGCGCGGTGGCGATCCGGTGACGCGGGCATGTCGACGTTCTCGTGCAGGGTTGGTGCATGCACGATGGTTTCGAAGCCTTTCGGGAGAATGCGCTCTCGATTGCGGGACCGTTGCGCGCGGGCCGCGTTGCCTTCTCGTTCAGTTGATCGTCTTCGGTATGGTGAGCACTGCTCGTGCGCCACCGCCAGGAGAACTCTCCAGCACGAGCGAGCCTTGGTGCGCCCGTGCGATCGCCTGCACGATGGCAAGGCCAAGGCCCGTGCGTTTGCTGCGCTCTCGGGTCGCGGAGTCGCCGGTGACGAACGGCTCCTTGAGCGCCTCGGGATCGCTGACCGGCCAGCCGCGACCGTTATCGACGACGATGATCCGGCATTGATCGCCGACGTCTTCCACCGTGATGGTCACCCGGGTGGCGCCAGCGTGCTGGATCGCGTTCTCGACCAGGTTGGAGATCGCCCGTTCCAGGCGGGCGGGATCGGCGTCGGCGATCACCCGCCCGCTGCTCTGTCGCGTCAGGTCCACGCGGTGTTCCTCCGCCATCGGCTCGAGGCAGTGGATCACCGCATCGACGACGTCGTCGACCGAGGTCGGGGCGCGCTCAAGCGAGAACCCGATGCCCTGGCTGTCGCAGAGCATGCTCAGGTCGCTGGCGAGGCGCTCGATCTGCGAGACCTGGCCGAGCAGGCTGTCAAAAAACGCCCCGTCCGCGACGAACACCTTGTCCTTCGCGCCCATCAATCGGGCGCGGATCACCGCCAAGGGCGTGCGCAGTTCGTGCGCGATGCCGTTCGACCGCAAGCGGAGGTCGCGATCCGCGGCGGCCAGTGATTCGGTCATCAGCGCGAAGTCGCCGATCAGGTCGCCGACCTCGCGCGGGCCGGAACGCGGCGGCAGCAGCGCGGCGTCGCGCGATCCACCGGCGATCGCCCTGGCGGCCCGCGACAGTCCGATGATCGGCGCGGCGATGCCACCCGCCAACTTGAACGCCAAGGCTCCGCCGATCAACGCGGTGGCGACGATCACGGTGGTCAGGGCCACGTGGTAATTGAGGTTCCAGCGCTCGATGCCATGTTGGCTCTCGAAGGAACGGACGATGCCGGAGCAACTCCCGTAGGCCTCGGTGAGCTTGCGCAACGTCTCCTGCTCCTGCGCCGGCAGCGATGCCATGAAGAGGTAATCGCGCAGCCAGTACAGCACGTCGGGGACGAAGGCGGCGATCAGGGCCGCCGCCACGCTGATCGCGATCGCGAGGCAGGCGATTTGCATCCGCAAGGAATTCATCATTCGATGTCCAGCCTGTAGCCTTCGCCGCGGATGGCGACGATCCTCACCGATTCGACAATGGCGATCTTCGCGCGCAATCGACTGAGGTGGGCGTCGACGCCCCGGTCGGCCGCCACTTCGCTCAGCACGGCATCGCCCAATTCTGCCCGAGTGAACATCCGGCCCGGGCGACGTGCCATGGTCGTGAGGAGTCGGAACTCCGTCGGGGTCAGGTTGATCAGCTTGTCGTTGGCGAACGCACGCCGGCTTTCGACTTCGATGCGCAGCCCCCCGTGGACGATAGGCGGGGTCGATGCAAGTTGCTTGGCGCCCTCCTGCCGACGCAGCACGGCGGCGGCGCGTGCGACGACCTCGAGGGGATTGAAGGGCTTGACGATGTAATCGTCCGCGCCGAGTCGAAATCCGGAAAGACGGTCGACGTCGTCGCCCAACGCGCTGATCAGGATGACGGGAATGTTGGCATCGTCCTCCCGCACCGACACCAGTACCGAAAGGCCGTCCTTGTTGGGCATCCGGATGTCGAGGAGGATCACGTCCGGCCGCCACCGATGGACCTCTTCGCTGGCGATCCGGCCGTCCGGCGCGATCCTGACGAGGGCGCCCTCCCTCGCCAAGTAGGCGCGAAGAACGTCCGCCAAGGCGGGTTCGTCCTCGGCGATGAGAATCTTGCGGCCTTCCAGCAGGTTCTTCACGGACTTTCCGGACGACGTTGGGTGCAAGCTTTGCTCAGGGGGCCCCAGCGGTAAACGCCATGGGCGTGGTGATGCTATCGCTAGAGCCGACCAGCGTCTGCCAGAGTGGCAGAGCCGGGAGGGAAAACGGTGATGCTCGGCGCATCCACGCCAGAGGACGCCGCGTTGAACGAGAGCATGGCTTTCACTGAGTATCGCTGTCGCGCTTGATGCTGGCGTCCACGCCGCCGAACCACGCCATGCCGGAGTCTCCATAGATCGACGCACCGACGAGCAAGGTGTTCGTTTCGGGCGGCACCTTCAGCTCGATGCTGTGGCGACGAAAGCGCTTGTCGGCCGGCAGGTCAAGCTCGTATGAGTTCGCATACCCAATGCTCCCGCCTTCCTTGTCAAACGCGCGGGCCCACACGCCGACAGCGGCGGTGGCCGTGTCGCGTGCTAGCCAACCTTCAATGACCACCGTCGCGTCCTTGGCCCTATCGCCATCCAATCTCTGGACGATGCCGGCATAGGGTGCGCCCTTTTCGAACGTGACACGGAGTGAGTTCAAGCCATCCCGTGTCACGGTGGGGTCGGATGCGACCTCGACGGCCGTTCCGTCCAGACGCCATCCACGCGGTGCGCCTGAATCATCGATCGCTTGCAGCGTTGGATTCGCGACGAGGGATGTCGAGGCCGTTTGCGCCGCCACGAGAATGGAGGGGTGCGCGCCGAGCGTTGCGACCATCATGAGAACGAGCATGCGCAGCAAGGTGGATCTCCTGGTGAGGTCCGGCGTGAAGAGCGAGTGCAGGCCGCGACGTCTGGGCCGGAGTCGGGGCGAGCGGCCGCGGTGGCCATCCGGGGTGGAGCTTGCTTGCGAAGCGTCCCGTGAGGATTGAGGCGGTGTTGCGATTCGATTGCGGGGCGTGGATCGCGGGTGCGGTGATGGCTCGGCGTGAGGGTAGAATTCCCGCCCCGACCCGCGGCGCCTTCCCGGGTATCCCCAGAGAACGGCGTTGGTTCGCCTGACTCGCCCGACGTAAGCGGAGAGGTCCACGATGGCTGGTGTTGGTTCTTCCACGGAGCCGAATTGCTTCGCGACGATCCCGGAGATCCTCGAGGACATCCGCGCCGGGAAGATGGTGGTCATCGTCGACGACGAGGACCGCGAGAACGAAGGCGACATCATCATGGCCGCCGAACTGGTGCGGCCCTCCGACATCAACTTCATGGTCACGCACGCGCGTGGCCTGGTGTGCCTGTCGCTGACGCGCGAACGCTGCCGCCAGCTTGGCCTTGGGCCGATGGTCGTCAGCAACACCTCGCCGCACCACACCAACTTCACCGTCAGCATCGAGGCGGCCGAGGGTGTGACCACCGGCATCAGCGCCTACGATCGCGCGCACACCATCCGCACCGCGGTGCGCCCCGACGCCGCGCCCGAAGACCTCTCGCAGCCGGGGCACATCTTCCCGCTGATGGCCCAGCCCGGCGGCGTGCTCACGCGCACCGGCCATACCGAGGCGGCCAGCGATCTTGCGATGCTGGCGGGGCTGGAGCCCGCCGGCGTGCTGGTCGAGATCCTCAATCCCGACGGTTCGATGGCGCGTCGCCCCGAGCTCGAGGTGTTCGCGCGCGAGCACGGCTTGAAGATCGGTTCGATCGAAGACCTGATCCGCCATCGCCTCGCCACCGAGCACACCGTGGAGCGCGTCGACGACCGCGCCATCGAGACGGTGCACGGCCCGTTTCGCCTGATCACCTATCGCGACCGACTCAGCCGCGAACTGCATTTCGCCCTCGTGCGCGGCACCCCGTCGGGCGAGCGCCCGGCGCTCGTGCGCGTGCATGTGAAGAACCCGCTGGCCGACGTGCTGCAGTGGCGTCGCCCGGATTTCGGCGGCTCGGCGGCCGAGGCCATGGCCCGGATCGCGGCTGAGGGGGAGGGCGTGCTGGTGGTACTGGCCGACGCCGTCACCCCCGACGCCCTGCTGGCGCGCATCACCGAGCAGCCCGAGGCCGGCACCGGCAAGGTGCAGGAATGGCGGCGCAACGGCGCGGGCTCGCAGATCCTCGCGGACCTCGGCCTGAAGCACCTGCGCGTGCTCGGCACGCCGCGACGGCAGATCGGCCTCGGCGGCTACGGCCTCGACGTGGTCGAGTACCTGCCCCTGCGCTGATCCGGGGCCGAGAGGGCGTAAACTGCGCGACCGCCCGCTTTCCTTCCCGCCCATGCCCCGTTTCGAAGGCGACCTCCGGCCGCACCCGTCCGGCCGCTACGCCATCGTCGCCAGCCGCTGGAACCCGAAGATCACCGACGTGCTGGTCGATGGCGCCCGCAAGGCGCTGGTCGACAACGGCGTCGAGGCGGAACGCATCGACGTCGTCCGTGTGCCTGGTGCCTGGGAGATCCCGCTGGCCGCCGCGGCGATCGCGCAGGCCGGCGGCTGCGCCGCCATCGTCGCGTTGGGCTGCGTGGTCCGCGGCGACACCCGCCACTACGAGCAGGTGGCCGACGGCTGCTCCGATGCGCTGATGCGCGTCCAGCTCGATTTCCAGCTGCCGGTGGCCAATGGCGTGCTGGCGGTCGAGGCTTATGCTGATGCCGAAGCGCGCGCCGGCGGCGCGATGGGCAACAAGGGCGAGGAGGCCGCGCTGGCCGCCCTCGAGATGAGTGACCTCCTGAAACACTGGCAGAAGACCACCGCATGAAGCCGATCCGCACCGATGGCATCGATCCCGCCGCGCGTTCGCGCGCGCGCCGCCGCGCCCTGCAGGCCCTGTACGCCTGGCAGGTCTCCGGCACGTCGATCCCGCAGGTCATCAACCAGTTCCAGCACGAGCAGGACATGGAAGTGGCCGACCAGGAGTACTTCGAAGCGCTGGTGAAGGGCGTGGCCGATCACCGCGCAGGCCTCGACGAGCGCCTCGCCGTCTACCTCGATCGCGGCATCGAGCAGGTCGATCCGATCGAGCGCGCCGTGCTGCGCATCGCCGCCTTCGAGCTCCTGCACCGCGTCGACGTGCCGTACCGCGTGGTCCTCAATGAAGCCATCGAGACCGCCAAGCGCTTCGGTGCCGACCACGGGCACACCTACGTGAACGGCGTGCTCGACCGCGCCGCGGCCGAGTGGCGTCCCGGCGAGGCGGCCCAGGGCCGCCGCTGAGGCACGCGGGTTGCACGCTCCCGGGCATGGCTGAATTCGCCCTCATCGATCGCCTCCGCCAGCGCGCCGGGTCCCGCCCGGACGTGGCGCTGGGCATTGGCGACGATGCCGCCCTGATCGAACCGCCGAAGGGCCAGCAGGTGGTGCTGGCCGTCGACACCCTCGTCGAGGGCGTGCATTTCGCGAAAGGCGTGCCGGCCTCGGCCATCGGCTGGAAGGCGCTGGCGGTCAACCTCTCCGACCTCGCGGCGATGGGCGCCGAGCCCGCCGTCGCGCTCCTCGCGCTGACCTTGCCGACCGAGGATGGCGCCTTCGTCGACGAGTTCGCCACCGGCTTCAGCGCGCTGGCCGACACCCACCGCATCGCCCTCGTGGGCGGTGACACCACGCGCGGCCCCTTGGCGGCCAGCGTCACGGTCGTGGGCTACGTGCCGAAGGGCAAGGCGCTCACCCGCGCTGGGGCCGAAGCCGGCGACGACCTCTGGGTGACCGGCACGCTGGGCGATGCCGCCGGCGCCTTGGCCCTGTGGAAATCCGGCATACCGATGCTGCGCACCGGCAGCTTGCGCGAGCGGCTCGACCGCCCGGCGCCGCGGCTCGGTGCGGGCCTCGCCCTGCGCGGTCTCGCCACCGCCTGCATCGACGTGAGCGATGGCTTCCTCGCCGACCTCGGGCACATCCTCGCCATGAGCGGCGTCGGGGCCGATGTCGAGGCCGACGTGCTGCCGGTGTCGCCGGCTTTGCTCGATGCCTTCCCCCACGCGCCCGCGCGCCGCGCCCTCCAGCTCAGCGGCGGCGACGATTACGAACTCTGCTTCACGGCACCGGCGAAGAAGCGCGAGGCCGTGCAGGCCGCGCTCAACGCCGTCGCCACGCCGGCCACGCGGGTGGGGCGCATCACCGAAGGCGCCTCGCTGCGCCTGTTCGACGCCGATGGCCTGCCGCTGGCCCTGCCGCCGCGCCGTGGCTACGTGCATTTCATCGAGGGCGGCGCATGACGGTGCTGCCGGTCGGCACCCGCCGGCGGATGATGCGAAACCCCCGCGGATGGATCGCCGCCGGCTTCGGCGCCGGGTTTTCGCCGATCGCCCCGGGCACCGTGGGCTCGATCGTCGCGATCGTGCCGTGGTGGCTGTGGTTGCACGACCTCGCGCCCCGCGACTACGCGGCCGTGCTGATCCTCGCGTTCGTCGTCGGCGTGTGGGCCGCGAGCTGGGCGATCCGCGAAAGCCGTATCGAAGACCCCTCGCTCGTCGTTTGGGATGAATTCGTCGGGATGTGGCTGGCGCTGTGGCTGCTGCCGCGCGAATGGCCCTGGGTGCTCGCCGCCTTCGTGCTGTTCCGACTGTTCGACGTCTGGAAGCCGTGGCCGGTGCGCTGGGCCGACCGTTCGCTGAAAGGCGGCTTCGGCACGATGGTCGACGACGCCCTGGCCGGCCTGATGACCTTCGGCGTGCTGCAGCTGGCCTTGGCCCTCTGGCCGATGCTGCGCGGCTAGAGATCGTCGAGCGAAAACGCGCCGCGCACCCAGCGCGGTTCGGCTCCGCCATCGAAGCCCACCACGTCGAACCGGCAATCGCGCCGTGCGTGCCGCGATTCACGCTGCAGGTAGAGCCGCGCGGCGAGAACCAGTTTTCGTGCCTTGCGCGTGTCGACGCTGTCGAGCGCGTCGCCGAAGTCGCTGCGCCCGCGGCGGCGCACCTCGACGAAAACCAGCGTCTCGCCGTCGAGCATCACGAGATCCAGCTCGCCGCCCTTGAAGCGGACATTCCGCGCCAGCGGACGCAATCCGCGCGCCACGAGGAAGGCGAGGGCGGCCTGCTCACCGGCGTCGCCGAGCTGCTGCGCCCGGGTGCGCGTCGCTGCCGCGGGTGGGTCGGGTGTCCTTTGGTGCGGCGCATCCATGCGCGTTGTCCTTGTGGGTTCGAGGCTCAGGGCGTCGGTGGGGGCGTGGCGTCCACCGGCATCAGTGCGCCGTCCGAGGCGCGGCGCGTCACGCCACCGCTGTACTCGGCCCAGGCCGGCACGCGTTCGACGATGCCGGCGGCATCGATGCCCAGCTCGCCGGTGGCGCCACGCAGCTGCGCGCCGCCGCGCAGGGCGTCGAGGTAGGTCGCCACCTTCCAGGCGTCGAAGCCGAAGGCGAACAGGCGCGCGGCGCTACCGCGGGCGTTGGGCAGGCGACGGCCGAGGCTTTCCGCATCACCGGGGCCGACGAGGTCGCCGAGCAACCACGGCAGTTCCGGGTACTGCAGGCCGTCGAGCTCGCGATCCAGTCGCGGGTCGCCGCCGGATTGCACCAGCGACGTGGCCAGCACCGGCAGCGCGGCGAGCCCGGCCTCCTCGCGCTGCGGCATCAGGATGCGCAGGGCAGGCGCGCGGGCCGCGACGAACAGCGCCTGTGCGCGCGTCGCGTGGGTGGCCAGCGTGGCCAGCCCCTCGGCGGCGTTGCCACCGAAGGCATCGATCGGTGCGACCGCCAGCAGCTCGCCGCCCTCGGCGACGAAGCGCTCGCGGAAGCCGGCCAGCGCGCGCTGCGCGCTGTCGTCGCCCTCGGCGATCGCCACGGTGCGGGTGAGGCCGCGTTCGATCAGGCGCTGCGCGACCGCGGCGCCTTCATCCTCGGGGGTGAGGGCGAAGCTGCCGCCGCCGGCCGTCGCTACTGGCGTGCGGTTCAGTGCCAGCCACGCGGCGGAGTTGATCGGTGCGGCGGCCAGCGCCGCCACTTCGTCGCGGCCGAGCGGGCCCACGAGCAGGTCGGCGCCTTCGGCCACGGCGCGGTCGCGCGCGGCCTTCGCGCCGTCCACGGTGCCTTGGGTGTCATGGAAGGCGATGGCCGGGCGCGTGCGCGATTCGGCGTAGTAGGCCGCGAGCAGGCCGTCGCGCACCGCGAGGCCGGCTGGCGCGAGTTCGCCGCTCAGCGGCAGCAGCACGGCCATGCGGCGCGGCGGGTGGTAGCCGTCCGAGGCCGGCGGCGGGCGATCCGCCGGGGCGGGTGCGGCGGCGGCGCGGGTGATGGCCAGGCCGCGACGACGCGCCTCGCGAAGGGCCAGTGGCAGCACCGCGGCCTCGTCGCCGAGGAAACCGGCCTGCTGCACGAGGGCCGCATCCGGCACCGACTTCAGCTGGCGCTCGGCGTTGCGCAATTCGGCGGCGCGCTCGGCGCCCTGCAGCAGCCCGGCGCGTTCGGCGAGCGCGGCGGCCATGCCGAAGCGGTCGCCGGTGGCATCGAGCGCGCGGGCCCGGAGGGCCAGCCAGTCGGCCATCCGCCCGGCGGGAACGAGGGCGCGGTCCTGCTGTAGCAGTGCGAGGGCCTCGGCGCCGCGGCCGTCGTCCAATGCGAAGCCGGCAGTGAGCAGGTCATGGCGGAACTGGTCCTCGGGCGTGAGGCGCCGGCGCGGGGCCTCCGCAAGCTCGGCGCGGGCCCCCGCCGCATCGCCGGCCCGGCGCAGGGCCTCCGACGCGTTCAGGCGGGCCATGGCGATGTCGGCGCCCCGCGCGGTGGCGGCGATCGAGCGCCAGGCCTGCGCGGCCTCGGCGTGGCGACCCTGTGCGTCGAGCGCGCGCGCCTGCGATTCCGCGGGCGTGGCCGGTCGCGAACTGGGCGCCGAAGCGCATCCGGCGAGCGAAACGACGAGGAGGGCAAGGAGCAGCCAGCGGGCCATGCGGGGGAATCTCGGTGAACCGGGCCTAGAATGATACGGGTCGAAAGGAGGACACGATGTCGGAGATCGTCGCGGGAACGCTGTATGTCGTGGCGACGCCCATCGGGAACCTCGGCGACCTCACGCCCCGGGCCCGCGACGTGCTGGGCGGGGTCACCGCCATCGGCGCGGAAGACACCCGCAACACCTCGATCCTGCTGGGCCAGTTCGGCATCGGCACCCCGCTCATCGCCGTGCACGACCACAACGAGGGCGACATCGCCGCGAAGCTGGTGGCCCGGCTGCAGGCGGGCGACAGCCTCGCCCTCGTCTCCGACGCGGGCACGCCGCTGGTCAGCGATCCCGGCTACCGGCTGGTGCGCGCGGTGCGCGAGGCGGGCCTGCCGGTGGTTCCCGTTCCGGGCGCCTGCGCGGCCATCGCCGCACTGAGCGTGGCCGGCATTCCGAGCGACCGTTTCTGTTTCGAAGGCTTCCTCCCGGTGAAGGGCGGCGCGCGCCGCGAGCGCTTGGGCGAACTGCTGTCGGAAACGCGGACCATGGTGTTCTACGAGAGCTCGCACCGCATCGAGGAGTCGCTCGCCGATCTTGTCGCGGTGTTCGGCGCGGAGCGCGAAGCCACGCTCGGCCGCGAGCTCACCAAGCGCTTCGAAACCCTGCTCGGGCCCACGCTGGGCGCGATCCAGCAGGCCGTCGCCGGCGATGCGAACCAGCGCAAGGGCGAATTCGTACTGGTGGTGCGCGGCAGCGTCGATCGCGAGGCTGCGCAGCTCGCTGAAGGCAAGCGCTTGTACGCGAAGCTCGCCGCCCACCTGAAGCCCTCGCAGGCCGCGAAACTGGCGGCGGAACTGAGCGGCGCACCGCGCAAGGCGCTGTACGTCGGTGGCGATTCCGACTGATCGGTGCGTTGCGCGACAGCGCCCGTTCCGTTTCGACCCGCGTTCGACGCGTACACTGCGCCCTGACGGAGTCGGCCAGGCAGTCGCGTCGGGAGCAATCCCGCCGAGGAAAGTCCGGGCTCCACAGGGCAGAGTGCCAGGTAACGCCTGGGCGGCGCGAGCCGACGGAAAGTGCAACAGAGAATAGACCGCCGAACGGCCCGCAAGGGTGCGTGGTCAGGGTGAAACGGTGGGGTAAGAGCCCACCGCCTGCGGGGCCAACGCCGCAGGGCACGGCAAACCCCACTCGGAGCAAGACCAAATAGGGGTGCATTGGGTTGGCCCGGCCCGCACCCGGGTAGGTTGCTGGAGCCCCATCGCGAGGTGGGGCCGAGAGGAATGGCTGCCGGCACCGGCAACGGTGCTTACAGAACCCGGCTTATCGGCCGGCTCCGTCACCCTCTTCATCGATGGATGCAGGCGTGGATTACGTGTTCGACCCGGCCGCCCTCGCGGCCTTGGCCAAGGCGCGATCGGCGGAGTACGCCGCGGCCGATCCCTATCCGCATGCGGTGTTCGACGGGTTCCTGCGCCCGGAAGCCGCCGATGCGCTGGCGCACGAGTTCCCGCGGCCTGAAGACCCGGTGGGTTGGGACCACTACGGCTACGAGGGCTTCGAGAAGAAGATCGCGACCTCCAGGGAGCAGCTGTTGCCACCGCTGGTGCGCCGCACGCTGCAGGAGCTCAACACCGCGCCCTTCCTCGAATTCCTTGAAGCCTTGACCGGCATCGAAGGCCTCATCCCCGATCCGAAGATGCTGGGTGGCGGAATCCACCTCAGCCGCCCCGGCGACCTGCTCGGCATCCATGCCGATTTCAACTGGCATCCGGCGCTCAAGCTGCACCGTCGCATCAACCTGCTGGTCTACCTCAATCCCGTCTGGGATACGGCCTGGGGCAGCGACCTCGAGCTGTGGGACACGACGGCCAGCCGCTGCGTCCGCAGCATCGCGCCGCTGATGAACCGCGCGGTCGTGTTCAACACCCGCAGCGACACCTTCCACGGCCATCCGCGGCCCTTGGCCTGCCCCGATGGTGTGTATCGGCGGTCGATCGCGGCCTACTACTACACCGCCGAACGCCCTGCGGAAGAGATCCGCGATCCGCACAACACGCGCTACAAGGGCCTGCACCTCGACTGAGGCCCCCGCGACGCCCTGGAGCGTCGCGCTGCACTGCGGTTTGCCAAGCGCGGCCGCGGCAGCCACCCTTGCCGGCGCACTCGCCGCTAGGACGCTCGCCCATGTCGCTTCGCCCGTTGTCGCCGCTCCCGCGCGTCCTCGCGCTCGCCCTCACGCTGGTGCTCGCCGCGCCACTGCACGCGGCCCCGCCATCGCCGGCCTCCGCCATCGGGGACGCGACGACCGCGACGATCTCGAACAGCGCGCGTTTCGAAAGCACCGATCTCTTCGCGCTGGAAACCGCTGGCGATGCGCAGATCTCGCCGGACGGTCGCCGCATCGTCTACGTGCGCACTCGCTACGACGTGATGAAGGATCGCCCGGTCGCCAACCTGTGGATCGTTGATGCCGAGGGCGGACGTTCCGCGCATCGCCCGCTGCGCTCCGACGGCGACAGCCACCGCTCGCCGCGCTGGTCGCCGGACGGCACGCGCCTCGCCTTCATCTCGAACACCGACGGCAAGCCGCAGGTCTTCGTGCGCTGGATGGACAGCGGGCAGACCGCGCGCATCACCGATCTCGTGGAAGCGCCAGGCGATCTCACGTGGTCGCCGGATGGCACGCAGCTCGCGTTCACCGCCTTCGTGCCGGCCCCGCCAGCGACGATGGCGGCTCCGCCGGCCAAGCCCGAAGGGGCGGAATGGGCCGATCCGGTGACGGTCGTGGACCGCGCGGTGTTCCGCATGGACGGCGAGGGCACGCTGCGCAGCGGCAGCACCCACGTCTTCATCGTGCCGGCCGAGGGCGGCACGCCGCGCGCCCTGACTTCCGGGGACGCCGACCACGGCGGCCCGCTCGCCTTCTCGCCCGATGGCCGCACGCTGTACATCTCGGCGAACCGGCGCGATGACCGCGAGCAGGCGCCGCTCGATTCGGAGATCCATGCCGTCGACATCGCGACCGGCGCGTTGCGCACCTTGACGCGCCGCGACGGCCCGGATGCCAACCCCGCCGTGTCGCCGGACGGAACGCGCGTCGCCTACCTCGGCTTCGATGATCGCCGCGTCAGTCACCAGCACCACCGGCTGTACGTGATGGATGCCGACGGCGGCAACGTGCGCGATCTCACCGGCGAGCACGACCTCGATTTCGAACAGCCGACCTGGTCGGCGGACGGGCGGCACCTTTACGTGGCCTTCGACCAGCGCGGCGTGCGCAAGCTCGGTCGTGTGTCGATGGACGGCAGGCTCGACGTCATCGCCTCGCCGCTCGGCGCCAGCGACGTCGGCCGTCCGTACACCGGCGGTGGATTCTCGGTGTCGCGCGATGGCCGCTTCGCCTTCGTGCAGGCCTCGACCTCGCGGCCCGGCGACGTGGCCGTCAGCGACGCGCGTGGCCGCGTGCGCACGCTGACCGCGATCAACGAGGATCTCTTCGCACACAAGACGCTCGGCCAGGTCGAGACGATCACCTGGGCCTCCTCGCATGATGGAAAAGAGATCGAGGGCTGGCTGGTCACGCCGCCCGGTTTCGATCCGTCGAAGCGCTACCCGCTGCTGCTCGAGATCCACGGCGGCCCGCACACGGCCTACGGCCCCGTCTTCAGCGTGGAAGTGCAGCGCTTCGCGGCGGCCGGCTACGTGGTGCTTTACACCAACCCGCGCGGCAGCACGAGCTACGGCGAGGAATTCGCCAACAGCATCCACCTCGCGTATCCGGGCTTCGACTACGACGACCTGATGTCGGGCGTGGATGCGGTAATCGCGCGCGGCTTCATCGACACCAAGAATCTGTTCGTCACCGGCGGCTCGGGCGGCGGCGTGCTCACCGCGTGGATCGTCGGCAAGACCGACCGCTTCCGCGCGGCAGTCGTGGCGAAGCCGGTCATCAACTGGACCAGCTTCGTGCTGACGGCCGACATGACGCCGTACTTCCACCGCCACTGGTTCAAGGGCTTCCCGTGGGAGTCACAGGCCGACTACTGGGCGCGTTCGCCGCTGTCGCTGGTGGGCAAGGTAACGACCCCGACGATGCTCCTCACCGGCGAAGCCGACTACCGCACCCCGATGGGCGAGACCGAGCAGTACTTCCAGGCCCTGCGCCTGCGGGGGGTGCCCACCGCCATGGTCCGGGTGCCGGAGGCGTCTCATGGGCTGACGGGACGCCCCAGCCAGTTCATCGCCAAGATCGACAACATCCTGGCGTGGTTCGAGCGCTACCGGCAGCCTGCCGAGGAGTGAATCCAAGTAAAACAAGGGCTGTGGATAAATACTTCAAGTAACACTTGAAGTGTGGCGTAAGCGATTGATCCGCCAAGCGAATTTGCCTCCAAAAAGTCATTGACACTCCCCTGACGCGGGCCTACCGTGGGCGCCTGAGGGAATTTCTGGTTTTTTGTGGGAGAAGGTGGGGATCCACCGACGGGCATGTTCCAGGGCGAGACGGCCATCACGATTGACGACAAGGGGCGGCTGGCGATTCCGGTCGCCTTCCGCGACGTCGTCGCGCGTGAATGCGGCAACCGCCTCGTGCTCACCTACAACCCCTTCGACCAGGGCTCGCTCTACCTCTACCCCGAAGCCGGCTGGCAGGCCGTGCGCGACCAGATCGTCGCGCTCTCGCCCTTCGTGCCGGAGCACCGCGTGCTGCAGCGCATGCTGGTCGGTGCCGCGACGCCGCTCGAGCCGGACTCCGCGGGCCGCGTGCTGCTGCCGCCGTCGATGCGGATGACCGCCGGCCTCGAGAAGAAGGCCGTGCTGATGGGCATGGGTGGGCGGTTGGAGCTGTGGAGCGAGCAGGCGCATCTCGCGCTGATGCGGCAGACCATCGGGTCGGCCGGCGTCAGTGCGGCGATGCAGGACTTGCGGCTCTAGTGCCGATGGCCAGCGCGTCCGCCGCACCGCCTTCGCAACATGTGCCGGTGCTCTGGGCGCCGGTGCTGGACGGCCTCGCCGTCAAGCCGGCGGGCACCTACCTCGATGGCACCTTCGGCCGCGGTGGCCACGCGCGCGGCGTGCTGGCCCAACTCGGGCCGGAAGGGCGCCTGCTGGTGATGGACAAGGATCCCGAGGCGATCCGTGTCGCCAACGCCCTGGCCGCCGATGACGCGCGCGTCCGCGTGCGGCAGGCGAGTTTCGCCAGCTTGGGCGAGTGGGCCGAAACCGCCGGCGGCCTCGATGGCGTGCTGTTCGACCTCGGTGTCTCGTCGCCGCAGCTCGACGAAGCCGCGCGCGGCTTCAGCTTCCGCAACGACGGCCCGCTCGACATGCGCATGGACCCGACGCAGGGCATGAGCGCGGCCGAGTTCGTCAACACGGCCGACGAGGCCGAGATCGCCCGCGTGCTCTGGGTTCACGGCGAGGAACGCCAGAGCCGCCGCATCGCCAAGGCCATCGTCGCGCGCCGCGCGGAGCGCGCGTTCGAGCGCACCGGGGACCTCGCCGACGTCATCGCCAAGCTGCTCGGCCGCGGCGACGGCAAGACGCACCCGGCCACGCGCAGCTTCCAGGCCATCCGCATCCACGTGAACGCCGAGCTCGACGACCTCGTCGCCGGGCTCGAAGCCGCGGAGCGGGCGCTGAAGGTGGGTGGCCGCCTCGCGGTCATCAGCTTCCACTCGCTGGAAGACCGCATCACGAAGCAGTTCATCAACGAGCGTGCGAAGGCGCCGCCGTCGAACCGTCGTGCTGTGGTCGAAGTGGCGTTCACGCCGCGCTTGCGCGATCTATCGGGCGCGATCAAGGCCGACGAGGCCGAGCTGGCCGCGAATCCGCGCGCGCGCAGCGCGGTGCTGCGGGTGGCCGAGAAGCTCGCGGCGCCGGGGGTGGCGGCATGAGCCTGCGCGCGTTCGTGCTGCTCCTGCTGCTCGGCTTGGTCGCCACCAGCGCGATCGCCGTCGTGCTCACGCGCCACCAGCACCGCGAGGCCTTCATCGCGCTGTCGAAGGCCGAGAACGAGCGCGATGAGCTGAACATCGAGTTCGGCCGGCTGCAGATCGAGCAGGCCACCTGGTCCGAGACGAACCGCGTCGAGCAGATCGCGACGTCCAAGCTCGGCATGAAGTTCCCGGAAGGCGCGGACGTGGTGGTGGTGCTGCCATGAGCCCGCGCGTGAAGCCCAACACCTTCGACCCGCGCGGGCGCCTGCTGTTCCTTGCCGCGGTGCTGGGCGCCTGCGGCTTCGCCATCGCGGCCCGCGCCGCTTGGCTGCAGCTGCTGAGCCCGGAGTTCTACCAGCAGCAGGGCGATGCCCGCTTCGTGCGCGACGTGCCGATCATGGCCTCGCGCGGCAGCATCCTCGACCGCAGCGGCGAAACGCTGGCTGCGTCGTCGCCCGTCGCCTCGGTGTGGGCGAACCCGAAGGAGACGCTGCAACACACGGAACGGCTGGGCGACCTCGCGAAGGCGCTTGGCCTGCCGCGCCGCGAGCTGGCCCGTCGCCTCGGCGAGCGCGCCGACCGCGAATTCGTCTACCTGCGCCGTCACATGAATCCGGATGCCGCAGCGGCCGTCGTGGCGCTGGGGATTCCCGGCGTGCACGAGCAGCGCGAGTTCCGCCGCTTCTACCCGCATGGCGAAGTGCTGGCGCACGTGCTGGGCACCACCAATATCGACGACCGCGGGCAGGAAGGCCTCGAGCTCGCCTTCGACCCGTGGCTCACCGGCAGGCCGGGCAGCAAGCGGGTGATCCGCAACCGGCAGGGGCAGGTCATCGACGACGTCGATCTGCTGCGCCCCGCCGAGCCGGGCCGCGACCTCGTGCTGTCGATCGACCGCCGCGTGCAGTACCTCGCCTACCGCGAACTGAAGGCCGCGCTTGCCTTGCACGGCGCGCAGAGCGGCTCGGTGGTGGTGCTCGACATCCCGACCGGCGAGGTGATCGCCATGGTCAACCAGCCGAGCTACAACCCGAACGCGCGCGCGCCGGGGCAGGAATCGGCGCGCCGCAACCGTGCGGTGACCGACCTCGTCGAGCCCGGTTCGGTCATCAAGGCCTTCACCGTCGCCGCGGCGATGGAGAACGGCGCCGATCCGACGCGCCAGATCGACACCAATCCCGGCCTCTTCCCGCTGCACAACCACACCATTCGCGACGTGCGCAATTTCGGCATGGTCGACATGGCCCGGCTCCTGCAGAAGAGTTCGAACATCGCCTCCACCAAGCTGGCGCTGGAGATGAGCAACGAGCACTTCTACGACGTGCTCAACCGCTTCGGTTTCGCCCAGACGACCAACAGCGGCTTCCCCGGCGAGGCAGGCGGCCGGCTGGAGGCGCCCTCCGGCTGGGGCGAGGTGGAGAAGGCCACCATTTCCTACGGTTACGGCATCTCGGTGACGCCGCTCCAGGTGGCGCAGGGCTATGCCGCGCTCGGCAACGGCGGCCGCCTGCTGGCGCCAACCTTCGTGCGTGGCGGCAACGTCGCGCAGGGCAACGGCCGGCAGGTGATCGACCCGCAGATCGCGCGCAGCGTCGTCGGAATGCTCGAAACCGTGGTGGCGCCCGGCGGCACCGCGACGACCGCCGCTGTCGCCGGCTACCGCGTGGCCGGCAAGTCCGGCACCACGCGCCGCTCGGTGGCCGGTGGTTACGAGAAGCGCTACGTGTCGATGTTCGCCGGCATCGTGCCGGTGCGGCAGCCGCGCTTCGCCATGGTGGTCGCCATCCACGACCCGAGCGCTGGCGCCTACTACGGCGGTGCCGTGGCGGCCCCGGTGTTCCACAGCGTGATGGATGGCGCGCTGCGACTGATGGACGTGCCGCCGGACAACGTGCGCGGCTGGTTCGCGACCGCCCCTGAAGCCGCCGCCACGGAAATCGGCACCGACGGTCTCGTGCCGCTCGACGCACCGGCCACCGCCGAACCGGCCGCGGGGGTGCAGCCGTGAGCGCGCTTCGCCTCGCCGACCTGCTGGCCGGGCTCGTCGACGTCCCGGCCGCCCTGGACGTGGTCGTGCCGAGGCTGGTCGCGGACAGCCGTCGTGTCGTCGAAGGTGATGTTTTCGTCGCCCTCTCCGGTGCGAGCACGCACGGATTGCGCCATGCGGCCGACGTGCTGGCGAAGGGTGCCGTCGCGATCCTCCACGACGGTGAGGCGCCGGCCGACGTGGTGCTGGATGACGCCGTCGCGGCCCGCGCCATTGCGGTTCCCGGCCTCCGCGCTGCGCTGGGCGGGCTGGCCGACCGCGTCGCCGGTTCGCCTTCGGCCGAACTTCGCGTGGTCGGCGTGACCGGCACGAACGGCAAGACGTCGACCGTGCAGCTGATCGCGCAGGCCTTGGAACGCCTCGGCACGCCCGCTGGCACCATCGGCACGCTGGGTGCCGGGCGCGTTGGCCGCATCGTCGAAGGCGAGCGCACCACGCCCGACGTGCTCAGCGTCCATGGCCTGCTGGCCCAGCTCCGCGACGACGGTGCGCGCGCCGTGGCCCTGGAAGTGAGTTCGCACGCGCTGGACCAGGGGCGCGTCGATGGCGTGCGCTTCGAGGTGGCGGTTTTCTCGAACCTCACCCGCGACCACCTCGACTACCACGGCACGATGGACGCCTACGGCGCGGCCAAGGCCAAGCTGTTCGCGTGGCCGACGCTTGAAGGTGCAGTGGTCAACATCGACGACGCCTTTGGCCGCTCGCTGGCCGCATTCGTGCCCGAGACGATCCGCTGGTCGGTCTCGGCGAGCGGCGATGCCGACGCGCGCCTGCGCGCCGAGCGCCTCGCCCTGACCGCCGACGGCTTGCGTTTCGACCTCGTCGAGGGCATCGCCCGCGCCACGATCGCCTCGCCGCTGCTCGGGCGCTTCAACGCCGACAATCTCCTCGCCGTCGCCGGTGCGCTGCGCGCCCTCGGCGTCACCTTCGAAGCGGTCGCGACGGTGCTGCCGACGCTCGAACCCGTGCACGGGCGCATGACCCGTCTCGGCGGTGGCGCGAAGCCGTTGGTGGTGGTCGATTACGCGCACACGCCGGATGCGCTGCAGCAGGCCCTCGTGTCGCTTCGCGGCCACGTGCACGGCGCGCTGGCCTGTGTGTTCGGCTGCGGTGGCGAACGCGACCGCGGCAAGCGCCCGCAGATGGCCGCCATCGCGGAGGCCCACGCCGACCGCGTGACCGTCACCGACGACAACCCGCGGGGCGAGGATGGCGATGCCATCGTCGCCGACATCCTCGCCGGCTTCCGTGAACCGGCCCGCCACGCCGTGGTGCGCGACCGCCGCGCCGCGATCCGCGCCGCGGTCACCACGGCGCGCCCGGGCGACGTGGTACTGCTGGCCGGCAAGGGCCACGAGCCCTACCAGGAGATCGCCGGCGTGAAGCACGCCTTCGACGACGTGGCCGAAGCCCGTGCCGCGCTGGAGGCCTGCGCATGAGGCCGATCGCGCTCTCCGACGTCGCCCGCTGGACCGAGGGCCGGCTCATCGGCGCCGACACGACCGTCGCGGCCATCTCGACCGACACCCGCGCCATCGCGCCGGGCGCGCTGTTCGTCGCGCTGCGCGGCGAGCGCTTCGATGCGCATGATTTCGTCGCCCAGGCCGAAGCCGCAGGCGCCGCTGCCGTGATGGTGAGCCGCCCGGTCGAGACGGCGCTGCCGCAGGTGCACGTCGCCGATACCGAAGAGGCGCTGGGTGAACTCGCCGCCGGCCTGCAGCAGGGCCGCCCGGCCGTCGTGCTGGCGCTCACGGGCAGCAATGGCAAGACCTCGGTGAAGACGCTGCTGCACGGCATCCTCGCCCGCGCCGGCCGCGCCCACGTGAACCCGGGCAACCTCAACAACGAGATCGGCCTGCCGCTCGCCGTGATCGGTGCACCGGAAGACGCGCAGTTCGCGGTCTATGAAATGGGTGCGGGCAAGCCGGGCGATATCGCCTACCTGTGCAGCATCGCGGCGCCGAACGTGGCGCTGGTGAACAACATCGCCGCCGCGCACATCGAGCGCCTCGGCAGCCTGCACGGCATCGCCGAGACCAAAGGCGCGATCTACGAAGCCCTGCCGGACGACGGCATCGCCGTGGTCAACGCCGACGACGCCTTCGCGCCCTACTTCATGCAGCGCATCGGCCGCCGCCGCGTGCTGCGTTACGGCATGGAGAACGACGCCGACGTGCGCGCTCGCGATGTCCGCCTCGAATCCACGGGCAGCCGTTTCGTCCTCGCCACGCCGGCGGGCCGGGCGGACATCCAACTGCCCCTGCCGGGCCGCCACGCGGTGGCGAATGCGCTCGCCGCGACGGCCATGGCGCTGGCCGCCGGGGCCGGCTTCGACGCGATCGTCGCCGGGCTTCAGGGTGCCGAGCCGGTGAAGGGCCGCCAGGTCGCGCACGCGCTGGCGAACGGCAACGTGCTCGTCGATGACAGCTACAACGCGAACCCGGGCTCGCTCGCCGCGGCCATCGCCACGTTGGCCGGCGCCGGCGAGGCCTGGCTGGTGCTGGGCGACATGCGCGAGCTGGGGCCCGAGGGTCCCGCGCTGCATGCCGAAGCCGGTCGACAGGCCCGCGCCGCGGGCCTGAAGCGCGTGTGGACGATCGGCGCGCTCGCCGCCGAGACCAGCCGCGCCTTCGGCGACGGCGGTCGGCATTTCGATTCGCGCGATTCGCTGGTGCAGGCGCTCCGCGAGGCCTTGGCTGGCGCGGCCGGCGTGCGCTGCCTGGTGAAGGGTTCGCGCGGTAGCGCGATGGACGTGGTGGTGGCCGGGGTCCTGGCCAGGGAGGGCGCCGATGCTGCTTGAGTTGCTCCGTTGGCTGTTCCCCGGGTTCGGCCTGTTCGAATTCATCACCATGCGCGCGATCGTTGGCGCCGGCACCGCGCTGGCCCTGTCGCTGTGGATGGGGCCGTTCGTCATCGAGCGCCTGCGCGCCCTGAAGAGCGGCGGCCAGCCCATCCGCACCGATGGCCCGCAGAGCCACTTCAGCAAGGCGGGCACGCCGACGATGGGTGGCGCACTCATCCTGCTGGCCGTGACCCTGTCCACGCTGCTGTGGTCCGACCTGTCGAACCGCTACGTCTGGATCGCGCTGGCCGTGATGCTGTCGTTCGCGCTGATCGGCTGGCTCGATGACTGGATCAAGATCGTCCGCCGCGACCCGAACGGCCTGAAGTCGCGCCACAAGTACGCGCTGCAGTCGGTGTTCGGACTGATCGCCGCCGTCGTGCTCTACGCGACGGCCGACCATCCCTCGAACACCACGCTCTACCTGCCGCTGCTGAAGAACTTCGCGCTGCCGCTGGGCGCGATGTTCATCGTCGTCGCCTATTTCTGGATCGTCGGCTTCTCGAACGCGGTGAACCTCACCGACGGCCTCGACGGCCTGGCGATCATGCCGGTCGTGCTGACGGCCGGCGTGCTCGCCGTGTTCGCCTACGCCTCGGGCAATGCGGTGTTCGCCGAGTACCTCGGCATGCCGCGCATCCCCGGCGCCGGCGAGCTGGCCATCCTGTGCGCGGCCATCGGCGGCGCGGGCCTCGGCTTCCTGTGGTTCAACACCTATCCCGCCATGGTGTTCATGGGCGACGTCGGTGCGCTCGCCCTCGGTGCCACGCTGGGCTGCATCGCCATCATCGTCCGGCAGGAAATCGTCCTGGTGATCGTCGGCGGCATCTTCGTCATCGAGACGCTTTCGGTGATGGCGCAGGTCGCCTCGTTCAAGCTCACCGGGCGGCGCATCTTCCGCATGGCGCCGATCCACCACCACTTCGAGCTCAAGGGCTGGCCGGAACCGCGCGTGATCGTGCGCTTCTGGATCATCTCCGTGATGCTCGCCCTCGTCGCGCTGGCGACGTTGAAGGTGCGCTGATGACGCTGGCCAAGCCCATCGACGTCCCGGCCCAGGCCACGCGCCTCGACGCCATCGAGGGCCGTTACGACCGCTGGCTGCTCGGCGCCATCCTGTCGCTGGTGGTGGTCGGCATCGTCATGGTGACTTCGGCCTCGCTCGGCCTCGCCGACGTCATGGGGGTCGGCGAGTTCTACTTCGTGCAGCGCCATCTGTTCGCCCTGGCCCTCGGCGGAACGCTGGCTTGGGTGGCGATGAACCTCGAGCTGAAGACGGTCGAGCGCTACCAGGGCCTGGCCTTGCTGGCCTGTTTCGCCGCGCTGCTGCTGGTGTTCATCCCTGGCTTCGGCGTGCGCGTGAACGGCGCGCGCCGCTGGCTGAATTTCGTCGTGTTGAATTTCCAGGCCGTCGAGGCGGTGAAGCTGCTCCTGATCATCTGGACGGCCAGCTACCTCGCGCGACGCAAGGACGAGATCGCCGCGCACTGGCCCAGCCTGATCAAGCCGCTCGGCATCGTCGGCCTGCTGGTGCTGCTGCTGCTGGCGCAGCCGGACTTCGGCTCTTCGGCACTGCTCCTCGCCATCGTCGGCGGCATGATCTTCCTCGGCGGCGCCCCGATCGGGAAGCTGATGCTGCTGGGCGCTCCGGTGGTCGTGCTGTTCGTCGGCATCGCCGTGCTCGAACCCTACCGCCTGGCGCGCATCACCAGCTTCCGCGAGCCGTTCGAGGATCCGTTCGGTGGCGGCTACCAACTGGTGCAAGCGTTGATCGCCATCGGTCGTGGCGGCTTCGATGGCGTCGGCCTCGGCGCGTCGGTGCAGAAGCTGCAAGCCTTCCCCGAGGTGCATACCGACTTCATCTTCTCGGTGCTGGCCGAAGAGCTCGGCTTCCTCGGCGTCTGCGCGGTGCTGGCGCTTTACGCCGTTCTGCTGTGGCGCGCGTTCTCGGTGGGCCTTCGCTGCATGGCGCTGCGACGCCAGTTCGCTGGCCTCGTCGCCTTTGGCATCGGCTTGTCGATCGGCATCCAGGCGACCGTGTCGATCGGCGTGAACCTCGGCCTGCTGCCGACCAAGGGCCTGACGCTGCCGCTGATCAGCTCCGGCGGCTCGAGCGTGATGATGACCTGCGCGATGCTCGGCGTGCTGCTGCGCGTCAGCTACGAGCTCGACCGCTCCGAGCGCCAGGTGCAGCGTGCGCGTGGCGAGTTGCGCGGCATCGACGAGCCTGGCGACACCGTCCTGCCGGCCGCTCTCGTCGCGGCGCAGGCCGTGGCGGCGAGTGCGAAGCCCGCGCCAATGGCTGCCGCTCGCGGCACCACGCGCATCGAGCCCGTGATCGGGGGGCCGCGATGAGCGCACCGCGCTTCACGGTCATGGCTGGCGGCACCGGCGGCCACATCTTCCCGGCGCTCGCTGTCGCGCGAGTGCTGCGCGAGCGCGGCGCCGACGTGCGCTGGATGGGTTCGGCCGGCGGCATGGAGGAGCGCCTCGTGCCGCAGGGCGGTTTCGCGATCGATGCCATCCGGATTGGCGCGCTGCGCGGCAAGGGCCCGCTCGCCGCGCTCGCCGCGCCGCTCAACGTGACGCGCGCGGTGCTGCAGGCGCGGGCACTGCTGAAAGCCCAACAGCCGCAGGCGGTGCTGGCCTTCGGCGGTTTCGCCAGCGGCCCCGGCGGCTTGGCAGCGCGCACGCTCGGCCTGCCCTTGATCGTGCACGAACAGAACCGAGCGCCGGGCCTCACCAATCGCGTTCTCGCGCGTTTCGCCCGCAAGGTGCTCACGGGCTTCCCGGGCGCTTTCCCGCCCCCGGCCGAAGCTGTTGGCAACCCGGTGCGCGAGGCGATCGCCGCGCTGCCCGATCCGGTGCGCCGCCTGCAGGGCCGCAGTGGTCCCATCCGCATCCTCGTCCTCGGCGGCAGCCAGGGCGCGCGTGGCTTGAACCTCGCGGTGCCGAAGGCCTTGGCGGGCTGGATGAACCTCGAGATCCGCCACCAGTGCGGCGAGAAGCTGGTCGACGAAGCGCGCGCGGCCTACGCCGTGTCGAAGCTGCAGGCGCGCATCGAGCCCTTCATCACCGACATGGCCGATGCCTACGGCTGGGCGGATCTCGTGATCAGCCGCGCGGGCGCCTCGACGCTGGCCGAACTCTGCGCCGCTGGCGTCGCCAGCGTGCTGGTGCCGTTCCCCGGTGCCGTCGACGACCACCAGGCGCGCAACGCCGAGTACCTCGCCGAAGGCGGCGCGGCACGGTGGTTGCGCCAGACCGACACGCTGGCGGCGGACCTCGCCGACCTCCTGAAACCCCTGCTTGGCGACCGTCGCCGCCTGCTCGACATGGCCCGCGCCGCGCGCGATCTGGCCTTGCCGGGCGCGGCCGAGCGCGTCGCCGACATCGCCTACGAGGAAGCCCACGCATGATGCGCGGACGCCTGAAACACCCCGGTGACCTTTCGCGCGTGTTCAATCGCGTGCACTTCGTCGGTATCGGCGGCGTGGGCATGAGCGGCATCGCCGAAGTGATGCTCACGCTCGGCTACGCCGTCTCCGGCTCCGATGCCGCCGACAACGCCACCACGCAGCGTCTGGCGAAGCTCGGCGCCGCCATCCACCGTGGCCACCGCGCCGAGCATGTCGGCGACGTCGACGCGCTCGTCGTATCGAGCGCCATCAAGGCCGACAACCCGGAGCTGATCGAAGCCCGCGCCCGCCGCATCCCGGTGGTGCCGCGCGCCGAGATGCTGGCCGAGCTGATGCGCTTCAAGCGCGGCATCGCGATCGCCGGCACGCACGGCAAGACCACGACCACCTCGCTGGTGGCCAGCGTGCTCAGCGAGGGTGGGCTCGACCCGACCTTCGTCATCGGCGGCAAGCTGCTCTCCGCCGGCGCCAACGCGCGCCTCGGTGGCAGCGAATGGCTGGTGGCCGAGGCCGACGAGAGCGACGGCAGCTTCCTGCGCCTGAATCCGCTGGTGGCCGTCGTCACCAACATCGATGCCGACCACCTCGAGAACTACGGTGGCGATTTCGAGCGCGTGAAGCAGGCCTTCGATGAATTCCTGCACCGCCTGCCGTTCTACGGGCTCGCCGTGCTGTGCATCGATGATCCCGAAGTGGCGATGCTCGCCACCCGCACCCCGCGCCACGTGCTGCGCTACGGCTTCGCCCAGAGCGCCGACGTGCGCGCCAGCGAGGTCTCGCAGCAGGGCCAGCAGATGCACTTCCTGCTGCACCTCCCGGGCGAGGCGCCGGTGCCGATGGCGCTGAACCTGCCGGGCCGCCACAACGTGCAGAACGCGCTGGCCGCCGCCGCCATCGGCTGGCAGCTCGGCGTTCCCGCCGAAGCCATCGCCCGTGCGCTCTCCGCGTTCGAAGGCGTGGGCCGTCGCTTCAATCTCAAGGGCGAGATGGCCCTGCCGAACGGCGGCAGTGCGCTGCTTGTCGATGATTACGGCCACCATCCGGCCGAGCTTGCGGCGGTGTTCGCTGCCGCGCGCGGCGGCTGGCCGAATCGCCGCCTCGTGGCCTGCTTCCAGCCGCACCGTTACAGCCGCACGCGCGATCTGTTCGACGATTTCGCCAAGGTGCTCAGTGACGTCGACGGCCTCGTGCTCTGCGACGTCTATCCAGCCGGTGAAGCGCCGATCGCCAACGCCGACGCCAAGTCGCTGGCCCGCGCCATCCGCACCCGCGGCCGCGTCGACCCGGTGCTCGCGGGCACCGCGAAGGAACTGCCGGCGATGCTCGGCGACGTGCTGCAGCCGAACGACCTGGTGATCCTGCTCGGCGCCGGCGACATCGGCGCCGTGGCCCAGCAGCTGGCCGACCGCGGCTTGCCGGAGCGGAGCGCATGAGCCTCGACGACGCCAGCCGCGCCGCCGTCGACGCCCTGAAGGCGAGCGTTGCTGCGCTCGCCCCGCAGGCGTTCGGTCGCGTCGCGGTGCTGATGGGCGGCGAGTCCGCGGAGCGCGAGGTCTCGCTGAACTCCGGCGCCAACGTGCTGGCCGCCCTGCAGGCGCGCGGTGTCGATGCCCATGGCGTCGACGGTCTTGGCGCGTTGCTGGCCGCCCTCGGCCGCGGCGAGCGCTTCGATCGCGTGTTCAACATCCTCCACGGCGGCGCCGGCGAGAACGGCGTGCTTCAGGGCGCCCTCGACGCCCTCGGCCTGCCGTACACCGGTCCCGGCGTGCTGGGCAGCGCGCTCACCATGGACAAGATCCGCACCAAGCAGGTGTGGATGGCCGAAGGCCTTCCCACCGCGGGCTTCGTCCGCATCGCGCCGGGCGCCGACCTCGCCGCCGCGGTGCGTTCGCTGGGCCTGCCGGTGTTCGTGAAGCCCTCGACGGAAGGCTCGAGCGTCGGCGTCTTCCGCATCGCCAGCGAGTCCGACCTCGCCCCGGCCATTGCCTTCGCCGCCACCTATCCCGGCGAGCTGCTGGCCGAGCAGATGATCACCGGCGGCGAGTTCACCGTGGGCATCCTCGGTGGCGTCGCGCTGCCGTCGGTGCGGATCGTCCCGCCGGGCGAGTGGTACGACTACCACGCCAAGTACATCAGCGACGACACGCAGTACCACTGCCCCGGCCTCGAAGGCGACGACGAGGCGGCAATCCGTACGCTGGCCCTCGCCGGCTTCCGCGCCGCAGGCTGCACGGGTTGGGGCCGCGTCGACGTGATGCGCCATGCCGATGGCCGCTTCCTGCTGATGGAAGTGAACACTGCGCCGGGCATGACCAGCCATTCGCTGGTGCCGAAGGCCGCGCGCGAAGTCGGCATCGGCTTCGAGGACCTCTGCCTCGCCATCCTCGCCCAGACCCTGGAGGCCGGCCGCGCATGACCCGCGTTTGGCGACTGCTGGGCTGGACCTTCGCGCTGCTGCTGCTGGCGATGCCAGTGGTGGCCGTCGTGAACGGTTGGATCGGCGCCGAGCGTTGGCCGATCCGCACGCTCGCCCTGCAGGCCCCGCTGAAGCTGGTCGACGAGGCCACGCTGCGCTCGACCATCGCGCCGATGGCGCAGGGCGGCTTCTTCGCCGTCGATCCGGTGGCCATCCGCCAGTCGGTCGCCGCGCTCCCGTGGGTCGATGCCGTCGATGTCCGCAAGCGCTGGCCGGACCGCCTCGAAGTGCGGCTCACCGAGCTTCGCCCCTACGCGCATTGGGGCGAGGATCGCCTGCTGTCCGACGACGGCCGACTGTTCGTCCTTCCGCCCGGCCTCGCCACGCCGCTGCCGCGCTTCGACGCCGCCGACGGTCGCGTCGCCGAGGTCATCGCCTTCCACCGCGAGGCGCGGCCCGTGCTGGTGCGCGTGGGCAGCGACATCCGCGAACTGCGGCTGTCCGCGCGCGGCGGCTGGTCGCTCACCACCGTGGACGGCCTGGAGGTCGAACTCGGACGCAACGACGCCCTGCCGCGCCTCTCGCGCTTCGCCCGCCTGCTGCCGACGCTGGGCCGCGATCCCGCCGGCCGCGTGCTGGAGCGCGCCGACCTCCGCTACACCAATGGCTTCGCCCTGACCTGGGGTGAACCCGCCGCGGCCCCCACCGCGCCTTCTGCATCGAGCAACGCATGAACCGCAAGAGCGACAAGTCCCTCATCGTCGGCCTCGACATCGGCACCTCCAAGGTGACGGCGTTGGTTGGTGAATACGCCCCGGACCAGCCGATCGAAGTGATCGGCATCGGCTCGCACGAATCGCGCGGCATGCGCCGCGGCGTCGTCGTGGACATCGAATCCACGGTGCAGTCGATCCAGCGCGCCATCGAGGAAGCCGACGTGATGGCCGGCTGCGAGATCCGCTCGGTCTACGCCTCGATCGCCGGCAGCCACATCCAGTGCCGCAATTCCAACGGCGTGGTGCCGATCGCCTCGGGCGAGGTCAGCTACGCCGACCTCGATCGCGTGCTGGAAGCGGCCCGCGCCGTCGCCGTGCCGGCGGACCAGCGCATCCTCCACGCCATCCCGCAGGAATACATCGTCGACGGTTCGCAGGAAGGCATCCGCAACCCGGTGGGCATGTCGGGCGTCCGCCTTGAAGTGCGTGCGCACCTGATCACCGGCGCCACCGCCGCGGCCGCCAACATCAGCAAGTGCATCCAGCGCTGCGGCCTCTCGGTCGACGACCTCATCCTGTCCTCGCTGGCCTCCAGCACCGCCGTGCTCACCGCCGACGAGAAAGAGCTCGGTGTGGTGCTGGTGGACATCGGCGCCGGCACCACCGACATCAATGTGTTCGTGCAGGGCGCCATCCGCCATTCGGCCTGCCTGCCGATCGCCGGCGACCAGATCACCAACGACATCGCCCACCTGCTGCGCACCCCGACGCCCGAAGCCGAGCAGATCAAGGTCCGCTACGCCTGCGCGCTGGCCCAGCTCGCCGGCCGCGAGGAGACCATCCAGGTGCCGAGCGTCGGCGACCGCGCCCCGCGTCGCCTCGCCCGCCAGGCGCTCGCCGAGGCCGTGCAGAACCGCTACGAGGAGATCTTCGAGATGGTGCAGGCGGAACTCCGCCGCGCCGGCTACGAGGAGCTGGTGCGCGCCGGCATGGTGCTCACCGGCGGCAGCGCCCGCATGGAGGGCGTGGTCGAGCTGGCCGAGGAGATGCTGCACATGCCCGTGCGCGTCGGCATCCCCCAGCACGTCACCGGCCTCGGCGAAGTCATCAACAACCCGGTCCACGCCACCGGCGTGGGCCTGCTGCTCTGGGGGCGTTCGCTCGAAGCGGGCCCCCGCCCCAGCCTCAACGCCGGCAAGGCCGGCGTCGCTTTCACGCGTTTCCGGAACTGGTTCCGGGGCGCGTTTTGACCGTCGGCCCCCCGACGTTTTCCCACCGAAGAAGAAACACCCCGAGACGAGAGGACGAGACCATGGCGCAGTTTGAACTCATCGAGAAGTTGGCTCCGAACGCAGTGATCAAGGTCATCGGCGTGGGCGGCGGCGGCGGCAACGCCGTGGCGCACATGGTCAATGCCAACGTGGACGGCGTGGAATTCGTCGTCGCCAACACCGATTCGCAGGCGATCAAGAACGTCGGCGCGAAGCTGCACCTGCAGCTCGGCGCCAACGTGACCAAGGGCCTCGGCGCCGGCGCGAACCCGGAAGTCGGCCGCCAGGCCGCGCTGGAAGACCGCGAGCGCATCATGAATGCCCTCGAGGGCGCGGACATGGTGTTCATCACCGCCGGCATGGGTGGTGGCACCGGTACGGGCGCCGCGCCGGTCGTGGCTCAGCTCGCCAAGGAGATGGGCATCCTCACCGTTGCCGTCATCACCAAGCCCTTCCCGTTCGAAGGCCGTCGCCGCATGCAGGTGGCGCTGAAGGGCATCGAGGAACTGGCCAGCCACTGCGACTCGCTGATCACCATCCCGAACGAGAAGCTGATCACCGTGCTAGGCCGCGACGCCACCATGGTGCAGGCCTTCCGCGCCGCCAACGACGTGCTGCTCGGCGCCGTGCAGGGCATCGCCGACCTGATCGTCCGTCCGGGCCTGATCAACGTCGACTTCGCCGACGTCCGCACCGTGATGAGCGAAATGGGCCTCGCCATGATGGGCACCGGCACCGCCCGTGGCGACGACCGCGCGCAGGCTGCCGCCGAGGCCGCCATCAGCAACCCGCTGCTCGACGAGGTCAACCTCGCCGGCGCCTGCGGCGTGCTGGTCAACATCACCGCCGGCCCGAACTTCACCATGCGCGAGTTCGACGAAGTCGGCCGCACCATCGAGGAGTTCGCTTCGGAAGACGCCACCGTCGTGCTCGGCACGGTGCTCGACCCCGACATGCAGGACGACGTCCGCGTCACCGTGGTGGCCACCGGCCTCAACCGCGGCGTCCAAGCCGGCCGCCTGCCGAACCGCGACACCCACCGCGAGATGGCCCGCGCCGTCGAGCGCGAAGTGGCCCGCCCGAAGGTGCAGCTGATCCGCAACGGCAGCACCGGCCTGGCCGAGTACGCCGACGCCGTGGCCCCGGCCGCGAGCGGCCGTGACAGCGGCAGCTTCGCGGGTGGCCTGCGCGGCCGCTCGGCGGACGTGGCCGGCCCGACGGCCCTCTCCGACCTGCCGGCCGACCAGGCCTACCTGGACATCCCGGCCTTCCTGCGCCGCCAGGCCGACTGAAACCCGGTCCCGGCCGCAGTAGACGGAGCCGGAGGGCTCCGGGCCGGGGACTGCTCGTCTCAGTCGCCGGCTGGACAACAGGCGGGCAGGGGGCTGCCCGCTCTGTTGCAGATTTGACATGGAGAAGTTCAGTTTTTTGAGGTTTCGTTAAAGCAGGGGCGTGCTAATGTGCGCGCCCTACCGTGTCAACCCCCTCGGGGATCCTGACGATATGTTCAAGCAGCGCACCCTCAAGAACGTCATCCGCGCCACCGGCGTCGGCCTGCACAGCGGCGAGAAGGTCTACATGACCCTGCGCCCGGCGGCCGTCGACACCGGCATCGTGTTCCGCCGCGTTGATTTCGACCAGCCGGTCGAGATCCAGGCGACGGCGCTGGCCGTGGGCGACACGTCGCTGTGCACCGCGCTGGTCAAGGACCAGGTCCGCGTCATGACGATCGAGCATCTGCTCTCGGCCATGGCCGGCCTCGGCATCGACAACGCCTACGTCGACCTCTCCACGGCCGAAGTGCCGATCATGGACGGCTCGGCCGGTCCCTTCGTGTTCCTGCTGCAGTCGGCGGGCATCGAAGAGCAGAACGCCGCCAAGCGCTTCATCCGCATCAAGAAGCCGATCCTCGTCGAGGACGGCGACAAGTGGGCCCGCTTCGAGCCGTTCGAGGGCTTCAAGGTCGGCTTCACCATCGATTTCCAGCACCCGGCCTTCCGTCGCTCGACCTCGAGCGCCGAGATCGATTTCTCGACGACCTCCTTCGTCAAGGAAGTCAGCCGCGCCCGCACCTTCGGCTTCATGCGCGACATCGAGTACCTGCGCGAGCGCAACCTGGCGCTGGGCGGCTCGATGGACAACGCCATCGTGCTCGACGACTACCGCGTGCTCAACGACGACGGCCTCCGCTACGAGGACGAGTTCGTGAAGCACAAGATCCTCGACGCGATCGGCGACCTGTACCTGCTGGGCCACAGCCTGATCGGCGCGTTCTACGGCCACAAGTCGGGCCACGCCCTCAACAACCGCCTGCTGCGCACCCTGCTGGCCGACAAGGCGGCCTGGGAAGAGGTGACCTTCAGCGATCCGGCGAAGTCGCCGATCTCCTACGCGAGCCCGGCCGCGGCGGTCTGATCGCCTCGTCCATCGACGGCGGTGGTGCGCAAAGCGTGCTGCCCGTCACAAAGTGCCATGAGGCCCGTCGGTGACCCCGGCGGGCTTCGTCGTTCCGGGGCCCGCTTCACCGTTTGTTAGCGGCTTTTTAACGACCCGTCCGTAGACTCCGGGTTCCCGACCGCGAGGCCGGGGCCCCGGCCGCTCGCGGCCAGGCGCAGGAGCTGGGCCTTGAGATCGGGGTCCGCAACGGATTGGGCGGCAGCTTCGAGCGTGGCTCGGGCTTTCGCCGAGAGCGGTGCTCCCGGGCGTTCCGGCAACGGCGCGTCAGGTGGCACCACCTTGAGGGTCACCGACCGGGCTTCGATGCCGGCCGCGTCGGCCGCCGCCAGCAACAGGGCGGTGTCCATGCGCAGCCGGGCCTTCCAGGCCGGGGAGGGGACCACCACCACCATGGTTCCGCGGTCGACGTTCGCCAGGCGCACCTGCCCGGCCAGCGCCGGCGGCAGATGGCGGCGGAAGCGCTGGTCGGCGGCGTCCAACCACTGGGCGCGGGCGATCACCGAGGCGAGGTCGCCTTCCGCGATCCACTGGCCAGCAGGCCGGGGGGCGCTGGGGGCACCGGAAGCCCGTTCCGCCGTGTTGCGAGATTTGGATCGAAGCATGCTCAACATCATCGTCGTTTCCCGCAGCCTGCGCGCGCCCTGGTCCTTCAGCCTGGAGTCCCGGCGGAACCGTTGGGTGCTCGCGGGTGGCGCCACGGCCCTCGTCGCGTCCATCGCGCTGGTGGGTGCGGGCATCGGCCACTGGTTGGCGGGCACCGATGCGGCCCTCGAGCCGCTGCGTGCCGAGGTGCAGGCGAGCCGCGCCGCCGTCGACGACGCGCGCGAAGCCGCGCAGCGCGACGTCAATGCGATGGCCGCCAAGCTCGGCGAGCTGCAAGCGCAGGCCAACCGCCTCAATGCCCTCGGCCACCGCCTCACGGCCATGGGCCAGCTCAAGGACGGCGAATTCGACTTCAGTGAGCGCCCGGCGATGGGCGGCCCAGAGAACCCGGGCCAGCCGCAGGACGTGGCCGTGGTGCTCGGTTCGGTGGAATCCCAGTTCGCCCAGGCCGAGAAGCAGCTCGACGTGCTCGGCGCCCTGCTCGAAGGCCAGGAACTGGCCGAGGCCTCGCGCCCGAGCCGCGCCCCGGCGCCTGGCTACATCTCCTCGGGCTTCGGCACCCGCGCCGACCCGTTCACCGGCGGCCGCGACCACCACCTCGGCGTCGATTTCGACGCCAACTTCGGCGATCCGGTGAAGGCGGCAGGCAACGGAATCGTCAGCTTCGCCGGCTGGAAGACCGGCTACGGCAACACCGTCATCGTCGACCATGGCGACGGCTACCAGACGCTTTACGGCCACAACCAGCGCAACCTCGTGCGGGTCGGTGATGTGGTCCGCGCGGGCCAGGAAGTGGCGAAGGTCGGTTCGACCGGTCGCTCCACCGGCGCCCACCTGCACTTCGAAGTGCACGTCAACGGCCGCCCGGTGAATCCGATGGCCTACCTGGAGCGTATCCGCGGCTGATGCCGCGCCGCGGCGGGCCCCCGGCTCCCGCTTGATATCGGCCTCCCCCGCCACCAGCTAGAATACGCGGCTGCCCTCCGGCGGCCGTTTCCGTTTAGCGCGGCCTCCGGCGCGCCCCCATTCCGCAAAGACCCGTCCATGCTCAATCGTCTCCTCACCGCCCTTTTCGGCAGCCGCAACGAGCGTCTGGTCCGCCAGCTCTCGAAATCCGTCGCCAAGGTCAACGCGCTCGAAGCCGGGCTCAAGGACCTCGATGACGCCGCGCTGCAGGCCAAGACGGCCGAGCTCAAGGCCCGCGTGGCGAATGGCGAGACGCTCGACGCGCTGCTGCCCGAAGCCTTCGCCGTCTGCCGCGAAGGCGCCAAGCGCTCGCTCGGCATGCGCCACTACGACGTGCAGCTGATCGGCGGCATGGTGCTGCACAGCGGCAAGATCGCCGAGATGCGCACCGGCGAAGGCAAGACGCTGATGGCGACGCTGCCGGTCTACCTCAACGCGCTGTCCGGCAAGGGCGTGCACGTCGTCACGGTCAACGACTACCTCGCGCGCCGCGACGCCGCGTGGATGGGCAAGCTCTACAACTTCCTCGGCCTCTCGGTGGGCGTCGTCTACCCGGGCATGCCGATGGGCGACAAGAAGGCCGCCTACGCCGCCGACATCACCTACGGCACCAACAACGAGTTCGGCTTCGACTACCTGCGCGACAACATGGCGTTGCGCAAGGAAGACCGCCACCAGCGCGGCCTGAACTTCGCCATCGTCGACGAAGTGGACTCGATCCTCATCGACGAGGCGCGCACGCCGCTGATCATCTCCGGCCCCGGCGATGAATCGCCGGAGCTGTACGTGAAGGTCAACAAGCTGGTGCCGCAGCTGCGCCGCCAGGCCGACGAGAACGCCGACGGTGACTACTGGGTCGACGAGAAGGGCAAGCAGGTGCACCTGTCGGAAGGCGGCATGGAGCACGCCGAGGCGCTGCTGCGCGCCGCCGGCATCCTGCAGGGCGAGGACAGCCTGTACGCCGGCCACAACATCGCCGTCGTGCACCACATGAACCAGGCGCTGCGCGCCCACGCGATCTACCAGCGCGACGTGGACTACATCGTCCGCAATGGCGAAGTGGTCATCGTCGACGAGTTCACCGGCCGCACGCTGTCCGGCCGTCGCTGGTCGGATGGCCTGCACCAGGCGATCGAAGCCAAGGAGAACGTGCCGATCCAGCGCGAGAACCAGACGCTGGCCTCGATCACCTTCCAGAACTACTTCCGCATGTACGGCAAGCTGGCCGGCATGACCGGCACCGCCGACACCGAGGCCTTCGAGTTCAACTCGATCTACAACCTCGAGGTGGCGGTGATCCCCACGCACCGCCCGATGATCCGCAAGGACATGCCGGACCTTGTGTTCCTCAACCGCAACGGCAAGTACCTCGCGGTGATCGAAGACATCAAGGAGCGCAATGCCAAGGGCCAGCCGGTGCTGGTGGGCACCACGTCGATCGAGACCTCGGAGCTCATCAGCGAGCAGTTGAGGGCCGCGGGCATCGTGCACGAAGTGCTGAACGCCAAGCAGCACGAGCGCGAAGCGCACATCGTCGCGCAGGCAGGCAAGCCGGGCGCCGTCACCATCGCCACCAACATGGCCGGCCGCGGTACCGACATCGTGCTCGGCGGCAGCCTCGAGTCGGAACTGCACGCCGCGGGAGAGATCGACGAGGTCGCCAAGGCGCGCATCAAGGCCGAGTGGCAGGTCCGCCACGACGAGGTCAAGGCCGCCGGCGGCCTGCACATCATCGGCACCGAGCGTCACGAGAGCCGCCGCATCGACAACCAGCTCCGCGGCCGTTCCGGCCGCCAGGGCGATCCGGGCTCCTCGCGCTTCTACCTGTCGCTCGAAGACAACCTGATGCGCATCTTCGCCAGCGACTGGGTGCAGAAGGCCATGCAGCGCATGGGCATGCAGGAGAACGAAGCCATCGAGAGCGGCCTCGTCACGCGCCAGATCGAGAACGCGCAGCGCAAGGTCGAAGCGCACAACTTCGACATCCGCAAGAACCTGCTCGACTTCGACGACGTCGCCAACGACCAGCGAAAGGTCGTGTACGAGCAGCGCAACGAGTTGCTCGACCAGGGCGAGATCCACGAGACGATCGGCGCCATCCGCGACGACGTTCTGGCCTCGCACACCCGCAAGTACGTCCCCGCGCAGTCCATCGACGAGCAGTGGGACCTGCCGGCGCTCGAGAACAGCCTGCGCGACGAGTTCGGCGTCCAGGTCGACGTGCGCGGCGCGATCACCGCCGGCGCCGAACTTGACGACGAGGGCATCCTCGCGAAGGTCGTCGAGGCCGGCCGCGCCCACTTCGCCGGCAAGGAATCGCAGCTCGGGCCGGAGCTGATGCGCCAGCTCGAAAGCCAGGTGATGCTCTCGATGCTCGACCAGAACTGGAAGGAGCACCTCGCGCGCATGGATTACCTGCGACAGGGCATCCACCTGCGCAGCTACGCGCAGAAGCAGCCGAAGCAGGAGTACAAGCGCGAGGCGTTCGAGCTCTTCGAGGAGATGCTCGACAAGGTGAAGCGCGACATCGTGACGCTGCTCGCCCGCGTGCGCATCCGCACCGAGGAGGAGGTCGCCGCGATGGAGGCCGAGGACCGCCGTCGTGCCGAGGCGCAGGCCCGCGCGATGCAGTTCCAGCACCCGGAAACGGGCAGCTATGGTGCCGACGAGGAAGCGGCCGACGTGCTCGAGGAGCAGCAGCGCCTCGCCCGCATCGCCGCCGCCTCGGGCGCCGGCGCCGGTGCCGCCGGCATGGCCATCGGCCGCAACGACCCGTGCCCCTGCGGCTCGGGGCGCAAGTACAAGCACTGCCACGGGCAGGCCTGAGCGCGGCCCGTCGCCCGGCTGACGGGTGATGGACGCGCCGCTGCACGTCGTCGCTGGCGTCCTGCGGGACGCGCAGGGTCGGGTGCTGTTGGCCCGGCGCCCCGCCGGCAAGGCGGACGCCGGCCTGTGGGAATTCCCCGGCGGCAAGGTCGAGCCCGGCGAGTCCGCGCTCGATGCCCTCCGGCGTGAACTGCACGAGGAGCTGGGCCTTCGCGTCCTCGATGGCGCCCCGCTGATCCGCGTGCCGGTGGCATCGACGGACGATGGTGCCCACATCCGATTGCACCTCGACACGTGGGGCATCGCCGCCTACTCGGGCGATCCCGTCGCCCACGAGCACGACGCCCTCGCCTGGGTGGCGCTGGACGCGCTTGACCGCTACCCGATGCCGCCGGCCGACCGTCCCGTCGTCGCCGCCCTGCGCGAGCCCGACCGCGTGCTGGTCACGCCCGAGCCGGGCGACGGACCCGAAGCCGAAGCCCGATGGCTGGCTGTGGCCGATACCGCGCTGGCCAACGGCCTGCGCCGCGTGCACCTGCGCCTCGCCGACCCCGCGCAGCGCCGACGCCTCGCCTTTGAACTGGCCGCGCGATGCCGGGCCACCGGGGCGGGGCTCTGGGTGCATGGCGATGCCGCGCTCGCGGCCGAGCTGGGCGTGGGCCTGCACTGGCGCGCCTCCCAATTGCGTGCACCGGAGGCCGTCGCGCTGACCCGCCGTCACCGCGAGGCCGGCGGGCGCGTCTGTGCCGCCGTGCATGACGCGGAAGAGCTGGCCTTGGCCGAGACGCTCGGTGTCGACGACCTGCTGCTCGGGCCGGTGAAGCCCACGGACACCCACCCGGGCCAGCTGGGGCTGGGTTGGGAGGCGTTCGAGCGCCTGCGAGCCGGGACGGCCTTGCCGGTTTACGCGCTTGGGGGCGTGGGCCCGGCCGACCTCGTCGAGGCGCGGCGGCATGGCGCGCAGGGCGTGGCGGGCATCCGGGCCTTCTGGCCGGCCTGATCGGGCCGGCGTCAGTCACGCGCCGCTGGGCTGGCGGCTCAGCCGTGGTGCCAGCGGGCGTCCAGCCGGCCGACCGCAGCGTCGAGATCAGCCAAGGAGCCGAGGTTGACGATGACGTCGTCGGCCAGCGCCAGGCGCTGGGCCCGCGAGGCTTGTGCCGCGATCATCCGTTCGGCCAGGGCTGCGTCGATGCCGTCGCGGGCCATCAGGCGCGCCCGCTGCACCGTCACGGGCACATCGACGACCACGATGCGGTCGAGCATCGGCCATGTGGCGCGCCCGCCGCCTTCGGCGAGCAAGGGAATGTCGAGGACGACGTAGTGCGTCGGTGCGGCCTCGGCATGGGCCAGCATCCAGGCGCGTATGCGGGGGTGCAGGAGCGCCTCCAGCGCCTGGCGCTGGCCGGCGTCGCCGAAGACACGGGCCCGCAGCGCGGCGCGGTCCAAGCGACCGTCGGCGGCCAGCACCTCGGGGCCAAAATGGGCGACCACAGCGGCCAGCCCTTCCGTGCCCGGTTCGACCACCGCGCGCGCGGCCAAGTCGGCATCCACCACGACGCCGGCATGCCTGGCCTCGAATGCCCGGGCCACGCTGGATTTGCCGGAGGCCACGCCTCCGGTGAGGCCGATGACAGGGCGGGCGGTGACCATCACGCGAATCGGGAGCCGGCGGGGATCAGGGCGCGGTCGCGCCCGGCGGCAGCATCAGGCCCCAGTAAACCGCCGACAGCTCCGGACCGAACAGGAACCACACCCAGCCGGCGATGGCGAGGAAGGGGCCGAAGGGGATCTGCGTGTCGCTGTCCTTGGCCAGCAGCTTCAGTCCGATGCCGCCGATGACGGCGCCGATGAGGGAGGAGAGCAGCACGATCGGCAGGATGGCCGACACGCCGCACCAGGCACCGAGAGCGGCCAGGAGCTTGAAGTCGCCGTTGCCCATGCCCTGCCGGCCCTTGATGAGGGCGTAGGCCGTGCTGACCGACCACAGGCTCAGATACCCGACGAGCGCACCAAGAATCGCGCTGTGCGCCGGCACGAAGAGTGTCATCACGCTGGCGCCGAGGCCCAGCCAGAGCAGCGGGTAGGTGAGGTCGTCGAACAGGAACTTGGTGCGCCAGTCGATGCCGGCCAGTGCGATCAGCAGGCCGGTGAACAGGAGCGCCGCGCCAGCCTCCAGCCCGGTGCCGAAGCGCCACACGCAGGCGGCGAAGGCGAGGCCGGTGAGTAGCTCGACGATCGGGTACTGGACCGAGATGGGCGTCTTGCAGCCTGAGCAGCGCCCACGCAGGGCCAGCCAGCTGACGACCGGGATGTTCTCGTACCAGCGCAGCGCATGCCCGCACTTCGGGCAATGCGAGCCCTTCACCACGATGCCCGGCGGCTTGGGTTCGTCGACCTCCGGCAGTTCGAGGACGTCGCGGGCCTCGCGGCGCCAGCCCCACATCATCCGCGGCGGCACGCGCAGGATGACCACGTTGAGGAAGCTGCCGACCAGCAGGCCGAACAGAAAGACGGCCGCGATCGCGGCCGTCCGGTTCTGCAGCAGGTAGTCAAGCATCGATCAGACGGCCATGCCCAGCTTGAAGATCGGCAGGTACATCGCGATCACCATGCCGCCGACCAGCGTGCCGAGCACCACGATGATGAAGGGCTCCATCAGGCTCGTCATCGCATCGACCGCGTTGTTGACCTCGTTCTCATAGAACTCCGCCACCTTGAACAACATCGAGTCCAGCGCGCCGGATTCCTCGCCGATGCCGACCATCTGCACCACCATCGGCGGGAAGATGCCGATCTGCTTCATCGCGAGATTCAGCGAGTAACCCACGGCGACGTCGTCCCGGACCTTCGCCACCGCCTCGTCGTACATGATGCTGCCCGTCGCGCCGGCCACGGTGTCCAGCGCCTCGACGAGAGGCACGCCAGCCTTGAAGGTGAGCGCCAAAGTCCGTGCGAAGCGGGAGATGGCCGACATGTGCAGGATCTGGCCGAGGACGGGGACCTTCAGTGCCAGCCTGTCGACCGTACGCTGGAAGTCCCGGGACGCCTTGTAGAGAAGACTCAAGCCGAAGACCGCGGCAAGTGAGGCCCCCAGCATCCACCACCAGTTCGCGACCGTGAACTCCGAGGCGCTGACATACAGCTGGGTGAAGGCGGGGAGCTCGGCGCCGAAGCTGGCGAAGGTCTCCTTGAACTGCGGAATCACATAGATGAGCAGGATGAGGCTCACGATCAGGCCGACTGCCATGACGCCCGCCGGGTAGAACAGCGCCTTCTTGATCTTGCCCTTCAGCGCCTGGATACGCTCGAGGTAGGTCGCCAGCGTGTCCAGCACGGTGTCGAGGACACCCGCGCCCTCGCCGGCCTTGACGAGGTTCCGATACAGGTCGTTGAACTGGATGGGGAACGCCTTCAGGGCCTCACTGAAGGCCGAGCCGCCGGAAACATCATCCCGCAAGGCCTTGATCATGTTGGCGAATCGCGGATTCTTCTGGCCGTTGGAGAGGATTTCCAAGGCCTGCACCATGGGCACGCCCGAGGCCATCATCGTGGCCATCTGGCGGCTGAAGAACGTGATCTCCTGCCCGCTGATCGTCTTCCCGGAGCTTCCGAAAAGCGGCTTGCCCTTCGGCTTGATCGTCCCGGGGTTCATGCCCTGCTTGCGCAGTTCGGCGCGCACGAAGTTGACGGACTTCGCCGACATCTCGCCCTTCAGCGTTTTGCCGCGCCTGTCGGTCGCGACCCAGACAAACTCGCTGAGCGGGTTTTCCCGGGGAGCAGGCTTGCCGGCGTTCTTCGCGGTCTTGGCGGTGGCAGACATGGCTTAGTCCTTCGTCACTCGGTTCATCTCGGCCAAGCTGATCAGCCCGGCCTTGACTTTGTTGATGGCGGAGCGGCGAAGGTCGCCGATCCCCTCGCGGGCGCATACCAGCCCGATGTCCATGGCGTTACCGCCTTCCAGGATGATCTTCTGGATCTCTTCGGTCATCGGCATCACCTGGTAGATGCCGACGCGGCCCTTGTAGCCGCCATTGCACTCGTCGCAGCCGACCGGCTCATAGACCTCCAAGCCGCCCTCGCATTCCTCGGGCTTGAAGCCCTCGGCCACCAGGGCCGCCTGCGGAATATGCACCTTTTTCTTGCAGTCGTGCAGGCGGCGGGCCAAGCGCTGGGCGATGATGAGCGTGACCGAGCTGGTGATGTTGTAGGGCGCAATGCCCATGTTCATCAGGCGGGCCACGGTCTGCGGGGCATCGTTGGTGTGCAGGGTGCTCAGCACCAAGTGGCCGGTCTGGGCGGCCTTGATGGCGATTTCGGCGGTTTCGAGGTCGCGGATTTCGCCCACCATCACCACGTCCGGGTCCTGGCGCAGGAAGCTGCGCAGGGCCGCGGCGAAGTTCATGCCCTTCTTGGGGTTCATCTGCACCTGGTTGATGCCGGGCACGCGGATTTCGACCGGGTCCTCGGCGGTGCTGATGTTGCGCTCCTCGGTGTTGAGGATGTTCAGGCCCGTGTAGAGCGACACGGTCTTGCCCGAGCCGGTGGGGCCGGTGACGAGGATCATGCCGTAGGGCTTGTCGAGCGCGCTGAGGTAGAGCTGCTTCTGTGAATCCTCGTAGCCCAGCTTGTCGATGCCCATCTTCGCGGCGCTACCGTCCAAGATACGCAGCACCGTTTTCTCACCAAACAAGGTGGGGCAGGTGGACACGCGGAAGTCCATCGCCTTCGTCTTGCTGATGTTGAGCTTGATGCGGCCGTCCTGCGGCAGGCGCTTCTCGGCGATGTCGAGGCCCGACATGACCTTCAGTCGGGCGGTGATGCGCTGGGCGAGCTTTACCGGCGCTTTCGAGACAATCCTAAGGACGCCATCCATGCGGAAGCGCACGCGGAAATCGTGCTCGTAAGGCTCGAAGTGAAGGTCGGAGGCGCCGCGCTTGATGGCATCCAGCAGCATCTTGTTGACGAACTAGACGACCGGCGTGTCGTCGCCCTTCGCGTCGTTGCCGCCGGCCTCGGCCTTGTCGTCGTCGCCGGCCTCGGAATCCAGCGCATCGAGGCCCTCGTCGTCACCGCCGGCATCGAAAGCCTCGGCCGCGGTGAAAGCGCGGTCGATCGCACGACGCAGCTGCTCCTCGTCGATCAGGATCGGCTCGACGGTGGCGCCCGCGGCGAACTGGATCTCCTCGATGGCGCGGGTGTTCGTCGGATCACTGATGCCGAGGAACAGCCGGTTGCCGCGCTTGTACAGCGGCAGCACGCCGTGCTTGGTGATCAGCTCCTCGTTGACGGCCTTGACCGCGGCGCGGCCAAGGTCGAAGGCGTTGACCTCGAGCAGGGGGATGCCGAACTCGATGCTGTTGGCGGCGGCCACGGCGGCGCTGCCCACCAGCTTCTTTTCCAACAGCCAGTGCACCACCGGCTGCTTGGCCTTGGGCGCTTCGTCCATCGCCCGGCGGGCGTCGGCCTCGCTCAGGGCGCCGTCCATGACCAAGCGTCGAGCGATGCCCGTGATGCCCACCAAATTGGGGGTGACTTGGGCGTTCATGTCCAGGATACGTTGCCTCTCCAGCGGGAACTCTAGCCCAACCCGTCACGCTTTGCCGCCCCAGTCTGCCGTTGCGATGGCGCAGCGGCTAACCTTGGGTCGGTTTCCCTGACGGCCCGCCATGCTCCTGTCGATCGTCCTGCCCGCCCGCAACGAGTCCGTTGGTCTGGCCAAGGTGTTGCCCGTCCTTCGGGAGCGCTTTCCGGAAGCCGAACTGATCGTCGTCGACGACGGGTCCACCGACGGTACCCCTGCGCTCGCGGAGGGATTGGGCGCGCGGGTTCTGCGCACCCCCTATGGCATGGGCAACGGGGCGGCCATCAAGCGGGGGGCCCGGGCCGCGCTCGGCGAGGTGATCGTGTTCATGGACGCCGACGGCCAGCACGATCCGGCCCACATCCCGGCCCTCTTGGCCCGCATCGAGGACGGCCACGACATGGCCGTGGGCGCCCGCGATGCCTCGGGGCAGGCGAACCGGCACCGCGGTCTGGCGAACGCCTTCTACAACCGGCTGGCCAGCTGGGTAACAGGCCACGCCATCGCCGACCTCACCTCGGGGTTCCGCGCGGTGCGAGCGTCCAAATTCCGCGAGTTCCTGCACCTGCTGCCGAACGGCTTCAGCTACCCCACCACCATCACCATGGCCTTCTTCCGCAGCGGCTACCCGGTGGCCTACGTGCCCATCCCGGTGCACCAGCGCGTGGGTACGGCCAGCCATATCCGTCCGCTCAAGGACGGCGTGCGCTTCCTGCTCATCATCTTCAAGATCGCCACGCTGTATTCGCCGCTGAAGCTCTTCCTGCCCACCGCCGTGGCTTTTTTCCTGCTCGGCGCCGGTTGGTATGGCTGGACCTTCCACGACGCCGGGCGCTTCACCAACATGAGCGCCCTGCTGTTCAGCGCCAGCGTCATCGTCTTCTTGATGGGATTGATCAGTGAACAGATCACTGGGTTGACGTATCTCGCGGCGCGGGAGGAGCGGGAGTAGTGAGGAGTCGTAGCGCGCGCTGGAAGCAGGTCGTCGCTGCGTTGCGCAGCACGCCCTTGCATCCGCAGTGGCTTTATCGCGATCCCCGGAGACACTTCCCGGAAGTGCAGATTCTGTCTGGCGAGGGACGCCTCCTTGACATCGGTGCCGGTGATGGCTGGCTTGGCCAACGTTTGCCAAGTGGATGGCACTGCGTGGCGTTCGATCATCCCGAAGTTGGCCGCGATTGGTACGGCGCGCGTCCCGATGTCTACGGTGATGCGGCTGCCCTGCCGTTTGGCGATTTGTCATTCGACGCCGTCGCTCTCCTCGAGGTCGTTGAACACTTGGAGCGTTTCGACGTCGCTCTTTCCGAGGTCGATCGCGTCCTGAAGCCGGGTGGCCTCGTGCTGTGTTCCATTCCCTTCCTTTACCCCGTCCACGATGCACCGCGTGATTTCCAGCGGATGACGGTCCATGGATTGCATCACCTGGCGGATCGCTTCGGGTGGGAGGTCCAGTCGACCCGGCGCATTTCGCCGGGCTTTCAGTGCCTTGCCGTGCAGTTTGGTGTCGCCATCGGGTCCATCATCGTCGCGCCCGACGGGGTTGGTCTGCTTCGCCGAACGCTGGCGGTCGTCCTTTTGCCCATCGTTCCGGTGGTCAATCTTTTTTGCGCCTTGCTATCGACGCTGTTGCCCGATGTGCTGCCCTTGGCGGGCGGGCACATGATCGTCTATCGCAAAGGCAGTCGAGGCGTTGCCGAATGAGCCGGGGATACCAGCACGACTACGCGGCCGGACGTCCGCAGATGTATGACGTCTCCGAACGCCATCGCAAGGCGGCCACGATGGTGGCCGTGCTTTCGCGGTGCATGGGCGAAAAGCTCCGGGATGCTCGCGTTCTGAATGTCGGATGTTCGGCCGGGTTGATCGACGAGGCATTGGCCCCGTCCGTTGGCTCGGTCACTGGCGTCGACATCGATGCGTCGGCCATCGCGAAGGCCGTTTCGCGTGGGCTGCCAGCGAACGTGACGCTCTTGGCGGGTGACGCGATGGCCTTGGAGTTCGCTGACCAGAGCTTCGACGCGGCCATTTGTTCGCAAGTCTACGAACACGTCCCCGACGTCGAACGGCTCATCGGCGAGATTCATCGCGTTCTGCGCCCGGGTGGGGTTTGCTACTTCGCCGCGACCAACCGCTGGGCCGTGGTCGAGATGCACCACGGCTTGCCGTTCCTGTCGTGGCTGCCAACGTGTTTGGCTGATCGCTACATGCGACTCGCCGGCAAAGGCGATCGCTACTACGAGCGCCATCTTGGGTATGGCGCGCTCCGCCGCCTCGTGGCGGGTTTCGCGGTCCGCGACTTCACAGGTCCGATCCTCGATGACCCGGAAGCGTTCGAGGCGGCGTATCTCTTCCGCGGGAAGGTGAAGCGCTTCGCGGCGCGTCTGATGTTCCGGTTCGCCCGTCCGATATTCCCGGGCTACATCTGGGTGCTCGAGCGTCGGGCAACTTGAAGACCCTCGGGCCGCGATGGCGTTGGCTAGGGGGGCTGCTCGCGGTGGCGTGCCTTGGCGCGTTCGTGTGGCAGTTTTCCGAGGGCCTCAATGACATTCCCGACCAAGCGCGCCGCATGGGTTTCGGCCCGTTTGCCGTCGCGGTATCGGGTTTCGCCGCTGGCGGGTTCGCGGTGTTCCTTGCCTATGCGCGGCTCGCGGTGGCTATGGGCATTCCGCGCGTGCCGTTGCCCGTTCTCGGGCATGTGTACTTCGTTGGGCAACTCCTCAAGTACCTTCCCGGTCGCGTTTGGGGGTTCGCCTTCCAGATCGCCCGTGCATCCGATCTCGCACCGCCATCCCGATGGGCCGCGCTCTTGATGGTGCACTTCGCTGCTGCCGTGGCAGCGCTGGTGGCCGTCGCTGCGGCCATCGAGGCAACGACGGGGCATCGTGGCTTGCCGTGGTCTGTGGCTGCCGTGGGCCTTTCGTTCGGAGCAACGGCGGTCATTGCTTTCGAATGGTCTGGATTTCGGCAGCGCCTGCCTTTCCGTGCAGCCATCGTCGCATCGGCGCTGTTGCACCTTGGGGCACTCCTGCAGGCCTTGGCGCTTGTCCCGCTCGTGCGGTCGCTTGCCCCTGAAGACGACTTCGTCGGCGCCGTGCGTGAGGGAGGCCACTACTTGCTTGCTTGGTTGGCGGGCTACCTGGCGGTGATCACTCCGGCCGGCCTCGGCGTGCGCGAAGGTGCATTCGCGGCCTTGTCAGACGGCCTGGCCCCAGCATCGCTGCTCACTTTGGCGGCTGCCGCGCGGCTCGCGATGATGCTCGCCGATCTCTGCCTTGGACTCGCGTTCCTGCGCTATCCGGGCACATCGAAGGCAGACGAGCCGCCTTCGGCCTGAGCGTCCATCCAGCGCATCGTGGCCTCGATGCCATGACCAAGGGTTGTTTCTGGCTTCCAATCCAACACACGCTTTGCACGTTGGATCGACACCGCGATGCGGGCCACGTCGCCGGGCATGTCCGGCGTCAGGCGACGCGCGATGCGCTTTTCGCCCAGTCGCTCGACGAGGTCCAGCACGTCGTTCACCGAATGCGTGACGCCACTACCGACGTTCATTACCTCGAAGCCCGGTGCCGCTGGCAGGCGGGCCAAGCGTTCCACTGCATCGCCGAAATCATCGATGTAGAGGAAGTCGCGTCGCGACAAGCCGCCGCCACGCACCTCGAACGGCGTGCCGTCCCGCTGCGCGGCGATAGCCCATGGAATCAGGGCAAAGCCGGCTTTGGGTTTCTGTCCTGGACCGTAGACGTTGGTGGCCCGCAGGATGCCCACCCGGATGCCGTGTGACGCCCACAGCGCATGCAGGAACGCTTCGGCCGCGACCTTCCCGGCGCCATAGCTGGACAGTGGGCGCGGCAGTCGGGTTTCCTCGGCGTCGCCCTCGGGCACGTCGCCGTAAACCGTTCCCGCACTGGAAAGGTAGATGAGCCGCGTCGCGGTCCTCCCGACGAGCGCTTGGCTGAGCAGGAGGGTGCTCCGGAGGTTCTCGTCCACTTCCAGCATCGGGTTCGCGCGGCTGGTGGCCGGCGTGGAACGCCCCGCGGCATGGATGACAAGGTCGGTCCCGTCGACCAGTGCGTGGTAGTCGTCCAGCGTCGATAAGGTGATCGACCCGCCTTCGATGCGGGCTTGTGGTCTTCGATCAGGTGCGAGGCCGATCCGCACGTCGTCGCCCGATGCCGAGAAGCGCTTCGCGAGATGGCTACCGATGAAGCCTGCACCACCGAGGATCGCGATCTTCATCGGCCGACTCCGGCAAGGTGGTCGTACAAGGCAGCATAGCGGGCCGCGCAGTCATCCCACGTACCGGCGGAAGCCAAAGCCCAGCTTCTCATGGCAGCACCCGTCGCGAGATTGATGGCGGGGTCTTCCAACCGAGGCACGGCTTCGGCGAATCGGTGTGGCGTATCGACGATGTCGAGCGGGCATCCCTCTTCGCGGAAGTCGAGATGCGCGCGCAGGTCGGAGGCCACGACAGGAAGGCCGCTCGCCGCGGCTTCCAGCATGAGTTGGGGTCGCCCTTCCGGGTGGCGGCTCAGCGTGATGATGCCCGTGGCCGTTGGAAACCAGCGCGTGGCCAAGTCGTGAGCGCTCGCGGCTCCGCGATAGTCGATCCAGTCGGGTATTGCGACTTCATCCTGCAATGGGCCGATCAGCACCAGCCTTCGTCGTCCATCGCTGAAAAGCGGCTCGGCCCAGTCGAACAGGTCGCCGATCTTGCCTTTTGTCACCCGGCTGACGACCAGCCAGGTGGGCGTGTCGTCCGCGATGGATCGTTCGATGTCGAACCAGCGCTGATCGATGCCAAAGGATACCGGTGTGACCTCGCATACGTCGCCGAAAAGGCGGTGCAGCCGCTCGGCCATCCAAGGCGCATTGGGCGCGAGCACGACGCGGCGTCGCTTGAACGCGCGACGCAGCATCATGGGCATGCCAGGGATCGACAGGAGACTCATGTCCGTCCCCAAGGCCGAAACCAAGGCGGGCGCGCCGTCGTCTGGCAGGACGAGTGCGTGCTGCAGCCAGTTCACGTGGTGCAGGTCGAAGCGCGGTTCCGATCGATACGCCCGACGCAGGCGATACATCAGCTCGAGGGGCGCGCGCAGCGTGCGCATGCGTGGGCGTCGGAGCACTTGGGCGATGCCGCCGGAGCGAAGCAGGCCGCCCAGGAAGTCGACGTCGTCCGTTTGGCCAAAGCGCTTCGCGCCCGAGGGTATCTCGCCGGGCGGCAGCCAGCAGGCAAGATCGAGCCCCTCGCGCCGCGCCAGTGCGAACAGCAGGTGGCGAAGGAAAACGCCCTTCCAGTCGGCCGAGTCCGACGGGTAGGACGTGCCGCAAAAGCTCACGCGCATCGTCATGTCATTCCGCCGTCGATGGCAGGGGTGTCCCGGAGGGCACTGCGGGACATCGCGACAGGTCCTCGGCGAGCACGGCGAGATCGCCGTCGAGTGCACCTCGCTTGTCGCGCGCCGCCGTTTGCTTCAGCCATGCCGACGCTTCGGGCGAGCAACGGCTCGCGAGCAGGGCGGCCAGCGCCATGCTCGGCGCGGCATCGTCCGTCTCTGCGACATCGAAGGCCCGCCGGTAGGCGGCTTCCGCCGCAGCGAGATCGCCGAACACCCGCCATTGCAGGTCGCCCATGGCGCGGTGCACCTCCGAGGGCGCCGAGCGCAGCGTGGCCGTGCGTTCGGCCACGCTGCGCAGTGATGCGTCGTCCAGCGGGCACGTCTGTTCCAGTTTGCAACGGGCAAGCGTGGTGAGCGCTGTGGCCGAGGCCGGGAACATCGGGTCGCGCACGCCGGCTTCGAGCTTCTGCCACCACGTCCCCGCCTGCCCGGTGCCACCGCGCGAGTGCAGGATCACGCCGGCCTGGGCCGGCAGCAGGCTAGTGCGCGGCAGGGCGGCGCAGCGGGCCAGCTCACGGTCGGCGGCGGCGAAGGCGGGGTGGGTGGGGTCGAACCCGCTGGCCACGGTGTAGAGCAGGGCGCGGTCGTAGCAGGCGCGGGGTGAGCCGGGCGCGCGCTCGGCATGGAGCTCGGCCAGGCGCACGGGAGAGCCCCAATGCCCGGCGCGCAGCAGGGCCTGCCCGGCGGAGAGCACCAGCCAGACGCCCAGGGCCCACGGCAGGACGCGGGCTGCTGCGGGCGGCGTCTGCCGCAGCAGCGCGGCGGCAGCGAACAGCAGGCCGAAGGCCGGCAGGTAGTTGCGGTGCTCGAACACGGGCTCCAGCGGCAGGTAGCTGCTGGTGATCAGGTGCCCGGCGAGGAAGAACAGCACGCCCGCGGCCAGCCCGGGTTGGCGGCGGCGAAAAGCCAGCGCCGCAGAGACGGCCACCAGGCCGGCCAGCAGCGGCAGCACCGCACCCGTCGGGTGGGCGAGGGCCTGCGCCACCGGCCAGTCGTCGTAGTAGAAGACCATCGTCGACTCGCGCGGCAGCAGCACCCAGCCCACGTAATGCCACAGGGCACCGGGCTGGCTGAGCAGGCGTTCGGCCGCGCCGTAGTCGCGGACGGCGTACGCCTCGTTGCTGAAGTAGGCCGGAGCCAGCCCAATGGCGAGTGCCAAGGCGCCTACTGCGCCGGCGATGGCCATGCCGCGCAGCCAGCGGGCATCGCGCGGATTCGCGGTGACGAAGCGGTAGAGCGTGGCTTCGGCCACCAGCACGTAAGCGAAGAACAGGGCCGCACTTTCCTTCGCGCCCACGCCCACCAGCGCGATGCCCCCCGCGCCGACCAGCCAGGCCCAGCCGCGAGAGTCACCGGCGCCCAATTGGCCCCGTCCACGGTGATAGGCCAGCAAGGCCAGCAGCACGGCGGTGGCGGCCATCAGCTCCATCCGCTGCACCACGTAGAGCACGCTCGAGACCTGCAGCGGCAGGGTGGCCCAGGCCAGGGCCAGCAGCACGGCGGCGGTGGTGTGCTCGCGTCCGGGCAGGGCCAGCGCCAGCCAGCGGCGCGCCAGCAAGGCAACCAGCACAGTGTTCATCAGGTGCCAAAGCAGGCTGTGCAGCTTCCAGCCCAGCGGATGCCAGTCGAACAGCAGGCGGTCGAGCATGAAGCTGGCCATGGCCAGAGGCCGGGCGAGCTCGCTCGCCCGCGACGAGAACAACACGTCCTGCCACTGCGCGCCCAGCGTCGCCCGCGTGAGCGCGCCCAGGGCCGGGTTGTCGACCAGGTTGGAGAAGTCATCGAACAGGAAGCTACCGCGCGCGCCTGCAGCGAAGACGGCGGCCACCACCAGCAGGGCGATGGCGAGCAGGGCGGCGGGCGAGCTGCTAGGGGCAGTGTGCGGAGCGGTGGCAGTCATCCGCGGATCATCGCCTCGAGCGCATCGCGCTCGCGAGCGTCCACGCCCAGGCGATGGCGCAGCCAGCGGTGCAGGCGCGGCATGCCTGCCGGGGCGTCAGCGGCCTCGCAGCCCGGGAATCGGTCGTCCAGCCACGCGAGGGCCTCGGCCTTGCCGCCGTGCTGGGCCAACAGGGCGGCGCCGCGCAGCACCGGGCCGCAGGGTAGGGGGGCGGGAAGGGAGACGAGTGCTGCCGTGGCCTCGGGTATGCGCCCCTGATTGGCGTGCCACGCCGCTTCGCTGAAGGCGAGGTCGCGGCGCGTTGCTTCCCTTCGCCAATGGGGGTTGGCTGCGGCGGCCTCCAGCATCGCTGCCGAAGTCGGCGCGCTCTCGCTGCAGTGTTCATAGCGCTGGTCGTGACGATCGATGGCGCTGAGGCTGATCTCCAAACCGCGCTTGTCGGCGCCCATGGCTTGCGGAACGGCCGCGCGCACCTCGGTGGATACCGCGCCCATCGCGCACTCCAAGTCGAGCAGGGTCAGGGCGAGTTGCGTGCTGCTAGCCATGCTTTCTCGCCACGAAGCGAGCCGAGCGAGCCCGCGCGCTGGGTCTTCGTACCAGAGGTCCCAGGTGGCGGCGTTCACCTGCGCCCGCTCCGAGGCCGGGCTGCGTTGGGCCCACACCTCGGCCAGCAGGCGCGGCTGGCCCCATAGCTGGGCTTCGCCATGAAGCACCAGGGCCACGACGGCGACTGCACCGATGCCGATGGCTGCGCGTAGCGCGGCGGCCACCGGCAGCCGGGCCAGGCCGACCGCCACCGGCAGGAAGAGCAGGGCGCTGGGCAGGTAGTTGCGGTGGGCGAAGGCCAGCTCGAGGTTCACCGGGCCGGCTTCGATCAGGTGCCCGCCCAGGTAGAACAGGCTCGCGCTGGCCAGCACCGGTGCCCGGTGGCCGAGGGCCAGGGCTGCGAGGAGAGCGCCTCCGAGCAGGCCAGCAGGTGCCCAGAAGCGCGGGTCGGCCAGGCCGTCGGGCACCGCGGGCGGGTTGAACATGAGGTCGCCCGAGTGCGGGGCGATGGTGATCAGGTCGGCCAGATAGCCCACGAGGATGCCGGGCTGCGCCAGCAGGCGTCCGGCCAGGCTGAAGTCGCGGAACTGCTCGGCGCCGGCCATGGCGCCGGGCACCTGCAGGGCCAGCAGCAGCCCCAGGCCGATGGCTGGCCCCGCCGCCAGCGCCACCACCCAGCGGCCAGGCCCACCGTGTGGCGGGCTATCGCGCCGCAGCAGGGGTAGCAGGGCGAGGGCCAGCACGGGCAGCAGCAGGCCGTTGAGCTTGCAGGCCACCGCGGCGGCGCCGGCCATCAGGTACAGCGCGGCAAAAGTGAGGCGCCGCTCGGGCGCGGCCCGCCACAGGGCAATGAAGGCCAACAGGCCCAGCAGCGTAAAGGTGGCGGCCAGCAGGGCGTGGCGCTGCACGATGTAGAGCGCGGTAGTGCCCTGCATGGGGTGCAGGGCCCAGAGGGCGGCCGCCACGAATGGCGCCCAGCGCAGGGGGCCGGCCTCGGCGCGCAGCAGGCGCGCCCCCAGCAGCGCCACCAGCACGGCGTTCAGGCCGTGGATGACCACATTGGTGCGCAGGAACGGGCCGGGCGCGGCCGGCCAGCCCTGCGCATCGATCAGGAAGCTCGCCATGGCGAGCGGCCGGCCCAGCGGATCGGCGATTCCGCTCGTCAGGTAGAGCAGCAGCGGTTGCCACCCGTCGAAGGGGCCGAAGGCGCCCAAGGCCGGCAGGTTGGCGTAGTCGTCGAACAGGAAATCGCCGCTGAGGCCCGGCCAGAGTGCGGCCCCGACCAGCAGGGGCAGAAAAACAAAGGCCGCCCAGAGGGCGGCCTTTGCTGACATCCAATGACGCATGCGAGGTGCCGTGCGGCGGGGCCCGCAGCCCGGCGCCTACGCTTAGCGGCAGGAGGTCGGCAGGAACTTGTCTTCCACGGTGCTGGCCGGGATGCAGGTCCAAGCCACCGAGCCGCCATTGTCCGTGGCCGACAGGATCAGCGTCTTGGTGCCGATCTGGGTGTTGGCCTTGCCGCCGAAGGTGGCGGTGATCTTGCCGGCCTTGGTGGTGACACCGGTCACGTACTGGCCGGCGATGCTGGCTGCCGTCGCGAGGCCGGCCGAGGCGTTGGTGTTGGGGAAGGTGCCGCGGTTGGAGTAAAACTCGGCGACCGCGGTGCGGGCGCCCGAGGTGAGGCTGAGGCCTTCCGAGACCTGGCCGCGGATGGTGTAGTCCTGGTAGGCCGGCAGGGCGATGGCGGCGAGGATGGCGATGATCGCGACGACGATCATCAGTTCGATGAGGGTGAAGCCTTTCTGCTGCGTCATGACGGTGATCCTTGTTGCAGAGGTGGATGATGCGCCGGAGGGCGCGTGTGGATGGGGCTAGCCTTCCACGGCCACAGGCCTGTTTCCGGCCTAAAGATTAAAGCACGTGCCGTGCCAGCCTCGCGAGGTCACACCGGGTCAACCGCTGTGACAGGCTGCTCAGTGCAGGCCGAGCTGTGGGGCCGACGGTCAGCGCAACGGCACTTTCTGCCCTTCAGCGGCAGATGGTGGCGCGATAGCGGGGCTGCAGGTCGCCACCGGTGCAGCTCCAGCGGACCGAGCCCTCGCCCGCCACGAAGCTCGGCTCGACAACCACCGTCTTGCCCTGTAGCAGCACGTTGGCCTTGCCGCCGTAGGTGATTTCGACGCCCACGGGGACCACCTTGACCTGCGTGACGTACTGCCCGTTGATGCTGGCCTCGGACGGCAGACCCGCCGAGGCGTTCGACGAGGGAAGGCGCCCGTAGTTGGCCACGAACTCCCAGACAGCCGCTCGTGCCCCCGAGGACAGTGACAGCCCTTCCGCGGCTTGCGACCGGATCGTGTAGTCCTGGTAGGCCGGGAGGGCGATGGCGGCAAGGATGGCGACGATCGCCACGACGATCATCAACTCGATGAGGGTGAAGCCGGCGCTGCGCGTGGGCATGGTGGGGCGATCCGAAAGGCCGATCGGCGTCAAGCAAGATTGATGCCGAAGCGGGTACTCGCGCAAGGAGCGACGTGAGATGGGCTACCCTGCGGCCTCTGGACTGACGACTTGGACTTGTACCCATGCTGGACCGCCGGTGGTTCTCTCCCGCCCTTCTCGGGCTGTTCGTGCTCTCGGGCTTCGCCGGCCTGATCTACCAATCCATCTGGTCGCACTACCTCGGGCTGACGCTGGGCCACGCGGCCTATGCGCAGACCCTGGTGCTGGCCATGTTCATGGGCGGCATGGCGCTGGGTGCCTGGCTGGTGAGCCGCTATGCGCACCGGCTGAAGCGCCTGATCCTCGGCTACGCGGTGATCGAGGGCGTGATTGGTGTGATGGGGCTGGTGTTCCATCCGCTCTTCCTCGCCTACACCGGCGTGTCTCAGGAGTCGGCACTTCCGTTTTTTGGCGGACTGGGTCTCGCTTGGTTGTGGCAATGGGGCTCGGCCGCCGCGCTCATCGCGCCGCAGACGGTGCTCTTGGGCGCCACCTTTCCGCTGATGAGCGCCGGTCTGCTGCGCGCCCGGCTGGGCGAGGACGGCGAGGTGCTGGGCGGGCTGTATTTCACCAACAGCATCGGCGCGGCCTTGGGCGTGCTGGCCGCCACCTTCCTGCTGCTGCCGAGCATCGGCATGCCGGGGGCCATGGCGCTGGCCGGCGGCCTGAACCTGCTGGTGGCGGTGCTGGCCGGGGCCTTGGCCCGCGGCCTGCGCGAAGACACCCTGCCACCGCTGCCGGCGCCGGCCGTCACCACCGAGGTGGATGGTCAAGCCAATCCGGAGCTGGCTCAGCTTTACCGCGTCCTGCTGGGCGCCACCTTCCTGTCCAGCGCGGCTTCGTTCGTCTACGAGATCGGCTGGGTGCGCCTGCTCAACCAGGCCTTGGGCACCACCCTGCACAGCTTCGAGCTGATGCTGGCCACCTTCATCGCCGGCTTGGCTTTCGGTGGCCTGTGGGTGCGCAAGCGCGCCAAGGCGGTGAAGGACGTGGTGCAGTACGCCGGCTTCGTGCAGGTGCTGATGGGCATCGCCGCGCTGGTGTCGGTGCCCTTGCTTTCGTCCAGCTTCGAGTGGGTGGGCTGGACGATGCGCGCGCTGGCCCGCACCGAAGAGGGCTACACGCTCTACACGCTGGCCACGGCTGGCATCGCCATGCTCATCATGTTTCCGGCGGCGTTCTTCGCCGGCATGACCCTGCCACTCTTCACCTCGGCTCTGCTGCGCAAGGGCAGCGGCGAGGCGGCCATCGGCCGGGTGTACGCCGCCAATACCCTGGGCGCCATCGTGGGCGTGATGCTGGCGGTGCACGTGCTCATCCCGATCATCGGCATCCGCCTGACGGTGACGATGGCCGCGCTGGTCGACGCCCTCATCGGCCTGTACCTGCTGCGTGCCGTGAGCCCGGGGGTGTGGATGCCGCGGGTGGCCGTGGCCGCCGTGGCCACGCTGGCCTTCTTCGCGGCCAGCGTGCAGTTCGGCCAGCTTGACCCGCGCGAGCAGATGGCCGGGGTGTTCCGCACCGGCAACGTCAGCGTTCCCGAATCGACCACGGTGCCTTTCCTGCGCGACGGTTCCACCGCCACGATCGGCGTCACGGTGGACGGCTCAACGAAGATGATCTCCACCAACGGCAAGCCGGACGCGTCGCTGACGCCCTCCGACCAAGCCCCGACGATGGACGAGATCACCATGCTGATGGCCGCAGCCCTGCCGCTGGCCACGCACCCGGCGCCGGAGCGGGTGGCCATCATCGGCTGGGGCTCGGGCCTGACCACCCACACCATGCTGGGTAGCTCTGCGCCGAAGGTGGTCGACAACATCGAGATCGAGCACGCCATGTGGGAGGGGGCGAAGTTCTTCGCCGAGCGGGTGGACCGCGCCTACCTCGACCCGCGCTCGAAGGTGCACTTCGACGACGCCCGCACCTTCTTCGCTTCCGGCGGGCGCCGCTACGACGTGATCATCTCCGAGCCCTCGAACCCGTGGGTGAGCGGCGTGGCCAGCCTGTTCACCGAGGAGTTCTACCGCTTCCTGCACGGTCACCTCGAGGACGACGGCCAGCTCGTGCAGTGGATCCAGAGCTACGAGATCGACGACCCGATGGTGGCCACGATGGTGTCGGCTCTGTTGGAGGTCTTCCCACAGTCGGAGCTCTACGTGACCAACACCGCCGACCTGCTGATCCTCGCCCGCAAGACGCCGGGGGCGGGCTATCTGCAGGAGCCGTGGGCCACCGAGCCGCTGGCCTCGGAGCTTCGCCGCGTGGGGCTGGGCTCGCCGGCCGACCTCGCGATCCGCCGAATCGGCGGCCCCTCGGTGCTGCGGACTCTCGTGCGCCTGTACGACGCGCCGCCGCACTCCGACTTCTACCCCACGGTGTCGCTGCGAGGACCGGAGACGCGTTTCCGCAATGCGAGCTCGATGATCCTGCAGCGGCTGGTGTGGTCGGGCCTGCCCGTTCTGGATGCGCTGGAGTGTCGGCGCCCGCCGGCCCAAGCGGCCGGCGTGCTGCCCACCGACATGTCGGTGGCGGTCCGCGATCTCTGGCGCGCCGAGGCCCTCGCCGAGGCGATGGCGGGCCGCGGCACCGGCGCCTTCGCCCAGGAGGAGGGCGTGATGCCACCGATGTTCGCCTATCTGCGCACCGCGCCGCAGGGGCCCGGCGACGCCCGCGAGACCTCGCGCATGCTCGCCGCGATTGCCGAGCATTCGGTCGGCATCCTGGCGGCCGAGCGCATCGGCCCGCTGTGGGCGGAGGCTGCGTGGATCGAGCCCGGCCGGCTGGCGCTGCCCGGCGTGGCCGCCCAGCGCGCCGTGCTGGCAGCGGCGGCGGCCCGCGACTGGCCGGCGCTGGGCCGTGAGGCCCAGGCCCTGTTGGGCAGCGAGGACTTCGCGGGCCTGCATCCTGGGGCACGCGAGCAGGTGCTGGTGCTCGCCATGGTGGCGGCGCTGGCCGAGGGCCGTAGTGAGGCGGTGGCCGAGCTGGAAGCAGCCCACGGCCCCCGAGTGGGGGCTGCGGCGCTGGGCGACCTGCGCGGTTTCCTGATGGCCTACGCCGACGGCGAGATGGCCTGCGCGTTCACGGCCGCCGGATCGCCAGCACCCGCGCTTCCCGCTGGCTGAACCACACTTCCAGCTCCTGCTCGCGGGTGATCAGGGGCAGGCGGCGCACGTCGCCGGGCGCGCCTTCGGGCAGGCCGGCGGCGCGCAGCGCCTCGGCCGCCACCGGCTCGGCGGTGGCGTGCACCTCGGCCAGCGCCGCCCCCGACAGCGGCTGGAAGTACGCCGGCCGGTACTCCACGTCGGGCTTGCCGTCGACCACCTCGAACAGCAGGGCCTGCCGGGCTTCGATGTCGTCGGGCGCCACGGCCAGCATGGGCTGCGCGCCCCAGGCCGGGGCGCTCGCGGCCGCGTTGGCGGGGTACACCTCGTTCGCGGCCACCAGGGTGGCCCGGTACGGGCTGAGCACGAGGTAGGCCGGCCGGCTGACCCACGTGGTGTGCAGGCCGTAGGCGAGGGCGGAGGCCTGGAGCAGGGCGATCACCGTGAGGTCGAAGGCCATGCCCGGCTTGCCGCGCTTGTAGACGAGCAGGGTGATGAGCGGCCCGGCCACCAGGTCGACGGCCGCCACGATCAGCACCAGCCGCATGCCGCCCGCACCCTGCAGCAGCGGGGGCGGGTACCACACGCTGATCACCAGGGCGAGGAAGGTGCCCACGAGGAGGGCGCTGAGGGCAAGGTGCACGGCCGCGGCCCGCGCGGCGCCTTCACGGATCATGCGGACTCCTATTCAATCCCGTACTTCTTCAGCTTGTAGCGCAGCGCCCGGAAGGTGATGCCCAGGGCTTCAGCAGTCTTGGTGCGGTGCCAGCGGTGCGCGTCCAGCGCGGCGATCAGCGTCTCGCGCTCGATCTGGGCCAGCGCGTCGGGCAGGGCGCCTTCGGCCCGGGCGTGGGCCAGGGCTTCGGCGGTGGCCGGCAAGGGCGCATCGGGGGGCTCGGGGCTGTCGGTGTCTGACGGCAAGGCACGGCCGGTCGGCACGGCGGCGGCGTTGCCATGAGCGCCCGGCGCCGGCAGGCCGAGGTCGGCGGCGCGGAGGCTCGGGCCGTCGGCGAGGGCCACGGCGCGCTCCAGCACGTTTTCGAGTTCCCGCACGTTGCCGGGAAAGGGGTAGGCGGCCAGGGCGGCGCGGGCGTCGTCGGCGAGGTCGAGCGCAAGGCCTTGCTCGCGGGCGATGCGGGCCAGCACGGCCTCGGCGATGGCCGGGATGTCCTCGCGGCGCTCGCGCAGCGGCGGCACGGGCAGGGCGATCACGTTGATGCGGTAGAACAGGTCGTGGCGGAAGCGGCCGTCGTCGACCAGTTTCGCCAGGTCCTTGTGGGTGGCCGAGAGGATGCGCACGTCGACCGGCACCTCGCTTGGCGCGCCGACCGGGCGCACGGCCTTTTCCTGGATGACGCGCAGCAGCTTCACCTGCATGTGCAGGGGCAGCTCGGCGATCTCGTCGAGGAACAGCGTGCCGCCCTGCGCGGTCTGGAACAGGCCGTCCTTGTCGGCGTGGGCGCCGGTGAAGCTGCCCTTCCGGTGCCCGAACAGCTCGCTCTCCATCAGCTCCGCGGGGATGGCGCCGCAGTTCACCGGCACGAAGGGGCCATCCTTGCGCGGGCTCTGGGCGTGAACGAGGCGCGCCACCAGTTCCTTGCCGGTACCGGACTCGCCGCAGATGAAGACCGGGGCTTGGCTGCGCGCCACCTTGACGGCGGTCTCGCGCAGCTGGCGCATGGCCGGGGAATCGCCGATCAGGCGCGGCGTGTGGGCCTGCGCCGCGGCGCGGCGCTGCACGCCGAGGTTCAGCGCGTGGGTGACGAGCTGGCGCAGCACGGCCAGATCGACCGGTTTGGTGACGAAATCGAAGGCGCCGGCCTTCAGCGCGGCCACGGCGGCCTCGACATTGCCGTAGGCCGTCATCATGGCCACCGGCGTGTTCGGGTGACGTGCGGCGATGTGTTCGATCAACTGCGTGCCGTTGCCGTCGGGCAGGCGCATGTCGGTGAGGCAGAAGTCGAAATCGTGCGCCTGCAGCTGGTCGCGTGCCTGGGCCAGATCACCCGCGGTTTCCACGCGCAGGCCCATGCGCCCGAGGGTGAGCGCCACCAGCTCGCGGATGTCGCGTTCGTCGTCGACGATGAGGGCGCTGCGCGAAATCATGGGGTCCCGGGGCGTCCTGGTCGCTCGCTAGCGTAACGGCCCGGCAGCCGGATGCGGAAACAGGCGCCGCCGCCCGGCACCGCCACGAAGCGCAGGCCGCCCTGGTTGGCTTCACAGAGCTGGCGGGCGATGTAGAGGCCGAGGCCGGTGCCGTGCTCGCTGGTCGTATAGAAAGGCTCGAACAGCCGGGCGGCCACGGCGGGCGGAATGCCGGGGCCATGGTCGACCACGTCGAGATCGACGGCGCCGGGTTCGGCCGAATCGCCGCTGGCGGGCTGGGCACGCAGCAGCACCCGGGCCGGCTGGCCGGGCAGGCGGCCGTACGCGCGGGCGTTGTCGACCAGCACGGTGAGCACCTGCAGCAGATGGCGCGGGTCGACCATGGCGCTCAAGGGCCCGCTGCTGCGCTCGTCGAGCTGGTCGGCACCCAGCGGATGCATGGTGCGGTACTCGCCAACGAAGCGCTGCAGGAGACGGGGCAGGTCCACCACTTCGGCCTGCGCGCTCTCGCGGCGGGCGAGCCCGAGCACGCTGTCGACGATGCCATCCATGCGCTGGCACTGGCCCTGGATGATTTCCAGTAGTTGGCGGTCGGCCTCGGGCATGCCGGGGGATTCGTCCAGCAGCTGCGCGGCGTGGAGGATGGCCGAGAGCGGGTTGCGGATCTCGTGGGCGATGCTGGCGCCGAGCCGGCCCAGCGTGGCGAGGGTGAGCTCCTCGGCGCGGCCGCTGTAATGGCGCGCATCGTCGAGGAAGCAGAGGTACAGCTCATCGCGGACGCCGGTGGCGGCGAAGCGCGGCAGCAGTTCGGGGCCGTCCTCGCCCACCCGCAGGCTGCGCGGCTGCACCTCGCCCGTGCTGCGCCAACGCCGCAGCAGGGCGTCGAGCGGGGGATGCAGGTCGGCGAGGCGCTGTGCTTCGCCCTTCGCGCCGAGCAGGGCCCAGGCGGCCTCGTTGAACAGGCGGATGCGGTGCTGGCCGTCGACCACCAGCACGCCGGTGCGCATGCGGCGGATCACCAGTTCGTTCAATTCCGCCAGCTGGGCCACTTCGCTGCCGCGCTCGTCGGCCAGCGCCTCGGTGCGGGCGAGCTCGCGGCGCAGGAACTGCGAGAAAGCCGCGCCGGCGAGGTAGCAGACGGCGAACATCGCCGGTTCCACCAGCGGTCGGTCGTCGCGGGCGGCCAGGGTGCTGATGGCGAACTCGCCGAACACGGCACCCGCGGCCAGCAGGGCCAGCGCCATCGCCAGCCGGAAGCCGACGATCAGGCTGCCGATGGTGATGTTGAAGAGCAGCAGCAGGCCGATCGCTGCGTCGAGGCCCTGTTGGGCGGAAAGCGCGGTCGCGGCAATGATGATGTCGAGGGCCAGGCCCCAGCCGCCCTGGATGGGCAGGTTCGCGCCCTCGCGGCGGCTGGCCCAGAGCAGGCCCAGCGAGAGCAGCAGGTACAGCGTGGCGGCCCCGCGCAGCAGTGGGCCGTCGACGGCGCTCAGCAGCCCGAGGTGCCCCGGGGTCCAGGCCAGCGTGGCCAGCAGCACAGCCTCCAGCACGCGATACAGGGCGAAGCCGAACAGCTCGCGCTGCTGCACGCCACCTTGGGGCAGTTGGCTGGTCGAGCGGACGAAGGGCATGGGCGCACTGTAGCGGCCCGGCGCGGCCGGCGGGCCGGTGCGGGCGCCGCGTTTTGCCTTCCCCGCCCCGAGCGACGACAATACGCGCCCCGTCGGCGGGCGCATCCCGAATCGCCACCCCGATGGCCCTCATCCCCGCGGCACCGTGCCGCCCTGACCCAGGTGTCCCATGAATTTCCACGAGTACCAGGCCAAAGAGCTGTTCGCCGAGGTCGGCATTCCCGTTCCCGCCGGCCAGATCGCCCGCACCGCCGATGAAGCCGTCGAGGCCGCCAAGGCGCTCGGGGGCGACTTCTGGGTGGTCAAGGCGCAGATCCACGCGGGTGGCCGCGGCAAGGCCGGTGGCGTGAAGCTCTGCAAGAGCCTCGATGCCGTGAAGGAAGCCGCTGCAGGCTTGCTGGGCCGCAAGATGGAAACCTACCAGTCGGGTGGCCGCGCGCTGCCGATCGACGTGGTGCTGGTGACCGAGGCTTCGGACATCGCGAAAGAGCTGTACATCTCGGCCCTCGTGGACCGCGCGACGCAGTCGATCACCTTCATCTGCTCCGCTGAAGGCGGCGTGGAAATCGAGAAGGTCGCGGCCGAGACGCCGGAACTGATCCACTCGGTGCACGTGAATTTCGTGGAAGGCCTGCAGCCCTACCAGTGCCGCCAGGTCGGCTTCGCGATGGGCTTGAACGCCAAGCAGTGCGGCCAGCTCACCAAGATCATGCTTGGCCTGTTCACCCTGTTCAACAAGTACGACTTGTCGATCATTGAGCTGAACCCGCTCGCCATCAACACGCACGGCGACCTGATCGCGCTCGACGGCAAGGTGAACTCCGACGACAACGCCGACTTCCGCCAGCCGAAGACCACGGCCATGCGCGACATCGCGCAGGAAGACGAGGCCGAGGTGCTGGCCGTCAAGTACAACCTCAACTACGTGACGATGGACGGCAACATCGGCTGTCTCGTCAACGGCGCGGGCCTCGCGATGGCCACGATGGACGTCATCCAGTTGAACGGCGGTTCGCCGGCCAACTTCCTCGACGTCGGCGGCGGCGCCACCAAGGAGCGCGTAACCGAGGCCTTCAAGCTCATCCTGAGCTCGGACAAGGTCAAGGCGATCTTCGTCAACATCTTCGGCGGCATCGTCCGCTGCGACATGATCGCGGAAGGCATCATCGCCGCGGTCAAGGAAGTGGACGTCAAGGTGCCGGTGATCGTGCGTCTCGAAGGCACCAACGTCGAGAAGGGCAAGGAACTGCTGAAGAACTCGGGCCTCGCGATCCAGCCGGCCGACGACATCAACGACGGCGCGAAGAAAGCCGTCGCCGCCGCTGCCTGATCACGACACCAAGGAATCGAACATGAGCGTTCTCGTCAACAAGAACACCAAGGTGATCGTGCAGGGCTTCACCGGCCAGCAGGGCACTTTCCACGCCGAGCAGATGCTCGACTACGGCACCAAGGTCGTCGGCGGCGTCACGCCCGGCAAGGGCGGCACCACGCACATCGGCCTGCCGGTCTTCAACACGGTGCAGGACGCGGTCGATGAGACCGGCGCCGACGCCTCGGTCATCTACGTGCCGCCGCCGTTCGCGGCCGACGCCATCCTCGAAGCGGCCGCCGCCGGCATCCGCCTGATCGTCTGCATCACCGAAGGCATCCCGGTGCTCGACATGCTGCGCGTCAAGCACGTGCTGGCGCAGTGCGACGACGTCGTGCTGATCGGCCCGAACTGCCCCGGCGTGATCACGCCCGGCGAATGCAAGATCGGCATCATGCCGGGCCACATCCACATGCCGGGCAAGATCGGCATCGTGTCGCGCTCGGGCACGCTGACCTATGAAGCCGTGAAGCAGACCACCGACGCCGGCCTCGGCCAGTCGACCTGCATCGGCATCGGCGGCGACCCGATCAACGGCACCAACTTCATCGACGCCCTGCAGCTGTTCCAGGACGACCCGCAGACCGAAGGCATCATCATGGTCGGCGAGATCGGTGGTTCGGCGGAAGAAGAAGCGGCCGAGTTCATCAGCGAGTACGTGACCAAGCCGGTCGTCGGCTTCATCGCTGGATCCTCGGCCCCTCCGGGCAAGCGCATGGGCCACGCTGGCGCCATCGCTTCGGGCGGCCAGGGAACGGCGGAAGGCAAGTTCGCCGCGCTCGAGAAGGCCGGCGTCGTCACCGTGAAGTCGCCGGGCGATCTCGGTGCGGCCATCGCCAAGCTGCTGAAGAAGTAAGGGCCGCGGCGCGGAAGCGCCGGGGTTCGTGAGTACCGGAGGCCGCCCGCAGGGGCGGCCTTCGTGTTTTCGTTGACGTAGACTCGCGGCATGGAGACAACGATGGCGCCGCGTGCGTCGATGACGTACCGGGCGGATATTGACGGGCTGCGGGCGCTCGCCGTCATGTTGGTTGTCCTCGCGCATGCGGGCGTACCTGGCTTTGGCGGCGGGTTCTTCGGCGTCGATGTCTTTTTCGTGATCTCGGGGTTCCTGATCACCGGCCTCCTCGTCGACGAGTTCCGCACAACGGGCAGGTTCGATGCCGCCCGCTTCTATGAGCGTCGCGTAAGGCGCCTGCTGCCCGCGTTTGCGATCGTGATGGCGACGACGCTTGCGCTCGCTGCGATCCTTCTCAGTCCCGCGGAGTTGGCCCGGCATGCGAAGGAAGCCTCGTGGGCCGCGGCATGGATGGCGAACATCCATCAAGTCTGGTCGGACACCAGCTACTTCGGCGAGACGCGGGAGTCCGGCCTTTTCCTCCATGCGTGGTCGCTCAGCGTCGAAGAGCAGTTCTACTTGCTCTGGCCGATCCTTCTGCTCGCGGCGTGGCGTTTGGCTCGGGGGGCGTCAGGACTCCGCCGCTTCGTCCCGCTGGCGACCGTCTTGGCCTTCGCCTGGGGTGTCTGGCGTGCCCACATCGACCCGCTGTCCGCCTACTTCCTGCCGGATGCCCGCGCCTGGCAGCTGATGCTCGGCGCGTGCGCCTTTCTCTGGGTCGATACCCGCCGCCCCTCCGGGTCAGGCCGCTGGTTCGGCGTCCTCGGGTTGATCCTCGTCGTTTCCGCGGCGGTTGGATTCGACAAATCCTCCGGCAACCTCATGTTGCTCGCGGCACTTCCGGCTTTCGGCGCAGCGTTGCTGCTGGTTGCCGGAGCGGGCGGTGTTGGCCGCGTCACCAGTGCTTTGGGTTCGCGCTGGCCCGTCGCTGTCGGTCGCGTCTCTTACGGCTGGTACCTCTGGCATTGGCCCGCGCTGATCTTCGCGGCGCTGCTTGCGCCCGACAACCTCTTGGTGCGTGCGCTCGCCGTGCTCGGCTCGTTTGCAGCCGCCGTTGGCATGTACCACTGGCTTGAGCGCCCAATCCGGAAGCGCAGCGCTGATCGGCCTAGTCGCGTGGTTCTCGCTGGCGCGATGGGCTCGATCGCATTGGCGTTGCTTGCTCTTTGGATCTCGCGCGTGACCGTTCAGCCCGAGGAGGGTGGACATGCGGCTCTACATCCGATCCAGGCCTTGGCCGTCGCGCCCGAGTACAACCACTATGGCTGCGATGACTGGTACCGGTCGTCCGAGCTCCGCCCGTGTTTCGTCCCACCCCAGACGGCGGGGGCTCCGACGGTGATCGTTACTGGCGACAGCATCGGTCTGCAGTTCTTCCCTGCGTTTCGTCAGATCTTCGCGGCGCGAGGTTGGAATCTCATCATCGTGACGAAGTCCGCCTGCCCGATGGTGGACCGCCCCTTCTACTACGCGCGGATCGGAAGGGAGTTCACCGAGTGTTCCCAATGGCGCGCGTCGGTAGCCGAGTTCATTCGCGATTTCGACCCAAACCTCGTTCTGGTCGGCTCGGCGGGCGACTACCCCTTCGACGCGGAACAATGGCGCAGCGGCACCGAAGACTTTCTCCGCTCCATCGCAGGCGAGGGGCGGGAGGTCATTTTGCTGGGCCCAACGCCAATGCTGCCCTTCGACGGCCTCCAATGTCTGATGCGACACCACCATGAGGCTCCTGACGCCGTCGATTCGCCTGAGTGTTCGGTCACCCTCGTCGATGCAGAGTGGCGCGGAGTGAACGGAGCGCTTCGTGCAGCAGTCGAGGCCGTTCCAGATACGCGCTTCGTGGACCTTTCGGCTCTTCCCTGTCCCGAAGGCGTTTGCTCTGCATGGAACCGCGGCCAACTCGCGTTCCGTGACTCGCAGCATCTCAACCCGCCATTCGCGCTCACACTCGCCCCGGAGCTTGAGCAACTCCTCGACATTCAAGAGGCATTGGAGTCCTCGCAGTGATGCTGCGCCTCGCCCTCGCCCAGTTCGACTGCCCCGTCGGTGCCGTCGCCGCCAATGCCGACCGCGTGATCGCGTGGATCGCCGAAGCGCGCGACACGCATCGCGCCGACCTCGTCGTGTTCCCCGAGCTGACGCTCTCCGGCTACCCGCCGGAAGACCTGCTGGAGCGCCCCGGCTTCCTCGCCGAGTGCGCCGCGCAGCTGCAGCGCGTGGCCGAGGCCTGCAGCGGCGGCATCACGGCGGTGGTCGGTTGGCCCGAGGCCGTGGGCGGTGTGGTGTTCAACGCGGCCAGCGTGCTGCGCGACGGGCGCGTCGAAGCGACCTATCGCAAACGGAAACTGCCGAACTACGCCGTGTTCGACGAGCGCCGGCATTTCGCCCCGGGCCACGAGGACTGCGTGGTCGAGGTGGCCGGCGTGCCGGTGGGCGTGATCGTCTGCGAAGACCTCTGGCACCCGGAGCCGATCGCCGCGACGGTGGCCGCCGGCGCTCGATTGGTGGTGGTGCCGAACGCCTCGCCCTTCGAGCGCGACAAGCTGGCCGACCGCGACGCCCTTCTGGCGACGCGCACGGCCGAAGCGCGCACGGCCATCGCCTACCTCAACCTCGTGGGCGGGCAGGATGAACTGGTGTTCGACGGCGCCTCGGTGCTGGCCGACGCCGATGGCCGCCTGCATCCGGCCGCGCGCGCCTTCGAGGACCAGTGGCTGGTCACGGATTTCGACGCCGCGAGCGGCCGCTTCGCGCCCGTGCATTGGCCGGCGGAAGACGACGAGTCGCGCGAGTCGCTGGCCTACCGCGCCGCCGTTCGTGGCCTGCGCGACTACTGCGGCAAGAACGGTTTCAAGACGGCGTGGCTCGGGCTCTCGGGCGGCATCGACTCCGGGCTGGTGCTGGCGATGGCGGTCGACGCGCTGGGCGCGGCGAACGTCACCGCCGTGCGCCTGCCCTCGCGCTACACCTCCGACCTGTCGAACGACCTCGCCGCCGAGCAGGCCGCGGCACTGGGCGTGCGGCTGGAGACCGTCGCGATCGAAGCACCGTTCGAGGGATTCCTCACGGCCCTCGGGCCGCTGTTCGACGGCCTCGCGCCCGACGTGACCGAGGAGAACCTGCAGTCGCGCTGCCGCGGCGCGCTGATGATGGCTTTGGCCAACAAGAAGGGTGGCCTGCTGCTGACCACCGGCAACAAGAGCGAGTACGCGGTCGGCTACGCCACCATCTACGGCGACATGTGCGGCGGCTACGCGCCGATCAAGGACCTCTACAAGATGGAGGTGTTCGCGCTGGCGCGCTGGCGCAACGCGCGGCAGCCGGCGGGCTCGCCGCCGGCCATCCCGGAGACGGTGATCACCCGGCCGCCGTCGGCCGAGCTGCGCGAGAACCAGACCGACCAGGATTCGCTGCCGCCCTACGCGTTGCTCGACGCCATCCTCGAAGCGCACATCGAAGGCCGCGAGGGCCGTGAGGCCCTGCTGGCCCGGGGCTTTCCGATCGAGTCCGTCGATCAGGTGCTGCGCCTGGTCCGCATCAGCGAGTGGAAGCGCCGCCAGGCCGCGCCGGGGCCGAAGCTCTCGCGGCGCGCGTTCGGCCGCGAGCGCCGCTACCCGATCACCAACGGCTGGCGAAGCTGAGGCCGGAAACGCGAAGACCGCCCGGAGGCGGTCTTCGTCGGTACCGATTGAGGCCCGCGAGCCGTCAGCGGCCCGCGGCGAACGGATTCAGCTGACCCCAGAGGCCGCCGCGCTCCGGCCAGTCGCCGCTGAGGTAGGGGTGCTCGGGGTAGTTCTTCTCCAGCACGCGGCGGGCGTCGGCGGCGAGGTCGTCCTGGCCGAGTGCGGCATGGCTGGAGGCCAGCAGGGCGATGCCGTCGGCCTCGAACTCGCTCTGCGGGTAGGTTTCCAGCAGGTACTTCGCGCGATTGATGGCCGACACGTAGGCGCCGCGGCGGTGGTAGTACAGGCCGGTGGTCGCTTCGTGGCGGGCCAGGAAGTTCTTCAGGTAGACCATGCGCTGCCGCGAATCGGCGGCGTAGCGGCTGCTCGGGTAGCGGCGCAGCAGCTCGGCGAAGGCCTCGAAGCTGGCTTGCACGCGGGTGAGGTCGCGGGCCGACATGTCGGCGCGGGCGATCCGCTGCAGGAAGGAGCTGTCGCGATCGAAGCCGTTCAGCGCGCGCAGGTAGTACGCATAGTCGATGGCCGGGTGCGTCGGGTAGGTGCGGACGAAGCGGTCCAGCGTCGAGGTGGCGTCCTCGTGCTTGCCCTGCTTGTACTGCGCGTAGGCCAAGTCGAGCTGGGCCTGCTCGGTGTAGGGGCCGAAGGGGAAGCGGCCGGTCAGGCGGGTCAGGTAAAGCTCGGCGCGCGAATAGTTGCCGCCTTCACGCGATTCGCGGGCTTCGGCATACAGGGCCTCGACCGGGAGGGTCTCGGTGTCCGGTTCGCCACCGCCGAACCAGCCCTTCATGGTCTGGCAACCGGTGGTGCCCAGGGCCAGCAGCGACAGGAGGGCGAGGCGGGTCAGGACGCGCGTGGACGGCATGGACGGCACGGAACGGGCACCAGCGGGGTTCAGGACGGTCGATAATAGCGGAATCCCCTGAATCGCCGCCGAGCCGTCCCGCCCATGACCCTTCCCCATTCCGGCCGCCCGGACACCGACGACGCTCGCGCCGAGGACGAACGTGAACTGCTAGAGGCCGTGGTGCCGCTGGAACACGCCGGCCGCCGCTTCGACCAGGTCCTGGCCGACCTGTTCCCGGACTTCTCGCGCTCCCGCCTGACCGGCTGGATCAAGTCCGGCGAAGCCCTGCTGGACGGCGCGGAAGCCAAGCCCAAGCAGGCCCTGCGCGGCGGCGAGACCGTCACCGTGTGGGTGACGCCCTCGATCGAGACGACGGCCGAGCCCGAGGCCATCGCCCTCGACCTCCGCCATGCCGATGACGAGGTGATCGTGCTGAACAAGCCGGCCGGCCTCGTCGTGCACCCCGGCGCCGGTAATCCGCGCGGCACGCTGGTGAACGCGCTATTGCACTTCGACCCGAAGCTGGCCGAGCTTCCGCGGGCCGGCATCGTCCACCGCCTCGACAAGGACACCTCCGGCCTGATGGTCGTGGCGCGCAGCCTGCGGGCCCACGCGTCGCTCGTGGAGCAGCTCTCGAACCGCGAGGTGCACCGGCAGTACCTCGCCGTGGCCTGCGGCGCGATGGTGGCCGGCGGCACGGTGGATGCGCCCATCGGCCGCCACCCGACCGACCGCATCCGCCAGGCGGTGAACGAGAGCGGCCGCGAGGCCGTCACCCACTACCGCGTGCGCGAACGCTTCCGCAGCCACACGTTGGTGGAATGCCGCCTCGAGACCGGGCGCACCCACCAGATCCGTGTGCACATGGCGCATGTGCGCCATCCGCTGGTGGGCGATCCGCTGTACGGCGGCAACCTGCGCCTGCCGAAGGGCGCCACCGAAGCCCTCGTCGAAGGACTGCGCGGCTTCAAGCGCCAGGCCCTGCACGCCGAATCGCTGGCCTTCGTGCACCCGGCCAGCGGAGAGACGCTGCGCTTCGAGGCCGGCATGCCCGACGACATGCTCGCCCTGCTGGCGCAGCTGCGCGAGGACACCGCGGAAGCGGCGAGCAAGGGCATCAAGTGATGGCGATGGTCGGCACGGCGCGGCGCTGATGGACGTCGCGCCGCCATTCTTCGAGTTTGCCGACTGGCCGGCGCCACCCGGTGTGCGCGGCGGCTCGACCCGGCGCCTTGGTTTGGGCGCGTCACCGCCGCCCTTCAACACCTTGAACCTCGGTGGCCATCGTGCGGCCGATGGTGATGCGGCGGAGCACGTGCTCGCGAACCGCGCGGCCCTGCGTGAGGCGCTTGGGCTGCCTTCCGCGCCGCGCTGGCTGCGTCAGGTGCACGGCACGGCGGTGTTCGATGCCGACACGGGCGCGGTTGATGGCGCGCTGGTGCCGGCGAGCGGCGAGGAACCCGAGGCCGATGCCGCGGTGACGCGACGCGCAGGCGTGGTGCTGGCGGTGATGCATGCCGACTGCCTGCCGATGCTGCTGTGCTCGGACGACGGTGCGGTGCTTGGCGCTGCGCATGCGGGATGGCGTGGCCTCGCGGCGGGCGTCGTCGAAGCGACGGTTGCTGCGATGCGCGTGCCGGGCGAACGCGTGATCGCTTGGCTCGGCCCGGCGGCGGGGCCCGCGAACTATGAGGTCGGCGAAGAAGTGCGCGCGGCCTTCGTCGATGGCGATGCGGGTGCAGCTGTCGCGTTCACCGCGACGCGCCCCGGCCATTGGCGTGTCGATCTGTACGCGCTCGCGCGCCGACGCCTCGCGCGGCTGGGCGTGGCGCGCGTGCACGGCGGTGGACGCTGCACGATCGGCGAGCCGCACGCGTTTTTCTCGCATCGCCGCGATGCGCGCACCGGCCGCATGGCCAGCCTGCTCTGGCGCGTTTCCTGATGAAGCCCATGCTGCGCCGCACTCGGCCCGTGCGCGCCATCGCAGAAAAACCGTGATGGCGGGCGCGCTGCAACCCGCGAACTGAGACGTAGCGCAGCAGTTGACAGTGCTTGGCTTTCGCGCGGCGGGCGGAAGCGCAGCCTGCGCGGCATCCGAACCGGAGTCCCGCCATGACCGCCGTCCGCCCTGTCGCTCTCGCCTTCGCTGCTCTGTTCGTCGCGGCGGGAGCTTCCGCGCAGTCGGCCACGCCGACGCCGGAGATCGCCGGCTTCATCGTCACGTATGCGCCCGGCACGGCGGAAGCCGCCAACGCGAACATCGCGGCGCGGCGCCTCGCTGACGCCAGCCGCCAGGTCGCGCGCTCGGGCCTGATGGCGAAGCGCGGCCCCTCGGCCGGCCTCGGCTACCAGCGCCGTCTTTCCGTGGGTGGCGATGTGCTGCGTGCGACGCGCCTTCTGGCCCTCGACGAAGCGGCGGCCGCGCGCGCCGCACTCGCGGCCCAGCCGGGCGTGGCGCGCGTCGAGTACGACTACGTGCTGCAGGCCAGCCTGCGCCCCAATGACACACGCTACGCCGAGCAGTGGGCGATGACGGACGCCGATGCCGGCCTGCGCGCCGAAGCGGCGTGGGACCTCTCGACGGGCACCGGCGTGATCATCGGTGTGCTGGACACCGGCCTCGCGCGTCACACCGACCTCGATGCCAATGTGGTGCCGGGCTACGACTTCATCACCAGCGTCACCACGGCGGGCGACGGCAATGGCCGCGACGCCGACGCGAGCGACCCGGGCGATTTCGCCAACGGCCGCAATTCGAGCTGGCACGGCACGCATGTCGCAGGCATCGCTGCGGCGCGCGGCAACAACGCCGCCGGCATCGCCGGCCTCGCCTTCAGCGCGAAGGTGATGCCGGTGCGCGTGCTCGGTCGCGGCGGCGGCACCACTTCCGACATCGCCGACGCCATCGTCTGGGCTTCGGGCGGCGCCGTCGCCGGCGTGCCCACCCTTTCCGCCGCGAATGCGGCCGACGTGCTCAACCTCTCGCTGGGCGGCCCCGGCACCTGCACCAGCGCCCTGCAGTCGGCCATTGCCAGCGCGGCCTCGCGCGGCGTGCCGGTGGTGGTGGCGGCGGGCAACGATGCCCGCGACGCCGGCGGCTACACGCCGGCGAACTGCCCGGGCGTCATCACCGTGGCGGCCGTGGGGGCGAACAGCGCCCGTGCCTCGTTCTCGAACTTCGGCGCGGTGGTGGATGTCGCCGCGCCGGGTGTATCGATCCTCTCGACGGCGAACGCCGGCACGCAGGTGCCGGGTGGTGAGAACTTCCTCGCCTACAGCGGAACCTCGATGGCCGCGCCGTACGTCAGTGCGACGCTCGCGCTGGTGCAGTCCCGCCGGACGGCATTGCGCCTCGCGCCCTTGACCGTGGCGGATCAGGAAGCGCTGCTGAAGCGCAGCACGTATGCCGCAGCGGCGGGTTGCAGCGGCTGCGGTGCCGGCCTGCTGAGCGCGCAAGCGGCGGTGCAGGCGGCGGGCGGCGCGAGCACGACGCCAACCACGCCGACGAACCCCACCACGCCGACGAACCCCACTACGCCGACGACCCCGACCACGCCGGGCACCACCTTCACCCAGACCTTCCTCAACCTGACCGCCAGCACCGGCACGCAGATGCGCACCAGCATCGCCGTGCCGGCCGGCGCGCGCGACCTGCGCATCGAGACCAGCGGTGGCACGGGCAATGCCGACCTGTTCGTCGGGCAGGGCACCGCCCCGACGACCGCGCAGGCCACGTGCAAAGCCAACGCTGCCGGCAACGCGGGCCTGTGCGCCTTCGCCACGCCGGTGGCCGGCACCTACCACGTGCTGATCAATGCCACCGCGGCGTTCAGTGGCATGACCGTGAAGATCAGCTACGTGCAGGGCGGCAGCACCACGCCCGCGACCTTCGCGAACGACACCGACGTCGCCATCCGCGACAACGCGACGGCGGCCAGCCCGATCAACGTCAGTGGTCGCGCGGCGACGCTCTCGGCGCCGGTCACGATCGATTTCGCGTTGAAGCACCCGGCCTCCGGCGAGCTGAAGGTGGAGCTGGTGATGCCCGATGGCCTCGTGGTGCTGCTGCACAACCGCGCGGGCGGCGCCACGCCCAATCTCGCCGGTCGCATCAGCTTGCAGGCGCCGGGTCGCGCCGCGAACGGCACCTGGACCCTGCGCGTCACCGACCAGGTGACCGGCAACACCGGCCTGATCGATCGCTGGAGCCTCGCGTTCTGAGGCCGGGTCCGGCCCGTGGCTGAACGACACGCGTGGCCATGACGAACGGCAGGGCGACGACGACCGGTTGGTGAGGCGATGCTCGCCTCACTGCCCTTGTCCCCCGGAGTTCGTGATGCGCCTCGCCCCCCTCGCTCTTGGCCTCCTGCTGGCCGGCTTCTCCGCCGCAGCGTTCGCGAACGCCGCCGACATCGAATCCCTGTTGAAGGTCCGCGACCCCGGTGCTCTGGCGAAGGCGCAGGCCTTCGTCGAAGCCAACGAGGCCAACGCGCGCGCCTGGGTGCTGCTGGCCCGTGCGCAGCTGCAGAAAGGCGAGGCTGACGAGGCCGTCGAGAGTGCGGAACAGGCGGTCGAACTGGCGCCGAACGATGCGCAGGCGCAGCTTTGGCTGGGCAACAGCTTGGGCATCCGCATCGGGCAGGTGAACATGCTGCGCAAGTTGACGATGGCGCCGTCGCTGCGTGACGCGTACGAGGCCGCCGTGCGCCTTGATGGCAACCTGCTGCAGGCCCGCAGCGCGCTGATCCAGTACTACCTGTACCCGGCAGCACCCGGTGGCGGCGTGGAGAAAGCGCAGGCGCAGCAGGCGGAGATCGCGCGGCGCAACCCGGCGCGCGGGCATCTCGCGGAAGCGACCATCCAACGCGCCCACTTCAAGGACGACTCGGCGGCGATGCGCGCCATCGATGCCGCCGTGGCCGCGGTGCCGGCGCTGCCGGCCGACGACATCGATACCCGCGTGATGGTGGGCAACAGCCTCGTCGCGCTCGAGCGTTATGCCGATGCCCGAACCTTCTACCTCGCATGGGCGGGCGTCCAGCCGCGGCAGGCGGCGCCGCACTACCAGCTCGGCCGCCTCGCTGCGATCAGCGGGCAATTCCTTGACGAGGGCGGCGCCGGGCTGAAGCGCTACCTCGACGGCGGATTGGCGCGCGGCGAGAACGACCCGGACAACACCAGCGCCTGGTGGCGCCTCGGGCAGATCCAGGCCAAGCAGGGTGATGCCGCGACGGCCCGTGCGTCGTTCCAGACGGCGCTGCGCCTCGATCCCGCCAACACTGAGGCGAAGAAGTCGCTCGACGCGCTCTGAGGAAGGCCGAGGCCCGCGGCCGGATGCAGTCTGCCGGCCTGAACGGTTCGGTGAGGCCGGCTTGAGCCCGATCAAGCCGGCCTTGAATCACCCGGTCATCATCCGCATCTGGAAGCCATCGCGGCCCGCTCCGTGGGCCGCCGCCCCTTTCGGAGACGACCCATGCGGATGGACAAGCTCACCTCCCGCTTCGCCCAGGCCTTGCAGGACGCGCAGTCGCTGGCCCTCGTGCGCGACCACAACCTCATCGAACCCGCGCACCTGCTTATCGCGCTGCTGGACCAGCAGGGCGGCGGCACGCGGCCGCTGCTGGCGCAGGCCGGCGGCAACGTGGTGCTGCTGCGCGAGAAGATCGGCGAGGCGCTCGACAAGCTGCCGAAGGTGACTGGCCAGGCCGGGCAGGTGAACCTCGGCAACGAACTAGCCCGCCTGCTCAATGTGACCGACAAGCTGGCCAGCCAGCGCGGCGACGCCTTCATCGCCAGCGAACTGTTCCTGCTCGCCTGCATCGAGGACGGCGGCGACGCCGGCAAGTTGCTGAAGTCGGCTGGCTTCGACAAGGCCAGGCTCGAAGCGGCCATCCAGAAGATGCGCGGGGGCGAAAAAGTGCAGAGCGAGAACGCCGAGGACCAGCGCCAGGCGCTGGAGAAGTACTGCATCGATCTCACGGCGCGTGCCGAGAGCAGCAAGCTCGACCCGGTGATCGGCCGCGACGAGGAGATCCGCCGCACCATCCAGGTGCTGCAGCGGCGCACCAAGAACAACCCGGTGCTGATCGGCGAGCCCGGCGTCGGCAAGACGGCGATCGTCGAAGGCCTCGCGCAGCGGATCATCAATGGCGAAGTGCCCGAAGGGCTGCGCGGACGCCGCGTGCTCTCGCTCGACATGGGCGCGCTGATTGCCGGGGCCAAGTTCCGCGGCGAGTTCGAGGAGCGTCTGAAGGCCGTGTTGAACGACCTCGCGAAGCAGGAAGGCAACGTCATCCTGTTCATCGACGAGCTGCACACCATGGTGGGCGCCGGCAAGGCCGAGGGCTCGATGGACGCCGGCAACATGCTGAAGCCCGCGCTCGCGCGCGGCGAGCTGCACTGCATCGGCGCCACCACGCTCGACGAATACCGCAAGTACGTCGAGAAGGATGCCGCGCTGGAGCGCCGCTTCCAGAAGGTGTTCGTGGGCGAGCCGAGCGTGGAAGACACCATCGCCATCCTGCGCGGCCTCAAGGAGCGCTACGCCGTGCACCACGGCGTGGAGATCACCGACCCGGCCATCGTCGCCGCGGCCACGCTCTCGAACCGCTACATCGCCGACCGTCAGCTGCCCGACAAGGCCATCGACCTGATGGACGAGGCGGCGTCGCGCATCCGCATGGAAATCGACTCCAAGCCGGAGGAGATGGACCGCAAGGAGCGCCGCCTGATCCAGCTGAAGATCCAGCGCGAGGCGCTGAAGAAGGAGAAGGACGAGGAGTCGAAGCAGCGCCTCGCCGACCTCGAGGCCGAGATCGCCAAGCTGGAGCGCGAGTTCAACGACCTCGAAGAGGTGTGGAAGGCCGAGAAGGCCATCGTCAGCGGCACCACCAAGGTGAAGGAGCAGATCGAGCACCTGAAGCAGGAGCTCGAAGCGGCCCACCGCCGGCAGGACCTCGCGCGTGCGTCGGAGATCCAGTACGGCGCGCTGCCGAAGCTGGAGAAGCAGCTGGCCGATGCGCAGGCCGCCGAGACCAAGGGCTTCACCCTGCTGCAGGACAAGGTGACGGCCGAGGAGATCGCCGAGGTGGTGTCGCGCTGGACCGGCATCCCGGTGAGCAAGATGCTCGAAGGCGAGCGCGAGAAGCTGCTGAAGATGGACGAGGTGCTGGCCGCCCGCGTGGTCGGCCAGCGCGAGGCCGTGCGCGCGGTGTCGGATGCGATCCGCCGTTCGCGCGCGGGCTTGAGCGACCCGAACCGCCCCAACGGCAGCTTCCTGTTCCTCGGCCCCACCGGCGTGGGCAAGACCGAGCTGTGCAAGGCGTTGGCGAGCTTCCTGTTCGACACCGAGGAAGCGATGGTGCGCATCGACATGAGCGAGTTCATGGAGAAGCACTCCGTGGCCCGCTTGATCGGCGCGCCTCCGGGCTACGTGGGCTACGAGGAAGGTGGCTACCTCACGGAAGCCGTGCGCCGTCGCCCGTACAGCGTGATCCTGCTCGACGAGGTCGAGAAGGCGCACCCGGACGTGTTCAACGTGCTGCTGCAGGTGCTCGACGACGGCCGCCTGACGGATGGCCAGGGCCGCACGGTGGATTTCCGCAACACCGTCATCGTGATGACGTCCAACCTCGGCAGCCAGCACATCCAGGAGCTGAGCGGCGAGGGCGACGCGGCCTACATCCAGATGAAGACGGCCGTGATGGGCGTGGTGCAGTCGCACTTCCGCCCGGAGTTCATCAACCGCCTCGACGAGATCGTCGTGTTCCACCCGCTGGGCCGCGAGCAGATCCGCGAGATCGCGCGCATCCAGACCAGTTACCTTGGCAAGCGCCTCGCCGAGCGGCAGATCAAGTTCAGCATCGACGACAAGGCGCTGGACGTTCTGGGCAACGTCGGCTTCGATCCGGTGTACGGCGCGCGGCCGTTGAAGCGGGCGATCCAGCAGCAGATCGAGAACCCGCTGGCGCAGAAGATCCTCGGCGGCGAGTTCGTCGCGGGCGATGCCCTGCAGGTGAGCAGCGAGGGCGGGACGATCACCTTCCGGAAAAACTGAGTCGGATGCGCCGGCGGCCTAGCGCCCCGGCGTACTGATCGTGCGGTCGCCCGGCAGCGGCGCGACTTCGCGCAGGTGGGCCAGCATCGCGTCGAGTGCGGCGTAGGCCTGCGGCATCAGCGGCACGTAGCGGGCGGCCAGCGCCGGATTGCCGAGGAAGGCGTCGAAGTGCTGCGCGCGTTCGATACGCCAGTAGCCGAGGCGCGCGCCGTGCTCGCGGGCGAACGCGGCGTAGGGCGCACTGGTCGTCCACTCGGGCACGAGGCCGTCGTCGAGGCCATGCAGCAGCAGGATCGGCAGGCCGTCGCGCGGCGGCATCGCGCGGGTGGCGGCGATGGCCTCGCGCACGGTGGTGTCGTCCGTCGCCAAAGCGCGCAGTCCGAGCAGGCCTGCCATGCGACCGTTGTCTCCCGGCGGGTCGAGTAGCAACACGCCGTTGCCGGGCGGAATGCCGCTGCTGTCGCTCCACCACAGCGCGGCTTCGGCCGGCGAGGGCGGCACCGGCACACCCTGCGCGTCGCGCACGGCATAGCCGTAGCCCAGCGGCATCGCGTCGGCGGGCGCACGCGCGTAGGCGGAGGTATAGCCCGCCGCCACCGCGCGCCAGAGGTCGAAGGCGACGCTCAAGCTGCCCGCGCGCATCGCTGCGTCGGTCCAGCCGGCGGCTTGCATCGCGGTCCATGCGTTCGTGGCTTGCGCCGCGACGTCATCACCCTCGATCTGCCCGGCGGCGACGAGCGCCGTGCAGCTTGCGGCGTAGGCGGGTGGCATCGCAGCGCCCGGCCGCAGCAGCGCGTCGTCGTCGAAGTGCGGTGCGGCCAGCGCGCAGGGCATCAGCAGCGCGGCGTAGGTGGCGACGTCCAACAGCGGGCGCGCCCCATCGACATGGATGTTCGGCGACACCGCGACGACGCCATGAAGGCGCGGTGCGCCGTCGATGCGGCGTTCGTTGGCCGCTTCGTCACCGGCCGCCCGCAGCACCGCACCCGCCCCGTTCGACACGCCGGCGGCGATGACGATCAATGCATCGGGGTCGATGCCCGTTTCGCGAACGAGCACCTCGCGGCCGAAGGCGGCAGCCTGCAGCACGTGGCGGCCCCAGTCGGCTTCCGGGTGGTCGCCGGAATGGGCGTGCGGCACGTGCACCGCATCGTCGCCGCCTTCGATCGGAACGCGCCGCCAGTCGGTGCCCGCACCCTTGTCGGTGTAGGCGACGGCGCAGCCTTTCGGCAGGCCCCAACCGCCGGCCAGCGCGATCGCGCCGTAGACGCCGCGCGAGCCGGAGGAGGCGGTGACGACCAGGCAGGGGCGTTCGCGGTCGAAGCTGTCGGGCAATTGCAGCAGCAGGCGATGCGGGTGCTTCGCGCCCGGCACGGTCGCGCTGCCGTGGAATTCGTGGCCCGGCACCGGCCGGAGATCACCGTAGGCCGTGCCTAGGCCGCCCGTCGGGCTCACGTCGGCGATGCCGCGCCAATTCGTCCAGACCGCGCGGCGCCGCAGCTCCGCGAAGGTTGGTGCGGCCGCGTCCGCCAGCGAGGGGATGGGGCCGCGCAGGCCATCGATGCCGAGGCCGGCGGTGAGCAGGTCGTCCCCGTCGCGATGGGCGCTCGTGGTCGGCACCGTCACGGTGTTCGCGATGGCCGGCGCCTCGGCCTGCGCCGCGCCACTGCCCAGCAAGGCCAGCAGCGCGAGAGTCATCGGCTGGATCGCGGCGAGGGCGCGCGGGCGGAAAGGCGAGGGCGAATCGGGGTTCATCGCGGCAGTCTGCGGTCCGGGGGCGGCAGGGCCATCGTACTTTCGTCCAAAGGCCGCGAGGCCCACCGCGCGGCAAGCTGGCGCCATGACTGATCGATTCCCCGAAGGCCGCATCGCGCTCGTGACCGGCGCCACCTCCGGCATCGGCCTCGCCGTCGCCGAAGCCCTGGGCGCCGCCGGCGCGCACGTGCACATCAATGGCCTCGGCAGCAGCGGGCAGATCGCGGCCGCGCTCGCGGCGGTCCGCATGGCCGGTGCGCCGTCCGCTTCGCACCACGTTGCCGACCTGCGCGACCCCGACGCCATCCGCGCGATGATGGCGGCCGTCGGCTCCGTGGACGTGCTCGTCAACAACGCCGGCATCCAGCACACCGCCTCGCTGGCCGAGATGCCCGACGAGCGCTGGGATGCGCTGATCGCGATCAACCTCAGCGCCTGCTTCCACACCATGAAGGCAGCACTGCCCGGCATGGCCGAGCGCGGCTTCGGCCGCGTCATCAACATCGCGTCCGTGCACGGGCTGGTGGCCTCGGTGAACAAGGCGCCCTATGTCGCGGCGAAACACGGCCTGATCGGCCTGACGAAAGTCGCCGCGCTGGAGATGGCCGCGCAGGGCTCGCGCGCCTCGGGCGGTGTCACCGTCAACTGCGTCTGCCCGGGCTGGGTGGAGACGCCGCTGATCGAACCGCAGATCGCCGCGCGCGCCGTCGACGGCGACCGCGATGCCGGCATCCGCGCCCTGCTGGCGGAGAAGCAGCCCAGCCTGCGCATGACCCTGCCGGCGGAGATTGCATCCCTCGCCCTGTGGCTGTGTCGCCGCGAAGCCCACAACCTCAACGGCGCGGCGCTGCCGGTGGATGGCGGGTGGACGGCGCAGTGAGCGGCTAAGCTGCCGCCATGCACCACCTGCTGATCGTCGACGACCACCCGCTCTACCGCCTTGCCCTGCGGCAGACGCTGGCCGCCGGCTTGGCCGGCGCGCGTATCGATGAGGCCGGCGATCTCGCCAGTGCCCAAGCCGCGCTGGCCGAAGCCCCGGACACCGACCTCGTGCTGCTCGACCTGCAGCTGCCCGGTACGCACGGCCTGCTCGCGCTGGGCGAGCTGCGTGCCGCGCATCCGGGCGTGGCGGTGGCGATCCTCTCCGGGCAGGACGACCCCGCCACCGTGCGCCGCGCCCTCGCCATGGGCGCATGCGGCTACCTCACCAAACACGCCGGCACCGAGGAGCTGCATGCCGGCGTGCGTGCCCTCTTGGCCGGCGAGACGTGGATGCCGTCGGCCTTGCGCGAGCTGCTGGCGCGCACGCCGCGCGACGCCGCCTCAGAATCGCTGGCTGCGCGTCTAGCGACCCTTTCGCCGCAGCAGTTGAAGGTGCTGCAGCGCGTCGCCGAAGGGCGGCTCAACAAGCAGATCGCCGATGAGCTCGGCATCCAGGAGCGCACGGTGAAGGCCCATCTCACCGTCGTCTTCGAAAAGCTCGGCGTGCGCAATCGCACGCAGGCGGGCGTGCTGCTGAGCGGGCTGGCCGGGGAGTAGCCGCGGCCGACGCGGGGCGCGCCGCGCCGCGTGGCGACTCAGGCGCGGGCCAATGCGGCCAGCAGTGACTTCAGGCGCAGGGGCTTCAGCGGTTTCGTCAGGGGCGTGGCACCGACGGCCAGCACGGCCTGGCGGACAGCCTCGCCGTGGTCCGCGCTGACGACGATCCCGATGCCGCGCGGATGGCGCAGCGTGAGGGCCTGGTGCAAGGCATCGCCGGTGGCGCCGTCGTCCAAGTGGAAGTCGAGCACCCAGGCCTGTGGCGACAGGGCGGCGGCTTCGCGCAGGGCCTCGTCGGGCGTTGTGGCGGTGCGCACCGTCGCGCCCCAGCTTTCGAGCCACTGACGCGTGGCCTCCAGCACGACGTTGTCGTTGTCGACCACCAGAATCCGCAGCGGCAGGTCCGCCGCGGCAGCGGCGGGCACCGGGGCCGTCGCGGCATGGGTGGATCGAGCGGCGACGCGGGCGACGGTGATCGAGAACACGCTGCCGCGGCCCGGGCGGGAGCGCAATGCGAGCGGAGCGTCGAGCAGTCTTGCGAGACGGTCGGCGATGGCGAGGCCGAGGCCGAGGCCCTGTCCGCCGCGCTGCAGGCGGCGGAACTCCTCGAACACGAGGCGCTGCTGCTCGGGCGCGATGCCGATGCCGCTGTCCCAAACCTCGATGGCCAGCGCGTTCGTTCCGCGTCGGCGCACACCGAGCACGAGTCCACCGCGCGGCGTGTAGCGCACCGCGTTGGCGAGGAAGTTCTGCAGCACGCGGCGCAGCAGTTGCGGGTCGCTGCGCACCCAGGCGGACGTCGGCACGCAGCGCAGCGAGAGGCCCTTCGCCTCCGCCATGACGCCGGCTTCCCGCGCCAACCCGTCGAGCAGCGGTTGCAGCGGCAGGTCGACCGGCTGCGCGGCGAGGCCGCCGGCATCGAGCCGCGAGATATCGAGCAGGCCGCCGAGCAGGTCTTCCGCGGATTCCAATGCGCCGGCGATGCGCGCCACCTGCGGTGCGACGCCCGCGTCCTCGCTGCGCTGCGCCAGCGCATCGGTGAACAAGCGCGCGGCGTGCAGCGGCTGCGTCAGGTCGTGGCTCACGGCGGCGAGGAAGCGCGTCTTGGCCTGGTTGGCGCGCTCGGCTTCCGCCTTGGCCTCCACGAGTTCGCGCGTGCGCTCGTCCACGCGGGCTTCGAGGGTCTCGGCATCGCGGCGCAGCGCGTCCTCGCTGGCGCGGAACACCGTCACGTCGGTGAAGGTGGCGACGAAGCCGCCGCCGGGCATCGGTTCGCCACGGATCTCGATCACCGCATCGCCGATGCGCCGCTCGCTCAAGTACGGCGTGCCGGCGCGCATGTGCGCGAGGCGTTGTTCGAGGCCGCGGGCGACATCGAGATCGCCCGTCAGACCGCGACGCAGGTTGTGTTCCACCAGCGCCGCGACGGGCAGACCCACCTGCAGCAGGCCCTCGGGGTAGCCGAAGATCTCGCGGTAGCGGCGGTTCCACACCACGAGGCGCAGCTCGCGGTCGACGACGCTGATGCCTTGGCTCATGTGCTCGAGCGCCACTTCGAGAAGCTGCTGGTTGAAGCGCAGACCCTGCGTGGCCTCGTCGACGAGTTCCGCCACCTGCTCCGGCGCCGGGCCGCTGGGCTGGCGCAGCGCATCGAGCAGCAGGCGCGCGGAGGAGGCGCCGACGACGGCCGCCAGTTCGCGTTCCACGCGGGCCAACTGCGCCGCGGGCAGCAGTCCGGTGGCCGGCGCATCGCGCAGCGCGGCGTCGAGGCGATCCGTAGCCAGGAAGCGCGAGGCCAGCCGCCTCACCGCGGCGACATCGAGCGGGCCATCACGGCGGTCGCCCGCCGTACCGCGCCAGCTCGCCAGCAGCAGCGGCACGGCGGTGCCCACCAGGAGGCTGGCGGCCACGCCGCGGCTCAAGGGGCTCCAGCCGCCCAGCCCGAACAGGCCGTCCGGCGACAGCCACGCCCATCCGAAGGGCGCGCTGTTCCGGTCGACGAGCGCGAGGCCCATCGGCTCGGCCACGCCCGGCAGCAGCACCCACGCCCAGACCAGGAAGCCTGCGACCAGGCCGGCGATCACCGCCCAGGGCGGCGTCTGCGGCCGCCACAGCGCGAAGCCGACCGCGGGGGCCAGCGTGCCGAGGCCGGAGAACGACAGCGCGCCAAGGTCGGCGAGCGCGCCGTCGTCGCCCAGCACGCGGCTGTAGCCCCAGGCCAGCGCCAGCACCGCGGCGATGGCGAAGCGACGCTGGCGCAGCACGGCACCGCGCAGATCGCCGTCGCCGGCGCGCCAGCCGCCACGCAGGCGCAGCGGCGTGAGCCAGTGGTTGCCGATCATCACGCTGAGCGTCAGCGTGGCGAGGATCAGCATGCCGGTCGCCGCCGACAGCCCGCCGAGGAAGGCGAGCAGGGCCATGCCGGGCGCACCGTCGGCCAAGGGCAGGGCCAGCACGTAGAGATCGGCGGGCACGCCCATGGCGCCCAAGGTGGCTTCGCCCGCCATCGCCAGCGGCAGCACCGGTAGCGCGATCAGCACGAGGTAAAGCGGGAACAGCCAGCGCGCGGTGCGAAGGTGGCCTTCGTCGCGCGCTTCGACGATGCCGACGTGGAACTGGTGGGGCAGTGTCAGCATCGCCAGCGCGCCGAGCAGCACCAGGGCGGGGAAGCCGTCGGTGCCGCCTTCGACGACGGGCAGCGGCGTGTCGGACCAGCCGCCGGGCCGCATCAGCAGCCACAGCCCGAGGCCGAGCATCGCGGCGAGCTTCAGCAGCGATTCCGCCGCCATCGCCAGCACGAGGCCGCGGTTGTGCTCGACGGCCGACGCCCGGCGCGTGCCGAACAGCATCGCGAACGCGCCGAGGGCGATCGCCACGTACAGCGCACTGTCCTGCTCCGGCGGCGCGGCGAGGTCGCTGCCGCGGGTGATGAGGCCATGGCTCATGGCCACGGCTTTCAGCTGCAGTGCGAGGTACGGAACCATGCCGATCACCGCGATGGCGGTGACGGTGGCGGCCAGCGCGGAACTGCGCCCGAGGCGTGTGGCGATGAAGTCGGCCAGGGAAGTGCTGTTGAGCTCGCGCGCGAGTCGGAAGAGCTTCAGCACCACCGGGAAAGCCAGTGCATACAGCAGCAGCGTGCCGAGGAAGGTGGGCGTCAGCGCCCAGCCGGAATCACGCGCCTGCTGCACCGTGCCGAAGAAGGTCCAGCTGGTGCAGTACACCGCCAGCGAGAGCGAGAACACCACGCCCCAATGCTTCGACAGCGCCTGCGGATGGCGTTCGCCCCACACGGCCGTGCCGAACAGCAGGCCCAGCCACAGCACCGCCGCCAGCAGCACGCCCCATTCGTTCAACATGCCAATGGGCCCTCGCGACGCGAGGTGGCGTTCGTGTTCAGCGCGTGCCGGCGAGGCGGTCGAGCACGGCCGCGACGAAGCGGATCTGCCCGCCCGTCCTCAGGTCGTAGTCGGCGCCGCCGTAGCCCCACCAGTCCCAGCATGCTTTCGGATTCAGCGGCATGTAGCTCGATTGCGTCTGAGGATAGACCACGACGACGCGATGCACGTCGGCCCAGCGGTTGAAGCCGGCATCGCGCACGAAAGCCTCGCCCACGGTCTCCTCGTTCTGCTGGCAGCCGTGGAACACCACCAGCACGCCGCAGGCCGCACCGGCGCAGGCCTTCGGTGTGTAGACGAAGCCGGTATCGGCCAAGCCCGCCGCACCGTCGGGTGCCAGTTCGCGTTGGTCGAAGCGGGCCAAGGTGCCGTCGCTGGCCGCTGCGGCGGCCGCGGGCGGTGAAGCTTCGACGCCGAACAGCGCGGCCATCGTTTCTCCGGCCGCATCAATGCGGCAGTCGAGCAGCCACGGGGAAACGGGCTGCTCGCACGGGGCGCCGGCATCCAACGTCGGCCAGCCGTGCCCGAAGGCCCGCTGGTCGTCGAGCGTCACCTTGGCCGAATCGCCCGCGAGGGCGCGGAGCACGTCCGCCGTCACCGGAGCGAGCGACGGCGAGACCAGCGCATCGCCCGTGCCGTGCATGACGAACACGCGGTCGCCGTCGAACGCCGACAGGGGATCGATCGTGCCCTGCGCGGCGCGCTGTTCCGCGCTCGCGACGAGCGTCGCCGTCTCCGGCAGGGCGGGCTGCGCCGTCATGCACGGGCCGAGTGCGATCTCGAGTTGTCCCTGCGCGCAGCCGTAGGGCCCGCCGGCCACAAGCGCCGCGCCGTGCACGCGCGTGTTCAGCGCGACGTGCACCTGGGTGGCCATGTACGCACCGGACGAAAGACCGGCCACGGCCACGCGCGAGGCATCGAGCGTGATCGCAGCCAGCGGCGGTGCCTGCTCGCCGCTGCAGCCCGCGAGGCCGCCGAGCATCGCGGCGAGGACGAGGACCAGCGGGTGGCGGTGGGTCATCGAAGCGCTCAGAAGTCGTAGCGGACCGACAGGCTGTACTGGCGCGGCGCGCCGTAGAAGCCGGTGTAGACGCCGAGCGCCTGCGCGAGGTTGTAGCCCGTCGTCAGGTACTCCTTGTCGGTCAGGTTGGTGCCCTGCAGGGACACCGACCACGGGCCGCCGCTCTGCCAGACGACGCCGGCCGTCACGAGGCCGTAGCCGTCCTGGCTGATCGGCAGGCGGCCGAAGGGTGCAGCCGGCGGCACGTTGCTGCGGATGATTTCGGTCGTGGCCACGACCTCGCTCTGGTAGCTGTAGCCGACGCGCGCGGTGAGTTCACCGGCGTCACCCACGGCCGTGCGCCACTCGAGGTTGATCGCGCCGGAGAACTCCGGGGCGTTGGTGAATTCCTGCTCGTTGGCGATGTCCACGCCGGCGAACAGGAACTCGTCGTACTGGGCGTCCAGCCAGGCGAGGTTGCCGCTGATCGTGAAGGCATCGCTCAGCAGCCACTGGTACTCGGCTTCGAGGCCCTGCACGGTGCCCTTGCCGGCGTTCGTGAAGTCGCCGAAGAAGCCGCCCGCCGGGTTCGCCGTGAACACCGAGAGCTGGATGTCCTCGTACTTGTTGTGGAAGGCGGCGAGGTTCAGGAACAGGCGCTGGTCGAGCAGGCCCATCTTGGCGCCGACCTCGAAGCTGTCCACGACTTCGTCGTCGAAGGGCAGGGCGGAGCGCGGCACCAGCGTCGCCTGCGCGCGGATGTTGTAGCCGCCGGACTTGAAGCCGCGCGACGCGAGGCCGTAGACCATCACGTTGTCGCTGACGTCGAAGTTCAGCGCGATCTTCGGCGAGGTGTTCTTGAAGTTGATGGTGCGGTCGAAGTTCGCCGCGGCCGGGTCGTCGGTGAGCACGGCCGGCGTGCAGTCGCGAAGGGTGGTGAACGCGGCGCTGGTGTAGCAACGGTTCAGCACCTTCGCGCGCTTGTCCTCGTCGGTGTAGCGGGCGCCGACATCGAGCGACAGCCGGTCGCTGAGGTCAAAGGTCCAGTCGGCGTACAGGGCGACGCTCTCGGTGAACACCGTGCCCTGCGTGTCGCCGAAGCTCAGGTTGAAGAAGTTGTTGAGCACCTGGCCGCCGGCCTCGCCATCGAAGGCGTAGAGGCCGATGACGCCGCGCGAGCGGCCGCCGCCGTCCCAGTTCGCCTGCAGCTCGTGGCTCACCTGCTCGTCGGCGTAGAGGGCCCTCACGTCGGCGATCTGGGCGGGCGTGGTGTCGAAGTCGATGTTGGTCTCGGTGTCGCTCTGGCGCTTGGCGAGCACGTACTTCAGCGTCAGGTCCTCGGTGGCGCGCCAGTTCACCGTCGTCGACGCGCCCTCGATGGTCGTGTCGTTGATGTTCGGCAGGCCGTTGCGCACGTCGTAGCGGTCGTTCAGCGGCGGGAACGCGCCCAGGGCCGGGAAGAACGCGGCGTTGAAGCGGTTCGCTTCCAGCATCTGCGCGCCGCGCACGCCGCTCTGGTCGTCGACCATGTCGAAGGCGAACTGGATGTCGAGGTTGTCGTTGACGAAGGCGCCGAGCTGGCCGCGCACCGCGAACACATCCTTGTCGCTGACATCGGCGCCCGTGACGCGGTTCTCGCCGAAGCCGTCGCGATCCAGCTTGGCGACCGCGATGCGGCCGCGAAGGCCGCCGTTCGCCGCGATCGGGCCGCCGATGGCGGCCTTGACGTCGAGCTGGCCGTAGTTCCCCACGGTGACGGAGGCGTTGCCGTCGAATTCGGTGGGCAGGCCGCGCGAGATGTACTTGATGGCGCCGCCGATGGTGTTCTTGCCGTACAGCGTGCCCTGCGGGCCGCGCAGCACTTCGATGCGCTCGACGTCGAACACATCGAGCAGCGCGCCCTGCGGACGGGCGATGTAGACGTCATCGAGGTAGAGGCCGACGCCCGGATCGACGCCCCACAGCGGATCCGCCTGGCCGACGCCGCGGATGAACGTCGTCAGCGTCGAGCTGGAGCCGCGGGCCGCATAGATCGTCAGGTTCGGCACCTGCGCATCGAGGTCGGCGATATCGCGCGTGCCGAGGCGGTCCAGCGCGTCCGCGGTGAAGGCCGTCACCGCGATCGGCACGTCCTGAAGGGTCTCCTCGCGCTTCCGCGCGGTGACGGTGACGGCATCGAGCGTCTTCGCTTGCGACGCGTCTTCGACCGGCGCCGACTGCGCGAAGGCGGCCGGCGTGGCGACGAGGCCCGCGAGCAGGGCGGCGTGGATGGCGGTGCTGAGTGCGCTGCGGAACATCGGTCTTCCCCCAATAGTGTGGAGCGCGCCCCCCGGCGCGGTTGCTGCGCAGACTAGGCCCGGGCCCCGGGGGTAGCACCTGTACGTTCGTCCAATCACGCGCCCCGGAGGCCGCCGCGCATGCTGCCGCCGTCCCGTACGGAGCCCGTCCCGATGCTGAGCGCCCTCGGCCTCGCCCTCGCCCTTGCCTTGCTGATCGTGCTGACCATGCGCGGTTGGAACCTGTTCGTCGCCACGCCGCTGTGCGCTTTGCTGGTCGCCCTGACCTCCGGCATCGCCCTGCTGCCGCCACTGGCCCTCGAGGGGGCACCGAATCTCGTCGGTGCCTACATGGGGGGCTTCACCGGCTTCGTGACGAACTGGTTCTTCATGTTCCTGCTCGGCTCGATCTTCGGGAAGCTGATGGAGGACAGTGGCGCGGCCGATGCGATCGCCGCGGCGGTGATGCGCCATCTGGGCCCATCGCACGCGGCGCTGGCCGTCGTGCTGGCCTGCGCCATCCTGACCTACGGTGGCGTCAGCCTGTTCGTGGTCGCGTTCTCGGTCTACCCGGCGGCGCTCGCCCTGTTCCGTGCCGCCGACCTGCCGCGGCGCTTCATCCCCGCGGCGCTGGCCTTCGGCTCCGTCACCTTCACCATGACTTCGGCGGGTTCGCCGGAAATCCAGAACTGGATTCCGATTCCCTACCTCGACACCACGCCTTGGGCGGCGTGGGAGGCGAGCCTCGTCACGGCGCTGTTCATGGCGGTGGTCGGCCAGCTCTGGCTGGGCTGGATGCTGAAGCGGGCCAAGGCCCGGGGTGAACGCTTCGAATCCCGCGAAGGCGATCCCGGCGAGCTGCGCGCCGATCTCCCGCCACTGTGGGCCGCGTTTCTGCCCACGCTCGTGGTCCTCGGCGTGTCCTTCGCGCTGCACGACGCGTTCGGCGTGTCCGCACTGATCGTCGCGCTGCTCTCGGGTTGCGCGGCCGTCGGGCTCTTGTGCGTGCGCACGTTGCGGCAACCGGCCAAGGCCATCGGCGAGGGCAGCACGGGGGCGTTGATCGCGATCGGCAATACCGCGGCGGTGGTCGGTTTCGGCGCCGTGGCGAAGCTGTCACCCGCCTTCGGCGTGGCCGTGGAGGCGATCACGCACATGCCGGGTTCCGGCGTGGCGACCGCGGCCATCGCGGTGAGCCTGATCGCGGCGATGACGGGCTCGGCCTCGGGTGGCCAGGCCATCGCGCTACCGATCATCGCGCCGATCTTCCTCGCCCAAGGCGTGAATCCGGACCAGCTGCACCGCTCCGTGGCGATCAGCTCGGGCGTGCTGGATTCGCTGCCGCACAACGGCTACGTCGTCACGACCATCCGCGCCATCTGCGGCGAAACCCACAAGGACGCCTACCTGCCGGTCGGCGCCCTGACGGTCATCGTGCCGGGCCTCGGCTTGCTGCTTTGCCTCGGGCTGTTCGCGCTGGGGCTGTGACGGGTTTGCGTTGCGAGGGTCGGCCTGTGGGCGACGCTCGCCCGCCCCATCACCATGAATGTGATCGACCCGGCGGCCCGCTCGAATGCGACGTCCATGTCGCTCGAGCGGCGGCTCATCCCTGAGCCGCCCTTCGGGCCATCGCCTGGCCATCGCGCTGGGGCTCCTTATTCGCGTCGCCCGCAGGCCGACCCTCGAATACCGACCGTCGCGGCCGAACAAAATCTCGCGAGCTTGCGCCGGTGTCGCGGCCCCACCTCAGCTAGTGCGGCGCGTGCGATGGATTCCAGGCGAGGCTGCGCCGCGCCCGCGTGGCGGTGGGCCAGCGACAAGCGAGCCATGGATGGCGAGCGCGCGGCTCGGGGCAGGACAGCCCCGAGTCCGCGAAGAGCGGCCTACCGTTACGCGTGGCAGGCGCCGCTCTTGCCCTTGAAGGCGCTCAGCGCCCCGCCGGATACAGCCGCGAACGCTCGCCCTTCGGCGCGAGGTAGCGGTCGCGCAGCAGCGTCTGCCGCGACTGCATGGGCACCGCGCGGCCGCCGACGAACACCTGCGTGGCGGTCGTCGTCACTTCCAGCGGGTCGCCGTTCCACAGCACGAGGTCGGCCGTCTTGCCGACTTCGATGCTGCCGATCTTCGCGTCGATGCCGAACACCTTCGCCGGCGCCGAGGTGAGGCCCGCGAGCGCGGTCTCCCAGGGCAGGCCGTGGGCCGCGGCCACGCCGGCGAGCTGGCGGATCTTGCGGGCATTGTGCGTGGCGTCGCCGGCCTGCGAGAACGCGACGGTGACGCCGGCGGCATGCAGCTTGGCCGCGTTGTCGAGGCGCGCGCCGAGCTGGTCGAAGCTGCCCGGGAGGTTCACCAGCGCGTCGAGCAGCACCGGCACCTTCGCCGCGGCGAGTTCGTTTGCGACGATCCACGCTTCGGCGCCGCCATTGATCACCGGCTGGAAGCCGTAACGCTGGCCCAGCGCGATCACCTGGCGGATGTCGGCGGCGCGGTCGACGGTGAACACCACGCGGCCGCCGCGCAGATAGCGGCTCATCGCGTCGCGACCGGCCGGCGTCAGCAGGCCGTGGCCCGGCGAGACCATCATCATCGGCGACGCGGGCGGCTTGGCCTCGCGGATCGCCTGGTCGAGCAGCATGTACTGGCCGGCCCGGCTGCCGCCGGACATCGCCACGGCGCCGTTGGAGAGATCGACGAAGAGCGAACGGCTGCCGTCCACGAGGGCGTCGAAGCCACCGTCGAAACGCACCGCGCCGCCCTGGCCAGCGACGAAGCTGCCTTCCTCGAGCGCGCCGGGGGCGAGCACGGTGAAGGTGAGGCCCTCGATGCGGTTGACGCCGATCACCTGCGAGCGCGGGTTGTAGGCGGGCAGCACGTCGAACTCTGGACGCCAGCGCGTCTCGCCCGGATGCACGTGCGGCGTCGCGGCGCCGAGGTTCTGGTGCACCGTGCTCGATTCCGCGCTGATCTCTTCGAGGCCGAGCGCGGTGAGGCCGGCGAACAGGCCCGGCGTCAGCGGCTGGCCCTTGGCATCGATGCGGGTGGCACCGGCGGGCGCGGCCAGCTCGGCGCCGACGGCGCTGATGACGCCATTGGTGATGACGACATCGCCATTGGCCAACGTGCCGGCGGCACCGGCGGTATGGACCTTGGCGTTGTCGATGAAGACGACCGACTGCGCGGAAGCGAAGCCGGCGAGGGCCAGCGCGACGGCGCCGGCGAGGACGGAGAGGGCGCGCATCAGAGGGGCTCCTGGCCGAGCGTGAAGTCGGAGACCGGCTGCAGCGCCGGGTCGTTGTGGTCGAACATCAGCGCACCATCGATCCAGACCTTCTCGGCCCTGGCGTAGACGCTGAAGGGGTTCTGGTTCCACAGCACCACGTCGCCCATCTTGCCGCGCTCGAGCGTGCCGACCTGCTCTTGGATGCCGAGCGTCTGCGCGGCGTTCTGGGTGATCCAGCGCACGGCGTGTTCGGGCGCGATGTCGATGCCGGCGCGACGGCCGACGCCGATGACCTTGCCGGCTTCCTGGTTGAGGCGCTGGATGCCTTCGGCCGAATCCGAGTGCACCACCGCACAGCCCTTGCCCTCATTCGCACGGTCGACGATCAGGATGTTCTCCTGCACCGCGTCATAGGCCTCGGCCTTGAAGCCCCACCAGTCGGCCCAGAGCGCGCCGCAGGTGCCGGCCTCGGCGAGGCGATCGGCGATCTTGTAGGCCTCGACGCCGTGGTGGAACGCGGCCACCTTGAAGTCGAACTCCTCGGCGAGGTCGAGCATGATCGCCATCTCGTCGGCGCGGTAGCAGTGGATCTGCACCTGGATCTCGCCGTTCATCGCGGCGGCGAGGGTCTCGAGGCGGAGGTCCTGTTTCGGCGGCTCCTCGTCGTCGAGCTTCCCGAGGTACTCGCGGGCGTCGATGAAGGCGTTGCGGTAGCCGGCGACGTTGCCCATGCGGGTCATCGGTGCCGCGCCCTGCCCGCCATAGAAGCGCTTCGGGTTCTCGCCGCAGGCCATCTTCAGGCTCCACGGTGCGCCGGGGAACTTCATCTGCTGGTAGGTCTCGCCCGGCACGTTCTTCAGCACCACGCCGCGGCCGCCGATCAGGTTGCCGCTGCCCGGCAGAACCAGCATCGAAGTCACGCCGCCGGCGAGCGCCGTGCCGAAGCCCGGGTCCTGCGGCCACACGGCGTGCTCGGCCCAGACCTGCGAGGTCACGGGGTTGGTCATCTCGTTGCCGTCGCTGTGGGCGTCGAGGCCCGGCGAGGCGTACACGCCAAGGTGCGAGTGCACGTCGATCAGGCCCGGCGTGATCCACTTGCCGGTGCCATCGACCACCGTCGAGCCGCGAGGGGCGTCGAGGCCCTGGCCCACGCGCGCGACCTTGCCGTCGCGCAGCAGCACGTCGGCGTTCTCCAGCCGCGTGCCGTCGCCCACCAGCACGGTGGCATTGCGGATCAGCGTGTCCTGCGCGGCGATGCGTTCGTAGGTGCTGGGGTACGGGTCGTCCTTCAGCACGGTGACCCGGGCGTCGGCGGTGGCGCCGAGGCCGAGCGCCAGGGCGGCGGCGAGGGCGGTGGTTCGGAGATCAAGCGGTCGCATCGCGGGCTCCAGCAAGGGAAGCCGACACCCTAGCCCGGCCCCAAGGCCCATCAACTAGGCCGAAGGTCATGGGCCCCGGCGCGGGCGCGGGCGGCCCGCGTGGCAAAATCCCCGGGCGAACGAGAAGAGAAGGACACCCATGAAGGACAAGAACGAGATCGTCTCCAACTGGTTGCCGCGCTACACCGGCGTGCCGCTGGAGGAATTCGGCCCCCACGTGCTGCTGACCAATTTCGGCGGCTACCTCGACGTGTTCTCGCGCTTGACGGGCGCCGAGGTCGTCGGCCGCGACCGCCCCATGCCGAGCGCCACCGTCGACGGCATCACCATGATCAATTTCGGCATGGGCAGCGCCAACGCGGCGACGGTGATGGACCTGCTCAGCGCCGTGTCGCCGAAGGCCGTGCTGTTCCTCGGCAAGTGCGGCGGCCTGAAGCGCAAGAACCAGCTCGGCGACCTCGTGCTGCCGATCGCGGCGATCCGCGGCGAGGGCACCAGCAACGACTACCTGCCGCCGGAAGTGCCGGCGCTACCGGCCTTCGCGCTGCAGCGCGCGGTGTCGACGATGATCCGCGACCTCGAGCACGACTACTGGACGGGTACGGTCTACACGACCAACCGCCGCGTCTGGGAGCACGACGAGGCGTTCAAGGAATACCTGCGCAAGCTGCGCTGCATGGCCATCGACATGGAGACGGCGACGGTGTTCGCCGCCGGCTTCGCCAACAGCATTCCCTCGGGCGCGCTGTTGCTGGTCTCGGACCAGCCGATGATCCCGGAAGGCGTGAAGACGGAAGCGTCCGACAAGGTGGTCAGCGCGAACTTCGTCGAGCGCCACATCACCATCGGTATCGAGGCGCTGAAGCTGGTGCGTCGCCACGGGAAGTCGGTGAAGCACCTGCGCTTCGACTGAAGCGCGGCGGGTTCGGGGGCGGCCATGCCGCCCCGCGGCTCACCAGATGAAGCGGACGTTCAAGACTTCGGCGCTGGTGTTCTCGGCGCCCATGCGCACCGTGCACTCGAGCACCTGCACGGTCTGGCTGGCGAGACCGGCGTCGACGGTGACCTGCGAGGCCAGCAGGAAACTGCCGCGGCCGTCGTCCTTCATCGTTTCCGCCAGCATCTTCAGATCCAGCGTGTAGGGCTTGGCGCCCAGCTGGGTGCGCACCTGCGCATCGCAAGCCTGGGCGGCCACATCCGCCGGGGTGGCGCCGCCACCACAACCGACCAGCAGGCCGAGGGCCGCCGTCGGGACCATCCAAAACATTCCACGGTTCATCGCCATCTCCGTGCCACCGCGCCGGGTTTTTCCCGGCTTTTCGGGGCGTCACTCCGCTGTTTAGCGCAAAAACTCTACACGCGCCATGAACGGAAGGGTGGATCGCGCCCGGCGCGGCCTTCGTTGACGTGGATTGACGGTGATCCGGGCGCCTTGCGCCCGGTGGGCCGTTCGCCTCAGTAGCGGGGGACCGAGCCGTCGACGTCGGTCGACCAGGCGTCGATGCCACCTTCCACGTTGTAGACCTGCGTGAAGCCGAGGCCGCGGAAATGCTCGGCGGCCTGCCGGCTGCTGTTGCCGTGGTGGCACAGGAAAGCCAGCTTCGTGTCCTTCGGCAGCGCCGCGAGGTCGTCGTGCGTGGTCTCGTCGAGGACCGCGTGCGACGCCGGGAATGCGGCCAGGGTGCGGGCCTGCGGCGGGCGCACGTCGATGACGGTGAACTCGGCGAGACGCGCCGCGAGGTCCTTCACCGACAGCGGGCGCACTTGGGCCGGGGCGTTCGGGTTGGTGATCGACAGGCCGGCACCGCGGACGCCGTTGTCTACCCAGTCGATCGCGATGCCGTTGGCGCGCGGCGCGCTGGCGAGGTCGAAGTGCACGGTGATGCCGTTCGCCGTGGCGCTGACTTCCTGCCCGGTGGCCGGCTTCAGCTCGAAGCGGCTGTTGAACTTGGCGTCGACCGCCATGTGCAGGGCGAGGCCGTCGCCCTGGTCGGCCATGGCCTTGCGGATCTGCGCGGCGGCCTCGTCGGTGATCGTGATCGTCGGTGGCGTGCGGTCCGGCGTGGCGCCGCCCAGCAGGGCATGCAGCTCACCGGAGTTCATCATCTGCTCGATGATGTCCGAACCGCCGACCAGCTCGCCCTTCACGTAGAGCTGCGGGATGGTCGGCCACTGGCCGTAAACCTTGATGCCCTCGCGGATCTCCGGGTCCTGCAGCACGTCGACGTGGGCGTACTCGGCGACGATGCCGCCCACGATGCTCGAGGCCTTCATCGAGAACCCGCACTGCGGACGCTGCGGGCTGCCCTTCATGAACAGCACCACCTCGTGCGAGCTGAGGATGGATTCGATGCGGGCGCGGGTGTCGGCGGAGAGGCTCATGGCGGGCGGGAGGTCGAAACGGGAAGGGCGGCATTGTACGCCGCCCCTCCGTCATGCCGCCGTGCGGATGGCGATGCCCTTGAACTGCCGCAGCATGGCCGCCGCCGCGTCGCGGCCGTCGCGCACCGCCGTGACGACGAGGTCGGCGCCGCGCAGCGCGTCGCCGCCGGCCCAGAGCTTGGGCACCGAGGTCTGGTAAGGGGAAGCGCCGCCTCCGACGATCAGGCCGCTGTCGGCGAGGCGCACGCCGTGCTCGGCCAGCCACGCGGGCGGGCTGGCGCGGTAGCCGAAGGCAAGGATCACCACGTCCGCGGCGAGCGTTTCCGATTCGCCCTCGACGATCGAGAAGGCCCCACGTCCGGCGGCCTCGGTGCGGGCCACGCGCAGGGCCTGCACGCGGCCCTCGCCCTCGATGGCCAGCGGCGCGCGATGGAACAAGAACTCGACGCCCTCGTCGCGGGCGTTCTTCACCTCGCGGCGCGAGCCCGGCATGGATTCGGCGTCGCGGCGGTACACGCAGCTGACTTCGGCAGCCCCCAGGCGACGCGCGGTGCGCACGCAGTCCATGGCGGTGTCACCGCCGCCGAGCACGCGCACGCGCTTGCCCTTGAGGTCGAGCATCGCGGCATCGTCGGCGTCGAGCGTGCGGCCGAGCACGCGGCGGGCGTTGGCGATCAGGAAGGGCAGGGCCGGCAGCACGCCGGGCAGCGATTGCCCCGGGAGGCGCGCGTCGACCGGCGTGGTGGCGCCGGTGCCGACGAACACCGCGTCGTGCCCGGCGATGAGCTTGCCGAACTCGATGTCGCGGCCCACGTCGAGGCCAAGCTGGAAACGCACGCCCATGCCTTCGAGCACCTGCCGGCGCGTAGCGATCACCGACTTCTCAAGCTTGAAGGGCGGGATGCCGAAGGTGAGCAGGCCGCCGATCTCGTCGTGGCGGTCGAACACCGTCACCGACACGCCCGCACGCACGAGGCGGTCGGCGCAGGCGAGGCCGGCCGGGCCGGCACCGACGACGGCGACGCGTTCCTTGCGCGGCTTCACCCGCGACAGGTCGGGGCGCCAGCCCTGCTTGAAAGCCTCGTCGACGAGGTACTTCTCGATGCTGCCGATGGTGACGGCGTCGAAGCCGGTCTCCAGCGTGCAGGCGCCCTCGCAGAGGCGGTCCTGCGGGCAGACGCGCCCGCAGATCTCGGGCAGTGGGTTGGTCTCGTGCGCGAGCGTGGCGGCTTCGAACAGGCGGCCCTGACGCACCAGCTCCAGCCATTGCGGGATCGCGTTGCCGACCGGGCAGCCGTTGCTGCAGTAGGGGTTGCCGCAGTCGAGGCAGCGCCCGGCCTGGGCTTTGGCTTCGGCGGGTTCGAACTTGCCGTAGATCTCGACGTCCAGGCCCAGGCGCGTGGCGACGGCCAGTTCCTTCGGCATCTGCCGGGGCAGGTCGAGGAAATCGAATTGCGCGCGTGGCATCAGGCGGCCCTCTTCAATGCGGCGACCAGCGAATCGAGGCTCGCGGCCTTCGGCTTCACCAGCCAGAACTTGCCGATCACCTCGCGGAAATCCTCGAGCAGCTCGCGCGCCTGCGCGCTGCCGGCCAGCTTCGCGTGCGTGCGCAGCAGGTTCCGCAGGTGCTGCAGGTGGTTCTCCATCGATTCGGCCTCGAGGCGATGGATGTCCACGAGCTCATGGTTGTAGCGGTCGACGAAGCCGCGGTCGATGTCGAGCACGTAGGCGAAGCCGCCGGTCATGCCGGCGCCGAAATTCAGGCCCGTGCGGCCCAGCACCAGCACCTGGCCGCCGGTCATGTACTCGCAGCCGTGGTCGCCGATGCCCTCGATCACCGTGGTGGCGCCGGAATTGCGCACGCCGAAACGTTCGCCGCCGCGACCCACGGCGTAGAGCTCGCCGCCGGTGGCGCCATACAGCGCCGCGTTCCCAAGAATGGTCGCGTGCTGTGGGGTGTAGCGGTGCCCCGCGGGCGGCGCGATCACGATGCGGCCGCCGGCCATGCCCTTGCCGACGCCGTCGTTGGCTTCGCCGTGCAGGTGCAGGTGCACGCCCTTCGCGTTGAAGGCGCCGAAGCTCTGGCCGGCACTGCCGTGGCAGTGCAGTTCCAGCGTGCCGGGCGGCGCGGCGTCGCCGAAGGTCTTGGCCAGCGCACCGGCGAGGCCGGCGCCGAGGCTGCGGTCCTGCGTGTCGATGCGCACTTCGCGACGCACGCTGCGGCCGGCCTTCAGTTCGGGGAAGGCTTCATCCAGAAGTTGTTGTGCGAGCGGGCTGGGCGGTGCGGCAATCGGCGGTGCGGCACGGTGCGAGGCCGGGCCCGGCAGCAAGGCACTCGCCTTCAAGCGCGAGAGGTCGAGCAGCTGCTGGCGATGCGGAACATCTTCGCGTTCGACCAGCAGGTCGGCGCGGCCGATCAGTTCCTCCAGCGAGCGGGCGCCGAGCGCGGCGAGGTGCCGGCGCACGTCCTCGACGAGATACGTGAAGTAGGCGATGACGCGCTCGGGCAGGCCCTTGAAGTGCTGCGCGCGCAGTCGCGGCTCCTGCGTGGCGACGCCGGTGGCGCAGGTGTTGAGGTGGCAGATGCGCAGGTACTTGCAGCCCAGCGCCATCATCGGGACGGTGCCGAAACCGAAGCTGTCGGCGCCCATCAGCGTGGCCTTGATGACGTCGAGGCCGGTCTTCAAGCCGCCGTCGGTCTGCAGGCGCACGCGCTCGCGCAGGCCGTTGCGGCGCAGCGTCTCCTGCGCTTCCGCCAGGCCCAACTCCCACGGCGAACCGGCGTAGCGGATCGAGCTGATCGGGCTCGCGCCGGTGCCGCCGTCATGGCCGGAGATGGTGATGAAGTCCGCCTGCGCCTTCGCCACGCCGGCCGCGATCGTGCCTACGCCCGCATGCGCGACCAGCTTCACCGAGATCAGCGCCTCGGGGTTGATCTGCTTGAGGTCGTAGATCAGCTGGGCGAGGTCTTCGATCGAATAGATGTCGTGGTGCGGCGGCGGCGAGATCAGGCCGATGCCGGGCTTGGCGTGGCGCAGCCGCGCGATCAGCGCGTCGACCTTGTGGCCGGGCAGCTGGCCGCCTTCGCCGGGCTTCGCGCCCTGCGCCACCTTGATCTGCAGCACTTCGGCATTGACCAGGTAATGCGGCGTCACGCCGAAGCGGCCGGAGGCCACCTGCTTGATTTTGCTGCGCCGCTCGGTGCCGTAGCGCGCGGCGTCTTCGCCACCCTCACCGGAATTGCTGCGGCAGCCGAGGCGGTTCATCGCCGTGGCCAGCGCTTCGTGGGCCTCGGGCGATAGCGCGCCGAGGCTCATGCCCGCGGAGTCGAAGCGCGACAGGATCGCGCTCGCCGGTTCGACCTCGTCCAGCGGCACGGCCGGGCCGAGCGCCTTCAGCGCGAAGAGGTCGCGCAGCGCGGAGGGCGGGCGCTCGTCCACCGCGCGGCGGAAGGCGTCCCAGTCTTCGGGCGCCTCGCTCATCACCGCGCGCTGCAGGGCGATGACCACGTCGGGGTTGGCCATGTGGTACTCGCCGCCGGGGCGGTACTGCATCAGTCCACCGATCTCGAGCGGTGCCGCGTCGTCGTCGGCCAGTTCGGCGAACTCCGCGGCGTCGGCATCGAGCTCGGCGAAACCGGCGCCGCCGATGCGGCTCGGCGTGCCGGGGAAGCACAGTTCGACGACCTCGGGAGCGAGGCCCACGATCTCGAACAGGCGCGCGCCGCGGTAGCTCGACAGGCAGCTCACGCCCATCTTCGAGAGGATCTTGAGCAGGCCCTTCTTCACGCCACGGCGGAAGCGTCGGCCCGGCTCCTTGGCGTCACCCGGCAGGGTGAGCTGGCCGTGGCGCTGCATGGCGTGCAGCGTCTGGTAGGCGAGGTAGGGGTAGACGAAGGTCGCGCCCACGCCAACGAGGCAGGCCACGTGGTGCGCGTCGCGCACCGTGCCGGTCTCGATGATCAGGTTGCAGGCGCAGCGCAGGCCGGCGTCGACGAGGCCGTGGTGCACGGCGCCGGTGGCGAGCAGGGCGTGGATGGCGCGGGCGCCGTCCGGCGGGTAGCGGTCGGACAGCAGCAGTACCACCGCGCCGCCGCGCACGGCCGCGATGGCTTCGTCGCGCACGCGGCGGATCGCCGCTTCCATGCCTTCGCCGTCGCGGCAGTACAGGTGCAGCAGCGCGTGCTTCTCGGCGTAGTCGGGCAAGGCCAGCAGCTCGCGCAGCTTGCGCTGGCTCAGCAGCGGCGAGTTCAGCTGCACTTGGCGGGCGTGTTCGGGCTTGGCCTCGAAGACGTTCTTCTCGGCGCCGATCTGCGTCACCAGCGACATCACCACCGTCTCGCGCAGCGGGTCGATCGGCGGGTTCGTCACCTGCGCGAAGGCCTGGCGGAAGCTGTCGTATAGCGAACGCAGGCGCTGCGACATCGCCGGCAGCGGCGTGTCGTCGCCCATCGAGCCCACGGCCTCGCCCTCGGTCTCGGCCAGCACCTTGAGGATGCCGTCGCGCTCCTCGCGGGTGAGGCCGAAGCGGCGCTGGAAGCGCGCCAGCACCAGGTCGTCGAAGGGCTCGGCGGCGAGCGCCGGGTCGATCAGGTCGGAAACGAGGTAGCTGACGCCATCCTTCAGCCAGCGCTTGAACGGGTGGCGGCCGGCGTTGATGCGGTCGATGGCGCCGCTGTCGAGCACGCGGCCCGATTCCAGTTCCACGGCGATCATTTCGCCCGGCCCGAGGCGGCCCTTGGCGATGATCTGGTCCTCGGCGATGCGGAAGGCGCCGGCCTCGGAAGCGATCACGAGCGCATCGTCGGTGCGCGCCCAGCGTGCCGGGCGCAGGCCGTTGCGGTCGAGCAGGCAGCCGGCGTAGCGCCCGTCGTTGAACGACACGGCGGCCGGGCCGTCCCACGGCTCGGTGTGCAGCGCGTAGTACTCGTAGAAGGCAGCGAGGTCCGGGTCCAGCGTCGACAGCGTGTGCGCCGCCGGCGGGATCAGGATGCGCAGCGCGGCCAGCGCGTCGAAGCCGCCGGCCAGCATCACCTCGAGCATGTCGTCGAGGCTCTGCGAGTCCGAGCCGTGCTCGCCGACCAGCGGGCCCAGCGTGGCGAAGTCGAGGCCTTCGGCCTTCCACAGCGCGCGGCGCGCGCGCGCCCAACCGCGGTTGCCCGAGATGGTGTTGATCTCGCCGTTGTGCGCGAGGTGGCGGAAGGGCTGGGCCAGCGGCCAGCGCGGCGAGGTGTTGGTGGAGAAACGCTGGTGGACGATGACGCAGGTGCTGGCCATCGCCGGGTGCATCAGGTCCGGGAACAGCTGCGGCAGCCGCTCCGGGATCACCATGGCCTTGAAGCCGAAGCTGTCGGCCGACAGCGTGACGATGTAGCCGGCGTCATCGTTGCCGAGCGCCAGCGCGGCGCGGCGGCGCGCGACGAACAGCGCACGGCGGAACTCGGCGTCGGTGAGCGTGGCGGCCGGCGCGACGAACAGCTGCTCGATGTGCGGACGGCGTGCGTCGGCGATCGGCCCGCAGGCGTCGAGGTTCAGCGGCACGCGGCGCCAGCCGGCGACGATCAGGCCGCTCTCGCGTGCGGCATCGGAAATCTTCTGCCGCGAGGCCTGCGCCTGGCTGACGTCGCGCGGCAGGAACACGAGCCCGGAGGCGAACTGCGGCGGCAGGGCCACGCCGATGTCGGCCGCACACGCCGCGAGCCAGGCGGAGGGCCGCTGCAAGAGCACGCCCGCACCGTCGCCCGACGCGCCGTCGGCGGCGATGGCGCCGCGATGCGACATGCGCTTCAGCGCATCGAGCGCGAGGTCGACGTGGCGGCGTTTCGGCACCCCGTCCAGCGACGCGATCAGGCCGAAGCCGCAGGCGTCATGTTCGAAGGACGGGTCGTGGAGCCCGCGAACCGTGTCGGTTCGCTGGTCCGGCTCCTGTGTCGAAGTCACGCACTCACGCATGCCGTCTGCTCCCCTCGCAGTAGTGGCGTCGATGGTTGGCCCCCGACTTCACCACGCGGGTTTAGAGCCGGGACTTCAATCGCTCGCCGTCACGCGGAACGCTAGCAATGGCGCGGCTGCGCGCGGTTTCCCTGCATTCGTATTCACGTCGCGAGTGCGCGGGATGGTTGCGCGTGCAACGGATGTCCGGCGCTGCTAGCCTCGGTCTCGGACCGAAGCGCGAGGACGCGACCACCGTGATCACCTTGCGCCGCGCCATCGCTGACGACGCCCTCGCGCTGTCGCGCCTCGCTGAAGCGACGTTCCGCGCCGCCTTCTCGGCAGCGAGTACCGAGGCGGAAATGGATCGTCACTGCGCGACGAGGTTCGGCGAGCGCCATCAGGGCGAGGAGATCGCCGCCCGGTCCCTCGAGACGTGGCTGGCGATGGACGGCGAGGCCATCGCGGGGTTCGCCCAGCTGCGGATCCACGTGCGGCCAATGTGTGTCGAGGCGGCGTCAGCCTGTGAGGTGCAGCGTCTGTACGTGGACGCGCGCTTCCACGGCAAGGGCGTGGCCGCCCTGCTGATGGACGCCTGCATCGACTCGGCGCGCGGGCATGGCACGGCGGCGCTCTGGCTCGGCGTGTGGGAGCGGAATCGGCGCGCGATCGCCTTCTATGCGAAGTGCGGCTTCGTCGAAGTGGGCGAACAGGTGTTTCCGTTGGGCCGCGATCTGCATCGCGACCTGGTCATGGCTCGCCCGATTTGAAGTGGATCGGCACTCCGTCCGTCGACGCGATCAGTCGAAACCCGCAGGCGTCGTGCTCGAAGTAGGGGGCGTAGAGCCCGTGAACCGTGCTGGCTGATCCGGCTCGTGGGCCATGGAAGCGCACTCGCGCATGCTTTCTGCCCCCCGCGCCGCAGTAGCGGCTTCGGTTGGTCGAACCCCGACTTCACCACGCAGCTTTGGAGCGCAAGCTCGAAAGGGGGGCCTTTGTTGCGGCGGTCTCGCCACCCCTGCAAACTGTTGGCAGGTTCCCTGGACGTGCAGAAATGGACTTCACCTTTATCCGCAGAGCGGCGTTTCGCGCGACGATTTCGATGGCTGCGGTGCTGGGCGCGGCGCCTGTCTGGGCGCAGCTTTCGGCTGGCGAGCGTCATGTCCTTGCGGCTCCGGTAGCTGGGAGCCCCGAATACGGCGCAACGGTGGCTCTTGACGGCAGGTTCGCCGCAGTAGGCGACCCCGCCGGTGACGCTGTTCACCTTTTCGTACATGAGCCGAGCAGCCGATCTGTCGCGTTTTCCGCCACTTTGCGCCCGCAGGATCGGTGGGATGGTCGCTTCGGGACAGCGTTGGCCCTAGCCGGTGGTCGATTGTTCGTCGGTGCGCCAGAGCCCACCCGCGACCTCGACGGTCAGGACGACTGGCGTGGCGATGTTGTCGTGTTTCGCGAGGCGTCCGGCTTGTGGGTTCGCGAGCGAGAGTTGCGCGGATCGGCGCCTCCCTCCGTCACTGTTGACGGCTTCGGTTCGAGCGTCGCGGCGAACGAGCGTCACGTGCTCGTTGCCGCCCGTGACGAACGCGCGCTGTACGCCTTCGATGCCGTGACGGGCGTGGCGGCTCTGCAGCGCATCGATGTCAACGCACGGGCACCATCGGCACAGGCCTGGGATCAGCTTGCCGGACTGATGAGCCTCCTTCTTGATGGCGACAGCGCTGTCGTGGGACTCAAGTACGACGACTACACCGCGTTTCACGCTCTACGCTGGAGTGGCGCGCGCTGGGAGTGGGAGGCCGAAATCCTCAGGGATGAGCTTCCCGAGTCCGCGTACGGGGGCGGGGCCAGCTTCCGGGCAGGCCGTCTGTTGATTCCGACGCTTCGCGGCGTCCGTCACTTCGAGCGCACCCCTTCGGGGCAATGGGTGGAGCGGGCCGTGGTGGCGTCTGACGCCGCGTTCGCCGCCGACGGCGATTTGCGTCGGGTGTCGCTCGCCGCAGGGGGTGCCTTCGTGCTCGAGCTTTCGGCACTGAAGTTCTATTCGCCGAACGCGGGAACTTGGCAGGTTGGAGGCAGCATCGAAGCCGCGCCCCCGATCGGAACGCCCGAACGGCGCAGTTTCGCGCGCGGGCTCTCCGCGTCCGGCAATGCCGTGCTCGTGGGCTCGCCAGGAAATCGCGAGCCGGCGCTGCTCCTCGGCCCTCCCGGCGATGTCACGGCGACGAACCTGGAAATCACCGGGCCGGCATTTGCAGCAGGTGTCGCCACGATCGGCCAGTCGGTCGTCGTCAGCGTTCGCATGCGCAGCCTTCAGTCGATGCAGGATCTCCCCGTGCACATCCTCGAAGGCGAAACCCTCCGGTGTACGGTGGTTCTCCGGGCAGACGGAACGGGCAGCTGCAGCGCCAGGTTTTCCAATGCCGGTCGCGTGGCTCTGGAGGCGAGATTTGACGGCGTCGCCGGGATGGCGCCGGCGTCGGCTCGCCGCGACGTGCTGATCCAGCCACCACTGAGGTTCCCGGTGTTCGGATCGGATGTCGCGCTCCAGGTGGGCGTCCCCGTGAGCGGCCAGCTGTCGGTTTCCGCCGTCGGCGCGACGCCGCCGTTCCGGTTCACGCCCACGACGTTGGTCAGCGGTGTTTCCCTTGATGCCGAAGGTCGAATCAGCGGTACGCCGACCGGCATCGACAGCGGACGTTCGGTTGCGATCGCTGTGTCCGATTCGTCCGCTACGAATCACGGCTTGGATTTCCGCTGGACGAGTGCAATCCGCGTGAGTGTCGGGAACGGTGTGACGCCGCGAATCAGCCTTTCTTCGCCAACAGTAGAGGCTATCGACGTCGGCGTGCCGCGCGTTCTCCCAGTGGTGGTGATTGGTCCTTCCGACAGCCGCTTTGCCGTGCAATCGTTGACGCCCGACATTTGCCGCGTTGATGCCTCCGCGGAGCTCGTGGTCGAGGGCCTGCGCCTCGGCCTCTGCCGCTTGACGTATGAGGTTGTCGGTACGGGTTATCTGTCCGCGAGTGGCCAATGGGACATCGCGGTGTCGTTGGGTGGTCGCCCGCTGCTCTTTGCGAGACCCGACCGAACAGTGTTGGCGAGACCGCCTTCGAACGTTGTTCCTGCAGGCGAACCCACCAATGCGCTGATCGATGTGCTCGGGAACGATCTTTTCGATTCGCGCGACGTGGAGCTGCCCGCCGGTTTGACCATCGTACGTGCCCCGTCAACGGGCAGCGTGCAAGTCAACCGCAACGGCACGTTGACCTACGTGCCGCGGACGGCATTCACAGCCATCCAGGATTCGTTCCGCTATCGCCTCTGCAATCGCGCCGGAACCGCGTGCTCCGAATCCGATGTGCGGATCGTCGCGCGACCGGGTGTGCCGCCGGGAACGACTCTGCAGGTCGAAGGTCAGAGCGGCTCGCAGATCGTCGACTTCAAGCCATTCAGCACTGTGGGGCCGATTGAGCGCAAGGTTGGCGATCTTGTCGCACCGACTCATTTGAACGTGACGATTGCTCCTTCGGCGGGCGTCGATTCGCCGTTCGACGAGCAGGGGGCCGGTACGCACGTTGAATTCAGAACAGTGCCAGCCAACTCGTCGTCGATCGCGTCCAGCTGGAGAGTCCATGCCGACGCGGCCGTCGTGGGTGGAGCGTCGGTTGCTCTGTACCTTGGGCTGGACACCAATCGCAATGGACGAGCCGACGAAAACGAAGTCGCTTGCGCATCGATGGGTGGGTCGGCCCTGGAGGGCTGCGACGCCTATTTCAGTAGACAAGTCGGTCAGGGTGCGCAGACCTACTGGGTCCTCGCGCACAACCGTGGCGCCTCGACCGCGGGAGCACGCATTGAGATCTTCGAGAGTGACGCCGTCGTCGCTCGCTCTCCGCGTGTCACCGTCATCGGACCGGCGACGGCGCCGAGTTTCGTCCGGCCGTGGCCGACGCGCATCGCGTGGAATGACCCGACGATGCTTGTGGGAGATCGTCGCCTTGTGGATGTCTCGTTCTGGCGGGAGGGGGTGTACCTTGGTGATGCGCCGGTGCGGATCGAGCGCGTGGCAGGGCGAGCCACGCCGATCGCGCTTCGCGACGGTGTCGATCACCCCTTTGCGCTTTCGCCGGGCGAGCGAGCGGGCCGTACCTATTTCGACGTCCCCCGCTCCGCGTCGGCACTGCGTATCGACTTGACTCATGCGGAAGGGGTGTCGCTGGCGGTTATCCGCGCACCAGTGCAGTCCGAAAACGATCCGTCGGAGGCTCCGCCAGCCCCTGTCGTCGCATCGATCCAAGCCGCCGGAGCGACCAAGGCAATTTCGCTGACGTCGAGCCAGTTGCCTCCTGGACGGTGGTATCTGGTGGCGACCAACCATGGCGCAACCGCGGCGATCCCGACCTTGCGCGTCACGACGACCGGAGGCGCGGAACGCGTCGAACCCGTCCCGGGCCACTACTTCAATCCCGAGCGTTCGGGTCATGGCGCCTTCCTCGACTACGCCGGGGGGAGTTGGGTCCTCATCTGGTACACCTATCGCGAAGACGGCTCATCCGTCTGGTACATGACGGACATCGGCGAGCGCAGCGCGACCAGTTGGACGGCGCCGCTGATCGAGTTTGGCTGGCATCTTGGGAAGCGCGTTTCCTCCATCGTTGGGTGGGCTTCCGTCAATGCCCTTGATGGCAGCAGCTTTGCATTTGGCTACACGCTGCACGGCCGTTCCGGCTACGAGCGTTTCGAACGACTCGGCGGGCCGGGCTGCCTCTCCAGTGCGAGCGGTGCTCCTCCATTCGATGTCAGCGGTCTATGGTTTGCGCCCGAGCTCCCGGGATACGGATGGAGCGTGCAGATCGACCGCGGCACGCGTCAGGCGATCATGGCCAGCTATTTCTACGACGACCTCGGCCGTCCGCTCTGGGTATGGTCGCAAACGCCCATCGACCAACTCGGCTCCTCGATCGATCTCACGACCGCACGACTGGACGGCCCCTGTCCATGGTGCGCGTACCGTCCGACGACCGCCCGTGCAGATACCGGAAGCGTGTCCGTGATGCACGATGGCGAGAAGATCCAGCGCATGCGGCTCGAACATTCGGGGAAAGTGCCGGGGATGCCGCATCTTGTGCAATGGTCGTGGCGCGATCCCTCTGCGCGAAGCGTCAGCCAGCTGTCGCAGCCGTCGGGCTGCAGGTAGGAGGCCGTTCGGCGGACATTTTCCAGCGGCGACGTGCAGTCAATGCCGCTCGGCGAAGGGAAATGCCGCCTCCGCCCACAGCGCATACATCGCGCCGGACGGATGCAGCCCATCCTCGGCCAGCATCGCCACCTCGCCGCCGCGCTCGCGGCTCACCGGCGCGGTGTCGACGAAGCGCGCACCGCGGGCTTCGGTCATGCGCTGCGCGGCCAGATTGAAGGCGTCGAGCTGGGTGGCGATCTGCGCGCGGTCGCGGCCGGACTGGGTGGCGAAGGGCGTGACGCCCCAATCGGGGATGGCCAGCACGATCACCCGCGACGCCTCGCCGCCGGCGAACTCGATGGCGCGCTCGAGCAGGCCGGCGAACTGCACCTCGTACTCGGTGAGCGAGCGCCCGCGGTACTGGTTGTTCACGCCGATCAGCAGCGAGACCAGCGCGTGGTCGGTCGGGATCGGCACGGCGGCGTGGGCGGCATCGATACCGGCGTCCAGCTCGTCGGTGGTCCAGCCGGTGGTGGCGATGATCCGCGGCGCGTCCAAGGCGATGCCCCGCGCGCGCAGCAGGTCGGCCAGCTGCACCGGCCAGCGCCCGGCCTCGGGCACGCCCTCGCCGATGGTGTAGCTGTCGCCGAGGGCGAGGAAGCCGCGACGCATGGGCTCAGGCGCTCTGGCGCGCGCCGCCGCGGTCGGCGTACTGCGACAGCGAGCGTTCGATGCGGCGGAACACCTCGCTGATCTCGTCGGCCTGCGGCAGCAGGGTCACGCGGAAGTGGTCGCGGTAGGGCACGTTGAAGCTGCTGCCCGGCACGATCAGCACGTGCTCGGTTTCCAGTAGATCAAGCGCGAAGCGGTAGTCGTCGAACTCCGGCAGGCGCGCGGTGTCGATCTTCGGGAAGGCGTACAGCGCGCCCTGCGGCGCAACGACCGAGAGGAAATCACTCTTCGCCACGGCCTCCAGCACGGCTTGGCGCGAGGCATGCAGGCGACCGCCCGGCGCGGTGAGCGCGGTGATGGTGTCGCCGCCCTTCAACGCGGCTTCGATGGCGAACTGGCCCGGAACGTTGGCGCACAAGCGCAGCGCGCCGAGCAGGTCGAGCGCGTGGTGGTAGTCGCCGGTGCGCAGCGGATCACCGGACAGCACCGCCCAGCCCACGCGCCAGCCGCAGGCGCGGTGCACCTTCGACAGGCCGCTGAAGGTGAGGCAGGGCACGTCGCCAGCCAGCGGCGCGAGCGGTTGGAACACGTGGTCGTCGTAGAGGATGCCGTCGTAGATCTCGTCGGCCATCAGCAGCAGGCGGTACTTCGCCGCGATCGCGACGAGTTTCTCCAGCAGCGGCTTCGGGTAGCTCGCGCCGGTCGGGTTGTTCGGGTTGATCAGCACGAGCGCGCGGGTCTTCGGGCCGATCATCCGCTCGATTTCGTCGGGATCCGGCAGGAAGCCGTTCTCGGCGCGGCAGCTGTAGTAGCGCGGGATGCCGTCGTTGAGGATGGTCGCCGCGCTCCAGAGCGGATAGTCGGGGCTGGGCAGCAGCACCTCGTCGCCGAGGTTCAGCAGCGCGCGCAGGGCGATATCGATCAGCTCGGACACGCCGTTGCCGACGAAGATGCGCTCCGGCGACACGTGCGGCGTGCCACGGGCCTTGTAGTGCGCGGCCAGCGCTTCGCGGGCCTGCGGCAGGCCCTGCTGGTGCGTGTACGGGTCGGTGTCGTGGATGTGGTCGGCGATGGCGCGCTGCAGGTGCTCCGGCGCGCGGAAACCGAAGGCGCCCGGGTTGCCGATGTTCAGCTTGATCAGCTTGTGGCCATGGCCTTCGAGCTCGCGGGCGCGGCGGGCGAGGTCGCCGCGGATCTCGTAACGGACTTCGCGAAGGCGTTCGCGGGTTTGCAGGGTGTTCGACAGCATGGGGCGGGGGCAGCTTAACCAGAGTGGTCGTTAACACTACTTCTAAACGCAGGGCATTGTGTTCTTTGGGTGCGCGAGGTTGCGGCGACCTTTAACTTGAATTAGCTTCGATCTGGCAACAGCCATTCGTAGCTGTTCAGGTCAAGGAGACCAAAGCATGAATTTGATCGGCGCACTCCCCCCCCCCCCCCCAGCGCCCCTCCCCTCTGTGCTCAACGTTTCGACTGTTGATTATAGTCGTCGGGACGCTGGCTCCGAGTTTAGGTCTTGCCCAGGCCTTTAGTTCTGGAGGGAGAACATGTATCCAGAATTATGCGCTCTTCGACTATTACCAGACGACAGGTGGTGAACGTCGATTGATTACTTCCGCCTGGGAGCCGGATGGAGTCAGTTGTTTTGACACTGGCAGCACGGAACTGGGAAGCATCAGGGACTGGTTCATCGATAATGTCGGAGGTTGGTTCGTTGAGCAGATTCTGGTTGTTGTGCCGAACAACCCGAACAACTCGACATCTGCCACATGCCAAGCCGATGTCGGCTCTCGTCACGCGCATGCGCATCAGGACGTTGCTCCGTATGCCGCCCTTCGACTGCTTGGCGGCGAAGGTTTGGCCCCAGGGGATGAGGTGCTCGTCACCTATGATGATGGTGGAACGGAGCGATGGATTGCGGTCGGCGGCCTGCCTAGCGCAACAGCCGATTCCATCGAACAGATTCCAGTTGCGGGATCGTTGAAATGTCCCTGAAGCGGCGAACGCTATTGGTCATTACGTTAATGGCTGTCGCTGGGGTCGCACTCTTCGCGGCTCGCGAAAGCGATTTGGGCATGGCCGAAGCCCTTGCCGACTTTCCTATTGTTGAGTCGCCCCCAATTGCGCCCCGCGCCGACGATTCCGCGCGCGCCCACGCTCCCGTCGAAGGCACGGCCCTTGCTGCAATCAAACAGTCGCCAAACTTCGTAGCTGCCCTAAATGATCTTGCACGAATCTATGGCGTGGATTCGATCGAGTACTCTCACTATTTCGGGCGTCTGACGCAGGCCTGTCGGCGCTCACGTTCGCTGTTGGCAACCAACGTGCGCCTCGAAGCTGGCGTGGGAGCGACACTGGAAGCGGCGAATGCCCTGCAGCCCGCGTGTGCGCCGCTGTTCGATCCGCAGGGCAATGTTCAGAGTCCGACGGGTCATTTTTCGCCGCTTATGGCCGCTGCCACCAACTTCGTGGTCGAGGATTCCGACGGTACGCGAAGGTTGCCGGTGGATTCTCTTCCCGCCCTTGAGGCGCTCGCTAGACTTCAGCAAGGCACCACAAGCGCAGAGATATTGGACGCTGCGCTCGTCTACTGGGATGCTTATCCCGATAGCGTCAGGGCGATAAGGCTGGCTCAGAGGCTTGATGATCGAACATTCAATGAAATGGCGCTGCTTGCCGGGAGGCTGGTTGAATGTGATCTCGCCGGCGGCTGTGCTGCTCGGTCCTTCCCAGTTCTTGAGTTCTGCGTCCAATATGGGTGTCCAGTTAACCAGTCGCTAGGCGAGGCGATGCGCAGTGCTTTGGACGATGCGCGCTTTGGCACAGCCGTAGCCTTGTACTCTGAGTTAACGATTGTGCGCCTTCGCGGCGCGCCGCCGACCTAAAATCAAGATGCGGCTTGTCCACGAATGCTCAGGGGCTCTTCCCGCCGCCCTGATGCTCCAAAGGCCGCCAGCGCGGCGAATCCCGCTTCCCACACCAGCGCGTAGGTGAAGAAGGGCACCCAGACTCCGTCGATGGCCACGCCGAGTAGGCGCCCGGCCGCGATGCCGCCATTGGTGGCGATCACCAGCCACAGGCCCGCGATGCGCCACTCGGGCTTGGTCGCGGCCACCAGCATCAGGGCGCCGAGGCCCACCTCCAGCCCGCCGTAGAAGGCGCGGAACTCGGTCGCCGCCGGCGCGCCGGTGGCGGTGATGCCGATGGCGGCGAGCGGGCCGATGGGGTCGGCGAGGAACCACAGGCCAAAGCCAAGGAAGCCGAGGCCGGCGAGGGCGAGCACAGCGATGCGGAAAGCGTTCATGGCGCGAGGGTCGCAGCGCACGCGTACACTTCGCGCGATGACGTGGACCCCCGACGATTTCGCCGCCGTGCGGCCGATGGGCTGGCGCGACGACGCGCCTGCCGCCCTCGCCCTGACCGGGCGGCCGCGCGCCGCGCTGGCCCGCGTGGTCGGCCAGCACCGGAACGCCTACGTGGTCGCGACCACCCTCGACGAAGCCCGCCGCGTGCAGCCGCCGGCAGCGTGGACGCGCCCGCGCTTCCGCGCCGAGGACCGCGCCGTGGTCGGCGACTGGGTGCTGCTGGACGCCAAGGGCGAGGCCATCACCGACCTGCTGCCACGCCACGCCCTGCTGCGCCGCGCCGCCGCCGGCGAGCACTACCAGCAGCAGCCGATCGCCGCGAACATCGACCACGTGCTGGTGGTCACCGGCCTCGACGGTGACTTCAACCCGCGCCGCATCGAGCGTTACCTGCTGCTGGTGCAGGCCAGCGGTGCGCAGCCGGTGCTGGTGCTGTCGAAGGCCGACCTCGCGGGCGAGCTCGCCGGCGACGCCGCCGAACTGCTGCAGCCGCTGGTCGACGCCGGTTTCCCGCTGCACATCGTCAACGGCAAGGACGCGGCCAGCGCGGCCGTCCTGCAGCCCTACCTCGGCGCGGGCCTCAGCTGCGTCCTGGTGGGCAGCTCCGGCGCCGGCAAGTCCACGCTGACGAACACGCTGCTCGGCCGCGAGAAGATGAAGACGGCCGAAGTGCGCGAGACCGATTCGCGCGGCCGCCACACCACGACCTCGCGCGTGCTGATTCCCCTGCCGCAGGGCGGCTGCCTGATCGACACGCCCGGCATGCGCGAGCTGAAGCTGGTCGGCGAGGAGGACCTGGCCGACAAGGTGTTCGAGGACATCGAGGCCTTGGCCACCCAGTGCCGCTTCCGCGACTGCGCCCACCTCAACGAACCCGGATGCGCCGTGCAGGCGGCGCTCGAGGCCGACGAGCTCGACGAGGCGCGCTGGGCGCACTACGTGAAGCTGCGCGATGAGCGCGACGCCGCGGCGACCACGCTGGCCGCACGCCGGGCCGAGACCAAACAGGCCCACAAGGGCTTCCACGCCCGGCTGAAGGACAAGTACGGCCGGCGCTGAGCCGCCGCTCAGGCGGGCTCCGGTAGACTCCGCGCCATGCTCGCCTTCAAGAACCTGGCCCTGCGTCGCGGGCCGCGCCTCCTTTTCTCCGACGTCGACCTGACCCTGCACGCCGGCTGGCGGGTGGGCGTGATCGGTCGCAACGGTTGCGGCAAGTCCAGCCTGTTCGCCGCGGTGCGGGGCGAGATCGAGCCCGACAAGGGCGACATCGACCGGCCCAACAAGCTGCGCATGGCCTCGGTGGCGCAGGAGACCCCGGCCCTGCCGGACCCGGCGCTGGACTTCGTGCTCTCCGGCGACGTCGCTGTCCATGCGGCCATCCGGATGGAAGCCGAGGCGATGGCGGCCGAGGACTACGAGAAGGTGGCCGAGGCGCACACCCTGCTGGCCGAGCTCAACGGCTACGACGCGCCCTCGCGCGCCGCCAAGCTGCTGCACGGCCTCGGCTTCCCGTCGCACACGCACGACACGCCGGTGGGCGAGTTCTCCGGCGGCTGGCGCGTGCGCCTGAACGTCGCGCGGGCGCTGATGACGCCTTCCGACCTGCTGCTGCTCGACGAACCCACCAACCACCTTGACCTCGACGCCGTGCTCTGGCTCGAAGAGTGGCTGCGCAGCTACCCCGGCACCCTGCTGGTGATCTCGCATGACCGCGAGTTCCTCGACGGCCTGTGCACGCACACGCTGCACCTCCACGAGGGCAAGGCCAAGACCTACGTCGGCGGCTACACCGCCTTCGAGCGCCAGCGCGCCGAGCACCTGCGCCTGCAGCAGATCGCGCACGAGAAGGAGCAGGTCGAGCGCGCGCACCTGCAGGCCTTCATCGACCGCTTCAAGGCCAAGGCCAGCAAGGCCAAGCAGGCGCAGAGCCGCATGAAGCGCCTCGAGAAGCTGGCGGGCACCGAAGCGGTGCGCGCCGAGCGCGAGGTGCGCATCGATTTCCCGGTGCCGCTGAAGCAGCCCACCACGCTCATCCAGATCCGCGACGCCGACTGCGGCTACACGGCGAACGAGAAGGGCGAAGGCGGCGTCACCAAGATCCTCGGCAATGTCGGCCTGTCGATCGAAGCCGGCGACCGCCTCGGCCTGCTCGGCCCGAACGGCGCGGGTAAATCCACGCTGGTGAAGACGCTGGTGGGCGAACTGCCGCTGCTGTCGGGCGAGCGCACCGGCCACCCGGACCTCGTCATCGGCTACTTCGCCCAGCACACGGTCGAATCGCTGCACGAGGGCCAGACGCCGATCGACCACCTGCGGATGATCGCGCCGAACACCGCGACGCAGGATTTCCGCGATTTCCTCGGCAAGTGGAACTTCCCCGGCGATCGCGCCTTCGAGGTGATCGACGGCTTCTCCGGCGGCGAGCGCGCGCGGCTCGCGCTGGCGATGATCGCGTGGCGCAAGCCGAACGTGCTGCTGCTCGACGAACCGACCAACCACCTCGACCTCGAGATGCGCGAAGCGCTGGCCGAGGCGCTGGCCGACTTCGACGGCGCCATCGTGATGGTCTCGCACGACCGGCATCTCATCGGCCTCGTCTGCGACCGCTACGTGCGCGTGGCCGACGGCATCGTCGAGCCCTACGACGAGGACCTCGACGCCTACGCCACCTGGCTCAAGCAGCGCGGCAACAACGCCAATGCCAAGGCCCGCACGGTCGAAGCCAAGCCCGCCGCGAAGGCTGAGCCGGTCGCCGCCGCGAAGCCCGCGGCGAAGCCGGGCAAGCCGGTCGATGGCGCCACGAAGAAGCGCCACGCCGCCGTCGAAGCCAAGCTGGCCTCGCTGGCGGCCGAAGCCGAGGTGCTCGACGCGGAGCTTGCGGCCGCGTCGTCGAAGGGCGGCGCGCAGGCGGCGCACGCGCTGGCCGCGCTGGGCCAGCGGCGCAGTGCCCTGCAAACCGAGCGCGAGACCCTCGAGCTGGAGTGGCTGGAGCTCGCCGAGAGGATCGAGGCGGGCTGAACCCGCCCCGGCCCGACTTGAATTCCGGCCCCGCCAACCCAATCGCTGCCCGCAGCGAACTGCCACGGAACCCGCCCGCCATGCCCATCTACGCCTTCGCCTGCTCGGCCTGCGGCCACGATTTCGAACGCCTGCAGAGGCTTTCCGACGCCGATCCGACCACCTGCCCCGCCTGCGGCGCGGAAGGAACGATCGGCCGCCAGCTGACGGCGCCGCAGTTCCGGCTGGCCGGCGGCGGCTGGTACGAGACCGACTTCAAGAAGGACGGCGACAAGAAGCGCAACCTCGCCGACAGCGGTTCCGGCGGTGGCGCCTCGACGACGCCGAGCCCGAGCCCCGCGCCGGCGAAGGCGAGCGGCGAATGACGGCGTCCGCCTTCTTCACGGGCCTGCTGGCCCTGTGCGGCCAGGCCTTCGAAGGCCGCATGACCACCAACGACCCGGCCGATGCCGCCATGGGCGCCCAGCGCCTGGTGATGCACGTGCGCGAATGCAAGGACGACGAGATCCGCATTCCGTTCCACGTCGGCGCCGACCGCTCGCGCACCTGGGTCGTCACCCGCACTGCCTCGGGCCTGCGCCTGAAGCACGACCACCGGCACGACGACGGCTCGTCCGACGTGCTGACCATGTACGGCGGTGACACCGCGGCCCCGGGCAGCGCCACCCGCCAGGACTTCCCGGTCGATGCCGAGTCCATCGCCCTGTTCATCCGCGAGGGTCGTGCGGTCTCGACCACGAACACGTGGACCCTCGAATACCGCGCGGGCCGCGAGTTCGCCTATGGGCTCTCGCGCCCGGCCGCCGGCAACAACCCGGCCCGCCGCTTCCGCGTCGAGTTCGACCTGTCCCGCCCCGTGCCGGCCCCGCCGGCCCCCTGGGGCTCGGAAACGCCGGCCACGGCCGCCGCCCGCTAAAGCCCCGGTACAATGGCCGGCTTGCCACCGCGGCACCGCGGCGGCCCCAAGATTCCTGTGGAGTTCCCATGCGTAGCCACTACTGCGGCCAGCTCGGCGAAGCGCTGATCGGCCAGACCGTCACCCTTTGCGGCTGGGCCGATGTCGCCCGCAACCTCGGCGGCGTCTGCTTCATCGACCTGCGCGACCACGAGGGCATCGTGCAGGTGGTGGCCGAGCCGGACAACGCCGCTTACGCGATGGCTGCCCAGGTGGGCTACGAGGATTGCCTCAAGGTGACGGGCGTCGTGCGCGCCCGCCACAGCGTCAACGACAAGCTGAAGACCGGCCGCATCGAAGTGGTGGCCGAGCGCATCGAGATCCTCAACAAGGCCGAGACGCTGCCCTTCTACCTGCACGAGACGCCCGGCGAAGACGTGCGGTTGAAGTACCGCTACCTCGACCTGCGTCGCCCGGCGATGCAGCGCACGATGCGCACCCGCGTGGCGCTGGTGCAGGCCCTGCGTCGCTACCTCGATGCGAAGGGCTTCCAAGACATCGAGACCCCGATCCTCACCAAGGCCACGCCGGAAGGCGCGCGCGACTACCTCGTGCCGAGCCGCGTGCATCCGGGCGAATTCTTCGCCCTGCCGCAGTCGCCGCAGCTGTTCAAGCAGCTGCTGATGATGGCGGGCTTCGATCGCTACTATCAGATCGCGCGCTGCTTCCGCGACGAGGACCTCCGCGCCGACCGCCAGCCGGAATTCACCCAGCTCGACATGGAGTTCGCCTTCATCACTGAAGCCGACATCCAGGATTTCGTGGAAGGGATGATCCGCCAGGTGCTGAAGGAAGTCGGCGACATCGAGCTGGCGAGCCCCTTCCCGCGCATGACCTATGCCGAGGCCATGCGCCTCTACGGCTCGGACAAGCCGGACCTGCGGATTTCGTGGGAATTCAGCGACATCGCCGAGCTGGTGAAGGGCTGCGAGTTCAAGGTCTTCACCGATTGGGCGAACCACGCCGAGGGCCGCGTCGTCGCGCTGCGCGTGCCGGGCGGTGCGTCGCTCTCGCGCAAGCAGATCGACGACTACGGCGTTTACTGCGCCAAGTACGGTGCCAAGGGCCTCGCCTGGATGAAGGTCGAGGCGCGCTCGAAGGGCCGCGAGGGCATCAACTCGCCGATCGCCAAGTTCCTCGACGACGCCACGTTGAATGCGGTGCTCGACGCCGCGCAGGCCGTCGACGGCGACCTGCTGTTCTTCGGCGCCGGCACGTACAAGACCGTGTGCGACTTCATGGGCGCCCTGCGCCTGAAGGCCGCCAAGGACCTCGGCCAGGTCGCGAACGTCTGGGCCCCGCTGTGGGTCACCGACTTCCCGATGTTCGAGTGGGACGACGAGGCGCAGCGCTACGTCGCTCTGCACCACCCGTTCACCGCGCCGAAGATCGACGACATCGCCGACCTCGCGGCCAACGCCCGCATCGCCGTGTCGCGCGGTTACGACATGGTGCTCAACGGCAACGAGATCGGCGGCGGCTCGGTGCGCATCCACAACAGCGCCATGCAGGCCAAGGTGTTCGAACTGCTCGGCATCGGCGCCGAAGAGGCGGAAGCGAAGTTCGGCTTCCTGCTCGAAGCGCTGCGCTACGGCGCCCCGCCGCACGGCGGCATCGCCTTCGGCATCGACCGCATCTCGGCCCTGATGGCCGGCAGCGACTCGATCCGCGACGTCATCGCCTTCCCGAAGACCGCCAGCGCGCAGTGCCTGCTGACCAACGCCCCGTCGCCCATCGACGACAAGCAGTTGGCCGAGCTGCACGTGCAGGTGCGTCCGGCTACCCCGAAGGCCTGAGGCGACGCAGGGCAGGGCGATGGCCGACCGCGTCGTCCTGCTGCACGGCATCTGGAACAACCGCCCGGTGCTGTGGCCGCTCGCGGCCCGGCTCCGCGCCGCCGGCTTCGAAACCGAGACCTTCGGCTACCCCAGCGTGTTCGGCGGAGCCGAAGCGGCGGCGCAGCAACTCGCGGGCAAGCTGCGCCTCGATGCGCGCAAGCGCAAAGCCCCGGCCCACCTCGTGGGTCACAGCCTCGGCGGGCTGGTCTCTTTGCTGGCGGCCCAGGACCCGGAGCTGCCGGTGCAGCGCATCGTCTGCCTCGGCAGCCCGCTCACGGGCAGCGGTGCGGCGCGCGCCGTGCACGGCCGCGGTCTCGGCTTTGGCATGGGCCGCAGCGCCCGCGTGCTGCTGAAGGGCCTCGAACACGCCCCGCAGCATCGCGAGGTCGGTGCGATTGCCGGCACGCTGGAAGCGGGCTTGGGCCGCGTCTTCGGCACCTTCGACGGCCCGCACGACGGCACCGTGGCCGTCGACGAAACCCGGCTGCCGGGCCTCGTGGACCACTTCGAGGTCCGTGCCAGCCACATGGGCTTGCTGGTGTCGCGGGTCGCGGCGGAGGCGGTGGCGAGCTTCCTGCGAACGGGGCGGTTCGCGGGGTAGCTCGCAGTCGTCCGGCGCGAGGCCCGCGGATTCGGCTGGCCCGCCCCGTCACCTTCCCGGCAATCTGCCCGGCGGTCCGCTCGAAGGGGGCGTCCTGCCCCTCGAGCGGACGGCTCATCCATGAGCCGCCCTTCGGGCTCGCGCCTGGGCCCCGCGCCGGGGCTCCTTAACTCGCCGCATCCGCGGGCCTCGCGCCGTCGCTGCAACACCGCCGCGCCCGCGTGGCGATGGGCCAGCGACAAGCGAGCCAGGGATGGCGAGCGCGCGGCTCGGGGCAGGACAGCCCCGAGTCCGCGGAGAGCGGCCCAGCGCTCACGCGAGGCAGGCGCGACGGCGGGACAGCCTCGCCGACAAGCCACCCCGCCCGTGGACGCATCACTCGGCGATAATCCCGCCATCGCACACACCACCGAGGCACCCCATGGGTCGATTGATGGCCATCGAAGGCCGCAAGAACGCGCAGGCCGCCAAGCGCGGCGCGGTCTTCACCAAGCTGGTCCGCGAGATCTCCGTCGCGGCGCGGATGGGCGGCGGCGACCCCGCCGGTAACCCGCGCCTGCGTCTCGCCGTCGACCGCGCGCTTGGCGCTTCGATGCCGAAGGACAACATCGAGCGCGCGATCAAGAAGGCCACCGGCGAGCTGGAAGGCGTGAGCTACGAGGAAGTGCGCTACGAGGGCTACGCCCCGGGCGGCATCGCGGTGATCGTCGAGTGCCTCACTGACAACCGCGTGCGCACCGTCGCGGACGTGCGCCATGCCTTCTCGAAGTACGGCGGCAACCTCGGCACGGAGGGCTCGGTCGCCTTCATGTTCAAGAAGGTTGGCGTGCTGGCCTACGCGGCCGGTGCCGACGAGGAAAAGATCACCGAAGCGGCCATCGAAGCCGGTGCCGACGACATCAAGAGCTACGACGACGGCGCGGTGGAAGTGATCACGTCGCCCGAGGCCTTCGAGGCCGTGAAGAAGGCGATGGAGGCAGCTAACCTCGCGCCGGCCGAAGCCAACGTGACGATGCGCGCCGACAACGACGTGGCCGTCGACGGCGAGACGGCGCAGCAGGTGGTGAAGCTGCTCGACAAGCTGGAAGACCTCGACGACGTGCAGAACGTGCACCACAACGCCGAGCTGCCGGACAGCGCGTACCAGTGACGAGGCGCGCGTGACGACCCGCCTGCTCGGCATCGACCCCGGCTCCCGCCGCACGGGCCTCGGGGTCATCGACGTCGACGCTTATGGCCATTACACGTTCGTGCACTGCGAAGTGCTGAACCTGCTGATCGACACCGACAACTTCCCCGAGCGCCTCGGGCGCCTCGCGGAAGGCATCGACGCGATCATCGACCAGTGGCAGCCGCAGCAGGTGGCCATCGAAACCGTGTTCATGGACAAGAGCGCCACCTCGGCGCTGAAGCTGGGCCACGCCCGCGGGGCGGCCATCGCCACCGTGGTGCGCCGCGGCCTGCCGCTGGCCGAGTACGCGCCGCGCGTCATCAAGCAGTCGCTGGTGGGGAAGGGCGCCGCCGACAAGGACCAGGTGCAGCACATGGTCAAGATCCTGCTGAACCTGCAGGGCGAGCGCTTGTTCGCCGACGCCGCCGACGCGCTGGCCGTGGCGCTCACGCACGCCCACATGTCCGCCACCGCAGCGCGCGCCGGGGTCGGCGTGGCGGCGCTGCGGCGACGCTGACTCGGGCAGACTGCCCGCACCCTTCCAGAGCGATCCACGAATGATCGGACGCCTCCGCGGCACCCTCATCCAGAAAGCCCCGCCCGCGCTGATGGTCGAAGTGGGCGGCGTCGGCTATGAGCTCGACGCGCCGATGTCGACTTTCTACGACCTGCCCGAGCTCGGCCGCGAGGTCACGCTGTTCACGCACTACGCGGTGAAGGAAGACAGCGTCGCGCTGTACGGCTTCCTCACCGAGCGCGAGCGCCGGCTGTTCCGCGACGTGCAGAAGGTGACCGGCATCGGCGCGAAGATCGCGCTGGCCATTCTCTCCGGCGTCAGCGTCGATGATTTCGCGCGGCTCGTCTCCACCAGCGACGTCACTGCGCTCACCCGCATCCCGGGCATCGGCAAGAAGACCGCGGAGCGCATCGTCGTGGAATTGAGGGATCGCGCGGCGGAGCTGGGCGGCGTGGGTGGCCCGATCGCCAAGGGCCAGCCGATCCCGGCCGACCCGCAGTCCGAGGCCGTCATCGCGCTCCAGCAGCTCGGCTACAAGCCGGCCGAGGCCGCGAAGATGGCCAAGGACGCGTTCGAGGCCGGCGACACGGCCGAAGCGGTCATCCGCAAGGCGCTGAAGGCCTCGCTGAGAACCTGAGCCGTCAGTTCGCCCGGCCCTGCCGCTGGCAGTCCGGCGTGAGCATCGGCTCGCGCGCCACGTCGGGGCTCAGGAAGCGTTGCCGCAGTTGACGGTCGCGCAGCGGCCAGTCGAAGCCCGCCAGCGCCCGGCGCAGGGCGTTGCCGTGCATCGGCTCGGCGTCCGGCGTGAGGCGGTAATGGAGCTCGTAGCTGCCGAGGCGCCGCGTGTGGGAACGCAGGGTGCGTGCCCCCCAACCGCGGCGCATCAGGGCCACGTAGACCACTTCGCGGCCGCCGACCAGAACGTCGAGGCGCCCCGCGGCGAAGTCGTCGGCCAGGGCGCCGTCCACGCTGCCTGCCACGATCTGGGACTCGGCGAAGCCGAGCGATTCGGCAAGGCGCACCGTGCGGGCGCCCACCTTCAGCGTGGAGTGCGGGACCGTCGAAGCGGTCGCCCAGGGGCCCTGGTAGACGGCGATCCGGTCGATCGTGTGACCGAAAGGCAGCTCGAGCGTGTCTTCGAGCCCGGTGCTCAATTTCGGATCACCGAGGAAGAGGGCGACGTCGCCCGCCTTGCGCGCGTCCGCGCCGGCATCGAGGGGGAGCGGCACGGCGACGAAGCGCCGTCCGGCGTGCTCCGCCAGTCGGCGCAGGTTCTCCACTGCGATGCCCGTGAGGTGGCAGTCCGCGTCGTGGAAGGCCCACGGCGGCAGGTGGGGCACGCCCACGCGCAACTCGACGGTGGGCGTCGCGGCGGGTGCGGCATCGGCGTCCGCACCGGGCACGGGCCAAGCGGCGAGGGCGGCGATCGCGAAGACCGCTCCCCACCTCCGGACGCTGCGACGGACCATGCCTGCCTCCCTGCGTTGGGGGTGCCGAGCCCGGGTGGTCTCGCGCGCCGTGCGAATATACGCCCATGAGTACCCGCACCATCTCGCCCGGCGCCACCGCCGAGGATGAAGCCCTCGAAGCCAGCATCCGCCCGAAGTCGCTCGCCGAGTACCTCGGCCAGGAAGCCGTCCGCGAGCAGATGCAGATCTACATCCAGGCGGCCAAGCAGCGCGGCGAGGCGCTTGACCACGTGCTGATCTTCGGGCCGCCGGGCCTCGGCAAGACCACGCTCTCGCACGTCATCGCCAACGAGTTGGGCGTGAACCTCCGCCAGACCTCGGGCCCGGTGATCGAGAAGGCCGGCGACCTCGCGGCCCTGCTCACCAACCTGCAGCCGCACGATGTGCTGTTCGTCGACGAGATCCACCGCCTGTCGCCGATGGTCGAGGAAGTGCTTTATCCGGCGATGGAGGACTACCAGATCGACATCATGATCGGCGAAGGCCCCGCGGCCCGTTCGATCAAGCTCGACCTGCCGCCCTTCACCCTGATCGGCGCCACCACCCGCGCCGGCCTGCTCACCGCGCCGCTGCGCGACCGCTTCGGCATCGTGCAGCGCCTCGAGTTCTACACGGCTGAAGAGCTCACCCGCATCGCGCGGCGCTCCGCGCAGATCCTCGGGATCGCGTGTGATGCGGAGGGCGCAGCCGAGATCGCCAAGCGCTCGCGCGGCACGCCGCGGATCGCCAACCGCCTGCTGCGCCGCGTGCGCGACTACGCGCAGGTGAAGGGCGAGGGCGTGATCACCAAGCCCATCGCCGATGCGGCGATGAAGATGCTGAAGGTCGACCCGGAAGGCTTCGACGACCTCGACCGCCGCCTGCTGCAGACGATCGCCGAGAGCTTCGCCGGCGGCCCGGTGGGCGTCGAATCGCTGGCCGCCGCGCTGTCGGAAGAGCGTGGCACCCTCGAGGACGTCGTCGAGCCCTTCCTGATCCAGCAGGGCTTCCTGGTCCGCACGGCCCGCGGCCGCATGCTCGCCCCGAAGGCCTGGACCTGGCTGGGCCTGAAGCCGCCGCGTGGTGCCGCCACGCCCGATCTGTTCGACGCCGATGCCGGCTGATCGGTCCGCGTTCAGCCTGACCTTAAGGGTCTATTGGGAAGATACCGACGCCGGTGGGGTCGTCTACCACGCCAGCTACGTCCGGTTTCTCGAGCGGGCGCGCACCGAATGGTTGCGCGCCGCCGGGTACGACCAGACCACGCTGCGTGGCGAGAACGGCCTGCTGCTGGTGGTGCGCGCGATGCGGCTCGATTTCCTCGGCCCGGCGCGGCTCGATGACCTGCTCACCGTGACCGTCACCCCGGTCGAGGCGAAAGGGGCGAGCCTGCGCTGCCGGCAGTCGGTGCTGCTTGGCGAGCGCCCTTTGCTCACCGCCGAGGTCGAAGTCGCCTGCCTGCGTGCCGCCGATTTCCGCCCCATCCGAATCCCCGCCGGCCTGCTGGCCGACCTGATGCCGAACCCTGGTGCCCCATGCTGACGACCGTTTTCCTCGCTGCTGCCACCGCTGCCACGCCGCTTGCTCCGGAGGCCGCCGCGGCCGCCGCGGAAGTCGCGACCGAAGCCGCCGTGTCGGGGGGCATCAACTACTTCACGCTGATCCTCAAGGCGAGCGTGCCAGTGCAGCTCGTGCTGCTGCTGCTCGTCGCCGCCTCGGTGCTGAGTTGGGTGATCATTTTCCGCAAGCAGCGCGTCTACAAGCGCGCCGACGCCGAAGCCAACGAGTTCGAGAATCGCTTCTGGTCGGGCGCCGACCTCAACCAGCTGTACCGCGCGGCCACCGACCGCAACCGCGTGGTCGAGGGGCTGGAAGCCATCTTCGAGGCGGGCTTCCGCGAATTCACCCGTCTGCGCCAGAAGAAGGGCATGGACGCGCGCGCCCAGCTTGAGGGCGCCCAGCGCGCCATGCGCGCCACGCTGGCCCGCGAGACCGGCGAGCTCGAGCGCAACCTCGAGCTGCTGGCGAACATCGGCTCCACCTCGCCGTACGTCGGCCTCGTCGGCACCGTGTGGGGAATCATGATCGCCTTCCACGAGCTGGGTAACGTCAAGCAGGCGACGATGGCGCAGGTCGCGCCGCACATCTCCGAAGCGCTGATCGCCACCGCGATCGGCCTGTTCGCCGCCATCCCGGCCGTGTGGGCCTACAACCGCTACGCCTCGCGCGTCGAGCGCCTGACCGTGCGCTACGAGGCCTTCGCCGAAGACTTCAGCTCGATCCTCGCCCGCCAGGGCGGCAGCGACGAGCCCTGACCCCAAGCCCCCGCCTCATCCGTTGGAGGGCCCATGGCCGCGTTCAGCAACCGCCACAAGAAGCGCAAGCTCAAGGCAGAGATCAACGTCGTTCCGTACATCGACGTGATGCTCGTGCTGCTCGTCATCTTCATGATCACCGCCTCGGTGATGAACCTGGGCGTCGAGGTCAACCTGCCGCAGTCGAATGCCCGGCCGGTCGAACAGGCGCAGGACCCGGTGGTCGTCTCGATCGCCCGCGACGGCAGCTATTCGCTGAAGCTCGGCGACGGCGCCGACACGCCGATGTCGCGCGAGGAGCTCGGCAACCGCATCCGCGCCTTCGTCGCGCAAAACCCGCAGACGCCGGTCTTCGTTGCCGCGCATCGTGAGCTCCAGTACCAGACGGTGATGGAGGCCATGGAGCTGCTGCAGGGCGCCGGTGTCTCCAAGGCCGCGCTGATGAGCGAGCCGCGGGCCACGGAGCGCTGATGCGCGAGCGTCCCGAAGACACGGGCATTGCGGTCGGCCTGGCGGTCGGCCTGCACCTGCTCGTCGTCGTCCTGATGTTCGTCGCATGGCTGTGGACCCCGGCACCCGAGGTGCTGTCCGTCGCCGGCCCGCCGATCGAAGTCGAACTGGTGCAGGCCGCGCCGGTGCGCGACCGCGAGCGCCCGAGCGCCGCCACGCCGCCGCCGGCCGCACCGGAGCCGGTCGAAGAAGAGGCCGCCCCGCCGCCGCAGCCGGAGCCCGAGCCCGCCCCGCAGGACGCCGTGGTCGAACCGCAGCCCACGCCGCAGACGCCGCAGGCCGTGCCCGACACCCGCGACCAGGACCGCGCCTCCCGCGACGCCGTGTCGCCCGAGCCGCCGGCCCCGCGCGAACAGGAAGAGCGCCGTCGCGAAGAGCAGGTCGACCTGACCGAGCGCCCGCCGCAGACCACGCCCGAGGAGCGGCAGCGCCTCTCGGCGCAGCAGCTCGAGCGCCTGAAGCGCTTGGCCGCCCTGCGCACCCAGCGCGAGCAAGCCGCCAACCAGACCCGCATGGAAGAGCAGCGCGACCAGCAGTTGCAGGACCTCGCGGCCCGCCAGCCGCCGTCGCCGCTGCCCGCCGCCTCGCCCACGGACGCCACGCCGACGCCGATGGCTGGCAACAACGGCGTGGATACCAGCTTGCGGGCCGCCTACGTGCTGGCGATCCAGAACGCCGTCGAGCGCAACTGGCGCCGCCCCGAGACCATCCCCGCCGGGCAGCGCTGCCGCATCGTCATCGTCCAGATTCCTGGCGGCGAGGTGATCAGCGCCGACGTCGATCCGACCTGCCCCTACGACGCGCTGGGCCGTGATTCGCTCGAGCGCGCCGTGTTCGCCGCCTCGCCGCTGCCCTACGCCGGTTTCGAGGACGTGTTCGAGCGTCGCCTCGGCCTCAACTTCCAGCCGGCGGACTGAGGCTGCACCGGCGTTCAGCCACCAGCGGCTATCTCTTTCCCCGACCCCGTACACTCCGCGCGCGCCGCCCGACGGCTTTTGGAACCCCAGCCATGACGCGAACCCTTGCTTCCCTCGTCCTGCTCGCCTTCGCCCTGCTGACGCTGCCCTTCGCGTCGCGCGCGCAGACGCTGGAAATCGACATCGTCGGCGGCAACGCCGCGGCCCTGCCGATCACCGTCGTGCCGATGCCCTACCTGGGCACGAACGTGGCCCCGGACACCGACGTCGCCGCGGTCATCGCCGCCGACCTCAACCGCTCGGGCCAGTTCCGCACCCTGCCGGACGCCAACATCATCGAGAAGCCGATCCGCGGCAGCGAGATCCAGTTCCCGACCTGGCGCGTGCTGAAGCAGGACTTCATCGTCGTCGGCCGCGTGCTGGACGCCCCGGACGGCGGCTACCGCGTCGAGTACGAGCTGTACGACGTGGCCAAGCAGGAGCGCCTGCTGGGCTTGGCCATGAGCGGCCGGGTGCGCGGCATGCGCGACATCGCCCACCAGATCGCCGACCAGGTGTACGAGAAGATCCTCGGCGTCCGCGGCGCCTTCTGGACCCGCATCGCCTACGTGACCGCCTCGGGCCGCCACCCGAACCAGCAGTACGCCCTGATGGTCGCCGATGCCGACGGTTTCAACCCGCAGACGGTCGTCCGCTCGCGCGAGCCGCTGATGTCGCCGGCCTGGGCCCCCGACGGCCGCCGCCTCGCCTACGTGAGCTTCGAGCGCGGCAACTCGACCATCTATATCCAGGAGCTGACCACCGGCGCCCGCGAGGTGGTGGCGAGCTTCCGGGGCATCAACGGCGCCCCCAGCTTCAGCCCGGACGGCACCAAGCTGGCCCTGACCCTGTCGCGGACCGGCAACCCCGAGATCTACGTGATGGATCTGGCCACCAAGGCCCTGACCCAGATCACCCGCCATTTCTCGATCGATACCGAGGCCGTCTGGACCCCGGACGGCCAGAGCCTGGTCTTCACGTCCGACCGTGCCGGCCGCCCCCAGCTCTACCAAGTGCCCGCTAACGGGGGGGAGCCGACCCGCCTGACCTTCGAGGGGGACTACAACGCCAAGGCGTCGGTGTCCTTCGATGGTAAAAAATTCGCTATGGCGCAGGGAAACAGGAACGTTTATCGTATTGCGGTACTGGACCGCAGCCTCGCCCAGCCCCGTTGGCAGACCCTGTCGCCGGGCAACCTGGACGAGTCTCCCAGCTTCGCGCCCAACGCCAGCATGCTTCTGTACGCCACGAAAGAGGGCGGCCGGGGCGTGCTGTATGCGGTGTCGGCCGATGCGCGTGTCCGGCAGCGTTTGGTTTTGACCGACGGTGACGTCCGGGAGCCCGCCTGGTCGCCGTACCGGCAACGATAAACAGGACGGGCCTGCCGCACCCCCGCTCACGCTCCACTTTTTTGCTACTCACTGCCAACGAGGTTCCACCCATGAACAACACCACCCGCGTCCTGCTGGTCGCTGCCATCGCCGTCGGCCTCGCCGCCTGCACCAAGAAGACCGTTCCGGAAGCCCCGGCCGCCCAGCCGGCGCAGCCGACCACGCAGGCCGCCGTCGACGACGGCAAGTACGGCCCGGAAGACCTGGACACGGACGCCTGCCTGAAGCAGCGCACCGTGTACTTCGATTTCGACCAGGACGCCGTCAAGCCGGAGTTCCAGGCCATCATGGCGTGCCACGCCAAGTACCTGCAGGACCGTCCGGAATCGCGCATCACGCTGGAAGGCAACGCTGACGAGCGCGGCTCGCGCGAGTACAACCTCGGCCTCGGCGAGCGCCGTGGCAACGCCGTCTCGGGCGCCCTGCAGGCGGCCGGTGGTTCGGCTGGCCAGCTGACCGTCGTCTCGTACGGCGAAGAGCGTCCGGTCGACACCGCGTCGACGGAAGAGGCGTGGGCGAAGAACCGCCGCGTCGAGATCGTCTACACCGCCCGCTAAGCGGAGCCGGTCTTGCGTGCCTTGAAGCTCGCAGTCGTGGCGGCGGCCCTCGTGGCCGCCGCTTCGGTTTCGGCGCAACGCGCCAGCCTTGCCGAGCGCGTCGAGCGCCTCGAGGCCCAGGCGGCGTCGCAGAACAACGCGCAAGCCAACATCGAGGCGCTGAACCGCCTCAACGCCCTGCAGCAGGAAATCGCCTCGCTGCGCGGCCTCGTCGAACAACTGCAGAACGAGAACGCCCAGCTCAAGCAGGCGGCTCGCGAGCAGTACATCGACCTCGATTCCCGGTTGGGTCGCCTCGAAGGCGGCTCGGCCCCCGCGGCTGGAACGGCTGCCACGCCGACCGGTGCTGACGGCGCTGCTCCCGCGCTCGCCGAGACCCCTGCCGCCCCGGTGGAGGCCGCCCCCGGCACCGCCGCCCCCGCTGCGCCGCGTGGCGTGGTCGCCGATGTCGCGACCGGCGCGCCGGCCCCGGCAGATCCGGCCGGCGAGCGGCCGATGTACGACAGCGCCTTCCAAGCCCTGCGCGACGGCGAGTACGCCGAGGCCTCGCGCCGCTTCCAGGCCTACCTCGAGACCTACCCGGCCGGCACGCTGGCGCCGAACGCCTGGTACTGGCTTGGCGAGAGCTATTACGTCACCCAGAACTACGACGTCGCCCTGACGGCCTTCGAGAGCCTGCTGCAGGCCTTCCCGGATTCGGCCAAGGCGCCCGACGCGCTGCTGAAGCTCGGCTACTGCCAGTTCGAGCTCGGGCGCGCGCCGCTGGGCGAAGCGACGCTGCGCGACGTGATCGCGCGCTACCCGGGCAGCGACGCCGCGCGTCTCGCCCAAAGCCGTCTGCGCTCTCTCGCGCTGGACGCCGGCTGAGGCCCCGATGACCGCTCCGCGCCTGCGCGAGCAGCCAGGCGATCGCGAGCGGCCCTCCGAGATCGTCCAGGCCGAGCGCCTGAAGATCACCGAGGTCTTTCTTTCCCTGCAGGGCGAATCGCGTTCGGTCGGCTGGCCGACGGTGTTCATCCGCTTGACGGGCTGCCCGCTGCGCTGCACCTATTGCGACAGCGCCTACGCCTTTCACGGCGGCGAGTGGCGATCGATCCCGGACCTCGTCGAGGAAGCCCGCGCTCAGGGCGTGCGCCATGTCTGCGTGACCGGTGGCGAACCGCTCGCCCAGAAGCGCTGCCTGCTGCTGTTGAAGGCCCTCTGCGACGCCGGTTTCGAGGTGTCGCTGGAGACCTCGGGCGCCCTCGATATCTCGGAGGTCGACCCGCGCGTGTCCATCGTGCTCGACCTGAAGACCCCGGATTCCGGCGAGGCGAAGCGCAACCGGCTGCCGAACCTGCCGCTGCTGCAGGCCAAGGACCAGGTGAAGTTCGTGCTCTGCAGCCGCGCCGACTACGACTGGGCGAAGGCGATGGTTTCCGAGCACGGCCTGGCCGAACGCTGCGAGGTGCTGTTCTCGCCGAGCTTCGAGCAACTGGCACCGCGCGATCTGGCCGACTGGATCGTGGCCGACCGGCTGCCGGTGCGTTTCCAGCTGCAGTTGCACAAGCAGCTCTGGGGCGACGAGCCCGGGCGCTGAGGACGAGGAATCATGGCGATGAATCAAGGTGCGGAGGGTGCCGGCGCGATGGCGCAGGACGGTCGCGGCAAGCGTGCCGTGGTGCTGGTTTCCGGCGGGATGGATTCGGCTGTGGTGCTGGCCATCGCCCGTGCGCGCGGCTTCGAGACGTATGCGCTGTCGGTGCGTTACGGCCAGCGGCATTCCGCGGAACTCGACGCAGCAGCGCGCAACGCCGCCAGCCTGGGCGCGGTGGCGCACAAGGTGGTCGAGGTCGACCTGCGCAGCATCGGCGGTTCGGCGCTGACGGCGGACATCGACGTGCCAGAGAGCCCCAGCGAGGGCATTCCCCTCACCTACGTGCCCGCGCGCAACACGATCATGCTGTCGGTGGCGCTCGGCTGGGCCGAGGTGCTGGGCGCCCGCGACCTGTTCTGCGGCGTGAATGCCGTGGATTACTCCGGTTATCCGGACTGCCGCCCCGAGTTCATCGCCGCCTTCGAGCGCCTCGCCAACCTCGCCACCAAGGCCGGGGTGGAAGAGGGCGGCTTGAAGGTGCACGCGCCGTTGATCGCGATGTCAAAGGCCGACATCGTCGTCGAGGGCCTGCGCCTCGGCGTGGATTTCGCCCAGACCGTCAGCTGCTACCAGGCCGACGCCGAGGGCCGTGCTTGTGGCCGCTGCGACGCCTGCCGGCTTCGGGCCGAGGGTTTCGTGAAGGCCGGGGCCCCGGACACGACGCGCTACCAGCCGCGCTGAACGAGGAAGCCCGCCGCGCTGCCAAGCGCCCGGGCTTGCGGTAGACTTCGCGCCCCGTCGCGATGACGGGACAGGTTTCGGTGGGCCGTTAGCTCAGTCGGTAGAGCAGCTGGCTTTTAACTAGTTGGTCGATGGTTCGAATCCATCACGGCCCACCAATCGCTTCAGGCATACCTGCGGTCTATGGTCAGGCCTGTCGCCTTTCTGCTTCTCGCCCCTGGCATTGCATCGGCCGGCAGCGCCTCGACGGCGCGACTTCCGGATCCGGTGCGTCGGGCCGAGATCGTGATGCCGTTGTTCGATATGCCGCCATGGGCCTGTTTCGATGGGCACTGCCAACCGCAGGGCTTGGCGGTGGGTGTGGTGCGCGCCCTCGCTCGACGCTTTTCTGCGCACCTGCCCACGGGCGCGGACGTCGGTCGTTTCCATCTATGTGCAGCGATGCGAAGGCCACCAGCCCGGACTTCCTCGGGGGCGTGATCTCCCCGGACCGCGCCATCAAGTGGGAGGCGCTGCTTCCGTTCGTCCTGTCGCAGTCACTCGACAGCAGCGAGGACCACGTGGCTCGCTTGGATCTCGTGGGGCCTCTCGGCCTCCGAGTGGGGGAGCAGCATGGCGGCCGCCCTCAAGCGGTCCGGCGCAGGGCGCGCCAGAGGAACAGCAGCCCGAGGGCCATGAACCAGAGCTGGATGCCCGTCGTGGAGATCACGATCGAGACCGGTGGTGCGATGCCGAAGAGTTCGAGTGCCGGCAAGGCGACGAGGACGCCCGCCACGAGCCCCGCCAGCCCCGCCCACGCGGGCAGCTGCCGGTCGCGCAGGATCACCAGACTCGTCGCGATGGCCCAGATCGCGGCGAAGGCCGCGACGCCCAAGGCCTCGCCGATCGCGCCGCCCCAAGCATTGAGGGCGGCCTGCATCGCCTCGATCGCGGCGCGGCCCTCCGCCGACAGGCCGGGGGCGGCATGCGCGTCGGCCAGCGCGACGCTGCCGGTCAGCCAGCGCAGGATGCCGATCCCTCGCGCCAAGGCCGAGACCGCGGCGGCGGCGACGGCGATGAGCGCCAGCGTGCCGAGCGGGCCGGGGCGCGCCGCCAGTCGCACTGTCACCGCGCCGGTCACGAGGAACAGCAGCGAATACCCGAGGTAGAGCCCGTACCCCAGCCGCACGGCATCGAGTTGCTCCCGAAGCAGCGGAAGCATCTGCGATGGTGGGAAGTCGAGGCTGTCCGGCCACTGGATCGCGCCGCCGAGGACGGCCATCGGGGCGAAGATGCTAAAGCCCTGGAGCAGCAGGATCGACCCTGCGATCAGGAGGAGGCTTCGGGACGGCGCCTCGGGGACGCTGGAAGGATCATGGCTCGACATGGAGACTCCGATGCTCGGGCTTGGCGCGCGTGCGGAAAAGAAGCAAACCGGAAAGGCGTGGGCCGGGTCGACCGATCGTCGACGGCGACGCGCTCCCGCCTTGGACTAGCGCCGTCGCGTCGACGACTGGGCGTGGCTGCCAAGCCCCGTCCCTTCCTGCAGGGACGCCGAGCGATCGGCATGACGGCCATCGATCTCCGCCAGGAATCCGCCGATCCGGCGCTCCAGATCCGGGTAATGGGGATTGAACGTCGCCCGCGCGCCGGCCTCGCCGGGTGGGGGAGACTGCCGTCCGGTGCCGTACCAGACCTGTTCCGCCTGCCTGCAGGCTTGAACTTCACTTTCTTCCCGGAACGGCGCGCTGCCGCAGTTCCGATAGGCGCCTTCGAGCCCGTAGTGCGGGTTCCCCGGAGCGATGTGGAGCGCGAGGTGCGAAAGTCCCGCCACCCGCGAGCCCGGGTCGGCTGCGGGCAGCCAGGTCACGCGCTCATCGGCCCGGTCCTCGCTCGGCTCGGAAACATAGTTGAGGAAGACGCTTCGGGGATCGTCGGCCTTGGATGCGAAGAATCGCCGGTTCCCGGTGACATCGATCACCTCGTCGTCCTCGCTCTGCACCACCATCCACGGCACCTGCACGCCCCCCTGAGCCCTCACCCGGGCATTCATCCGGTCGAGCAGGGCCATGGTGGAGGCGATGCCGCGCGCCGGCATCGCTTCGTATCGTGCGAACTCTTCCCTCGGCCCCGAATCGAGCCAGGGGCGGAACACGCCAAGCCAACGGGCTTGGCGGGCGAGAAGGGACGAACTGATCCGATAGGCCGGCGACACGCCGATCACCGCGTCGACGCTGCCCGGGGCCTCGGCGGCGACGGTGACCGCGAGCGCCGCGCCGAGCGAGAAGCCGGCCACCACGACGACATCGCTGTCCCGCCGTGCCTGCAGAACGGCGGCCTGGACATGCCTGAGCCAGTCGTTTTCGTCGACGACCATCAGGTCCGCCGGCCGCGTGCCATGCCCGGGCAGCAACAGCGCGCGCGCTTCGAAGCATTGCCGGGCCAGCGAGTTCGCGAGGTCGCGCATGGCGAACGCGGTGTCGGACAAGCCGTGGACGAGGATGGCGATGCCCCGTGGCTTTCCGGGCCCGCATCGCGGGTGCGGTGGCATGCGGAAGGGCGCCACCGACGCGAGCTCGGCCTCGGCCTTCGATGGGTCGAAGGGGACCCGATGGACGCGAAGCTCCGTCGTGACCGCCGCCACGTACGCATCGAAACCGCCGACGGGCGCCAGGGCGGAGGGGTCGCTCCAGCCGCTGCTCACGAGTTCCGATGCCGGCGCCACGGCTCCGTCCGAAGCGCATCCGGACAACAGCGCGAAGAGCAGGATGCCGGCGGCGGTCGTGGACCGGCGTCCCCGACCGTTTCCTGCGCGAGACATGGACATGCGTCATTCCCCAAGGCTTTGATGGCAACGAGCGTCACTTGGGCGATCGATGTGGATCAAGACGCAAACGTGCATGGCTGGATTGCAATGTATGCTCGCCTCTCGCGAAGAGTTCGGGGCTTTTTCCGGTGGGTGAGTCAGACTTCGATTGGACTCTGATCCGTTCGTTCCTCGCCGTGATGGAGGCCGGGAGCCTGCTGGGCGCGTCCAAGCGCCTCAGCGCGACCCAGCCCACCATCGGCAGGCACATCGCGCAGCTGGAGTCGCAGTTGGGATGCGCGCTGTTCGAGCGGACCGGTCGCGGTCTTTCCCCCACGCGGCTGGCCTACCGGATCGCCGAGGACGCGCAGCGGATGGCAGAGGGCGCGCACGGCGTCGCCCGCGTGATCGCCGGCAGCCGCCAGGACGTCTCCGGGTCGGTGCGCATCAGCGCCAGCCAGACGATGGCCGTCGCCGTCCTGCCGGGGATCATCGGCAGGCTGAGGGCCGCGAACCCGCAGATTCAGGTGGAGCTCCAGGCCACCGACGCCGTGGCGAACCTGCTGCGTCGCGAGGCGGACATCGCGGTCCGGATGGTGATGCCCGAGCAGGGCAGCGTGATCGCCCGCAGGCTCGGGGCGTCCAAGATTGGCGCCTATGCCTCCCGCGACTACGTCGAGCGTCGCGGCCAGCCGGCTTCGCCGGCGGAACTGCTCCAGCACGACCTGATCGGGCTGATCGACGACGATGTGATCCTCCGGGGATTCGCGGAGGGAGGCATCCCGGCGACACGCGAGAGCTTCGCGGTGAGGACCGACGACTCCCTGGTGGTGTGGCAGCTGGTCCTCGCGGGACTGGGGATCGGCTTCCTCCCCGACACCGTCGCGAGGAGGGATCCGTCGCTGGTTCAACTGCTTCCCGAGGTGGGGCCGACGATGCCGGTCTGGCTCGTCGTCCACAGCGAGATCCGCGGCAATCCCGCAATCAAGGTGGTCTTCGACTTCCTCGCGTCCGAGTTGGAGTGCGAACTGGGATCTGGGCGGGCCGGCTGATGCGCGTCGTCCCGGAAGGCAAGGTCGCATAGCTGGGTTGCAGCTGTCGGCAATGGCGGACCGCGCGGGGCCCGATGAAGCTGGGCCATCCCCTAGCAAGGCCAGTGCCATGACCAGCCCTACCCCGATACGTGTGCTCGCGCTCATCGTCTCGATCGCCGCGATCCTTTCCGGCTGCGCCACGGCCCCGAAAGGCGTATCAGGCAGCCTGATCGCCTCGGATGCCCAGCTTGAGCTCGAGCGGGACCGCCCCCAGTCGTCGCGGCAGCAACGTATCGACCGCGCCTCGATCGCCCAAGCGAAGACCCTCCACGTCGCGCCGCCTCGCTTCGCGGACGGCGCCGACGCGGCCCTCTCGCCCCGCGAGCGCGAGGTGATCCTGGCGGGCGTGGGTCGCGCCCTGTGCACGACGACCTCGGAATTCTTCGAGGTCGTCGCCGCGGAGCAGCCGGCGGACATCGTGCTCAGGAGCGAAGTCACCGGCGTCGGCTTGACGAACCGTGGCGTGGCGGGAGCCTCGTTGGTTGTAGGGGCGCTCTCCCCGATCCCGTTCACCCCGAGGTTGCCCGCGGGCATGGGTGGGCTCAGCGCGGATGTCGTCGCCAGCGCGGCGGATGGGGCCCGCGTTCTCGAGTTCCGCTGGGCGCAGGGCGCCAATGCCTTCACCACCGATTCAACGCCATCGCGGCTCGGTGATGCCTATGCGCTCACCGACGTGCTTGCACGCGATGTGAGGCGCCTCCTCCGTGACGAGGGCGACGGACGGCGCCGCGAGCGCGTCGATGCGCCCGTACGCCGCCGAAGCAAGGAGGCTTGTCTCGCCTCCTTCGGCCGCATCGAGGCCGGTAAGCGGTTGGCGCGTCTTGCGCTGCCGCTCACCCCGGAGTTCGTGGAAGCCAAGTCCGGCGGGGGCGACTCGGGAAGGTGAGATCCTGCGGTTCATGGACGTCGTGCCGAGGCGCACGGAACAAGGGACGAGGCCCGGTGCCCCTTCCGCGTGCGCCTATACTGTCGCCCCTGCGATGCGAGGGGCTTTGACATGCCGCGATTGAAGGTCTGGGTCTGGTGGATCGCGGTGTCCTGCGTCCTCGCCCTCCTGCTCATGCGGACCGACTCGGACGTCGCCCCGGGCCTTCCGCCGGTCGCCGCGTTCCTGGTGTGGTTCGTGCAAGTCGCGCTGGGTCTGGGCGTCGCCATTGCGGCCACGTGGTGGCTGGGCGGCTTCCGCTCGATCGCCGCCCGGCCACCGCTGATCCAGCTGCTTGTCGGGGGGCTCATCGGCAGCCTGGCGTTCGCGCCCTTGTCGCTGGGGCTGGAGGCGGTTTTCCCGTCGCCCGGTGAAGATCCCGCGGACGGATGGCTGGATGCCCTCGAGCAGAGCGGTGGCGTGTTAGCGCTGGTTGCCGAGTGGCTGCAGCTCGCGCCGGCCTATCTGACGAGCTGGGCGATCCTCAATGTGCCACCGACCTTCGCCGCCGTCGGTGCGCGGGACCCGGTCGCCGATCCCCCGCCCGCATCCGCTGCGTCCGAGCCCGAGCCGCAGCCCGAGCCGCAGCCCGAGGCCACGTCCGGCACGCTGTCGGCCCTTTCGAAACCGCTGCTGGCGCGGATTCCTGCCGCGATCGGGACCGATCTGGTCTTCGCGCGGTCCGACCTGCACTACCTCCAGCTGCGGACCACGCTCGGCAGCACCACCCTGCTCGGCACGATCGCCGAAATCGAAGCCGAGATGGGCGACCGCGGCCTTCGCGTGCACCGCTCGTTCTGGGTTGCCCTGGGGCACGTCCGGCGCGTGCGGCGTTCGGCCAGCGGCTGGTACTGCCTGATGTCCGACCAGACCAAGGTGCCGATCAGCCGGCGACGGCTGTCGGTCGTGAAAGACAAGCTCGGTGTTGATTTCGTGCGGGATAGCCCGTCCGGCGATTGACGGGCGGCCATCGCCGCCCGTCGTTCGCGTTGTTCAGGGCGTCGGGCAGCCCGCGTCGCGTTGCTCGCGAGCGCGCTGTTCATCGCCCGTCACCGTCTCGCAGCGCCGCTGCGGGCGCGGAAGGCGTGCCAACGAGGCATCCGGCATGACCAGCCGTGCTCCGGCGACGTCCACGGTCCCGGTGGCGGGTCGCTCGAAGATCCATGCGGGGAAGCTGCTTCCCGCGATCATCAGGCTGGGCCTGCTGCCGGCGTCGAAACGATAGGCGATCGGCGAGAAGCGCACGTCGATGACCCGCCCGTGGGCCCGTGTGACCGGCGTTTCGCGCACCAGCCGGACCTCGCCGTCGGGCCGAACGTCGACGAGTTTCACCACCAGTGGGCCGCTGTAGATGCTCTTGAGGCGGATCGTGGCCTGGATCGGCCCGGCGATCGGCAGCGTCCTCGACAGGGGTGCGCCCTGCAGCAGCCCGATGTCCGTGCGATCGAGCAACGGTGACTGGTCCAGCATCCCGGCCGGGGCGATGAGGTGGTTGCCGCCGAGTGTCGGCACCGGCTTCGCCGGGTCGATCTGGATCGTGGCCGTCGGCGCCTGCAGTTCCGCGATGAGGGGCCGCGCCGGGATCGGCCAAAGCGCGCTTCCCACCACCGACTCCGCACCTTCACCGGCCCAGGCGAACTGCACCTTCGGCCACCGCGTCACGTCGTTCCAGCGCTGCTTCAGCCAGAAGTCGAACCAGGTGAACATCGGGCGGATCGGCCAGAGTTCCGGGTCGTCCACGTCGTAGTGGGTGCCGTCGAGCATGATCAGCCGATCGTTCCGGCCGAAGCCGGAGATGCTCCGCTGGTTCCACGCCTCGATCGCGCTGTCGTGGAAGAAGTCGTGCCATAGCCCGACCTGGAGCACCGGCGCCCGGAGCCGGCGGGTCACATTCCCCGCCTCCAGCAGTGGCGTCCTGGTGCGGGCGGCCAGCAGGTCCGGCCAACGCGGCTGGAGGTCGCTGACGATCGGGAAATCGGCGACCGGAGGCGCGGTCCACCACTCGGAGGCGGAGGCGTCGCCGTCCTCGAGAGCCCCGAACATGTCGCCCAGCGCCTCGCCCGCCATCTCCTTCAGTTCATCCAGCGAGGCCTCGTCGAGGCCCAAGCGAGCCTCGTGGTCCTCGCTGCTGTCGAGCGACTGCGAGAGCACGAACGGGAGCAACGCCTCCCACTTGATGGCGCGGTCCGGGAAGATCACGCCGCCGAGGAAGTCCGGGCTGGTGGCCTGCGCATAGATCGCACGGACCGAGGGCCTGCCACTGGCGGCAGCCTGCAGCGAGGCCACGCCGCTCGCCGAGTCGCCGAAGACTCCCAGGCGATCGTTGGACCACGGTTGTGCCTCGACCCAGCGCAGCAGGGCATCACCATCGGCGCGCTCATCGAGGAACAGGCTGAACGTGCCATCTGATTCGTTGCGGCCGCGGACGAACTGGACCACGAGGGCGTACCCCCGGTCGGTGGCTTCCGTCCAGCCGATGTCCTTCTCGTCGGCCTCGATCTCCGCATTCGGGTGCTCTTCCGGAAAGCCGCTCACCGGCGTGAGCGGCAGGTCATAGGGACTGCGGGTGACCAGGGTCGGCCAAGGCCCGGCGCCCGTTCCCGGCAGGTACACCAGGGTCTGCAAGGTGGTTCCGTCAGGCGCGGGGACCCGGAATTCACCCACCAGGTGGCCCGCCGCGGCGCGGTGAAAGCCTGGGGGCAGGGCCATGGCCGCCGAGGCGGGAAGGCAGGCCAGGAGAAGGGCGGTGACCGCCCTTCGGATCGTGAGGTTCATCGTTGTTGTCCTCGTTGTGCACCCGCCGTGGGTGCTGACGTCCCGGTGGAGGTCGCCGGGCGGGGGAATGCTCGGCGGCTGGCCCGACCGCTGGTGCAGGCCGGAGCGCCGTTCTGCATGTGCGGTGCGCTGGGCGCAGCAGCGGTCGTTGACGATGCTTCCGCACCGCGTCGACGCCGTGGGCCGCGTTACGTCCGTGGCGCGGTCCGATCGGAATGCAGGCGCTACACTGCGCGCCCCATGCGCGAGCCCGCCGAAACCCCTGCCGCGCCTGCGCCCCGCGCCGCGCGCCCCGACCCGCTGGACCGCGTCCTCGCCAAGGACCGCGGCGCGCTGTTGCGCCTGCAGAAGCGGTTGGCCGAGGCCAAGGGCGAGGCGAGGGCGGCGGCGCAGCAGGCGCTGGAACAGGCGCTGGCCCGCTCGCGCGAGGCCTTCGCGGCCCGCGAGGCGCGACTTCCCGACCCGCGCATCGACACCGAACTGCCGATCGGCCGCGAGGCCGAGGCGATCGTCGAGCTGATCCACAAGCACCAGGTCGTGGTCATTGCCGGCGAGACCGGCTCGGGCAAGACCACCCAGTTGCCGAAGCTCTGCCTGGCAGCCGGGCGCGGGGCCGCCGGCCTGATCGGCTGCACGCAGCCGCGCCGCATCGCCGCGCGCGCGGTGGCGAAGCGCGTGGCCGAGGAGCTGCAGGTGCCGCTGGGCAAGGAGGTCGGTTGGCAGGTGCGCTTCACCGAGCAGGTGGGCGAGGACACGCTGGTCAAGTTCATGACCGACGGCATCCTGCTGGCCGAGATCCAGAAGGATCGCTACCTCTCGGCCTACGACACGATCATCGTCGACGAGGCGCACGAGCGTTCGCTCAACATCGATTTCCTCTTGGGGTATCTGAAGGGCCTGCTGCGCAAGCGCCGCGACCTCAAGCTGATCGTGACCTCGGCGACGATCGACACCGAGCGCTTCGCGATGCACTTCGACGGCGCACCGGTGATCAGCGTCGAAGGCCGCAGCTACCCGGTGGAAGTGCGCTATCGGCCGCTCGAAGACACGAACGCCGACGTCGCCTCGAAGCCCGATGCCGAGAAGTCGCTGTACGAGGGACTGCTGGCGGCGTGCGACGAGATGACGCGGGAAGATGCGCGCGGCGACGTGCTCTTGTTCCTGCCGGGCGAGCGCGAGATCCGCGAGGTGCACCACCTGCTGGAGCGGCGCAAGTACCGCGAAACCGAAGTGCTGCCGCTGTACGCGCGGCTCTCGGCCAAGGACCAGGACCGCGTGTTCAACCCGGGGCCGAAGCGGCGGATCGTGCTGGCCACGAACGTGGCCGAGACCTCGCTGACGGTGCCGCGCATCCGCTACGTGGTCGATCCGGGCACCGCGCGCGTGAAGCGCTACAGCCCGCGCATGAAGCTCGACCGCCTGCACATCGAGGACATCGCGCAGGCCAGCGCCGACCAGCGCAAGGGCCGCTGCGGGCGCGTGTCGTCGGGCATCTGCTACCGCCTCTTCAGCGAGCAGGATTTCAATGCGCGCCCGCGCTACACCGACCCGGAACTGCTGCGCTCCTCGCTGGCCGGCGTGATCCTGCGGATGCTTTCGCTGGGCTTGGGCCGCGTCGAGGACTTCCCCTTCATCGATGCCCCGGACCCGCGCGCCGTGGCCGACGGCTGGCAGCAGCTCACCGAGCTCGGCGCCGTCGACAAGCACCGCCAGCTGACGCCGGTCGGCAAGCAGATGGCGGCCTTTGCCGTCGACGTGAAGCTGGCCCGCATGCTCATCGCCGCGAAGGAGCGCGGGAGCCTGCGTGAGATGATCGTCATCGCCAGCTTCCTCGGCCTGCAGGACCCGCGCGAGCGCCCGCCGGAAGCGCGCGAGGCCGCCGATCGTGCGCATGCCGCTTTCGCCGACGAGCGCTCGGAGTTCGTCAGCATCCTCAAGCTTTGGGACGCCTACCGCGCCGCGCACGAAGACCTCTCGCAGTCGAAGCTGCGCGACTGGTGCGGCCAGCGTTTCCTGAACTTCCTGCGCCTGCGCGAGTGGCGCGAGCTGCACCGGCAGCTGATCCTCAACTGCGAGGCCTTGGGCTGGGCGCAGAACGAGGCGCCGGCCGACTACGCCGACCTGCATCGCGCGTTGCTCGCCGGCCTCGCGCTGCAGACCGGGCATCGCTCGGAGAAGGGCCTGTTTGATGCGCCGCGCAGCCGCAAGTTCGGACTCTTCCCGGCTTCGACGCTGGCTTCGAGGCCACCGCCGTGGGTGCTGTGCGCGACCCTGCTCGACACCGCCAAGGTCTGGGGCATCACCGCGGCGAAGATCGAACCGGAGTGGGTGATCGACGCCGTGCCGCACCTGCTCTCGCGCCGGCATTTCGACCCGCACTGGTCGCGGCGGCAGGGCCGGGTGCAGGGCTCGGAGCAGATCGGACTGTTCGGCCTCGTGCTGCTGCCAAAGAAACCGGTGCACTACGGCGGCCTGTATCCCGACGAGGCCCGCGAGATCTTCGTGCGCCAGGGGCTGGTGACGGGCGAGATCGACACCCGCATCCCCCTAGTGAAACGCAATCTCGCGACGCTCGAGCGCGCGCAGGAAGAGGAAGCCAAGCAGCGTCGCGCCGGGCTCGTCGTCGACGAGGACTGGCAGGTGCGCTGGTACCTCGACCGCCTGCCGTCCGACGTGCACAACACCGCGGCGCTGGAGGCCTGGTACGGCAGGTTGGACCCTGCGGCGAAGAAGTCGCTGGAGTGGTCGCTCGCCGAGCTGATGTCGGTGGAAGGCAGCGGTATCGAGCGCTTCCCGAAGTTCCTGCCGCTCGGCGATGCGCGGCTGGCGCTGCACTACCGCTTCGAACCCGGCCACGCCGAGGACGGCGTGACGCTGGACGTGCCGCTGCACCTGCTGCCCGCGCTCGACGCCGCGCGGCTCTCGTGGCTGGTGCCGGGCCTCGTGGAGGAGAAGGCGACCGAGCTGATCCGCGGCCTGCCGAAGGCCCTGCGCCGCAACTTCGTGCCGGCGCCCGATTTCGCGCGGGCTTTCGCACTGGCCTACCCGAACGGCGATGCCGACAGCGTGGCGGGCGCGCTCGGTCGCTTCCTCGCCAAGGCGACAGGCGTCGACGTGGCCGCGCTCGATTTCGACGAGGCGGCGCTGGAGCCGCACCTGCGCATGAACCTGCGGGTTGGCGAGGCGGAAGGCCGAGGCTTCCGCGTCCTCGGCCAATCGCGTTCGCTCGACGAACTGAAGGCGCGTTTCGGTGCGGAGGCGGAGAAGGCCTTCGCCGCGCGCGCCGGCGAGCGTCTCGCGCGCGAGGGGCTGCGCGAGTTTCCCGCCGAGCCGGTTCCGCTCGAGATCGCCGGTGCGGGTGGGTTGCCGGCCTTCCCGGCACTGGTGCTCGACGGCGAGGACGTGGCGCTGCGCGTGCTGGCCGACCGCGAGGCGGCCTTGCAGGCCCATGGCGGCGGCGTGGTGCGCCTCGCCGAGATCGCGCTCGCCGATGCGGTGAAATCGGCGCGCAAGCAGCTGCCGCTGAACCCGAAGACCGCGATGGTCTACACCGCCGTGGCGACGGCCGAACAGCTGCGCGCTGATCTGGTCGCCAAGGCGCTGGCGGCGCTTCTGGACGGCGGCCAGGGCGGCGTGACGCTCGCCGCGATCCGCGACCGCGAGGCCTTCAACCGGGCGATCGGCGCGGTGAAGCAGAAGCTGTTCGGTGAAGCGATGGCCCGCCTCAAGATCGCCGAGGCCGCGCTGAGCCAGTACGCCGAGATCCGGCCCAAGCTCGAAGCCCCGGTGATGGGTTGGGCGAAAGCGAACCTCGACGACCTGCGGGCGCAGTTGGCGGGCCTCGTTCATCCGGGCTTCGTTCGCGAAACGCCGCCCGAGGCCTTCAACGAACTGCCGCGCTACCTGAAGGCACTAGCGCTGCGCGCGGAGCGCGCGTTGCGCGACCCGACCCGCGACCAGCAGCGCATGCTGGAGGTGCAGCCTTTCGCGAAGGCGCTCGACGAGGCGCGTCGGCGCGGCATTGCCCTCGAAGCGGGATGGCAGGCCCTGCGCTGGGACCTCGAGGAGCTGCGCGTTTCGCTGTTCGCGCAGGAACTGGGCACGAAGCGCCCGGTGTCCGCGAAGCGCCTCGCCAAGCAGCTCGAGGCGCTGAACGCGCGTTGAGGCTTACTTGACGCGCTCGACCTGCGCGCTCGTGTTGTAGTCGCCGAACTTCAGGCGCCAGTTGCCCATGATGCCCTGGCGAATTTCCACCGACGGATTGGTCAGGCGTACGCCGGCCAGGGTGCTTTCCCGATCGACCGACCGCCAGACCTGACCGTTCTCCAGGCGGAAGACGGTGCCGTACGACCAGCCGGTCGACTCACCGATGAGCCGGGTGTTGATGGGGCCTCGCGACTGCGAGCTCGGAGCTTCCCGCAAACCGCGGCGATCGTCCTGGGGGGGCGCCGCGCTGCCGCTGCCGCTGGTCCCGTTGTTCGACAGCCACGCGTTCAGTGCCGCCAGTTCCTCCGCGCTGAGCTTCTCCAGGCCGGCGCTGCGGAACTCCGCGGCGCTCATCCGCTCCTCCAGCGTGGAAAACGGCGTGGCCTGCAGCGTGCTGGCAGGCACGATGGACGCTGCAATGACGAGGGCGAGAAAGGAACGCCTCATGGCATGGACCTCGGGAATGGTTGTGGGCTGACAAGCCCCAAGTCTACCCTCGGGGCATCGTGAAGCCCGCATCCCCTGCCATGCCCAACGCTGCGCACGCCCTGGCCGAATGGCCGGCCCTGGCGTCGGCGGCTGCGGGTGATTCGCCGGGCGCCGTGTTCTGCCGCCGCGCGCTCGAGGTACTGGCGGCGTTGTCGCCTGACCGCGAGATGATCTGGGCGACCGCGCTGGTGGCCCTCGGGGCCGAGGCCCTCGAGACGACGCAGGCGCCCATGCCCGGCCGGCTGCCGGCCATGCTGGACGGCGTCCGCGCCGCGGAGCAGGTGTGGGCGCTGCATGCGCGGGCGGAGGGTCGTGCCGATGCCGAGGGCCTTCGGCGGCTGCTGCTCTCCATCGTCCGCGACCTGCGGGTGGTGCCGGTGCTGCTGGCCCTGCAGCTGGCCCGGCTGCGCCACGCCTCGGCCCTGCCCGAGGCCGAGCGCACCGAACTCGCGCGGCTCGCCGCCGACATCCTCGCGCCGCTGGCGAACCGCCTCGGCATCTGGCAGCTGAAGTGGGAGATCGAGGACCTCGCCTTCCGCTTCCAGCAGCCCGAGACCTACCAGCGCATCGCCCGACTGCTCGACGAGAAGCGCGGTGCGCGAGAGCAGTACATCGAGGACGTCAAGGCGCAGTTGCGCGCGGCCCTGAAGGAGTCCGGCATCGATGGCGACGTGGCGGGGCGGCCGAAGCACATCTACAGCATCTGGAAGAAGATGCAGCGCAAGGACGTCCCGTTCGGCGAGCTCTACGACATCCGCGCCGTGCGCGTGCTGGTCGGAGATGTCGCCGCCTGTTACGCGGCGCTCGGCGCCGTGCACCAGGTGTGGACGCCGATAGCGAAGGAGTTCGACGACTACATCGCCCGCCCGAAAGCGAACGGCTATCGCAGCCTGCACACGGCGGTGGTCGGCCCCGAGGGCCGCGCGCTCGAGGTGCAGATCCGCACCCGCGAGATGCACGAGCAGGCCGAGCTCGGTGTGGCCGCGCACTGGCGCTACAAGGAAGGCGGCGGTGCCGATGCGAGCTTCGAGCGCAAGATCGCGTGGATGCGCCAGCTGCTCGATTCGAGCGAGGGCGACGAGCAGAAGCTGCAGGAAGGGCTGAAGGCCGACCTCGTCGAAGACCGCGTCTACGTGCTGACGCCGCAGGGCAAGGTGGTCGACCTGCCGCGTGGCGCGACCGTGCTCGATTTCGCCTACGCCGTGCACACGGAAGTGGGGCACCGCTGCCGGGGCGCGAAGATCAACGGCCGCATCGTCACCCTCGATTCAAAGCCGGCCACCGGCGACGCCGTGGAGATCCTGACGGCGAAGGCTGGCGCGCCGCGCCGCGACTGGCTGCAGCCGGCGAGCGGCTTCCTCGTCACCGGCCGCGCCCGCGACAAGGTGCGCGCGTGGTTCCACAAGCTCGATCGCGCGCAGAACCTCGTCGAAGGGCGCGAGTTGCTCGACAAAGAACTCCGTCGCCTCGGCCTGCTCGGTGCCGACCTCGCGCCGGTGCTGCCGCGCTTGCGCCTGGCGACGCAGGACGACCTGCTGGTCGCGCTGTCGCTCGGTGATGTCAGCCCGGCGCAGGTGAGCCGCGCGCTGCACGAGGCGCAGCAGCCGAAGGAGGCCCCGGCGATGCCGCCCATCCCGGCCGCGGCGTCGCGCGACAAGGTCGGTGCGCGCAGCGACAGCTTCGTGGTCGACGGCGTCGGCAACCTGCTGATGCAGCTCGCGCGCTGCTGCCAGCCGGTGCCGGGCGACGCCATCGCCGGCTACCTGACGCGTGGCCGTGGCATCAGCGTGCATCGCGCCGACTGCGTGGCGCTGTCGCGCTTGGTCGCGCGTGATCCCGACCGCGCCATGCCCGTCTCCTGGGGGCGCGCCGGTGGCACCTACGCGGTCGATGTCGCCATCCATGGCCTCGACCGCAAGTCGCTGCTGAAGGACATCACGACGCTGATCGCTCAGGAGGGCATCCACATCAATGCGGTGGCCTCTCGCAGCGACGACAGCCGCGGCCTCGCCGACCTCAAGCTCACCTTGAAGGTCAGCGATTTCGAACAGCTCTCGAAGCTGTTGGCGCGACTGACCGCCGTGCCCGGCGTGCGCGACGCGCGGCGGGTGGGTTGATGGCTGTGCGGCCCTCGCGCTGGGCGGTACTCGCCGCCGCCGCCGCCTCGCTGCTGGTGGGCGTGCTGCTGCTGCGCGAGCCGATCGGCCGCGCCGTGTTCCCCGATGCCGCGCTGGCCGGTCTCGTCTCGCAGGCCGAACAGGCGCTCACGGCGGGTGACCTCGACACCGCGGCGTCGCGCTTCGAAGCGGCGCAGGCGCGGGCGCCGGACCATCCGCGCGTGGTGGAAGGTTTGGCCGCGACCGGCGAGCGGTCCCTGGTCCAGGCGGCGACGGCCGTCGCGGCGGGCGATTCGGCGAAGGCGGAACAGGCGCTGGCCCGGGCGGTTCGTCTTGGGATGCCGGGTGAGCGCATCGAGACGCTTCGGCAGTCCCTGCTGGCGCATGCGGAGCCTTCGGTGGAGGCGGTGCTTCAGCGGGCGACCGCCCTGGAGGGCGCCGATCCCACGGCGGCCCTCGCGCTCTACCGGCAGGCACTGCAACGAGAGCCCGACAACGCGCTGGCGCGAGCTGGCCGCAGTCGCTTGCTATCCATGACCCTGGCGAATGCCATGGCGGCACTCGACCGCGGCGAAGCGGACACGGCGCTGGCGCTGGTGGCCGAAGTTCGGGCCATCGATCCGGCGCACCTGCAATTGCCCGAACTCGAAGCCCGGCTCGGCGCGTCCGGCGTAGCCCGCGCGGGAGGCCCGGTTTCGCCAACCACGCCCTCTTCGGCTGACAGTGCCGAAGCCATCCGCTGGCGTGGGCTCGCCGATGAAGCCATCGGCCGCGGGGCCTTCGACCAGGCCCGCCGCGCGCTCGCCGAAGCGGAGCGCCTTGCCCCGCAGGCGCCGGAGCTGGCGGTGCTTTCCCAGCGGCTGCAGCGTGCCGAAACGGCTCGCCCCGAAGCGCGCTGAGGCCGTCAGCGCAGCTGGTTGAAGATGGTGCGCAGCGTGGTGCGGGCGCGCTCGGGAGAGAACTCGCGCTCGGTGTTGGCGAGGCCGCCGTCGACCAGACGCTGCCACAGCGTCGCGTCGTCGTAGGCGGCGAGGATGGTCGCCGCGAGCGACTCCGCGTCGTCCGCCACGAGGGCGTCGATGCCATGGGTCAGGCCCATGCCTTCGACGGCGCAACGCGTCGCCACCACCGGCAGGCCATGGGCCAGCGCCTGGTTGATCTTGCCCTTCACGCCGGCGCCGTAGCGCAGCGGCGCGACCGAGAAGCGATGCGCGTCGATCAGCGGCTCGAGATCGGGCACATGGCCATGCACGGTGATGCCTGGCCTTTCGCCAAGGGCAAGCACGGAGGCCGGCGCGTCGCTCCCGACCAGTGAGAGCGTGATCTCCGGCCGCTGCGCACGGATGCGCGGCAGGATCTCGTCGGCCAGCCACTGCGCGGCATCGACGTTCGGCGGATGGCGGAAGCCACCGACGAAGAGCAGGCCTTGCCGCGCGGCCATCGCCGGGCCGGCGCCGCGCACGCGATGGATGTTCGACACCACGTCCACCACCGCGCCGGGCGCGCTCTCCGCCAGCAGGGTCTTTTCCACCGGGCTCACCACCCAGGTGCGGTCGACGCTGCCGATCAGCGCCAGCTCGTCGGCACGGGTTCGCGCCGCGGCGCGCAGCAGGGTGGCGTCGTTGCGTTCTTCCGCTTCGCGTTGCTCGCGCAGGTGGTGCAGGTCGACGGTGTCGAAGACGATGCGCGCCTGCGGCGCATGGCGGCGCAACAGCGGCAGCAGGGGCGAGAGGATGTAGTGGCGGCTGACGATGACCAGCTGGAAGCGCGGGCCGTGCTTCGCCAGCCAGTCGGGGATCGCGCCAAGCCAAGGGTGCGTCCAGGCCTCGACGCCGAGATCGCGAAGCGCCTGCGTGTAGCGCCCGTCGTCCAGCCCGTTCTCCGGGAAGAAAGTGACGGCGCAGCCCTCGTCGACGAGCAGGCGCAGCAGTTCGAACAGACGCACCGAGCCGGAGTCGCGATCCGGCATCGGCGTGGTGGCGTCGATGACGAGTACGCGGGCACGGGCGCGATGCTGCGCCGCGTAGTGCACGGCCTGGGTCGGCGCCGGATGGCGGCGCACCAGCGTGTCGCGCCAGCGCTCGAGGAAACGCTGCTGGTTGCGCACCTGGTAGGCCTTCACGCCGCTGCTGGTGTCGGTGCCGGCGGTGATGCCCTCGTGGTGCACCACCATCGACGCCGGCTGCACGCGCACCTTGAGTCCCGCCTCGCGCACCTTCATTGCGAGGTCGGTGTCTTCGTAATAGGCGGGGGCGTAACGCTCGTCGAATCCGCCGAGGCGATTGAACAGCGCACTCGGCAGGGCGATCGCCGCCCCGGAGCAGTAGTCGGCCTCGCGGACAAAGGTGTACGCCGGATGCCGAGGGTCTTCGAAGCGCCCGAAGTTCCAGCCCGAGCCGTCCGAGAAGACGATGCCGCCGGATTCCTGCAGGCGCCCGTCCGGGTACACGAGTTGTGCGCCGGCGAGGCCGGTGTCCGGGTGTGTCTCGAACGTGCCAAGCAGGGCATCGAGCCAGCCGGGCGTCAGCGTGGTGTCGTTGTTGAGGAACACCACGAACTCGCCTCGCGCCATGGCCGCGCCGGCATTGCAGCTGCCGACGAAGCCGAGGTTGGCGGTATTGCGGTGGTAGCGCAGGCCGGGGATGGCGGGCAGCACCCTGCCCGAGTCGTCCGGCGACGCGTCGTCGATGACGATCACTTCGACATCGGACGGCAGGCGGGTTTGCGCGAGGCTTCGCAGGCAGGCCAGCGTGTAGTCCAGCTTGCCGTGCACCGGGATGACCACGCTGGCGCGCACCGTTTGCGGCGTCGCAAAGGCGAGCGGGGCTTCGGGGGCATCGTCGGCGCCCGGTGCCGCGGCCTTCGTCCTCGAGAAACGGCGCAGCACCGCCGCCCACGTCGCGGCGGCGCCTCGCGTACGCAGGCTTCGCAGCCCGCGAAGGGCGAGGTCGATGCCGCGGCGGGTTCGATAGCGCGCCGCCACCCAGGCATCGCCGACATGCCGGCGCAAGCGCAGGACGATGCGCAGCAGCGGGTGGCCGAGGGTGCGTCGCGCTTCGGCGAGCTGGTCCATGGCGGCGTCGCGCTGGCTGAGGGCGATATCGCGCTGGCGGATCAGGTCGGCGGTGTCGCGCTCGTAGTAGTCATAGGCCGAGTCGCGCTCGCTCTTCAGCTCGAGCGTCGATTCGCGGAGCGATGCGGCCTCGCGCTCAAGGCCGTCCAGCTCGGCTTGCACGGCAGCGATGTGTTCCGCGACGCGATCGCGCTCCTGTGCCTGCTCGCGCCGGAGTTCCTCGATCCGCTCCATCGCGGCGTTGCGCTGTCCGGCCAGATCCGCGGTGTCGCGGTCGTAGGCCCGGTAGGCGTCGTCGCGCTCCTGCGCCAGGGTGTCGGACGCGGCGCGCAGCAGGCCGTCGACGTGACGCTTCACCAGGGCAACCGCGGCCTCGCCGGTGCCGAGCAGGCGAGGGCGGGCCGGCCGCAGCGGGTGGAGCAGGCGCCAGCCGGCGCGCGACTCCGCCATCGATGCTGGAACGGGGTTCGGACGCGGTTGGCGTTCGGGCTCGGCGGCGCGTTCGGCGAGTGCGGCGGCGATCGCCGTCGCGGTGCCGGGAACGACCGACAGGCCGGGTTCGCCAGCGGCCGCACGCTCCGCGTACGCGCCGAGCCCCGCCGCCAGCACGGGCACGCCGAGCGCCTGCATTTCCGAAAGCACGTACCCGAAGGTCTCGGGCAGCAGCGACGGCAGCAGGGCGAGGTCCGGGTCGAATGCTTCGACCAGCTGCGGCAGTTCGTCCGGCACGTACTCCTCGATCGCCCGGCCGCCCAGCGCCTGCGCGTAGCGCGCCGCCGCCGCGCCGCCGCCGGCGAAACACCACTCGATGCCGCCCGGGCCGAGCGCAACGAGCGCGTCGAGCAGCCATTCGCCCTTGCCGCCCTTCAATCGTCCGGGAACCAGCACGCGCAGCGGGCCGGGGCGACGCGTCGCGTCACGCGCCGGAACCTCGCCCGCGAAGGGCGGCAGGCCGTGCGGCAGGACCGTCGCGGCCGGCAGCGTCGGCGCCACGCTCCGCAGCCGTTCCGCGGCGAACGCCGAGGGCGCGACGATGCGGATCGGTTCCACGCCCAGCGCCGCGATGGCGGCGGCGGCGCGCGTTTGCCAGGCCTCCGGATGACGCTCGCTGAAGGCGAAGCCTGGCTGTTCGGCGAACTCGGCGAGACGGGCCGCGTCCCACTGCGGCCGGGGTTCGACGTCGTCGAGCGCCGGCCAGAACGGAAACAGGTCGTGCACGACGAAGGTGGTCGGCAATCCGGTGCGCAGCACGTCGAGCGTGGTGCCGATCAGCGACGAGACACGCACTGCCGAGACGCCGAAGCTGGCGATGCTTTCGGCGAGGGCCGCGCGCACGGCGGGGTGGGTGTCGCCGGTGTCGCCGACGGCCGGGGTGCAGGCCCAGGCCCGGATGGGACAGGTGTCGAGGCCGAGGTGCAAGGCGATCCGCTGGCCGTGGCCGCGTCGCGCGTCGCCGTGGCTGACGAGGGCGAGATGGTCGGCGTCCGGGTCGTCGCGCATCTGGTCGGCAACGAAGCGGGCGACGCCGCCGCCCCAGTCGTGGAGCACGTGCAGCACGACTGGGCGGCCGCCGCGGCCTGCGGCGGTCGGTGCTGGGCGGCGGACCGCGAGGCGGTTCGGGCGCCACTCGGGGTCGATCCGGAACGGTGTTCCGTCCTGGTCTTCGGCGGTGGTATCGCCCAGCGCGACGGCGAGGTGCGGCAGGCGGGCGCCCTGGATCGCTGGCGTGGTGGCAGGACCGGCACGCAGGACGCGCTCGGCCGCTTCGCGGCGCCACAGCGCGCAGCGCGCATCGGGCGCCGCGGGCAGCGCCACGTGCGGGGCCCAGGTCCAGGCTTCGCGCACCGCGTCGTCGTGGTCGTCGAGGGCCCACGCGGTCGCGATGTCGCGCACGCCCACGGGACTCACGGCATCGAGGCCGGCCGATTCGGCCAAGGCCCCGGCCATCTGCGCGAGTGTGAAGGCGTCCGGCGCCACGCCGGGCGCCACGAGCAGGAGCAGGGCGGCGTCGCTCGCCGCCAGCGCCGCGCGCAGGCGGCCGTCCCAACCCTGCCCCGGATCGCCTTCGATCGTCCCGATCAGGTCATGTCGTGCCGTCGGCAACGTCGCGGTGTTCAAGCGGGGGTCAAGGGGGGCTGCGCTAGACTGCGGGACCCGGATTATCGCTTGGTTGACGCTTGGTTTCGCGCCCATCCCCCAATACCACCGCCCGCTTCAAGCCGCTGCTGCGCTACGGGCTGTGGGGCGCCCTGTTCCTGCTGGCCCTCGGCCTTGGGTTCGGCATCCCGATCGCAGTGGTGCTCGACCGTGAAGTCCGCGCCGAATTCGAGGCGCTGACCTGGCAGATCCCGACGCGCGTGTTCGCCCGTCCGCTGGCCCTCGTCGAAGGGGAGCCGATGAGCGTGGCCGCGCTGCAGCAGGAGCTGGAGGCGGCAGCCTTCAGTGAAGGCGATGGCCGGACGCCCGGCACGTTCAATCGCGACGGCGGCGTGTTCCGCATCGCGACGCGGGGCTTCAGTGATGTCGATGGCGCGGTCGACCCGGCGCGCGCCGAGGTGCGTCTCGCCAACGGCCGCGTCGCCGGCCTGCGCCGCAGCGACGGTGGCGGACCCGGCTTCATGCTCGACCCGGCGCGCATCGCGACGCTATACGGCGCAAAGCAGGAGGAACGCGAGCTGATTCGCCTCGACGATGCGCCGCCGCTGCTGGTGGCCGGCCTGCAGGCCGTCGAGGACCGCAACTTCAAGCACCACATCGGCATCGACCCCTGGGGCGTGCTCCGCGCGATGTTCGTCAACTTCAAGGAAGGCGAACTCGAACAGGGCGGCAGCACGCTGACCCAGCAACTCGTGCGCAGCCTGTTCCTGAGCAATGCCAAGACCGCGACGCGCAAGGCCAAGGAAGCGGCGTACGCGCTGATCATCGAGGCGCGCTTCGACAAGCGCCGCATCCTCGAGACCTACCTCAACCAGGTCTATCTCGGGCAGCAGGGCGGGCAGAGCATCCACGGGGTCGGCGCCGCCTCGCGCTTCTGGTTCGGCCGCGACGTCGCCGACCTGAAGGCGCAAGAGATCGCGCTGCTGGTGGCGATGGTGCAGGGCCCGTCACACCATGACCCGCGCCGCTACCCGGAGCGCGCGAAGGCGCGTCGCGACCTCGTGCTCGGCGTCTTCCACGACACCGGCCTGCTCACCGAAGCCCAACGCGATGCCGCTCGGCGCCAGCCGCTGGGCGTGCTCGCGCGCCCCGGTCTTGCGCGCAACCGCTATCCCGGCTTCCTTGACCTCGTGCGCCGCCAGCTCGCGAGTGATTACGACGCGGATGCGCTCACCGGCGCCGGGCTCACCGTGCACACCACCCTCGCGCCGTCGGCGCAGCGCGATGCGGAGGCCTCCGTCGCGCGTTCGCTGGGCGCTCTCGACAAGGCGGACCGCCCGGCGCTGCAGGCCGCGCTGGTGCTCACCGACGCGCAGACCGGCGACGTGCGCGCCATCGTCGGCGATCGCAATGCCAACCAGCCCGCCTTCAACCGCGCACTCGATGCCCGGCGTCCGGTGGGCTCGCTGCTCAAGCCCATGGTCTACCTGCTGGCCCTCGCCCAGCCGGGCCGCTGGTCGCTGGCTTCGCCGATCGACGATGGCCCGGTGTCGATGCGCCTGCCCAACGGGCAGGAGTGGGCGCCGAAGAACTCCGATGGCCGCAGCCACGGCATGCTGCCGCTCGAAGACGCGCTGATCTACAGCTACAACCAGGCCACGGTTCGGTTGGGCATGGACGTCGGCCCGGAGCGGCTCGTCGCGCTGTTGAAGGCGCTGGCGGAAATCGATGCCGAGCCGAACCCCTCGCTGATCCTCGGCAGCGTCGATCTTTCGCCGTATGCGATGGCGCAGGCCTACCAGTTCCTCGCCTCCGGCGGTCGCATCCAGCCGCTGCGCGCGGTGCGCGGCGTGCTCTCGCCAGAGGGCGAACCGGTAGCCCGCTACGACGGCCGCAAGGACGAAGCGCAGGAGGGCGATGCCGTGGCCGCGCGCCTTGTCACCCTCGTGCTGCAGGACGCCGCCCGCCGCGGCACCGCCCGCGCGCTGGCCAGTGGCGAAACCGCGGGCCTCGCCGCCGCCGGCAAGACCGGCACCAGCAACGACGGCCGCGATTCGTGGTTCGCCGGCTACACCGGCAGCCACCTCGCCGTGGTGTGGGTGGGCAACGACCGCAACGAGGCCACGGGCCTGTACGGCGCCACCGGCGCGATGCGGGTCTGGCAGGGCCTGTTCTCGACGCTGCCCAGCGCGCCGCTGCAGCCGGGCGAGCAGGGCATTGAATGGGCTTACGTCGCGCAGGGGCAATTCGCCACGACGGAATCCGAATGCACCGGTGCCCGCCGCTATCCTTTTGTCGCAGGCTTCCTGCCTGCCGAGCACCTCAGCTGCGTCGAACGCGGCCTGCTCGATTTCTTCGGTTTTGGAGCGGACGGCGAGTGAAGGACTGGATGAACCCGATGCATGCCACGGCGCTTCGCGGCCTGGCGATCTTGGGCGGCACGCTGCTGCTGGCCAGCTGCGCCACGCCGCCGCCGGCGCCCGTGGTCCCGGCCGGCCCGCCGCCGCTCACCGACGCCCAGATCGTCGAGGCCACCCGCGCCGCCGGGCGCGATGGCGTGGAGCTGGTGGTCACGCCGCTCGTCGACCCGCATGTCGAGGACCTGCGCGAGCGCGCCGAGAAGGCGCAGGCGGCGAATCGCCCGCAGCGCGCCGACCGCGAGTTGCTGAAAGCCCTCGAGATCACGCCCGATGACCCCGATCTCCTGCAGTGGCGCGCGGAGCTTGCCGTGCTGCGCCAGGCCCGCGACGAAGCCGAGGTCCTGGCCAAGCGCAGCATCGCCCTGGGCCCGAAGTCGGGCCCGCTGTGCCGCCGTAACTGGACGCTGGTGAAGCTGCTGCGGGAGTCGCGTGGCGAGGCCGAGAACGCCACATCCGCCGCGGCGATGCTTGAACGCTGCACCATCGCGCCGCCGGTGCGGATGTGAGTACGGAGGCCGCCCCCTCCGGCGGCCGCGGGGTGCTGCCGATGCTGACCGCCCGCGCGCTCGACGAGGGCGGCGCGCTGGCGAACGCGATTCCCGGCTACGCGCCGCGGCCGGCGCAGCAGCGGCTGGGCGTGGCCATCGCCGAGACCATGGCCGATCGCGGCGCGCTGGTGGCCGAGGCCGGCACCGGCACCGGCAAGACCTACGCCTACCTCGTGCCCGCGCTGCTGTCCGGCCAGCGCGTGATCGTCTCGACCGGCACCAAGGCGCTGCAGGACCAGCTCTACCACCGCGACCTGCCGAAAGTGCGCGAGGCGCTCGGCCTCGGCCTGCGCACCGCGCTGCTGAAGGGCCGCAGCAACTACCTTTGCCTGCAGCGCACCGAGCTCGCCAAGGGCGCGCCGGTGTTCAGTGGGCGCGAGCAGATCGCCCAGTTCGAGCGCATCGTGCAGTGGAGCAAGCGCACGCGGCGCGGCGACCTCGCCGAGATCGAGGACCTGCCCGAGGATTCGCCGCTGCGCGGCCTCGTCACCTCGACGGTCGAGAACTGCCTCGGAAGCGAGTGCCCGTTCTGGCAGGACTGCTTCGTCGTGAAGGCGCGCGCCGAGGCGCAGGCCGCCGACCTCGTCGTCATCAACCACCACCTGTTGCTGGCCGACCTCGCCATCAAGGAAGAGGGCTTCGGCGAAATCCTGCCGGGCGCTTCGGCTTTCGTGCTCGACGAAGCGCACCAGTTGCCCGACCTTGCCTCGCAGTTCTTCGGCGAATCGGTGTCGGCGCGCATGCTTATCGACCTCACGCGCGACGCCATCGGCGCCTGCGGCAAGGTCGCGGGCAGCCTCGCCGCGGTGTCGCCCGCGGTGCGCGAACTGGAGGCGGCGATCCGCCTGCTGCGCGCGCAGTGCGAAGGCCTGCCCCAGCGCGGCACGCTGGCCCTGCTGCTCGATCACCACGCCGACATGCCCGCGCTGGTGCGCACGCTCGACGCGGCGATGGCCGGACTGGTGGCGGCCGTCACCCCGCTGAAAGAGGCCGCGCCGGAGTTCGCCGCCGTGCTCACGCGCTTGGAACTGTTCCAAACGCGGCTGCGCGCGTGGGCCCAAGGGGCGCCAGGCCTGCTCGAAACGGATGATGGCGACGACGCGGCGAACGCTTGCTCTGACGCGGCCGATGGCGCGCAGGACGAGGATCGCGCCGACACCGCCTCGCACGGCGAGGTGCGCTGGTTCGAACTCACGCAGCGCGGTTTCGCCTTCTCGATCACGCCACTCGACGTCGCCGGCCCGCTGCGCCGCTACCGCGAGCAGAGCAAGGCGGCGTGGATCTTCACCTCGGCCACGTTGGCCGTCGGCGGCGACCTCAAGCACATCGCGTGGAAGCTCGGCCTGCACGAGCCGCGCACCCTGCTCGAGCAGAGCCCCTTCGACTGGAAGACGCAGTCGCTCGCCTACTTCCCGCCTGGCCTGCCGGAACCCTCGTCGCGCGACTACACCGAGCGCGTGGTCGCGGCGGTGCGGCCGGTGCTCGAGGCCTCGAAGGGCCGCGCCTTCCTGCTGTTTACCTCGCACCGTGCGCTGCGCGAGGCGGCGGCCCTATTGGCCGGCGGGCCCTGGCCGCTGTTCGTGCAGGGCACCGCGCCGCGCCTGCAGCTGATCGAGCAGTTCCGCGCCAGCGGCAACGGCGTGTTGCTCGGCGCCGCGAGTTTCTGGGAGGGCGTTGACGTCGCCGGTGATGCCTTGAGCGTCGTCGTCATCGACAAGCTGCCCTTCGCCGCGCCGGACGATCCGGTGCTCGAAGCACGGCTCGAAGCCGTGCGCCGCCGCGGCGGCAACCCCTTCCTTGCCGAGCAGGTGCCCACCGCCGCCATCGCGCTGAAGCAGGGCGTGGGACGCCTGATCCGCCGCCACGACGACCGCGGCGTGCTGGTGCTCTGCGATCCGCGCCTGGTCAGCAAGCCCTACGGCCGCGTGTTCATGGCCAGCCTGCCGCCACTGACGCGCACGAAAGCGCTGGCCGACGTGCAGGCCTTCTTCGATCCCTCCTACGCCTCGGAGCCCGTCGATGCCGGCTGACGCCCCATCGCGCCCCGGCCGCGCGACCCTGCTCGCGTTCGAACTGGCCACCGAAGCCTGCTCGGTCGCGCTCTGGCAAGACGGCCGCCTGCTGGCGCGCCATGAGGTCGCGCCGCGCCGCCATGCCGAGCTCGCTTTGCCTTGGGCGGAGGCGCTGCTGGCGGAAGCGGGTGTCGCCAAGTCGCAGCTGGATGCGCTGGCGGTCGGCGTCGGCCCGGGCGCCTTCACCGGCGTGCGCTTGGCCATCAGCCTCGTGCAGGGCATCGCGCTCGGGCTGGACAGGCCAGTCGTGCCGGTGTCCACGCTGGCCGCGCTGGCCCAGCCCTTCCTCGCCGAGGGACCGGTGCTGGCCGCCATCGACGCCCGGATGGGCGAGCTCTACGTCGGCGAGTTTGCTGCCGACGCCGAGGGTTTGCCCAAGGCGCTCGCGGAGGAAGCCCTCCTGCCCGTCGGTGCGGCCGCTGCGGCGCTCCTGGCCCGTTGGCCCGCGACTGATCTTGGGCGGGTCGGCGTCGGTACCGGCTTCGCCGCGGGTGGTGGTGTGTGGTGCGCCGCGCTCGCCGACCGACTGGCGCGGGTCGAGGCCGAAGCCCTGCCCACGGCTTCGGCCGTGGCCCGGATTGCGGCGCCCGCGTGGGCCCGAGGTATGGCGGTGGCACCGGAGCGCTTGGAGCCGACCTACCTCCGCGACAAGGTTGCCCTGACCTCGGCCGAGCAGGCCGCGGCCCGCGCGGCGAAGGCCGGCGCTGGCGGGGCCTAGTCCTCGCTGCTCACCGCACCGTTGCGGAAGTGCCAGGTGCGGGTGATGTGCAACACATCAACGCGTTCCCCGGTCTGCGGCAAGGGTGGGTAGGGGGCGGCCAGTTCGACGATGCGGCGGGCCGCCTGGTTCAGCACCTCATGGCGGCTCGGCGTGTTCAACACCACCGATTCGACGCTGCCGTTGCGGCGCACGGCCACCGTCATCACCAGCCGGCCCTCAAGACGGTCGGCGCGGGCGCGCTCCGGGTAGTTGGCGTTGCCGACCCGTTCGACCCGCTCCACCCAGGCCTTCAGGTACTGCGCGTAGGCGTACTCCTGCGTGCTCGCCGAGACGAACTTGCGCTTCGGCCGCCGCGCGTACTGCGCCTCGCGGCGCTCCACCTCGGCCGCCAGCCGGGCCATTTCCAACTGCTGCTCCAGCAGTTGCTCGCCCAAAGGCAGCGGCGTTGGTGGGGTTTCCGGGGTAGGGCGTTCGCGAGGCGCGGGCTCGGCACCCGTGGCTACGGTCGTCACCACGGGCATCGGCGTCGCGTCCTGCGGGCGCGGTGACTGCGCGCGGATCGGGATCGGCGCGATGCCCTCGTCGAGCTTGGGGACCGGTGCGCTCACCGTATCGCGGGGGCGCTGGCTTTCCTCGCTGTCGCCGCCGCCCTGGTGGCTGGCCTGGGCGAGGAAGTCGGCCTTTTCCGGCGGCGTGCGGCTGGCCGTCTCGGTGAGGATCACGTCCAGCGTGGGGGTCACCGGGGCCGCGTCGTCGCGGCCGAAGCTGATGCCGAGCACGACGATCCCGATCACCACCGTCGCCAGCAGGGTGGTCGCGGTCAGGCGCTGGGCCGGGCCGACGCCGTCCGGCGGGGGCGCGGCGTCGCGCTCCGCGGCAGGCGGGGTGCTGCGGGCGCTCACGTCGGGCCGCGCTCCAGGGCGTCGAACAGGGTGCCGGCGATGTTCAGCCCGGCGCCGGCGTCGATCTCGCGGATGCAGGTCGGGCTGGTCACGTTCACTTCCGTGAGGTGCCCGCCGATCACGTCGAGGCCGACGAAGCGCATGCCGCGGCGCTTCATCTCCGGCCCGACGATGGCGGCGATCTCGCGGTCGCGCTCGGTCAGCGGCCGCACTTCGCCCCGCCCGCCCGCTGCGAGGTTGCCGCGGAACTCGGTGCCCTGCGGGATGCGCGCCAGGCAGTGCGAGACCGGTTCGCCATCCACCAGCAGCACGCGCTTGTCGCCGTCGGCGATCTCCGGTAGGAAGCGCTGCGCCATGGCCAGGTGCCGGCCGTCGGCGGTCAGGGTCTCGAGGATCACATTGAAGTTGGGGTCGCCGTGGCGGCTGCGGAAGATCGAGCGCCCGCCCATGCCGTCCAGCGTCTTCAGCACCACCTCGCCGTGTTCTGCAGCGAACGCCTTGAATTCGGCGGCTTCGCGGCTCACCAGGGTGGGCGGGACGCAGGCGGGGAACATCAGGGCCGCCAGCTTCTCGTTGAGTTCCAGCAGGCCCGCTGGGTCGTTGGTGACGGCCGCTCCCTGCCTCTGGGCCGCCGCCAGCACCTGGGTGTCGTGAAGGAAGTCGGCATCCACCGGCGGGTCCTTGCGCATCAGCACCTGGTCCATTTCGGCCAAAGGGCGCCAAGTGGCCTCGCCGAGCTGGAACCAGCCGGCCTTGTCATCCTGCACCGACAGGGCGGCGAGCCGCCCTCCCGCCACGCCACCTCGGAACCCGAGGCTGCCCGGAACGACGTAATGCAACGCCCACCCGCGACGCTGGGCCTCGAGCAGCATCGCAAATGTGGAGTCCTTCACGATTTTGATGGACTCGATCGGGTCCATCACCACGGCCAGCCGACGCTGCATCCGGAACCGCCCTTCGGTGCGAGAATGTGAAACAGGGTATCAGGGGGCCGGAGGCACCGCTGAGCGTGGAATCATGAAGCGGGGCGCGGGCTTGACACGTTTTGTTGACACTGGGATATAGGTTGCGTTGCGGCGCGCCATGGCCTGCCCGGGCCTCTGCCGACGGCACTTTTGGGGATAGCGATGAGTGAAAGCAACGAGTCCGGCGCACTGGCGGGCCTGAGGGTCATGGTCATCGATGACTCGAAGACCATCCGCCGTACGGCGGAAACCCTACTCAAGAAGGAAGGTTGCGAGGTCGTGACCGCGAACGACGGCTTCGAGGCGCTCGGCCGCATCGCCGAGGTGCAGCCGCAGGTGATCTTCGTGGACATCATGATGCCGCGCCTCGATGGCTATCAGACCTGCGCCCTCATCAAGTCCAACCAGCTCTTCAAGAACACGCCGGTGATCATGCTGTCCTCGAAGGACGGCCTGTTCGACAAGGCCCGCGGCCGCATCGTCGGCTCCGAGCAGTACCTCACCAAGCCGTTCACCCGCGACGAGCTGCTCGACGTCGTCCGCCGCTACGCGCCCGCCGCATGAGCGCCTTCGACCTCCTGCTCGACTACGAGCGCCGCTCGCTGGCCCACCAGCCGGGCCGCCCCGAGTTGGTCGAAGCGCCCGGCCACTGGCGCGGCGTGGGTTTCCGCATCGGCAAGCACCGCCTCGTCGGCGCGTTCGGCGACGTGGTTGAAATCATCAGCCTGCCCGCGATCACCGCCGTGCCCGGCTCGCAGCCCTGGATGCTCGGCCTCGCCAACGTCCGCGGCAGCCTCTACGGCGTGGTCGACCTCAAGCAGTTCCTCGAAGGCGAGCGCAGCGCCGTCAACGAGGGGCAGCGCTGCCTGCTCGTCCGGCAGCCGGGTGGCAACGTCATCCTGCTCACCGACGAGCTCTACGGCCAGCGTTCGTTCAACGACTCGCACCTCATCGAGCGCCCGGAATCGCTGGAGGGCCGCTATGCCGCGGTCATCGCCCGCGCCTACCGCGTCGCCGACGTGACGTGGGGCGTCCTCGACATCCCGCTGCTGTCCCGCACCCCCGAGTTCCGCCAGGCCGCCGCCTGACCGCCGCACCCGCTTGAGCCGCACCCCAGCTTGAGTCAACCCGTTCCGATCCGAGGTCCGATGTAATGAGCGCTTCGAAAGTCACCTTCCAAGACCGCCTGACCAAGGTCGGCCTGCGCGTCTGGGCCTTCCTGCTCGCGGTGTCGCTGCTGGTCTTCGCGGCGAACTTCTTGGCCGCGACGTGGTTCGCCGGGCAGATCAACAGCGCTTCGGCGCTGTCCTTCGGTCTGCAGGTGGACGCGCAGAAGCTGGGTCGATACGCGACGGAGGCCATCGCCGGTCGTGAAGAAGCGTTCGCCGAACTCCAGGGCACGCGCGATGCCATCGTCACGGCGGTCGGCGCGCTCAACGACGGCACCGGCGGCAAGGGTGTGCCCGGCTACAAGGGCGACCTCAACATGCCTCAGGTGAACGCGGCGCTCGGCGAGGTCACGGAGACTTGGACGCGCATGTCGGCCGACACCGACAAGATCCTCGGTGCGCAGGACGAAATCATCGCGCTCGCCCAGACCGCCGACTCCTTCACCGGTCGCATCCCACGCCTCACCGCCCGTCTCGACGAAGTGGTGCGCGCCATGTCGGACGCCGGCGCCCCGGCCTCGCAGATCAACATCGCCAACCGCCAGATCGTGCTCGCCAACCGCATGGCGCAGCGCGTCGCGGAAATCCGCTCCGGTTCGGACCAGTCCGACGCGCTCTCGCGCGACGCCGCGGTGTTCGCCCAGGTGCTGGCCGGCCTGAAGCAGGGCAACTCGGACCTCGGCGTCGTGGCGCTCACCTCGCCGAACGCCCGCGCCGCCGTGGAAGCGGTCGAAACGCAGTACGCCGACGCCCAGAAGGAAATCGAAAGCATCCTGACCACCGCGCCGAACCTCTTCGCGGTGCAGGCCTCGGGCGACGTGCTCTCCGGTGACGCCGAGGTGCTCGGCGAGAACAGCGCGGCCCTCGCCGGCGCCTTCGCCAACGCCAACGTCACCCGCATCTTCCCGAACAACTGGTGGGCCATCGGTGGTGGCCTCGGCCTGCTCATCGGCGTGGTCGGCCTGTTGCTGACGATCTTCTCGGACGGTCGCAAGCGCGAACGCCAGGCCACCGAGCTCAACCAGCGTAACCAGGAGGCGATTCTGCGCCTGCTGGACGAAATGGGATCGCTCGCCGAGGGTGACCTGACCGCCAAGGCGACGGTGACGGAAGACATCACCGGCGCGATCGCCGACTCGATCAACTTCGCTATCGACCAGCTGCGCACCCTCGTCGGCACGATCAACGAGACCGCCGTGCAGGTGGCCGCCGCGGCCCAGGAAACGCAGGCGACCGCGATGCACCTCGCCGACGCCGCCGAGCACCAGGCGCAGCAGATCACCTCGGCCTCCGCGAAGATCAACGAAATCGCGGCGAGCATCGACGAGGTGTCGAAGAACTCCGCCGAATCGGCCGACGTGGCCCAGCGCTCCGTGCAGATCGCCGCCAAGGGCGCTGAAGTGGTGCGCCAGACGATCCAGGGCATGGACAACATCCGTGACCAGATCCAGGAAACCTCGAAGCGAATCAAGCGCCTCGGCGAAAGCTCGCAGGAAATCGGCTCGATCATCGAACTGATCAACGACATCTCGGAACAGACGAACATCCTCGCGCTGAACGCCGCCATCCAGGCGGCCTCCGCGGGTGAAGCGGGCCGCGGCTTCGCGGTCGTGGCCGACGAAGTGCAGCGACTCGCCGAACGCGCCTCGAACGCCACGAAGCGAATCGAAGCGCTGGTCGCCACCATTCAGAGCGATACCAACGAAGCGGTGTCCTCGATGGAACAGACGACCGCGGAAGTGGTCGCCGGTGCCCGCCTCGCCGAGGACGCCGGCCTCGCGCTGGTCGAGATCGAAAAGGTGTCGAACGACCTCGCCGACCTCATCCAGAGCATCTCCGAGGCCTCGCGCCAGCAGTCGGCCGCCGCGACGAACATCACCGCGACCATGACCGTCATTCAGGAGATCACCACGCAGACCTCGCAGGGTGCGAGCCAGACGGCCGAGTCGATCGGCAACCTGGCACAGCTCGCTGCCGACCTGCGCCGCTCGGTCGCCGACTTCAAGCTGCCGGACTGATCCGCTCTCCCGCGGCATCCGCCGCGGCGTGACCCCCGTACTGCCGAGAGCGCACGATGCGTCTGCAAGACCAGAACGACTACACCACGCTGACCTGGGTCAAGCCGGAGATCGACGAAACCCTCAAGCTGGCCCGCCAGGGCCTCGAGGACTACGTCGAGAACGGCCAGGACCCGGCCCAGCTCGAACTGTGCGCCAACGGGCTCGCCCAGGTGCACGGCGCGCTGCGCATGGTCGAGCTCTACGGCGCGGCGATGGTCGCGGAGGAAATGCACGCGCTGGCGAAGGCGCTGATCGCTGGGGGCATCGAGGATCGCGACAACGCCTTCAGCGCGCTGATGCGCGGCATCATGCAGTTGCCCGACTATCTCGAGCGCCTGCAGACCGGCTTCCGCGACATTCCTCTGGTGCTACTGCCGCTGCTCAATGATTTGCGTGGCGCCCGCGGCGAGAAAGGCGTGTCCGAGGCGATGCTGTTCTCGCCCAACCTCGGCGTCGAGCTTCCTGCGTCCGCCCGCGGCCCCGGCACGCCGCTGCCCCTCGACCAGGTCAAGCGCCGCGCCGAAGTCGCCAGCCAGTTGTTCCAGGGCTCGCTGTTGAAGTGGCTGAAGGACGGCGACAGAGCTTCCGCCCGGGACCTCGCCGACGTCTGCCTGCAGATGGTCGAGTTCACCAGCGCCGAATCGGCGCGTCGGCTGTTCTGGGTGGCGTCCTCGCTGCTCGATGCTGCGGCGCGTGGCGCCTTCCCGGTGGAGCGCGCGCACCAGCAGGTGATCGCCCGCATCGAGCGCGAGATCAAGCGCCTCGCCACCGAGGGCGACGCGGCCTTCCGCACCCAGCCGCCGGTCGAATTGACGCGGCAGCTCCTCTATTTCATCGCCCATGCGCCCGAGAAGTCTGGCCGCCTCGGCGAGGTCAATGCCGCGTTTGCGCTCGAGAGCTACATGCCGAGCGAGCGCGAGGTGGAACACGCACGCAGCGCGATGGCCGGCCACAACCGCGCCCTGCTGTCGACGGTCACTAACGCCATCAAGGAAGACCTCCTGCGCGTGAAGGACGCGCTCGATCTGCACATGCGCGCCCCTGCCGGCGTCGTCGCCGAACTCGGCGCGCAGATCGACACCCTCGACCGCGTCAAGGAAACCCTCGGCGTGCTCGGCCTCGGCGTGCCGCAGCGCGTCGTGCGCGACCAGCTCGCGACCATGCACGCCATCGCCGGCGGCCACCGTGCCCCGGACGAATCGGCCCTCCTCGACATCGCCGGTGCGCTGCTCTATGTCGAAGCGATGCTCGACGACCAGGTGGCGCGCCTTGGCGAAGGCGAGGCCGACGCCAACGCGCCGCAGCCGCTCCTGCCGGCCGCCGAAGCGCGCGCCGTGCTCGACGTGGTCGCCCGCGAAGCGCTGAACAATTTCAGCAGTGCGCGCGCCTGCTTCGTCGCCTTCGTCGAGACCCATTGGGACCACTCGCGACTGCAGGACGTCTCTCCCCTGCTGTCCGAAGTCGCCGGCGCCCTCCGGATCCTCGAAGTGCCCGCGGCGGTCGACCTGCTCACCGCCATCTCGCGCTTCACGGTGGAAGAGCTCATCGCCAAGCGTCGCGTGCCGACCGGCCACCAGCTCGATCGCCTCGCCGACGCCTTGGCCTCGGTCGAGTACTTCCTCGAGGCGATCCGCGATCGCCGGCCCAATCCGGACCAGATCCTCAACATCGCCCGCGAAAGCCTGACCGCCATCGGTTACTGGCCGCTGCCGGCCGCGCTTGGGCCCGCCATCGTGCCGGCGACGCCCGCGGCTCCGGCGTTCGAGCCGCCGATCACCGAAGCGTCGGCGGAATCGGTCGTCCCGGTCGATCCGGTCCTCATTGCCGCCATCGAAACCCCGGCCCCTGCCTTTGCCGAACCGCCCGCACCGGTGGCGCCGATCCCGGTGCCCCGCGTCGACGTGGCGGCCACCGTGGATACCCCGGCCCTCGCGCCGGCCGCTCCCGCGCCGAAGCCCGCGGCAGTCGTTGGCGAGCGCCTGCCGGGTTACGACGTCGCCTCGAACGAGGACGTCGACGCCGAGATCCAGGAAGTCTTCCTCGAAGAATTCTCGGAGGAGATCGAGAACCTCGGCACGCTGCTGCCGGCTTGGGCCGCGAAGCTCGACAACGTCGACGCGCTGCGCCCGATCCGTCGCGTGTTCCACACGTTGAAGGGCTCCGGCCGACTCGTGGGTGCCAAGGCGCTCGGCGAGTTCAGCTGGAAGATCGAGAACATGCTGAACCGCGTGCTCGATGGCACGCGCCCGCCGACCCAGGCGGTGCACGACATCGTCGCCGAGTGCGCGCGTGTGCTGCCGGACCTGCGCGCCGCGCTGGCCGGCGAGGAGCGCTACGCCGATCTCGACGGGCTGAAGGCCATTGCCGACCGCGTTGCCGCTGGTGAGGAAGCGCACTACGTCGCCCCGGCAGCCCATGCGCCGGAGCCCGACGCGCCGATCCAGGCGGCCGCGCCGGCCATCGAGCCGGTGCCTTCCGCGCCGGCCCCCATCGAGCCGCCGCCGCTGCCCGAAGTGCACGAGGTGGCGCCTGACGTGCCGGTCGTTCGCGCGGCCAGCCATTGGCCGATGCTGCCGGCCTACGAAGCGGTTCCGGAAGGGGTGTCCTTCGCGCTCGACCCGGTGCTGCTCGAGATCCTCCGTCCCGAGGTGGAAGGCCACTTGGAAGTGGTCGACGAGTGGCTGGCCCGCTCGGAAGCGCAGGGCCCACGGCGCATCGAAGAGCGCTTGCTCCGCTCGGTGCACACGATGAACGGTGCGTTCGCGATGACCGAGGTCAGCGCGATCACCGGTGTCACCTCGCCGTTGGAAGGCTTCCTGAAGCGCCTGATTTCCGCGCAGGCCCTGCCCTCCGCCGAGGACGTCGTGCTGGTTCGCCAAGCCACGTACGCCGTGCGCCAGACCCTCGACGCGTTGGCGGACCCCGAGGCGCGCCTGCCGCAGTTCCCGGCCCTGGCCGCGGCGCTGCAGGCCGTTCGCGACGCGCTGCCGGAGCCCGGTTCGCCGGTGCTCAGCCTTGGCGACGACGACACGATCGTCGCCGTCGACATGGGCGGCATCGACACGGCGGAAGTGCCACGCTTCAACGCCCCGGCCGAACCGGTGGCCGAAGCTACCGCACCGGAGGCCAGCGGTGAGTTCGCCCCGGCCGACGCCCAGGACCCCGAGCGCCTGACGCTCGACTCCTTCCTCGAGGCGCCGCTGCCGGTGGCGTTCGACATCGCCGAGAGCGAGTCCGTCGCCATCGAACCTTCCGTCGACGTCCCCGTCGACGCGACGCACGCCGCGGACGAGGCCTCCATCGCCGCTGCATTGCCGCCGGTCGACGATCGGGCCGAGGAAGCGGCCTACACCGCCGAGTTGGCGGCGCTGAAGGCCCTCGCCGATGCCGAGGCGGCTGCCGCGGCCGAGCAGGCCGCGCGTGCGCAGGCCGAGCGGGACGCCCGCGTCGCCGCCGAAGCCGCCATGGCCCTGGCCATCGCTGAAGCCGCCGCCGCCGAGGCAGCCGCCGCCGAGGCTGCCGCCGCTGAATCCGCAGCAGCAGCGCAAGCCGAAGCCGCCGCAGTGGCGGAAGCACAAGCGGCCGAACGTGCCGCCCAGGATGCCGAGGCGGCCGCTCTGGCTGCCGAGCTGGCGGCGTTCGAGCAGGCGGAGCGCGAGGCGCGCGCCGCTGCTGAACAGCGTGCCCGCGAGCAGTCCGAGCGCGAGGCCGCCGCCTTCGCCCAGATGCAGGCCGAGCTGGCCGAACAGGCCGCTCGCGCGCAAGCGGAGCAGGAAGCGCGTGAAGCCGAGGCTCGCGAGGCCGAAGCCCGCGCCGCTGCGGAACAGGCCGCCCGCGAGCAGGCCGAGCGCGACGCCGAAGCGGAAGCGCATCGGGCCGAGGCGGAGCGCGAGGCCGAGGAGGCCCGCCAAGCCGCCGACCGCGCCGAGCGCCAGCGCATCGCTGAAGAACTGGCCCGCCGCGAGGCGGCGCGTCTCGCCGCCGAATCGCCGTCCGGCGCCATCGACGCCGCCGGCGATACGGGCTTGGTCTTCGATGCCACCACCGTGCCCGACGCGGGCGATCCGGCCGATCCGGACGAGGCCCTCGACACCACCGAGATCGACACCGACCTGCTCGAGATCTTCCTCGATGAGTCGAGCGACCTGCTCGACCACAGCGACGGGCTGATGGCCCGCCTGCGCGACGAGCACGAGGATCGCGAGCTCATCACTGGCCTGCAGCGCGACCTGCATACCCTGAAGGGCGGCGCGCGCATGGCCGGCGTCTGGCCCGTCGGCGAACTCGGCCATGCGATGGAATCGCTGCTCGAGGCCGTCGCCGACGGCAAGCGCAGCCTCGATGCGCGCGGCGTCATCGTCCTCGAGCGCTGCTTCGACCGCCTGCACGCGATGACCACCCGCGTCACCGAGCGCAAGGCGATCGTCCAGCCGAACGGCCTCATCGCGCAGGTCAATGCCCTCGCGCTCGGCCAGCCGCTGCCGGGTGCGGGCGCAGGCGATGCCGAAGCCGGCACGCCGTCCGCCGCCGCGCCGGTCGCCGTCGACGCCCGCAAGCCCAAGCTCGCCGAGCTGTCCCGCCCGATCGACGACGTCCTCGACGACGACGACGGCGGTGCGCTGCGTGCCGCGCAGGAGCAGGTGCGCATCCGCGCCGACCTGCTCGACAAGCTGGTGACGTACGCCGGCGAGGTGGCCATCTACCGCGCCCGCCTCGAACAGCAGCTGGGTGCGTTCCGCGGCAACCTCAACGAACTCGAGCAGACGACCTCGCGTATCCGCGACCAGCTGCGCCGCCTCGAGATCGAGACGGAAGCGCAGATCGCCTCGCGCTACCAGCGCGAGGAAGAGACCAGCAAGCAGTTCGATCCGCTGGAGTTCGACCGCTTCTCGACGCAGCAGCAGCTCACCCGCTCGCTGGCCGAGTCGACGAACGACCTGGGCAACCTCTACGACTCGCTCGACGAACTGACCCGCGGTTACGAAGCCCTGCTGCTGCAGCAGTCGCGCGTGAGCTCGGACCTGCAGGAAGGCCTCATGCGCACGCGCATGCTGCCCTTCGAATCGCTGGTCCCGCGCCTGCGCCGCGTGCTCCGCCAGGCCTGCACCGACACCGGCAAGCAGGCCCAGCTCAAGGTCGACGGCGCCAGCGGCGAAATGGACCGCTCGGTGCTCGACCGCATGACGGCGCCCATCGAGCACATGCTGCGCAACGCCATCGCGCACGGCCTCGAAACGCCGGACGAGCGCCGCCAGGCCAAGAAGGACGCCGAAGGCACCGTCCGCATCGCGGTGGCGCGTGAAGGCTCCGAAGTGGTGCTGCGCCTGACCGACGACGGCAAGGGCCTCGATCGCGACCGCATCTTCGCCAAGGCCGTCGAACGTGGCCTGACCACGGCCGACGCCCAGCTCAGCGACGAGCAGGTGTTCGGTTTCATCCTCGAGTCGGGCTTTTCGACGGCCGAGACCGTCAGCAAGCTGGCCGGCCGCGGCGTCGGTATGGACGTGGTCTATAGCGAAATCCGCCAGCTCGGCGGCTCGCTGCAGATCCGCTCCACGCCCGGCAAGGGCAGCGAGTTCACGGTGCGCCTGCCGTTCACCCTCGCGGTCACGCAGGCCGTGTTCGTCAAGATCGGCGAGACGCGCTTCGCGGTGCCGATCGCCTCGGTGCAGGGTGTCGCGCGCATCGGCCGCAACGAACTGGCCGAGCAGGAGGCCACCGGGAGCCCGGTGTTCCGCTACGCCGGCGAGGACTACGGCATCTACGACCTCGGCCGACTGGTGGGCCATGCGCCGGCCAACGCGGAAGGCAGCCTGCAGATGCCGCTGCTGCTCGCCCGCTCCGGCGACCTGCGTGCCGCGATCTGCGTCGACCAGGTGCTCGGCAGCCGAGAGATCGTGGTGAAGCCGGTCGGCCCGCAGGTCAGCTCGGTCACCGGCATCTTCGGCGCCACCATCATGGGTGACGGCTCGGTCGTGGTGATCCTCGACGTCGCGCCGCTGGCGCGTCGTTTCAACGCCATCACCGCCGAGGCCATCGCCGAGGACCGCCCGGTCGCACCGGCCGCCGCGCCGCTGGCCGAGCGCAAGGTGCCTTTCGTGATGGTGGTCGACGACTCGATCACCATGCGCAAGGTCACCGGCCGAGTGCTCGAGCGCCACAGCTTCGAAGTCGGTACGGCGAAGGACGGCGTCGACGCCATCGAGAAGATGGCCGAGCGCGTGCCCGACCTGATGCTGCTCGACATCGAGATGCCGCGCATGGACGGCTACGAGCTGGCGCAGACGATGCGTGGCGATGCCCGCTTGCGCGACGTGCCGATCATCATGATCACCTCGCGCACCGGCGACAAACACCGCCAGCGCGCGTTCGAGATCGGCGTGAACCGCTACCTCGGCAAGCCCTACCAGGAGCCGGAGCTGATCCGCCACGTGTTCGAACTGCTGGCCGAGGTGGCCGCGCGTGGCTGACGGGTCGCGCCTGAAGGTCGCGCTGCTGGCCCGCGCCGGCGCCGCGCGCGAGCAGCTGAAGCGCGCCATCACCGAGCTCGGCGCCGAGCTCGTTGTGGAGGCCGACCCGAATGACCTTGCGCCGGGGGCCCTGGCGTCCGCTGGCGCGACCACCGTGCTGGTGAGCGTCGAGCCGGCGGTCGAAGACGCCCTCGATCGTCTCGAAGACGACCTGCTCGCGCCGTCGCTCAACGTCATGTTCGACGAGGCGGAGACGACGGCGAAGCTCGGCGGTTGGGATCTGAATCGTTGGGCGCGCCATTTGGCCGCCAAGTTGCTCGGCTGTGGCGTGCTGCCGCCCGGCGCCGAGCCGGAGGCGCACCAGGAGGCCGCCGCCTTCCTCGAACCCGGCGTGCCGACCACGCCGGCCGCGCTGGCGGACGAGGCCCGGATCGACGATTTCGCCGCCGAAATCAACGCGTCGGCGGCGGACGTGCCCAGCGCCTACCGGCCGAGCGATGCGCCGCCCACCGTCGAAGCCGCCGACACTGCCCCCGCCACCGAGGTCGCGCCGCCGGCCGACTGGGTGACGCCGCCGGTGGAAGAGGGCGACCCGGAACACCTTGAACTCGACCTCGCCGCGCTGGAACAGGCGATGCAGGCACCGGTCGTCGATGTCGGCGCCGCGGAGCCGGCCTCCCACAGCGGCCCGGCCGCGTTCGCGGTCGCGGATGACCTCGATGTCGGCATGATCGATCTGCGCGGCCTTGAACTGGTCGACGACGTCGACGTGCCGGCGCCGGAACGCCCGTCGCAATCGTCCGTCTCCCTGCTCTCGGCGAAGGAGATCAGCTTCGACGCGCCGGCCGCTTCGTCATCCGCGATCGACGTCGACGTGCTGTCGATGGACGTGGAAGAGCTGACCCTCACCGAGGAGGAGCTCGCGGCCTTCGGCGAAGGCGGTGGCTTCCGCTTCTCCAGCGGCGACACGTCGTCCGCCGGGGACGAGGAGGCCGGCGATGACGCGCTGGCCATGGCTCCCGAGCTGGCGAAGCTTGCCGCTTCCTTCGACGAGAACCTCGATTCGCTCGGTTTCGAAGGCAGCAGCGAGGACCTCGCCGACGACTTCGCCGATTTCGATCGCCGCGATACGCCGCTGGCGCTCGGACCGCAGGGCGAGACGCCGCTGGAGCCGGAGCGCGCTTTCGCCGAGCCGCCGCCGATCCCCGATTTCGATTTCGCGGAAGGGGCCTACGTCAGCGTTGCGAAGCCGGCGGCGATGCCGATCCCGGACACCAGTGGCCTGAGCCTCTCCGCCGAGGATGCCGCGCCGGTGGCCCCGGCTGCGGCCGCCGCCAACCCGGCCTTCAGCTTCGCGGGGCTGGGCGGCCTGGAACTGGCGCCGATTGATGACGTGCCGGCCGTGGCGCCGCCGCCGCCTCCGCTGGCCGAGCCGGTGGTGATCCCCGATGTCGCCCACCTCAGCCTGAGCCCGCTCACCGAGGAAGGTGCCGAGGCCGAGGCCGCGGCCGCCACCGGAACGGTGCTGGTGCTCTCGGGCATCGGTGGGCCGGATGCCGTGCGCCAGCTCTTGCGCGCGCTGCCGGCCAGCTTTCCCCTCGCCGTGCTGCTTCAGCAGAACCTTGATGGCGGGCGCCACGACCGGTTCGTCGAGCAGCTCGCGAAGATCAGCCGCCTGCCGGTGGCCCTCGCCGAGCCCACCGAAACGCCGCCGCCGGGTGCCGTCCGCGTGCTGCCGGAAGGTCTGTCCAGCGCCGGTGCCCTGAGCTTCCCCAAGGCCGAAGGGGTCGCCGCGCTGATCGCGGCAGCTACCGAGGTGCAGGGTGCCGTGGTCGTGCTCAGCGGCGCCGACGACGCCGTGGTCGAGCCGCTCGTGCAGGCCATGGCCAAGGGCACGCGCGTGCTGGTGCAGGACCCCGCCAGCTGCTTCGACGCCAAGGCCATCGTCGCGCTGCAGGCCGCGGGCGCGTCGCCGGTGTTGGCCGCCGACATCGCGGCGCGGCTCGATGCCTATTTCCCTACTTGATGATGCGAACCGACCGGAACACGCCATGAGCACCGAGCTGAACGATATCCGAGGCGTGATGATCGCCGTCGGCGGTGGTGGCCGCCTGCTGCTGCCGAACGCGAACGTGGCGGAAGTGATTTCGTACTCCGAGCCGGAGCGTGTCGACGCGGCGCCGGAGTGGATGCTGGGCGTGGCGCGCTGGCGCGGTTGGCGCCTGCCGGTGCTGAGCTTTCCGAAGCTGGTGGGCTGGCCGTCCGAGACCGTGCAACTCGGCGCCAAGCTCGCCGTGCTGAAGGCGCTGGGCGGCAATCCGCGCCTGCCGTACTACGCCGTGGTGTCGTCGGGCTTCCCGCGACTCGTCAGCGTCTCGCGCGAGCGCCTGATGCCCGTCGAAGACATGCGCGAGCACCCGCTCGGCGTGCAGGCGCGCGTGCAGCTCGGCGAGGACATCGTCGTGATTCCCGACCTGATGACGGTCGAGCTGCTGGTCGACGAAGCGCTCTCGAAGGTCGCCTGACGAAGGGCTTCAGCCCTTCGCGATGCGCTTGAGGACGGCGCGGCTCAGCGCCGCGCGAAGACCGTGATCTCTTCCCGGTCGTGGTAAAGCTGGCGCGCGCGCAGCGCCTTCAATTCGCCGGCCTGGGCGCGGAACAGGTCGAGGCACATCACCGTCTCGTCCCAGCGCTTCTTCATCGGCAGCTTGAGGTTGAAGATCGCGTTGCGGCACCAGCCTTCGCGGAACCACTCGGCCATGCGTTCGGCGACGCGACGCGGCTGTTCGACCATGTCGCAGACCATCCAGTCGAGCGGACGCGCCGGCTGCCAGCGGAAGCCGTCGGCACGCAGGTGCTCCACCTGCGGATGCCCGGCCACCGGATCCTTCAGCGGGCCGTTGTCGACCGCGGTGACGCGAAGTCCCGCACGCACCAGCACCCAGGTCCAACCGCCAGGCGCCGCGCCGAGGTCGGCAGCGCGCAGGCCATCGCGCAGCAGCGTCTGGCGCTCCTCGTCGGTGAGCAGGGTGTGGATCGCCTCGTCGAGCTTGGCGGCGCTGCGGCTCGGCGCGTTCGGCGGCTGGCGCAGGCGCGGGATGCCGCCGGGCCACGGGCTGCTGTCCTCCACGCGCGAAAGCGCGAGCTCCATCCGCGTGCCGGAATGCACGAGCACGTGCAGGCGCGGCTTGCGCGCATCCGGCTTGTCGGTGAGCCAGCCAGGCTTGCGGAGTGCCGGGCGCAGGGCATTACCGAAGCCGCGAGCGAGGCCGGCGAGTTCGCGTCCCTCGTCGGCGTCGCTGTGCTCGACCACGAGGTCGCCGAAGCGCAGGGTCCCGCCCGAGGCTGCCGCGACCGTTTCGCGGGTCGTCTCGAGGGCGGCCAGCAGCGGCGTGATGCGGTCCTTCGGATCGAGGCCATCCAGGCGCACGAGGCCCAGCAGTTTCTGCCGCGCGAAGATCAGGTCGTCGAAGGCGAGCTGCCGTTCCAGCAGTGCCGCGCTGGCGCAGACGTAGCGGACAACGCCGCTGTTGCGCTCGGTGGCGGCGTGGCCCCAGTGGTCGCGCTCGCCCGCGCGCGCGGTGAGTTCGGCGGCGAGCTCGGGCTCGAAGCCCGGTCGGCAGTAGGCGAGGAGGGCCGTTTCGGGTTTGGCGGTGCTCATCCGATCAATAGACCTTGCCGGCGCGGCCGTACTCGGCCAGAACGGCACACGCTTCGTCGCGGCGCAGGTCGGTGACGACGGCGATGCGGCGCTTCTGCAGCTCGCCGCGCCAGTCGGCCGGCAGCGGGCCTTCGTCGAAGCCCGCCAGCGATTCAACATCGCCGGCGCGCGCGCCGATCAACAGCCGGTCGATGCCCGCCCACACGCTGGCGCCGTAGCACATGCAGCAGGGCTGCGAGGACGTGGCCAAGGTGATCGGGCCACGCTCGGCGTTGAGGCGGAATTGCTGCACGCGCTGCTGGCTGGTGGCGAAAGCCATCATCTCGGCGTGCGCGATCGAGGTGCTGTGCGGCACCACGCGGTTGACGCCGACGCCGATCAAGCGGCCCTCCGGCGAGAACACCGCGGCGCCGAAAGGGCCGCCGCTACCGTGCTGCACGTTCAGTGCGGAGAGGCGGATCGCCAGCGCCATCTTGGCGTCGTCGTCGGCGTAGTCGGCCGCGGCGTCGACGGCCTCGTGCACCCAAGCCGGCAGCGTGAGGTGCACCTGCGCGTAGAGCATCAGCGCACGGCCTCGCCGCTGGTGGCCGGGCCGGCCTCGCAGCGACCCTCGACGCAGGCGCAGCCTTCGATGTCGCGGAAGCCGCAGACCGACTGCATGTCGTTCTGCGCGCACTCGGCTTTCACCTGCTCCGGGAAGGTCGGACTGTTCGTGTTGACGCAGGCCGGGTAGTAGCCGCAGCAGCTCCCCACGTCCTTGACGGCGCAGTCGGCGTCGGTGGTGCAGGAATAGTCCACCTCACCGGGCTTGGCGGCCTCCGTTGCCGGCACGGGTGCGCTCGAAACGGGCTGCTCGATCAGCGGCTTGCCGCTCGCATCGGTGGCGGCGCTGCCGTTGCCCGACGCGGTGCTGCCGCAGGCGCCGAGCGCCAGGGCGCCGAAAGCGACGGCGAGCGCGAACGCGAGATGGCGGAGCGATCGGGGGGAGGCGTGCATCTCAGGCTCCTTTCGCGGCCCAGCTGTCGCGCAGGGTCACGGTGCGATTGAACACCGGCTTGGCCGGCGCATGGTCGTAACGCTCGGTGGCGAAATAGCCGAGGCGCTCGAACTGCACGGCGGATTCGTTGGCCAGCGCAGCGGCGGCCGGCTCGACGACAGCGGTAACCACGCGGACCGAATCGGGATTCAGATGGTCGCGGTAGGTCTTGCCATCGGCGTCGTCGTCCGGGTTCTCGACCGAGAAGAGCCGGTCGTAGAGGCGCACTTCAGCCGTGATGCCGGCATTCGCGCACACCCAGTGGATGGTGCCCTTCACCTTGCGGTTCGCGCCCTCCATGCCGGGGCGGCTTTCGGGGTCGAGCGTGCAGCGCAGCTCGACGACCGCGTCGCCGTCCTTGATGACTTCGTCGCACTTGAGGATGCCGGCGCCGCGCAGGCGCACTTCGCCGCCGGGCACGAGGCGATGGAAGCCCTTCACCGGCGTTTCCATGAAGTCCTCGCGCTCGATCCACAGCGCGTTCGAGAACGGCACGTCGCGCTGGCCCTTGGATTCGTCCTTCGGGTGGTTGGCGAAGCGGAGGGTCTCGCGGTGGCCTTCGGCCACGTTGGTGATGGTCACCTTGAGCGGGTCGATCACCGCCATGCGGCGCTCGGCCTTGGCGTCGAGCACGTCGCGGATGCAGCCCTCGAACACCGAGAAGTCGATGACCGAGTTCTGCTTGGAGATGCCCACGCGCTCGGCCAGCAGGTGCAGGGCCTCGGGCGGCACGCCGCGGCGGCGGATGCCCTGCAGCGTCGGCATGCGCGGGTCGTCCCAGCCGGCGACGAGCTTTTCGTTCACCAGCGCGAGCAGCTTGCGCTTACTCATTACGGTGTAGTTGATGTTGAGGCGCGAGAACTCAATCTGTCGCGGCTTGGCGGCTTCATTCGCCACGCCACGGTCGGTCAGCGGCTTCAGCAGCTCGGGGCGTTCGTGCAGGCGCACGTGGTCCACGGCCCAGTCGTAGAGCGGGCGGTGGTCTTCGAACTCGAGCGTGCACAGCGAGTGGGTGATGCCTTCGATGGCGTCCGACAGCGCATGCGCATAGTCGTACATCGGGTAGATCGGCCATGCGTCGCCCGTGGCCTGGTGACTCACTTTCTTGATGCGGTACAGGGCCGGGTCGCGCAGGTTGATGTTGCCCGAGGCCATGTCGATCTTCGCGCGCAAGGTGCGCGCGCCGTCGGCGAACTCGCCTGCGCGCATGCGGCGGAACAGGTCGAGGTTCTCCTCGACGCTGCGGTTGCGGAACGGCGATTCGCGGCCCGGCTCGGTGAGGCTGCCGCGGTACTGGCGAACTTCCTCGGCCGAGAGATCGCAGACGAAGGCGTGGCCGTCGCGGATCAGCTGCTCGGCAGCCAGGTAGATCACGTCGAAATAGTCGGAGGCGTGGCGCAGTTCGTGCCACTCGAAGCCCAGCCAGCGCACGTCGTCCTTGATGGCCTCGACGTACTCGACGTCTTCCTTCTCGGGATTGGTGTCGTCGAAGCGCAGGTTGCAATGGCCGCCGAACTCGGCGGCGATGCCGAAGTTCAGGCAGATGCTCTTCGAATGCCCGAGGTGCAGGTAGCCGTTCGGCTCCGGCGGGAATCGGGTGTTGATGTGGCCGTGCTTCCCGCTGGCGAGGTCCTCGCGGACGATGTTGCGGATGAAGTCGGTGCGGGCCGGGACGGTCTCGGCCGCGGTGGAAGGTTCGCTCATGGCGCCTTGAAACGGAAACGGGGCAGACCGCGAAGTCTACCCCGCCGGGCACCTCGTCGCGCCGCGCGGGGGCGGGACGCCTTACTCGGTGAAGCGGAAGCTGGAGATCTCGCAGACGTCGATGCCGTGCTTGACCACTTCATCGCCGTCGTCGAACTCGGCCTTGAAGTCGAACTTGCAGTAGCCCGTACCGTCGTCGAAATTGATCATGACGGACTGGCCCGGCTCGAGCACCTTGTCGCCGAGGATGTCTTCTTCCCAGTCGGTGGTGCCGGCGTTCGAGCCGAAGAAACGGACGATGGTGTGGTTCGTCTCGTTGATGATGCGGACCCGGCGGTCTTCCTGGGCGCTCGCCGTGCCGCTGGCCAGGCCGGTGAGGGTGAGCACGACGAGGAGGATCGTGGTGCGGATGGCGGAGAGGTAGGACTTCACGCGGGAACTCCTTGGTTGGGAGCCTCGATCGTCGCGTATTCGCCGCGTGATGGGGAGTCACTTCCTGTCAAAGGCCGGGGGTAGCCCGCGTTGCGGGGCGGCTGGGGCGATCTGTCAAAAGCCGTCAAGGGTCGCAGCCCTTCCGCTAGAGTGGGGTTTCTCTCCCGCCTGCTCCCGCCCCGCATGCATGTGCGCCTGACCACCCTGGCCTTGGCCGCCATCGCCCTGCTGCTGCTCGCGGCGGTGGCGGTGGCGCCGGCCATGCGCATGGATCTCGCGCGCAGCGGCGTGCCGCTGAAGGTCGCGTCGACAGCGGCGCCCAACGACGTGCCCCTGGCCGACATCCTCAGCGGGCGCTATCAGCCCGGGTTCTTCCCGGCGCTGGACGGATCGGTGCGGGCCGCGCCGCGCGCGGACCGCATCGTGTGGTTGCGCCTTCAGGCCAACGTGCCGCCGCGGGAGGTCGGCGAGCGCTGGTACGTCCGGCTCGAACGCGCGCCGGTGGATCGCGTGGCCGTCCTGCTGCCCGGCGCGCCGGACCGCGAGGTGGCGGAGGCCCGCTATTTCCGCCTCGGCAGCTGGGATGCGCGTTGGCCCGACGGCTTCGTGTTGCCCTTGCCCGCGGCGGTCGTGGGCGACGTGGCGCTCTACGTGCGCGTGGAAGGGAATGTCGATGCCGACCTGCGGCCGCAGTTGATCGACGGCCGCGTGCTCGCCGAGCGCGAGGCGGCCGCGCTGCGCCTGTTCGCGCTCGTCTACGGCGTGCTGCTGGTGTCGCTGGCACTGTGCGTGGTCCCGGCGGTGCGGCGTTCGGGTGCCGGCGGTTGGAGCATGGCCGCGCTGACCGCCGTCTCCGCGCTGGCCATTGCCCTGATCAACGACCACCTGCCGCTGCCGCTGCGTGCCGTACTCGATCCCTGGTTGGCCGGTGGGCTCGTCTACGCGGTCACCATCCTGCTCGCGGGGGCCCTGCTGATCGTCGCGCGCCGCCAGTCCGGGCTGAAGGCGAACTCGGCGACGCTGGCGCACTGGTACCACCGCTTCGGGCTCGTGCTGATCCTGCTGGCCTTCGCCGGCACCCGCGTTCCGCCCGAGTACGCCGACCTGCTGAGGCAGGTGGCGGAACTCGTCTGGTCGCAGGCGTGGCTGCTCGTGCTGGTGGCCTTCGCGCTGGACCGTCGCCGCCTCCGCTCGGTGCCGATCGCCCTGATGGCGCTGCTGATCGCGGCGCTGGTGGTGCGCGCGCTGGCCGCCGGTGGCGCCGTGCCGGCGTCCGCGCTCGCGCTCTACGGCTACCAGTTGCTCATCGCCACCCTGATGTTAGCGCTGGTCCTGCTGCCGTGGATGCGCGGCCTGCCGGTGGAGGCACCGAAGGCCACCGCGCCGGAACCGGAGATTCCCGTCGAGGATCGCTGGGCGCGCGCCGAAGCGAAGATGGTCGCGGCCATCGACGCGGCGCTGCGCTACGGCGGCGGTGCGGAGGCCGACTGGGTGGTGGCACGCCGGCTCATCGAGACGCTGAAGCCGCTGCTGGAGGCGCGCTCCGTCGCCGTGGCGCGCTCCTCCCTGCACGGCGAGGACACGATCATCGCCGAGCCGGGGGACACCGAATCGGTCTACGCGATCCTGCTGCGCGATCGGGCCCGCGTGCTGCGCTCGCTGCTCCGCCTCGGCACCCCGCAGCAGCTCGTCCTGCCGATGGGCATCGATGGCCCGAGCCAGGTGGCGATGGTGCCGTATCTCGTCACCGAACGCGGTTGGACCGCCCTGTTCGCCGAGCGTCGCCGTCGTGGCTTCGAGCCGGACGAACTCGCCCGCATCGAGATGATGGTCGCCTCGGCGCGTCGGGTCGCGGCCAGTGCGCTCGATGAGCGCGAGGCGACGATCCGCGCCGATCTCGATCCGGTGCTTGACGTGCTGAACGCCGAGGCATTGCAGCGGGATTTGCGCACGGCCTTCGAGCGCTGCCGCGACAACAACGAGCCGATCGCCCTCCTGCGTGTGCCGCTGGCGGGCGAGGGCGGGTTCGAAGGGCGCGCCAAAGCGCTGATCGGAGCACTCGAAGTCCTCGATGCCTTGCCGTCCCACCTGTTGGGCCGTCCGGGCCCCGACGAACTGTGGATGGTGCTCCCAGGCCTCGACGTGCCCGCCGCGAGGGCCTTCGCCGAAGCCCTGCACCAGCGACTGTCCCCGGTCGCCGCGCCGGTGTCGGGGCTCGCGCCCGCGGGCAGACGCCCCATGGTGGCCGAGTGGGTGATCGGCATCGGCGCGATGGTGGTCGGCGAGCTCGTGCCGCGCCCGATGATCGAACGTGCGGGCGAAGCGCTCGAACGGGCCCGCGTGCCCGGCGCGCAGGCCGTCCAGGCCGTCGTGACGGCGCTACACTGAGGCATGCTCCGGCTCGTCATCGGCAACAAGAACTACTCCTCGTGGTCGCTGCGGCCCTGGCTGCTGCTGCGCCATTTCGAAGTGCCCTTCGACGAGGTCCGCCTGCCGCTCGACACCCCCGAGTTCCAGCAGCGCATCCCCGATTATTCGCCCACGGGCCGCGTCCCGGTGCTGCACGACGGCACTCGCGTGGTCTGGGATTCGCTGGCGATCTGCGAGTACGTCAACGAGACCTTCCTCGAAGGCCGTGGCTGGCCGTCGGATCCCTCGCTGCGATACCTCGCCCGTTGCGCCGCCGCAGAGATGCACTCCGGCTTCGGGCCGCTGCGTGCGCAGTTGCCGATGAACTGCCGGCGCACGCCGAACGCCTATCGCTGGAAGGCCGATGCCGAGGCCGACATCCGCCGCGTGCTCACGCTCTGGCGCGAGTTGCGTCGTCGTGCCGGCGGGCCGTTCCTGCTCGGCGATTTCGGCATCGTCGATGCGATGTTCGCACCGGTCGCCATCCGTTTCCGCGGCTATGGCGTCGTGCTCGACGACAACGCGGGGCGCTACAGCGAGGCGCTGTTCGCGCTGCCGGCGATGCGCGAATGGCAGGCCGCGGCCGAAGCCGAGACCGAGCGACTGGGCCACGATGCGCTCTGACCGGGGTGCGCTGCTGGCGATGGCCGGCGGTGCGAGCCTGATCAGCCTGACCGGCGTGCTGGTGCGCTTCGCCGACGTGCCGCCGACCGTCGCGGGCTTCTGGCGCATGGCCTTCGGCGGTTCGATGCTGGCGCTCGTGTTGTTCGCGTTGAGGCGCTGGCGCCACGTGCCTGCGCGCGCGTGGGCGTTCTGCCTGTGGCCGGCCTTCGCCTTCGCCGCCGACCTCTGGCTCTGGCATCGCAGCATCCATGCCATCGGTCCGGGGCTGGCGACGCTGCTGGCGAACACGCAGGTGTTCTTCATGGTGGCCGCCAGCGTGCTGTTCTTCGGCGAGCGCCTGCATGCGCGCTTCGCGCTCGGCGTCGCGCTGGCCTTCGGCGGGCTCGCACTGATCCTCGGCGATGGTTGGTCGGCCTTGGCCGCCGAGTCGAAGGCCGGCGTCTGGCTCGGCTTCGCCACCGGCATCGCCTACGCCGCCTACAATCTGGGCTTGAAGCGCAGCCAGCGCGAGGCGCCGATGGCCGCCGAGCCGATCCTCGTGGTGTCGACGCTGCAGTGCGCGGTGATCCTCGGCCTTGCCGCGTGGGTCGAAGGGGTGTCCTTCGCCATCCCCGACACCCGCAGCCTCGTCGCGCTGCTCGCGCTCGGGCTGATCGGCCAGTGCCTCGGCTGGGTGCTGATCGGCCGCGCCCTGCCGCGCATCAGCGTGGCCAGCGTCGGCCTGCTCCTGCTGCTGCAGCCGCTGCTGGCCTTCGTGTTCGACGTGCTGCTGTTCTCGCGCCCGACGGCGACGCACGAGTGGATCGGCGTGGCCATGTCGCTCGCCGGCATCTTCGTCGCCGGCCTGAAGCCTGCGGCACCTCAGGGCAACGCGGCGACCTCGCAGACGTAGACGATCTCGCAGGCGCCGTCGCCGCTGTCGTCACGACGCAGCGAGGTCGACCAGCGATAGCCCTCGGCCGTTTCGATGTCGACCAGCCAGCCGGTGAGGCGGATGCGGCGGCCGGTCTCGAGGTCGGCCAAGCGCTCCGCGACGGCCGGCGTGGCCGGGATCATGTGCATGTTGCTGCTGCTGGTGATGATGGTCTCCAGCGGCAGCGGCGGGCCGTCCGGGCCCCAGCGGTAGTGGTACCAGCGGCCCGACTGCGAAATGTCGAGGGCCTCGTAGGCGGCGGGATCGGACATCGGGCCCCAGCCCAGTGCGAGGTCGAGCGGTGAGACCGCGGCCTCGCGGCCCACGCGGTAGCGCTCGATGCCGAGCACGGTCGCTTCGACGGCGAAACCCGCGCGCGGTGTCGCCCGATGCTCATCGAGTTGGAAGGGCGGCATGGCCGGCGGCGTGGCCAGCTGCACCGGTGAGGGTGCGGCGCCGATGCGCGGCATCACGCAGGCGGCTGGCGCGCCGCTCGGGTCGCGAGCGGGCACGACCGAGGGCGCCCGCGATTGCCACCAGCCGAACGCCAGGCACCCCGCGATCACCAGGAGCAGGGTGCGCGGCACGGGCCCCAGCCCGCCAGGGAACAGCCCGCTCATTCGCGCGCCTCCAGGCGCAGGAGCTCGGCAGGGAGGCGCGCCAGCACGTCGGCGAAGCCGCGCAGGAAGGTGGCTCGGGCGGAACTCTTGCGCCAGAACAGGGCGATGCGGCGCTTCGGCGCCGGGGCCGCGAAGGGCAGCAGGCGCAGGTTGGGCTGCGGTGGCACCGGGGGTTTCACCGCCAGCACCGGCAGCAGGGTCATGCCCACGCCTGCGGCCACCATCTGCCGCAGCGTTTCCAGCGAGGTGGCGCGGAAGCCGTCCTTCTCGCTGGCGCCGGCGAGATGGCAGACATCCAGCGCCTGCTCGCGCAGGCAGTGGCCGTCCTCGAGCAGTAGCAGGTGCTCGTGCTGCAGCGTGTCGAGGCTGAGCGCCGCGCGCTTGCGGCCGCGCGGCGTGGCCAGCGGGTGCTTTTCGGGCACGGCCAGCACGAAGGGCTCGTCGAACAGCACCGCGTGCTCGAGGCCCTCGTCGTCGACGGGCAGGGCCAGCACCGCGGCGTCGATGCGCCCTTCGCGCAGCCGGGCGATCAGGGCTTCGGTCTTCTCCTCGACCAGCAGGAGTTCGAGCTTGGGATAGCGTGCGCGCAGCGGGCCGACGACGTGCGGCAGAAGGTAGGGCCCGAGCGTGGGGAACAGGCCGAGCCGCAGGGTGCCGGATTCCGGGTCGTGGGCGCGGCGGGCGATCTCGCGCATCTGTTCCACCTCGGCGATGACGTTCCGGGCGCGCTGGGCGATCTCGGTGCCGGCCTCGGTGAGCATCACCTTGCGCGGCGCGCGCTCGACGAGCGCGACGCCGAGTTCCTCCTCGAGCTTGCGGATCTGCGTCGAGAGGGTGGGCTGGCTGACGTGGCTGGCCTCGGCCGCGCGGCCGAAGTGCCGGTGGTCGGCGAGGGCGAGCAGGTAGCGGAGGTCGCGGAGATTCATATTGATAGTCTACAGCTATCAAAGCCATGCGTTCAATTCATTTCATCTTTTTGTGCGGTGCGGCTACATTGCGCTCCGTTGCCCCCGCCCCCACTTCCCCCGGCGACGCGCGGGCTCCCCTTCGCTGACTTCCCTTGTCCACCCGACCTTCCCCACCAGGAGTTGCAACGATGTCCCTGATCAACACGCACGTCCCGACGTTCAAGACCACCGCCTTCCACAACGGCAAGTTCGTGCCGGTGACGGAAGAGAGCTTCAAGGGCGAGTGGTCGGTGCTGGTGTTCATGCCGGCCGCCTTCACCTTCAACTGCCCGACCGAAGTCGAGGACGCGGCCGAGAACTACGCCGAGTTCCAGAAGCTGGGCGCCGAGGTCTACATCATCACGACCGATACCCACTTCTCGCACAAGGTGTGGCACGAAACCTCGCCGGCCGTCGGCAAGGCCAAGTTCCCGCTGGTCGGCGACCCGACCCACACGCTGACCCGCGCCTTCGGCGTGCACATCGAAGAGGAAGGCCTGGCCCTGCGCGGCACCTTCGTCATCAACCCGGAAGGCGTCATCAAGACCGCCGAGATCCACGACAACGCCATCGCGCGTGACATGAAGGAGACCCTGCGCAAGCTGAAGGCCGCGCAGTTCGTCGCCAAGAACCCGGGCCAGGTCTGCCCGGCCAGGTGGAACGAGGGCGCCAAGACGATCGCTCCCTCGCTGGACCTCGTCGGCAAGATCTAAGCCGCATTGCCACCCGGTCGCCGCGTCCTCGCGGCGGCCCGGGTGCTTGCCCAAGCCGCGCCGCGCGGTTTTGGCAAGCACCTGAAATCTGGAGTCCACCATGTTGGATGACGCCCTGAAGACCCAGCTCGCTGCCTATCTCGAGCGCCTGGTCGCCCCGATCGAACTGGTCGCCTCGCTCGACGGAAGCGAGTCTTCCGCCGAACTGCGCGCGCTGCTCGAGACTGTTGCCGGGCTTTCGCCGAAGATCTCGCTGCGCGAGGCAGCCGATGCCCGCACGCCGTCGTTCGCGATCCAACGTGCCGACGACGCGTCGGTGGCGGTGCGCTTCGCCGGTATCCCGCTCGGCCACGAGTTCACCTCGCTGGTGCTCGCCCTGCTGCAGGTCAGCGGCTACCCGCCGAAGGTCGAGCAGGCCCTGATCGACGCGGTGATTGGCCTCGACGGCGAATTCCACTTCGAAAGCTACTTCTCGCTGTCCTGCGGCAACTGCCCGGACGTGGTGCAGGCCCTGAACCTGATGGCGGTGCTGAACCCGCGCATCACCCACACCGCCATCGACGGCGCGCTGTTCCAGGCGGAAGTCGAGGCGCGCGAGGTGATGGCCGTGCCGGCGGTGTTCCTCAACGGCCAGCCCTTCGGTTCGGGCCGCATGGAGCTGGCGCAGATCGTCGCCAAGCTCGACACCGGCGCCGAGGCGCGCGCCGCCGAAGCCATCAAGGCGAAAGCGCCCTTCGACGTGCTGATCGTCGGCGGCGGCCCGGCGGGTGCGGCGGCCGCCATCTACGCGGCGCGCAAGGGCATCCGCACCGGCATCGCCGCCGAGCGTTTCGGCGGGCAGGTGATGGATACGATGGGCATCGAGAACCTCGTCGCCGTGATGGAGACGGAAGGCCCGAAGCTTGCCGCCGAGCTGGAGCGCAACGTGCGCGCCAACGGCGTCGACCTGATGAACCTGCAGCGCGCCGAGGCACTGGTGCCGGCCGGCGCCGACGGCCTCGTCGAGGTCAAGCTCGCCAGCGGCGCCTCGCTGAAGTCGAAGACCGTGATCCTCGCCACCGGCGCGCGCTGGCGCACGATGAACGTGCCGGGGGAGGACCAGTACCGCAACAAGGGCGTGGCCTTCTGCCCGCACTGCGATGGCCCGCTGTTCAAGGGCAAGCGCGTGGCGGTGATTGGCGGCGGCAACTCCGGCGTCGAGGCGGCCATCGACCTCGCCGGCCTCGTGGCGCACGTCACGCTGCTGGAGTTCGACAGCAAGCTGCGCGCCGACGAAGTGCTGCAGCGCAAGCTGCGCTCGCTGCCGAACGTCGCGGTGATCACCAACGCGCAGACCACCGAGGTCACCGGCGACGGCCAGCGCGTCGACGGCCTCGTCTACAGCGACCGCGGCACGGGTGAATCGAAGCGCATCGATCTCGAAGGCGTGTTCGTGCAGATCGGCCTGCTGCCGAACACCGAGTGGCTGAAGGGCACGATCGAACTGACGCCGCGCGGCGAGATCGTCACCGACGACAAGGGCCACACCTCGCTGCCGGGCGTGTTCGCCGCCGGCGACGCGACCACCGAGCCTTACAAGCAGATCGTCGTGGCGATGGGCGGCGGTTCGACGGCCGCGCTGTCGGCCTTCGACCACCTGATCCGCCACAGCGCGCCGGCCGCCGCCGCGCCGGTGGGCGCGCCCGAGACGGCCTGAGCGCGGGCGGGGCGGGCCGCCCGCTATCATCCCCTTCGTCCGACCGGGGGAGGGGACGATGGCGACGCCAGGGGAAGACCGGGCCCGATTCGAGGGCATTCCGGAACGCAACACCAGCGACAACCTGCTGCGCACCACGCAGCAGCACCACGTGCACCTGTCGGCGATGGCCGACACCAAGGCCAACATCGTGATCACGGTGTCCTCCGTGGTGCTGACGCTCAGCCTCGCGCGCCTCAACGACCCCGAGCTGCGCCACGCGATGATGGTGCTGGCGGTGTTCACCCTGCTGGCGCTGTTCCTCGCCGTGCTGGCCGTGCTGCCGAAGTACCGCCCGCTCCGCTTGCCCAGCCCCGATGCACCGCTCCCGCCGCAGTTCAACCTGCTGTTCTTCGGCCACTTCGCGGAACTGACGAAGGATCGCTTCCTCGATGAGATCGAGCGCTCGCTCAAGCCCGACGGCAGCGTCTACGCGACGATGGCGAAGGACGTCTATTCGCTGGGCTGGTACCTCTCGCACCACAAGTACCGCTACCTGCGCGGGGCCTACCTGAGCTCCCTGTGCGGCTTCGTCGGTGCCTGCGGCGTGCAGCTCGTGCGCGCGTTGGGCGGATGGTCCTGAGCGTCGGGGTGGCGGTCCGCGAGGCGGCGGCGACGCTGGTGTCCGCGGCGCCCAACGACGCCGCCGAGGCTCGCGCCGACGCCGAGATCCTCCTCGCCCACGTGCTGGGCAAGGACCGCACGTGGCTGTTCACCCATGCCGGTGATCCGCTCGACGCGGCCGCTGCCGCGTGTTTCGACGCACTGGTTGCCCGGCGCCGGGCCGGCGAGCCCGTGGCCTACCTCGTCGGCCAGCGGGGCTTCTGGCGCTTCGACCTCGAGGTCACGCCCGACACGCTGATCCCGCGCGCCGACACCGAGTGCCTGGTGGAGCAGGCGCTGGCGCGGCTGCCGAACGATCGGCCGCTGCGTCTGCTCGACCTTGGCACCGGCACCGGCGCGATCGCACTGGCGCTGGCGACCGAGCGGCCGCGGGCGAACGTTGTGGCGGTAGACCTCAGCCCGGGTGCCGCCACGGTGGCCCGGCGCAATGCCGATCGTCTCGGCCTCGCGGCACGCGTCGAGGTGCGCGAAGGCGCGTGGTTCGCGCCAGTCGCCGGCGAGCGCTTCGACCTGATCGCCAGCAACCCGCCCTACATCGAGGCCGACGATCCGCATCTCGCCGAAGGCGACCTGCGCTTCGAGCCGCGCAGTGCACTGGCCTCGGGTGCCGACGGCCTCGACGACCTGCGACTCATCGTGCGCGATGCCCCGGCACACCTTCGGCCGGGCGGATGGCTGTTGGTCGAGCACGGTTGGCAGCAGGGCGCGGCAGTGCGCGCGCTCTTCGACGCGGGAGGCTTCATCGAGATCGGGACGGAACGCGACCTCGAAGGTCGCGACCGGATCACGCTGGGGCGCCATCCCGCGTGAGCGGCGCCCTGTCGGGGTGACGCCCGGCTATCAGTCGAGCAGGGCGTCCATGTCGTTGCCGAGGGCCGCGACCTCGTCCCAGTGCTCCTCGAGCGTTTCCTGCTCCAGCTCCAGCCACGAGGCGACCGGCGCCGCTGCGCTGGAAAAGAGGCGATCGAGCGGCTGCTTGCCGATGACGAGCAGGTGGCAGGCCCGGGCGACATGCACGAGGCCGGCGTACTCGCTGGGCACCCTCGCGGCCATCGGTGCCGCCTGGTTCACCACCGCCTCGCACAGCGCGTCGGGGAAATGCCAATGGCTGGCGAGCGCACCGCCGATTTCCACCGAGGTGTAGCCGAGGATCATCTGTTCGGTGTCGCCGCGCGGCGCGCCGGCGGCGACCGCGGCATCGACTTCGCGCATGCGCTCGCCGTCGAGGGCGTGCATCAGCAGGTTGCCCACGTCATGCAGCAGGCCGGCGGTGAAGGCGGTTTCGGCGTTGAGGTTGCGCAGCTTGCCGCGCTTTACCAGCCAGCGGCACAGGCCCGCCACCATGAAGCTCTTGCGCCAGAACGCGCGCAGGTCGAAGCCCTCGGGGGCCTTGAAGGCCGCCACCACGCCGCCCGCGGCCACCATCGTCCGCAGCGAATCGACGCCGAGCAGCACCACCGCATCGTTGACCGAGCTGACCTTGCGCGTGCCGCCGTAGAAGGAGGAGTTCGCCAGGCGAAGCACCTTCGCGGTGAGTGCCTGGTCGAGCTGCAGCTTGGCGGCGATTTTGCCGGCGTCGACGTTCGGGTCGTCGAAGTCGCGCAGCAGCTCCTGCACGACCTTGGGGATCGACGGCAGCTGGTGGGCCTGTTCGAGCATCTTCTGCACGTGCATGGCGGGCTCCGTCCTGGCGTGGTGGGTGCAGCTTAGGGGGCGAACCGGCGTTTCAGGAAGCACCACGCGGCGCGCAGGCCCTGGGCCTCGCCGCCGGCGGGCTTGCCCGGGCGGTCGGCGTCGTTCCAGGAATACACGTCGACGTGCGTCCACGGCTGAGCATCGGGGATGAACCGCTCGAGATAGAGGGCGGCCGTCACACATCCCGCCATCCGCGAAGCGCCCGAGTTGGCCATGTCGGCGATGCCCGACTTCAGGTAGCTGTGGTACGGCCGCCACAGCGGCATCCGCCACAGCGGGTCGCGCTGCTCGGCGCCCGCGTCGAGGTAGGTCGCGGCGAGGTCGTCGCGGTTGCAGAACAGCGCGGGCAGGTCGGGGCCCAGCGCGATGCGCGCCGCGCCGGTGAGCGTGGCGAAGTCCATCACCAGCGCCGGCGACTGCTCGGCGGCGTAGGTGAGCGCATCGCAGAGGATGACGCGGCCTTCGGCATCGGTGTTGTCGATCTCGACGCTCAGGCCGGCGCGCGTGGCGATCACTTCGCCGGGGCGGTAGGCGTCCGGGCCCAGCGCGTTCTCCACGGCTGGCACCAGCAGGGTGAGGCGCACGGGCAGTGCGCGCTCGAGCACGAGGCGCGCCAGCGCGATCGCATGCGCGGCGCCGCCCATGTCCTTCTTCATGTTGCGCATGCCGTCCGGCGGCTTCACGTCGAGGCCGCCGGTGTCGAAGCACACGCCCTTGCCGACGATCACGAGGTGCGGCAGCGACGCGTCGCCGTGCGTGAGCTCGATCAGTCGCGGCGCGCGATGGCTGGCGCGGCCCACGGCATGGATGGCGGGGAAGTTCTGGGCCAGCAGTTCGGGCCCGCGCACGCTTCGGAAGCCCGCGCCATGCGACGACGCGAGGGCGTTCACCGTGGCCTCGAGCTCGTCCGGCCCCATGTGCTCGGTCGGCGTGTTGACGAGGTCGCGCGTCAGGATCGACGCGGCCAGCAGGGCCAGCGTCTCTGCCTGCGAGCCCGCGTCGATGGCGAGCTTCGCGGTCGGCTTCACCGACTTCAGGTAGCGGGCGAACTTGTAGGCGCCGAGGCCCCAGCCGAGCAGGGCGCGATCCGACGAAACGGCCACCGGGCTGTCGTCGGCGATGCGGAAGGCGATCGGCGGCAGCATCGAGGGCAGGTGGCCGAGGCTGGCCGGGTCCTGCGGGTCACCAATCCCGGCGACGGCGGCCGCTGGCGCGCCATTGGCGCCGGGGATCACCAGCTGGGTGAGCGCATCGCCCTTGAAGCCGTGGGCGTCGATCCAGGCCTGCGCGGCAGAGGGCTGGGCCGCCTTCCAAGCCGGGAAGCGCGCGGCGTCGACGAGGTGGAGCGGCAGGGCCGGGGCATCGGCCGGGACGAAGCAGGTGGGAAGCGACATGGGTGGCGGAATCGACGCGACGTGGAGCGGGGATCAGCCGAGCTTAACGGGTTCGCCGGGTGTGGCTTGCCGCGCTGCCGCAAGGCGGCCATCAGGCTCGAGGGCCGCCAACAGCGCGTCCAGCGTGGCCACCTCGAGATCCGGCGGTGGCAGTTCGGCCGGCCACGCGGCGCCGTGCCGGTTCACCCAGCAGGTGCGCAGCCCGGCGCGCGCGGCGCCGTCCACATCCAGCCAGGGGTCGTCGCCGACGTGCAGCACTTCGGCGTGGGCCACGTCGAGCGCGCGCACCGTGTGTTCGAAGATGCCGCGCTCGGGCTTGGCCATGCCCATCTCGCGGGCCGCGACGCGCACCGCGAAGCGATCGGCGATGCCGATGCGGTGCAGGTCGGCGTTGCCGTTCGTCAGCGAGGCGAGGACGAAGCGCGCGCCGAGGGCGTCGAGCGCCGGGAGCGCGTCGTCGTAGAACGTCACGTGGTTGCGCTCGAGGTACAGCGCCTCGAAGGCCGGGCGGGCGTGGGCGAGGTCTTCGCCGCCCTCCGTCAGGGCGCGCTCGAGGCAGATCAGGCGCTGCGCGGTGAAGTCGTGGGCGAGGTGCGGGTGCTCGTGCGCCACCTGCTCGCGCAGCGCGCGCATGCGCGGCAGCGGATAGGCCGCGGCGGTGCGCGGGCAGTGGGCGTCGAGGTAGGCGTGCAGGGCGGCTTCGGCGCGCTCGATCACCGGCCAGATCGGCCACAGGGTGTCGTCGAGGTCGAAGCTGATGGCGCGGATGGTCGTCATCCGCGCATTGTCCTCCAGAAGGCGTGAAGCCGGGCCTCGCGGTTCGGCGAGGCCCGCCTTGGCCGCCGGCTCAGCGCAGTTCGAGGTCGCCCTGCTGCGCGCCGCGCTGCACGCGCAGGATCAGCCGCGTCGGCGGCTGTGCGAGGGCGCTGCGCAACGCGGGCAGATCGTCGACCCGGCGGCCGTTGACGCCGTAGATGCGGTCGCCCGGCATCAGGCCGTTCTGGCCGGCGCGGGAGTCCGGCGCCACGTTCACCACCGCGACACCGGCAAGGCCGCCGCGGCGGAACTTTTCGGCCAGCTCGCCCAGCGTGGCACCGCCCAGACGCGCGTCGATGTCGGCGCCCGGCAGCTGCTTGGGCTGTTCGCGCAAGGTGGCCGAAAGCTTCAGCGCTTGCGCGCCGCGGCGCACGTCGAGTGCCGCCGCTTCGTTCACCGGCAGCAGGCCTTCGGCATTGCGCAGCGCCTGCGCGCTCTCCACGCGCTGGCCGTTGATGGCGGTGACCACGTCGCCGGGCCGCAGGCCCGCGGCCTCGCCCGGGGCGTTGCGGTACACGCGGGTGACGATGGCGCCACGCACGGCCGCGTCGAGGCCCAGCTCCTGTGCGAAGCGCGGCGTGAGATCGACCAGCTCGATGCCGAGCGAGCCGCGCTTCACTTCGCCGTAGACGAGCAGCTGGCGCATGACCTCGTGCGCGAGGTTGGCGGGGATGGCGAAACCGAGGCCGATGTTGCCGGCCGCGCTGCCGCGCGGGTTGAAGCTGGCGGTGTTGATGCCCACCAGTTCGCCGCGCAGGTTGACCAGCGCGCCGCCGGAGTTGCCCGGGTTGATCGAGGCATCCGTCTGGATGAAATCCTGGAAGCCGAGGCCGGTGAGGCCGCTGCGGCCGACGGCGGAGACGATGCCCGACGTTACGGTCTGGCCGAGGCCGAAGGGATTGCCCACGGCCACGACGAAATCGCCCACGCGCAGGCTCTGCGAGTTCGCCAGCGGCAGGGCGCGCAGGTTCTCGGCCGGGATGCGGATCAGCGCGACGTCGGTGCCCGGATCGCTGCCGATGAACTCGGCTTCCACGGTGCGGCCGTCGTGCAGCTGCACGCTCACTTCGGTGGCGTTGTCGACGACGTGGTGGTTGGTGAGCACGTAGCCGCGCTGCGCATCGACGATCACGCCGGAGCCCAGCGACTGCGACTCGCGCTGCTGCGGGCCTTCCGGCATGCCGAAGAAGCGGCGGAAGAACGGGTCGGCGGCCAGCGGGCTCTGCACCTCGACGACCTGCCGCGTGTAGATGTTCACGACCGCCGGGGTGACGCCTTCCAGCATCGGCGCCAGCGAGGGCAGGGCCGGCAGGGCGGCGACGCTCCGCGGCGTATCGGCGGTGACGGGGGGGGCGGCCGCCGTCGCAAGTGGCGGGGCGGCCGGGCTCGCGATGGCGGCGGGCACCGGGGCCGGGGCGAGGCCGCGGGCGATCAGGCCGCCGCCGATGGCGGTCGCGAGCAGGCAGGCGAGGAGGGGCAAGGGGCGCATTCGCAGGCGGTCCTCGAAGGGTTCGATGAGCACGATAGATGCGGATTCCGGACGTCTTCCGCAAGGGCCGGAGGTGGGCTCGGCCCCGTCCGTATGGATCGCGTGAATTCCCGCAAGCGATTGAAAACGCAGCGGAAAAATCCGCCGATCGCGATGCCGCGGCGCGGCATTCAAATCCGTTGACAGGGGTAGGGGGCGGGCGTACCGTTGTTCTCCGCCGGCCCTACATGTTGGGGTCCCGGCGGGGAGGGGCCCCAAGATTTTGGGGCTTGAACACAGCTGATGACGCAGGCCGGACGGTTCGTCATGGGGCAGGTCGACTGAAAAACGGGGTTCCGCCGGCGCATCGCGCCGAGGGCGGCCGTCTTTCCGTCTCCGAGGCCCCGGCGCCGAGCCGGTCGATAACGACGCCCCCCGGGCGGAGGAGAGACGAGGAATGAGCACGGTTCGCCTGGAAGCGGTCAAGACGGAAGGCCCGGTGGAGATCGCCATGCAGCCGGCGTCCTGGGACATCTGGGACAAGAAGTACCGCCTGAAGACCAAGAAGGGCGAGCCGGTCGATGCGGATATCGACGGCACCTACCGCCGCGTCGCCAAGGCCCTGGCCGACGCCGAGCCGAACGTCGAGAAGCAGAAGTACTGGTACGAGCGCTTCCTGTGGGCGCTGCGCCGCGGCGTGATCCCCGCCGGCCGCATCACGTCCAACGCCGGTGCGCTGGAGCACAAGCCCGCCACCTCGACGATCAACTGCACCGTGTCGGGCACGATCCCCGATTCGATGGACGGCATCCTCGAGAAGGTCCACGAAGCCGGCCTGACGCTGAAGGCCGGCTGCGGCATCGGCTACGAGTTCTCGACGCTGCGCCCGCGTGGCGCCTTCGTGGCCGGCGCCGGCGCCTACACCTCGGGCCCGCTGAGCTTCATGGATATCTACGACAAGATGTGCTTCACCGTCTCGTCGGCCGGCGGCCGCCGCGGTGCGCAGATGGGCACGTTCGAGATCAGCCATCCGGACGTCAAGGAATTCATCAAGGCCAAGCGCGAGGACGGGCGCCTGCGCCAGTTCAACCTTTCGCTGCTGATCACCGACGAGTTCATGGACGCCGTGGCCCGCGACGCCGAGTGGCCGCTGGTGTTCCCGATCAGCGACAAGGAGGTCGGCGACATCGATCTCGCCGACGCGAACCAGGTCATCTGGCGCGATTGGCCGACCAGCAAGGGCTACGTGAGCCGCGACGACGGCATGGTGGCGTGCCGGGTCTACAGCCGCGCCCGGGCGCGCGGCCTGTGGGACATGATCATGACGTCCACCTACGACTTCGCCGAGCCGGGCTTCATCCTCATCGACCGCGTCAATGAGATGAACAACAACTGGTTCTGCGAGGCGATCCGCGCGACCAACCCCTGCGGCGAGCAGCCGCTGCCGCCCTACGGCGCTTGCCTGCTGGGCTCGGTCAACCTGACCAAGTTCGTGCGCGACCCGTTCACCGACAAGGCGCGCTTCGACTGGGAGGAATACAAGGAAGTCGTGCGCGTGTTCACCCGCATGCTCGACAACGTCGTCGAAGTGAACGGCCTGCCGCTCGAGCAGCAGCGCATCGAGATCATGCGCAAGCGCCGCCACGGCATGGGCTTCCTCGGCCTCGGCTCGACGATGACCATGCTGCGCATGAAGTACGGCTCGCCGGAGAGCTGCGAGTTCACCGAAGCCGTGTCGCGCGAAATGGCCGTCGCCGGCTGGGAAGTGGCGCTGGCGCTCGCCGAGGAGAAGGGCCCGGCCCCGATCATGGACGAGGACTTCACCGTCACCGCCGAGATGCTGCGCAAGCGTCCGGAGATGGCGAAGGACGGCTTCAAGGTGGGCGATGCCATCAAGGGCCGCCTGCTGCACGCCAAGTACAGCCGCTACATGCAGCGCGTCGCCGGCGTGGCGCCGGAGCTGGTGCAGAAGCTCGCCGACACCGGCGCCCGCTTCACCCACCACAGCTCGATCGCGCCGACCGGCACGATCTCGCTTTCGCTCGCCAACAACGCCTCCAACGGCATCGAGCCCTCGTTCGCGCACCACTACTCGCGCAACGTGATCCGCGAAGGCAAGAAGTCGAAGGAGAAGGTGGACGTCTACAGCTTCGAGCTGCTGGCCTACCGCGAGCTGGTGAACCCCAAGGCGATGCCCTACAGCGATGACCCGGAAGCCAAGCTGCCGGACTACTTCATCGCCGCGGACGACATCTCGCCGAAGGAACACGTCGACATCCAGGCCGCCTCGCAGATCTGGATCGACTCCTCGATCTCCAAGACGGCGAACGTCCCGACGGACTTCCCGTACGAAGATTTCAAGGACATCTACCGCTACGCCCACGAGAAGGGCCTGAAGGGCTGCACCACCTTCCGTTTCAACCCCGCCGCCTTCCAGGGCGTGCTGGTGAAGGAGAAGGACCTCGAGAACACGACCTACCGCTTCGAACTCGAGGACGGCAGCGTGGTCGAGGTGAAGGGCAACGAGCAGATCGAGTACGACGGCGAGATGCACACCGCCGCGAACCTGTTCGATGCGCTGAAGGAAGGCTACTACGGCAAGTTCTGAGGCTTCGCGGTAAGTTCTGACGGAAGGCCGCGGGCAGAGCGCTCGCGGCTTCCGAATCGAGGCCCACCCGACCCGCCCCGGCGAGGTGGGCCCGAACCGGAAAGCGTGCACCGGCCCCCAAGGCACGCGGATGCAGCACCCCACTGGAGTGTTCCCATGAGCAATGGCAACGGTGTGACCACGACGATCGCCCAGGCGGTCGAAGCGGTGAGCGGCAAGGCCAACGAGGTCGTCGAGCAGGCGAAAGCCAAGGCGGCGCCGATGGTGAAGAAGGCCAAGGCCGAGGTCGCGAAGGTCGAGAAGGCCGCCAAGGCGAAGATGAAGCAGGCCGAGAAATCGCCCGCCGGCCAGGCCGTCAAGAAGGCCGTCGGCAACGCGAAGAAGAAGGTCGCGGCGGCGAAGAAGTCGGTCGACGCGGCAGTGAAGTCGGCGAAGGCCAAGCTCGGCGGCAAGCCGGCCGCGAAGAAGGCGGCACCGGCCAAGAAGGCCGCCAAGCCCGCGGCGAAGAAGGCGGCCAAGAAGGCGCCGGTGAAGAAGGCCGCGGCCAAGAAGGCACCCGCCAAGAAGGCGGCGCCGAAGAAAGCGGTGAAGAAGGCGGCCCCGAAGAAGGCCGCCAAGAAGACCGCGCGCCGCTGATCGCGGCGCTCGGCCCGGAAACCCCGCTCCCTGAGCGGGGCCGGAAGCGTCACCCCTGAATCCGCACCAGACAACGCAACACGCACCACCCGCAGGAGCGCCGGCATGGCCATCAAGATCAGCAAGAAAATCAAGTCGTACAGCGTTGCCACGCAGGACGACAAGGCCGCCACGCCGGCACCCGCTCCCGTCGCCGCCGCGCCTGCGCCGCTGCCGACGGCCGAGATCATCCAGATGCACGAGCGCGTCGAGCGCCCGGAGACGCTCGTCGGCGCGACCTACAAGATCAAGTCGCCGCTGTTCGAGCACGCGCTGTACGTGACGATCAACGACATCGTGCTGAACCCCGGCACCGAGCACGAACTCCGCCGTCCCTTCGAGCTGTTCATCAACTCGAAGAACATGGAGCACTTCCAGTGGATCGTCGCCATCACGCGCATCGTCTCGGCGGTGTTCCGCAAGGGCGGCGACGTGACCTTCCTCGCCGAGGAGATGAAGGCGGTGTTCGACCCGCGCGGCGGCTACTTCAAGGCCGGCGGCGTCTACATGCCTTCGATCATCGCCGAGATCGGCGGCGTCATCGAAGAGCACCTGAAGTCGATCGGCATGATCATCGACCCGGAGATCAGCGACGCGCAGCGCGCCCTGATCGCCGAGAAGCGCGCCGCCTACGAGAACCGCTCAAAAAAAAACCCTGACGTGAGCGCCGCCCCGGCGGTGGGCGGTGACATCGCGATCACCGGCGACGGCACCAGCTTCCCGCCGTCGGCGACGATGTGCAGCAAGTGCAACACCAAGGCCCTCGTGCTGATGGACGGCTGCCAGACCTGCTTGAACTGCGGTTATTCGAAGTGCGGCTGAGGCCGTCCGTTCTTCCACAGCCCCCCGCGCATGACCAATACCCTGACAAATGATCCGGCCTCGGCTCTGCCTTCCCGTGGCTGGCTGGCGACGTTCGCCTTCCTCGGGGTCGTGATGGCCCTCGACGGCCTGCTGAGCCTTGCGGCTGGCGAAGCGGCAACCGCCGCGATGGTGGAAGCTGCCGGCAAGGCGCTCGGCGGATCACTGGTGGCGGCCTATGGCGCCCTCGGCCTGCGCGGTGCCCGGCCGCTGGAGGGCAAGGGCATCGAAGGCTTGGCGATCATTGCGCTTTGCCTGTACGCCGGGGGCAAGGTCGTCGGCAGCGCGTGGTGGACATTGATCGTCGGCTGAAGCCAATGACTCTCGACACCTTCCGCTGCGGCCGTTGCGGGGGCGCCGTCCCTGAGCACACGTTGCGGGCGACCGCGGCCTACCCCCTCGGCGAGGCGACCTGCCCGCATTGCGGCACTCGCGTCGCCAGGCTTGCGGATGGCGCGTGGCGATCCTGGATGCAGGCGACGTTCGTGATGCTCGGTCTTGTCGGCCTCCTGGGCGGTTTGCGCGAAGGACACGGCGGCATCTGGTGGCCCTATGCGCTTGTCGTCGCCTCCAGCGCCTTGGCCGTATGGCAGTTCCGGGCGCGTCCTGATCGCGTCCTCCTGCCCGTGGCGATGGACTGATCGGTACTCGGGCGCGATTCCGGCGCCCGCCTCTGGCGGCATACTGCCGCCGTGACCGACACCCTCGACGCTGCCACTCGCCAGATCGCCTTCGAGCAGTTCGCGCGGAACTTCGGACGGGCGTTGCTGATGACGCCGGCCGGCTGGCTGGCTGTTCGTCGTCGCGATGTCCTGGGATTACGCCCCGGAGGGATCGCTGTGGGCTTGGTTCGCTGGTGCACTCGCCTGCTGGCTCACGAGCGCGGTGTTGTGCCTGCGGGCCCGACGTTCCGGCTTCGACCTTGCCGCGCATCGGGGCGCGCTTTGATCATCGGCATTCATCGACGGCGTCGGCTGGGGATTGCTGCCGGTCTTCCTGATGGGCCTCGATGCCACGCTGGACGCCCGCCTGGCCGCCGTGCTGTGCGGGGTGGTGGCCGTGACCGTGGGCGTCTACATCACGTCGCTGCCAGCCATGCGCCTGCAGATCGGTGGGACCTGGCTCGGGCTCGCGGTGTCGGTGCTGCTGGGCGGTGGTCCCGATGGCGCCATCCTCTTCGGCCTTGCCGTGATGCATTTGCTGACCCTCGTCCTGCTTCCCGGCATCTCCCTGCGCGTCGTCGACGGCATCCGCCTGCAACAGGCCAACGCGCAACTGGCGGAGCAGCTGCGCCTGCACCTTCAGACCGTCGAAGAGGAAGCCGCCACCGACCCCCTCACCGGCGTGCTGAACCGTCGCGCTCTCGACCGCCTGCTGGCGCGCGAGACCGACCGCTGCGAGGCGCAGGGCGGCATGGTTTCGGTGCTGGCGCTGGACCTCGATCACTTCAAGGCGGTCAACGACACGCACGGGCACGCGGTGGGCGACGAAGCGCTGCGCGCCTTCGCACGGCGCATCCGCGGCCCGTTGCGGCAGAGCGACCATCTCGCACGCGTGGGCGGGGAGGAATTCATCGTGCTGCTGCCCGGCGCGCCCCTGTCGAACGCGCACGAGATTGCCGAGCGACTGCGCGCGATCGTGGCTGAAGCCCCGCTGGTCGATGTGCCGCGTGTGGCGGTGACCGTGTCGATCGGCGTCGCGGCATTCCGTCCCGGCGACGGTGGCACCGACCTGCTCGCCCGCGCGGATGCGGCGGCCTACGAGGCCAAACGCTCAGGCCGTGACCGGGTGGTGTTGGCTGAGGGTTGAGGCCGCTCAGTTCGATGCGGGTTCGGTAGCCTCGACGGGAGCGCTGGCCCCGGCGGGCTCGCCTTCGGTGACCGCATCGGCCGGCGGCTCCTCGCCCGGCGCGATGATCGTGTAGCCCTTGGCGCGCATGGCGGCCAGCAGCCCATCGTCGGCGGTGAGCACCTGGTAGTCGGCCACGGCCACCGTCGTCGCATGCCCGGCGAGGCTTTCCTCGGCCACGCGCACCCACTCGTCGACCACGCGCTTCGGCAGATCGTCGAACCCACGGTTCTTCAACGCATCGGTGCCGAGCAGTGCCAGCGCGCAGGCGCGGATCTCGCTGTCGAATTCGAGTTCCTCGAGCGTTTGCAGGTCGCCCACGGCCCAGGCGTTCGCGCGCTCGACCATGTTGGCGGTGTCGGTCTCTAGGCGTGCGAGTGTCGACTCCATGCAGCCGACATCGTCGACGGCCGAGCGCTCGAATTCCTTCAGCGCATCGCGCGGGTCTTCGACCTTGATGCGGACGCTGACGCCCACGATCGGGCGATCGTTGCGCTTGGCGATGCGTTCCACGCGGTTCCACACGATGTTCTCGCGCTTGAGGTCGAGGTCGCCGAGGGCTTCGTCCATCAGCTCGTAGGCAGCGAACACTGGCCGGCGGTTCTCGACGCCGCGGTCGCGGCCCATGTAGATCGCCTTCTGGGCCTGCCAGCGTGCATAAAGCTCGGGCGGCAGCACCTCGGCCAGCGTTTTGTCGTCCGGGTTATTGCGGGCGCGAAGCGCCGTGGGCAGCAGTCGCAGGCTGCCGAAGAAGCCGATGTCGGCATCGACGCCGACGCCGGGCGAACCGAGGACACGGTCGGCGCGCGCCACCAAGGCATCGAGTTCGCGCGGCTCCCACTCCATCCGTTTCGGCAAGGGGCTCAACGTGGCCATGACCCACAGCGTGTTCTCGCCCTTGCGGATCTGCCACAGGCCGGGGCCGGGCTGGATGCCGGTGACGACCACCGTTTCCATCGTGGCGAGCGCGGGCTCGGTGGGCGCGCTGGCCTCGGTGCCGGAGGCGGGGGCGGATTCCGCAGGCGCGGTCTGCGCGTTGGCGGCGAGGGACGCGATCAGCGCGATGGCGAGGGCGAGCGGGCGGAGGCGCATGGCCATGGGTGGAATCCGGTTTCCGGGGGACGGACGCATGCTCGCGCAGTCGGGGCGGGGGCGGGATAGGCCGGAAGTCGCGTTGTGGGCGAACCGTTCAGCCCCAGCGATAGTCGGTGGGTTCAAGGGTGCCGGCCTTGCGCACGTATTCCGGCGTGAAGCCGGGGAAGATCGCGACCACGCGGCCGTCCTCCATGCGGTACCAGCTGCGGCATTGCGTCCAGATCGAGCCGCGCAGGCGTGCCTGCAGCGACGCATCGTGCGCGGCCATGGCCTCGGGCTTCACCGCAGCCCAGCGCCCGCCGCCATCCCGCACGCGACGCATCACCGCGAGGGCGTGGCGTGCGGCGGCTTCGATATAGAACAGGGTGCTGGTGTGGCCGGTGGCGGTGTTCGGCCCCAGCATCAGGAACAGGTTCGGGAACCCGGCGACGCCGATGCCATGCAGGGCCACGGGGCCGTCGCGCCAGGCCTCGGTGAGCGTCCGGCCTGCGCAGCCGGTGATCGTGATCGATTCGAGCAGTTTCACCGTCTCGAAACCGGTGGCGCAGACCAGCGCGTCCACGCGGTGCTCGCGGCCGTCGGCGGTGACGATGCCGTGCGCGGTGACGCGCTCGATGGTCTCGGTGACAAGCGCCACGTGCGGCTGCGCGAGCGTGGGGTAGTAGTCGCTGGCGTAGATGATCCGCTTGCAGCCCAGCGGGTAGGGCGGGGCGAGGGTGGCCTCGAGGGCGGCGCGATCGGGCGCGTCGCGCAGTTGCCGGCCGCGATGCCAGCGCGCGAGGCCCAGCATGAAGCGCCGCGCGAACGTGCCCTCGTCGAAGCCGCGGCGGGTCCATTCGAGGAAGCCCGCCCACGCCAGCCGCACGGCCGGCGCGTAGCCCGGCACCCGCATCAGCCAGCGATCGAACCAGCGATAGCGGCGTTCCAGCCGCGGAAGCACCCAGTTCGGTGTGCGCTGGAACACCTCGAGTTTCGACGCGCGAGCCGCGAGTTTCGGGATGAGTTGCACGGCGGTGGAGCCGGTGCCGATCACGCCGATGCGTTTCCCGTCGAGGGCTGTGTCGTCGGCGGGCCAGCGCGCGGTGTGCAGCCTCGGGCCTTCGAAGTCGTCGAGGCCGGGGATCGCCGGCCAGCGCGGCTGGCTCAAGGGCCCGGTGCTGCAGACGAAGAAGCGCGACTCCAGCGTGTCGCCTTTCGTGGTGCGAAAGCGCCACAGCGCAGCCGATTCGTCCCAGGTGGCGGAAACCAGCGCGGTGCCGAGGCGCAGGTGGCCCAGCAGCCCTGCGCGCGCCGCGAGCGCCTCCTGGTAGGCGTGGATGTCCGGCGCGTCGGCGAAGCGCTGCGGCCAATGGCGGTTCGGCGCGAATGAGAACGCATAGGCCGGCGCGGGCACGTCGACCTGCGCGCCCGGGTAGCGGTTGTCCCACCAGGTGCCACCGAGGCCGGGATGCTTCTCCAGCGCGACCGCGTCGTGGATCCCGGCCTGCTTCAGCGTGCGCAGCATGCACAGCCCCGACATGCCGGCGCCGAGCACGACCACGTCGTGTCGCGTGGTGCGCGGCGGGGTGGCGGCTTCGAGGTGCGGCAGGGCGAAGCGCGCGGCGCGGCCGAGGGCGGCATCGGCGCTCGGCAGCGTGCCCGCATGAAGCGCGAACACATGCCAGCGGTTCGCCACGACGTCGGCCGTCGCGGTGACGCCGGCGCCGTGCAAGGCAGCGACGAGGCGCGTGCAGCCGGGGGCGAAGATCTCGTCGCTGCCCCATTGCACGAAGGTGGGCGGCAGGCCGTCGAGCCGCCCATGCCACGGTGAAACGCGCGGATCATCGGCCGGGAGCGCGGCGCGGAAATGATCGATGCAGGCCGACACCCAGGGCTTGGACAGGAGCGCTTCGCCGGGGATGGTGTCGGGTAGGCCCGACAGCGTGAGGTCGGCCAGTGGCGAGAGCAGCAGCAGGCAGGCCGGCGGGGCTTCGCCGCGATCGCGCAGGGCCTGCGCGAGCAGCAGCACCAGCGTGCCGCCGGCGGAATCGCCCGCGACGATCACCGGCCCCTCGGCGGCCAGCGCGCGATACGCCGCCAGCGCGTCGTCGAGTGCGGCGGGGTAGGGGTGTTCCGGCGCCAGCCGGTAGTCGGCCGAGAACACCGGCAGGCCGAGGTCGCGGGCGAGCTTCGCGGTCAGTGCGCGATGCGTGGCCGGCGAGCCGACGCAGAACGCGCCGCCATGCAGGTAGAGCACGCGACCGGCCTTCACCGGTGCGTGCGGCGGGTGCAGCCATTCGCCCGGCACGCCGCCTTGCATCGCGGCTTCGAAACGGGTGCCTTTCGGCAGCCGGTTCAAGGGAATGAAGCGCTGCAGGCGTGCGCGCTGCGCGGCGATCGGGACCCGAGGCGAGAAGCGCGGCTTCACGGCGAGGCGCAGCACAGCGCGGAGCAGGGGCGCGATGACGGCTTCGCGCAGGCCGCTCGGCGTGACGGTGGTGGGCGGAGTCAGCAGGTCCATGGTGACGATTTACACTGCGTGCCTGTCCATCTCCAGTGACGCCCATGCACGCCCTGACCGTTCCTGCCCTTGTCCGCACCCTGACGCAGCTGAAGCACATCCTCGCCAAAGGCGAGGCCCACGCCCGCGCGCAGGGCTGGGACCCGGCGGTGCTGCTCGGCATGCGCCTCGCCCCGGACATGTTCCCGCTGACGCGGCAGGTGCAGATCGCGACCGACATCGCCAAGAACAGCGTCGGCCGCATGACGGGTGGCGAGGCGCCGAAGTTCGACGACACCGAGACGAGCTTCGAGCAGCTGGTCGATCGCGTCGAGCGCACCATCGCCTACATCGGTTCGGTGCCGGCCGCGGCCTTCGAAGGGGCGGAGACGCGCGACATCACCGTGCCCACCCGCGCCCGCGGCGACCTGCACTTCAAGGGCCTCGACTACCTGTTCGCCTTCATCCTGCCGAACGTGCACTTCCACGTGACGACCACCTACGCCCTGCTTCGCCACGCCGGCGTTCCGCTGGGCAAGGCCGATTACCTCGGACCGGTCGGCATGGGGCAGGGCTGAGGCCGTGGCCCGTAGCATCACCCTGGTCGGCTTCGATGCCGACGACACCCTCTGGCACAGCGAAACGTATTTCCACGAGGCGCACGCGGAGTTCGAGCGCATCGTCGGTGGCTACGTGGATCTGGCCGACGCCGGCGTGCACGAGCGCCTGCTCGCGACCGAGCGCGAGAACATCAAGCTGTTCGGCTACGGCGCCAAGGGCATGACGCTCTCGATGATCGAGACCGCCATCGCCCTGAGCGGCGAGCGCATCAGCGCGGCCGACCTGCACCGCATCGTGGGCCTCGGCAAATCGATCCTGCAGCATCCCGTCGAGCTGCTGCCCGGCGTGCGGTCCGCCGTCGAGGCCGTGGCCGCGACGCATCGCGTGGTGCTGATCACCAAGGGCGACCTCTTCCACCAGGAGCGGAAGGTCGCTGCGTCGGGACTCGCCGACCTGTTCCAGCGCATCGAGATCGTCAGTGAGAAGGACGAGAAGAGCTACACGCGGCTGTTCAAGGAGTTCGACGTGTCGCCTGCGGAGTTCGCGATGGTCGGCAACTCGCAGAAGTCCGATATCGCGCCGGTGCTGGCGCTGGGCGGCTGGGGCATCCACGTGCCGTACCCGCTGGTGTGGGCCTTGGACCGCGCCGAGATCGACCCGGCGCATCCGCGCTTCGCCAGCGTGCCGAATGCCGGCGCGGTGCCGGCCGTGCTGGCCGGTTGGGACGCATGAACCGGCGCGTCATCGTGCTGGGCTTCGGCTTGGCCGTCGCCGCACTGCCGGCGCTGGCCGTGCAGGTCGAGCCGCTGGCGTGGACGCCGGGGCCGAACAGCGCGCAGCCGAGCCTCACGGCGACGCGCGAAGGCAGCTTCGCGCTCACCTGGCAGCAGAAGCGCGGCACGGATGCCGATCTGCAGGTCGCGCGCTTCGATGCGCCGCGTCGCGTAGGCGCGAATCCGTCCGAGGCTTCGTCCATCCCCTCGGCGCAGGCCGCCGTCGCCCGCGGCGACGACTGGTTCGTGAACTGGGCGGATTTCCCCTCGCTCGCCGTCCTCGACAACGGCGACTGGGTGACGTTCACCCTGCGCAAGTCGGCGGGCTCGACCTACGCCTACGACATCCACCTGCAGCGAAGCCTCGACGGCGGCGCCACGTGGCAGCCGCCGGTGAAGGTCAACGACGACGGCCAATCCGTGCAGCACGGTTTCGTCTCGCTGCTGCCCGATGGTGGCGACCGCGTGCTGATGGTGTGGCTGGATGGCCGCCAGGACGCAGCGCATGCCGGCCACGGCGCGTCGAACGGCCACGAACACGGCCACGACGAGGGCCCGATGAGCCTGCGCAGCGCGGTGCTCGGCCGCGACGGCGTGGCGCGCGAGGGCGCGAAGCTCGATGCCGACACCTGCTCCTGTTGCCAGACCGATCTCGTGCGTCGCGGTGGCGAGGCCATCGCGGTGTACCGCGACCACGCCGAAGGCATCCGCGATATCGCGCTGGTGCGGCGCTCGAGCGCGGGGCGCTGGCAGGCCGCGCAGTCCGTGCACGACGACCAGTGGCGCATGCCGGGCTGCCCGGTGAACGGCCCGGCCGCCGCGGTGAACGGCGACGCGCTCGCCGTCGCCTGGCCGACGATGGCCGCGGGGCCGCTCGAAGTGAAGCTGGCGATCAGCCCGCGCGCAGGCGCGGCGTTCGCGGAGCCCGCGGTGCTCGAAGCCGGCGAGTCGGTGCTGGGGCGCGTCGATGTGGCGCCGTGGCGCGACGGCGGCTTCCTCGTCAGCTGGGTCGGCAGCGATGCGGGCAGCGCGGTGCTGCGCGTGGCCGAAGTCGATGCGCACGGCCGCGTTGGCGAGCGCATCGACGTGGTGCGGCTGCCGCCGGGCCGCCAGCTCGGGCATCCGCGCCTCGCGGCCACCGGCGGCGACGTCGCGATGGTCGCGTGGACCGAACCCACCGTGCAGGGCCCGCGGGTCCGCGCGGCGTGGCTTCGGGCGCAGGACTAGGCGTCGCGCTCAACCGCCGCTGCGGCAGCGCGCCTCAGGGCGCGCGGGCGTCGAAGTCGTTTTCCAGCAGGCGCTCGAAGGCGCCGGGCGGATCGTGGAGCGGGTAGGTGAAGGGGCTGGAGAACGCCTGCACGAAGAACAGCACGAGGCCGGCGTAGGCGCCAAGGCTCGCCAACAGCAGGCGGGTTTGCCGCGTCGGCGGAAACACGCAGAGCGGCAGGGTCACCAGCACCAGCCCCGCCAGCGCCGGCAGCCAGAACACCACGCTGAAGCCCTGCTCGGCCCACTCCTCGCGCAGGTGGCGATGCTCGGCGATCACGCCGAGGCGGGCCAGCATGCGCTCGCGCAGCGCCACTTCGCGCGGCGTCGCGGGCAGGGCGTCGAGCACTGCCGCATACGCCCGTTCGCGGGCGTCCCAAGCGCGGCGGGAGAGGCGCCTTTCCGTGCCGAGCAGCCGCCACTCGCGGTCGACGACGAAGCGCACGTAGTCGCGCATGGCGGACTGCACCGGCTCGGCGAGGTCCCCGCCGTAGCGTCCGGCGTCATGGAAGACATCGGCGATGGCCACCGCCTCGCGGGAGAGGCCCTCGCGCACCTGCTGGTACTGGCCCAGTTCCTGCGCGTAGACCATCGCGAGGATGACGCCGAAAAGCGCGGCGGTGCGCAACCCGATCACCTGCGCCGCGTCGCGCACCACCGGCGGGTGGTCATGGCCGTCGGCCGCGGGCGGCGTGCCTTCCGGCGCGGGCGGTGGCGCCATCCAGCGCCGACCGGCCGCATGCACGGCGAGCACGAGGCCGATGCTGCCGCCGATCCACAGCAGCGCGAGCAAGAGATCGATCAACCACGCCATGGGCCGGCGTCCGCAAGGGAGTCGGCGCCACGCTAGGCCGTCGCGCGGCGGCCGGCAAGCCTCGCCTCAGAACCTCGAGTAGGCCCAGCGCACCATCCGGCCGTCGCGGTAGGGCATCACGCCGTGGAAGGGCCGGCGGTCGCCGTCGAACACCAGGGGCAGGAAGTGGCGATCGCCTTCCCACATCGGCAGGTCCATCAGGCGGTCGAGCGGCACCCATTCGAGGTCGCCCTCGACATTGCGCGTCGGTGCCTCGCCCTCGAAGGCGGTGATCAGGAAGACGAAGCCGAGCCAGTCCTCGCCGTTCTTGCCGAAGCCCGGCCAGCTGATCGTGCCGCGCAGTTCCATCGCGGTGACGGTGAGGCCGGCTTCCTCGTGGATCTCGCGCGCCATGCCGGCGGCGACGTCCTCGTCCGCCTCGAGCTTGCCGCCGAGGCCGTTGTACTTGCCGAGGTGCTCGTCGCCGGGCCGCGCGTTGCGGTGGACCATCAGCACGTGCCTGCCGTCTGGCGAGAGCACGTAGCCGAGGGTGCCGGTGATCGGGGTGTAGGGCATGCGGGTCTCCGTGGTCGGCGCATTATCGCGCGGGGAGCGCGCCGTCGCGCCTGCCGCGCGTGGCGATGGGCCGCTCTCCGCGGACTCGGGTCTGTCCTGCCCCGAGCCGCGCGCTCGCCATCCATGGCTCGCTTGTCGCTGGCCCCTCACCCCGCGGGCGCGGCGCTCCACACCCTTCGCCGCTCATTCGAGCGCAGAGCGGCGGGTCAGCGAGGCGCAACGTTGCAGCGTGGCTTCGACGTGTGACGAACGCGCAGCGCCAGCACCCGGCCCGCAGCGAGGCGAATAAGGAGCCCCGGCGCGCTGTCGAGGCGAAAGCCCCGAAGGGGTCGCTCAGGATGAGCGATCGATCCGAGGGACATGGATGTCCCCTTCGGATCGACCGCCGGAAACGTCGAGAGAGAGGTGACGGGGCGGGCCAGCCTCGTTGCGGGCCGGGTGATGGACGCTTGCGCGTCCGGATGCCTCAGAAGACCTTCCCCGCGTTGAACACGCCTTTCGGGTCGAGTGCCTGCTTGATGCCGCGCAGGGCCGCGATGGCGAACGGATCGGTGTGCTTGAGGAAGGCCTCGCGCTTCGCGAGGCCGATGCCGTGTTCGCCGGAGAGCGTCCCGCCGAGTTCGATGCACAGCGCGAACAGCGGATCGAGCGCAGCGTCGAGGGCCGTGCCTTCCAGCTCGCCAGCATGCAGCAGATTGACGTGCAGGTTGCCGTCGCCGAGGTGGCCGTAACTCACCGTCTTCGCGTCCAACGCCGCGAGCCGCGCGAAGAACTCGGGCAGGCGGTCGCGCGGCACCACGACGTCCTCGCTCACCTTGCGCGGGAAGCGCTGCTTCAGGTGCACGCTGGTCATTCGCCGCACCGCCCACAGGGCTTCGCGCTGCGCGCCGGTGGTGGCCACCTGCGCGTCGGCAGCGAGCGGGCCGAGCGCGTCGAGCAGGGGCTCGAGGAAGCCGGTGTGCGAGCAACCGGGGTCGTCGAACTCCAGCAGCACCAGCGCCTCGCCAGGCAGGCGGCGAGCGTCGTCGGTGCCGTGCTGGCGTAGATCGGCGAGGACCGCCGAGTCCCAGAATTCGAGCGCCGACGGCAGGAAGCCGGCCGCGAACAACTGCGCCGGAAGCGCGGGCAGCAGCGCCATGTCCGGCAACGGCAGCAGCAGTGTGAGGTGCTCGCGGGGCCGGGGGATCAGCGCGACGGTGGCGCCAAGGATCATCCCGAACACGCCTTCGCTGCCGACCATCAGCTGCGCGAGGTTCGGGCCGGTGTTCTGCTTCACCGAGTCGATGCCGAAGCGATGCACTTCGCCGTCGGCCATCAGCGCCTCGACGCTCAGCACCCAGCGCCGCGTCATGCCGTATTTGCAGGCGTTCGGGCCGCCGGCATTCGTCGCGAGCGAGCCGCCGAAGCTGCACAGCGGCCAGGAGTTCGGGTCCGGCGGGTACCACAGCCCCTGCGCGTCGGCGTGTTCCTTCACCGCCGCCAGCCCGGCGCTGGCGGGCGCCGAGAGCGTGAGGTTCGCGGTGTTCACGGTGATGCTGCCCGGCCAATCGGAGAGATCGACGACGACACTGCGGGCATCGGGTACGCAACCACCGGCCTTGCCGCTGCCGGCCCCGCGTGGCACCAGGGTGAAGCCCTCGCTGCTGGCGCGACGCACCAGCTCGCGCAGCCCTTCGCGGCAGCGCGGCTTGATCACAGCGAGCGGTTCGGGCCCGCGCACATGCGATTCGTCGTGGCGGAAGCCGGCGGTCTGCGCGGGGTCGCGCAGCACGCGGGTGTCGGGCAGGGCGTCGAGCCAGTGCGTCACGCCGGGACCGGGGGTGCCGCCAGCGCGGCATGCACGGCGTGCTCCTCGACGCCGGTGGCGACGAAGGCTTGGCCGATGCCACGCCAGAGGATCAGCCGCAGCGTGCCGCTGAGGTTCTTCTTGTCGAGCCGCATGCGCGCGAGCAACGCCTCGGGATCAAGGCCCTCAGGGACAGCGGCGGGGAGGCCGAGCGCGTCGAGTGCGGCGACCAGTCGCTCCGTGTCCTGTGCGGGAGCGAGACCAAGCCCAGCGCTCAGTCGTGCGGCCAACACCATGCCCACGGCAACGGCTTCGCCGTGCACGAGGCCGCCGAAACCCTGCTCGGCCTCGATGGCGTGGCCGAAGGTGTGTCCGAGGTTCAACAGCATGCGTTCGCCGGTTTCGGTCTCGTCACGGGCGACGATGCCGGCCTTGTGCGCGCAGCTGGTGGCGATGGCGTGGGCCAGCGCGTCGGCGTCGCGCGACAGCAGGGCGGTCGCGTTGGCCGCCACCCAGTCGAAGAATGCCGCGTCGCCGAGCGCGCCGTACTTGATCACTTCGGCGAGGCCCGCGCGCAGCTCGCGATCCGGCAGCGTCGTCAGCGTGGCGGTGTCGGCGATCACGGCCGAAGGCTGGTGGAAGGCGCCGACGAGGTTCTTGCCCTCGGGCAGATCGACGGCGGTCTTGCCGCCGACGGACGAGTCAACCATCGCGAGCAGGGTGGTCGGCAGCTGTACGAAGCGCACGCCGCGCATCCAGCAGGCCGCGGCGAAACCGGTCATGTCGCCGATCACGCCGCCGCCGAGGGCGATGAGGGTTGCATCGCGGCTGGCGCCGAGGGCGGCCAGCGCCGACATCAGTTCGCCAAAGCGCGCGAGCGTCTTCTCCTGCTCGCCCGGCGGAAGGATGTGGCTGGCGACGCGCTTTCCGGCGAAGGCAGCCTCGACCCGCGCCAGGTAATGCGGCGCGACGTTGGCGTCGCTGACGATGAGCACATGGCGGCCGGGCGCCAGCGCCGCGAGGCGCGGTGCGTCATCGAGCAGTCCGGGGCCGATGTGGATCGGGTAGCGGCGCGTGCCGAGTTCGACGTCGACCGTGCGCATCACGCGGCCCTCGCCCGCAACCAGCGGTCGCGGAGCTGCGGGATGAGTTTTTCGCAGGCCTGCGCGGGCGTGAGGCCGCTCGAGTCGAAGCGCAGGTCGGCCACTTCGTCGTACAGCGGCGCACGCGTGGCGGCCATCGTGCGCAGCACCGCCTCGCGGTCGGGGCGCTGCAGCAGCGGGCGAACGCGGTCGTTGGCGAGGCGCCGGAGCTGCTCCTCGACCGACACCGCGAGGTGCAGCACGTAGCCGCGTTCGCGCATCAGGCGGCGGCTTTCCTCGCGCAATACGGCGCCGCCGCCGGTGGCGACCAGCTTGTCTTCGCCGTCGAGTTCGATCGCCAGCTGGCGCGCCTCGCGATCGCGGAAGCCCGCCTCGCCTTCGCGCTCGAAGATGTCGGCCACGCGCACGCCGGTGGCGGCTTCGATGGCGTGGTCGAGGTCGACAAAGGCCAAGCCGAAGCGCTCGGCGAGGCGCTTGCCGATGGAGGTCTTGCCAGCGCCCATGGGGCCGACGAGCACGAGGTTCACCGCGGGATTCATTAGCGAACGGTAGCATCGGCCTCCCGCCAATTCATCGCCGAGCGATCACGCCCGCATGCCCGCCCTGCACGACACCCGCCGCAGCCTGCTGATCGCCGGCGCCGGCGACACCGGCTCGCGCCTCGCCGCCCTGGCGGCCGCGAACGGGTTCGACGCGCTCGCGCTGCGCCGCCGGGACGTGGCGATGGGGCCCGGCATCCGCGCCCTGCGCGCCGACCTGCGCAGCGGCGAGGGCTTCGCGGCGATCCCCAAGCGGCTCGACGCCCTGGTGTTCTGCGCCGCGCCAGACGAGCGCACCGAGGCCGCCTATCGCGCGCTGTACCGCGACGGCCTGCGGCGCCTGCTCGACCGCAGCGAGATCGGCCGTGTGCTGTTCGTCTCCAGCACGGCCGTCTACGCCGAAGACGCTGGTGCCACCGTGGACGAAGACACGCCCGCCGACGCCACCGCCTTCAACGGCCGCGTGCTTCTCGAGGCCGAGCGTGAACTCGATGCCCATCCCGACGCCGCGGCCTTCCGCGCTTCGGGCATCTATGGCCCGGGCCGCGAGCGGATGTGGAACCGCGCGCGCCGGGACGAACCCGGCGAGCCACGCTGGACCAACCGCATCCATGTCGAGGACGTCGCCGGCGCGCTGTTGCACCTGCTTCAACCGCCGCGCATCGCCCGTGTCTACTGCGGCAACGACGATGCGCCGACACTTGAGCACGAGGTGGTCGATGGCCTGCGCGCGCGCCTCGGCCTGCCAGCGCTGGGTGCCGCTGACGGCCCCACGACCGGCAAGCGGGTGTCGAATGCGCGCTTGCGCGGCAGCGGCTGGCAGCCGCGCTACCCGACGTGGCGCGAGGGCTACGCCACGCCCCCCGCCTGATCGGCGATGCTCGCGGCGCCTTCTCGCCGCGCTCCCCAGACTTCGCGGTGCCCTTGGCCCGCCTTTCCCGGAACCTCCCCATGCTCCCACCCCGCGACGATCTGCACTTCTGGCTCTACGACTGGCTGCAGGCCGACACCTTGGCCGCGATGCCGGCCTTCGCCCATGTCGACCGTGAGACCGGCGTCGCGATGATCGATGCCGCGCTCGACCTCGCCGCATCGCACTTCCTGCCGCATGCGGCGGCGTCCGACCAGAACCCACCGAAGCTGGTGGACGGCAAGGTCGAACTGATGCCCGCCATCCGCGAGGCGCTCGCCGCCTATCGCGAGGCCGGCTTCTTCGGCATGGAGGCCCCGGCCGAGGAAGGTGGGCTCGGCCTGCCGTACACCTTCGTCGCCGCGTTGGGTGGGCTCTTCAGTTGCGCGAACGTCGCGACCAACGGCTATGCCTTCCTGACCCAGGCCGCGGCCAACCTGATCCGCGAAGTGGGCAGCGACGAGCAGAAGCGCCGCTTCCTGCCGGCCATGAACGAGGGCCGCTGGTTCGGCACGATGTGTTTGTCGGAACCGCAGGCCGGTTCCTCGCTGGCCGATTTGCGCTGCGTCGCCGAGCCGCTGCCTGACGGCCGCTACGCGATCCGCGGCAACAAGATGTGGATCAGCAGCGGCGACCACGAGATCGCGGAGAACATCGTCCACCTCGTGCTGGCCAAGATCCCGGGCGGCCCGGCCGGCACCAAGGGCATCTCGCTGTTCATCGTGCCGCGTCGCCACGTCGATGCCGAGGGCAAGGCCGGTGCGCGCAACGGCGTGCGCCTGATCGGCCTGAACCACAAGCTCGGCACGCACGGGCAGGTGAACTGCCTGCTCGGCTTCGGCGAGGAGGAGCCTGCCATCGGCGAGCTCGTCGGTGCGCCGCACGACGGCCTGCGCGGCATGTTCGTGATGATGAACGAGGCGCGGATTGGTGTGGGCATCGGCGCGGCCATGACCGGCTACGGCGGCTACCGCGCGGCACTCACCTACGCGAAGGAGCGTCGCCAAGGCCGCAAGCCCGGCGAGCGCGACGCCACCACGCCGATGGTGCCGATCATCGAGCACGCCGACGTGCGCCGCATGCTGCTGAAGGCCAAGAGCTTCGCGGAGGGCGGCCTCGCGCTGTGCCTGTACGCCGGGCGCCTCGTCGACGAGGCCAAGCATGGCGGCGATGCGGAGGCGCAGGCGCTGGTCGATCTGCTCACGCCGATCGTCAAGGCCTGGCCCTCGGACTACGGGCAGGAGGCCAACTCGCTGGCCATCCAGGTGCATGGTGGCGCCGGTTACACCCGCGATTTCCCGGTCGAGCGTCTGTGGCGCGAGAACCGCATCAACGCCATCCACGAAGGCACCAACGGCATCCAGGCGATGGATCTGCTCGGCCGCAAGCTGCTCGGAGACGGCGGCAAGGCCTTCGGCCTGCTCTCGAAGCGCGTGGAGGCGACCCTCGCCGCCGCGCGTGCCGACGCCGCGCTCGCTCCCTTGGCCGAGGCGCTGGCGGCGCGCTGGGCGGCGCTCGGCCCGGCGGTGTTGAAGGCCGGCAAGGTCGCCGCGACCGACCTCGAACTCGCGCTCGCGAACGCCTACCTGCTGCTCGACGCGATGGGCCACGCGGTCGTGGCGTGGCTCTGGCTCGATCAGGCACTCGCTGCGAATCGCGCGCTCGCCGCCGGCGACGTGCGCCGCGCGATGCTGGAAGGCAAGGTCGCCGCCGCGCGCTACTTCATCGATTGGGAACTGCCGACCAAGGATGCGGTGTTGGCGCGCTTCGCCAGCGTCGACCCGCTGTGCCGTGACCTCGATCCGGCGGTGCTGTGAGCGCTAGAGCGACTGCGCCGCGAAGGTGTCGCAGTCGTTCGGCTGGCCGCCCTCGAAGCCACGGCTGAACCAGCGCACGCGCTGCTCGCTGGTGCCGTGCGAGAAGCTGTCCGGCACCACGACGCCGCGCGCCTGCCGCTGCAGCGCGTCGTCGCCGATGGCGGTCGCGGTGCTGAGGGCCTCCTCGATATCGCCGGGCTCCAGCCACTGGTGGCGCGCCTGCGCGTGGTGCGCCCAGACACCGGCGTAGCAGTCGGCCTGCAGCTCCTGCCGCACCAGCAGGCCGCCATCGCCCTCGACGTTCTCGCCGCGGCGCCGCGCGGCGTTCACCCGTGCCGACACGCCGGTGATCGTCTGGATGTGGTGCCCGACCTCGTGTGCGATCACGTAGGCCTCGGCGAAATCCCCACCACCGCCGAGCCGGGCCTGCATCTCCTCGAAGAAATCCCGGTCGATGTACACCTGCCGATCGCCGGGGCAGTAGAACGGCCCCACGGCCGACGTCGCCTGCCCGCAGGCGCTTTGCACCGCACCGCTGAACAGCACGAGCCTCGGCGCGGGATAGGACTGGCCGTTCTGCTGGAACACCGCGCCCCACACATCCTCGGTGTCGCCGAGGATGCTGGCGACGAAATCGCGCTGGGGGTCGGCCGGAAGGGCCGCGGGGTCGTTCGCCGCGCCGCGCTCTGACGGCCGTTCCGGCGCGGATTGGGCGGGGACGTCGCCTTGCTGCTGGTTGAGGAGCCCGAGCATCTCCATCGGGCTGATGCCCATCACCCAGCCGATGAGCACGATCGCGATGAGCCCGCCCAGCCCCAAGCCGCCGCCACGCACGGGAAGCCGGCCACCACCGCGCCACCCGCCGGTGCCGTCGCCGCGCCAGCCGCTGCCGCGGCGATCCTCGACGTTCTGGCTCTGCCGCGCGCGCTGCCACTTCATGGGGGGCTCCTCAGGGGTAGAGCATCCGCTTCGTCCAGCGGCCGTCCACCCGAGCATAGCGCTGGCGCTCATGCAGCCGGTACTTTGCGCCGTACCAGAGCTCGATCATCTCCGGCACCACGCGGAAGCCCGACCAGTGCGACGGGCGCGGCACCGGGCCGCCGTCGAACTTCGCGGTGAATTCGGCGATGCGCGCTTCGAAGGTCTCGCGTGAATCCAGCGTCTGCGACTGCAGCGACGCCCACGCGCCGATCTGGCTCTCGCGCGGGCGGCTGGCGAAGTAGGCGTCGGCCTCGGCGGCGGTGACCGGTTCCACCGTGCCTTCGATCTTGGCCTGCACCTGTTCGCGCAGGGTCTTCCACAGGAACAGCAGCGCGGCCTGCGGGTTCGCCGCGAGCTGCCGCCCTTTGCGGGAATCGAAGTTGGTGTAGAAGACGAAGCCCTGTTCGTCGACGTGCTTCAGCAGCACGGTCCGCGCCGAGGGCCGGCCCTTCGCATCGGCGGTGGCCAGCGTCATCGCCGTCGGGTCGGGGTCTCCGGCCGCGCCGGCTTCGGCCAGCAGCGCCTTGAAGGTGTCGATGGCTTCGGCGAGCAGGGGATCGGTCACGGGGTTTCCTCGGGGGCGATGGTCGTCCGCGCTATTCTCGCCGGCCCCGCGCGATGCGCGCATGACCTCGCTCAATCCCCCGCATGGCCGTGCTGAAACCCGTCGGAACCGGCTACCCCGACGCCTTCGTGGCGAGCGTCCTCGAGCGCGCATTGGCCTTGCCGGGCCCGTGCCGCGTGTTCGGCATCACCGGCCTGCAGGGCACGGGGAAATCGACGCTGTCGGCACAGGTGGCGGCCTTAGCCGAGGCTCGCGGCTTGCGCGCGGTGGTGCTGTCGATCGACGACCTCTACCTCGACCAGCCGGAGCGCCAGCGTCTCGGCCGCGAGGTGCATCCGCTGCTGGCGACCCGCGGCGCGCCGGGTTCGCACGACCTCGCCCTCGGACGCGCCACGTTCGATGCGCTGCGTGCCGGCCGCGCGCGCCTGCCGGCCTTCGACAAGATCGGCGACCGGCGCTTGCCCGAATCCGATTGGGCGCGGATCGACGGCGTGCCAGACCTCGTGCTGTTCGAGGGCTGGTTCCACAAGGTGCCGCCGCAGGCCGAGGCCGAGCTGGTGGCGCCCATCAATGCGTTGGAGCGCGACGACGACCCCGACGGCACCTGGCGCCGCTGTTGCAATGCCGCGCTCGCCGGCTATGCGCCGCTGTGGGCGGAACTGGGGACGCTGTTGTTCCTGCAGGGGCCGGGCTTCGAACAGGTGCCGGAATGGCGCGGCCAGCAGGAGCGGACCTTGGCGGCCGCGAACCCGGGCCGGCGCACCATGACGCAGGCCGAGGTCGAGCGCTTCGTGCTGTTCTTCGAGCGGGTGTCACGCCAGGTCTTGGCGACCCTGCCCGGCATCGCCGACTGGACGGTGCCCGTGGATGCCCAGCGCCGCGTGATCGAGGGCTTGCCGGGCGCGGAATCCTGATCCGCAGGGCCCCCGCCGGGGACGAGGCCGACGGGAGGCCGCTGCGGGCCAAGACGTTCCGAAATTCAATGTGATGCGCGCGCCTGCCAGCGCCGGCGCGGCGCGGGCCGATCGTCATGGCGCTGCAGGCCGAAGGCGAACAGCCCCGCACCCACCATGGCGAAGCCGAGCCAGAAGGGCACGCTGAGCACCCAGGCGAACAGACCGCCGAAAACCGCGCAGAGCGAGAGCGCGAACAGCAGGGTGGCGAGGTCGGGCGTGCGGACGAGGTGCATGGGGTACTCCGGTGGCGTGCAACGCGGTAGCGGATGGAAGGACGACGAAGCGGGAGCCGGGCGATTCAACCGCGGCGCACGAGGCCGCAGTACAGGCCCTCGATGGCGAAATCGGCCTGCTCGGGCACTTCGATCGGGGCGTAATTCGGGTTGCGTGGCATCAGCAGCACGCGGCCCTTGCCGCGCTTGAGGCGTTTCACCGTGACCTCGCCATCGATGCGCGCGACCACGATCTGGTTGTTGTCGGCGTCCGGCGTGCGGCGCACGGCGATCAGGTCGCCATCGAAGATGCCGTCATCGACCATCGAATCGCCCTTCACCCGCAGCAGGTAGTCGGGCTGCGGGAAGAACAGCGCGCGGTCGAGCAGCATCTGGCCTTCGTAATCGGCCTGCGGGTCGATCGGCCGGCCGGCGGCGACGCGACCGAGCAGGGGCAGGGTGAGCAGTTGCGGGGCGTTCGCCGCCGTTCCGCCGCCGAAGCCCGCGGGGCCCGCCGAGGCGGCGAGCGGCTCCCCGTCCTCGTCGAGCAGGCGGATGCCACGGGCGCCGGGCACCAGCTCGATCACGCCCTTGGCCGCCAGCGCCTGCAGGTGGTCCTGGGCGCTGCGGGCCTGGCGGAAGCCGAAGGCCTGGGCGATCTCGGCGAGCGTCGGGGGGCGGCCTTCCGCCGCGATGTGATCGCGGAGGAAGTCGAGGATGGCCTGCTGGCGGTCGGTGAGTGTCATGCCACAAATTTGTGTGGTTCTTTGTCGGAATGCAAGAGGCGCGATGTGAAGGCCGGAATCGGCGGGCAGCGCGGCCCCGGCGTGGACGGCATTCCCGCATGGGCCGTTCTCACAGGCTGCGACAGCCGCCCGTTCACGACGCCGGCACGCGATCCGCACGTGCCCTGCATCGATCGAGCGTCAGTCTTCGCGGGGTTTCCCGTAGGCTCCCTCTGATGTCGATTCGCACGCTTTTCCTATTGCTCGCCACGCTGTTGCTGGCGGCCTGCGCCTCCGCCCCGAAGCCGACCGGCACCGGCATCCGCACCGAACAGCCGATGGCTGTCACGAGGGACGAGAGTTACGCGAAAACCGAGAGTTTCGTCGATGCCGAGGCCGTGCTCGCCGCGCGCAGCGTGGGTCTGCCGCGCGTGCGCATCGCCGACGGCGCGGTGGGCGAGGGCATCACGCCCGAGCAAGCCGCGCTGGTGGCCAATCGCGCCGCCCGCGACACCTGCGTGCAGCTGGCGCGGCGCTATCGCATCGATCCCGAGTCGCCCGACCTCGACATCGAGATCGTCGTGACGGCCATCGCGCCCACCTCGTCGGGTGCGGCCGGGGCCTCCGCCCTGCTCGGCGTGTTCGTGCCGGGCCCGTTCCGCCTGCCCGCGGGCCTGGGGGGCTTCGCCGCCGACGGCGCTGTGCGTGCGGATCTCGCCGACGTCGCGGTGCTGCGTTGGGCCGAGGGCGCCGGCGCCATCACCGAGGACGCCAAGGTGTCGCGCATTGGTGACGCCTACCAACTCGCCGGGGATTTCGCCGACGACCTGGCCAAGGCCTTGAACGACCCGTCCGGCGCGCAGGGCGACACCCGCGTGCCGCTCGAGGCCAGTGAACGCGAGGCCGGGCAAGCCCGCTGCTGGGCCCGGTTCGGCCGGGCCAGCGTGGCCGGGCGCGGCGCGTCGATCCTGCTGCCGCTGTCGCCCGAGTCGATCGACGCCGGCGCCCCGGCAGAGGGCGCCACTCCGCTCAAGGCAGGGTGAATCGCACCGGCACGCGGGCGTAGGCCGGAACGGCAATGCCGAAGCGCTGCGAGGGTTCGAACACCCAGCGGCGCAGCACGTGTTCGCGGGCGGCGCGGTCCAAGATCCCGTGGCCGCTGCTGCGCGTGATCGTCACCGATTCCGGGCGTCCGTCGACGCCGACGAGGATCAGCAGTTCCACTTCGCCTTCGAGACGGCGTGACAGGGCTGACGGCGGGTAACGCGGCGGCGCGCCGCTCCGCAGCTGCAGGCTTTCCTCCGCGGGACCGCTGTCGATGCCGGTCGTCTCTCCGCTTGGGTCCGGTGCGACCGTGTCCAGCAGCGACGGCGTGTCTGTAGTGGGCGCGATCACGGCCTCCGGCACCGGCAGGGGAACTACGGGCGTCGGCACGGAAACGGGGCGCGTCGGTGCCACGGTGCGGATCACGCGCACCGGTGGCGGTGGGGCGATCGGCGGGGGTGGCGGGGGCGGCAGGAAATCGGTCCGGACGACGGTCTGCTCGGGCATTTCGGCGTCGGGCGCGGCGATCGGCATGGCCAGCATCGCGGCGAGGCTCAGGTGCAGCGTCACGGCGGCGGCGATGGCGACGCTTCGCGGCAGGCTGAAGCCGCTGGGCAGGGCGGAAGACGTAACGGATGCTGCGGTTCGCATGGCGGGCTCCGGGGTGGGGCCACGCTTCCAACGCATGACGCCGCGCGACGGGGTTGGGGGCTACCATCCGGCCATGGTCTGGTCTGCCCGCCGCTCCCTGATGCTCCTTTCCGCCGCCTTGCTGGCCACGGTGTTGGCCGGCTGTGCGCGCGATGAGGGCGTGTCCGAGGCCCGCGGCGACGACCGGCCCGAAGGCGGGCTCGCGCCGCTGTCCGAGGCTTTCGAGGGCGTCTGGGCCGGGGTGCTCCCCTGCGCCGACTGCGAGGGCATCGATGTGGAGCTCGAGCTGCAGCGCGAAGGCGGTGCTGCCGGTCGCTATCGACTGGTTGAAACTTATCTCGGCGCGGCCGATGCGGTGGGCTTCGAGGTCGCGGGTGAATGGCGCGAAGACGCTTGCCGCGTCGGCGAGATCGCCGGCAGCTGCCTCGTACTGCTCGAATCCGGCCAGCGCTGGTTCCGCCACGCCGACGGTTCCCTGCAGGCCGTGGACGCCGAGGGCCGTGCCCTCGACGTCGAAGGCGCCAGGCTGCAGCGGCGATGACAGTGCTCCGGACCCACCATGGCGGCTGCCACTGCGGCGCCGTGCGCTTCGAGGTGGAGGCCCCGGCTGACCTCATCGTGCAGGATTGCAACTGCTCGATCTGCAGCAAGGCCGGTTTCCTGCACCTGATCGTCCCGGCGGCGCGTTTCCGCCTGCTGTCGGGCGAGTCGCAGCTCGTCGACTACCTGTGGAACAGCGGTGTCGCCCGCCACCGCTTCTGCGGCGTGTGCGGCATCAAGAGCTTCTATGTGCCGCGCAGCAACCCGGACGGCATCGACGTCAACGTGCGCTGCCTCGACGAGGGCACGATCGCCTCGATCACGGTGGAGCCCTTCGACGGCCGCAACTGGGAAGCCAACGCCGACGCGCTGGCCCACCTTTCGCGCTGACGCCCGGCCCATCCGGTCGGAGCCCCTGTCGCCGCGCGCCCCCGACCGGTAGTCTCCGCCGACGTCCTGGGAGGGAACGATTCCATGCTGCAAATGCAACAACGGCTGTCGCTGCCGTTCCTCGTGCTGCTCGGCCTGCCGTCGACGGCGATGGGCTTTGCGCTCGCCGTGCAGATTTCCGCGCTGAGCTGGCTGCTGCGCACCAGGTACCAGCTCGACATCCACGAGATCGGCATCGTCTGGGCCGCGGGTCCGCTGGCGGGCATCCTCGGCCAGGTGCTGATCGGCATCATCAGCGACAAGGTGTGGTTCTGGGGCGGACGCCGCCGGCCCTTCATCCTCGTCGGTGGCCTGCTCACCGCGCTGTCGCTGATGGCCCTGCCCTCCATCGGCCTGATCGACCAGGCGCTCGGCCTCGACGCCATCCTCGGCGTGGCGATTGCCGTGGCGCTCGCGCTCGACCTGTCGATCAACGTCAGCTTCAACCCGACACGCTCGCTGATCGCCGACGTCACGCCGGAAGGGCCGCAGCGCACCGCGGCCTACACCTGGATGCAGACGGTCTCCGGCACCTTCGGCGTGCTGGCCTATGCTGTCGGCGCGGTGTTCGGCAACGTCGCGCTGATCTACTTCGGCGTCGTCCTGGTGCTGCTGTTCTCCCTCGTGCCGCCGCTGCTGATCACCGAGCCCCGGGCGCTGGCCGGCGCCGAGGCGGAAGCCGCGGAGGCCCGCGCGCCGAAGCTCAGCCTGGGCACCGTCCTGCTGTTGATGCGCCCGCTGTGGCCGTTCGCCATCTACGCGGTCGTCGCGATGGGCCTGAAGCTCACCGGCCATGCCAGCCACTCGATGTGGATCGAAGTCGGATTCGCCGCGCTGGCCGTCGGCTTCCTCGTGCATGCCCTGATGGAGCCGCAGCCCGCTCCGAACACCGCGCGCGAGGACCTGCCGGCCTTCCGCAAGGTGCTGGCCGCACACTCCCTGAGCTGGATCGGCGTGCAGACGATGTTCGTCTACATGATCGCCTTCGTGCAGCAGCGCTTCCCCGGCCTCGACGATGACGGCACGGGCCGCCTGATGTCGACCTCCTTCCTCGTGCTCAATGCGGTCGGCGCGCTCGTGCCCGCCTTGCTGCTGAACCCGCTCGCGCGGCGTTTCGGCGAGGTGCACGTGCACGCCGCCAGCCTCGCCCTGATGGCGCTGGGTTTCGCCTTCGTCTACTTCGCGGGGCACAGCGCCACGGCCGTCTACGTGGGCATGGCGGTGATGGGCCTCGGTTGGGGCGCCATCGTCAGCCTGCCGTTCGCGATCTTCTCGCAGTGCGTGGCCCCGGCGCGCATCGGCCTGTACATGGGCGTGTTCAACCTCAGCGTGGTGCTGCCGCAGCTGGCGGTGAGCCTCGGCGTCGGCATGCTGATCGAGCACCTGCCCGACAAGGGCAGCGTGTTCCTGGTCGGCGCGGCCACCGCGGCCCTGTCGGCGATCGCGTGGATGGCGGTGAAGCGCGTGCCGCTGGCCGGTGCGCCGGCCGGCGCGGGCACGTCCGCGATGCCGTCCTCCGGCGGGCACTGAGGCGTCCGCCTTCGTGCGAGGCCCCCGCCGCATCGTCTGCCTGGTCGAAGAACCGACCGAGGTGCTCTACGCCCTCGGTGAGGACCACCGCATCGTCGGCATCAGCGGCTTCACCGTTCGCCCGCCGCGGGCGCGCAAGGAGAAGCCGAAGGTCAGCGCCTTCACCAGCGCGAAGGTCGACCAGATCCTCGCGCTGAAGCCCGATCTCGCCATCGGCTTCTCCGACATCCAGGCCGACATCGCCGCCGAACTCGTGCGCCGCGGCGTGGAGGTGTGGATCAGCAACCACCGTTCGGTGGCCGGCATCCTCGATTACGTGCGGCGCCTCGGCGCGATGGTCGGCGCGGCGGCCAAGGCCGAGGCCTACGCGGATTCGCTCGAACGCGGCGTCGACGCGGTGGCGGCGAAGGCGGCCCAGTTTCCGGTGCGCCCGCGCGTCTATTTCGAGGAATGGGACGAGCCGCGCATCAGCGGCATCCAGTGGGTGGCGGAGCTGGTGCGGATCGCCGGCGGCGACGACATCTTCCCGGAGCTCGCCGCGGAATCGCTGGCCAAGCACCGCATCCTCGCCAGTGACGACGCCATCCTCGCCCGCGATCCGCAGATCGTGTTCGGCTCTTGGTGCGGCAAGAAATTCCAGCCCGGCACCGTGGCCGCGCGGCCCGGATGGAACGGCGTTTCCGCTGTCCGCGACGGCCAGCTGTTCGAGATCAAGTCGCCGATCATCCTGCAGCCCGGGCCTGCGGCGCTGACGGATGGGCTGGCGGAAATGCACGCGCACATCTCCCGCTGGGTGGCGGCGCGCTCCTAGGGCTGGCGCAGAGGCGTTGAACGCAGGGCGCGAAGCACGTCCTCGGGCCAGCCGTCGATTTCGCCGGCAAGGATGCGTCCCACCGAGGCGCGGTCGGCCTCCGGGCCCGGCAACAGGCCCGCCCAGCCGTTCTTGCCGCTGCTCTTGATCCGGTAAAGCGCGCGGTCCGCGAGCCCGATGCTCTGCTCGCTGTCGCCGAGCATCGGCCAGGCCCGCGCCCAGGGCCACGGGGCGAAGCCGATCGAGCAGGTCACGCTCAAGGCGTGGCCGCTGGCCAGATCGAAGGGTCGATCGCGGGCGGCCGCGCACAACTGCTCGGCCTTCGCTGGGGCGTCGTCGACGTCCTCGAGGTGCAGGGCGTAGAGGAACTCCTCGCCGCCCCAGCGCACCAGAAGGTCCTCGGGGCCGCTCAGGGCCTCGAGCCGCGAAGCGAACTCGACGAGCACCGCGTCGCCCGCGTGGTGGCCGTTCTGGTCGTTGATGCGCTTGAAGTCGTCGATGTCGACCATGAAGAACACCAAGGCCCCCTTGGCGTCGCCAAGCGCGAGCCGGGCAAGCACCCGGCTGCCTTCGCGCTCCATCCAGTGCATGAATTCGCGGCGGTTCGCGACCCGGGTCAGCGGGTCGATTCGGTTGAGCTGCTGCAATTGCCCGTTCATCGCCTGCAGGCGCGCGTTGGCCCGTGCGATCTCCGCCGTGCGTTCCTCGACCAGCCGATTGAGCTCGGCGATCTGGGCGGCCTTGCGCCGTGACCTCGCCCGCAGCGCGAAGACGGTGCCGAATGCCGCCATCATCACCAGAACCGCGTACGCGGCCCGGGCCGTAGGGCTCAGCCACGGGGGCGGCGCCACCTCGATCGCCAGCGCGCGGGTCGGGCCGAACCGCCCGTCCCGTCCCGCCGCCTGGGCTTCGAGCACATGTGCCCCTGCCGGCACCTGCGTCAGCAGAACCTCGGCGGTCGCCCGCCCCGGCGTCACCCATTCCGGGAGCACGTCACCCATCCGGTAGCGCACTTGTGCGGCGCCTGGAGCATCGAAGTCGAGGGCCACGAGGTCGATCGCGACCACCCGGTCGCGATGGTCGAGCCGCACGGTGTCGCCGAGCAGCAGGTCGAACCCGGCCGGTCCGCGATCGCGGCCGCTCTGGCCCAGACGGCGGAAGCGGGCGAAGGCCGCCTCGACCGGGCGCGCCGAGGGGCGGAACGACCCGGGATCGACCACGTCCACGCCGTCGGTGCCGCCGAAGTACAGCCAGCCGCGCGCGTCCGCCATGCTGGCGCCGCTGTTGTACTCGCGGTTCGTCAGCCCATCCCCCCAGTCAATGCGCTGGGTGATGGCCGTCGACGGATCAAGCACGCTCAAGCCGGCATTCGTGCTCAGCCACAACCGTCCCGCGGCATCGGGTTCGATGCGGTAGATCACGTTGTTCGACAGGCCCTCGCGATCGGTGTAGCGACGCACCGAGCCGTCCTTTCGATCCACGCGGATCAGCCCGCCGGAAAACGTGCCGAACCACAGGGCCTCATCGTCGGCGTGCAGCGACCAGACCGAGTCGTGCGGCAGGCGGCCGTTGCCGGTATGCCATTGCTCCATGCGGCCATCGGGCCGCAGCAGGAACACGCCGCGCTCGTTGCTGCCGATCCAAAGCGTGCCGTCGGCGTCCCGTCGCAGGGCCGTCAGGACCAGGCCATCGAGGGCCTCGGGAACCGGCAGGGAGCGGAGGGTGTCGCTGGCGAGTCGCGCCAGTCCGCCGCGCGTCGCCACCAGCAGTTCGTTGCCCTCCACGAGGATATCGAGCACCCGCGGATCCGGCAGGGGCGCCAGGGTTTCGGTGGCCGTGCCATCGGCACCCAGCCGCCACAGCCCGTGTTGGGTGCCGATCCACCAGCCGCCAGCGGCCGCCGGGGTGATGCGGCGCACCTGCGTGCCGGAGAACGCCGTGATTTCCCGCCATGCCTCGTCGCCCTGACGTTGCCAGAGGCCGGCATCGGTGCCGAGCAGCAGCTGCGTCTCGTCGCGCCACAGCGAGCGGATGCTCCGGCTCGGCATCGACGGGGGCATGTCGAACGTGTCGTTGCGCACCACGTCCGACAGCCCCCGAACGCGGAAGGCCCCGTTGGTCATCGTGGCGATCCAGCGACCGCCCTCGCGATCCTCGAAGAAGCCGGAGACCTTGGAGCCGATCGGCGTCCGCAGCGTCACGGCGACGGGCAGGGCCCCGTCGCCGGCCGGGAGGGTGAAAACGCGGCCGATCGATGTGCCGATCCACGTCGAGCCGTCGCGCCAACGGTGCACGCTGGCGAGATCGTCGCGAGCACCATCGAAGCGCTCCTTGGGCCAGTGCGTCCGCGTCTGCCCGTTCCGATCGACGAGCAGCAGCCCATGGCGGCTGGTGGCGATCACGAGCCCATCGTCGTGGGCTGACACATCCACGCAGCGTGCGCGCTGCGGCGCGACGACGCTGACGGGTGCGGCGCCTCGGGCATCGAGCCGCCACAGCCGGCAATCCGCGGCCAGCGCAAAGGCGCCGTCGGCCCCGGAAGCGGCGAGCGCGATGATGCCGACCCCGGACAGCAGGGGCGTGCCCACGTCCGCGCCCTCCGCCAGATGCGCCAGGCCGCGTGGCGTGGCCAGCCAGGCGCCACCCTGACCGTCGAAGGCGATGGCCTGCACGGTGGGATGCCCTGCGGCGGCTTCGCCCAGGGCCTCGTGCCGTCCGCTGCGGAGGTCGAGCCGATCGAGGCCGCGATCGTTGGTGCCGATCCAAAGCCGCTGCCCGCCATCGATCGCCAGCGCGTCGACGCTGCTGCTCGACAGGCCGGCGCGCTCGTCGATGCTCTCGCGAAGCACCGTGAAGCCTTGCCCGTCGAAGCGGTTCAGGCCGTCCTGCGTGCCCCACCAGAGGAAGCCCCGGGCGTCCTGCGCCATCGCCGTGAGCGCGTTCTGCGAGAGGCCGTCATCGAGACCGTAGTGCTGCAGGTCGAGGGCGGGGGGCGGCGCGCGCTCCACGCCATGGGCCGGGGCCGACCACGTCGTGCCGGCCAGCCATAGGGCGAAAAGGACGACGCGGGCGTCGGGGCGATCCATCGGCGACGGGCGGGCACGCGAGAGTGATGTCCGGCGACGATAAGCGAACTCCGGATGAAGCCGCCGTCGCTGCGACGGCGCCGCGGCACGGGTTCGCCCCCGGCGATGGCGGGGGCTGAGGCATCATGTCGCTTTGCCGCCGATCGTCCCGCATGCCTTCGTTCGACGCCCATCCTCCGGTCACCGGCTCGCGCCTCTCGGTCGCGCCGATGATGGATTGGACCGACACCCACTGCCGCAGCTTCCATCGCGTGATGTCGCCGGGCGTGCTGCTCTACACCGAGATGGTCCACGCGCAGGCGGTGATCCACGGTGACCGCGCGCGCCTGCTCGGTTTCGACCCCAGCGAGCACCCGGTCGCGCTTCAACTCGGCGGCAGCGACCCGGCGGCCCTCGCCGAAGCCAGCCGCATCGGCGCCGACTGGGGCTACGACGAGATCAACCTCAATGTCGGCTGCCCTTCGGACCGCGTGCAGGCCGGTCGCTTCGGCGCCTGCCTGATGAAGGAGCCGCCGCTGGTCGCCGAGTGCATCGCCGCGATGCAGGCCGCGGTGCGCGTGCCGGTCACGGTGAAATGCCGGCTGGGTGTCGATGAAGTGGAGGACTACGCCGTCTTCCTCGCCTTCATCGATGCCGTGGCTGCCACCGGCTGCCGGCGCTTCGTGGTGCATGCCCGCAAGGCGTGGTTGCAGGGCCTGTCGCCGAAGGAGAACCGTGAGATCCCGCCACTGCGCCACGACTGGGTGCATCGCTTGAAGCGCGAGCGGCCCGAACTCGTCATCAGCATCAATGGCGGCCTGCGCGAGCTCGCGGAGGTTCGTGCTCAGTTCGCCCACGTCGACGGCGTGATGATCGGTCGCGCGGCCTACCACGAGCCCTACCGCCTGCACGAGTACGCCGTGGCGCTCGAAGGCGAGCCGCCGCGCACGCGCGAAGCCCTGCTGCGCGCCTGGTTCCCGTACGTCGAATCGCAGCTCGCTCGCGGCGTCGCGCTGAAACACCTCACGCGCCACATCCTCGGCCTGTTCCACGCCCAGCCCGGCGGTCGCGCCTTCCGGCAGGTGCTGAGCGAAGGCGCGCCCAAGGCCGGCGCCGGGCTCGAACTGCTCGAACGCGCGCTCGCCGCCACCCGCAGCCACGAGGCCGCCGCATGATCACCCGCGACCCGGAACGCTTCTTCGCCTTCGCGGCCCACGCCGCTCCCAACCCGGCACGGGCCACGCCGAAGGCGGTCTTCCTCGTCGCGCCGGAGGGCATGTCGCTGGCCGCCGAGTCGGCGCAGGACAACGCCTACATGGCGATGGCCGAGCGCATCGATCCGGACGGCGCGCTGGCCGAGCAACGGGCGCTGGCCAAGGCCTTGTCGCCCCACGTGCCCGTCGTCACCTTCCCCGGCGACCCCGCCACGCCGGACGCCGTCTTCCCGAACAACGTCTTCGCCAGCGCGCCCGGACGGTTGGTGATCGGCCACATGAAGCACGCCGTCCGCCAGCGCGAGGCCACGCGCGCCGACATCCGCGGCTTCTTCACCGAAGCCCTGGGCCGGCGCGAGATCGACCTGTCGCGCCAGCCGGGCATCGCGGAGCTCACCGGTTCGCTCGTGATCGACCGCGCCCGCAACATCGGCTACTGCGGACTCTCCGAGCGCTGCGACGAGACTGGCGCCGCCGCGATGCACGCCGCCTTCGGCCTCGACGCCATGCTGGTGTTCGACCTGGCGCCGGGCGAGTACCACACCAACGTGCTGCTGCAGATCTACGCCGGGCGTCTCGCCGTGGCCTGCCCGGACGGCTTCGCCGACCCGGGCGTGGCGCGCGCCATCCTCGAATTCCATGCGCCGCATGCGCTGGCGCTCGACGAGCGTGCGCGGCAGGCCTACGCCGGCAACGGCATCGCCGTCTCGGGTGACGCCGCCTTCCTCAGCGCCCGGGCCGTGGACGCGCTGTCGGCCGCTGAGCGCGCCGCCTTCGCTCGCGCCGGCTTCACCCTGCATGCCGTTCCCCTGCCGGAGATCGAGAAAGCCGGTGGTTCACTGCGCTGCTGCGTCGGCGAGATCTTCTGAACCGCCGTTGCGCGGCAATCCGGGGTTAAGAGGCAATTCACCCCCCCACGACCAGACTTCGCCGCATTGCTGGCCCCTGCCGCGCCCGCCCCGCTATCCTCCGCCCATGATCCTTCGCCGCCCGCTGTCGCTCGTCGTCGCCCTGGCCCTCGCGGCCGGTGCGGCGCATGCGCAGCAGGACGCGCCGCCGCCGCCGGCCTTCGATCCCCCGTCGTCGCCGCCCGCCGAGATGCGTCGGTCGGAGTTGCCGGAATCAGTGCTGCGCGCGGAGCGCCAGACCGGTGGCGAGGTGCTGCGCGCCGAATCGATGCAGCGCGATGGCCGCGAGGTCTACCGCCTCAAGGTGCTCACGCCCGACGGCCGCGTGCGGATCATGCGCGACGATCCGCACGAACGCCGGCGCGAGGCTTGGCGCGAGGCGCGGGCCGACGCCCTGCGCGACCCCTTCGCCGAACCGGACCTCGGTACGGGAAACCCGGTCATCGACGCCGATCGCGGCGCCCTGCCGCGCGAGGACCGCTTCCGCGATCGCCGCGAGGAACGCTTTGAACGCTTCGAGGCGCCGCCGCCGGCCGACCTCGACGTGCCTGAAACCCTGCCGCCTGTCGAACGCGGCGACCGTGACTGATCACCGGCCCTGAGCGCCGGCTTGCCCAAGGAGAGTCCATGCGCATCCTGCTGGTCGAAGACGAAGCCCCGCTGCGTGAAACCCTCGCGGCCCGACTGAAGCGCGAAGGCTTCGCGGTGGACGCCGCCGGCGATGGCGAGGAAGGCCTCTACAACGGCCGCGAAGTGCCGTTCGACATGGCGATCATCGACCTCGGCTTGCCGAAGATGTCGGGCATGGACCTCGTCCGCGCGCTGCGCTCGGAAGGCAAGAAGTTCCCGATCCTGATCCTCACCGCCCGCTCCTCGTGGCAGGACAAGGTGGAAGGCCTGAAGTCCGGCGCCGACGACTACCTCGTCAAGCCCTTCCACGTGGAGGAGCTGCTGGCGCGCATCAACGCGCTGCTGCGCCGCGCCGCCGGCTGGAGCAAGCCCTCGCTCGAGTGCGGCCCGGTCAAGCTCGACCTCTCGGCGCAGACGGTCACCGTCGGCGGCAGCGCGATCGACCTGACGAGTTACGAGTACAAGGTGCTCGAGTACCTGATGCTGCATGCGGGCGAGCTCGTCTCGAAGGCCGACCTCACCGAGCATATCTACCAGCAGGATTTCGACCGCGATTCGAACGTGCTCGAGGTCTTCATCGGTCGCCTGCGCAAGAAGCTCGATCCGGACGGCGAACTCAAGCCGATCGAGACCGTGCGCGGTCGCGGCTACCGTTTCGCGATCCCGCGCAACGAGTAAGCACGCTTGGGCGTGGTGCGCCGCCGCCTCTCGCTGCAGGCGCGCCAGCTGCTGGCCGCCGGCCTCGCGCTGGTGGCCTTCCTGGGTTTGACGGGTTACGCGCTCGACCGCGCGTTCACCGAGGCGGCGCTCAACAGCCAGCGTGAGCGTCTCGACAGTTTCGCGAAGGCCTACCTCGGCGGCGCTGAGACACTGCGCTCCGGCGCCATCGTGATGCCGCAGGTGCCGCCGGACCCACGTTTCGACCGGCCGGGCAGCGGCCTGTACGCCGTGGTGATCGGCGAGAACCTTCGCTGGGAATCGACCTCGACGCTCGGCCGTATCCTGCCGCCGCCTGAGCCCGGCCCGCCCGGCGACCAAGGCAGGTTGGTTGGCCCGCTGCCCGTCACCGACTCGAGCGGTCGCGAGCTTCAGGTGTACCTCTATTCGATGACCGCGATCATCGAGACGTCGCGCGACGAGATCGAACTGATCTTCGGCATCTACGAGGACGCCGCCTACGTGGCCGGGCAGGTGGGCGTATTCCGCCGCACGCTGTGGGCGTGGTTGGGCGCGGCCGCCATCGTGCTCGCGCTGGTGCAGGCGCTGGCCCTGCGCTGGAGCCTCAGGCCCGTCGCCGGCGTCGAGCGGGCGCTGGCCGACGTGCAGCAGGGCAGCGTTGCGCGCCTCGTCGACGAGCATCCGCGCGAGCTCCAGCCGCTGACCGAGAGCATCAACGCGCTGATCGATTCCGAACGCCGCAACCTCGAACAGGTGCGGCGGACGCTCGGCGACCTCGCGCATTCGCTGAAGACGCCCCTCGCGGTGCTGCAGAGCCGCCTCGAGGCGGGCGCCACCGGCGACGAGCTGCGCGAGGACGTGCGCACCCAGGTGCAACGCATGAACGACATCGTCGGCTACCAGCTGTCCCGCGCCGCGCGTTCGGGCCATGTGCTGTACGCCGCGCCGCTGAAGATCGAGGGGACCGCCGAGGAGATCGTGCTCGGCCTCGAGAAGATCTACGCGACGAAGGGCGTGCTGGCCGAATTCGACATCGATGCGGCGGCGCGCTTCCACGGCGAGCTCGGCGACCTGCAGGAGCTGCTCGGCAACCTGCTGGAGAACGCCTTCAAGTGGGCGAAGCGCCGCGTGGCGCTGCAGGTGACGACGCTGCCCGCCCCGACCGGCAAGCGCAGCGGCGTCGAGTTCGCGGTGGAGGACGACGGCCCCGGCATCGCCGAGGACCAGATCGACCGCGTGCTGCAGCGTGGCGTGCGCGGCGACGAGCGCGTGCAGGGCCACGGCATCGGCCTCTCGATCGTCCAGGACATCGTCGCGGCCTACCAGGGCGTGCTCACCGTCGAGCGCTCGGCCGAGCTCGGTGGCGCGCGCTTCGTGGCGAGGTTCCCGCCGCAGGGGTGAGCGGGTGTCCGGCTTAGGCCGGCGTCGGATCGTTGTCGCGGTCCAGGGCCGGCGGCGGCCCATAGAACCGCTCGAGGTGCGCGGCCACCGCCGGGAAGGCCGCACGCAGGCGCTCCGGGTCGGTGAAGTGGTACTCGCTGCAAACAGCGAAGAACTCTTCCGGGGCTTCCGCGGCGTAGGGATCGATGGCGGGTCTGGCGCCGTCCTCATCCGGCTCTTCATCGTCATGCGGGCCGTGCTGCGCCCCGGCGGCGTCGAGCGCGTCGAGTTCGGCGTTCAGGGCCTCGAAGGCGGCGCCGAAATCGCGGGCCCAGGCTCGCTGCCACTCGCGCGGCAGGGGCGGCGTGCCGTCCATGACGCCGTCCAGCGCGTCGAGCTTGTGGGCCATTTCGTGGACCACGAGCTGGTAGCCCGGTTCCGGCTCGGCGATCTCGGCGTCGAGGTCGGCCCAGCTCAGCACCATCGGCCCGTGCTGCCAGCTTTCGCCTTCGCGGTCTTCGAAGCCGTCCTCGACGACTTCGAGTTCGTCCATTTCGTGCGGTGCACCATGCCGTCCATGCTCCACCCGGAAGGCGCCGGGGTGGACGATCACCTCCGACCAGCCGCGCAGGCCTGCCTCGCCGATGCCGAGCAGGGGCAGGCAGGCGTGGGCCGCCAGCGCCAGCCGGTCGCCGTCGTCGAGGGTCAGGCCGTGGGCCGGGGAGATCGCCTTGCCGTCGAGGAATCGGGCGGTCAGCCCGCGCAGGCGTGATTGACGCAGTGGGCCCAGGCCTCGAACCAACGGAGCCCGGGCCAGCAGGGCGGCCCAGTGCGCGTCGTGGATGTCAGGGGGTGGCTTGCGCCAGCGTCGCCACCAGGCCCAGGGCATGCCGGTGCGCGGCGTGGGTCAGCGGAACATGCCCGGCAGCAGGCGGTTCCAGCGCGGCGTGGTGGTCCGCACGTTGCCCGGGCTGCGCGCGCTGGCCGGACGGGTCGGCGTAGCCTCGGTATGGCGCGCTGGGGCGTCGGTCGGTGCCGCGGCCTCGGCGGCCGGCGCGGTGGCCGGCTTGGCATCGCAGGCGCTCGGCGCTTCGGCGGCGGGCGCTTCCGTGACCGCTTCGGCGGCAACGCCGGCCATCGGCAGGGCCAGCAGGGCGAGCGACAGGAGAGCGGCGCGGATCATGGCGGTTTCCGTAGGGGTAGGCCCGGAGAGATGCGGCACCGGGCAAACGCGTCGCAGGATCATACGCCGCCGGTGAAGGCCGCGCATGGGCGCGCCTTGCCAGCCGGGCATGCTGTCGCGCAGCATGCCGAACCGTGGGGAGTTCCCCCAGACTCCGGCGTATGTCCGCGACCACGCCCCTCGCTTCCCCGCTGCCGCCACCCGGCCCCATCCGCGCCGCCGCCCTGCGCCATGCGCTGATCGCTGGCGTGCGCCGGGTCATCGCCCGCCGCGACGCGCTGAACAAGATCAACGTGTTCCCCGTGCCCGATGGCGACACCGGCAACAACCTCGCCCTGACGCTGAGCACGGTGCTCACCGGCGCGCTGCAGCGTCGGGCCGGTGGCGTGGGCCGCCTGCTTCGGCGGGTCGGCGACGAGGCGATCGACGGCGCGCGCGGCAACTCCGGCGCCATCCTCGCGCAGTTCTTCAGCGGCTTGGCCGATGCCGTCGGTTCGCGGGCCTCGCTCGACCGCCGCGGCCTCGCCGAGGCGGCGCGCGCCGCATCGCGTTCGGCGCGCTCGGCGATGGCTGATCCGAAGGAAGGCACGATGATCAGCGTGATCCATGCCTTCGCCGAGGCGCTGGTGCACGCCGCCGAGCAGGGCGAACGCCAGGAGCTCCGCGCCTGGTTCGAGTCCGCGCTGGCGCAGGCGCGCATCGCCCTCCAGCGCACGCCCGACCAGTTGCCCGTGCTGCGCAAGGCCGGCGTGGTCGATGCCGGCGCACAGGGCTTCGTCGATCTCCTCGAAGGCATCGGCGATTTCATGGCGCGGCGCGGGGCGTCTGGCGCTGCCGATGGTGCCGACGATCGCTCCGATCTCGACATCAGCGATGTGCACGATGCGCTGCACGCCGAACTCGACGACATCGATCCGCGCCATCGCTGGTGCACGGAATGCCTGCTGGTTGGCGAGGGCCTCGACCGCGCCGGGCTGCAGGCGGCGATGTCCGACCTTGGCGCCGACTGCGTCGTCGTCGCGGGCAGCGCGCATCGGGTGAAAGTGCATGCGCACGTGGCGAAGCCCTCGGCGATGTTCGAGGCGCTGGGCCGCTTCGGCCGCGTCGAATCGACCAAGGCCGACGACATGCTGGCGCAGGCGCGCACGGCCAACGCGCCGGGCGGCTGCGTGGTCGTCACCGACAGCTCGGCCGACCTGCCGGACGGCTTTGCCGACGCCCTGAACCTGCACGTGATCCCGCTGCGGGTGAACTTCGGCGAGCAGGACTACCTCGATCGCGTCGGCATCAGCCCCGCCGAGTTCTACGCGCGGCTGCGCCACGAGCACCTGCTGCCGCGCACCAGCCAGCCGCCGGTGGGTGATTTCCGCCGGCAGTTCGATTTCCTGCTCTCGCACCATGCCGAAGTCGTCTACATCGGGCTGTCGCGCGCGGTGTCGGGCACGCTGCAGGCGGCCGAGGCGGCTGCGCAGCGGGGTGATGCGTCCCGAACCCATGTGTTCGACACCGCGAATGCCGCGGGCGGGCAGGCCCTGCTCGCCATCGCCGCCGCCGAGAAGGCCGCCACCGGCGCCGCCGCGGCCGAGGTGCTCGCGCATGTGGCCGCGTTGAAGCCGAAGACGCTCACCTTCGCGCTCGCCCGCGACATCCGCCACGCCGTGCGCGGCGGCCGCGTGCCGCGCTGGGCCGGATGGATCGCGTCGGTGCTTCGCGCCACGCCGATCGCCAAGGTCGTGCCAGAAGGCCGCCTGAAACCCTGTGCCGCGCTGTTCGGCGAGGCGCGCGCCCGCGAGCGCTTTGCGGCCTATGTCGCCAAGCAGGCGCCTGCGGGAACGCGCTGGCGTCTGATCGTCGGCCATTGCGACGCGGCTGACGATGCCGCGGCCTTGCTGGCCGCCCTCAAGCTGCGGCTCGACATCGCCGAAGGCTGGCTGGTGGAAACCGGCCCTGCGGTTGGCGCGCATGCCGGCCCCGGGGCGCTGGTCGCCTGCCTGCAGCCGGTGGCGCCGTGAGCCTCGCGACGATGCTCGCGGCCGGTGCTGCGGCCTATCTGCTCGGTTCCATTTCCGGAAGCCTGTGGCTCGGCAAGTTGCGCGGCGTCGACATCCGCACCCAGGGCAGCGGCAATGCCGGCGGCACCAACGCCCTCCGTACCCAGGGTTGGGCCTTCGCGCTCGGCACCGTGTTGATCGACATCGGCAAGGGTGCGGCCGCGGTGGCGCTGATGCGCTGGGTGGGCGGTGATGTCGTGGCGCAGATGGTGGGTGCGTTGCTGGCCGTGGCTGGCCATGTGTGGCCGGTGTTCCACGGCTTCCGCGGCGGCAAGGGTGCGGCGACGCTGGTGGGCGGCCTCGCCCTGCTGTGGCCGCTGGCCTTGGCGCCGCTGCTGGGCGTCTGGCTGCTGGTGCTGCTCTCGACCGGCTACGTTGGGCTCGCGACCGTGCTGGCCGGCATCGCCCTGCCGGTGTGGGCGCTGGTCGAGGGCCGCGACGGCGCCTGGATGGGCTTCGCGCTGGTGGCCGCCGTGCTGCTGGCGTGGACGCATCGCGCCAACCTGCAGCGGCTGCGGGCCGGCAACGAGCACCGCTTCGAGAAGGCGCGCGTCTTCGCGCGACTGTGGGCCCGTACCGATGCCTGAAGCGTTCGGAGAACGCGACCTTGCGCTCGATGAGGCGGCGCTCGGTGAGCTGGCCGCATTCCATCACGTCGAAGCGGTCGACTCGACGCAGGACTGGGCGCTCTGCAGCCCGTTGCCGATGCGCGGTGCCGCGGTGTTCGTCGCCGACGGCCAGTCGGCCGGTCGTGGCCGACGCGGCCGCGCTTGGCAGACCGATCCCAAAGGCGCGCTGGCCTTCACCGTGCTCCGACGTTTCGCGCTGCCGCCCTTGCGGCTTGCCCCATTGGGTCCCGCCGTCGGTGTCGCAGTGGCGCGCGCCCTGCACGATTCTGGCGCCTCCAGCGTGCGCCTCAAGTGGCCGAACGATCTCGTGGTCGATGACGCCAAGCTCGCGGGCCTGCTCATCGAAGCCCGCGGCGAGGCGGTGGCCATCGGCATCGGCCTGAACCTCGACGTCGCGGCGGTGCCCGGCGTCGAGCAGCCGTGGACCGATCTGCGTCGCGCCGGCGTGGAGGACGTCGCGCGGCCGCGCATCCTTGGCGCCGTGCTGCGTCGTCTGCTGCCGGCGCTGGCCGAGTTCGAACGCGAGGACTTCGCGGCTTTCGTGGAGGACTGGGCCCGCTTCGACGCCTTGGCCGGTCGGCCGGTGCGGGTGCTGTCCGGTGAGCGCGTGGAGGACGGGGTGGCGATGGGCATCGACGTGGGCGGTGGCCTGCGCGTGCGCCATGTCGATGGCGATCGCGTGCACCATGCCGGCGAGGTGAGCGTCCGTGTGGCTGCTTGATCTCGGCAATACGCGCTTGAAGCTGGCGCGCGCCGATGCCTCGGGCCTCGGCCCGGTCACGGCGCTGGCCCATGGGGATGCCGGCTTCGATACCGCCCTCCACGAGGTGTTGGCCCAAGACGCGCCTGGCGATGCCGCGTGGCTGGCCAGCGTCGCGCCGGAGGCCATCCGCCAGCGCGTCGAGGCGGCGCTCGATGCCTGTGGCCTGCGACCGCAGCGCGCCGTCACGCGCGCCGAGTGCGCCGGCGTGCGCATCGCCTACGCCGACCCGGCGCGTCTGGGCGTCGACCGCTTCCTCGCCCTGTTGGCGGCGCGGGCCCGCGGCGGCGACCAGCTCGTCGTGAGCTATGGCAGCGCGATCACCGTCGATCTCCTCGACGCCCGGGGAATCCACCACGGTGGCCTCATCGGGATCGCTCCCGCGCATGCGCGCCAAGCCTTGGCGGCGCGGTTTCCGGCGCTGGATCGTGGCGAAGCGCCCACGCCTGCCGCCGTGGCTTTCGGCATCGATACCCCCGAGGCCGTCGCCGCCGGGGCGCGCGGGCAGGCCCTCGGCCTCGTCCTTGCCGCGTGGGACGACGCCTGCGCCGTGTTGGGCCGACCACCGTCCCTGCTGGTCGGCGGCGGCGATGCGGCGGCGTTCGCTGATGCCCTGGCTCGGCGCTTGTCCGCTCGAGTTGTGCATCACGAAGCGATGGTGCTGGAGGGGCTGCGCGTCTACGCGGCGGCCGGATGCGCTTGACCGCGGGATGAGCGAAGCCGCGTGCCGCGCGGCTACACTGCACGCATGCTTTCGCGCGGTGCCCTGATCATCCTGCTGTGCCTCAACGTCGCGGCGGCCCTCTGGTGGGGGCTGCATGCGCCGTCGCACGCGGCCGCCCTGCCGGCCACCCAGCCCGGCGTGCCGGGCCTCACCCTGCTGGCCGAAGCCGAACCCGATTCGCTGCCCGCCTCGGCGGAGTTGGCCGTGGCGCCCACCCGCATGGATGCCGCCATGGCCTGCCTCTCGGTCGGTCCGTTCGACACGCCCTCGGCGCTGCGCCGGGCGGTCGATGTGCTGGGTGCGAGCGTCGGCAAGCTGCAGTACCGCGAAGCCCAGGTCCAGAGTTCACGCGGCTGGCGCGTGTATGTGCCCGCGGCCGCCACCCGCGGCGATGCCTTGGCGAAGGCGCGCGCGCTGGCCGGGCAGGGCATCCGCGACTACTACGTCGTGACCGCCGGGCCGGGCGAGAACACCGTGTCGCTCGGCTTGTTCCGCGAACAGCAGAACGCCGAGGCTCGCCTCGCGGAAGTGAAGGCACTGGGCATCGAAGCGGTCATGGAGACCGCCAGCGAGGATCGCCCGCAGTGGTGGCTCGAGATCGCGGTCGCCGCCGATTACGACTGGCGCACGCCGCTGGGTGCGGGCAACTGGCAGGCGCGGCCCATCCCCTGCTTCTGATCGCCCGGTTGCCGGGCTGGTTTACACTTCCGCCCCCAGCGCCGGCATAGCTCAGCTGGTAGAGCAACCGCCTTGTAAGCGGTAGGTCGTCCGTTCGATTCGGACTGTCGGCACCACCTCCGCCGTAAGCGCCGTCCGGCCGAACGACGACGCAGCACGAAGGAGTGAGCATGAGTCGTTTTCCGACCGTCGCGCTGATCGGCGCGCCCACCGACATCGGCGCCGGCCACCGTGGTGCCGTCATGGGCCCCGAAGCCCTGCGCGTCGCCGGCATCGCCGAAGCGCTGCGCGAGCGCGGCGTCACCGTCGAGGACCGCGGCAACCTGACCGGCCCGATGAATCCCTGGCTGCCGCCCCTGAACGGCTACCGTCACTTGCCGCAGGTGGTCGAGTGGAACGAGGCGGCGATGCGCGCCGTCGAGGCCGAGCTCGATGCCGGCAACCTGCCGGTCCTGATGGGCGGCGACCACTGCCTCGGCCTTGGCAGCATCACCGCGGTCGCGCGCTGGTGCCGGCGCGTGGGCAAGAAGCTGCGGGTGATCTGGCTCGACGCGCACGCCGACTTCAACACCTCGGACGTGACGCCCTCCGGCAACATCCACGGCATGCCGGTGGCCTGCCTCTGCGGCCTCGGCCCGAAGGAACTGACGCATCTTGGCGGCAGCGCGCCGGCGATCTCGCCCGACGTCGTCCGCCAGATCGGCATCCGCTCGGTCGATGCCGGCGAGAAGAAGCTGGTGAAGGAGTACGGCCTCGACATCTACGACATGCGCTACATCGACGAGGTCGGCATGAAGCGCGCGATGGACGAGGCGCTGGCCGGCATCGACGCCGAGACCCACGTGCACGTGAGCTTCGACGTCGATTTCCTCGACCCCGGCATCGCCCCGGGTGTCGGCACCACGGTGCCCGGCGGCCCGAACTACCGCGAGGCCCAGCTGGTGATGGAAATGATCGCCGACACCGGCCGCATGGGTTCGCTCGACATCGTCGAGTTGAACCCGGCCTTCGACGACCACAACAAGACCGCGCTGCTGGCCGTGGACCTCGTCGAGAGCCTGTTCGGCAAGTCCACCCTGATGCGCGATTGAGTCGTCCCCGCGGTGGCGTGAAGACCCGCATTCCGCCGGTCTTCACCCGCCGGGACGCTAGAATCCGGCCACGTTCCAAGGGAGACCTTCCATGACCAAGTTCCGCCTGCTCGCCGTCGCCCTGCTTGCCCTCGTCGCGCTTTCCGCCTGCAACACCGTCTCCGGCTTCGGCAAGGACGTGAAGAAGGTCGGCGAAGTGATGACTCGCGAAGCCGACGAAGCCAAGGACTGAACCCGGCTCACGGGTCCGGCATGAAACCGCCCGGGAAGGCCCGCGGTTCGCGGGCCAGCCACGGCTGCCGTTCGAATCGGATGACGCCGCGTGCCACCAGCGCCTCGTGGCGGTCATGGCGCAGGGCGATGAGTTCATCGGCCTGCCGGCTTGCTCGTTCGAAGGTCGTCCGCGCGCTGGGCGACCAGCGCCGCTCGCCATGCGCGGTGCCCAAAGGCGAGGCGGGTGCGGGGGCTCCCGCCGCGGCGTCGGCCACGGTTTCCGCGGCTTGGGCGGATGGCGCGCTGCGCTCGGCCCGTGCGATCGGCGGGGTCGGTATCGGCCAAGGTTCAACCACCGCGGCTTCGCGGAACACCGCCGCACCGATCACCCCGAGGTCGAAGGGCCGCCCCGTGCGTGCGGCGTAGCTGTCCGCTGCGGCGCTGAATCGGAAGGCCGCGACCTCCTGCATCGATTTCCGCCAGCCGTCGATCTCGGCGCTCGCATAGGGCGCGAGCACGTAGCCGGACTGCGCTGGATCGGCCGATTCGCCCGTCACCACGTTGACGCCATCGACGCTGAGCACGACCAGCACGCGCGCCCCCATGATGTTGGTGAGGCGCAGGGTGTAGGGCTGGTCGTCCTCGCCGGCCACCCAGGCCTCGCGGCGGTGCCGGTATTGCGGCAAGGCCGCGCCGGTGTCGCGATCGACCACCTCGAGCCGCACCATGCGCGCCTCCTCGGGTGTCGTGGGGCGCGGATGGGCGCAGGCGATCTGGGACGCCGCGAGCAGCGCGACGGCGGCGAAGGAGCGGGGCAGGGCGGGCATCGCGGTTCTCCGTGGGGTCTGGAACCCTGCAACGCACCGCGCGCGCAAACGGGGTTGGACGGCCTGCCCGCAGGCTAAAATCGCGGCATGACCGCTCCCGTCCGCATCCTCACCGGCATCACCACGTCCGGCACCCCGCACCTCGGCAACTACGCCGGCGCCATCCGTCCAGCGGTGGCCGCCAGCCGCCAGCCCGGCACCGAGAGCTTCTACTTCCTCGCCGACTACCACGCGCTGATCAAGGTGCAGGACCCGGCGCGCGTGCAGCGTTCGACGCTGGAGATCGCGGCCACGTGGCTGGCCTGCGGGCTCGATCCGGATCGCGTGTGGTTCTACCGGCAGTCGGATATCCCGGAGATCCCCGAGCTCACGTGGTTCCTGACCTGCGTGGCCGGCAAGGGCCTGCTGAACCGCGCGCACGCCTATAAGGCGGCCGTGGACGCGAACACCGCCAATGGCGAGGACGCCGATGCCGGCGTCACTGCCGGGCTCTACATGTACCCGGTGCTGATGGCCGCCGACATCCTTGGCTTCAAGGCGCACAAGGTGCCGGTGGGCCGTGACCAGATCCAGCACATCGAGATGGCGCGCGATTTCGCCGCACGCTTCAACCACACCTACGGCGAGTACCTGGTGCTGCCGGAAGCGGTGATCGAGGAACAGGTGGCCACGCTGCCCGGCCTCGACGGCCGCAAGATGAGCAAGAGCTACGACAACACCATCCCGCTGTTCGCTCCGCCGGCGCAGCTGAAGAAGCTGATCGCCTCGATCGTCACCGACTCGCGCGCGCCGGGCGAGGCCAAAGACCCCGACGCCGCGCATCTGTTCACGCTGTACCGCGCCTTCGCCACCGAGGCGCAGGCGGCCGAGATGCACACCGCGCTGCGTGGCGGGCTCGCCTGGGGCGAGGCGAAGCAGGCGCTGTTTGAGCTGCTCGATGGCCACCTCGCGCCGATGCGCGAGCGCTACGAGGCGCTGATCGCGAAGCCGGCCGACATCGAAGCCACGCTGCAGGCGGGTGCCGCGAAGGCGCGTGCCATCGCCACGCCGCTGTTGCGCGAATTGCGCGAGGCCGTGGGCCTGCGGCCGCTGACCGCCACCATGGCCGAGGCGCCGAAGGCCAAGGCGGCGAAGGTCGCCCAGCCCACCTTCAAGCAGTACCGCGAGAGCGACGGCCGCTTCTACTTCAAGCTCGTGCATGCCGACGGCCGCGTGCTGGTGCAGAGCGAGGGCCATGCCTCGCCGAAGGACGCCGGGCAGCTCATCGCGAAGCTCAAGGCCGAAGGCGCGGCCCTGGTGCATCGCGCGGACGAAGGCCTGCATTTGGCCGGAGCGATGATCGGCCGTCTCGAGGACGGCATCGAGCTCGCCGAGGTGCTGGAATCTCTCGCCGCCTTCGCCGAGGACGCGGCCTGAACATCGCGTTCGGCAGACTATGCGCATGAGTCTCCTCGCCGTTCTTCTCCTCGCCCCGTGGTTCGCCGTGCTCGGCTGGATCTACTGGCGCACCGCGCCCGCCCGCTTCGCCAGCGCCCGTGGTTTCGACATCGCGGCGTTGGTCGGCGCCATCGCGCTGTCGGTCGCTGGCATGGTCGCCGGCCTGCAAGTCGAGCCCGCCGGACACCATCCGATCATCCGCGAGATCGTCGCTTCGCTGATCGCCTACAAGGGCTTCCTGCTGGTGTTGGTTGCAGCGTGGTTCTGGCGACGCCGCGCACCGCTCGCAGCGAACGCGCGTTCCTGACCCGCCGGCCCTCGGGCGGCAGCGAATTGATCGAGGTCATGGCGGCTCGCGGCGGCCTCCCGCAGGCTGGAATGGCGCGCTGGTACCCGGCGCTTGACCCCATCACGGAGCCTGCCTCATGAAAGCGAATGTCGGTGGCATCGATCGGATCCTGCGCGCCGCCGCAGGTTTGGGACTGGTGGGCTGGGCCGCCTTCGGCGGGCCGGTCTGGGCGTGGGTTGGCGTGGTGCCGCTGGCGACGTCCGCCATCGGCTTTTGCCCGATTTACCCGTTGCTCGGCCTGAACACGTGCCCCGTGAAGGGCTGAGCCCCTTCAGCGTCGTCAAGGTTCGCTGAACGCCGCGAGCGACGCGGGAACCTCCCGCCCGCCGCGGCACTCTGTCGTTGCCCAACCGCGGAGGAACGAACGATGCACATCGCCCTGCTCAGCCATCGCGACATCCATGGCACCGACACGCTCGACGCCCTGCAGCGCCGCGCGGAACGGCATCTCAGCCGCATCGCCCACTTGATCTCGGACCTCGTCGTTTCGCTCGCCGACCTCAATGGCCCGAAGGGCGGCATCGACCGCCAGTGCCAGGTGCAGGCCAAGCTTCACGATGGCCGGCTCGTCGTGGTGAAGGCGCGCAGCGAGGGCTTCGGCCCCGCCATCGACGGCGCGCTGCACAAACTGCTGAAGCGCCTGATCAAGCAGCGCAAGCGCATGGTCGAGCAGCGGCGTTCGGCGGTGCCGTTCGGGCGACTGGCTGCGGCGGTCACGTAGCCCAACGCCGGAGCCGACGGCTCGCCGAATCCCCGGGCTGGCTTGTTCAGTAGCTGAATTCCGCGAATGGATCGGCGCCGTACGCGAGGCAAGGCCATTCCACCACCTGCGCTTCGCGACCGATCACGAAGCCTCCCCAACGCCGGGAGGTCAAGTACAGGCGGCCGTCTCGCCCCATTCGCGGGCCCTCGCGGTACACGATGTCGTCGCTTTCTGATCCGGTGACGGTGCCCAAGCTGCCAGGTGCCCTGGCCACAACGCGGGCACCAAAGGTCCTGTCGGCGCGGCGGGAAATCAACAGCACGTCGGGTTGCTCGTGTGTGCCGCTTTCGACGGCGATCCAGCCCGATCCAAATGGCGCCAGAAAGCTGAGGTTTTCGTTGGCGAGAGGGGTGATGCTGAGACCACGATCGACGAACGCCAGCATCCCGCCCCATTCGCCGGCAGACTCGGCCACCAGCCAGCCATCGTCGATCCATACCGAGCGGAGCATGCCGGGTGTACGGAACGTGCTCTCCGATGCGAGCGTGAAGCCGTCGGGTAGCTCGGGGCCTTGGACGACCGGCGCTTCCTCGAAGACTGGAAACGCCAGGCAGGCGCGCGTCCGATCATGCGGCGTCGCGGTGAGACTTCGCGGAAGGATCGAGCGGCGCCGGATTTCCGCTTGACCCTCCGGCGTATTGAACGCGGCGGCCCGGTCGCGTGCCGGCGCAAACCAATGGGTCTCGGAGATTCGCTTCAGTGCCGCCTTCGACTCGTGTGTCGCCATGTAGGCCAGCGCATTGATCGCGAGGAAGCCCAAAGCGAGATCGTTCCGTCGATCGACGACTCGGACAAGCTCGTCCACGGCCGCCGGCGTTCCCAGTTCCGCCAGTACGCGAACGGCTCCGCTTCGATGATGCCGCTGCTGGTCGTCCAGAACCGCGCGGAGCTCCGGGAGTATGTTTTCGCCGGAGCGGTAACGATCGAGCTCTGCCTCGATGAGCAAGTCCTCGAAGCTCCGATCCAAAGGTGCCGGGTCGAGCTGTTGCCCGGCGGTCGTCGTCGCCCAGGCGGCGAAGATCACTCCAAGCCACAGCGGGTTTCGCACCTTCCGGCTCGTCATCGGCATCACCGCGCCCGCTGCAGGTCGTCGATCATCGCCTTGAGGAACCGCGCCGCTTCGCCACCTGTCGCTGCTCGATGATCGAAGGTGAGCGAGAGCGGCATCAGGCGGTGCGTCTCGATGCCGCCCAGCACCGGCACCACGCCGTGGTACAGCCGGCCCGCCGCAACGATGCACACGCAAGGCGGCACCACGACCGGCGTCGCGTACTTGCCGGCGAACTTGCCGAAGTTGCTCAGCATGATCGTGTAGCCGGAGAGCTCTTCGGCCGGCAGCGAGCGGTCCTTGAGGCCATCGCGCAGGCGCGAGATGCCCGCGCGCATTCCGGCGGCGTCCATCCGGTCGGCGCCGCGCAGGTTGGTCACGAACAGGCCGTCCGCGTGATCGATGGCAATGCCGACGTCGACGCGCGCATGGCGGCGCAGCGTGCCTTCCTTCGCGTTGAGCCAGGCGTTCATCGCCGGCTCGGCCGCGCTGGCGACCACCAGCGAGCGGATCAGGCGCACCGTGATGTCCTCGCCCGGCGACCATGCGTGGAGGTCGGCGTCGTCCATCAGCGTGGTCGGCACCACTTCGGCATGCGCGGCGGCCATGCTGCGCACCATGTTGCGGCGCACGCCGCGGATCGGCGCGTCGGTGTCGAAATCGGCATCGATCGAGCGCTCGGGGCGAGGAGGCATGGCTGCAACGGGTGGCCGGACATCGGCCACGGGTGCCGCGATCGACGGTGCCGGCGCGCGCAGCGCCGATGGGGTGGGCGACTCGCCGAGGCGGGCCTCGCCGCGTTCGGCGGCGCGCTTCACGTCGGCAAGGGTCACCACGCCGTCGGCGCCGGTCGGCGCGATGCGGGCAAGGTCGACGCCGAGCTTCTTCGCCAGCGCCCGAACGGCGGGTACGGCCTTGACGCCGCCGACCGCGACGGTGGATTCGCGCCTCACTTCGCTCGACACCTGCATCGCGCCGACGACGGTGCCAGCGTCCTCACGCTGGGCCGGCGCCGGAGTCGGCGCGGGCGCGGCCAGCGCCGGTGTCGCGTTCTTGAAGCCGCCGCCGAAGGCGGGCGTCACGCCTTCCGGCAGGTCGTTCGACAGGTCCGAGGCGGAGAGCGAGGGCATCGGCGGCATGACGGTTGGCGCGGGTGCGTGCCCTGCGCCATGCACATGCCCGGTGTCGTGGCCCGCGGCGCGCTGCGGCAGGGTCGGGTCCAGCTCGAATTCGGCCAGCCACGCGCCGGTGGTGATTACGTCGCCGGCCTTGCCGGCCACGCGCAGCAGGGTGCCGGAACAGGGCGCCGGCACGTCGACGACGGCCTTCGCCGTCTCCATCGACACCAGCGGATCATCGAGGCGGACGACCTGGCCGACGGCGACATGCCACTCGACGATCTCGGCGTCCGGGAGCCCTTCGCCCAGGTCGGGCAACAGGAACAGGTGCGTGGTGCTCATGCGGGGGGCGTCCTGGGTCAGGAGACGGCGAGCGTGCGCTTCGCGGCGGCCACGATCTTGTCGACCGAGGGCAGGTACTTCATCTCGAGGCGGAACAGCGGGATCGGCACGTCGTAGCCGGTGACGCGCTCCACCGGCGCGACGAGGTCGTACATCGCGTGTTCGGCGAGACGCGCGGCGATCTCGGCGCCGAAGCCGGCGGTGCGGCAGGCCTCGTGGACGATCACGCAACGGCCGGTTTTCTTCACCGACTCGTGGATGGTGTCGAAGTCGAGCGGCTTGAGCGTGGCGACGTCGACGACTTCGGCGCTGATGCCTTCGCCAGCGAGCTTCTCCGCGGCTTCGAGGCACTCCTTCACCTGCGCGCCCCAGGTGACGAGGGTCACGTCGGTGCCGTCGCGCAGCACGAAGCAGACGTCGAGCGGCAGGGCTTCGCCGTCGTCGGGCACCTCCTCCTTGTATTGGCGGTAGATGCGCTTCGGCTCCATGTAGATCACCGGGTCCGGGTCGCGGATGGCGGCAAGCAGCAGGCCGTAGGCGCGCTGCGGCGAGGAGGGCATCACCACGCGCAGGCCGGGGACGTTGGTGAACATCGCCTCGTTCGCTTCCGAGTGGTGCTCGGGTGCGCGGATGCCGCCGCCCCAGGGCACGCGCAGCACCATCGGGCAGGTGAGGCGGCCGCGCGTGCGGTTGCGGAAGCGCGCGGCGTGGCAGACCAGGTGGTCGAGCATCGGATAGACGAAGCCGTCGAACTGCACTTCGGCCACCGGCTTCATGCCCTGCGTGGCGAGGCCGACGGTGAGGCCGGCGATGGTCGTTTCGTCGAGCGGCGTGTCGAGCACGCGGTCCATACCGAAGCGCATCTGCAGGCCAGCGGTGGCGCGGAATACGCCGCCGTTGACGCCGACGTCCTCGCCGAGCACGAGGACGCTCGGATCGTTCGTCATCTCGTAGGCCAGCGCCTGCGTGATCGCTTCGATCAGGGTGATCGTGGGTGTCGTCGTTTCGGCGCTCATCGGCGGCTCTCCCAGTCGATGGCGTCCTCGCGCTGGGCGGCGAGGTCGAGCGGCAGCGTCTCGTAAAGGTGGTCGAACATGTCGGTGACCGGCGGCGGCGGCACAGCGAGGTAGGCATTCACTTCCTCGTCGACGCGTGCGTTGCACACCTCGCGCCACGCGAGCTCCTCGGCCTCGCTCCACACCCCGAGTGACGTGAGGTAGGTGCGCAGGCGCACCAGCGGTTCGCGGGTCCAGGCCGCCTTCACTTCCTCGTCGGGGCGGTAGCGGCGGGCATCGTCGGCGGTGGTGTGGTCGGCGAGGCGATAGGTGACCAGCTCGATCACGCTGCCGCCGTGGCCGGTGCGCGCGCGCTTGAGCGCATGGTCCATCGCGGCGCGCACGGCGATCAGGTCGTTGCCGTCGACCTGCACGCAGTCGAGGCCGCCGGCCAAGCCCTTCTGGGCCAGCGTGCGCGCGCCCGTCTGCGCCTTGCGCGGCACCGAGATCGCCCACTGGTTGTTGATGATGCACAGCACGAAGGGCAGGCAGTAGGCACCGGCCGAATTGATGGCGGCGTAAGTGTCGGTCTTGGAGCTGCCGCCGTCTCCCACGCAGGCCACGGCCACGCGGGGTTCGTCGCGCAGCTTGAAGGCGAGCGCCGCGCCGGCCGCGTGCAGGCACTGGGTGCCGATCGGCACGCACCACGGGTAGTCGTGCGCGGGGCCGGAGAAGTGGTTGCCGCGCTCGTCGCCGCCCCAGTACATCAGCACTTCGCGCGGCTTCACGCCGCGGACGAACTGCGCGCCGTACTCGCGGTAGCTCGGCGCCAGCACGTCGTCGAGCTGCATCGCGCTGCCGATGCCGATGTGCGTGGCCTCGTGGCCGAGGCAGCTGGCGTAGGTGCCAAGCTTGCCGGTGCGCTGCAGCGCCACCGCCTTGGTGTCGAAGGCGCGCACGAGGAGCATCTGCTTGAACAGCGCGACCAGCGCCTTCGGGTCCTTCGCGAACTCGGGCAGGTCCTCGCGTAGCAGGCGCCCGTCTTCGCCGAGGAACTGGACGTAGTCGATCTCGAACGTCGCTGCCGTGCGCATCCGCTGGGCTCCCGCCGAAGGGACCTGCTTGATAGCAGGCGGAGGGCACGGACGACAAGGTCTGTCGCGTCGCACCAAAGCAGAGGGCCCGGCATGGCCGGGCCCTCTGCGTTCCTCAGCGCTTTCGCGGTGCGCTTCCGCTCAAGGCACAGCGCATCCCTGCGTCATCCCGAGGGGCTGGACGCGATCGGTGCCGACCCATCGGCCCGACACGCCGTTCACGAAGGTCGCGTCGACGGTAAAGCTCTGCAGTGCACCTCCGCCGATGACGCGGCGCAGCGTTCCCACGCTGGTCCGCCGGGGAGCGGCGTCGCGTTCGCACCCCGGGCAGAAGCCGTTGAGTTGCTCGAGCACCAGCGTCTCGTCCACCCCACCGAAACGCGGGCGTTCGGCAATCGCGAAGCGTGCGACGCCGCTGGCGTCGTAGCCGTAGACCGCATGGAACTCGTAGTTCGGGAACAATTGCACGCTGTAGCCACTTCCGGCACGCGCGGGGTCGAACCAGTTGCCACTGGCGTCCAGCGTTCCTCCGCTGACACTCGGGCAGCCGCGGCCGAGTGCCGAGAAGGCTTCGCTCCCCGTGTAGCCATCGAGCGTGTAGGTGAACGTGAACGCATCAGGCCCGGTGGGCGTGGCCACCGCGCCGCCGATCGCCGTCAGGGTGTTCGACGTGCCATTCCAGCTGCTGCGGTAGAGCGTGCCGCGCCACACGCCGTTCTGCGCCGGCGCCGGGCCCTGCAGGTAGTACCAGGTGGCCGAGCCGTCTTGAAGATAGGTGTACCAGACGCCGGCCCACTGGTTCCCCGCAGGGTGCATGAACAGCCCGTGGCCACTGCGGCCGCTGTTGAAGTAGCTGCCGCCGCGAACGGCGGGCGCTTGCCCGACGAGTTCCACGCCGAGCGTGACCTCCGCCACGGCCGTGCCGAGGTTGCGCGGCACGAGGTAGAGGCGGCCCGCCGGCGGCGATTCGATCGCGATCTGTCGCGCGACTCCACCGGCCTCCTGCGAGGCGGAAATGACCGTCCCATTGGCCGGTGCGATCAGCGGCGCTTGCGGGCCCGCCGTCGGTGCCGGCGCGGCAAACACCTGGAAATCGAGCGGCTGCGACGTGCCCAGATTGACCAAGAGGCGTGTCGTTCCAGCGGGCACGTCGACGAACACGCGACGCGCCTCCTCGTTGGGGGCGAGTCGAAGCGTCGGCGGACTGAAGGGCAGGGGCGCTCCGCCCTCCGGGGCTGCAAGTGGGCCGACGGCACCTCCTCGACGTTCGATTGACACCGGCATCCATGCGGCCGGCGCGCCTGGGGCCTCCGCGATGCTCAGCCATGCGACGCGCCGCTCGCCGTCGAGAAGGGTGGGTTCATTCCACGCCAGCCGCACGGGCCATTCCGCCAGGCGGTCGGCGCGCGCCGGGCCGGTGGCCACCAGGGACGGCGTCCCCGCTAGCACCGGAACCTCGAAGACTTCCACGCGAGCGATGCTTGCGCCGCCATGGGGCATATGGCCCATGACCCAGTATCGGACCAGCGTGTTCGCCGGAACCTCCACCGTGAGCGAACAGCGCTCGATTAGGCTCGTCATGGCTGCGGTGCACCTCAGTTCTCCGCGTTCCGCGTCGCCCTGCCCGTCGTCGTCGATGCCGACGTAGAGATCGATGCCGTCCCCGAAGGGCCCTGGCGTTTCGACGAGCACGCGCCACTGGCGTGCGACGCTCGCGCTCGGCAGCGTGCGCAGTTCAGCGCGCCAGCCGTCCGCGTTGTCCCACGTCGTCTCGAAGGTCCGATCGGCGGGCACGGCAAGCTCGAAGCGCTGCGCCGCGACGGCGGGGGTGACGTTGATGCGCGCGTCCGAGGTTGCGCGGAATCCGCGGACCGTAACGTCGACGGCACCGCTCGTACCGTCCCTCTGCAATCGCAGGGCGGATTCGGCAATCGGAGTGACGATCAGCTGCAACCGGCCCTGCGCGCAGCGACTGCGGTTGTCGCAGAGTCGGTACTCGAGTCGATCTTCTCCGCTGCGGTCGTTCACCGGGCGGTAGACCACCCGGTCGTCGGCGACGTTGCCCGATGTGCTCGCGCTGTCGATGCTCGCCGTCCCGTAGGCCGGCCCTTGGATGATCTCGAGGCGCCCGCCCGCCAGCGCTGACGCCTCGAAGACGTCGTTGCCCAGGACATTGATCGAAGCGACGCCACTGTTCTCACCGATCCGGACAAGGTCGTCTCGGACACCGAACCGCGGGCCCGTCATCGTGATCGCCACGGTCGCGGTGGAGCAGGCGTTCTGGGGGTCGCAGGCCTCGTAGTCGAAGGTTACGCGGCCCCTGAAGCCCTCGGGTGGCACGAAGCGCAGCGCCCCGGCGTCAGAGACCGTGACCGTGCCCTCGCTGGGTGCACTCCGGAGGCGAGCCGTCAAGGCATCGCCGTCGGCATCGGTGTCGTTGGCAAGCACGCCCGGGGTCGGAATCTCTAAGGCCAAGTCGGCTCCGGCCGTGTAGGTGTCGGACGTCGCGACGGGGGGCGCGTTGACGATGACGACGGCTCGGCTGGTGATCCTGGCCTCGTTGGTGGCGTCCCGGACGGTCGCCTCGAAATCGATGCTCGCCCCGCGGTCACCCGTCCTCACGGTGTAGCTCGAGCCGGCGGCGCCGGGGATCGGCGTGCCGTTCCGACGCCAAACGATGGTGATGGTCGTCGGATCGTTTTCGGGGTCCCTCCAGCCGACAGAAACGTACAGCACGGCCCCCGCAACGGGGGTCCCTGAGATGCTTGGCGTGCCGCTGAATTCCGGGGCGCGATTGGCGACGACGGCGATGGTGGCGCTGGTCGTGTTGTCGGCGGGCGTCAGTTCGGTGCCCCGACTTTCGGCGGTGGCGGTCAACGCGATGTCTCCGTTGGCCAATCCGCTGCTGTTCGCCAGGGACACCTGGAACGTCGCCAGTGCACCGGAGGCGAAGGACTCGCGGCGACAGGTGGTGGACGTGGTGGTTGCGGTCGTTGTGATCGGCGCGCACGTCCATCCGCTCGGGGCGGCGACCGCCAGTCCGTTCAGCGGACGGTCGACGCGAAGCTCCACTGCTGTGCCGGGAGCCACATCGCCGTCCGACACCACATCGACCGTCCAGCCGAGGGACTGGCCGATGCTGATGGTCCTCGCGGTGGGGAACGCGCCGACACGCAGATTGACGCTGCGGAAGCTCGCCGCGGTGAGTTGGAGCACGACGGGATCGTGGTCCGAAACGCGCAAGGGGCCCGTGCCAAAGCGCGTTTCCGCGAAATCGGCATTGATCCTCGCGTGCTCGGCCTTCACCGCCAGCAGGCTGTCGAGCACACGCTGGTTGACCACCGCATGGTCGAGGGACTGGGCATTGCCGTCGAAGGCGAACGAATAGCGATCGTCGCGCGGCGAGAGTGGTGTCAATACGGTCAGCGGCGTCGTCACCGGGCTCGGGAAGTGCGTCAGCACCTGGTCGGCCGGCGCGGCGTTGCCTGTCACGATCCCCATCCCGTCGACGAGGCCGTCATTGAACTCGAAGACGTTGAAGTCGCCGAGGAGCAGCAGCCGCTCGTTGCTGTCGGCCGTCTGACGCTGCTGGACGATGTTGGCGAGGAACACCGCCTGCTGGCCCCGCTTGGCGCGCACGCGTTCCCCCGAGGTGGCCCAGCCGTTGCTGCCTGCCGCGGTGTCGGACGCGCCACCCAGCGAACGCATGTGGTTGTTGATGACGGTGAAGGCCTCCGACGCGCCATTCGGATGCTCGACCACGGCGCGCAGGAGCAAGGGCGGTCGGTCGTTCAGGAGCTCGGTGCTCGCGTCCGGGTTGGTGAACAGCGCATCCTTGCCGATCTGCTGCACTTCGAGCACGCGGACCCGCGGCACGCCCGAGCGAACTTCGCGGGTCGACACCAGGTAGCCGACATCGATGCCGCCGACGTCGTTGCCTTCCACGAGGTAGGCGACGTACTGCGGGTTCTGCGTGCAGCCGTTGGTCCCGGCGGCGCCGGAGGCGTTGATGCGGTCCGCCAGCTGGGTCAGCACGGCGAGGTTCTCGACCTCGACGATGCCGAGGATGTCGGGCACGCGCACGTAGCGGCAGATGGCTTCGGTGGTCTGGGTGAGCCGGCGGTCCAAGGCGGCCGCGGTCAGTACCGGCTCGCCAACGAGGGGGTCGTTGACGCTGTCGAAGAAGCGCAGGATGTTGAAGCCGCCAACGGTGGCCATGTCGCTAGCCGGGGTGGGGACGGCGGCCGCAGCGCGGCCGCCGGCCAGGAAGCCGCCGGCGTCGACCTGCAGCTGGCCGGCATCGGGCAACAGCGAGTAGTAGTTGAACGCGTAGTCGATGACGCCAACGAGGTTGCTCAGGGCAACGCCGGCGTCCGCCGACACGCGCAGCGCCCCGATCTGGCCATCGCTGTCCACGCGAAGGAGCTCGGAGTTGTTGTCGAAGCGCGGCACCGTCGACGGCGCCGTCGTTGCGACCAGCTCGTCGGGGTCGAGTCCGGCTTCGCGCAGCGGGCGCGGCACGCCAGCCAGCGTGGCGAAGAACACGCCGTTTCCATTCGTCGCCGTCGCGTTCGCCTCGCTGATGTTGGCATTCGTCGGCGCGACCGTGACCAGCGACGGTGCGCGCACGCGCATTCCCTCGAAGCGCTCCATGGCTTCCGGGCCATTGCCCGGGGCGAGGTCGGCAGTCTGCAGGTCGACCGTGGCGGGCAGCGGCTGTCCACTGGCGATCAGGGTCACGCTGAGCGTCACGCCGGCGCCCGCGTTGCTCGCGAGCTGCGTGATCGGCAGGGAGCGGCTGACGGTGTCGCTGAACGCGAACTCGGTGACCCGGCCGAAGACACGGACGCGGTTCCCCACGGCCGCCGCGGCCGGGGGCGCGCTGGAGGTGAAGACGAAGATGCCCTGCGAGGTCGTCGGGTCGGCGTCGGCCTCACCTTCGGCGGTCTGCAGGAAGAAGCCGTTGTTGGATTTGCGCGCCGTGACGATGCCTTCCACCGTCACATCCGTCCCCACCAAGGGCGACTGTGCCCCGTTGCCCTGGATGGCGTGGATCGCCGTCAGCGCCACGTCGTCGTTGCGGATCGTGCCCGTCGCGCTGCCGTCCACCACGGTGGCGCCGCTGACATTGGCGATCGTGACGGTGAAGGTCTCGTCGGCCTCGAGCGTCGAGTCGCCGTTGATCGTCACGTCAAAGTCGAGGCTGCTGGCGCCCGCGGCGATGGTCTCGGCTGCCAAGTTGCGGGCGACGTAGTCGCTGCCGGCCGAGGCCGTTCCGTCCGCCGTCGCGATGTCGAAGCGGACGCCGCCGGCCGGGGCCGGGGTCGCGAGGCTCACCGTGAATCGGGCGATCGTCGTCCCGGCATTGCCTTCGAACAGGCTGGCGTCGTTGATCGACAGGTCGGGGGAGGCAGCGGCGTCGTCGTTGGTGATCGTGCCGAGGCCCTGGCCGTCAGCGACGTTCGCGCCGATGACGTTGGTGACGTTCACGAAGAGCGTCTCGTTCGCCTCGACCTGCGTGTCGCCGCTGATGTCGACGGTGAAGTTCGCGGTGCTGGCCCCGGCCGCGATCGACTGGCCGGACAGCGCTTTGGCGACATAGTCGCTGCTGGCGGTGGCGGTGCCATCGGCGGTTCCGATGTCGAACGTGACGCCACCCGCGGGCGCGGGCTGGTTGAGGCTGACCGTGAAGGTGGCGCTGGTGGCCCCGCTGTTCCCCTCGGCCACGGTGACGTCATTGATCGACAGCGTCGGCGTCGCCGAACCGGCCGTCAGGGTGAAGTCGTCGATCGCGAGGCCGTCGTCGGCGCCACTCGCATCGACGTCGACCCACCGGAGGCAGAAGGACGCTCCGTTGGCGATCGCCAGTGCATTGATGGAGGCGGCGATCGCCGTCCGGTTGCCGGCGGCGTTGCCGTCGCGTGCGCCCGCGGTGCCGCCGCTGTTGGGCGTGGTGAAGTCCAGCGTGTCGATGTCCGTCCAGGTGCCCGTGGTCAGGCTGGTGGCATCGAGGCTGTACTGGGCATCAAGGCGGTCCGAACGGGCCGCCGTACCGAGGCGCCACTGCTCGCCGGTATAGCCGACGTCGATGTTCGCCAGCGTGGCGCCGCTCTGGTTCGTGAAGCAGGCGCCGTAGGTCGCGATCAGCGTGCCGCTTCGGATCGATCCGAGGGCGCGTTCTGTGGAGCCGGCGGCGCCATAGCTGAACGTGTCGCCGGTGTTCGAGGCGCCGGTGTCGACGGCGTACTGCTCGTTGTCGCGCGCGCCGCCGCCGGTTTCGTTGAGGAGCCATCCGGTGGGCAGGGCCGTGTTGGTCGTGCTCCCCGCGGTGTTCGACAGGGTGTCGAAGTTCTGCGAGTACGTGCCTCCCGACAGGGGGACGGTCTGGGCGGAGGCGGTCGTGGCGGACAGGAACAGGAGGGCGGCCGCAAGGGCGGCCGTCGTCGGGAGACGCATCGGCAGGGCTCGGAAGAAGGGGGGGGCATCGCGCGCTTGGGGGCCGCGCGAACGGCCGCGTAGTTTACTCGCGAATGTGACGTCTTGTTTACGTCCGGTTCATTCGCCGGGCGTGCGAGGCGGCCCCGTAGACTGTCCGGCCACCCTGTTCAGCATCCCCATGACCGATCCCGTCCACCGCCCGCTGGAAGTCGGCATCACCACCGACCTCCGCGACCGCCTGAGTTACTCCGGATACCTGCGTCTCGACGTGTTGCTGGCCGCCCAGCAGCCGCGCAGCGCGCCGGACAACCACGACGAGCTGCTGTTCATCGTCCAGCACCAGACCTCCGAGCTGTGGATGAAGCTGGTCATCGCCGAACTGCAGGCGGCCATCGGCCACCTTCGCGAGGACCGGCTCGATCGCGCGCTCAAGGGCATCGCCCGGGTCAAGCACGTGCAGAAGCAGCTGGTCGAGCAATGGAGCGTGCTCGAGACGCTGACGCCCAGCGAGTACGCGGGCATCCGGCCGCATCTCGGGCCGTCCTCGGGCTTCCAGTCGCTGCAGTACCGGATGATCGAGTTCCTGCTCGGCAACAAGAACGCCGCGATGCTGGCGGTGTTCGCCCACGAGCCGGCCGAGCACGCGGCGCTGGCGGCCGTCTACGAGGCCCCCAGCCTCTACGACGAGGTGCTGCGCTTCCTCGCCCGCCGCGGTCACGCCGTGCCGGCCGACCTGCTCGCCCGCGACGTGCGCCAGCCGCACGCCCGTCGCGCTGATCTGGTGCCCACGCTGGTTGGCATCTATGCCGACACCGCCACCCACTGGGACGCCTACCACTTGTGTGAATCGCTGGTGGACCTCGAGGTGAACTTCCAGCTCTGGCGCTTCCGGCATCTGAAGACGGTCGAACGCATCATCGGCTTCAAGGCCGGCACCGGCGGCAGTTCGGGGGCGGGCTTCCTGAAGCAGGCCTTGGACCTCACTTTCTTCCCCGAGCTGTTCGACGTCCGGACCGCCCTCGGGGCGGGCTGACGACGCGATCTTCACGGGCTGCTGACGGCGGCCCGGCTTTAGTCGCGCGTCCTTCCCATCCGGTGATCCCCGCGTGACCACGGCTGTTCCTGCTCCCGATGCGCCGCGTGGCGCCCTGATGCGTTTCCTCGACGGCGTCGAGAAGGTGGGCAACAAGCTGCCCGACCCGGCGCTGCTGTTCATCCTGCTGATGCTGGTGGTGTTCGGCCTGAGCTGGGTGCTCTCCGGCGTGACATGGGACGTGGTCGACCCGCGCACCAAGGCGCCGCTGGTCATCAACAACCTGCTCGGCGGTGATGCCCTCGTGGGCTTCCTGTCGAACATGGTCAACGCCTTCGTGAACTTCCCGCCGTTGGGCGTCGTGCTGGTCTCGATGCTCGGCCTCGGCATCGCCGAGCACACCGGCTTCATCAACGCCGTCCTGCGCGCGCTGATGGCGATCACGGTGAAGCAGCTGATGACGCCGATGGTGGCCTTCGTGGCCATCCTCTCGCACTACGCGGTGGATGCCGGCTATGTGCTGGTGATCCCGCTGGCCGGCGTGATCTTCCACGCCGCCGGGCGCCACCCGCTCGCCGGTATCGCCGCGGCGTTCGCGGCCGTCTCGGGCGCCTACAGCGCGACCTTCTTCCTGCCCACCAGCCTCGATCCGATGCTGGCCAACATCACGATGGCCGGCGCGCAGATCCTCGACCCCACGCACCAGGTGGGCTCGGCCAACAACCTGTACTTCACCTTCGCCTCGGCCGGCCTGGTGATCGCCATCGTCTGGGCGCTGACCGACCTGATCATCGAGCCGCGCCTGAAGCGCACGGCCTCCATCGACGGCGACTTGTCGGCGATCGAAGCCTTCCAGCCGCTGGCTCCGCAGGAGCGCTCGGCGATGTGGGCGGCGCTCGGTTCGATGCTGTTCGGTCTCGTGGCCCTCGCGCTGACGGCCCTGCCGGAAACCTCGTCGTGGCGTTCGCCCACCACGGGCGCGCTGGAATCGACCGATGCGCCGCTGATGAAGTCGATCGTGCCGCTGATCTTCGTGCTGTTCCTGTTGCCCGGCGTCATCTACGGGATCATGGCCGGCACCGTGAAGACCCATCGCGACATCATCGCCGGCATGAGCAAGGCGATGAACGGCATGGGCTATTACCTCGTGCTGGTGTTCTTCTGCGCGCAGTTCATCGCGGCCTTCGGGCAGTCGAACCTCGGCGTCCTGCTGGCCCTCGAAGGTGCGGAAGTGCTGAAGGCCGCGGCGCTGCCGGCGGGCGTCACCATGGTGGGCATCATCCTGCTGACCGCCTCGGTGAACCTGGTGATCGGCTCGGCTTCCGCCAAGTGGACCCTGCTGGCGCCGATCTTCGTGCCGATGCTGATGCAGCTCGGCATCTCGCCGGACCTCACCCAGGCCGCCTACCGCGTCGGTGACTCGAGCTCGAACATCATCACCCCGCTGATGCCGTACTTCCCGCTGGTGGTCGTGTTCTGCCAGCGCTACGTCAAGAACACCGGCATCGGCACGGTGGTCGCGATGATGCTGCCCTTCACGATCACTTACCTCGTGCTGTGGAGCGGCTTCCTGCTGCTGTACTGGAGCCTCGGCATCCCGCTCGGCCCGGGCGCCAGCTACGTGTACCCGACGCCGGCCGGCTGATCCCCCGGCTTGGTCGCCCTAGGACGCCCCGCCTCGTGCGGGGCGTCTTTTTTCGTGGGCCGTCCGAAGCCATGCCGCAACGCGGTTTGACCTCCGCCTTCACAAACGGTACACAGTCGCGGCCCCGGCGCCTGTTGTCGGGTTTCTCTTCCTGACGAACCAAGGGGATACCGCATGAGCGGTGCTGCAACTTCCGCGACGGCCACGCCGCCGCCGGCCTTCGACCAGCTGCTCGGCCATCCGAAGCCGCTGTGGATGCTGTTCATGTCGGAGTTCTGGGAGCGCTTCGCGTTCTACGGCATCCGCTGGGCGCTGGTGCTGTACATCGTGGCGCAGTTCCACGGCGGCGATGCGGCGGGTCAGCAGCCGGCCGGCCTGATCTACGGTTCGTATCTCGCCCTCGTCTACGCCGCCGCCATCTTCGGCGGGCTCGTGGCCGACAAGTACCTCGGCTACCAGCGCTCGATCCTCGTCGGCGCCGTGTTCATGGCCGCCGGCCTGTTCATGATCGCCGTGCCCAACGAGACGGTCTTCAAGCTCGGTCTCGCCACCATCGTCGTCGGCAACGGCCTGTTCAAGCCGATCATCTCGACCCTCGTCGGCAAGATCTACGCCACCGGTGACGAGCGCCGCGATTCGGGCTTCACCATCTTCTACATGGGCATCAACCTCGGCGCGATGATCTCGCCGATCCTGACCCAGATCCTTGCCGCCAAGATCTTCGGCACCGAAGCGATGCCGGCCTACAAGGTCGTGTTCATCGCCGCGGGTATCGGCATGGTGATCTCGCTGTTCTGGTTCTACATGGGCCGTGCCCAGCTCAAGGGCGTGGGCGAGGCGCCGGAAGGTGCCGGCGGCATCGGCCGGGTCGTGACCGTGTTCGTCGGCTGCGCCATTGCTGTGCCGGTGGTCTATGCCCTGCTGGCCATGGGCGCGGCGACGCTGCAGATCATCCTCACCGTGATGTTCGTCGTGCTGGCCGGCATGCTGCTGGTCGAGGGCATCAAGAACGGCGCGCAGGCCCGCGACAAGGTGATCGCCATGCTGATCATCTTCGCCTTCAACATCCTGTTCTGGATGTTCTTCGAGCAGGCGGGCAGCTCGTTCACCTTCCTCGCCGACCAGATCGTCAACCGCGACCTCGGCTTCATGACCTTCCCGACGGCGTGGTTCCAGTCGGTGAACTCGGTGGCCATCATCGTGCTGGCTCCGCTCATCGCCTGGGGCTGGGTGAAGATGGGTTCGTGGAATCCGTCGATCCCGCGCAAGTTCGGCCTCGGCATCCTCTTCAACGGCCTCGCTTTCCTGCTGCTGATGATTGCCCTGGGCAGCATGGTCGACCCGGAGACGATGAAGATCCCGTTCTGGACCCTGTTCGCGGTCTACTGGATCCAGTCGATCGGCGAGCTCTGCCTGTCGCCGATCGGCCTCTCGATGGTGACCAAGCTGGCCCCGCTGCGCCTCGTCGGCTTCGGCATGGGCGGCTGGTTCCTCTCCACCGGCATCGGCAACAACCTGTCGGGCATCTTCGCCGGCCATGTATCGGGCGAGGGCGGCATGACCGCGGCCTCGGCCCTGTCGGGCTACACCTTCGGGTTCTGGGCGCTGTTGATCGGCGGTGTTTCGCTGTTCCTGCTCGCCCCGCTGATCCAGAAGCTGATGCACGGCGTGAAGTAAGCGCCTCGGCAAACGCTGAAACGCGAACGGCCCGGAGTGATCCGGGCCGTTTCGTTTTCGGGACCTCGTCGCGGTCAGCCGCGCGCCAGGCTTGAGCGGCGGGTCAGGGCATCGACGCCGCGGCGCTGGCTGCCGCTCGCGCGGCGCGCTCGGCGCGGTCCGCCTCGGCGGTGAGCTGCTCCATCCGTGCGAGCAGGCGGTCGAGGGCCTGGCGCTCGTCGGTGCGCAGGGCGCCGAGCAGGCGCTGTTCGTAGGCGAGGGCCTGCGGGGCGATGTCCTCGTAGACGGCCTTGCCGGCGTCCGTCAGCCGGAGCACGCTCTTGCGGCGGTCGTCGCTGTCGATGTCGCGCTGGATGCGGCCGGCATCCAGCAGGGAGGACACCGCGCGGCTCACCGCCACCTTGTCCATGGCCGTGCGCTGGGCCACTTCCGTGGCCGAGAGGCCGGGGCGCTTCGCCAGGACGGCGATCACCCGCCACTCCGGGATGGCCATGCCGTAGCGGGTCTCGTAGAGCTGGGCGATGTCGGCGCTGATGCGGTTCGACAACACGGACAGGCGGTAGGGCAGGAAGCGTTCGAGGTCGAGCATCGGATGCTGCAGTGCGGCGCAAGTTGCGCGTGGTTTCAAATGAAACTATAACGGGCGGCGAACCATCCCCTGTGCCGTCCCGTCCCCAGCTCCGGAGCATGCCATGAACGCTTCTCCCGCAATCGCCGCGCCGAACCTCGGCATGAACGTCACCACCTTCGAGAACCCGATGGGCATCGACGGCTTCGAGTTCGTCGAGTTCGCGGCACCGGCCGGGCAGGGCGAAATGCTGCACGCCTACTTCCGCGCGATGGGCTTCACCGCGGTGCGCAAGCACAAGGCGCGCCCGATCACCCTGTACCGGCAGGGCGGCGTGCACTTCCTCGTCAACGAGGACCCGGACAGCTTCGCGGCGGATTTCGCCAAGGCGCACGGCCCCTCGGCCTGCGGTTTCGCGATCCGCTTCGAGAAGAACGCGCATGAGGTGCAGGCCGCGGCGCTGGCCGCTGGCGGCGAGTACGTGGCCCGCGAAGCCACGAAGGCCATCGATCGCCCGGTCATCCAGGGCATCGGCGGCTGCATGCTCTACCTCGTCGACGACTACGGCAGCGTCGACAGCATCTACCGCGATTTCGTCGCGATTCCGGGCGTCGATGCGAACCCGTTCGGCTTCGGCCTGACCTTCATCGACCACCTCACGCACAACCTCTACTTCGGCAACATGCAGAAGTGGTCGGACTACTACGAGAAGCTCTTCAACTTCCGCGAGATCCGCTACTTCGATATCAAGGGCGCGAAGACCGGCCTCGTCTCGAAGGCCATGACCGCGCCGGACGGCATCGTCCGCATCCCGCTGAACGAGTCGTCGGACCCGAAGTCGCAGATCAACGAGTACCTCGACGCGTACCACGGCGAGGGCATCCAGCACATCGCCTGCTTCACCGACGACATCTACGCCACCATCGAAGCGATGCGCGGGCAGGGCATGCAGTTCCTCAACACGCCCGACACCTATTTCGACGTGATCGACGCGCGCATCCCCAACCACGGCGAAGACGTGGCGCGCCTGCGCGAGAACAAGATCCTGATCGACGCCGACCCGGAGACGAAGTCGCGCAAGCTGCTGCAGATCTTCACGCAGAACGCCATTGGCCCGATCTTCTTCGAGATCATCCAGCGCAAGGGCAACGAGGGCTTCGGCGAGGGCAACTTCCAGGCCCTGTTCGAGAGCATCGAGCGCGACCAGATGCGTCGCGGCGTGCTCTGAGGGCGCGGCCATGACGCTCGCCTACCAGTCCGGCTTCGGCAACGAGTTCGCCACCGAGGCCCTGCCCGGCGCGCTGCCGGTGGGGCGCAATTCGCCGCAGCGCTGCCCCTACGGCCTCTACGCCGAGCAGCTCTCCGGCACGGCCTTCACCGCGCCGCGCCACCAGAACCACCGCAGCTGGCTCTACCGCATCCGCCCGAGCGCCATGCACGGCGCGTTCGAGCTCCTGCCGGAAGGCGCGTTCCACAACGTCTTCGGTGATGGCCCGGTCTCGCCGGAGCAGATGCGCTGGAACCCGCTGCCCGCTCCGACGGCGCCCACCGATTTCCTCGATGGCCTCTACACCATGGCCGGCAACGGCGGCCCCGGGGCCGGTGTGGGCGTGGGCATCCACCTGTACGCGGCCAACCGCTCGATGCAGGGCCGCTACTTCTACGACGCCGACGGCGAGCTGCTGATCGTCCCCCAGCAGGGCCGCCTGGTGATCCGCACCGAGTTCGGCGTGCTCGAGGTCGAGCCGCAGGAGATCGCGCTGATCCCGCGTGGCATCCGCTTCGCGGTGGATCTGCCGGACGGCGAAGCCCGCGGCTACGTCTGCGAGAACCTCGGCGCTGGCCTGCGCCTGCCCGACCTCGGCCCCATCGGCAGCAACGGGCTCGCCAACCCGCGCGATTTCCTCGCGCCGGTGGCGGCCTGGGAAGACGTGGAGGGCGACTTCGAGCTGGTGGCGAAGTTCGACGGCCGGCTGTGGCGCGCCGCGATCGGCCACTCGCCGCTGGACGTGGTGGCGTGGCACGGCAACCACGTGCCCTGCAAATACGACCTGCGCCGCTTCAACACCATCGGCTCGATCAGCTACGACCACCCGGACCCGAGCATCTTCCTCGTGCTCACCTCGCCGAGCGATACGCCCGGCGTTGGCAACATGGACTTCGTGATCTTCCCGCCGCGCATCCTCGCGATGGAGGACACCTTCCGTCCGCCGTGGTTCCACCGCAACGTGGCCAGCGAGTTCATGGGCCTCGTGCACGGCGCCTACGACGCCAAGGCCGACGGCTTCGTGCCGGGCGGTGCCTCGCTGCACAACAGCTTCACCGGCCACGGCCCGGACGCCGAGACCTTCGAGAAGGCGAGCGCCGCCGACACCAGCAAGCCGCACTACATCCGTGACACGATGGCCTTCATGTTCGAGTCGCGCGCGGTGCTGCGCCCCACGGCCCAGGCCGTCGCGGCGGCCCACCGCCAGCGCCAGTACGTGGCCTGCTGGCACGGCCTGAAGAAGCACTTCAACCAGGACAAGCGATGAAACTCGGATCCCTGAAGGAAGGCGGCCGCGACGGCACGCTGATCGTCGTCTCCCGCGACCTCGCCCGCGGCGTGCGCGTTCCGCACATCGCGCCGACCCTGCAGCGCGCGCTGGAGGACTGGTCGAACACGGCGCCGCGCCTCAACGGCGTGTCGGAGGCCCTGAACCGCTCCACGGCGCAGACGATCGATGGCCATGAAGTGTTCGCCCTCGACATGGCCGCGCTGGCCGCGCCCTTGCCGCGTGCTTACGAGTTCGTCGACGGCTCGGCCTACCTGCCGCACGTCGAGCGCGTGCGGCGCGCCCGCGGTGCCGAGGTGCCGGAGAGCTTCTACAGCGACCCGCTGATGTACCAGGCGGTGAGCGCCGGCTTCTACGGCCCGCGCGATGCGGTGCTGGTGCGCGACGAGGCCTACGGCATCGACCTCGAGGCCGAGGTCGTGATCGTTACCGACGACGTGCCGCACGGCGTGTCGGCCGAGGATGCCGCCGAGCACATCCAGCTGGTCGGACTCGTCAACGACGTCAGCTTGCGCAACCTGATCCCGAACGAGCTGGCCAAGGGTTTCGGCTTCCTGCAGAGCAAGCCGCGTTCGGCCTTGAGTCCGGTGTTCGTCACGCCGGATGAGCTGGGTGACGCCTGGAAGGACAGCAAGGTGCACCGCCCGCTGCTCACCCACATCAATGGCGAGTGGTTCGGCGCGCCGGAGGCCGGCGAGGACATGCAGTTCAGCTTCGCGCAGCTGGTCGCCCACGCCGCGAAGACGCGTCCGCTGTCGGCCGGCACGATCGTCGGCTCGGGCACGGTCGCGAACCAGAGCACCGACAAGGGGGCGAGCTGCTTCGCCGAACAGCGCACCATCGAGACGCTCCGCGACGGCAAGCCCTCGACGCCCTTCATGAAGTTCGGCGACACCGTGCGCATCGAAATGTTGGATGCCGACGGCAAGTCGATCTTCGGCGCCATCGAGCAGGTGATGAAGCGGCAGGATTGAGCCTGCCGCGCTAGGCTGGCAGGGAAGGGCCGGGGAGGGCAAAGCCATGGTGAGCGGCGGATTGCGGCTGTATTCCTACTGGCGCTCGAGCGCCGCCTACCGCGTGCGCATCGCTTTGAACCTCAAGGGGCTCGATTACCAGCTGGCGCCGGTGCATCTGGTGCGAGGCGGTGGCGAGCAGCATGGTGCCGAGTTCCGGAAGGTCAACCCGCAGGGCCTCGTGCCCACGCTGCAGCACGGCCAGCGGCTGGTGCGTCAGTCGATGGCGATCATCGAGTACCTCGACGAGACCTTCGCCGACCAGCCGCTGCTGCCGGCGACCGCGCGCGAGCGCGCCCGGGTGCGCGGGCTGGCCCAACTCATCGCTTGCGACATGCACCCCTTGGGCAACCTGCGGGTGCTGCAGTACCTCGAGCGCGAGTTCAAGGCGACGCCGGAGCAGCGCGAAGCCTGGATCCGCCACTGGCTGTCGTTGGGCTTCGAAGCGATCGAGGCCTTGCTGGCGGAGCACCCGTCCACTGGCAGCTTCTGCGACGGGGAGCACCCCGGCCTCGCGGACTGCCTGCTGGTGCCGATGGTCTACAACGCACGGCGGTTCGCGCTCGACCTCTCGCCCTATCCGACCGTGCGGCGCATCGACGCGCAGTGCCTCACGCTGGAGGCCTTCCAGCGCGCCGCGCCGGAAGCCCAGCCGGACGCGCCTCCTCCGGGTTGATCAGCCGAAGGCGCCGCCCGCACCGCCGAACACGTCGGCGTAGGGATCGTGCTCGGCGTTCGCGCCTTCCGACAGGCGGATGCGCAGGGCCAGGCCATCGCGCGAGTCGGCCTTCCGCAGCGCTTCCTCGAGGTCGATCTTGCCTTCCTTGTAGAGCTTGAACAGCGACTGGTCGAAGGTGTGCATGCCCGCTTCCAGCGACTTCTCCATCGCCTCCTTCACCTCGTGGATCTGGCCGCGGCGGATCAGGTCGCGGATCATCGGGGTGTTGATCAGGATCTCGGAGGCGGGCAGGCGCTTGCCGTCCTTGCCGATCACGAGGCGCAGCGAGACGACCGCCTTCAGGTTCAAGGACAGGTTCATCAGGATGTTCTTGTGCGCCGCCTCGGGGAAGAAGTTGAGGATGCGCTCCAGCGTCTGGTCGGCGTTGTTCGAGTGCAGCGTCGCGAGGCAGAGGTGGCCGGTCTCGGCGAAGGCGATGGCCGATTCCATGGTCACGGAATCGAGGATCTCGCCGATCAGGATGACGTCCGGCGCCTCGCGCATCGCGTTCTTCAGCGCGTTGTGGAAGGCGTGGGTGTCGAGGCCGACCTCGCGCTGGTTGACGATGGACTTCTTGTGCGTGTGCAGGAACTCGATCGGGTCCTCGATGGTGAGGATGTGGCCGGTCGAGTTGGTGTTGCGGTAGTCGATCATCGAGGCCAGCGCGGTCGACTTGCCCGAGCCCGTGGAACCCACCACGAGCACGAGGCCGCGGGGTTCCATGATGATGTCCTTCAGCACGTGGGGCAGCTGCAGCTGTTCGAGCGTCGGCACCGTGCTCTTGATCGCACGGATGACCATGCCGACCTCGCCGCGCTGCTTGAACACGTTGACGCGGAAACGCCCGGCGTCCTTCACGGCGATCGCCATGTTGTACTCAAGGTCGCGCTCGAACTGGGGCACCTGGCCCTCGTCCATCAGCGAGTAGGCGATCTTCTTCACCATGCCGGCCGGGAGGCCGGTGTTGCCGAGCGGATAGAGCTTGCCCTCGACCTTGATGTACACCGGCGCGCCGGTCGTGAGGAACATGTCGGAGGCGTTCTTCTCCGTCATCAGCTTCAGGAAATAGCCGATGTCCATGGGGATGGGCTCCTCAGCGCCATTGCGTAACCGGGTCAGGCTTTTGAGAATAGCCGCGTTCCGCCACCAAAAGCGACCCGTATCCCCATGAGCCGAAACGTCCCCGCCGGCCTTGCCGCCGGCCTCCTCCTCGCGACGCTGCTGGGCGGCTGCGCCAGCGTCCCGCCGCCCACCGCCGAACTCGACGCGGCCGACCGCGCCATCCGCAGCGCCGATGCCCTCGAGCCCCGCGGCGCGGCCCAGCAGGCGCTCGACGAGGCCCGCCAGCGCCTCGCCGCGGCCCGCGATGCCGCATCGCGCAAACGCCATGCCGAAGCCCTCGTTGCCGCGCGGGAAGCCGAGGCCGCCGCGGCGGTCGCCGCCGCCGAAGCCCGCCGCGCCACGCTCGAGGCCGAGGTTGATTCCAAAGCCGCGCGCAACGCCGAGCTGCGCCGCCGCCTGCTGGTCCAGGGAGATTGATCCGATGCGTGCTTTCCACTCTGTCCGAATCCACGCCCTGGCCCGCGGCCTCGCGTTCGCTGCTGCCGTCGCGCTGGCCGTGCCCGCCGTGTCCGCCGATGACGAGATCGACCCCGTCGTCGCCCGTCTCCAGGCCCAACTCGCCCAGCTCGATGGCGACGCCCAACTCGCCGGCATGGGCGGCGTCGAGCGGCTGAAGGCCCAGCAGGCCGTGCAGGCCCTCGCCCTCGCGAAGTCGAAGGAGTACGCCTCGGCCCAATTCGTGGCCGAGCGGCGCGTGCGTGCGGCCTTGGCCGCGGCGCAGGCCGACGCGTTGGCGCGGCAGTCGACCGACCTCGACCGCGAGCGCGACCAGATCATGGTGGCGGCCGCGCGCCGCGATGCCGATGCCGCCCGTCGCGACGCCGAGCGCCTGCGCATGCAGAACCTCGCTCGACAGGAAGAAGCCGAAATGGAGCGCATCGCGCGCGCCGAGACCTTCGCGCTGGCCGAGCAGGCCAAGGCTGATGCCGAGCAGGCGCGCCGCCTGGCCGCCAGCCGCGGCCGCGAGGCCGCGCTGGCCCGCGAGGAAGCCGAACTGGCGAACTCGCTCGTGGCCGAAGCGCTGGCCGCCGACGCGCCCCTGCCGCCCTCGCGCAGCGTCGGGCCGGCGACGGTCTACACGCTGGCCGGTTCGGCCTTCGCCAGCGGTCGCGCCGCCCTGACCACCGAAGCCAACGCCAGCCTCCGTCGCCTTGCCATGGAGATCGGCGGCCGCAATGTCGAGGTCGTCGGCTACACCGACAGCCAGGGCGCCGCCGCTGCGAACCAGGCGCTGTCCCTGCGCAGGGCCGAGGCCGTCGCCGCCATCCTCAAGGAGTCGGGCGCCAGCGGTTCGATCCGCACCGACGGCCGCGGTGCCGCCGACCCGGTGGCCGACAACGGCTCGGCGGAAGGCCGCGCGGCCAACCGCCGGGTGGAAATCACCGTCCGCTGAGGGCGGTTCGCCTTCACCCGGCTGAACCCCGTTAGGGGCGGGTGAGGGCTTCCGAGCGGTCTTGTTAAGTGGTGTTTCCGGGGCGGAAAAAGGCCTTGCCGCCCCGCGGCGGCGGGCGTAGCGTCGTTTTCCCGAGGGGGCTGTTCCCTTCGGGAGAACGAGCCAGGCCGATGACCGCTGACCTCATCCCGCCCCCGCTGCCGCGTCCCGCCCGGGATGCGCGTGGCCCGCGGCCCGAGGCGGCCAGCCTTCCCGACCTGACCCCAGTCCAACCCCAACGCCCCGCGCCTCCGAGCCGGGGCGTTCGCGTTTGAGGAGGTCGCTGAAATGTTCGAAGGTCAATCCACCGCCGATGTCGAAGCCTTGATCAAGTCCGATCCGGAGTTCCGCCAGCTCTACCGCCACCACCAGCAGCTGAACAGCAAGGTGATGGACGCCGAGCTCGGCGTGCTGCCGATCGACGACATGACGCTGGCCCGGATGAAGAAGGAAAAGCTGCTGGCGAAGGACCGGCTCACCCGGTTGTTCGCCCGAACCCGACATTGACGGTGGCGGCGACGGAAGGAAGGCGGCCCGCTGCGTGCGGGCCGCGTTGTTTCCGGCCGGCCGCAGCCGCGCGGCTGGGCATTAAGATGGCGGCATGCTGACCACCGACGCCTTCCGAGACCCCGGCGCCCCAAGGGCCGCGCCCAGTCCCCGCCGTCTCGGCGACCTGCTCGTCGAGCGCCGCCTGGTCGTTCCGGCGGACCTTGCGCGAGCCCTGAGCCTGCAGCCGCAAATCGGCGGACGCGTCGGCCAGATCCTTGTCCGGCTTGGCGCGCTGTCGGAGGAAGCGTTGATCCCGGTCCTCGCGGAACAGTTGGCGATGCCGATTCTGGCGTCCTCCGAGTGGCCGCAGGACAACGAGGCGTTCCGCTTGGGGGACGCCGCCCCCGGTGTTGCCGTCGACTGGTGGGTCGACCAGGGCGTGGCGGCGTGGCGCATCGCAGAGGGCGAGCTTCTCGTCGTTGCTCGCGATCCCCTGGACGCCACCGTCAACGAAGTTCTGGAAAAGCGGCTGGCGGCGCCGTGGCAGTGGCGCCTCGCCCGCGCCCAGGACGTCGAGCGCCTCGTGGATGCCTTCCAGCGGGCGAACCGCGCGGGCGAGGCCGAAGACGACGATGTCGGTCACCTCCGCGAGCTCGCGGAAGAGGCGCCTGTCATCGAGCTGGTGAACTCGCTGCTGGCGCAGGCGATGGACCGCGCCGCGTCCGACATCCACGTCGAGCCCGAGGAGGACAGCTTCAGCGTGCGCTTCCGCATCGACGGCGTTCTGCATCCGGTGCTGCAACTGCCGCTCTCGCGCTTCGCTGCCGTGGCATCGCGCGTGAAGCTGATTTCCGGCATGGATATCGCCGAGCGACGCCTGCCGCAGGACGGCCGGCTGTCCGCCCGCGTCAGCGGCAAGGAGGTCGACGTTCGCGCCTCGGCGGTGCCTGGGGTGCACGGCGAATCGATCGTGATGCGCCTGCTGCCGAAGGAGCGCGAGGACCTGTCGCTGGAGAAGCTCGGCTTCGAGCCGCGCGATCTCGCCCGGTTCCGGCGCTGGGCGGCTGAGCCACACGGCATCGTGCTGGTGACCGGCCCCACCGGTTCCGGCAAGAGCACGACGCTGTACGCCACCCTCGAGAGCATCAACGACCGCGAGGAAAAGATCATCACGGTCGAGGATCCCGTCGAGTACCGCGTCAAGGGCATCACCCAGATCCAGGCCAACGCCGAGATCGGCTACACCTTCGCCCGTGCGCTGCGCGCCATCCTGCGCCAGGACCCCGACGTGGTGATGATCGGCGAGATCCGCGACCGCGAGACCGCCGAGATCGCCATCCAGGCGGCGCTCACCGGCCACCTCGTGTTCTCCACCCTGCACACCAACGACGCCGTCAGCGCGTTCACCCGCCTCGTCGACATGGGCGTCGAACCCTTCCTCGTCGCGACCAGCGTGCGCGCCGTGCAGGCCCAGCGCCTTCTGCGTCGCCTCTGTACTGCGTGCGCCGTCCCTGCCGATGTCCATCCCGATATTGCGGCCACCGCCGCGCATCTGGCGCCGGGCGAGACGCCGCGCTGGCGCAAGGCGGTTGGTTGCCCGGCCTGCCAGGGCACCGGCTACCGCGGTCGCGTTGGCATCTACGAGCTTGTTGATGTCGATCCCGAACTGCAGGGGCTGGTCATGCAGCGCGCGAGCGCCGGCGAGATGCGCCGGCATGCCAGCAGCAAGGGCAGCCTGACCCTGCGCGAGGACGGCTTGCTGAAGGCTCTCCGCGGGCTGACCACTGTCGACGAGGTGGTGCGCATCACCGGCGCCGCGCTCGAAGCCGCCGATGACGTCGGAGCATCGGCACCGTGAACTTCCGTTATCGCGCCATCGATGGGCGCGGCCAGGAAGTCAGCGGCCTGCTCGAAGCCGCTGACCTCCGGGCCGCGGACCGGGAAGTGCTGAGGCGCGGCCTCACGCCCGTGCTGCTCGAGCCGGACCAACCCGTCGTCGACGCCTGGCGGGATCGGCTGCCGCCCTCGCCCCGGGAAATGCAGCTCGTGCTGCAGGAGTTCGCGACCCTCGTCGACTCGGGTGTCAGCCTCGCGACGGCACTCACGTCGCTGTCCAACTCCAGCCACCATCCGAAGATCACCGGCGCGTTCGCCGCGATGGCCAAGGCGGTGCGCCGCGGCGACAGTTTCGCCCACGCCCTGGCCGCCAGTGGGCTCGACCTGCCGGCCTACATCCAGCAGCTCGTCGAGGCGAGCGAGCTCACCGGTCGGTTGGGGCCGGCCCTCGAGGACGGCGCGCGCCAGTACGAATACGACCTGCGCCTTCAAGCCGAGGTTCGGTCGGCGCTGGTCTACCCGGCGGTGCTCGTCGCTTCTGGCATCGGCGCGGTCTGCATCGTCTTCCTGTGGGTGGTTCCGCGCTTCGGTGGACTGTTGGCGCAGCGGGCCGAGCAACTGCCGGCGCTCTCGCGCTGGGTGATCGGCGGCGGCGTTTGGTTCGCCGACCACATTGGCTTTGTTGCTCTGGCCGCCGCTGCGCTGGTTGCCTTCCTCGTGCTGCTGCTGCGTCGCGATAGCGTGCGCCAGTCGATCCTCGAAGCCTGTGCCAAAGCCCCGCTGCTGGGCCCTTGGCTGATGGAGTCCGAGGTCGGGCGCTGGGCCGGCACGCTCGGCACGCTGTTGTCCAACCGCGTCGAACTGACGCGCGCGCTGGATCTTTCGGCGGCCTCGGTCGGGCTCGCTTTCCTTCGGGCGCGCCTGTCGCAGGTCACGCGCTCGGTGCGCGGCGGGGCGACGCTCTCCCATGCACTGCGCGAGCATCGCGCGCTCAACGCCAGCGGCTACGACCTGGTCTCGGTAGGCGAGGCCTCCGGCGAGCTGCCGAAGCTGCTGCTCGCCTTGTCGCGCCTCTACCAGACCAGCGGCCGCGAACGCATGCAGCGCGCGCTCAAGCTCATCGAGCCCGCGGCCATCATCGTGATCGGCGGTGCGATCGGCTTGCTGGTCACCGCCGTCATCCTCGCCATCACCAGCGTCAACGACCTGCCCCTGTGAGCCCCCGAATGTCCCGTTCCCCTCGCGCCGCCCGCGGCTTCACCCTGCTCGAGATCCTCGTCGTCCTCGTCATCATCGGCTTGATCGCCAGCCTCGTCGGCCCGCGCCTCTTCACCCAGCTCGAGGGCTCGCAGGTACGTGTCGCCGAGACCCAAATCAAGATGCTGCGCGGCGCGGTCGAGACGTTCCGCCTCGACATGGGTCGCCTGCCGACGGTCGACGAGGGGCTGGGCGTGCTTTATGCCAAGCCGTCCGAGCCGCGCGCGGCCGAACGCTGGCGCGGCCCCTACCTCGAGGAAGCGGCCCCGCTGGATCCTTGGGACACGCCCTACCAGTATTCGATTCCCGGGCGCGATGGCCAAAGCTTCGCGCTTTACTCCTTCGGTGCCGACAAGGCGCCGGGAGGCGAAGGCAACGATGCCGACCTTGGCGTACTGCCGCCGGCGAACTGAGCCCGCCGCCTTGGCGATGCGCGGGTTCAGCCTGCTGGAGATGCTGGTCGTGCTGGTGCTGCTCGGGCTGGCGGCGGGGCTCATCGCCCCTTCGCTGTCGCGCACTGCGGATCGCGTGCAGGCTGCCGGTGATCGCGACGACGTGCTGCGCCGCATTCAGGGTTTGCCGGCGATGGCGCGCCAAGCGGGTCGGCCGTTCCGCTGGGAGGCCGGCAGCCTCGTCGAACGACCGGGCCTCGTCTGGCCATCGGGCTGGCGCGTGGTCGCGCTGACGCCGCTCGAACTCGCGGCCAACGGCTGGTGCGAAGGGGGCCAACTGCAGGCGCAGGGCGCGGGCCTTTCGATGCGCCTTGAGGCACTCGCGCCGGACTGCCGTGTCGTGGAGCTCACCGATGCACCGTGACCACCACGGCTTCACTCTGCTCGAAGCCATCGTGGCGCTCGCCATCCTCGCCGCGGGCGGCATGGCTTTGTTCGCGGCGCTCAACACGTCGCTGCGGTCAATCGAGCGCGTCGATGCAGCGGCGCGTCGGGATACGGCGACGCAGAGTGCGCTGTCGCGCATCGAAAACCTGAACCCGATGCTGCAGCCGACCGGCGACGAACCGCTCGGCGATCGACGGATGCGCTGGACGGCGACGCCCGTCGAAGCGCCGCGCGACGGCCTGACCGATTACCTCCAACCCGGGTACTACGAGGTAGGCCTGTACCGCGTTGAGGTCGAGTTGCTTTCAGGGACGCAGGTCGACCATCGCTTCGTCGTGCGCAAGGCCGGCTGGCGCCAGGTGCGGTTCCCGGAGTCGCTATGAACGCACGCGGCTTCAGCCTTCTGGAGGCGATGGTGACCCTGGTGGTCATCGCCCTGGTGGCCACCCTGCTCATGCAGTCGCTCGTCCATGTGCTCGGGATGCGCGAGCGCGTCCTCCGCCATGAGCGCGATGCGCGGGTTGCCGCGCTGCACGAGCGCTGGTTCCGCGACACGATCGCCGCGGCTGCGGCGGATCGCCCGGGCGAAGCGCTGGCGTTCCGCGGCGACGCCACGGCGATGGAGTTCCTTTGCCTCGACGCCCTGCGAGCCGGTGCCGCGGCACGCGTTGGCTGGCGCCTCGTCGACGCCGAACGGGGGCGTCAGGTGGTCTATGCCGAGGGCGGTGCGGACTGGCCGCTCGTCAGCGCGAATCTCGAGGATGCGGCCTTCGCCTACCTCGACTCGGGCGGCCGCTGGCACGACGTCTGGCCAGTCCCCGAGCAGCCCGCTGAGGTTTTGCCGCGCGCGGTGCGCCTTGGCTGGCGCACCGAGCAGGGTGTTCGCCTGTGGTGGGCGCACGTGGGGCCGGCGGTCGGCCTGCCTCCCGCGCTGGCCAATCGGATGGAGCAGATCGATGGCTCGTTCTGAATGCCGCTCGCGGGAGCAGGGCTTCATCTTGGCCATGGTGCTCTGGATGCTGGTGGCCATCGCCGTGGGCGTGGGCTTCCTGATGCTCTGGACGCGGGAGCGGGTGGCGGAAGCGACGCTGGATCGCGCCGAGGTCGACGACCGCATCGCCCTCGTATCGACTCGCGAAACACTGCTGTACGTCGCGGCCACGGTGCCGTTGACCCAGGCCGGCCAGCCCCTGTCGCCGATTCCCGACGGCGAACTCGCGGCGCGGCGATTGGAGGATTTCGGAGGGTTCGATCGCAGCCCCCGTGGCGGCGAACTGCGCCTCGACGGCCATCCGTATCGAGGCCTCGGCGGCATCACCGTCGCCATCCAGGACGAATCCGGCCTCGTGCCCGTGGCTTTTCCGGAAACCTCGCCGGTGCCGCGCCTGCTCGCGGCGGCGGGCGCGCCCGCGCGCGATGTGCCGGCCCTCGTCGACCGCCTTGCCGACTACACCGACGCGGATGACCTGCGCCGGCTCAATGGCGCCGAGGCCCGCGAGTACGAGCGGGTAGGGCGTTCGCCGCCGCCCGGTCGGCCCTTGCTCCATCCGCGCGAGTTGTCGCGCGTGCTGGGCTGGGACGCGCTGCCGCCCGCGGTGCTGGCCCGGGCGCAAGACTGGTCGACGAGTGCCTACAGCGGGGCACTGAACCTCAACACCGCCCCGTTGCCCCTGCTCGCAGCCTTCGTCGAGGATTGCGGCACGGTATGCCGTGATCGCCTCGCTCGACGCGATGAGGCCCTGTTTTTCTCGGGTCGGCAGTTCGAGGCTGAAACCGGGGCGCGGCTGCTCGGCGATCGCGATACCGATTTCCGCAACGCGCCGTCGGAGGCGTGGCGTCTGGCGTTCTGGGGCGCCTCAGGCAGGGCCTGGCGCATCCATGTACGATTGACCCCCTTGGCGGATCAAGCGGCGCCGTGGACTGTCGATGCCGTCTACCGCGCCCCTCGCCCCGATGCAGATGACGCTCCGCCGACGATTCCAAGCCCTCTTTTCGCCGACGCGCCGCTGGATCGGGGCTGAGGGCGAAGCGATCCAGTCGGGAGGCTGGCTGGGGGCCGTCGAAGTCGTCGTGCCGCGCACGGCTTGCGAACATCGCCGCCTTGCGTTTCCGCAACTCGCCGCTGACCAGCGAACTGCCGCGCTGAAGCTCGCTGCGTCCCGCGCTCTGCCGTCGGAGGGCGGGCGCTGGATCGCGCGTTGGCAGGACGACGTGGCACAGGTCTGGCTGGTCGACGCCGCTGTTCTCGCCGACGTCGATCCTGCGGCCACACTCGTGCCGGAAAGTGGGCTTCGTCCACCACCGGCGACGCCCGAGGCGACGCGTCTGCTGGCCATGCGCGAAGGCGTGGAGGGTCAGGTCTGGCGCGAGGGGCGGCTGTTTGCCTCGCGCTGGTGGCCGTCGGCCCCGGATGCCGCGTCCTGGGGCCGATTCCTGCGCTCCGCCTCGCTCACGGCTGACGATGTCACGCCTCCACCGGTGGAGACCTTGCCGCTGGCGTCGTCGCCGTGGGGCCGTGCCGACGATCGACTGCGTTGGTCGGCGACCCAATTGGAGCGCGCGTTCTGGCGCAGCCTTGGCCTGGTGGCCGGCCTGCTCCTGGGCTGGCAGGTGGTCGCCACCGCGATCTGGGCCGTTGCGGCCCGCTGGCAGGACGCGGAACTCGACCGTGTCCGCCGCGAGTCGATGCCGCTGATCGAGGCCCGCGAGCAGGCCGAAGCCGCGCAGGCCCGCATGGCGGCCTACGTCGATCTGTCGAACACACCGGTGGACCATGTGCTGATTGGCGACCTGAAGCGTGGCCTTCCCGCGGATGCACGCCTGCTCACGTGGAACCGGGATGCCGGCGGCTTGCGGGTCGAAGTGCAATCGGCGACCAGCGATCCGAGGGTTTTCGTCCAGGCCTTCCGCGAGCACCCGGCGCTCGCCGAAATCGTCGCCAATCCCAGCGAAGCGGGCCGCATCGTTCTCGAAGTCGATCTCGATGCCCCTGCGGCAACGTCGCCGGAGGCCACGCCATGAGCGCTGCCTGGCAGTCCTTGCAAGGCCAATGGCGCGCGAACCGCCGCCTACGCATCGCCGTCGGCCTGGCCCTCCTGGTGGCCGTCCTGCACGCAGCGATCGCCCTTTCGGAGGCCCGCGGCGCGCGCATCGAGCGCTACTTGCAGGATCGCAGCCTGCTGGGGCGGCTCGAGGGTGCGGCCGCCGATGCGGCGTGGACCGGCCGCGCTACGGAGGCACGTGACGCGCTCGCAACGATGGAGGCGACGATGACGGCCGCGGCCAGCGCCGGCGAGGCACAGGCCGAACTGCAGGCGATGCTGAGCGCCCTGGCCACCACGGCCGGCCTCGACCAGCCCCGCGTGCGTTCGGAGGCGGCGCTCGACGTCGAGGGTGTGCCTGACCTCTGGCAGGTCGTGGCCCGGCTGGATGCCGGTGCCACGCCAAGCGCCATCGACAGCGCGTTGCAGGACTTGGCGCAGCGGCCGTGGTTGCGCGTCGAGCGCATCGAGATCCGCGACGGATCGCCGGCCACCGTGCAGCTCATCGTCCGCGGCTACCTCCGCAAGGCGGGGGAGGGCGAATGAGCACCGCTTGGACCCTTGCCGTCGCGCGTGTTCGTGCCGCGATGCGTCAGCCCGACGTGCGTCGCGTCATCGTCGCCTTCGTGTTGGGTGGGCTGGCGTTCCTTGTGTTGGGCACCACGCCCACCCGTTTGCCGGCGACGACGACCGGCCCGCTGGCCTGGGCGCTGCCCGCCGTCTCCTCGACCCCGCCGACGCCGTGGGATGTGCCCGTCTGGGCCTCCGAGCCCGCGAAGGTCGCCGCTGCGGCGGCCGAGGCCCCTCAGCCCCGCCTGCTGGGGACGGTGCGCGTCGCCGGCCGCTGGCGCGCGCTGTTCGAGATGCCTGATGGACGCCGCGTACGTGCCGCGGAAGGCGAGCGCTTGCCCGATGGCGCTGAAGTCACCACCGTGGCGGCCACCCGTGCCGAATGGCGCGACGGTCGCGGGGAGCGCCACGAGGCGCGCCTCCTCGACGCCCGCCAGCCTTGAACCGATTGATGTGATCCGGACGAACCCATGCCCCTTTCGCTGACGCCCGCCCGACTGCCCCTCGCCCTGCTGGTCGCGCTCGTGCTCGCTGGTTGCGCCACTGCCCCGGCGAACTTGCCGGAGCCGCTGCGCGCCCCGCTGCCGACGACGGAGACGCCCGCGGTGGCCGAGGACGCCGCCGATGAAGGCGCGCGCATCTCCGAGGGGCCGCGGACCGAAGCGCCGCCCGCGCGGCTCCTCGATGCGCGCCGCAGCCCGGTCCGGCCGGGCGGGGCACCGATCGCCCTCGCCATCGACGGCGCGAACCTCACCGCCTTCATCGACGAGGTGTTCGCCAACCAGTTGGGCTTCTCGATCGAGGTCGAGCAGGCGGTGCGCGACAAGCAGGACCTCGTGAGCCTCCGCCTCGTCGATCCTGAGCCGCCGAACCGCCTATACGCGATCGCCGAGGAAGTCTTGAAGCGCTACGGCGTCGCCGTCGTGCAAGAGCAGGGGCGCTTGCGCTTCACCGCCGAGTCGGGTGCCGTCGTCGAAGCGCCGCAGTTGCTGACCGGCCGCGCCTTGCCCGAGGTGCCCGCTGGCCAGCGCCCGATCTTCGTGTTCATGCCGCTCGACGTCGCGGACCCGGCGCGCATCAGTGCGCAGGTCCGCACGCTCTATGGCAGCGGCGGCCCCGCGGGCCTGCAGGTCACCGAACTCAACGACAACAACGCGCTGCTGCTCAGCGGCCCGCCGGCGCTGGTGAACTCGGCGATGGAAGCGGTGCAGTTGCTGGACCGCACGGGCCTGCGCGAGAAGCGCTCGCTGCGGATTTCGCCGCTGTACCTGAGCGTCGACGTGCTCGCCAAGGAGCTCCGCGAGTTGCTGTCCGGCCAAGGGTTCTCCTTCCGCAGCACGCCCGGCAGCGGCGGTGCGCTGACCTTCGTGCCGGTGGCCTCCGCGAATGCCCTCGTGGTGTTCAGCGAGTCGGATGCGGCACTCGAAGCCGTGGCGCAGTGGGCCGAGACGCTTGACCAGCCCGCCGATGACGGCGGCACGCAGGCAGGCGCCTACATCTACCAGGTGCGCCACACCACGGCCGAGAGCCTGCGCATCACGATGGAGGCGCTGATCGGCGGCACGGGGTCGACCTCGACCTCGGGCACCAGCGCCTCGGCCGGCCGCCAGGGCACGACTACCGTGCAGGGCGGGAATGGCTTCGACGAGCCGGGCCGCACGGTGGCGTCGGGCGGCAGCGGGAGCGCCGGCACTGGCGCGCAGGCGTCGGTGAGCGTGGCGCCGGATGGCAGCCGCATCGTCGTCGACCCGCAGCGCAACGCCATCATCTTCCAGGGTGAGGCGAGCCGCTGGCGCACCTTGCAAAGCGTGCTTGCGCGCCTCGACCAGCCGGCTCGGCAGGTGCTGGTGGAAGTGACGGTGGCGGAGGTCACGCTCAACGACGAGTTTTCGCACGGCGTGGAGTGGGCGCTGCGCGAGGCCGGCATCAGCGATTTCGGCGGAAGCCTCGGCGCCTACACGGGAACAGTGCCCACCCGCGGCGTGGTGTGGAGGCCGATCTCGTCGAGTGGGCAGGTGCGCGCCGTGATGAACCTGTTCCAGAACAGCCAACGGGTGAACATCCTTTCCACGCCGCGCCTGATGGTGCGCAGTGGCGAAAGCGCGAGCATCGACGTGGGTACGGAAGTACCGATCCTCACCAGCCAGGCCACGGCGCCCGACCTCGGTGGCGTGACGCCGTCGATCCTCCAGCAGGTGCAGTACCGCAAGACCGGCGTGCTCCTCGAGATCAAGCCGATCGTGCATTCGAGCCAGCGCGTCGACCTGACCGTGAGCCAAGAGGTCAGCGAGGCGCAGCAGACCGAATCGAGTACGATTTCGTCGCCTAGCATCTTTTCGCGCCGGTTGCAAACGGCGATGAGCCTCTCCGACGGTGAAGCGACCCTGATGGGGGGGCTCATTTCGAACACGACGACGAACGGCGGCACCGAGATCCCGGGTTTGGGGCGCCTGCCGGTGGTCGGTGAGCTGTTTCGCAGCCGCAGCCGCAAGACCGACCGCACTGAACTGATGATCCTGATCACCCCCTACGTGATCGAAGATGCCAGCCAGGCAAGGCAGATCACCGAGGCGCTGAAGGCCCGTTTGGGTGAAATCCCGCGCGAATAGACGGACAAAGGACTCTGCCGTAAGTCATTGCCGTGGCGGTTCTTTTCGGTTGTGTGACGAGCCTAGCTAACAATTTCTCCACAATCGTTGACGCCCTGAAAAGCCACGTACTACTATCGGCGGGCGTTTGGGGACTGCGTGGTGCTCTTGCATGCGCAGAAGGTGGGTGCCAAAACCGCGATCTCTCTGTCATAGTGAGTTCCGGCGGCAACTTTCCTCCCGTGCCGGCGCCGGCATGATGCATGCAGGCGCTAGGTGGTGCCCGGACGTTGTGCTGTTCTGATGCTTCAAAACCCTAAGCTTAGGAGTAACAACGTAATGACCCTCAACAAGAAGATTCTCGCCGCAGCGATCGTCGGTGGCCTGTTCGCCACGGCGGCCCAGGCGCAGGTCAACCTCAGCGCCACCGGCGGTTCGACTCCGGTGACCTTCGCGTCGGAGCTGATCATCTCCAACCCGACGAACGGCCTCGCCATCACGAACGCCGCCAACGCGCTCGACCTGGCTGCGAACCTCCGTTACAACTTCTCCGAGAACGAAGTGCGCTACGCGCGCGTCGAGTGCTCGAGCAACGTCCGTTTCTCGGCCGGTAGCGCCGTGACCCTGGGCGCCGGCACCGGCGTCGCGGGCGACCTGACGGGTGCCACCATCGGCGCCATCAACGGTCTCGGCACCAACGTGATCACCTTCTCGATCACCTCGGGCACCGGCCTGCTGAAGTCGGTCAACACCCTGACCATCAACGGCAACCGCAACATCACGGCCACCACCGCCGGCTCCTGCTCGTACAGCCTGTACGATCAGCCGTCGCAGGCTGCTGCGGGCGGCACCGCGGGCCTGATCACTACCCTCTCGGGTAACTACATCTCGTTCGCCCAGAGCTACGGCCTGGCCGTGCTCAACCCGCGTGGCGCCGTCGCCAACGTCGAGGCCAGTCCGTCGTTCTCGCGCTTCGTCTCGGCCGCCCCGACCAGCTCGGTTGACCGTGGCAACATCGGTACGATCGTGTTTGACACCCGCGCCAACGTCGCCGTTGCTCAGGGCTCGACCGCGACTCAGCCGCGCCTCGCCAACGGCGTTGCCGCCACGCTGGCCGATCTGCTCGACGCCGACTCGACCCACTCGATCGCTGGTGATTTCTCGGCCGCGGCCAACTCCAACGGCACGTTCTCGGGTGCTGCGCTGAGCCGCGTTTACTTCTCGGTGAACGCCGACTGCTCGACCGTCGACGTTGCCGCGAACGCGGTCACGGCCACCTCGGCCCGCTTCGACACCGGCGCGACGGCCGTCAACGCTTCGCTGTGCTATGCCCCGCGCACGGGCGTCGCCATCCCGGCGTCGGGCTACGCTCAGACCTTCAATGCGGTGTCGGCTGACACGGCGCTGTACTCGGTCACCAGCCTCGGCCCGGTCACGCTGGGTTCCATCACCCGCAACGGCACCACGCTGCAGGCCCCGTTCGTCCAGCTCCCGGCTGGCTGGCTGAGCCGCGTTGTCCTGACGAACACCGGTTCGGTGGCCCGTCCGTACACCATCGCGGCGCAGACGGAAACCGGCACGACGGCGGCGCTGGGTTCGGCGGCCACGGGCACCATCCCGGCCGGCGGCACCATCGTCCTGAGCGTCTCGGACATCGTCAGCTTCACGGGCAACTCGCGCGGTACGCTGGTCGCCACGGTTGCTGGCCCGAACAACGACATCCAGGGTCTGTACCAGATCGTGAATGGCGTCACCGGTTCGATCGCCAACACCGCGATGCAGCGTCCGGGCACCAACTAATCCTTGCGGGTTAGTCGCAACACGAGAAAGGCCCGCGTAAGCGGGCCTTTCTTTTTGGCTTCGATCACAACGCTGTGAATGCGTTGCCCTGTGCGGCGAGTGGCGACGGCATGCCTGCCCAGATGAACCTCACGAAGTGAGTGCGCAGGCTCGCGCAGGCCAGGGTTTCTTCCCCGGCTATCGTCGTTGCTCTAGATGCGATCGATCTCTATCCGCCAGAACTCCAGCAAGGCTTCCTCCATCATCGCCGGGCTGTAGCGGGCCACGGTTGCGGCCATGGCCTGACGAACCGATGAGCTCGCCGACGGCTCCGCCTTGTACATGTCCAACGCCGCTGCCAGGCCTTCGACGCAGGCCCGCCAATCGCCAGTATCCGCCCACCAGCCATTCTCCTCGTTCATGTACTCGCGCCCGCCGTCACCATGGAAGCCGGCGACCAAGCATCCTGCGGCCATCGCTTCCAGAGGTGGGAGTCCAAAGGACTCTTTGTGTGACAGGGAAAAGAACACGGCGCTTTCGCCGAGTGCTGCTGCGGCTTCCTGCTGCGTACCCCCCTGGATGGCGACCCAAGGAACGTTTGCGTGGCGTGGGTGCATCCGTCGTAACGTCGCCTGCACGAATGCAGCGTAGTCGCCCAGCTTGCGTGGCATGCAGGCCACTTGGAGTTTCTTGTTCGGCGCTGGCGTGAATCGACGCGGATCGACGGCGCAAGGTATGAGCGGCACATCGGTCAATCCATACACATCGGCGAAGAGCTTCTGAACGGCTTGACTCGAAGCGATGAAGCCGTCGACACCCAGTTCAGACGCACCTTTGCCTGGTTCAGGAGGAAAAGGAATGTAGTACTGGTTCTGACAGAACATCAGTTTGCGTACCGGTGCTTGCCGCAGAGCTTCGACATAGGTGGAGAACCCCTCGGGAATCACCCAAATGTCGCCCGGCTCGACTGTCAATCGACCGCCGTGCAAAGTGATTGGTGTCACCGCCGACTGAAAACTGACCCACCGTCGCCGAAGTAAATCTGACCCACCCCGGCGAGGATGGCGACCTTTTGGAGGTCGCCTGGATGCTGAGCCAGGAGGAGTCGGTGGAGATCAAGGTATTGGCCCGTCAGGGC
>NZ_JAPZSC010000032.1 GCF_027531545.1 Silanimonas sp. | reverse complement strand
CGCAGGGCCTGGCGCAGCCGAACCGGCTCGACCACGCCACCACGGGGGCTCCACAGCCGACCCGGCGCGAGCAACCAGTGGAACAGCAGGCCACACGCGATGGCGAACACGATCAGCAGGCTGCGCCCGGCGGTGTCGATGGCGAGATCCTGTCCACGCACCAGCGCCAGCGTGCTCAGGAACTGCGCCGGCAGCAGCACCACTGCGGCCTGCGGCACGATCCGCGCCAGCGCTTCGCGACGGGCGCGGGTCCAGCGGAAGTGCGCGTGCGCCAGCCCGTTGTCGATGACCAGCCAGCGTAGGAACGTGAACAGGGCGACGCTGCCGGCGAGCGCGGCGAGCGCTGTGCCGATGGAATGCGTGTAGCGGCCGGGATCTCCTGCGAGCTGCAGCAGACGCCCCGAGAGCCACGCCAGCACCGCCCAGGGCAGGGCGGCGACCAGGGTCCATCCCAGCGCCTGCCAGGTGTGCCGGTAGCTGTCCTCGCGAATCGTGCGGGTGGGGCGTGCAAGTGCGGGCAACACCTGCCGGGCACGCCGCTGCAACACGAACAAGGCCACCACGAGCAGGCTGCCGGCCAGCACGCTCCATGGCCGCGTGGACAGCACCTGGAGCGCGCGTGCGCTGCTTTCGACAAGTCGTCCGGGCGCCAGCAGGTCGACCCAACCGGCTGGCTGGGCGCGCAGCCAGTCGAAGTCGACGCTTCGGTGGCTCGGAATCCAGAACAGCTGGCGATCCAGCAGGGCCTTGAGCTGCAGGCTGGCGGCAAGCTTCCCATCAAGCGCGACTTCGGCCTGCTCGATACGCTCCAGAAGCCGGCGCAGGCTGGTTTCCAGCCGACGCAGCAGCTCGCTGCGGGTCTGCAGCAGCGCATCCGCGCGCGCCAGCGTCGCCGGGTCGCCCGCGTCCGCGTCCGGTAGTGCCTCCCGAAGCTCGCTGCGCTGCGCTTCAAGCGCGCTACCGGCATCGACCAGGTCGAACAGGCGCAGCCGGATCTGCACGGCCTCCTCGCGGAGCGCGTTGACGTCTCTTTGCAAGCTCTGGGGCTGCGGCAGGCGCTGGCGTTCGCGCAGCAGGACCGC
>NZ_JAPZSC010000042.1 GCF_027531545.1 Silanimonas sp. | reverse complement strand
GGCTCGTCGCCCCCACCTCGGCGCGCCGCCAGCGCCTTGCGTCTTGCCTCACCCATCGGGTGAGTGTGCCAGCACGCCGCAAGTGCAGGTCAGCGCTCGCAAATCAGGTCATCGCATCACGGGAACTGCCGGATCTAGGTTCAACCGAGCGCAGCAATCTGCCGGAGCCTGGCCTGGAGGTCTGGTAACCGCGCCTGGCTGGCGGCATCACCCGGCAAGTGCCCAGGCAGACTGTCCAGGAAGCCTCTGGATGCCATCAGCTGCGCGATGGCCGTTCCAACTTGGCGGCGCAACTCCGGCAGGGCCTGCCGCAGTTCGATCAGCAGGCTCTCCCTGCCGTCGATCACGCTGACGATGTCGGCCATGTCATGGCTGAAGAGGAAGTCGCCCTGTCCACGCCTCGCGAATGCCTCGAGTTTGGTGGCCACGAAGGCCGGGGCCGTAATCACCTGGATGCGCCTGCCGCTCGGCAGTGTTGCTGTCCAGGCGGTCTCGCACGCCAGCGGGTACCAGCGGTTGCTGAAGCCCAACACATCCGGTAGCGTGGGCATGACGTCCACCGTCACGCCGCCCACGGTCCAGCGGCAGATCGGCGCCCCCATCCGCACGTCCGGTTTGAAGCCTCTGGCACGGAGCTCGACCTCCAGGGCGTAGTAATCGGCGCGCACGACCACCTGGGCCAGCAGATCGACGTCCTCGGTGGGTCTGATCGCGGGCTGGCCAGGGTCCGTGATGAGAAGACCTGCGACCGCGCCGCCCACGAACACCAAACGGCCGCAGAGCTCGTCGCCGAGTCGCTGCGCGACGACATCGAGCATCTGGACGTTGGGATCGTTGGGGTTCATGGCGAGGCCGCGTCAGCTGCAGCGTCGGACCAGCGCTCATCCAGCCATTTCACCGCCAACGCTCGCTCGCGCGCGCTACCGGCGCGGATGGCGTCGAACACCGCGAGCAACTCGTAGAGCGGTTTGCGGTGCAAAGCGGCCTGGGGCACCGTCGGGTACAGCGGATGCAGGGTCTCGCCCCTGACCGTGCCGTTCTTGTCTGGCCACACGGGCGGGAGCTCGCCGGCCGGCGAGCGGATGACCGCATTCAGCGGTGCGGCCGCATAGCCCGTCGGCACGCCTCGGGTCTGTGGGCCTCGGGTAGGCGGGAAGCAGTACCTCGCCCCGTGCTGCACGAACAGCCGAAGGGGTTCGAGCCGCACGCGGGCCCGGCCGGATGGATCCTTCAGTGCCAGCTGGGCTGCCACTGCTCTCGTCACCGCCGCATGAACTTCGGAAGCGGTGAGCCCCAGGTCGGCCGCCAGTGCAGCGTAGCTGGGTGCGTCGCCGGATGCCCCATCCAGCGACAGGCGGAAAAGAACCAGCAAGTCTTGCGGACGCAAGACCATCTGTGGGTTCGACTTGGCGTGCGGCACCGTGTTTCGCGTCAGCTCAATGCATATGTTCTCTATTCGCGGATAGCGAATGATGAACTGTATCTGACACCCTGTGCATCGGCAAGTGCCGCCAGACCAGCGGTCTTGACGACTCGCTGAGCCGCGCATCCACTCGAGGCGAGTTGGAGACACTGAAACCTACACAGCCCGCCTTCGCGACCGTTCTCACATTGGCATAATCTGCCAATAGCAGCCGAGCAGATCACGTGCTCTCCATCTTGGGAGCCTTGCCGCATGCCCACCCGCAACGTCGTTCTGAGCGAGCATCAACAGCAGTTGGTGGAGACGCTCGTGCGGTCCGGTCGTTACCAGAACGCCAGCGAGGTGCTGCGTGAGGGTCTGCGTCTCATCGAGGAGCGGGATCGTCGCGAAGAGGCCAAACTGAAGGCCCTGCAGCAGGCCGCCCGCCAGGGCTGGGCCGATGTGTCCGCCGGCCGGTACGCCGACGTGGGTGACGATCAGATCGAAGACTTCATCGGACAGTTGGGCCGACGCGCCGCACAGGCCATCAAGACGGCGGGCTGATGTTTCGCTATCGCCTGTCGGACGCCGCGCAGCGCGATGTTCTGGACATCCTCGCATGGACGCAGGAGCAGTTCGGCGAAGCGGCCCGGCTTCGCTACGAGGCCCTGATTGTTGCTGCCCTCCGGGACGTGGCAAGCCAGCCAGACAGACCAGGCAGCCTCGAGCGGCCCGAACTCGGCACTGGCGTCCGCTCCTGGCACCTGCGACTCAGCCGGGAACACGCGAAGCCCGCCCTGGGCATCGTCCGTCGACCCCGCCACTTCCTCGTCTACCGCCTTGAGCCCGGCCTTCTTGTGATCGGTCGGATCCTGCATGACGCCATGGAATTGGCGCGGCACCTGGAAGGCGACTCGCCCTGGGTGTAGCCGCTGGCAGCAGGAGGTGAAGAACTGCCTCTCGGCACTGCCGGCAGTGGCATGTAGGCCCAGGCTCGGGCGGTGCGAACGGTGGTCATCCGGGAGATCAGGGCGTCCAGATCGGCGGCGGCCTCGGGTTTGAGGCTCTCGCGGTCCTTCAGCAGCGACCAACGCATGCCCTTGAGGGACTTGTCGGTGCGCTGCTCGATGCGCCGCATCTTGTCCACCGCCGCGTTGGCATGCCAGACGACGTGGAACTTGTCGAAGGTGATGCGTGCGTTGGGCAGTTCCTCGGTGCAGCCTTTGATGTAGGCCGGGGACATGTCGATGCTGACGCAGTCGATCTGCTCGGGCGGGCAGCCGTGCTCGACCAGCTCATCGGCGATGGCCGCCACCGCCTTGGCGTCACGTCCCTCGACGACGGCCAGCACGCGCCGCTCATCGGCGTCGGCCGCCAGCGTGATGTAGTCGTGGCCGCGGGCACGCGAGGTCTCGTCGATGGCCAGAGCCCGGACGTTGCCGAAGTAGGCCTGCGCCACGGCGAGGCTCACGTAGCGCTTGCAGATCGCCAGCACGCGGTGCGGCGAGATGCCCACGATGCGCGCCACGGCGGCAAACGGCATCTGCGGCGCCAGCATCAGCACCAGCGCCTCGAACAGCAGCGTGAAGCCCGAGAGCTTGCCGGCAAACGGGGGCTTGACCAGGTGCACCGTACCGTCGGGCAGTTTCACGCGCGGCGTGCGCACTTCGAGCACGCACTCATGCTGGAAGAAGTTCAGGTG
>NZ_JAPZSC010000056.1 GCF_027531545.1 Silanimonas sp. | reverse complement strand
CCGCGCCACGGCCCGCGCCAGCGCCGCGTGCACCTGGCCCACGACGCGGCTCTCGCCCTCGATCTCGTCGGAGAGGATGTGCGCCGCCAGGCCGTGCGAGCGCGCCAGCGCGGCGGCCGCCTCCAGGCTCTGCTGCGGCGTAGCGAACACCTGCACTACGTCGCGGGCGAAGGCCGGGTTGCCGGGCTTCGGGGTCTCGAAGGCGCCGCTGTCCAGGCCCGCGCGCGCCGCCGGCGGCAGCGCAATGCCGTAGCGGGCGCAGATGGCGAGTGCGTCGGCGCAGGTGCTGGCGTCGGGCAGCGTGGGGCCGCTGGCGATGCGCATAGGGGATTCAAGCGGCCTGTGGCAGGCCCGACAGACGAATGGATGGCCGGCCGAAACCGACCTGGGTGGCTTGGCTTGGAACTGGCGGTTGCGGCGTCGTCTTGCGTGATCCGGCCGGCCCCTGACGCATCGCTTGGGGTTCGTTGGGCCTTGCTGTCAGCTCATGCCTGCTCTGACGAGCAGCGACAACGAGGTCTACAAGGGCATGGCGTTGCTGCGCAGGCCGCTGCATGTCGCCATGGGCTGAGCCGCCGAGCCCGAGGGCACTCCCGTTTTGCCCGAGCGCGACCCAGGTCCAGCGCGCAATGGAGGGTGAACACCGGCCTGCTTAGCGGCCACAAGCCGAAGAACAGACTGAGCAGGCTCTCAATGGCGCGCCTGGGCTGACGCTGAGCCCCCGGCCGTGCCTGCCGGGGCGCGCCGGTGCAAACCAGCTAGGGCGATGGCGGCGATGCCGGCGCCAGGATCTCGATGCGGCTGGGCATGCGAGAGGCGCTCTGCATAACCTCGAGCTTGAAGCCCGGGCCTTCGTTGGAAAGGACCAGCGCGGGCAGGTAGTAGACCGGCCCGGACCAGGCAGCCAGTGCACTGTCGCGCACGACCCAGCCACCGGCCTCAAATGTCTGCACCCAAGCATGGCCGTAGGCGATCCAGCGGCCATTGCTCTGGAGCAGCGCGGCGCCCTGTACGAGGCGGGCCGGCAGCCCGTGCGCGCGCGCCAGGGCCGCTGTGAGCAAGGCATACTCGCTGCAGTCCCCCTGAAGGGAGCGCGCCACATCGGATGCGATGTCGGTGTTGGCGTTGTAGCTGCCGCGCATGACACCGGCCACGAAGGCCACCAGCTCGGCGCCGTCTACCGGCACCGTGGTGCCTAGGCGTTTCGCCTGCAGCCGGGCGCCCAGGTTCGCGACGGCCGGATCCTTGTGGTCGACGACAAAGCTGGCCGCCAGCGCGTCGCCAGTGGCGCCCTTGGCGGCATGTGTGCCTGGCTGCAGAAGAAGCTCGATGTGCCCTGATCGCGGCCCAGCCTCGGGCGCGATCCCGAGCAGCGTTGCCAGCCCTGCCACATCGGCTGCCTGCACCCGCAATCGGAGGATGCCGCCCGCTGCCGCCGGTACGGCCCCGGCGTCGACCGGTATGTCCGACAGCAAGGGCACGGCCGGCTCTGCACGCAGCGGCCCGGCCGTCTTCATCAAGGCTGCAAGCAGTGCGATGGCGCAGACTGCCTCCCGCCAGCCCGCGCCGCGGGCGGGCACGGCCATCAGAAGGCCCCGTGCTGGTGGATGCGCTCCAGCGTCATGGTGCGTGGGCCGATCGGCATGCGTGCACGGGCTATGGTGCCGGTCCTGCGGTCCAGCACGGCCTCGATGGTGACACCACCGAGCTCCTCGCGTACCGCAAAGGCGGCCGGCCCCGCGGGCTCCAGCACTGTGGCGCGTGTGGACAGCAGGCGGCTCAGGTCGAGCGAACTCCAGGTGCTGGCTTCCGTGCTGGTGCCGACCGGGTTGGGGGCGGCCATCAGCTGCCGACGCGCCAGGGCCAGAGCAACGAAGCTGCTGGGGGCCTTCGGGATCTCGAACTCGACGTCCTTGCCGGCGAGGGTACCCACCGCCTTCCAGCGACCCTCTTGGTCGGGGTTCAGGCGCAGGTTTTCCGTGAGTCGTCCCTGTTCGGCCTTGACCTGCACGGCGTTGATCAGGCTGCCGTCGGGCCGCACCCACTGAATGTCCACCACGTCCTGGTAGATCAGCTGCCCCGGCGTGCGCTGCAGCAGCAACGCGGACTTGTTGCTGACCTGAGTGTCGCCGTCGGCGTCTCGCGTGAACGAGGTGCTGGCCACCCCGACCCGCTGGCCGTCGATGCTGATCACGGTGATCTCGCCGAAGTAGCCCGGCTCCACGGGCTTGCCGTCGAGGCGCAACCCGGTGCTCAGCGCGCGCGCCACGGCATCGAACGTTCTAGAGTAGCCGAGCTCATCGTTGGCGCAGTAGACGGTGGCGTTGCCCAGGTCAGCCGCGAACTGCTGGAGTCCGCCAACGCGGGCCTCGCCCTTGACCCTGGCCCGGTAAAGCCAGCGTAGGGCCAGGAACGGATGCTTGCCTACCGCCCCGGCGTCGGAGGACTGCACGGCCCGGGCTTCGATTTCGCCGTTGGTCTTTCGCAATTCGCCAAACGAGATCTCTGCGGTCTCAGCCAGCAACGCGGCGAGATCGCGAGGCTCCTGCATCACCTGGCACGATACCGTGAGTTCCTTGCCCAGCCGGATCATCAGGCTGTAGGCATCGGACTGCCGCTCGACTTGGTGTTGCACCTCGCCCGGCACGCTTGCCTGCAGCCTGCCGTCCACGCTACTCACGGTCTTGGACTTCGGCAACTTAGCCTCGCGGGCCAGGGCATCCGTGAGCCACTGGGGCTGCTCCTGAGCCTGGGGGTGCGCGGTTGCCGCCACCAGTGCCAAGAGCGCCCCAGCGGCAGTGCGGAAGGCGGGGCGCGTGCCCGCGAGAGTTGTGTGGTTCATAGCTTTGCTCCCTGTGCGCCAAGCGCTCGCGGCCAGACCATCTCGGCCTTGCCGTGGACATACGCCTGACGCCGTACCATTTTGAAGTGATGCCGGCCGAATTGGCCATCGGTTGGACCCTAACGGCACCCGTCAGCGCAACGCCGCAGCCGGAAGGCCGCGACAGGCACGCACAGCCCGCCGGCCCGGCTCGGTGCAATGAGGGGCAGCTTGAGATTCCCGAAGATGATGCTGAGTGGGTTGTTTCGCCGTACAGGTAGCGGCTCTGCAGCGAGGCAGGAGCTGACGTGAGCCCGCCAGACGACCAGTGTCGGCCCTTCTCGGTCGTTCGTGGTGACCGGCTCGCACTGGCCGTTCCCACCCACCGTTCGGGCTCAGGTCGAAGCCCAGCGCGCTCGAAGCACCGCGCGATCGCGGCAGGCGGTGCCCCTGGCCGGCGCTGGGATGGGGCGGTCGGCCCTGCAGGCCGACTCCCCTGCGCTGCTCGCCCCGAGGGCGCACGGCAAAACTCGCTGCGTCCGCTTCGCTCACTGCGCTCGAGCAGTTGCCGTGGGTCAGTCCACGAAGCGCGCTGCGCGCGCCGCCCTCGAGCCTGCGCTGCTCGGCGCCCCATGACAGCGCCGGCCAGGGGCACCGCCTGCCGCTCAAGCACCGGAGCGGGTCTCGTCGAGAACAGACTCCG
>NZ_JAPZSC010000058.1 GCF_027531545.1 Silanimonas sp. | reverse complement strand
TCGATTGGTGCTGTGCATGAAGCGATTCGTCGATGGCGTCGACCGCTCCCAAGGACTTTTGCTCCCTGATCGGTTGGAGGACTACGTCCACGAAGACAACCCGGTTCGGGTGGTGGACGCCTTCGTCGAAGCCCTCGACTTGGGTGAGCTCGGTTTCGAAGCCGCGAATCGCGCTGGGGGCGGCAGGCCCGCATATCACCCGGCCGCCTTGCTCAAGATATACATCTACGGATACCTCAACCGAATGGGTATCCGGATTTTAGTGTGGGAAGACCGCACTAGCCCTTCTTGTCTGACAGCTCTCGTTCGGTAGGTTTCTGGTATCGCAAGGCTTACGCGCTTTTAGCCTTCAGTGTGGGCTTTGTCTGGCGCATGTCGGTGCAAGGAAACAATCAGTGGCAGGTCACCTTGCCCCCGGCTCGAACTGGGGTTTGAGGCGCAGTGGAACGGAAAACCGGGTTAAGCCACGCGCCTAGCTCCCGTGCAGAGAATCGATCAGCGGGCACGACACAGTGCCTCGCTGCGCATGGCACTCGTTGACCAACCGTGACAGCACCGCTTCGATTCGCGTCAGGTCCGCCATCTTGGTGCGCACGTCGGTGAGCTGGAGCGCAGCCAGCTCGGCGGCTTCGCTGCAGTGAGTGCCGTCCTCAAGCTGTAGGAGTTGGCCGACTTCGTCCAGGTTGAACCCCAGCCGCTGGGCGGATTTCACGAAACGCACCCGCGCCACGTCCGCCGATCCGTAGCGGCGAATACTGCCGACGGGCCGACCTGGTTCTGGCAATAACCCCTTGCGCTGATAGAACCGGATGGTCTCCACGTTGACCCCAGCGGCCTTGGCGAAAGCCCCGATGGTCAGTGTTTGTGGATCGTTCACCATCGCGCTTGACTCCGTACTTGACTACGGAAGTAACCTTAGCGCATCACGCAACGTCTCGGAAGGAGATCCCTCACATGGCAGACCCCAGCAACGGCCGCGGTGCACTGGCCGCCGGTGGCCTCGCCGCCATCCTCGCCTCGACCTGCTGCCTCGGTCCGCTGGTGCTGATCACGCTGGGTTTCTCCGGCGCCTGGATCGGCAACTTGACCGCGCTGGAACCGTACCGGCCGATCTTCATTGGCGTGGCGCTCGTGGCGCTGTTCTTCGCGTGGCGTCGCATCTTCCGGCCGGCTCGCGCCTGCGCGCCGGACGACGCATGCGCCGTGCCCCAGGTACGGACGGCCTACAAGGTGATTTTCTGGATCGTCGCTGCCCTGGTACTGATCGCCCTCGTGTTCCCCTACCTCATGCCCCTGTTCTACTGAAAGGAGATCGCCATGAAGAAATTCCTCGCACTGCTCGCTCTGACCGTTGCCCTGAGCGCTCCGGCCTGGGCCGCCACCAAAACCGTGACGCTATCGGTACCGAGCATGACCTGCGCCACCTGTCCGATCACGGTCAGGGAGGCGTTGTCCAGGGTCGAAGGCGTCATCGAAGCCAAGGTGACCTGGGAGCCCAAGGAAGCGGTGGTGACCTACGACGATACCAAGACCTCGCCGGCTGCCCTGACCCAGGCCACCGAGAACGCCGGCTACCCTTCCACCGTCAAGGAATGAGTGCATTCCCATGACCGAGGCGATCACGTTGCACATCGACGGCATGACCTGCAGTTCGTGCGCAGAGCATGTCCGGCAGGCGTTGGAAAAGGTGCCCGGTGTGCGATCGGCTTCGGTGTCGTATCCGCAACAACGGGCCGAGATCCAAGCCGAAACGAGTACCAAGGTGACGCCGCTGGTCGCGGCAGTGTCCGCACTCGGCTATCGAGCGCAGCTTGCCGATGCGCCAAACCAGCCTCATGGTCTGCTGGACAAGGCACGGGGTTGGTTGGATCGCGAACAAGTGAAGCGCGAGGATGGCAAGCCGGCGCTGCACGTCGCCGTGATCGGCAGCGGCGGCGCGGCGATGGCGGCGGCGCTGAAGGCCGTCGAGCAAGGGGCGCGCGTGACGCTGATCGAGCGCGGCACCCTTGGCGGTACCTGTGTCAATGTAGGCTGCGTGCCGTCCAAGATCATGATCCGCGCTGCCCACATCGCTCACCTGCGGCGCGAGAGCCCATTCGATGGCGGCATTGCCGCCGCCTCGCCGAAGATCCTGCGTGAGCGCTTGCTGGCGCAGCAGCAGGGGCGCGTCGATGAACTGCGCCATGCCAAGTACGAAGGCATCTTGGCGAGCACTCCGGCCATTACTGTGCTGCGCGGCGACGCCCGGTTCAAGGACGCACGCACGCTGACTGTGGCGAGCGCTGCCGACGGCACGCGCGAGGTGAGTTTCGACCGCTGCCTCATCGCCACTGGAGCCAGTCCGGCGATTCCACCGATACCGGGCTTGAAAGACACTCCCTTCTGGACGTCGACCGAAGCGCTGGCCAGCGACACGATCCCCGAACGGCTGGCCGTGATCGGCTCGTCGGTGGTGGCCGTCGAACTTGCGCAGGCCTTTGCCCGGCTGGGCAGCAAGGTGACCATCCTGGCGCGCAGCACGCTGTTCTTTCGCGAAGACCCGGTGATCGGCGAAGCCGTGACGGCCGCCTTCCGCGCCGAAGGCATCGAGGTGCTGGATCACACTCAGGCCAGCCAGGTCGCCTATACGGATCAGGAATTCGTGCTCACCACCGAACGCGGCGAACTGCGCGCCGACCGACTGCTGGTCGCCACCGGCCGCGCACCGAACACCCCCGCCTTGGGCGTCGAAGCAGCCGGCGTCGAAGTCAACGCGCAGGGAGCTATCGTCATCGACCGCGCCATGCACACCAGCACACCGCACATCTACGCGGCCGGCGACTGCACCGACCAGCCGCAGTTCGTCTACGTCGCGGCGGCAGCCGGCACCCGCGCCGCGATCAACATGACGGGTGGCAGCGCGGCGCTGGACCTGACCACGATGCCGGCGGTGGTGTTCACCGACCCGCAGGTGGCCACCGTGGGTTACAGCGAAGCCGAAGCGCACCACGCTGGCATCGAGACCGACAGCCGCACGCTGACGCTCGACAACGTGCCCCGGGCGCTGGTCAACTTCGACATGCGAGGCTTCATCAAGCTGGTCGCCGAGGCCGGTTCGGGACGACTGATCGGCGTGCAAGCGGTGGCTCCGGAAGCAGGTGAGCTGATCCAAACCGCGGCACTGGCGATTCGCCATCGCATGACAGTGCACGAGTTGGCCGACCAGTTGTTCCCCTACCTAACGATGGTCGAGGGGCTGAAACTCGCGGCACAAACCTTCACCAAGGACGTAAAGCAACTGTCCTGTTGCGCGGGGTAGTGGCTGGGCCTCTTACCTATGCTTCATCGGCTGAATCACAAATTCAGGCTGAAGCGCCGCCTCTTGCACAATGGGCTGAGGACTATTCGAAATACCCCTCTTCGAGTAGCCGCGCCAGCGTCGGGAGATAGGGGCCGTACTCGACCACGCGCGTGATCTTCTTCTTGCGCGTTGCCGCCGTGGTCATCCGCTGGAACACGAAGTCCGTGGTCATTGGGTCGTCGTCATCGACCAACACGGTTTCGATAACCGAGCCATCCTTGCGCGCCTTCTTGTCGTAGAGCATGCGCGCCCGAAGCACCTCGAAGCTGTAACCCCTGCCCATGCGGTTCATGTCTTTGGCCACTCGGTTGACTGACTCAGTATAGGCATTGGTAATCGGCTGCTCGAAGTAGGCGAAGATTTCGTCGTGCCAGTTGTGCACGGCGGTGGTCAGGTCCTTGAACGTGGCCGCCAATTCGGTCGGAATATTGGCCTGCCACTTCGCGCAGGCGGCTTCTGCTGCTGGGCGGGTCTTCTGATCCCAGATCGACAGAAATCCTTCCTTGAGCGCGTGGGCTTCGCTTAGGAGCGGGAACTGTTGGAACCATTCCCGCATCCGGTCCATATCTCTCCCTGTCAGGTCGTGCTGCCGCTTGAGCAGCAGGAACCGCTCGTCCTTGAGTTTGAGGCGCTGCCGGGTGGACAAATCCTTGCGAATGCGCTTGCGCAGCTTCTCCAGCGCGTCGTTCGCCATGCGCTGGATATGGAATCGATCGACCACGATCCGGGCCTGTGGCAGCGTGGCGCGCACCACCTGCCGATAAACCTGGTACATGTCCATCGCCACCCACTCGACCGAGTCCTTGTCCCGCAGGTCGCGGAAATAGGGCATCAACTCGGCTTTGGCCCGGCTGGGGCGGATATCGAACACGGTCTTGCGCTCGACGTTGGTGATCATGGCCCGGTACTGGCCGATGATCTTGAGCTCGTCGATACCCAGCACCCGCGGCGTCCGGAACTGGGTCTTGGCCTCGACCTCCTCGATGAAATCGTCGAAGACGTGGCGGACCGTCTTTTCGTCCACGGCTACTTCCCGGGCAAGGGCCGCAAAGGTCTTGGAGAAGGACTGGTCGCGGATATAACGCACCAGACGCGCCGTGGCTTGGCGTTTTCCATCAAGGTCCGCCACAGGCTCAAACAAGGTCTTGGTGCAGCTTGTACAGCGATAGCGACGGCGCTGGATGAAGATCACGACGGGTTTGCCGTGCGTCGGTGTGTCCTGAAACGACTGTTCCTGTGAGCCGTGACCATGCAGGCGTCCGGTCTTGCACAGCGGGCAGGTCACCCACTGATTGACGCCTTCGGCCTTGACGACGTAACTGTCCTCGCTGGTCAGGATTTCAAGCGTCTTCAGGCTTCGCAGCTGGAGAAAGTCCGTCACTCAGCACCTTGGGCGAACCCACACTGAAATCCGACTTTTACTCTAGCGCATCCGCTCAGCCGTCCAACACCAAAATCCATTCTTTGAAAGTGATAGCTACAAAGACCCAAGGAGCCAGAACCCACACCAGATTCCGGATACCCAACCGAATCCAGTCCAGCCGACGCCTAGAGCGAGAAACGCAGCGCAATCTCGAATTGATCTGGCTGACCGGGCGACTGGCACCGGACTTCAAAACCATCGCTGACTTCCGCAGGGACAACGGCGGCGCGATCACCGCGGTGTGCAGCCGCTTCGTTTCGCTGTGCCGAAGGATGAAGGTCTTTTCGCACGCAGTCGTCGCCATCGACGGCAGCAAGCTCAAAGCGGTCAACAGCCGCGACCGTAACTACACGGTCGGAAAGATCAGGGGGCGCCGGGAGCAGTTGGAGGAGAGCGTCGCCCGCTACCTTGCCGAGCTGGATCGGGCCGATCGCGACCCCGCATTGCTGCCCGAGGGGCGCGTTCCTCACCTGAGGGACAAGCTGACAAAGCACCGTCATGTTGCAACGCGTGAAAAGGCTGAGATGTAAACTACGGCAAAGAAAGCGTTTCGCTGCGATAGGCGCTTCGCGAGGGAAGGTCTGCGCCGTCGGAACCCCCCCCCAGCAAGCGGAGCGTGCTGGGGGGGGGCATCAGAGACTTGAGGGCGCGCCGCGGTCAAGCACCATCATTCCCTGATCAGCTCGACGCTGTCGTTTCCCGACGCAGAGCCGCTGAGCAGGGCGCCTTCAGCGTAATGATCGTCAATGATGGCGGTAACGCGGACTCGTCCAATCGTCTCTCGTTCGAAGCGCCCCTGGCCCTTCGGCCCTGAGCTGACTCGCCGGTGACGGATCACGTCGAGCTCCTGGCCAACGACCGCTCCATCCGATTTGCCGATGCATAGAACAACGGTTTCGTCCTTGATATCGAGGATTTGTCCTCGCATGAAGAACGTATGGGCCACGCCGGGCGATTCGCCCTCTGGATCGGCGGCCCATACCGAGGCAGGGGCTAGAAGACTTGACACCATCAACGCGCTGATAGCGATACGTGAAAGATGCGGAATGAGCATTTCGTTCTCCAAAATTGAGCAACAGAATGTCTGCGACAGAGGCGTTGTCCTGATTGGACAGAAGATCTGACGGCAGATCGTTACGCTTCGCGAGAACTTTGCGAGTGCATGGCATCGAACTCGGCCTTGCTGACCTTGCCGTCCTTGTCCTTGTCCATCATGTCGAAGTGTGCGGCCATCGGATGATCTTTCGGCAGCTCGGTCTTCTCGAGCTGGCCGTCGCCGTTGGTGTCCAGCTTGGCGAAGTCCGGGGCCATCGCGGCATGGTCCTGGCCGGCCGGGGCCGGATGGTTGGCGTGCGAGTGGTTGTTGGACACAACGATCGGACTGGCGAAGACCAGTCCGAGAGCTATCACTGCCGTACGCAGAAATGACATGGGATTCTCCCGCTCCGTGGATATGGGAACCGGACCCGGCGTCGGAGCGCCACCGGGCTCGGCAATCAATACGCGGCGTTCCGCAAGCGGAGTGCATTCACGACGACGGAGAACGAGCTGAGGCTCATCGCCAGCGCAGCGACCATCGGGCTGAGCAGGGGGCCGCCGAACAGGTACAGCAGTCCGGCAGCCACGGGCACTCCGGCCGCGTTGTAGGCAAAGGCAAACACGAGGTTCTGTTTCATGTTCGCCACGGTCTCCTCCGAGATTCGACGGGCGATCGCGATGCCCTTCAAATCGCCCTTGACCAAGGTGACTTTGGCGCTCGACATCGCCACGTCTGTCCCCGTGCCCATCGCAATGCCCACGTCCGCCTTTGCCAATGCGGGCGCGTCATTGATGCCGTCGCCCGCCATCGCGACTTTCGCCCCTGTGGACTGCAGGCGCTCGACCAATGCCAGCTTGTCGGCCGGCGTAACCTCGCCGTGCACCTCATCGATGCCCAACGCACGGGCCACCGCTTTCGCCGTCGCGTGGCCGTCTCCGGTGGCCATTACGACGCGCATACCGGCGCGGCGCAGCGCAGCGATGGCTTCGGGGCTGGTCGATTTGATGGGGTCCTTCACCGCGAGCAATCCCGCCAGCTGCCCGTCAACGGCCAGATGCATGACGCTGGCGCCGGCGCTGCGCAAGCTCTCGGCGGACGGCGCGAGGGCACCGAGCCCAACGGCGCCCCGTGCCATCAGCGCTTCGTTGCCGAGCATCAGGTGGAGGCCGTCCACCCGGCCGCGGACACCGATGCCGGAATCGGACGAGAAATCCTGGGCCGCGGTGAGCGGTAGGTTGCGACGCCGCGCCTCGTCGACGATGGCCGCCGCCAGCGGATGTTCGCTACCCAGATCGAGCGATGCCGCCCATCGCAAAATCTGGTCTTGGGTGAAATCTGGCGTCGGCAGTACCGCACTGAACGCAGGTCGCCCGGCCGTCAGCGTCCCGGTCTTGTCGACGACCAGCACACTGACACTGCGCAGCGTCTCGATGGCCTCGGCGTCCCGAAACAACACCCCGGAGCGTGCTGCGCGTCCGGTGGCCACCATGATCGACATCGGCGTGGCCAGTCCGAGGGCACACGGGCACGCGATGATGAGCACCGACACCGCGTTGAGCACGCCGTAGGTCCACGACGGCGCCGGCCCGAACAGGCCCCAGCCGAGCAGGGTCAGCGCCGCGATCGCGAGCACGGCGAGGACGAACCAGTAGGCGACAACGTCGGCCATGCGCTGCAGGGGTGCCTTCGACCGCTGCGCCGCCGCCACCAATTGCACGATCTGGCTGAGCAGCGTGTCGCCCCCGACCTTGGTCACCTCGACCAATAGCGCTCCGTTCGCATTCTGCGTGGCGCCGATCACCGCATCGCCCGCCGACTTCTCCACCGGCACCGGCTCGCCCGTCAGCATCGACTCGTCGACGTGCGACCGTCCTTCGAGCACCTTGCCGTCGGTAGGGACTTTCTCGCCGGGCCGGACGCGGACGCGATCGCCGACGTGCAGTTCGCTGATCGGGACGTCCTCATCCGCGCCGTCGGCCTTCAGACGACGCGCGGTCTTCGGGGCCAGGTCCAGCAGGGCCCGGATGGCTGCCGAGGTCTTCGACCGGGCGCTCAGTTCCAGCAGCTGCCCCAGCAGTGTCAGGGAAACGATCACTGCGGCGGCTTCGTAGTACACCCCGACGCGGCCGTGCTCGACGAAGCTGGCCGGAAATACTCCCGGTGCGAGCGTCGCCGCCAAGCTGTACAGGAACGCGGCCGCGACGCCGACGCTGATCAGGCTCCACATGTTGAGCTGACCCGTGCGGAACGAGACCCAGCCGCGGGCGAAGAACGGCCATCCCGCCCACAGCACCACCGGCGTCGTCAGCACCAACTCGATCCAGGTGCGCGCCGCCGGCGACCACCCGGGAACGCGGTGGCCGGCCATCGCGATGGCCAAGACCCCCACCGTGAGCGGCAGCGTCCACCAGAACCGGCGCGTGAAGTCGGCCAGTTCGGGCGAGACCGCATCGTCATCCGCGCCCGGGAGCTCGGGTTCAAGCGCCATGCCGCATTTCGGGCAGTGCCCCGGGCCGAGCTGGCGTACCTCGGGGTGCATCGGGCAGGTGTACCAGGCCCCACCCCCGCTGCCACTCTCGCCGACCGCGGCGGGCGACGGTGTGGGATTGGCAGCCTCGGCGTGCCGGTGGTGAGCGTGGGGGGCGTGCGCCATGGCGTTCTCCTCAGCGCGGACCGTGCTCGGCGAAGGGCGACACGGAGCCGTCCCGATGCACGAGGAACACGGTGTAGGGCCGGACTTCGCCGGAAGGTACTTCCATCCCCGGGGATCCCATCGGCATGCCGGGTACGGTCAGCCCGAGTGCGTCCGGTCGCTCCTTGAGCAGGCGTTGCACGTCTTCGGCCGGCACGTGGCCCTCGACGAAGTAGCCGCCCACTTCCGCCGTGTGGCAGCTGCCGTAGCCCGCCGGAACGCCGACGCGGCGTTTCACCGGCTCGACGTTGTCCGACAGTTGGATCTCGGCGCGGAAGCCGGCCTGCTTCATGTGGTCGACCCACAGCGAGCAGCATCCGCAGGTCGGGCTCTTGTGCACCACCAGAAGCGGCGATGCCGCCGCCGGCGCCGCTTCGGTCGTCTGTGGCGCGCTGTCGGTCGACGTGGCCACACTGCACCCCGAGGCGGCGGCTGAGACGCCGAGCACCAGCGCAATCAGGAGGCGGCTCATGGCGTCGCCTTCTGGGCGCGTCGCGCCGACGACCAGTGGATGTGGACGATGCGCCAGGCGCCGTCGATCTTCTGCAGCAGCATCGTCTCCGCACTGCTCAGCGTCACCGGCTGGCCGTCGCGCTCCACGTGCAGCTCGCTCTCGGTGGCGACCCAAGCGAGGTTACCCTCGGTCTTGACCGTTCGTGCCGTCTGCTGGATGTGCGCGTCTTTCAGGAACGCGGCATCGGAAACGGCGTGCCCGCCCAAGTACTCCTCGGCGGAGCGCTCCGCGCCGCCGCCCTCGAGAATCAGCACGTCGGGCGCCAGAAGGGAGCGGAGCGTGGCGGTGTCGCCGCGACGCAGCGCTTGCGCGAAGGCTTCCACCGTCGCCTCGGGGGTGGATGCCGCTGGCGCGACGTGTTGCGCTCGCGCCGTCGCCAAGGCGGCGGGCGCGTGGGGCGCGTTCTCGTGCGCCGTTGCAAGGATGGGGGCGGCGGCCAGCATGAGGACGCCGGCGGATCGGGTGAAGGTGTGCATTCGTGTGTTCCGGTCAGTGGGCATGGGGCGGCGCGTTGGGGTCGTCGTGGTGGTCGGCCGGTGCGGCCTCGGTGCTGTCCGCCGCGTCGCCGTGGTCATGCGCCCCGTGGTCATGACTGCTGTGATCGTGGGCGGCCGCGCTGCTGCCCTCGTCAACGGCACCGTGGTGATCGCCGCCGCTGGAACTGCCGTGCGGATGCGGCATTGATTCCCCGCCGCCGTGCGAGTGGCCGTCGCTCGACGCGACGAGGTCGCGGTAGGCCGCCGCATCCATCGTCGGCATCGCTTGCAGGAACGCGACCATGTCCCAGATGTAGGGGTCGTCCATGCTCTTGCCCCAGGCCGGCATGCCCGAGGCCTTGATCCCATGCTTGATCACCCAGAAGGCGTGCTCAGGGGAGCGGATGGCCTGCGTCGAAAGGTTCGGCGGCGCCGGATAGAGACCCTGACTCAACTCGGTGCCAGCCGCCCCGGGCGCGAGATGACAGGCCACGCACATCGAGGCGTAGTTGCCCGCGCCGCGGCGGATTTGCTCGGCATCGACCAGCGCAGGGACGACGACGTCGTCCGCCCGAACGGCGATGGCACGCTCGCGAGCGGTTTCGATCAGGCGATACACGGCCGCCGAATGCGGCTCATCAGCGCCGGGATGCACGACGCCGAAATAGATGACGCCGGTCGCGCCGAGCAGACCGACGCCGCCGATCACCAAAGCGGATTTCAGGAAATTCATGTTCGACTCCAAGGCTTAGCGGGGACGACGCGGCGGGTTGCCGAAGCTGGGGTCAGCGCTGACTTTTCGCGCCACCGTGCCGGCGGGGTTCCGGTACCAGCCCGGGTCGCTGTAATCGCCCGGACGCAGGTCGTCGCGAACCTTCACCACAGTGAACATCCCGCCCATCTCCAGCGGTCCGAACGGACCGTTGCCGGCCATCATCGCCAGCGTGTTCGGCGGTCCCTGCATGTGGCCGCTGTCGGTGTGCTTCTGGTGCTCGGCCATGCCGAACTCGCCCATGGCCATGTAGCCAGGAAGCATCTTGCGGATGCGCTCTTCGACCCCGCGCTGATTGACGCCCAGCGTGTTCGGAATGTCGTGGCCCATCGGCCCCATCGTGTGATGCGACATGTGGCAGTGGAACGCCCAGTCACCCGGTACGGCAGTGAATTCGATGTCGCGCATCTGGCCGACGCCGATGATCTCAGTCACCTCCGAGCGCCACTGGTTACGCGGCCACCGCCCGCCATCGCCACCCGTGACGTGGAACTGCACGCCGTGCAGGTGGATCGGGTGATTCCACATGCTCAGATTGCCCATGCGAATCCGCACGCGCTCGCCGGTACGCGCCACGATCGAATCGATCGCCGGGAACACCTTCGAGTTGAAGGTCCACAGGTCGAAGTCCTGCATGATCGCGGGGTCCGGGCGTCGCGTGCCGGGATGCAGTGCGAAGTTGTGGATCAGGAAGGCATAGTCGCGGTCGACCGGCGCCGGGTCCTCGCCCTTCGGATGGATGATGAAGAGCCCCATCATGCCCATGGCCAGTTGCACCATTTCATCGGCATGCGGGTGGTACATGTGCGTGCCGTGCTGCTGCAGGGTGAACTCGTAGACGTAGGTCTCGCCCGGACCGATCTGCGGCTGGGAAAGACCGCCTACGCCGTCCATGCCCGACGGCAGGATCAGGCCATGCCAATGGATGGTGGTGGCCTCCTTCAGTCGATTCGTCACGAAAATTCGCACGCGATCGCCTTCGACGGCTTCGATGGTCGGGCCCGGCGTGCTGCCGTTGTAGCCCCAGCAGATCGCCTTCGAGCCCGGCGCGAACTCGTGTTCGAACTCTTCCGCGACGAGGTGGAACTCCTTGACTCCGCCATTCATGCGGTAAGGCAGCGTCCAGCCGTTCAAGGTGCGGACCTTGCCGGAGCGCCCGGCGCCGCGGCGCTCGGGCGCGATCGGAGCGGCAGGCGTTGCCCCGTGTTCGGCGTGGCCAGCATGGTCCTGCGCAACGACAAGGCCGGTGGCGGCCGCGCCGGCCAGGCCGACACCGGCGGTGCGCAGCAGATCGCGTCGGGACATGGTGCTCATGGCGTTTCTCCCTGACCACCGTCGTGGTGGTCGTGCTGGTGGTGGTCGTCTTCGGGCGTGCCGTTTTTAGGTTGGGCGGCGTCGGCTTTGTCTTCCGGCGGCACGGGGGCCGATGGCGCACCGTGGGCGCTGTGGTCCATGCCTTCCATCCCCTTCATGCCGTCCCCGGGGGTCGCAGCCGGCTCGGGCGCGGCAGGGGGATGACCGCTGTGGTCCATGCCATCCATCGAGGTTTCTGACGGCGGCGCCGTTTCGCCATGCTGGCTGTGGTCCATGCCTTCCATTTCCTTCATGCCGTCCTTCGAGGTCGTGGCCGCTGCGGGCGCGTGGGCGCCGTGATCCATGCCCGACATCGCACCGTGATCCATGCCCGGCATGCCGCCCTTCGGCGTCAGGATGTCCTGCACGCTCGGCGTGGGCTGGCTCGCTGCCGCGTCGCTCGGCAGTCGTTGACCCACGGCCTGCATCAGCTCGACGCGGGCCAGCCAGTAGTCGCGTACCGCTTCCAGGTAGCTCTGGTAGGCGTCGTACTCATCGACCTTCGCCTGCACGAGCTCGAACACGCCGATCAGCATGAAGTTCTGCTCTTGCTGGCTGCGTTCGACGATGCGCTCGCGCTGCGGAATCAGCGCGTTGCGATGCAGGGCGACGATCTGGCGGTGCTCCTCCAACGCGCGCGATCCGGTGCGCACCGCGTTCGTGGCATTGAGCTCGGCGAGCTGCACTCGGGCTCGGGCTTCCGCGACCAGCGCCTCGGCCCGAGCGAGCTTGCCCTGGCCCTGGTTGAACAGCGGCAGTTGCAGACTCAGGGTCGGGCCAGTCAGCCGCGATCCGTCGGCGTCTTTTTCGCGCTCCGCCCCGGCCTCGACCCCGCCGAACCAGCGCGTGGCGCGGGTGGTGCGTAGCGCCGACCGCAGCTGGCTTTCCTGCAGTCGAGCGGCCTGCAGCTCGAGGTTCGACGATTCCGCCAGTCGAACCAGCGCCTCGGCGTCGTCCTCCGCGGTGACGGGCATCGGGAGACGATCGGCCAGCGACCACTCGCCATCCGCGGCACTCAAGCCCAGCAGGTTGCCGAACGCGAGGCGCTCACGCAGCGCGTCGGAACGCGCTTGGGCGGCATCGATGCGGAACTGGGTCGCCACCGCCTGCTCGCGCTTGAGCTGCAGCTCGCTGATGTTGCCGGCGTCATAGAAGCGCTGCGCCAGCTCGGCGGTGGCGTCCGCGCCCTCAGCGACGGCGGAGCGCATGTCAGCGACCTGCTGTGCCGCGACGGCCCGATACCACGCCGCCTCCACCTCAACGGTCAGGCCGATTACAGCCTGCGCCACTTCGATGCTGTGACGCTCGTACTGCTGTCGGGCCCAGCGCGTGCGAACCGGCAGAAGCAGCACGTCGACGAACGGCAGCGATACCCCCACGGTCTGGTTGTACCCGGCGCTAGGGCTCAGATTCATCCGGGCAAAGGACACGCCGGGGTTCGCCACTTCCACGGCTTCGATCACCTCGGCGCGGGCGAGACCCAAGCGGGCATAGGCCTCGCGCATGCGCGGACTGCGCAGCAAGGCAATGGCGACGGCGCGATCCCGGTCGATGGGTGCGGCAAGGCGTTCGCGAAGGTCGATCAGCGGCTCGTCGGCGGCCATTTTCGTCAGGGCCGGTGCGCCCCGCGCTTCCAGCAGGCGATTGACCTGAGCGTCATCAGGGCGTGGGGACAGGGAAGCGCAGCCCCCCAAAAGGGAGGCGAGAGCCACAGCCAGAGCGCTGCGGCGAAACAAAGGATTCATGGTGGTCTCCGGAACTCAGCGGCAAGAGAGCCGCGTCATCCGCCTGTCCGACGACAGGCAGGGGCGTTCAGCGGGCTTGGCGCCCGCTCAGGAGGATCGGTGCGATCGGTGGTCGGAGGCCGGGGGAGCGCGGCGCGCTGGACGCCGCGGTCACATCGAGTGCCGCCACCGGCGGCCAAACGGCCACCACCACCACCGGCGGGACGGAGGCCAGCACGACGGTGCCGTGGTGGATGCAGGCGCAAGCGCAGCGCCCGTCCTCGCAGCAGTCGGTGGCGGCACTGGAGTGATGGTCTGCCGCTTCTGCTGGGGCTGCGGCGACGCTGTCGTGGCAGCCGCCATGGGTTTCGGATGCCAGAGCCGCCGGAGCATCCGCAGGTGCCCCGTGGCCAGCCATGCCCGCCGCCATGGCCACGCCAGCAACGCCGTTGATCACGAGGATCACAGCGAGGAGCAGGTGCAGCAGGGTGCGGACGGGTGACATGGGCCCAAGTCTACATCGGCATACGTTAAGCGCCACCCGGCTGAGCCAGGTCGGCCAGGATTGGGCAGTCCGGGCGGCTGTCGCCGCGGCAGTTCCGGGCCAAATCCAGCAGCGTGTCGCGCATCGCCGCCATCTCGCGGATTCGCGCCTCGAGCTCGTCGGCGTGCGCGAGGGCCAAGGTCTTGACCTCGCGACTGCTGCGCCCTGGGTCCGCCCACAGCCCGAGCAGGACCTCGATCTGCTTCATCGAGAACCCCAGCAGCCGGGCGCGCTTGATGAAGCGGAGCCGATGCACGTCCGCGTTCGCGTAGAGGCGGTAGTTGCTGTCCGTGCGCGCCGCGGCCGGTATCAGCCCCATCGCCTCGTAGTGCCGGATCATCTTGGCCGACACGCCGGACGCCGCCGCCGCCTCCCCGATGGTGTGGGGTCCACTCGGCACGGGGACGAGTCGATCGGCTCGCCGCGTCATCGTTCGCTCCTCGGGGTCCAGCGCTTGAGCAGTAGTGTATTGCCGACCACGCTGACGCTAGACAGTGCCATTGCGGCGGCGGCCACGATTGGATTGAGCAGGCCGGCGGCGGCCAACGGAATGCCGACGGCGTTGTAGACGAACGCCCAGAACAGGTTCTGGCGCATCTTGCGGACCGTGCGTCGCGACAAATCCAGCGCGTCGGTCACCAGGCGCGGGTCGCCGCGCATCAGGGTGATCCCCGCCGTCTCCATGGCGACGTCGGTGCCCGATCCCATCGCCATGCCGACCCGCGCCGCGGCCAGCGCCGGCGCGTCGTTGATGCCGTCGCCCACCATGGCGACCGAGCCATGCCGGGCGAGGTCCGCGACCACGGTCGCTTTGCCTTCCGGCAGCACGCCGGCATGCACGTCCTCGGCAGCGATGCCGACCGCCTGCGCCACGTGGGCCGCTGCCAAGGCGTGATCCCCCGTGACGAGCACGGGGCGGATGCCGTCGGCCTTCAGCAGCGCGATCGCCTCGACGGCTTCCGGGCGAAGGGCATCGCCGAACACCATCAGCGCGACAAGGCGACGCTCTGTTTCGCTGACGTCGGCCAACCACGACACGCTCATGCCCTGAGCCGCAGCCGCGTCGGCGCCATCGATGAGGGGCTGGCGATCAACGCCGAGCTCGTCCATCCACCGACCGCTGCCCAGGGCGTACGTCGCCCCGCCAACCACGGCCTCAACGCCACGGCCGGGGATGGCTTTCACCTGCTCGGGGCTCCCAATGGCCAGCCCCTCGGCCTTCGCCGCCGTGACCACCGCTTTCGCCAACGGGTGCTCGCTGCCCTGCTGCACGGCTGCGGCGAGCGCCAGCGCCTCGCTGCGAGGTCCGGCCGCCGGATAGAAGCCGGCCAAGCGTGGGCGGCCTTCGGTCAGGGTGCCGGTCTTGTCGAACGCGACGACGCGGACATCGCGCGCTGCTTCCAAGGCCACCGCGTCGCGCACCAAAATGCCTGCCCGGGCGGCCAGACCGGTGCCCGCCATGATCGCCGTAGGCGTTGCCAGACCCAACGCGCACGGACAGGCGATCACCAGCACCGCCACGCTGGTGATCAGCGCACGCTCCCAGTCGCCGGTGACCAAGCCCCAGCCCATCAGAGTTCCGACAGCCATCAGCACCACGGCGGGCACGAAGATGGCGCTGATCCGGTCTACCAAACGCTGGATCGGTGGCTTACGAAGCTGGGCGTCCTCGACGAGACGAACGATTCGGGCGAGCGTGCCCTCGGCTGCAGATGCCCGAGCCACCAGGGTCAGCCGTCCTTCACCGTTTATCGAACCGCCGGTCACCCGATCGCCGACGAGCTTGACGACGGGCAAAGGCTCGCCCGTCAGCATCGATTCGTCGACGTGCGTTTCCCCATCGAGGAGATCGCCATCGACCGGAATGCGTTCACCGGGCCGAACCACCAGTCGATCACCCGCACGTACTCGTTCGATCGGCCACGTCACCTCGGTGCCGTCATCCTGCACAAGGCAGGCCAATGCGGGTCGCAAGTCCTGAAGTGCCCGGATGGCGGCCGACGCATCGCGTTTCGCGCGAGCTTCCATCCATTTACCCAGAAGCACGAGAGTGATGATCGCCGCCGACGCTTCGAAGTAGAGCGCCGCGCCCGATCCGGCTCTTGGATCGATCAGGTGCCAGACGCTCAAGCCATAACCTGCCGTGGTGCCCAGCGCGACCAGCACGTCCATGTTGGCGCTGCCGGAGCGAACCGCTGACCAGGCGCCGCGGTAGTAGCGCGCCCCGATCCAGAACTGCACGGGTGTGGCGAGCGCCCACTGCCAGACGCCGGGGAGCATGGCGTGGACGCCGAAGGGCATCAGCAGCATCGGCGCGACCAGCGGCAAGGTCAGTGCGCTGGCGACAAGCAATTGCCAACGCAGCATCGACGAGGTCGTGTCCACTGGCCGAGGGGCGACCCCGGATCGGACGCGACCGGTGTACCCAGCGCGTTCGATAGCGCGCAAGAGCGCCTCCGCGTCGGAAATCGTGCCCTCGACACGAGCGGTATCCGTTGCGAGGTTTACGCTGGCTTCGGTTACGCCAGGCACTTTGGCGAGCGCGGATTCGACACGACCCACGCAGGACGCACACGTCATCCCCTCGACCTCAAGGGTCAGGGATGATGGAGTCGAAAAAGCGTTCGGCATGGGCGTTCTCCGCATCGGTCGGAGCCTAGGCTCCGCCTTGCCATGATGGGAAGGTCAAGCCCCCCCCCAAAGACCGCCGAACTTGACCTTCCCACCAAGGGAAGGGTCACGCTGCTTTCAGTCCACCCAGAGGCCCTCACCATGCGCTTCCATGTCCCTCAAATGACCTGCGGCCATTGCGTCAAGACGCTGCGGACGGCGTTCGACAAGGCGCTTCCTGGCCATCAAATCGACATCGACCTCGCCACGCGCGAGGTCCGCAGTGACGATACCGACCCGCGCGTTCTGGCCGAGGCGATACGCGCCGCCGGGTACGAGGCCCGAACCGTTGATTGAACGAGGATCATGCGCCAAAGCCCCGGGGCGAAACGCCCCGGGGCCCAGGGTCAAAGCAAGGGCAGACCGAAGGCGAACACGGCGCCGATCAGCGTGAGGACCACTGCTGCGCCATAGATCCGATGGGACCAGCGGCGAAGGCTTGCGCACACCTCGGCTTTCGCTCGATCCGCGGGACACGGCAGGCGCCGGGCATTCCAGAGCAGCGCGCCCGAAACTGCGAGTGCTGCGGTTGCGGCGCCAAACACCCATTCTTTCTGCTCTGACAGCCAGATCAGCTGGGGAGCGGCCGAAACCAGGCCAGCCAGAGCGGCGCCCGCGCCGATGCTGACCATGACCGCGGGCAGCACGCAGCACACCAGTGTTCCGATGCTGGTCAACAGTGCGCCCGTAGCGCCCCACGCTGTGGTGCGCAGGGGTCTCAGCGCCTCACCCGCCACGTTCGACCTCGGCCTTGATGTCCGCGACCGACTGCTCTGTGCGCTCGATAGAGACCACGGTGTAGCCGGCCTCCTTCAGCGATTCGGTCACCGCCGCATCAGAAAGATCCTGCCCCTCCTTCAGTCCGATGGCGACGAGGCGGTCTTCCAGACTGACATGGACGGCCGCGACTTCAGGCTTCTTCGTGAATGCCTGCGTGATTCCGTTGGCGCAGAAGGCGCAGACGAGACCATTCACCTCCATCTTCAGCGTGGTGGCGGAGGCGGTGCCGGCGGCGATGGTGAGCATCAGGGACAGTGCGAAACGCTTCATTGGATTCTCCAGAAGATTGGGAAGGATTTAGAAGTTGAACATCAGGTTCAGGGCAGGACGCCCGTCTTGGTCGATACCGGCATCGATCCACCACGTCGAGGTGAAGAACCGCAGGGCGAGCTCGCGATTGACCTCGTCCATCCGCATGCCCGAGGTGCGTTTCGCCTTCAGCACGATCCAAGTGGCCATTCGGTCCATGTCGTGCTCATACGGCGCGACGCCAAACGACGCCACGTCACTGCGGAGGTGCCAGCCTTCGGCGGCGAAGTACTCCGAAACGAGTGCTGTATAGATCCGCCGCGTCTCGAAGTCGAGCTGGAGACCGGCATGCCAGACGTCATTGCCAAGGCCGGCGGCGGGGCCCGCGTATCGGGCGTTGCCGACGCCGGCCCAGACGAAGGCGTTGCCTTGTGCGCTGGGCAGATTCCATCGTTGCAGGAGCCTCGAAGCACGCACGAAAGTCACACTCGTGGTCCCCGAGACGCCCTCAAGGCTTTCCATCCGGGCATGACCACCCGATACGGACCAACGGAAGCTGGGGCTGTACGTGTACGCCACCTGCTGAACGTCTTCGTTGGCATCAACCATCAACATGTGCCCATCGGCGTATCCGACAGGCCGAGCCTGCGCTGCAGACGCGCAGAAGAAGGCGCTGGCCGTGACGGCCAGCATCCGCAAAGAAAAAGACATCGAGAAACTCCATCAGAAGCCCGGGAGGGCAGGGCCGCTGCGTTCGCAGCGGGGCCAATGGAGTTAGGCGATCGGAGGCCGCTGTTCGACGATACTGGCGAGGCTGCCGAGGGCCGCTGGTTTGGAAGCCACGAGTGCGGCGCGAGATCCGCACGTGAGCCTGGGCTTAGTGAGGGTCGCGAGAACCGGGGCGGCGCACGCCGCCTCGCAAGCCGAGGTGCAAGGCTCAGACGTAGAGCCGTCTGGTTGCTCGACGTTCTCCGCCATCGCGGCGCAGTGGGCTTCCGGGGTGGCAAGGCCCTCCAAGGTCATTTCCGCCAATGGCGCGGCCGAAGCCACGACCTGACTCAGAATCAGGGCGAGCAGGCACGCGAAGATGACGAGACGCTGGTACATGACGCAATGATCTTGCGAGTGACGTAGACGGGCGATCAACGTGGTTCAAGACGGACTTGATGCGGGGCCTGGCGGCTCGGCCGACGCTGAGCGTCTTCAAGCATCGCTGACAGATAACGCCCTCCAAATCAGAGCCTTACGCCGATTGTGGGTGAAAAATGCATTTATCCCTGCCAACCCTCCTTACCGGCCCACGCGCCTCTCCAAACCTCACAATCGCTCACAAGGGCTCACAAGCGACCACAGTTGGGGCCGCCCGCCGGCATCAATCTTCAAGCAATCCCGGGATGGTAGAGGCTATGGCAAAGCCAACCGGAAAGATCAAATTAAGTTATTGATTTTATTATTCTTGTGGCGGAGAGAGTGGGATTCGAACCCACGGAAGGTTTTACCCTTCGGCGGTTTTCAAGACCGCTGCCTTAAACCACTCGGCCATCTCTCCGGGTGCGGGCATTGTAGCCGCGGCCTTCCTGGGCCGCAGCCGCAACCTGCGTTACAGCCTCGCCTCGCCCATCAGGCGCGGAAACTCCTCGACCATGTGGTCGATGAAGGCGCGCACCGCCGGCAGCTGGCCGCGTCGCGAGGGAAACACGGCGTGGAAGATGCCCTGCTCCAGGCTCCAGGCCGGCATCACCACTTCGAGGCGCCCGGCGCGCACGGCATCGACGCAGGCGGCCTCGGGCATCAGGGCGATGCCGATGCCGGCCATCGCGGCTTCCTGCAGCAGCGGGAAGTCGAGCGCCATCAAGCGCGGCTTGATCTCGACCTTGCGGGTCTCGCCGTTCGGGCCGTGCAGTTCCCAGACCTGCCGCGCATCGTCCTCGCTCATGCTCAGCGTGACGTGGTCCGCGAGGGCTTCCGGATCGATGGGGCGGCCATGGCGGGCGAGGTAGATCGGGCTGGCGACCAGCAGCTCGCGGAATTCGCCGAAGCGGCGCATCGCGAGGTCGCCGTCGGTATCCAGCTTGGTGCGCACGCGCAGGGCGACGTCGAAGCCTTCCTCGATCACGTCGACGCGGCGGTTCGCCACGTGCACCTGCAGGCGCACCTTCGGATGCTTGATCAGGAAACCCGGCACCACGCGCGAGAGCAGGCGCTGCGACAGCGAGACCGGGCAACTCACGCGCACGACGCCGCGCGGCTCGGCGCTGAGCACCTGCACCGCCTCCTGCGCGGCCTGTGCTTGCGCCAGCATCGACTGCGCGTGCTTGAAGACGTTCTGGCCGACCTCGGTGACCGCGAACTTGCGCGTCGAGCGCTGGATCAGGCGGACGCCGAAATCCTCCTCGAGCTGGGCGATGCGCCGCGACAGCCGGGACTTCGGCACGCCGGAGGCGCGCTCGGCGGCGGCATAGCCGCCATGCTCGACGACGAGGGCGAACAGCTTCAGGTCGTTGAGGTCGAGTTCGCCGCTACTCATCGGGGATTGCTCAGATTCGCTCGGCGCCGCCGAGGTAGGGGCGCAGGGCCTCGGGCACGGTGATGCTGCCGTCGGCGTTCTGGTGGTTCTCCATCACCGCGATCAGCGCACGGCCGACGGCCACGCCGGAACCATTGAGCGTGTGCAGCAGCTCGGGTTTGCCGGTGGCCGGATTGCGGAAGCGCGCCTGCATGCGGCGGGCCTGGAAATCACCGCAGTTCGAGCAGGAGCTGATCTCGCGGTAGGTGTTCTGGCTCGGCAACCAGACCTCGAGGTCGTAGGTCTTGATGGCCGAGAAGCCCATGTCGCCCGTGCACAGCAGCATGCGGCGATAAGACAGGCCGAGCTTCTCCAGCACCACCTCGGCGTTGCGGGTCATGCGCTCGTGCTCATCGGCGCTCTGCTCGGGCGTGGCGAGCGTGACCAGCTCGACCTTCTCGAACTGGTGCTGGCGGATCATGCCGCGCACGTCGCGGCCGCCGCTGCCGGCTTCGGCACGGAAGCACATCGAGTGGGCGGTGAGGCGCATCGGCAGCTGGGCCGCGTCGACGATCTCGTCGCGGACGAGGTTGGTCAGCGAGACTTCCGAGGTCGGGATCAGGTAGCGCTTGCCCTCGCCCACCGTGGTCGAGAACAGGTCCTCCTCGAACTTCGGCAGCTGGCCGGTGCCGCGCATGCTGTCGGCGTTGACGATCAATGGGACGTTCACTTCGAGGCAGCCGTGCTCGCCGGTGTGCAGGTCGAGCATGAACTGGGCCAGCGCGCGGTGCAGGCGGGCGACGCCGCCGCGCAGCACGGTGAAGCGCGAACCGCTGAGCTTGGCGCCGGCCTCGCCGTCGAGCATGCCGTCACGGGCGCCGAGTTCGACGTGGTCCTTCACCGCGAAGTCGAACGCGCGCGGCGTGCCCCAGCGGTGCTGCTCGACGTTGCCGCCCTCGTCGGTGCCGAAGGGCACGGACGCGTCGGGCAGGTTCGGGATGCCGGCGGCGATCGCATCGATCTCGGCCTTGATCGCCTCGAGGCGCGCTTCGGACGTCTTGAGCTCGTCGCCGATGGCCGCGACTTCGGCCATCAGCGGCGCCACGTCTTCACCCTTCGCCTTGGCCATGCCGATGGCCTTGCTGCGGGTGTTGCGCAGGTTCTGCAGTTCCTGCGTGCGCACCTGGATCTGCTTGCGCTCGGCTTCGATCGACTGCAAGGCCTCGACGTCGATGGCGAAGCCGCGCGTGGTCTTCAGGCGCTCGGCGGTGGCGGCCAGCTCGGCGCGCAGCAGGTTCGGGTCAAGCATCGAGGGGGTCTCGCGGGAACAGGAGGCGGATTATCGCTTGCGCCCCAGCCACCACGCCATGGCAGGCGTCGCCCGCAACACCCGTCAGCCCAGCGACGAGGGCATCGGGCCGCGAAGGGCCTCGCCAAGGCGCAGGCCCAGCCATACGAGGGCCAAGCCCGCGGCCAAGGTCAGGGCGAGGTAGCCCAGCGCGCGCTCCGGATGGCCACCGCGATGGAATGCCATCAGTTCCAGCATCAGGGCCGAATACGTGGTGAGCCCACCCATCAGCCCGACGATCAGCAGGGCCCTCAGGGCATCACCGAGCGAACCGCGCCCTGCCAGCACTGCGAACAGCAGGCCGGCGAGGAAACTGCCGCCAAGGTTCGCGGCCAAGGTGCCCCAAGGCAGGCCGTCGCCGAACTTCTGAAGCAGCGAGGCGCCCAGCCAGTAGCGCAATCCGGCGCCCAGCGCGCCGCCCAGCATCGCCAGCGCGAGGTGCGTGGGGTTCATGCGCCCTCGCCCCCGCGCGCCTTCGCACCACGCCCGGCACGGGCCGCCGCGCGCGCTTCGCGCAGGCTGTCGAGCTTCTCTTTCAGCTTGATCTCCATCCCTCGGGCGACCGGCTGGTAGTACACACGCCCTTCGAGTGCCTCTGGCAGGCAGACCTGGTCGAGGGCCACGCCGCCGGCCACGTCCGGGTCGTACTGGTAGCCCTGCCCATAGCCCAGACCCTTCATCAGCGCGGTCGGTGCATTGCGCAGTGGCATCGGCACCTCAAGCGTGCCGTGCTTCGCCACGTCGGCCTTGGCGGCCTTCCACGCGACGTAGCCGGCGTTGCTCTTGGCGCAGCTGGCGAGATACAGCGTGAGTTGTGCCAGCGCCAGTTCGCCTTCCGGCGCACCGAGGCGGTCGAAGGTTTCCCAGGCGGCGATGGCCATGTCGAGCGCACGCGGATCGGCGAGGCCGATGTCCTCGACAGCCATGCGCGTGAGCCGGCGTGCGAGGTAGGCCGGATCGCAGCCGCCATCGAGCATCCGGGCCAGCCAGTAGATCGCCGCGTCGGGGTCGGAGCTGCGCACGGACTTGTGCAGGGCGGAGATCTGGTCGTAGAACTGCTCGCCCTGCTTGTCGAAGCGGCGCGTGCGATCGGCCAGCACCTGCGACAGCGTGGCCGCGTCGATGCGTCCGCCCTCGGCGATCTCCGCGGCGATCTCCAGCAGGGTCAGCGCCCGGCGCACGTCGCCGTCCGCGGCCTGGGCAATGGTGGCGAGGGTGTCGTCGTCCACGCCGAGGCCCAGCGTGCCAAGGCCGCGCACCGGGTCGAGCAGCGCGCGGTGGAGGGCCTCGGCGATGTCCGCGGCGGATACCGCTTCGAGCACGTGCACGCGGCAGCGCGAAAGCAGCGCGGAGTTCAGTTCGAAGCTCGGGTTCTCGGTCGTCGCACCGACGAAGACGATATGGCCGGCCTCGATGTGCGGCAGGAAGGCGTCCTGCTGCGTCTTGTTGAAGCGGTGCACCTCGTCGACGAACAGCACCGTGCGCTCGCCTCGCGCGAAGGCTTCGGCCGCCTCGGCGAGCACCTTGCGCACCTCGGGCAAGCCGCTCATCACCGCCGAGATCGAATGGAAGCGCGCGCTGCTTTGCGCTGCGACGAGGCGCGCGAGCGTGGTCTTGCCGCAGCCCGGCGGCCCCCAGAGGATCATCGAGTGCACGCGCCCAGCGTCGAGTGCGCGACGCAGGGCCGCCTTCGGATCCAGCAGCCGGCGCTGGCCCACGACCTCGTCGAGGTCGCGCGGCCGCATGCGCTCGGCGAGCGGCGCGCTCACTCCTGCAGCGGGCGCACTTCGGCGCTGTCGCGGGTCTCGCCCACCACGTCCACGCCCTCGGGCGGGGTGAAGCGGAACAGGTCGGCCGGCAGAGCGCCATTGCGCTTCCACTGGCTGAAGCGCACTTCGGTGCGCTGGCCGAGCTGGTCCTCGAACACCATGCTCGCAAGGCCGTCGGCGCTGAAGCCGAGCTTCGCCGCCTGCACGGCCGAGTCTTCCGGCTTGCGCGCCTTCAGATCGACCCATGTCAAACCTTCAGACCGCCCGCCTTCGCTCACGACGAATTGGCGATCGAGCTCGCCAGGATCGATCAGCGCGGCGAGCGGGCTCGACTGCTCCTCGTAGCTCTGCACGCGCACCGTCACCTGCTCGAGGTCCGGGTCGTACAGCCATAGGTGGTCGCCATCGGCGACGATCAACTGCGGGTACGGCTGCTGGTACTCCCAGCGGAACTGGCGCGGCGCCTTCAGCGAGATGCGGCCTTCGCTGCGGTCGGTGGCGGTGCCGTTGGCGTCGAACACCTGCTGCGCGAAGCGGCCATCGAGGCTGCGCAGGTCGGTGGAGAAGCGGGTGATCGCCTCGCGCCCAGCGCTGGCCGCGGCCAGGGCGGGCGCAAGCATCAGGGCGACGATGGCGGTGCGGAACAGGGTCGGGGTCGTCATCGGAAGGCGATTCGGGCCGGAAAGGACGCCGGGAAGTGTCCGGCGTCGCGACTGAACGGAGGCGTCACCGCGGCGGAGGCGGCGCGATCACCATGCGGTCGCCGTTGTGCTCGGCCGGCGAGACGATGCCGGCGTGCTCCATGGCTTCGACGAGGCGCGCGGCGCGGTTGTAGCCGATCTTCAGGCGCCGCTGCACCGACGAAATCGAGGCCTTTCGGCTCTCGGTGACGAAGACAACGGCCTGGTCGTAGAGCGGATCGTTCTCGCTGTCGTCGCTGCTGGCGGCCTCCGGCAGGCCGCTGGCGCCGACCACGGTGCCGTCGCCCAGCGTCTGCACCTCGGCCAGCACGCCCTCGACGTAATCCGCGCCACCGCCATGCTGCTTCAGGAACTCGACGACGCGATGCACTTCCTCGTCGCTGACGAAGGCGCCGTGCACGCGCTCCGGCAGCGCCGTGCCCGGCGGCAGGTAGAGCATGTCGCCGTGGCCGAGCAGCGTTTCCGCGCCGGACTGGTCGAGGATCGTGCGCGAGTCGATCTTCGAGCTGACCTGGAACGCGATGCGGGTCGGGATGTTGGCCTTGATCAGGCCGGTGATGACGTCGACCGACGGGCGCTGGGTGGCGAGGATCAGGTGGATACCGGCGGCGCGGGCTTTCTGCGCCAGACGGGCGATGAGTTCTTCGACCTTCTTCCCGACAATCATCATCATGTCGGCGAATTCGTCGATGAAGACGACGATGTAGGGCAGCTCCTCCAACGGGCGCGGCTGCTCGCCGAGCTCCGGGTTCGGCTTGAACAGCGGGTCCATCAGCGGCTGGCCGGCGTCGCGGGCGTCCTTCACCTTGCGGTTGAAGCCCGCCAGGTTGCGCACGCCGACGGCGCTCATCAGCTTGTAGCGGCGCTCCATCTCGGCCACGCACCAGCGCAGGCCGTTCGCCGCTTCCTTCATGTCGGTGACGACCGGCGCCAGCAGGTGCGGGATGCCCTGGTAGACCGAGAGCTCCAGCATCTTCGGGTCGATCATCAGCATCCGCACGTCCTTGGCGGAGGCCTTGTAGAGCAGCGAGAGCACCATCGCGTTGACCGCCACCGACTTGCCCGAGCCGGTGGTGCCGGCGACGAGCAGGTGCGGCATGCGCGCGAGATCGGCCACCGTGGGCCGGCCAGCGATGTCCTTGCCGAGCGCCAGCGTAAGCGGGCTCGGCGACTTGTCGTACTCCTTCGAGCGCAGCATCTCCGAGAGGAAGATCATCTCGCGCTTGGTGTTCGGGATTTCGAGGCCGACCACCGACTTGCCGGGGATCACGTCGACCACGCGCACCGACTTCACCGAGAGACCGCGGGCGATGTCCTTGTCGAGCGAATTGATCTGGCTGCCCTTGACGCCGGGCGCCGGCTCCATCTCGAAGCGGGTGATGACCGGGCCCGGATAGGCGCCGACCACCTGCACGTCGATGCGGAAGTCCTTGAGCTTGAATTCGATCTGGCGCGAGAGCGTTTCCAGCGTTTCCTCGCTGTAGCCGCGCTCCTGCACCTTGGGCTCGTCGAGGAGCGAAAGCGGCGGCAGGCCGCCTTCCGGCACGGCGTTGAACAGCGGGATCTGCTGCTCGCGCTTGGCCCGCTCGCTCTTCTCCACGACGGCCGGGGCCGGGGCCTCGATGTGGACCGGCTCGCGCTTGGCACGCTTCTGCGTCTCGACCTTGCGGACTTCCTCGCGTTCCTCGCGCATCACGCGGGTTCGCTGCCATTCCGCGGCCTGCTCGCGGCCGGCCTTGGCGCGCTCGAACAGACCGAGGATGCGGGCGCCGATCCACTCCATCACGGCGAACCACGACATCCCCGTGGCCAGCGTGATCGACACCAGCACCAGTGCAAGCAGCAGCAGATGGCCGCCGGCCAACCCGAACACGACAGTGACGGACCGGCCGACCAGCTCGCCGAGCACGCCCCCTGAGGAGGTGGTCGGCAAGGCCGAGGACGCGCCGAACCAGAGCTGCATGAGGCCGGTGCCGGCGACGAGTACGCCGACGATGCCCACGAGGCGCAGGGCCGGGCCGAGATCGACCTGGCCGTCGCCGTCGCTGTCCATCCCGAACAGAGCCACCCAAGTGATGCCCCCGAGGATCAGGGGCAGGGTGTAGGCCATCCAGCCGAACAGGCCGAAGGCGAAATCCGCGATGTAGGCGCCGGCGGGGCCGCCGAAATTCTGGATCTCGCCGGCCACGCTGCCGGTCCGGGACCAGCCGGGATCGGCCGAGGAGTAGCTGACCAGGCTGGCGAACAGGTAAAGCAGGGCCGGCGCGGCAACCACCAGCGCCACTTCGCGCCACAGCTTCTGTTTGCGGTCCAGTGCCCTGCCCTCCACGCCCTGCATCAGCACGCATCCACTCCCTGCGCGAACTTGCCGCAGGGAGTGTAGCGCGCGGGGCTCAGACCGCCATGTCCTTCAGCGCGGGGTGCACGATCTGGCCACCCTCGACGTTGATGCCACGGACCAGGGCGGTGTTGTCGCGCCAGGTGCCGGAGGCCAGCTTCTGCACCCACGGCAGGATCGCCGCGCAGATCGCCTGCGAGGAGGTCTGCGGCACGGCACCCGGCATGTTCGTCACGGCGAAATGGATGACGCCCTCCTCGACGTAGGTCGGCTCCTTCCACGTGGTCGGGCGGGTGGTCTCGAAGCAGCCGCCCTGGTCCACCGAGATGTCGACCAGCACGCTGCCCTTCTGCATGCCCTTGATCATCTCGCGGGAGACGACGTGGGGGGCCTTGGCGCCGGTGACCAGCACGGCACCGATGACCAGGTCGGCGTCGCGCAGTTCGCGGGCGACGGCGTCCTCGTAGGGATACAGCGCGGTGACGTTCGGGCCGAGCGCCATCATCTGCGCCATGCGGTCCTGGCGCTTCTCGAACACCACCACGTTCGCACCGCTCGATGCGGCCAGCGCGGCCGAGTTGCCGCCGGCGGCGCCGGCGCCGAGCACCACGACCTTGCCGCGCTCGGTGGACGGCAGGCCGCCCAGCAGCTTGCCCTTGCCACCCATCGGCTGGTGCAGGTAATGCGCACCCACCTGCACGGCGATGCGGCCGGCGACGATCGACATCGGGGTCAGCAGCGGCAGGTCGCCGTTGTCGAGCTCCACCGTCTCGAACGCGACGCCGGTCAGGCCGATGTCGAGCAGCTTGCGCGTCAGCACCGGCTCGGCGGCGAGGTGCAGGTAGCAGAACAGAAGGTGGTCCTTGCGCAGGTGCTTGAGGTCGCCTTCGATCGGCTCCTTCACCTTCACCACGAGTTCGGCCTTCTCGTAGAGCGCGGCCGCGTCGGCGGCGATCTTGACGCCAAGCGCGGTGTACTCGTCGTCGCTGAAGCCGCTTTTGATGCCCGCGTCCTTCTCGATCCACACCTCATGGCCACGGCGCACGAGGTCGGCGCAGGCGGCGGGCACGAGGGCCACGCGGCCTTCGAGGGTCTTGGTTTCGCGGGGGATACCGATACGCATGGTGCTGGGCTCCAGGGGGCGGCGCGGGACGCGCGCGTTGAACGAATGAAGCCGCCGTGAGGCGGCTTGGAAGCAACGTCGATGCAACCTTGATTTGAAGGGCCTCGGCCCCCAAGCTTTGCAGCCCGCATGCCGCGCCTTTGTTGCGCCGCACACCGCCACGAAGCCGCGAAAGTATAACGACATGACCGCCACCAAGCATTCCCGCCTCCTCATCCTCGGCTCCGGCCCCGCCGGCTACACGGCTGCCGTGTACGCCGCGCGCGCCAACCTGAAGCCGGTGCTGGTGACGGGCCTGCAGCAGGGCGGCCAGCTGATGACGACGACGGAAGTCGACAACTGGCCAGGCGACGCGCACGGCCTGATGGGCCCGGACCTGATGGCGCGCATGCAGGCGCACGCCGAGCGCTTCGAGACTGAAATCGTTTTCGACCACATCCATACGGCGGAGTTGGGTTCGCGACCGTTCCGCCTGAAGGGCGACAGCGGCGAATACACCTGCGACGCGCTGATCATCGCCACCGGCGCCAGCGCCAAGTACCTCGGCATCCCGTCCGAAGAGGCCTTCAAGGGCCGCGGCGTCTCCGCCTGCGCCACCTGCGATGGCTTCTTCTTCCGCGGACAGGACGTCGCGGTGATCGGCGGCGGCAACACCGCGGTCGAGGAAGCGCTCTACCTCTCCAACATCGCCAACAAGGTCTACCTCGTGCACCGCCGCGACACGCTGCGCGCCGAGAAGATCCTGCAAGACAAGCTGTTCGCCAAAGCCGCGGCCGGCAAGATCGAGCTGGTGTGGAACCACGCCGTCGACGAGGTGCTGGGCGACGAATCTGGCGTCACCGGCGCGCGCCTGCGCTCGGTCAAGGACGACAGCACGCGCGAGATCGCCGTCACCGGCTTCTTCGTCGCCATCGGCCACAGCCCGAACACCTCGCTGTTCGACGGCCAGCTCGACATGCGCGACGGCTACATCAAGGTGAAGTCTGGCCTCGACGGCGGCGCCACCGGCACCAGCATCCCGGGCGTGTTCGCCGCTGGCGACGTGGCCGACCACGTCTACCGCCAGGCCATCACTTCGGCCGGCTCGGGCTGCATGGCGGCCCTCGACGCCGACAAGTTCCTCGACAAGCACGAGTAAGCGCGGCGCGGCCGGCGATGCCCGAGCTCCGCCTCCATCGCCGGCTCGACGAGATCCCCGCATCGACGTGGGACGCGCTGAACCGCGGCGGCCACCCGTTCACCTCACACGCCTTCCTCGCGGGGCTCGAGGCGCATGGCTGCCTCGACCCCGAGTACGGTTGGACGCCTTTGCACGCGGCATTGTGGGAGGGCGACGCCCTGCTCGCCGCCGCACCGGCCTACGCGAAAGGAAACTCGCACGGCGAGTTCGTGTTCGACCACGCCTGGGCGAACGCCTACGCGCAGTACGGCCTCGACTACTACCCGAAGTGGCTGATCGGCGTGCCCTACTCACCCGTCACCGGGCCGCGCCTGCTGTCGGTTGACGATGGTTCGAAGCGGACGCTGCTGGAGGCCATGCGCGAGGCGGCACCGGCGCTCGGCCTGCATTCGCTGCACTCGAATTTCCTCGATGCCGCCGATCTCGATGCCTTCGACGCGAGCTGGCTCGCTCGCGAGGACGTGCAGTTCCATTGGACGCGCGATCCGTCGTGGCGCACTTTCGATGACTTCCTCGGCGCCCTCGACCACAAGCGCCGCAAGAACCTGAAGGCGGATCGCCGCAAGGTGTGCGAGGCCGGCGTGCGCCTCCGCGTGCTGGACGGCCGAGCCGCCCGCGGTGAACCGATGGCCGCGATGCACCGCTTCTACGTGCAGACATTCGCCGAGAAGTGGAACCACGCGGCGATGACGGAGGCCTTCTTCCAGCACCTGTGCGAGGCCCTGCCCGATGCGGTGGTGCTGATCCTCGCCGAGCGCGAGGGCGAGGCGATCGCCGGCGCACTGTGCCTGCGCTCGGACGACACGCTCTACGGCCGCTACTGGGGGGCCATGGTCGATGTGCCGGGCCTGCATTTCGAGGCTTGCTACCACCAGGGCATCGCCTACTGCATCGAGCATGGGCTCGACCGGTTCGAGCCCGGCGCCCAAGGCGAACACAAAATCGCCCGCGGCTTCCTGCCCACGCGCACGCGCAGCCGGCACTGGCTGGCCGAACCACGCTTCCATGACGCGCTGAAGCGCTGGTGCGCGGCCGAGCGCGAGGCCACGCGGCGCTATCGCGAGTCGCTGGCGGCGCACTCGCCCTTCCGCTCGCCATGACGCGCCCCCTGCTGCTGGGGCCCGACCCCGCCTCGCCCTTCCCGCCCGCCGAACTCGCCCTCGACGATCCCGATGGCCTGGTGTGCATCGGTGGCGACCTGTCACCCGTGCGACTGGTGAATGCCTATGCCGCCGGGATGTTCCCGTGGTTCAGCGAGGGCCAGCCCATCCTGTGGTGGTCGCCGTCGGAGCGCCTCGTGTTCCGCAGCGAGGGCGTGCGGCTTTCGACGCGCTTCCGACGCGAACTGCGCCGCAGCCCATGGGAGGTTCGGTTCAACACCGCCTTCGATCGCGTGATCGCCGCCTGCGCCAGCGCGCCCCGGCCCGGCCAGGACGGCACCTGGATCACGCCAGCGATGCAGCGTGCCTACGGCCAGCTGCACCGGCTCGGGCATGCGCACAGCGTCGAGGTCTGGGACGGTGAACGGCTGGTCGGCGGGCTGTATGGCGTGTCTGTCGGCACCGGTTTCCACGCCGAGAGCATGGTCAGCCTCGAGAGCGGCGGCTCGAAAATGGCGCTCGCGGCCCTCGGCCGACGCCTCGGCGAGCTGGGCTGGCCGCTGTTCGACGCCCAGATCGAGAACCCGCACCTGCGCTTCATGGGCGGCGAGGTCTGGCCCCGGGCGCGGTTCCTCTCGACCTTCCTCGCCCGCACCGCCTCGGGCGCGCCGAGCCTCGACTGGGCGGGCACGCCCTACCCGGCCCGCCAGCTGGCGGACTGAACCCCGCCCGACCCGCTTAACCGGATTTTTGCAAGCGCCGGCCCGGCGTGGCACACTCCGCGCCTTCGATTCACCCCCTTTCCCGCCCCAGACCGCCAAGGCCAGAAGCCCGCTGCATGTCAAAAGACGATTCCATCGAGTTCGAAGGCACCGTGACCGAAACGCTGCCGAACACCATGTTCCGCGTGAAGCTCGAAAACGGCCACGTCATCACGGCTCACATCTCGGGCCGCATGCGCAAGAACTACATCCGGATCCTGACGGGTGACAAGGTCAAGGTCGAAATGACGCCCTACGACCTCACCAAGGGTCGTATCACCTACCGCATGAAGTAAGCGCCGCGCGCGCTCCATGCCAAGAAAAACGGCAGCCTCGGCTGCCGTTTTTCGTTTCGAGACCCGGAAGTCCGGGCCTCACTCCACGGTGGCGGGAAGCAGCTTCTCCGGCTCGGCGAAGGCTTCGACCGTGAGCTGGCCGTCGCGCACACCCACCTCGACCTTGCCGCCGTTCACCAGCTTGCCGAACAGCAGTTCGTCGGCCAACGGACGCTTGATCTTGTCCTGGAGCAGGCGCGCCATCGGGCGCGCGCCCATCTGCGGGTCGAAGCCGTGCTCGGCCAGCCACTGCCGCGCTTCCGGCGTCGCCGACATGGCCACGTGCTTCTCCTGCAGCTGCGCCTCGAGTTCGATCAGGAACTTGTCGACGACGCGCAGGATGTGTTCGAAACCGAGCGCGCCGAACTGCACGACGGCGTCGAGGCGGTTGCGGAACTCCGGCGTGAACGCCTTGCGGATCACTTCCATCGCATCGGTGCTGTGGTTCTGCTCGACGAAACCGATGGTGCGGCGCGCGGCCTGGGCGGCACCGGCGTTCGTCGTCATCACGATGATGACGTTGCGGAAGTTCGCCTCGCGGCCGTTCGTGTCCGTCAGGATGCCGCGGTCCATGACCTGCAGCAGGATGTTGAACACATCCGGATGCGCCTTCTCGATTTCGTCCAGCAGCAGCACGCAGTGCGGCGTCTTGACGATCTTCTCGGTGAGCAGGCCGCCCTGGTCGAAGCCGACGTAGCCCGGGGGCGCGCCGATGAGGCGGCTCACGGAATGCGGCTCCATGTACTCCGACATGTCGAAGCGGACCAGTTCGATGCCCAGCTGCATGGCGAGCTGGCGCGTGACCTCGGTCTTGCCGACGCCGGTCGGGCCGGCGAACAGGAAGTTGCCGATCGGCTTGTCGGGATTACCGAGGCCGGAGCGCGCGAGCTTGATCGACGACACCAGCGATTCGATGGACGAGTCCTGCCCGAAGATCACCATCTTCAGGTTGCGCTCGAGGTTCTTCAGCACGTCCTTGTCCGAAGCGCTCACCTGCTTCGGCGGGATGCGCGCCATCTTCGCGACGATGAGTTCGACCTCCTCGACGTCGATCAGGCGCTTGCGCTTGTCTTCCGACATCAGGCGCTGGCGGGCACCGGCCTCGTCGATCACGTCGATGGCCTTGTCCGGCAGCAGGCGGTCGCCGATGTGCTTCACCGACAGGTCCACGGCCGCCTGCAGCGCATCGGCGCTGTAGGTCACGTCGTGGTGCAGTTCGAACTTGCCCTTCAGGCCGTTGAGGATGGCCACCGCCTCGGCGACCGTCGGCTCGACGACATCGATCTTCTGGAAGCGACGCGCCAGCGCGCGATCCTTCTCGAAGACGCCACGGTATTCCTGGAAGGTGGTCGAGCCGATGCAGCGCAGCTCGCCGGTCTGCAGGGCCGGCTTGATGAGGTTCGACGCATCCATGGTGCCGCCCGACGCCGAACCCGCACCGATGATGGTGTGGATCTCGTCGATGAAGAGGATGGCGTTCGGCTCTTTCTTGATCTGGTTGACCACAGCCTTCAAGCGCTTCTCGAAGTCACCGCGGTACTTGGTGCCGGCGACCAGCGCGCCGAGGTCGAGCGAGTAGACCGTGGCGTCCTTCAGCACGTCCGGCACGTCGCCCTCGACGATGCGCCACGCCAGGCCTTCGGCCAGCGCGGTCTTGCCCACGCCAGCCTCGCCGACGTAGAGCGGGTTGTTCTTGCGGCGACGGCACAGCACCTGGATCGTGCGCTCGATCTCCGCCTCGCGGCCGATGAGCGGGTCGATCTTGCCCTCGCGGGCCAGCTGGTTGAGGTTGGCCGCGAATTCCTCGAGCGGATTCTGCTTCGGCTGGCCATCCTCGCCCGTCTCGCCTTCCGACTTCGGCGCATCGGCCGGCTTGGCGTCGGTCGACTCGCCGCTCTTGGCGACGCCGTGCGAGATATAGTTGACGACGTCGAGCCGGGTCACGTCCTGCTGCTGCAGGTGGTAGACCGCGTGGCTGTCCTTCTCGCCGAAGATCGCCACCAGCACGTTGGCACCGGTCACTTCCTTCCGGCCGCTGCTCTGCACGTGGTAGACGGCGCGCTGCAGCACGCGCTGGAAGCCCAGCGTCGGCTGCGTGTCGCGGGTGTCGTCCTCCGGGAGGATCGGCACCGTCTCGGCGATGACGTTGCGCAGGTCCTGCCCGAGGCGACCGTTGTCGGAGCCGCAGGCCTTCAGCACCTGCACGGCCGACGCGTTGTCGAGGAGTGCCAACAGCAGGTGCTCGACCGTCATGAACTCATGCCGGGCTTCGCGGGCCTGCTTGTAGCACTGGCCGATGGTGAATTCGAGATCTTTGCTGAACATTCGGGGCCTCCAGGGCAATGACCCGGATATGGGGGCGGCTCAGGCCTTTTCCATCGTGCACATCAGCGGATGCTGGTGCGTCCGGGAAAAATCGTTCACCTGCGACACTTTCGTTTCTGCCACTTCGCGTGTGTAGACGCCGCAGACACCTTTGCCGCGCGTGTGCACGTGCAGCATCACCTGGGTGGCTTTCTCGCGGTTCATGCCGAAGAACACCTGCAACACCTCGACGACGAAATCCATCGGGGTGTAGTCATCGTTCAACAGGACCACCCGGTACAGCGATGGGCGTTCCAGTTCGGGCTTGGCCGTCTCGACGGCGAGGCCGCGTTCATGTTCGGAATCGGGGCGTTCGTGTTGGCTCATGGGGCCAGTATATGAGGCGCTCGGAGCGCGACGGCAAGGGCCGGAAGCGCGGCGCACGAACGTGGACGCTGCCGGATGCCGGCGTCACAATGCGGGCTTTCCCCGATCCGGCCGCCGCATGGCCGCGGAGTCCGCGTTGAGCTATCGCCAAGGCCGCTTCTGGCAACCCGATGTGACCGTCGCGACCGTCGTCTTCCGTGATGGCCGCCTCTTGGTCGTGGAGGAAGAGGTCGGAGGCCGCCGGGTGCTGAACCAGCCGGCCGGCCACCTCGAGCCGGACGAGGCCATCGTCGACGCCGCGATCCGGGAGACGCTGGAGGAAACCGGCTGGACGGTGCGGCTGACCGCGTTCGTTGGCGCTTACCAATGGCAGGCGCCGGAGAGCGGCCGCAGCTACCTCCGCCTCGCCTTCACCGCGGAGCCCGTGGCCCACCACCCGGAGCGCCCTCTCGATGCCGGCATCGTGCAGGCGCACTGGCTGACGCCCTCCGAATTGCGCGCCCGCGAGGCCGAACACCGCAGCCCGCTGGTCTGGCGCGTGGTGCAGGACGCCCTCGACGGCCGCCGGTTGCCGCTGGAGTCGGTGGCGGCGCTGTGAGGGGCCGGCGGTGAATGCCGTTTCGGCGCGCGTCATCGTCGGCATGTCCGGCGGTGTCGACTCCTCGGTGGCGGCGTGGCTGCTGCGCGAGCGCGGGGAGTCCCTGGCCGGCCTGTTCATGCAGAACTGGGACGAGGACGGCAGCGGCGAGTGCCGTGCCGAAGACGACCGCCGGGACGCCCTGAAGGTCTGCGGCCAGCTGGGCCTGCCCTTCATCGCGCGCAATTTCGCCGCCGATTACTGGTCCGGCGTCTTCGAGACCTTCCTCGCCGAGTACCGGGCCGGGCGCACGCCGAACCCCGACGTGCTCTGCAATCGCGAGATCAAGTTCAAGACCTTCCTCGACGAGGCGAAGGCGCTGGGCGCGGAGAAAATCGCCACCGGGCACTACGCCCGCGTGGACGAGGCCGACGGGCGCTGGCGCCTGCTGCGCGGGGTCGACGCCTCGAAGGACCAGAGCTACTTCCTCCACCAGCTGGGTCAGTCGCAGCTGGCGAGCACGCTGTTTCCCGTGGGCGAGCTGCCGAAGACCGAGGTGCGGGCCATCGCCGCCCGGCTGGGCCTGGCGACGGCGAAGAAGAAGGACAGCACGGGCATCTGCTTCATCGGCGAACGCGACTTCCGCGAATTCCTCGCCCAGTACATCGCGGTCACGCCCGGCGAGATCGTCGATGCCTCGGGGGATGTCCTTGGCCGCCACGACGGCATCGCGTTCTACACCCTGGGGCAGCGCGAAGGCTTGCGGATCGGCGGCGTCCGGGGCCGGCCCGACGCGCCCTGGTTCGTGGTCGGCAAGGACGCGGCCCGCAACCGGCTGGTCGTCGAGCAGGGCGACTCCCCGCTGCTGAAATCCTCGGCGCTGCGCAGCGAGGCCTTCCATTGGATCGCCGGCGAGCCGCCCACGTTCCCGCTGCGCTGCGAGGCGCAGGTGCGCTACCGCCAACCGCCGCAGGCGTGCACCGTCCTGCCCCGCGACGACCAGGGCGTGGACGTCCACTTCGACGAACCCCAGCGCGCCGTCACGCCCGGCCAATCGCTGGTGCTCTACCGTGGCGAGGAATGCTTGGGCGGCGCGGTGATCGCCGCCACCGATGCCCCGCTCGACCCGCTCCGCGCCACCGTCGCCACCCCCATCGCTCCCTTCTTCGCACCAGCGTCCCCATGATCGAACGCGTCATCGCCCTCGCCGCTCTGGCGCAATCCCTGAAGCTCGTCCAGCAGTTGGCCTCCTTGGGCCAGACCGAGCAGCACCCGGAATCGGTCCTTTTCGACAGCCTGTTCCGCTTCGAGGCCGAGGACGCCGAGACGATCTATGGCGGCACCGAGACGCTGGGCCGCGGCCTTGATCGCGGCCTTCGGGAGCTCCTCGCCCTGCTCGGGCATGGACCGAAGGATCCCGCCGTCGGCCGCATGGGCCTGACCCTTCTCGCCCTGGAACGCAGCTTCGTGCGCCACCCGACCGCCGGCGAGCGCGTCCAATCGACGCTGCGCGATGTCGAACGGCAGCGCCAGCACCTCGGCCCGATGCACCCGACGGTGATCAACCGGCTCGGCGACCTCTATGCCGAGCAGGTGAGTCCGATCGGCCAGCGCGTGCTGGTGCAGGGCAACCCGGTCTACCTCGGCCAGCCGCCGATCGTGGCCGAAGTCCGCGCCTTGCTTCTCTGCGGTCTTCGCGCCGCGGTGCTCTGGCGCCAGATGGGGGGCAGCCGGTTGGACTTCCTGCTCCGCCGCCGGGCCATGACCGAGGCGGCCCACCAGTTGCTGTCGCCGCTCGATTGAAGCCGCCCCGGAACGGGATCGCTTCCGGCATAATTCACGCCTGCCAGCGCCCCGCCGTGAGGCGGTGCGATCGGACCCTCTCGCCGCACCACCAGCCTGGAGCCATCCATGAGCGACTCCTTCGCCACCCGCGACACGCTTGCCGTCAACGGCAAGTCCTACGCCTTCTACAGCCTGCCGAAGCTGGGCCAGCGCTTCGACATCAAGCGCCTGCCCTACTCGATGAAGATCCTCCTCGAGAACCTGCTGCGCTGCGAGGACGGCGTCACCGTGAACCCGGCACACATCGAAGCCGTGGCGAAGTGGGAGCCGAAGAAAGAGCCGGACACCGAGATCGCCTTCATGCCCGCCCGCGTGGTGCTGCAGGACTTCACCGGCGTGCCTTGCGTGGTCGACCTCGCCGCCATGCGCGATGCCGTCAAGAAGCTGGGCGGTGATCCGAAGCGCATCAACCCGCTGATCCCGTCGGAACTGGTCATCGACCACTCGGTGCAGGTCGACGTGTTCGGCAAACCCTCGGCCGCCGACGAGAACGGCGTGTTCGAATTCACCCGCAACAAGGAGCGCTACAGCTTCCTGCGCTGGGGCCAGAAGGCGTTCGACAACTTCAAGGTCGTGCCGCCGAACACCGGCATCGTCCACCAGGTGAACCTCGAGAACCTGGCGCGCGTGGTCATGACCCGCACCATCGACGGCGTCGAGCACGCGTTCCCGGACACCGTCTACGGCACCGACTCGCACACCACGATGATCAATGGCATCGGCGTGCTGGGCTGGGGCGTGGGCGGTATCGAGGCCGAAGCCGCGATGCTGGGCCAGTCCTCGTCGATGCTGATTCCGCAGGTCGTGGGCTTCAAGCTCACCGGCAAGCTGCCGGAAGGCGCCACCGCCACCGACCTCGTGCTCACCGTCACCCAGATGCTCCGCAAGCACGGCGTGGTCGGCAAGTTCGTCGAGTTCTACGGCGACGGCCTCGACCAGCTGCCGCTGGCCGACCGCGCCACCATCGCCAACATGGCCCCGGAATACGGCGCCACCTGCGGCATCTTCCCGATCGACGGCGAATCGCTGAACTACCTGCGCCTCTCGGGCCGCTCGGCCGAGCAGATCGCGCTGGTCGAGGCCTATGCCAAGGCCCAGGGCCTGTGGCGCGACCCGTCGGTGGAAGCCGAGTACAGCTCGACGCTCGGCCTCGACATGGGCAGCGTGCTGCCCTCGCTCGCCGGCCCGAAGCGCCCGCAGGACCGCGTGCTGCTCTCCGACATGCAGAAGGTCTACCGCGAGTCGCTGAAGCCGATGGCTGAGGCGCGCGCCGCCAAGACCCCGGCGAAGGCCTCGGGCGAAGCCGACTTCCAGGGCACCAAGCTGAAGGACGGCGCGGTGGTCATCGCCGCGATCACCTCCTGCACCAACACCTCGAACCCGGCGGTGATGCTCGGCGCCGGCCTGCTGGCCCGCAATGCCGTCGCCAAGGGCCTGAAGGTCGCGCCGTGGGTGAAGACCTCGCTCGGCCCGGGCTCGCTGGTGGTCACCGACTACCTCAAGAAGGGCGGCGTGATGGATGACCTGGAAGCGCTCGGCTTCCACGTCGTCGGCTACGGCTGCACCACCTGCATCGGCAACTCCGGCCCGCTGCCGGAAGCCGTCTCGAAGGCCATCGCCGAGGGTGACCTCGTCGTGACCTCGGTGCTCTCGGGCAATCGCAACTTCGAAGGCCGCGTGCACGCCGAAGTGAAGATGAACTACCTCGCCTCGCCGCCGCTGGTTGTTGCCTACGCCATCGCCGGCACGACGGATCTCGACCTCTCGACCCAGCCGCTGGGCACGGGCAAGGACGGGCAGCCGGTCTACCTCAAGGACATCTGGCCGTCGAACAAGGAAATCGGCGACACCATCGCCGCCACCATCGGCCCGGAGATGTTCGCAAAGAACTACGCCGACGTCTTCCGCGGCGACAGCCGCTGGAACGCGGTGGAATCGCCGGACGGCGACGCCTACCAGTGGGACGACAGCACTTACATCAAGAACCCGCCCTACTTCGACGGCATGACGATGCAGGTCGGCTCGATCAGCGACATCCACGGCGCGCGCGTCATGGGCATCTTCGGCGACTCGATCACCACCGACCACATCTCGCCGGCCGGCAACATCAAGGCCAGCTCGCCTGCGGGCAAGTTCTTGCAGTCGCGCGGCGTGGCGCCGGTCGACTTCAACAGCTACGGCTCGCGCCGCGGCAACGACGACGTGATGGTGCGCGGCACCTTCGCCAACATCCGCATCAAGAACCTGATGCTGGGCGGCGAAGAGGGCGGCAACACGATCCACTACCCGTCGGGTGACAAGCTGGCCATCTACGACGCGGCCATGAAGTACAAGGCCGAGGGCGTGGGCACGGTCGTGTTCGCGGGCAAGGAATACGGCACCGGTTCGTCGCGTGACTGGGCGGCCAAGGGCACCAACCTGCTGGGCATCAAGGCGGTCATCGCCGAGAGCTTCGAGCGCATCCACCGCTCCAACCTGGTCGGCATGGGCGTGCTGCCGCTGCAGTTCCTCGACGGCCAGAATGCCCAGACGCTCGGCCTGAAGGGCGACGAGGTGGTCTCGATCACCGGCCTGCAGGACGGCGCCGGCAAGGTCGCGGACATCAGCGCCAAGCGCCCGGACGGCTCGGTCGTGAGCTTCAAGGCCCAGGTGCTGCTGCTGACGCCGAAGGAAGTCGAGTACTTCCGCCACGGCGGCCTGCTGCACTACGTGCTGCGCCAGCTGGCCGCGGGCGCCAAGGCCGCCTGATCGAAGCCAAGGAACGCCGCGTTCGCGCGGGCGTTCCTTGATCCACCGAAGGCCGCCTCCGGGCGGCCTTCCTCGTTGCGGCGGCGCAATGGGCGGTGATGCCGCGCCGTGCGGGCGCGCTACTTCGCCAAGGCCGGCTTGGACCAGTCAGCGCTCACCAGCACCCAGTCATCTCCCTCCAAACGCCAGACCGTCTCCACCCGCCGGGCCTCGACGCCCTCGGGAACGAAGCGGTTGCTGCCGGTCACGACGGCATCGAAGCGGGCCGCGGCGCGGTCGCCGCGGAGTTCGACGTCGACCGGCCCGATCGCGACGCCGACGTTCTGCTGCCGCAGCAGCATCAAGGTCGCGTAGCGGCGCAGGCCGTCCCGGTCCATGCCGTCGGGCCCGCCGAACTCCGGATCGACGGCCTCCAGCAAGGCTCCCGAATCGCGGGCTTCGACCGCCTCCTGCAGGCTGGTGATCCGGGCCCGGAGCGCGGCCTCATCCGGCGGATCCGCGCAGCCGGTGAGGGCCATGAGGACGAGCCATGTCAGCACGGCGAGAAGACCACGCCCCTTTCGCCACGACGAAGCGAAGAAACAGCGCGCTCGCGGCTTGCCCGATATCGCCCCCTGTGCTGCAATCGAGCGAATACTCGAAATTCCGTACGGCGCCGCACTGGCGTGTCGGGCGGTCCACGCGATAGGGGTGTTGTCGATGAGCATTGAGCGTCCTTGGTTGTCCAGCTATCCGCAGGGCGTCCCCGCGGAAATCGACGTGGACGAGTTCCCGTCCATCGTCTCGGTCCTCGACAACGCCCTCGCCAAGTACCGCGACCGTCCGGCGTTCTCGAACATGGGCAAGGTACTCACCTACGGCGACATCGACCGCCTCAGCCAGCAGTTCGCCAGTTACCTGTTGAACGTGCTGAAGCTGAAGAAGGGCGACCGCGTCGCCCTGATGATGCCGAACGTCCTGCAGTACCCGATCGCCATTTTCGGCACCCTGCGCGCCGGCCTCACCGTCGTCAACACCAACCCGCTCTACACCCCGCGCGAGCTCAAGCACCAGCTCGATGACTCCGGCGCCAGCGTGCTGGTGGTCCTCGAGAACGTCGCGCACACGGCTGCCGAAGTGGTGGCCGGAACGCAGGTGAAGCAGGTCATCGTAACCTCGGTGGGCGAGATGCTCGGCTTCCCGAAGGGCAAGGTCGTCGACTTCGTCATCAAGTACGTCAAGAAGCTGGTCCCGGACTACGACATCCCCGGCGCCGTGGATTTCCGCCACGCGCTGTCCGAAGGCGCCAAGCACACCCTGCCCTCGGTGACGCTCCGCAACACCGACATCGCCTTCCTGCAGTACACCGGCGGCACCACCGGCGTGGCGAAGGGCGCGATGCTCACGCACCGCAACCTCGTCGCGAACATGCAGCAGGCCTCGGCATGGATCGGCACGAACGCGAAGCCCGGCCAGGAAATCATCATCACCGCGCTGCCGCTTTACCACATCTTCGCGTTGACGGCGAACGGCCTCGTCTTCATGAAGTTCGGCGGCCTGAACCACATGATCACCAACCCGCGCGACATGCCCGGCTTCGTCAAGGAGCTGAAGTCAGTGCGCTTCACCGCCATCACCGGCGTGAACACGCTGTTCAACGGCCTGCTCAACACGCCGGGCTTCGACACCATCGACTTCTCCTCGCTGCACCTCACGCTGGGCGGCGGCATGGCCGTGCAGCGCGCTGTTGCGGAACGCTGGAAGAAGGCCACCGGATGCACGCTGGTCGAAGCCTATGGCCTCACCGAGACCTCGCCGGCGGCGTGCATGAATCCGCTGAGCCTGAAGGACTTCAACGGCGCGATCGGCCTGCCGATCTCCTCCACCGATGCCTGCGTGAAGGACGACGAAGGTCGCACCCTGCCCCACGGCGAGGTCGGCGAACTCTGCATCAAGGGCCCGCAGGTCATGCAGGGTTACTGGCAGCGCCCCGAGGAGACCGCGAAGGTCATCGACGCCGAAGGCTGGCTGCACACCGGCGACATGGCGAAGATGGACCCGGCGGGCTTCTTCTACATCGTCGACCGCAAGAAGGACATGATCCTCGTGTCGGGCTTCAACGTGTACCCGAACGAGATCGAGGATGTGATCGCGACGATGCCCGGCGTGCTGGAAGTGGCGGCGGTCGGCGTTCCGGATGACAAGTCGGGCGAGGCGGTGAAGGTGGTGGTGGTCCGCAAGGACCCGAACCTCACCGCCGAGCAGGTGAAGGCCTTCTGCAAGGACAACCTCACCGGCTACAAGCTCCCGAAGATCGTCGAGTTCCGCACCGAGCTGCCGAAGACCAACGTCGGGAAGATCCTGCGCCGCGAGCTCCGCGACTCCGCGACCAAAGCACAGGCCTGACCCCAAGCGATGGCTGTCGAGGAGGTTCGGCTCAACGTCAACGAACTGCAGCCCGGCATGTTCGTGTGCCGGCTTGAGGGTCGCTCGTGGGACACCACGGCGTTCCCGCTGCAGGGCGTGATGGTTCGCACCGTGGACGACATCATTGCCGTCCGCCAGCACGCCGACTACGTGTTCATCGACCGCATCCGCAGCGTCGATGGCACGCCGGAAGCCGTGCTGATGAGCCTGGACGTGGGCGGCGGCGGCAGCGGCCTGCGCCACGTGGGCGCACCGACGCAGTACCGGATCAGTGCCAGCCTCGAGGAAGAGCTCCCGCGCATCAAGTTCGCGGCGAACGAAGCGCAGAAACTGTCGCGGCGCCTGACCGCCGACCTGCGCGAGGGCCGCAAGCTGTCGATCGAAGAGATCAGCACCGCGGTCGAACCGGTCGTCGCCAGCGTCATCCGCAATCCGGACGCGTACTTCTGGCTCGCCAGCCTGAAGGAGCGCGACCCCTACGCCTACAGCCACGCGGTGAACTGTGCGGCGCTGATGTCGGCCTTCGGCCGCCAGCTCGGTTTCCCGGGCAGCGTGCTGGTCGAGCTCGCCAGTGCGGGCATGCTGATGGATCTCGGCATGGGCTCCCTGCCCGAGGGCACGGTGAACCATGCGGCGCCGCTCTCCGATGCACAGCGCGAGGCGATGAAGCGCCATGTCGAGGCCAGCCTCGCGCAGCTCGACGGCACGCCGGGCACGACGCCGCTTATCCGCAGCGCCGTGGCCCACCACCACGAACGCCACGATGGCAGCGGCTATCCCGCCGGGCGCCGCGGTTTCGAGATCCCGCTCGAAGCGCGGATGCTCGGCATCGTCGACAGCTTCGACGCAATGAGCAGCGCTCGCGTCTACCAGCCGGCGTCCGCCCGCCACCACGTGCTGCAGGCCCTTTATCGCGAACGCGACCGCCTGTTCCAGGCCGAGCTGATCGAGCAGTTCAGCCAAAGCATCGGCGTATACCCGACCGGATCGCTGGTCGAGTTGAGCAGCGGCGAAGTCGCCGTCATCACCGCGCAGAACAGCGCGCGCCGGCTGCTGCCCAAGGTCACCGTGCTGACGCGCCCGGACAAGACCTTCAACCCCGCCTTCCGACAGGTCGACCTCTGGCAGCAGCCCGAGGCGGACGGCCCGCGGCTCACCATCCACCGCGCGCTGCAGCCGGGAGCCTACGGTCTTGATCTCGCCGAGTTCTTCCTCTGACACCCCGGCGGGCTGGCCGGCGTACGAAGCGTCCGCGGCGCAGCTCCTCAAGTCCGCCTCGCCGAACGCCAGCCTCGCCCTGCTGCAGGTTCACTTCCGGCAGCGGCTGGCACTGACCGCCGCCCACGGGCAGCCGCTGACGGAATTGGCGTTCGACGAAGCCGAAGCCCGCATCGTCGCCGCGCTCCGCCCGGGCGACCACCTGCTGCGCAGCGGACACGGCGATTTCTACGTGCTCCTGCCGCGACTCCTCGGCCTCGGCCACGCCGAGCTGGCGGCCCAGCGCATCCTTCGTGAACTGGAATCGCCGATCGTGGCCGGTGGCCGCCACCTGCACCTGATGCCGACGGTGGGGGCTGCGCTCGCCACCGAACCAGGGGAATCCCCGACCTCGCTACAGCAGCGTGCGAGCGCCGCCGTCGTGCACGCGGTGCGCGAGGGCGAAACCATCGCCATCGCCCGCGAGTACACCCAGGACGCGATGGTCACCGAGCTCCGCGATGCGCTGTCGCGCAACGCGCTCGACCTCGTTTACCAGCCCATCGTCACCCTGCCCGAGCAGCGTGTCGTGGGCTACGAAGCGCTCGCGCGCTGGCGCCGCGGCGATGGCAACGAGGTCGCACCCTCGGTCTTCATTCCCATGGCCGAGGACGCCGGCCTCGCCGAGGAACTCACGCGCTGGACGCTGCAGGTCGCGCTGCGCGAGTTCGTGCCCCTGCAGCGCCGCCATCCGGAGCTCTACTGCGCCATCAACCTGTCGGCCCGCGCTTTCGACAATCCCGCACTCTGCGAGCAGGTCCTTGCCGCCCTGGCGATCTGGGAACTGCCGCCGCACAGCCTGATGATCGAGGTGACCGAGACGGCCGTGCTGCACGACGTCGGACGCAACGCCAGCGCCCTGCAGCGCCTCGCCACCGAGGGCGTGCGCCTCGCCATCGACGACTTCGGGCAGGGCTATTCCTCGTTGGGCTACCTGCGCCACCTGCCGGCCGCCATCCTCAAGATCGACCAGAGCTTCGTCGCCGATGCCGCCAATCCGCGCACGCGCGCACTGCTGGAGGCGATCTCCGGCATGGCCCACCGCCTCGACATGCGGGCTGTGGCCGAAGGCGTGGAAACGGAAGCGATGCTCGGCGCCGTGCTCGAGGCCGGCTGCGACCACGCGCAGGGCTATCTCTTCGGCCGACCTGCGCCGATCAGCCACTGGCTGCGCTGATCCCCAGCCCGCCGGGCGCGCCTCGGCGCGCCCCCGTGCCCCTCGACCGTCAGAGCGTGCAGCCCTGCAGCGACGTGCTGCCACCCAGTGCCTGCACGCTGTCGGTGCCACTCCAACGGCCGCTGACGCCCGCCGCATAGGTGGCGTCGACGGTCATGATCGACAGGCCCCCGCTAGCGTAAGAGCGTTGGAGCGTTCCTGCCGCGCGACGCGTCGGGGCTGCGGTCCGCGCGCACAGCGGGCAGAACCCGGTGAGCTGTTCAAGCGGCACGCTGGCGCTCGCGCCGCCAAAACCGGAGCGCTCCGCGGTGAGGAAGCGCGGCACGCCCGCGGCGTCGTACACGAAGGCGGCGTAGAACTCGTAGTTCGGGAACATCTGCACGCTGTAGCCCGTGCCTGCACGCGCCGGATCGAACCAGTGGCCGCTGGCGTTCACCGGCGCGCCATTGAGGCTGGGGCAGCCGCGGCCGAAGCTGGAGAAGGCCTCGCTACCCGCCTGCCCATCGAGGCGGTAGCTGAAGGTGAAGGCGTCGGCGCCCGTCGGCGTGGTCACGGCTTCGCCGACCGCGGACAGCGTGTTGCGTGAACCGTCCCACGCGCTGCGATAGACCGTGCCGCGCCACTGCCCGTTCGCGCCCGGCGCCCGTCCCTGCAGGTAGTACCAGGTCGAACTGCCGTCCTGCAGGTAGGTGTACCAAAGCCCCGCCCACTCGGCACCCGCGGGGTAAAGGAACAGGCCGTGCCCCGGACGACCGGTGTTGAAGTAGCCGCCCGGGCGCACGACCGGTGCGGTGCCAGCCACCGTGGCCCGCACGGCGACCTCGCCGATGCGCGCCGAAGGATTGGTCGGGACGATGTACCAGCGTCCCGGTGACAGGGCAGCACCGCTGACCGTCAGGGTCTGCATCGGGGCCGACGCACTCGACGCAGCGTTCGCGGCGCTGCGCGCCGGTGCGGCGGCGATGGTGGGAATGGCCACGTTAGCGACGGGCGCCGGCACGCGCGCCAGATACAGGTCGACACCTTCGCTGGCGCGCGCGGTCACGGACAGACTGCTCGCCCCCGCCGGGACGTCGATGAAGAGACGATCCTGCGCGGCTCCCGCCGGCAGGCGGAACGCCCGCTCTTCGCCGCTGGCCAAGGCGATCCCGTTCTCGACGCGGCCGGCACGGTTGACGCGCACCGGCACGCTTCCGACCGTCACGCCCGCCGCCGACTGCACGGAGACGTAGCCCACGCGGCTCTGCGTGTCGGCAAGGCCGGGCGCGTTCCAGCCCATGCGCAGCGGGAACGCGGCACGAGCGGCGATGTTGCCCGGCCCGGTCGCGACCAGACTGCCGTCACCGGCATCCATCGGCACCTCGAAGGTCTCGACGCGTGCGGTGTGCGCGACGCTGCCCGCGTTCACCACCAGCATCCAATACATCACGTTTCCGCAGTTCGGCACCGTGACGGCCATTTCGCAGCGTTCCGCCGTGGCCGACATGCCGGCCGAACAGCGCAGTTCGTTCGCGGAGGCCCGCCCGTCGCGATTGCTGTCAATGCCGAGGTAAACGTCGACGTTGCCGGACGAGAGCGAGCGAGCATCGACCAGCACGCGCCAGTCGCGGGCCGTCGGCGCCGATGGCAGCACCCGCAGCGACAGTTCCGCGTTGCCAGCGAAGGGCAACCATGGCGTCGGGTCGACCGCGAGCGGGTATTCCGAGACCTGGGCCTCCACCAGCGGGCTGGCGACGAAACGCGCCGATGGCAGGGCGCGGACATTGGCCGCACCGAGGTCCTGGTAGCCGCTGCCCGAGGTCACGGCTAGGGTGATCGATTCGGCGATGGGACGGACGACGATCGCGACCTCGCCCTCGGCGCAGGCACCGCCACCACAGACCCGATAGCGCAGTGAATCCTCGCCGCTGCGGTCGGCGGTCGGCTGGTAGACGAGAACGTCGTCCGCCACGGTGCCCGTCGTACCCGAGCCATTGATCGATGCGGAGCCCAGCACCGGCGCGCGGAGTATGGTCAGGGTCCCATCCACGAGCTCCGCCGCGGGAATGCGGTCGTTGGCGAGCACCCGCAGGCTCAGCGCGGCCGAGTTCTCGGTGACGACGAAGCGGTCGGCGACGGTCTGCACCGCGGCGGCAAGGGGGCCCGCAACCGTCGCAACGAGGGTGATGAGGAGGGAAGAGGCGGCCCACGCCACTCGCGGGCGGGCGGGCAGGACACGGCGCTCGGGGGCGCGGGCGGTCGTCGGCATGCACGTCTAGGCAGTCAGCAGGCCTTGGACTCTAGCAGTGCGAACTGCGTCACACACCAGCTTCGTCAACGGATGTGAAAAAACGTGAGGCGCCCCACACTTCTGTGGCGCATATCACATTTTCTTGCGTTTCCCGACGAGTCTCAGGCCTCGGGGCGCATGTACGGGAACAGCAGCACGTCGCGGATTGAGGCGCGGTCGGTGAGCAGCATCACCAAGCGATCGATGCCGATGCCCAAGCCGCCGGTGGGGGCCAGGCCCACTTCCAGTGCGCGGATGTAGTCAGCGTCGAAGTGCATGGCTTCGTCGTCGCCGGCGTCCTTGGCTTCGACCTGCGCCTTGAAGCGCGCCGCCTGGTCTTCCGGGTCGTTGAGCTCGGAGAAGCCGTTCGCGATCTCCTTGCCGCCGACGAACAGCTCGAAGCGGTCGGTGATGCCCGGCTCGGTGTCGCTCTCGCGGGCCAACGGGCTGACTTCCACCGGGTAGTGCGTGATGAAGGTCGGCTGCACGAGGTTTCCCTCGACGAGCTTCTCGAAGAGCTCCAGCAGCAGCTTGCCCCAGCCGTAGGACGGCTTCACGTGCACGCCGTGGCGGGCGCAATGCTTGGCCAGCGCCTCGCGGTCGCGGCAGTCGGCGGCGGTGATCGTCGCGTCCGCTTCGCGCACGGCATCGTCCATGCGCCAGCGACGGAACGCGGGACCGAGGTCGATCGCCCTGCCCTCCCACTCCAGCGCGGTGCGGCCGAGCACCTCCTGTGCGACGTCGCGGATCACGCCTTCGGTGAGGTCCATGATCTCGGTGTACGTGGCGTAGGCCTCGTACAGTTCGAGCATCGTGAACTCGGGGTTGTGCCGCGTCGACACGCCCTCGTTGCGGAAGTTGCGGTTGATCTCGTAGACGCGCTCGAAGCCACCGACGACGAGGCGCTTCAGGTACAGCTCGGGCGCGACGCGCAAGTACAAATCAAGATCCAGCGCGTTGTGGTGCGTCATGAACGGCTTGGCCGTGGCGCCGCCGGGGATGTAATGCATCATCGGCGTCTCGACCTCGAGGAAGCGCCGTGCGTCGAGCCAGCGGCGCATCGCACCGATGATCCGCGAGCGAAGCACGAACACCTCGCGCGACTCCTCGCTGACGATGGTGTCGACATAGCGCATGCGGTAGCGCTGCTCCACATCGCTCAAGCCATGGAACTTGTCCGGCAGCGGGCGCAGCGCCTTCGTGAGCAGGCGGATCGCCGTGGCCTTGACCGACAGCTCACCGGTACGCGTGCGGGTGAGGCCGCCTTCGACCGCGACGATGTCGCCGATGTCCCAGCCCTTGAAGGCGTCGTAGCTCTCACCCAAGTCGGCGCCGACGAGGTAGAGCTGGATGCGGCCCGTCATGTCCTGCAGCTGCGCGAACGCGGCCTTGCCCATCACGCGCTTGGCCATCAGGCGGCCGGCGATGCGCACCGAGCGGCCACCGGCTTCCAGCGCCTCGGCCGTCCACTGGTCTTTGTCGGCGAACTCGGCCTGCAGGTCGCCGGCGTAATGCTCGCGCTTGGCGTCGTTCGGGAAAGCGACGCCCTGCCCGCGCAGCGCCGTCAGTTTCGCGCGGCGCTCGGCGATGAGCTTGTTCTCATCGAGGGCGTTTTCGGCGGCGGGCGTCGGCTGGGCGTTGGGTTGTTCGGACATGGGGGCGTCAGGCGGATGAGGTTGGGTGCAGGAAGGAAGCAATGCGTCGGCAAACGCCGAGGGCCGCGAGGGCGATGCGGTCAGGCCGCATCGCTCCGTTTGGCGCCGACCTCGAGGCCGGCCTTCAGGCTCGCCTCGACGAATTCGTCGAGGTCGCCGTCGAGCACTTTCTGCGTGTCGGAACGCTCGATGCCGGTGCGCAGGTCCTTGATGCGGCTCTGGTCGAGCACGTAGTTGCGGATCTGGCTGCCCCAGCCGATGTCGGACTTGGTCGCCTCGACGGCGTCCTTCTCGGCGTTGCGCTTCTGGATCTCGAGCTCGTACAGCTTCGCGGCGAGCATCTTCATCGCGGTGTCGCGGTTCTGGTGCTGGCTGCGGCCGTTCTGGCAGGCCACGACGATGCCGGTCGGCACGTGCGTGATGCGCACCGCCGATTCGGTCTTGTTCACGTGCTGGCCGCCGGCGCCCGAGGAGCGGTAGACGTCGGTCTTGAGGTCGGCGGGGTTGATCGTGATGTCGATGTTGTCGTCGACTTCCGGCGAGACGAACACCGAGGTGAAGCTGGTATGCCGGCGGTTGTCGGAGTCGAACGGCGACTTGCGCACGAGGCGGTGCACGCCCGTCTCGGTCTTGAGCCAGCCGTAGGCGTAGTCGCCCTCGATGCGCACCGTCGCCGACTTGATGCCGGCCACGTCGCCGCCGCTGACTTCCATCAGCTCGGTCTTCCAGCCGCGCGATTCGCACCAGCGCAGGTACATGCGCAGCAGGATCTCGGCCCAGTCCTGCGCCTCGGTGCCGCCGGCACCGGCCTGGATGTCGACGAACGCGCTCGCCGCATCCATCTTGCCGCTGAACATCCGCTGGAACTCGAGCTTCTCCAGGTGCACCTGGGCGGCATCGACATCGGCGACGACCGCGTGGAAGGTGTCCTCGTCGCTCTCCATCTCGGCGAGTTCGAGCAGCTCGAGCGCGCCGGTGAAGCCCTCGTCGAGCGTCTTCAGGCCATGCACGACCTTCTCGAGCGCCGCGCGCTCGCGGCCGAGGCCCTGCGCCTTCTCGGGCTCGTTCCAGATCGTCGGGCTTTCCAGCTCGCGGCTGACTTCCTCTAGACGTTCGACCTTCTGGTCGTAGTCAAAGGTACCCCCTCAGCACATCCAGCCGGCCCTTGAGGTCGGCGATGCGCTGGCGCACGGGATTGGTCTCCATGGCGCGTTCTCGTGTTCGTGAAAGACCGCGGAGTTTATCAGGCCGCGCGGCGAGCCCGGGCTCAGGCCACCCACCAGTGCCGGACGAGGAGCTGCACGTCGCGCCGACCGCGGAAATCGTCGAGGTCGAGGCCAAAGGCCAGGCGCACGCGAGCCGGCGGTGCGCCGAGGGCGGCGCCCCCGAAGTGGATGGCGTTGACCGGGCCGAGGCGGCCCGGCATGCCGAGTTCGAACTTGAGATGGCGCTCGGCCAGGACTTTCCATGAGCGCACTTCGAACTCGCCGTCGAACAGCGGCTCGGGGAAGCCCTGCCCCCACGGCCCGGCCAGGCGCAGCGCTTCCGCGGTCGGCCGGTTCAATTCCTGCGGCGCGAGCTCGCCGTCGGACCACAGCTCGGCCTCGCGCAGCTCATCGGTGAGCCGGCGTGCCACAGCAGCCTCGAAGGCGTGACGGAACGTGTCGAAGTTCGCGGCGTCGAGGCTCAGGCCGGCCGCCATCGCGTGGCCGCCATAGCGGAGGATGAGCCCGGGATGCAGAGCATCGACATCCGCCAGCGCGTCGCGCACATGCACGCCGGGAATGGAGCGGGCGGAGCCGCGCAGGGTCGTCGAACCCGCATCGGCAGGCGCGAAGGCGATCACCGGGCGGTGCAGCTTTTCCTTGAGCTTCGAGGCCACCAGACCGACCACACCGGGATGCCAGCTCTCGTCGCGCAGGCAGTACGCATCATGCCCGCCCTCGGGCAGCGGCAGCGCCAGGGCCGCGGCTTCGGCATCGTCCACCATCTGCTGCTGAAGCTCGCGGCGCTCGGCGTTGATGGCGTCGAGCTGCTTCGCGAGCTGCATCGCGCGTTCGGCGTCGTCGGTGAGCAGGCACTCGATGCCGAGCGTCATGTCCTCGAGCCGGCCCGCGGCATTGATGCGCGGCCCGATCCCGAACCCGATGTCCGTCGCCGTCAGCACCGGCAGACGGCGCTGGGCGACCTCGGCCAAGGCCAGCACGCCCGGCTGTCCGCGGCCTTCGCGCAGGCGCTTGAGGCCCGCGGCGACCAGCAGGCGGTTGTTGTCGTCGAGCTGCACGAGATCGGCCACCGTGCCAACGGCCACGAGGTCGAGAAGGCTGGAAAGATCCGCGTCTGCGCCGGCTTCACCGCGTTCGCGGAGCCGCGCGCGCAGCGCCAGCAGCAGGTAGAACACCACGCCGACGCCGGCCAGCGCCTTGCTGGGGAAGCCGTCACCGCGCAGGTTCGGATTGACGATGGCATCCGCCGCCGGGAGGGCGTCGCCCGGCAGATGGTGGTCGGTCACCAGCACCTGCCAGCCGCGCGCCTTCGCCGCCGCCACGCCGGGCAGGCAGGCGATGCCGGAGTCGACGGTGATGACGAGGTCCGGCGCGATCGGCGCCAGCTCCTCCTCGACCAGGGCCGGCGACAGGCCGTAGCCGTGGGCGATGCGGTGCGGCACGCGGTAGGACACCCGCGTCGCGCCGAGCAGGCGCAGGCCGCGCACCGCCACCGCCGTGCCGGTCGCGCCGTCGCAGTCGAAATCGCCGACCACGACGAGGTGGGCATCGCGACGCAGCGCGCCATGCAGAAGATCGACAGCGGCGTCGATGCCGCCCAACTGCTGCGGGGCCAACAGCTTCGCCAGCTTCAGTTCGGCCTGTTCGGCGGAAGCGATGCCCCGCGCGGCGTACAGCCGCTGCAGCAGCGGCGGCACGTGGGACGGCCAGTCGCCGACGGCCGGGACGGCGCGGCGGCGCAGGGTCGGCGATGCCGTCACGCGAAGCCCTTGAAGGCTGGCTTCCAGAACCGCCAGCGCTGGGCCGGCTCAAGCGTGACCAAGTGGCCGTCAGCGAAATCGAGGCGCAGGGCGGCGAAGGCGCCCTGCCCCATCGACGCCATCGCCAGAGCGACCAGATCGTCGATGACCGACCAGCGCCGCTCGGCACGAAGGTCGATCAGGCCGGGTTTCGTGGCATCGACGCGATCACTCACCGCGGCGCCGGCCGCCTGCGCATACGCCGCCAGTTCGGGATCGGCGGTGGCGACATGCCCTCGGGGGCCTTCGACCTGGTCGGGCAGACCGCCTTCGCCCCAGAACCACAGGCTGTTCGCCGGCGGCAGGCCGCGGCGAGCGCGCTCCGCATTGACCGGATGCTGGTGCATCAGCACCTGCGCCTCGCCCATCAGGCTGCGCCAGCGACGCGCCTCGGGGCCCTCAGGCAGGTAAGGAAAGGCGTCATCGCCGAGCGCCGCCAGCGGGTGCGGAAAGGACGGCAGGCGCGTCTCGCGCGGGCACTGCACCGACCACGCCTCCGCTTCGCGGGCTTCGAAGACGTAACCGAAATCGCCGAACAGCGGCTTCAGCGGTGCCATCAGCGCCGCGGCGTCCTCCGCCGTGAGCCCGAGGTTTCCCCAGGCCATCAGCCGCGCCGTGGTGAGGTCGGGCTGCAACCACACGGGGTCGGCACGCAGCCATTGGAACGGCTGCACGTCGCCCTCGTGCCTCAAGCGCCGCTCCATGAGGGCGGCGCTGGGCCATTGGCCCACCGGACGCAGGCGGAAGGGCCGACGCAGCTGGGCGAGTTCGCCCGCCTCGGCATCGTTCGTTGCCGCACGCCCAAGGGCCTTCGCGACAGCGGGCGATGGACCCTGGCCGGCGAAGTACCGGCGAGCCGGAAGCAGCAGCGTCAGCACGGGGTCAGGGGATATAGCTGACGCCGGTGATCTCGAACTCGCGCTGGCCGCCCGGCGCCTCGATGGTGACGGTGTCGCCTTCGTGCTTGCCGATCAGGGCGCGCGCCACTGGCGAGGAGATCGAGATCAGGCGCTGCTTGATGTCGCTCTCGAGGTCGCCAACGATGGTGTAGGTGACCTTGTCATCGGTATCGACGTCGGCCAGCTCGACCGTCGCGCCGAAGACGATGCGCGAGCCCGCGTTGAGCGAGGCGATGTCGATCACCTGCGCGTGCGAGAGCGTGTACTCCAGTTCCTTGATGCGGCCTTCGACGAAGCCCTGCATCTCGCGCGCGGCGTGGTACTCGGCGTTTTCCTTGAGGTCGCCGTGGGCGCGGGCCTCGGCGATCGCCTCGATGATCTTCGGGCGATCGACGGTCTTCAGCTTCTCGAGCTCGTCGCGCAGGCGCGTCGCGCCCTTGCTCGTCAGCGGGGCTCTCATGCGTTCAGTTCCTTGTGCAGTTCCTGCAGCGAGGTCACGCGCGGGTTGTTGCGCGCGTCGATCGCCCCCACCAGTGCCCGGGCCCCAGCCACCGTTGTCGAGTAGGTGACGCGGTGCTGCAGCGCCTCGCGCCGGATGGAGAAGGAATCGGCGATGGCGACCTTCCCCTCGGTGGTGTTGATGACGTAGCTGATCTCGCCGTTCTTGATGAGATCGACGATGTGCGGGCGGCCTTCGGCCACCTTGTTGATGCGCTCGACGGCGAGGCCTTCGGCGGCGAGGAACTTCGCCGTGCCCTCGGTGGCGACCAGCTTGTGGCCGCGCGCCAGCAGGTCGCGCGCCACTGGCAGAAGTCGCTGCTTGTCGGCATCACGCACCGAGCAGAACACCTTCTTGCCCGGCGCCGGCGCCTTGATGTTGGCCGCTTCCTCGGCACGCGCGAACGCGTCTTCGAAGGTCGGGCCCACGCCCATGATCTCGCCGGTGGAGCGCATCTCGGGCCCGAGGATCGGGTCGACGCCCTGGAACTTCGCGAACGGGAAGATGGCTTCCTTCACCGAGAAGTACGGGGGGATGATCTCCTTCGTCGCGCCCTGCTCGGCCAGCGTCATGCCGGCCATGCAGCGCGCCGCGATCTTCGCCAGCGGGCGCCCGATGGCCTTCGAGACGAAGGGCACGGTGCGCGAGGCGCGCGGATTCACTTCCAGCAGGTAGATCGTCTCGCCCTGGATCGCGAACTGCGTGTTCATCAGGCCGACGACCTTCAGCGCGCGGGCCAGCTCGGCGACCTGTACGCGCAGGCGGTCCTGGATCTCCTTGGACAGCGAGTACGGCGGCAGCGAGCAGGAGCTGTCGCCCGAGTGCACACCGGCCTCCTCGATGTGCTCCATGATCCCGCCGATCAGGACATTGCCGTCCTTGTCGGCGATCACGTCGACGTCCACCTCGACGGCGTTGTCGAGGAAGCGGTCGAGCAGCACCGGCGAGTCGTTCGAGACCTGCACAGCCTCGCGGATGTAGCGCGAGAGGTCCTCGTCGGAATACACGACTTCCATGGCGCGGCCGCCCAGCACGTAGCTCGGGCGCACGACCAGGGGGTAGCCGATCTCCTTGGCGTGGGCCAGCGCCTGCTCGGCGTTGCGGGCGGTGCGGTTCGGCGGCTGCAGCAGGCTCAAGCTCTCGACCAGCTTCTGGAAGCGCTCGCGGTCCTCAGCGAGGTCGATGCTGTCCGGCGAGGTGCCGATGATCGGCACGCCGTTGGCCTCGAGCGCGCGCGCCAACTTCAGCGGCGTCTGGCCGCCGTACTGCACGATCACGCCCTTCGGCTTCTCGAGGTCGACGATCTCCAGCACGTCCTCGAGCGTCAGCGGCTCGAAGTACAGGCGGTCGGAGGTGTCGTAGTCGGTCGAGACCGTCTCCGGGTTGCAGTTGACCATGATGGTCTCGAACCCGTCCTCGCGCAGCGCGAGCGCCGCGTGCACGCAGCAGTAGTCGAACTCGATGCCCTGCCCGATGCGGTTCGGGCCGCCGCCCAGCACCATGATCTTGTCGCGGTTCGTCGGATGGGCCTCGCACTCGTCCTCGTAGGTCGAGTACATGTAGGCCGTCGACGTGGCGAACTCGGCGGCGCAGCTGTCCACGCGCTTGTAGACCGGACGCACGCCGAAGGCGCGGCGCAGCGCGCGCACGGCCGACTCGTCGGTACCGACCAGTTGGGCGAGGCGCGCGTCGGAGAAGCCAGCGCGCTTCAGGGTGCGCAGGCGCGGCTTGTCGAGGCCGGCGAGGCCACCGGCAGCGACGTCGCGCTCCATCGCGATCAGTTCCTCGATCTGGTCGAGGAACCACGGGTCGATGTACGAGAGCTTGTAGACGTCGTCCACCGAGAGGCCGGCGCGGAAGGCCTCGCCGACGTGGAACAGGCGCTCCGGACGGGCGTCCTTGAGCTCGCGCTTGATGCGGGTCAGGCCTTCCTCGCCCTTCGTCGCGTCACCGGTGGGGTCGAAGCCGACCTTGCCGATCTCAAGGCCACGCAGGGCCTTCTGCAGCGATTCCTGGAAGGTGCGGCCCATGGCCATCACCTCGCCCACCGACTTCATCTGCGTCGTGAGGCGGGCGTCGGCGGCGGCGAACTTCTCGAAGGCGAAGCGCGGGATCTTGGTGACGACGTAGTCGATCGAGGGCTCGAACGAGGCCGGAGTCAGGCCGCCGCTGATGTCGTTCTTGAGCTCGTCCAGCGTGTAGCCGACGGCGAGCTTCGCCGCGATCTTGGCGATCGGGAAGCCGGTGGCCTTCGAGGCCAAGGCCGAGGAGCGCGACACGCGCGGGTTCATCTCGATGACGACCACGCGGCCGGTCTGCGAGTTGATGCCGAACTGCACGTTCGAGCCGCCGGTATCGACGCCGATCTTGCGCAGCACGGCGATCGAGGCGTCACGCAGGCGCTGGTATTCCTTGTCGGTGAGCGTCTGCGCGGGGGCGACGGTGATGCTGTCGCCGGTGTGCACGCCCATCGGGTCGAGGTTCTCGATCGAGCAGACGATGATGCAGTTGTCCGCGGTGTCGCGGACCACTTCCATCTCGAACTCCTTCCAGCCGAGCACCGATTCCTCCACCAGCACTTCGCTGGTGGGCGACAGGTCGAGGCCGCGGGTGACGATCTCGACGAGCTCTTCGCGGTTGTAGGCGATACCGCCGCCGCTGCCGCCGAGCGTGAAGCTCGGACGGATGATGGTCGGGTAGCCCACCGTGGTCTGGATCTCGATGGCCTGCTCGAGCGAACGCGCCACCTGGGCCTTCGGGCACTCGAGGCCGATCTCCTTCATCGCCACGCGGAACAGCTCGCGGTCCTCGGCCATGCGGATGGCCTCGCGCGAGGCGCCGATCAGCTCGACGCCGTACTTCTCCAGCGTGCCGGCGTCGGCCATGTCGAGCGCGCAGTTCAGCGCGGTCTGGCCGCCCATCGTCGGCAGCAGCGCGTCGGGCTTCTCCTTCGCGATGATGCGTTCGACCGTGGCCGGGTTGATCGGCTCGATGTAGACGGCGTCGGCCATCTCCGGGTCGGTCATGATCGTCGCCGGATTGCTGTTCACCAGCACGACGCGATAGCCCTCTTCCTTCAGCGCCTTGCAGGCCTGCGCGCCGGAGTAGTCGAACTCGCAGGCCTGGCCGATGACGATCGGGCCGGCGCCAATGATCAGGATGGTCTGGATATCAGTGCGCTTCGGCATGTCAGCGGGCTCCCTGCGGGTGGGCCTGCATCAGGCCGATGAAGCGGTCGAACAGACCGGCCACGTCGTGCGGGCCGGGGCTGGCTTCGGGATGGCCCTGGAAGCTGAAGGCGGGCACGTCGGTGCGCGCGATGCCCTGGTTGCTGCCGTCGAACAGCGAGCGGTGCGTGACGCGCAGCGTCGCGGGCAGCGTGGCCTCGTCGACGGCGAAGCCGTGGTTCTGGCTGGTGATCATCACGCGGCCGGAGTCGAGGTCCTGCACCGGGTGGTTCGCGCCGTGGTGGCCGAACTTCATCTTCAGCGTCTTCGCGCCGCTGGCCAGCGCCAGCAGCTGGTGGCCGAGGCAGATGCCGAAGGTCGGCACGCTGGCCTTGAGGATCTCGACGATCGCGGCGATGGCGTAGTCGCAGGGGGCCGGGTCGCCGGGGCCGTTGGAGAGGAACACGCCATCGGGCTTCATCGCCAGCACATCGGCGGCCGGCGTCTTGGCCGGCACGACGGTGAGGCGGCAGCCGCGGTCGGCGAGCAGGCGCAGGATGTTGGTCTTCACACCGAAGTCGTAGGCCACGACGTGGAAGCGGCCGTCGGCCTTGGCGAAGCCGCCGCGGTCGAGGTCCAGCGAGCCTTCCGTCCACTCATGGGTGCGGTCGGTGGTGACGACCTGGGCGAGGTCGAGGTTCTTCAGACCCGGGAACTTGCGGGCGGCCTCGATGGCCTTGTCGGCGTCGATGTCACCCGCCATCAGCGCGCCGTTCTGGGCGCCGCGCTCGCGCAGCAGGCGCGTCAGCTTGCGGGTGTCGATGCCGGCGATCGCAACAACGCCGCGCTTCGTGAGCCATTCCGGCAGCGCCTCGCGAGAACGCCAGTTGCTTGGGCGGCGCGGCACGTCGCGGACGATCAGGCCGGCGCACCAGACCTTGGCGGCCTCGTCGTCTTCCGGCGTGAACCCGGTGTTGCCGATGTGTGGGTAGGTCAAGGTGACCATCTGCCGCGCGTAGGAGGGGTCGGTCAGGACTTCCTGGTAACCGGTGAGTGCGGTGTTGAACACCACTTCACCAACGGAAAGGCCGGGCGCGCCGACGGAAACGCCCTCGAACACGGTTCCGTCTTCGAGCGCGAGGATGGCGGGTTGGGTCACTTCGATCGCCTTACGGTGGGGTGACTCGCGCGCGGCGTGCGCTTCCCTTGCACCGGCCGAAGGCAGGCGCATGGGAGGGGAGTCAGGCGAGCCGGAATTCTAGCCGCGAAGCCCGCGTGACGCCAGCGGAATCCGCCTTGGGCGCCCGCATCTCGTTCAGCGAAGCGCCGAATCGCGGGCCCGTCAGTCCCGGGCTTTGGCCGCGACCCAATCGCGCATCGTGTACTGGCCCGGCGGCTGCCCGGCCAGCCATTCGCCCACGGCCAGGGCGCCGCGGGCGAAGATGTCGCGCGAGGTGGCCCGATGGGCCAGTTCCACCCGCTCCCCTTGCCCGGCGAACTGCAGCCAGTGTTCGCCGACGATGTCGCCGGCACGCAGGCTGGCGTAGCGCGGCTCGGCACCGCCCGCCTTGGCCGACGCCCCGAGCGCCAAGGCCGTGCCGGAGGGCGCGTCCTTCTTGTGCACGTGGTGGCTTTCGACGATGTCGAGGTCCCAGCCCGGCAGGGCGCGGGCCGCACGTTCGACGAGGTCGGACAGCACGGCCACGCCGAGGCTGAAATTCGCCGACCACAGCACCGGGATCTGCCGGCTCGCCGCCTCCAGAGCCTTCAGCTGAGCGAGCGACAGGCCGGTCGTGCCGCTGACGAAGGCCGCGCGGCGCTGCACCGCCAGGGCCAGGGCCACGTCGAAGGGTTCGGGCAGGCTGAAGTCGATCAGCAGGCGGAACGCCGGCGCTTCGGCGAGCCGCATCGCCGGGATGGCCACGCCTCCCGGCACCACGAGGCCAGCCGTGCCGCGCGCGACGGCGGCGACCAGATGCAAACGGGCGAACTCGCCGGACAGCGCGAGGAGGCGCTGGCCCATGCGGCCGGAAGCGCCGTGGACCAGCAGGTCGATGGAGGTCGTCATGCGCGCAAGGCTACGCGCCGTGGCGCGCCGCCTGCAACGCAGGCGGGCACGGGGCTCAGCCCGTCATGCGGTCCCAGAAGGCCCGCACGCCATCGAAGAAGGTGCTCGACTTCGGCGAGTGCCGCGCCGCCTCCTCGCCCTCGAAGGTCTGCTCGAACTCCTCGAGCAGCTCGCGCTGTCGTGCGGTGAGGTTCACCGGCGTTTCGACGACGACGCGGGCATGCAGGTCGCCGGTCTGGCGCGAACGCACCGAGCGCACGCCCTTGCCGCGAAGGCGGAACAGCTTGCCGGTCTGCGTTTCGGCGGGAACCTTGATCTCGACTTCGCCCTCGAGGGTGGGCACGGCAATGCTCGCGCCGAGCGCAGCCTGCGAGAAGCGGATGGGGATCTCGCAATACAGGTCATCGCCGTCGCGCTCGAAGACCGAGTGCGGACGTACCTGCACGTCGACGTAGAGGTCGCCGCTGGGCGCGCCGGGCTGGCCGACTTCGCCCTCGCCCTGCAGACGGATGCGGTCGCCGGTGTCGACGCCCGCCGGGATCTTCACCGAGAGCGTCTTCTCCTGCCGCACGCGGCCGGTGCCGTGGCAGACCTTGCAGGGCTTCGGAATGATTTTTCCGCTGCCGCCGCAGGTCGGGCACGGCTGCTGCATCTGGAAGATGCCGCGCTGGATGCGCACCTGGCCCATGCCGCGGCAGGTGCCGCAGGTCTCGGTCTTCTTGTCCTCGGCGCCCGTGCCTTCACAGGAACCGCAGTTCGCCATCGTCGGCACGTCGATGCGCTTCTCGATGCCGGCGACGGCCTCCTCGAGGTCGAGCTCCATCACGTAACGCAGGTCCGAGCCGCGGCGCGGACCGCCGCGCTGACGCCCGCCGCCGAAGATGTCCCCGAAGATGTCGCCGAAGATGTCGCCCATGTCGGCATAGCCGCCCGGGCCGCCGCCACCGCCGCCCATCCCTTGCTCGAAGGCGGCATGGCCGTGCTGGTCGTAGGCGCGGCGCTTGTTGGCGTCGGAGAGGACGTCGTAGGCCTCCTTGGCCTCCTTGAACGCCTCTTCAGCCGCCGCATCACCGGGGTTGCGGTCGGGGTGGTGCTTCATCGCCAGCCGGCGGTACGCCTTCTTGAGCTCATCTTCCGACGCGCCCTTCGAAACGCCCAGCACCTCGTAGTAGTCCCGTTTGCTCATCCGCTACCCGCTGTTGGTGTCCACGAACGACGCCGCGTTGACCGGTTGATCCGGTCGAACGCGGCCCGTTGGTCCGTCCGAGCCGAAAGCCCGGAGGGATACGCCTTACTTGTCTTTCTTGACCTCGGTGAACTCGGCGTCGACCACGTCGTCCGCCTTGCCCGCCGCGGCACCCGCACCGGACTCACCCGCATCCGCCGGGCCGGCCGAAGCGGCCGCCTGCAGCGACTGCGCGGCCTGCGCCAGCGCCATGGTCTTGGCTTCGATCTGGCCCTTGTCGTCGCCCTTCATGGCGGTCTCGAGGTCGGCCAGCGCGGTCTCGATCGCGCCGAGCTGGTCGCCCGGCACCTTGCTGCCGTGTTCCTTGATGGCCGTGCGGGTCTGGTGGATCAGGCCGTCGGCCTGGTTGCGGGCCTGCACGAGCTCCTGGAACTTCTTGTCTTCTTCGCGATTCGCCTCGGCGTCCGCGACCATGCGCTGGATCTCCTCCTCGCTCAGGCCCGAGCCGGCCTTGATCTCGATCTTCTGTTCCTTGCCGGTCTTCTTGTCCTTCGCCGAGACGTGCAGGATGCCGTTGGCGTCGATGTCGAAGGTCACTTCCACCTGCGGCATGCCGCGCGGGGCGGCGTCGATGCCGGAGAGGTCGAAGCGGGCCAGCGACTTGTTGAAGCGGGCCTGGTCGCGCTCACCCTGCAGCACGTGCACGGTGACGGCGCTCTGGTTGTCCTCGGCGGTGCTGAAGACCTGCGAGGCGCGGGTCGGGATGGTGGTGTTCTTCTCGATGATCTTGGTCATCACGCCACCGAGCGTCTCGATGCCCAGCGACAGCGGGGTGACGTCGAGCAGCAACACGTCCTTCACCGAACCGCCCAGCACGCCGCCCTGGATGGCGGCGCCGACGGCGACGGCCTCGTCCGGGTTCACGTCCTTGCGCGGCTCCTTGCCGAAGAACTCGGCCACGGCGGCCTGCACCTTCGGCATGCGGGTCATGCCACCGACGAGGATGACGTCGGTGATCTCCGAGGTGCGCAGGCCGGCGTCGTTGAGCGCGATGCGGCAGGGCTCGATCGACTTCTTGATGAGGTCGTCGACCAGGGCTTCGAGCTTGGCGCGGGTCAGCTTGATGTTCAGGTGCTTCGGGCCCGAGGCGTCGGCCGTGACGTACGGCAGGTTCACCTCGGTCTGCTGCGACGAAGAGAGCTCGATCTTGGCGCGCTCGGCGGCGTCCTTCAGGCGCTGGAGCGCCATCGGGTCCTTGCGCAGGTCGATGCCCTGCTCCTTCTTGAACTCCTCGACGAGGAAGTCGATGACGCGGGCGTCGAAATCTTCACCGCCGAGGAAGGTGTCGCCGTTGGTGGCCAGCACTTCGAACTGCTTCTCGCCGTCGATGTTGGCGATCTCGATGATCGACACGTCGAAGGTGCCGCCGCCGAGGTCGTACACGGCGATCTTGCGGTCCTTGGTGTCGCCCTTGTCGAGGCCATAGGCCAGCGCGGCCGCGGTCGGCTCGTTGATGATGCGCTTCACTTCGAGGCCCGCGATGCGGCCGGCGTCCTTGGTCGCCTGGCGCTGCGAGTCGTTGAAGTAGGCCGGCACGGTGATCACGGCCTCGGTGACCGTCTCGCCCAGGTAGGCCTCGGCGGTCTTCTTCATCTTGCCGAGCACTTCGGCCGAGATCTGCTGCGGCGCCATCTTCTTGCCGTCGGCGGTGGCCACCCAGGCGTCGCCGTTCTCATGGGCGAAGATGCCGTACGGCACGAGATCGAGGTCCTTCTTGACCTCGGCGTCGGTGAAGCGGCGGCCGATCAGGCGCTTGACGGCGTAAAAGGTGTTCTTCGGGTTGGTGACCGCCTGGCGCTTGGCCGAGGCGCCGACGATGGTCTCGCCGTCCTTGGTGAACGCGACGATGGACGGCGTGGTGCGATCGCCCTCCGCGTTCTCGATCACCTTGACGTTGCCGCCTTCGATGACGGCGACGCAGCTGTTGGTGGTGCCGAGGTCGATGCCGATGATCTTGCCCATGGGAGTCTCCTGTTCTTGGATTCGTCCGGCGCGCGGCGCCGATTCAGTGATGTCTGCGAGATGGGTGCGCAGGCCGCCGATTCAAGTCGTCGTCACGCGCGACGCGCCGGCGTGGCGCGAGCTGTTCAAGGAACCGTCAGGCGTCGGCGACGACCACGACCAGCGCGGGGCGCAGCAATCGCTCGTTGAGCACGTAGCCCTTCTGGAACACGTCGAGCACGGTGCCGGGGGCGGCCCCCGGGCTCGGCAGCTGGGTCACGGCCTGGTGGAATTCCGGATTGAAGACCTCGCCCTTCGGGTCGAGCTCGACCAAGCCGTTGTCCTTGGCGGTCTTGATCAGCTGCCGCAGGGTGAGCTCCAAGCCTTCCTTCAGCGGATGCGCTTCGGCACCCGCGGCCTTGAGGCCGGCGTGCAGGCTGTCGAACACCGGCAACAGATCGCCGAGCAGGCGCTCATTGGCGAACTTGCGGGCGCTTTCCACTTCGCGCGCCATGCGGCGGCGCTGGTTCTCCAACTCGGCACGCTCGCGCAGCGTCTGCTCGCGCAGTTCGGCCAGCGCCATGCGCAGCTCGGCGTTCTCGATCTCCAACGGCGAATCCGTGGAGAGGTGTTCGCCCGGCGCAGCGCCTTCCGGGGCCTCGGCCGGATCGGCCGGCTCGTGCTCGTGGTTCATGGGTTTTCCAGGCCGCGAATGGCGGCAGTTCGGTGACGTTCGACCCGGTTATGGGGCCGGCGTCGACGGTTTCAAGGCCTGTCCGACCAGTTGGGCCGTGGCCTGAACCATCGGGATCACCTGCTCATAGGCCATCCGCGTGGGGCCGATCACCCCCAGCACCCCGAGCACCCGCCCGTTCACGGCGTACGGGGCCGTGACCACCGTGCAACCGCCGAACGGGGCCAGCCCGGTTTCCTCACCGATGAAGATCCGCACGCCCTGCGCCCGGGCACAGCGCTCCAGCAGGCCGAGGATCTCGCGCTTTTGGGCGAAGGCGTGGAACAGGCCGCGCAGGCGCTCGACATCGGCCATGTCGGGGCTGCCCATCAGGCGGGTCTGGCCGGCGACCAGCACGTCATCGCCGCCCTCGGGAAGCACCTGCTCGGACAGTTCGACCGCGGCGGCTAGGGTGCGTTCCAGTTCGGATTTCGCGTCCTGCAGTTCGCGTAGCAGCGCGGCGCGGATGTCGGCCCAGCCCCGCCCCGCGTAGTGCCGGTTGAGGTAGTTCGAGGTCTGCTCCAGCTCGTCCGGCGCGTAGGGCCGGCGCGTCTGGATGATGCGGTTCTGCACCTCGTGGTCCATGAAGACGATGACCACCAGCACGCGCTGGGCGTCGATGGGCACGAATTCGATGTGGCGGAAAGCGAAGGCGGCCCGCTGCGGGACCGTGATCACCCCGACCGAGTGGCTCATCGACGAGAGCAACTCGGTGGCCCCTGCCAGCAGGCCCTGGGTGCCCTGCCCCTGCGGCAGCTGCTGGGCCAACTGGCGCACCAGCCCCTCGTCCGGCTGCGGCAGCTCGATCAGGCTGTCGACGAACACCCGGTAGCCGTGCGAGGTGGGAATGCGGCCCGCACTCGTGTGCGGCGCGGCGACCAGCCCCAGTTCCTCGAGGTCAGCCATGATGTTGCGGATGGTCGCGGCGCTGACGTCGAGCCCGGACTGCTTGGCCAGCGTGCGCGAGCCCACCGGCTCGCCATGGGCGATGTACTGGTGCACGAGCGAGCGCAGGAGCTGGCGGGCACGGGGATCGAGGCGATGCGAGGACGGCGACATGTCGCATAGATAAGTCCGTGAATCCCCGATGGCAAGCGTTGGCGCTGCCATGGCCGGATGCTAGCGTTCGCCCTCGCCGGCACGGGGCATCCCCCTGCCCGCCCCTTTCTCCGTCGTGACGCCATGCTCAAGCTGCTCTCCCTCCGTGATTTCGCCGTTGTCCGCGCCGCCGAGCTGCGATTCGGCCCCGGCATGACGGTGATCTCCGGCGAAACCGGCGCCGGCAAGTCCCTGCTGGTCGACGCCCTGCTGTGGCTCTCCGGCGCCCGGGCCGACGCCGGCATGGTGCGCGCCGGAGCCGCCCGCGCCGAGCTGTCCGCCGAATTCACGCTGGACGACGCGCCAGATGCCGCCGTCTGGCTGGCCGAGAACGAGCTGGACGACGAGGGGGCCTGCCAGCTCCGCCGCGTCGTCAAGGCGGATGGCGGCTCGAAGGCCTGGATCAACGGGCGCGCCGTCAGCATCGGCCAACTGGCGGCGCTCGGCGCCCGCCTGGTCGAGATCCATGGCCAGCATGAGCATCAGGCGCTTCTCGATCGCTCCCGTCAGTTGAGCCTGCTGGACGCCTTCGGGCGCCTGCAGCCCCTGCTGGCGCCGGTGCAGAAGGCCGCCGCCGAATGGCAGGCCGCCGACCGCGAGCTGGCGCAGATGCAGGAGCGCGGTGATGTCGGCGACCGCATCGATTACCTCGGCCACCAGCTCGACGAGCTGGATCGTGAGTCCTTGGCACCGGCCGACATCGACGCCCTGCTCGCCCAGCACCGCCGCGCGGCAAACGCAGGCGCCCTCGTGCAGGCCTGCGACCGCGCCGGGCTGCTGATCGGCGATGACGACGGCGCCGCTGCTGGCATCGGGCAGGCGCTGGCTGCCTTGTCGAAATGGGCGCCAGAGGAGCCGCGCATCGCCGAGGCCGCGGCCCTGGCCGAATCCGCACGGCTGCAACTCCAGGAAGCCGCCGGTTTGCTCGAGGCCGCCCGCGACGGACTCGATCTCGACCCCGACGAACTGCAGCGGGGCGAGCAGCGGCTCTCCCGCCTGCACGACCTCGCCCGCAAGCACCGCGCTCCTTTGCACGACCTCGAGGCACGGCGTGAAGCGCTGCGCGTGGAGCTCGAGGCCCTACGCGGCTCGGAGGGCCGCGTGGTGGCCCTGCAGGCCGAACGTGAGTCAGCCGCTGGGCGTTGGCGCGAAGCGGCATCCGCCCTTTCCGCGGCGCGACGCACGCAGGGCGCCGCCCTCGGCTCGGCGATCTCCGCACTGATGCAGGAACTCGGCATGGGCGGGGGCGTCTTCGAGGTCGCCTTCGAAACGCACCCGGAACCGCGTCCAAACGCCACGGGGGCGGAGCGAATCGAGCTTCTGGTCAGCGCCAACCCCGGCCAGCCGCCGCGTCCGCTCCGGAAGGTCGCTTCGGGCGGCGAGCTGGCGCGCATCGCGCTGGCCATCGAAGTCGCGACCCTCGGCCTCGACGACACGCCGACGATGGTCTTCGACGAGGTGGATACCGGCATCGGCGGCGCCGTCGCCGAGATCGTCGGGCAGAAACTGCGCCAACTCGGCGGCGGCAGGCAGGTGCTCTGCGTCACCCATCTCCCGCAGGTGGCCGCCCAGGGCCACGCGCACTACCGCGTGGCGAAATCGGTGAGCGGCGAGGAGACCTTCAGCCAGCCTGAGAAACTCGAGGAGCCGGCGCGGGTGGAGGAGATCGCGCGGATGCTGGGGGGCGTCGAAATCACCGCCGCCGTGCGCACCAGCGCGAGGCAGATGCTGGAGAAAGCGAGGAAAGGCTGAGGCCGGGCCTGCGGCGGCGCGTCGTCGCCGCGCCTGCGGCCGTCCCGGAAGGCGCCGCTTACTTCCGCTTCTTGCGGACGTACAGCACCAATGCGTGGTCTTCGATCTCGTAGCCGTGCTTCGCCGCGATGGCGTGCTGCAGGGCCTCGATCTCGTCGCTGTGGAACTCGATCACCTTGCCGGTGTCGAGATCGACCATGTGGTCGTGGTGCTCGCCCAGGTTGAGCTCGTAGACGGCCTGGCCGCCCTCGAAGTTGTGCTTCAGCACGAGGCCGGCGGCTTCGAACTGGGTCAGCACGCGGTACACGGTGGCGAGGCCGATGTCGTCGCCCTTGTCGAGCAGCACGCGGTAGATGTCCTCGGCGGTCATGTGCTTCGCCGACGGCTGCTTCTCGAGGATATCGAGGATGCGCATCCGGGGAATCGTGACCTTCAGGCCGACTTTTCGCAGGTCTTTGGATTCCATCGGCATCCTCGCGGGCTCCTGAACAGCGCCACCGGGGCTGCGGCGCATGACGGCCCGGAGTGTATCATCGTGGGGTTTCCGACCCGCCGAGTTCCCATGCGCCGCATCCTCATCGCCCTGGCCGTCGCCGCCCCTCTCCTGCTCTCGGGCTGCCTGTACCGCCAGCCGATCTTCCAGGGCAACCTGCTCGAACAGAAGAACGTGGAGCAGCTCGCGACCGGCATGAGCAAGCGCCAGGTGTTCGCCCTGCTCGGCTCGCCGTCGGTCGCCGACCCGTTCCGCCAGAACCGCTGGGACTACGTCTCGTCGGAGCAGCGCGGCCACGACGATGCCGTGGTCAAGATCTTCACCGTGCACTTCGAAGGCGACAGCCTGACGAAGTGGGAAGGCGAGTACTTCGCGGAAGCGGACAGCGCGATGGCGAAGGAACAGGTCGAGCGTTTCGGCCCGAACCTCGCCCGCGACAAGGACAAGGACCGCCGCGGCCGCTGAGCCCCGCTCAGCCCGGCTTGCCGGCCCCGGCGCGGGCACGGCGCGCCAGCTTCGGATCCGTCGGAAGCGCGCGCAGCAACTCCAAGCGGTCGCCCTCGCGCAGCCGCGCATCGAGGCCCACCTCGCGCCCGAACACCGCCATGGCCACCGGCGCGTAAGCCGCCTCCGGCCACGACGGCGCATGCTGCCTGAGGCACGCCAGCACGTCGCCCGCCGTCAGTGCTTCCGTCGCCGGAAGCCGCAGCCGCCACGCCCGGCCAGCCTCGGCGTAGATCACTTCGATACCACCGGCCTCGGCCATCGGCGTCAGTCCCGCCCGCGATCCGCCGTGTTCGCGATGCGGCAGAAATCGTCGACCAGCCGGTCGGCCAGCCCCTGGAAGCCGAGTGCCAGGGCATTGCCGACCAGCGCACCGGCGACATCGAAATCGAGGTTCAGGCTCACCTTGCACGCCTCCTCGTCGAGCGCGTGGAAGGTCCAGTGCCCTTCCAGTTTCCGGAATGGGCCGTCGACAAGCTGCAGCTCGAGTCGCGTCGGTTCCACCCAACGGTTGCGCGTGGTGAAGTTCGTCCGCAGCCCGGCGATCTTCAGGTCGAGGCGGGCCACCATCGTGTCCGCGCTGCGCTCGAGCACCGCCGCCTGCTCGCACCAGCCGAACCAGCGCGGATAGCCCTCGACCTCGTTGACGAGGTGGAACATCCGGCTGGCGGAATGCATGACGAGGGCGTGGCGCTGGATGCGGGTCATCGGCGGGCGTTGGGGTTGTACAGCGTGGGCCCGTGCGACAATGCGCGCATGGCAGGCAAGAAGAAAGAAAAGGATACCGAATCCGGCGGCGGCACCATCGCGCTGAACAAGCGCGCGCGCCACGAGTTCGCGCTCGGCGAGCGCTACGAGGCCGGGCTGTCGCTCCAGGGCTGGGAGCTGAAGTCGATCCGCGCCGGTCGCGCCAACATCGGCGATGCCTACGCGGTGATCCGCGGCGGCGAGCTGTTCCTGTTCGGTTCGCAGATCACGCCCCTGATCCAGGCCAGCACGCACGTGGTCGCCGACGACCGGCGGACCCGCAAACTGCTGCTGCACAAGCACGAGATCGACAAGCTCATCGGCAAGGTCGAACGCGACGGCTACACGCTCGTGCCGACCGCGATGTACTGGAAGCGCAACAAGGTGAAGCTGGAGCTCGCGCTGGCGAAGGGCAAGCAGGAGCACGACAAGCGCGACACCGCCCGGGACAAGGACTGGCAGCGCGAGAAGCAGCGCGCCCTGCGCCACCGCAACAAGGACGCCTGAACGGCGGCGCGGCCGCCCTTGTGCCGCTCCGGCCCCGTCCCCATACTGGCCTCGTCAGTCGTTTCACGACGACCGCAGAACCGGGGGTGTCCTGGCTTCGACGGGGGTTGCGAAATTGCTTGGCGCATGCCGAGGGGGCGGCTTTCCTCGTTAATCCAGCAGCAAAAACTCAGACGCCAACGACGACGTCTACGCTCTCGCCGCTTAAGGCGTAAGCCCCGAACCCACTTGTGCCTGTGCTCGTGGATGTAGGGTCACTATCACGGGATGGTTCCCGGCGGCGACCCGCCAACCGGAAACGAGACTTAGCGGGTATGTCCTGCGGCGTGCTTCGCACACCGTGTTTCCGCAGGCCGAGAACGAACGGTGAGCTAAGCATGTAGTGCCGGGCATGGAGTGCTCTCGGACGCGGGTTCAACTCCCGCCACCTCCACCATTTGCTAGTCCAAAGTGGTACAACTCAGGCCGGAATCCTCAGCTAAATCAGGGATTTCGGCCTTTTTTGTGTCCAAAGGAAGCCAAAGGGGTGCATTGCCATATGCCCCCATGCGGGGGCATCTTTGGGGGCATCCGGGGGCACGGGAAGTCCGATGCCCCCACGATGCCCCCAGCGGCGACGGAGAAATGCCCCTCATGCCCCTGACCGACACGGCCATCCGCCAAGCCAAGCCCGCCGACAAGCCCAAGCGGCTCGCGGATAGTGGCGGCCTATACCTCGAAGTCTCGCCGGCTGGCGGCAAGCTCTGGCGCTTGAAGTACCGGATGGACGGGAAAGAAAAGCGGCTCGCCATCGGGGCCTACCCTGCCGTCACCCTCAAGGACGCGCGGGATCGACGCGACGACGCCAAGCGGCAACTGGCTGCCGGCATCGACCCCGGCGCAGCCAAGCAAGCCCAAAAGGCCACGCGCGCCGAGGCGGCAGCGAATAGCCTGGAGGCCATCGCCCGCGAGTGGTTCGCCAAGCGGGAAGGCGAATGGGTGCCGTCCTACAGCGTCAAGGTGAAGGCGTGGCTGGAGGGCGACATTTACCCGTGGATCGGGGCTAGGCCCATCAAGGACGTCACAGCCCCGATGGTTCTCGACTGCCTGCGGCGGGTGGAGGAGCGCGGCGCTGTGGAGTCTGCCCACCGGATCCAGCAGCAGCTTGGCCAAGTCTTCCGCTACGCCATCGCCACAGGACGCGCCGAGAACAACCCTGTGCCGAACCTGCGCGGAGCCCTCACCCGCCCGAAGGAGAAGAACCTCGCAGCAATTACCGACCCCAAACAGGTCGGCGCGTTGCTACGGGCCATCGAGGACTACAGGGGCAGCTTCACGGTGCGTTGCGCCCTGCGCCTCGCCCCTCTGGTCTTCGTTCGCCCAGGTGAGCTGCGGCAAGCCGAGTGGGCAGAAATCGACCTCGACGCCGCCGAGTGGAACATCCCCGCCGCGAAAATGAAGATGCGCGAGCCGCACCTTGTGCCGCTGTCGTCGCAGGCACTCGCCGTGCTGCGCGATCTGCAACCGTTGACCGGATCAGGCCGCTACCTTTTCCCATCCCCGCGCAGCCCCAAGCGACCAATGAGTAACAACGCCATTCTCTCCGCACTGCGGCGCATGGGGTTCGCGAAAGAGGAAATGAGTGGCCACGGGTTCCGTGCGATGGCGCGGACGATCCTCGATGAGGAGCTTGGCGTCCGGCCCGACTTCATCGAACATCAGCTTGCCCACGCGGTGCGCGACGCTAACGGACGCGCGTACAACCGCACCAGCCATCTGGTGGAGCGGCGAAAGATGATGCAGCAGTGGGCCAACTACCTCGACATGATCAAGGTGGGCGGAAACATCATGCCCATGCGACGAACAGGTTGAATGGCCTACGTACTCGCCAAACACGTGCGGAACTCCAACCACGCGCGTAAGTCTGGCATTCCAAATCACTCGAACGCTATGTACGCATCCATCCGAGTGTCTCGGCCGGCCTCTCCCCTCTGAGAAACTGAAACCAATTCAGCTCGATCCAGATACGACCGATCTCGAAAGGCCGCTGCGTACTCTTGTCACGTAGTGACAAACCAAAACATATCCACAGTTTTGTCTGCAACGCACCGAAATCTCGAAAAGCATAATGTCCGCTGCCGCACAACGCCGTGCGCTAGAGGGCAGAAAATTGAAACAGTTCACTCGCAATACGAACGGAGTCGAGATGATGCTCCGCTTGCCACAGGTTCTGGCTCGCATTCCTGTGGCGCGCTCAACCCTTTGGGGGTGGGTGCGAGAAGGCCGATTCCCGAAGCCGATCAAACTCGGTCCGATGACTACCGCTTGGAAGGCATCTGAGGTAGACGCGTGGCTGGAATCAGTCGGCGAGGACGCTGCATGAGCCTCCCAATGAAAAACCCCTCGATCCCGGACAGCTTGGCGGCGGACGGGAATCGAGGGGCAGGCACGAACACCCTAAGGGTCCGCGATGTGAAGTGTACTGCGACCGATGCCTGGCGCCCACGCTTGGCATTCATCGCGATTCAATCGACTCGAGGGCATCTCGGGCGCTCTGCATGGAGAACCAAGGCTCCGCTGTCGGACCTCGTAGACACGGCGGATTCACTGGACAGAACCGCTACCCTCCCTGAACGGAGAGCAATGAGCGGCCCTACACGCACCAGATGGGGTAAGCCTAGGAGGAAAAGCGCCATTCTCCAGAGGAGCGATGCATGAGCCGCCCCAAACGATGGAGAGAGAAAAACAGACGCGAGTCGGGAACGTTTACGCTGCTTCCGTGTCAACGCCGATCGAAATCTGACCCACTTTGCGTGGTTGTCGCCGATTGAAAACTGACCCACCTCGGGACTTCAGTTGGCTCCCCGTGCCTTGATGGCCCCAGCTCGCCGCTTGTCCTTCAACCGATAGCTCTCCCCCG
>NZ_JAPZSC010000071.1 GCF_027531545.1 Silanimonas sp. | reverse complement strand
GCATCGACAGCCCCTTCTGGTACTGAACCCTGTTCTGCGCCATGGCCGACCTCCTGTTTGGCGGCCACATGCTCGCAGTCGTGTGGCTCACTGGGAGAGCCAGCTACTCGGTAGGCTGAGTCATCTTGCTGATCAGGTCGCAGCATGCCGCACACACGGCCGCAGGCACCTGCCACCAACCTTACAGACACCAAGGATCGGGTCAGGAACCCCACCATGCGGCAAGCCGCTACGCAGTGTTTGAACTTACACCTCTTCCTGGGACATCAACGAATCAGCTTGTTGGCATCGTCAGTTGCGTAGCCCACCCCGACCAAGGGCACCCCGGGTCGATGCCACGGCTTCCGTGAGCCATCGCTCAAGTTGAGCAAGAAGCTGGTCTCGATCAAAGTGCTTCGCGGCATAGCTGCGCCCGCTAGCGGCCAGTGCCTCGCGCTCCGATTGCGGCATGGCGGCCAGTCGCTCCACCAGTCTGGCGAGTGCTGAGCTGTCGCCTGCCGCGCACGCCAGACCAGCCGCGGAATCGCGCACGATCGCCGCGCCTTCGCCGTCCAGCATCGCCAGCACCGGACGCCCAGCCACGAGGTAGCTTTGCAGTTTGCCGGGAACGGTCATCGCGAAAATGGGCTCCGGACGCAGCGACACCAGCAACGCGTCCGCTCCCGCAAAGAATGCGGGCATGCGGTCCAGAGGGTGCCGGCCCAGCATGAAGACCGAAGCGTCGAGGCCCGATCGGTCGATCTCGGCGCGTACCGACGGCGCGGCCCGGCCGTCGCCAACAATCAACCAGCAGATGTCGGCGCGATGGCGGAGCAGAGCCGCTGCACCAAGAATCGCCGGGAAGTCCTGTGCATCTCCGATGTTTCCGGCAAACATCACCTTGAATCGCCCGTCAAATGGGGCCATCTCTGGCGCAGGTGCTGCAGGCCCTTGCTCGAACACCGCTTCTACCCACTGCGGGAAGTAGCGCGTCTTCTCCGGGGCCTCCGACCAGCGCTCTATCCCCTCGAAGAACCCGCGTGACTGCGCCAGGATGAGGTCGCAGTGCGCGTAGATGAACTTCACCAGCGCGCCAGTCAGGTTCAACATTCGTTGTGAGCGAACGATGCCCACCGCCGAAAGCGTGTCAGGCCAAAGATCCAGCACCCATAGCGCAAGCGGGGCGCGCTTGAGCCGGCGCAGGAGGATGGCCGGAATGGCTGACGTGATCGGCGATGTCTCGAAGCAGAAGATGGCGTCGAAGCGGCGGCCGCGAAGCAGCCAAGGTCCCAGGACGCAGCCCCAGAACACGAAGCTCCAGTAATTCAGCAGCAGTCCGAGCCGGCCCTGGCCGCGCGGGCGCAGCGGCAGGCGCAGCACCTCTGCGCCAGCGTACCGCGCAAAGTGGGCCGGATCGGCGCGGTAGTCGGCGAACACCTCGCCATCGGGGTAATTGGGGCGGCCTGTCAGCACCGTGACTTCGTGGCCGCGCCGCACGAGGTGCTCGACCAACTCGTTCACCCTGAAGGACTCGGGCCAGAAGTACTGGCTGACGACCAGCAGGCGCACTCTCGGCTCAGCCGTACTCGCGCCAAACGACGCGCCGCACGTAGTCGGTGTAGCTGTGGATGATGCGGACGACCTTGTCGGCGACGTTGGGCATCGAGTAGTCGGCCACCTGTCGCAAGCTGCGGGATGCTCCGCGAGGTTGGCCGGCGAGCAGCGCCAGCCCCTGACGAACCCGCTCGACGTTGAGCCCCGACATCACGACCGCTCCCTCTTCCATGCCTTCAGGCCGCTCGTGAGCCTCGCGAAGGTTGAGGGCCGGAAAGTTCAGGATCGATGCTTCTTCGGAGATCGTGCCGCTGTCGGAGAGGACGGCCCTTGCGTGCATCTGCAGGTGCACGTAGTCGTGAAAGCCGAGTGGCTTGACGAGCTGCACGTTTGGGTGGAAGGTCGCGCCACTGGCCTCGATGCGCTTGCGGGTACGCGGGTGCGTCGACACGATGACAGGCAGGCCATGCTCGGCAGCGACCGAGTCGAGCACGGCGACGAGACGTGCGAAGCTTGCCAGAGGGTCGATGTTCTCTTCCCGGTGCGCGCTGACGACGAAGTAGTCACCAGCGCGCAACTGCAGGCGCGACAGAACGTCCGAGCGGTCGATCTGTGGCCGGTAGTGCGCAAGCACCTCGGCCATGGGGCTGCCGGTCTTGATGACCATGTCGGGCGGCAGTCCCTCGCGCAACAGGTACTCGCGCGCGATGTCGCTGTAGGTGAGGTTGATGTCGGCCGTGTGATCGACGATGCGGCGGTTGGTCTCCTCGGGCACGCGCTGGTCGAAGCAGCGGTTGCCGGCTTCCATGTGGAAGATGGGCACCTTGCGCCGCTTTGCCGGGATCACGGCCAGGCAGCTGTTGGTGTCGCCGAGCACCAGCAGCGCGTCTGGCGTCTCGGTAGCCAGAACTCGGTCGACGGCGATGATGACGTTTCCGATCGTCTCGGCCGCCGTCGCGCCAGCGCTGCCCAGGAAGTGGTCGGGCTTGCGAACGCCCAGGTCATCGAAGAAGACCTGGTTCAACTCGTAGTCGTAGTTCTGCCCGGTGTGCACGAGCACATGCTCGCAATGCTCGTCCAGGCGCGCCAGAACCCGCGACAACCTGATGATCTCTGGCCGAGTGCCGACCACGGTGAGAACCTTCAGCCGCTTCATGGCTGAACCTTCATGGCGACCGTGTCTGGGCGCGCGCGGTCGAAGATCTCGTTGGCCCACAACATCACGATGAGCATGTCTGTGCCTTCGTTGCGGATGTCGTGCGTCCAGCCCGGGATGGTCTCGACGATCAGACCGTCTCCGCCGTGGGTGACGATCTCGTGCGTCTGCGCGGTCTCGACATGGCGAAACCCGAAACGCGCCGTGCCCTGGATGACGAGGAACTTCTCGGTCTTGGTGTGGTGGTAATGCTCACCGCGGGTGACACCGGGATGGGCAGTGAAATAGCTGAACTGCCCGCAGTCCGGCGTCTTGAGCATCTCGACGAACACACCTCTCGCGTCCGCGTGGCGCGCGACCTGGTAAGCAAACTGCTCCGGACGGAGGTGCGTCAGGTAGGTTGCGTACAGGGCGCGCACGAGCCCTGTACCCACCGGAGGAGTCACCAGGGTCTGCCTGCTCGCGGCGAACGAGCGCAGAACATCAGCCACTTCACCAACGGTGGTGTGATGCGTGGGCTCAGCCTCGATGAAGCCGCCGGCATCCTCGACCCCGAGCCGCGCGAGGAAAGCGCTGACGACGTCATCGACGTAAACCAGGGCCAGCGGAGAAGCCGGGTCGTGCACGCTGGGCGGCTCTCCACGTGCCACTTGGTGGCAGAAGGTCGCGACCGCCGAGTTGTAGTGCGGGCGCGCCCACTTGCCAAACACGTTGGTCAGGCGGAAGAGCGACACGCAGGCGCCGGTGGCCTCGGCATAGCGCAGCAGCGCCTGTTCCGCAGCGCGCTTGCTGCGGCCGTAGGGGTTGTCCAGGGCCGCCTGGGTAGACGACGCGAAGACGACAGGCACTTTGCGGCCACTGGCCTGGAGCCGTTGTGCAATGTGTTCGGTGAGCCCCCGGTTGACGCCGTCGAACGCTTCCGGAGACGGTGGCCGGTTGACGCCAGCGAGGTGGTAGACGAAGTCGGCTCCAGCCAGAGCCGCATCCAGGGCGTCGGGCTGGGTGTCCCGCGTGAGCACCACGATTTCGCGGTGACCCGCTTCCTCAAGCCGTCGACGCAGGTTCAGGCCGATGAATCCGGCTCCGCCCGTAATGACGATGCGCATCGTTTCTCGCTTCCTGCGGCAGGTTGATCAGTCCTCGGCTGTCGCCGCCTCGCCGCGCACGACGCGGCGGATGAAATCCAGTTTCAGCAGCAGCGCCTTGGTCTCATCGACGCTCAGGCGCTGCGTGTTGTGGGAGTTGTAGTCCTCGCTGCGGCTGATGCGAGTCTCGCCCTGATCGACGAACTTGTCGTAGTTCAGGTCGCGCCCATCGGGCGGCACGCGAAAATAGCCTTCGAGGTCCTCGGCCGTGGACATTTCCTCGCGGCTGAGCAGCGTCTCGTAGAGCTTCTCGCCGTGGCGAGTGCCAATCACGCGAATCTCGTGTTCCGGGCGGCCGAGCAACTCGCGCAGTGCCTGTGCCAGGGTCTGAACAGTGGACGCCGGGGCCTTCTGCACGAAGATGTCTCCGTTGGCGCCATGCTGGAACGCGTAGATGACGAGTTCGACCGCATCGTCCAGCGTCATCATGAAGCGCGTCATCGTCGGATCGGTCAGCGTCAGCGGCACGCCTGACCGAAGCTGCTCGACGAACAGCGGGATCACCGAGCCGCGCGAGGCCATCACGTTGCCGTATCGCGTGCCGCAGATGACCGTGCCCGAGCCTTCCAGGTTGCGTGACAGGGCGACCATGACCTTCTCCATCATCGCCTTTGAGATGCCCATCGCGTTGATCGGGTACACCGCCTTGTCCGTGGACAGGCATACCACCCGTCGCACACCAGCAGCGATGGCAGCCGTGAGCACGTTCTCGGTGCCGAGGATGTTGGTGCGGACAGCCTGCATGGGGTGGAACTCGCAGGAAGGCACTTGCTTGAGAGCGGCGGCGTGGAACACGAAGTCCGTGCCCCGCATGGCATCGGCCACGCTCCGCTGGTCGCGAACATCACCGAGGTAGAACTTCAGCTTGGCGCTTCGGTAGAGGCGCCGCATGTCGTCCTGCTTCTTCTCGTCGCGGCTGAAGATGCGAATCTCGCGCAGGTCGGAGTTCAGGAAGCGCCGCAGCACGGCGTTGCCGAAGCTGCCGGTGCCGCCGGTGATCAGTAGGGTACGGTCGGTGAACATGGGGATTCTCAGCCTGCGGCGCGCGCAATCTGGTCGCGCTGCGCGGGGCTTGGGTAGTTGATCAGCACGGCGCGGTAGGCGCCCTTGAACACGAACAGGCTGCCGGCGGCGGCGCCGACGATGCCGCCGCAGGCACGCACCAGGCTCTCAATGTCGGCCAGCGAGCCGGCACCGCCCAGCACGGTCAGTGGAACGCGCAGTCGCGAGCGCAGTTCGGCGGCGAGAGTCAGGTCGTAGCCCTCCATCCGACCGTCGTCGTCGATCGAGTTGACGATGATCTCGCCCGCTCCGCGTTCTTGCATTTCGACCGCGGTCTCGACCAGCGAGCGCTTGGTGTTGCGCTTGCCGTTGTGCGTGCAGACGTCTCGGTCACGCCCGAACATCCGCTTCCGGTGGTCGAGAACGACGACCACGCTTTGGCTGCCCACTTCCTCAGCCATCTGCGTGACCAGCAAGGGCTGCTCCACGGCCGCCGAGCTGACACAGACCTTCTCCACGCCGAGGCCGACGATGCGCTTGGCCTGCGCTGCCGTGCGCACGCCACCGCCATAGGCCAGCGGCATGCGCGACTCCGCCGCAAGGTCGGCGATCAGCTTGAAGTCGGGCTCGCGGCTCTCGGCGCTGGCATCGATGTCGAACACGGCCAGTTCGTCGCACTCCTTCTCGTTGAAGATCTTGACGGCATTGATCGGGTCGCCGACGTACTTCGGCTCCTTGAAGCCGACGGTCTTGACCAAGCCACCTTGGTGCACGAGCAGGCTGGGGATGAGGCGGGGTCGCAGCATGGATGTCAGGCCCCGAGGGCGAAGTTCTTCAGCAGGCCGGTACCCCAGTGGTGGCTCTTTTCGGGGTGGAACTGCACGCCCGCGATGTGCCCACGGCGGACGGCGCAGCTGAAGTCGATGCCGTAGCGTGCGCGCGCCGCGGTGTGCTGTGCAGGCTCGGCACAGTCGAAGTAGAAGGAGTGCAGGAAGTAGAAGCGGGCATCACGCTCCATGCCGGCAAACAGCGGTTCGCCAGGCACCGGATCGACGTCGTTCCAACCCATGTGGGGCAGCGGCAAGCCAGCCACCTCGGGCCGTGAGGCCAACGCGCGCACGCGGCCGCTGATCCAGCCCAGTCCCGGCAGGCGGCCCTCGTCGCTGCCTTCCGCCAGGATCTGCATGCCTACGCAGATGCCAAGCACCGGCACCCCATCACGCAGCACCATTTCGTCCAGCGCCTCGCGCATACCCGAGGCCTGCAGAAGATCCATGGCGTGGTCGAAAGCGCCAACTCCGGGAAGGACGATGCGGGTGGCGCCACGCAGCGCCTGCTCGTCGCGCGCCACGCGCACCTCGACGTTCAGGCGCTTGTAGACCGTGACGAAGGCCTGGATGTTCCCCAGCCCGTAGTCGACGATCGTGATCATCGAATGATCGCCCGCTGCGCACCGAAGGCGCGCAACACCTTGGTGCCCAGTTCCATCAAGCCCATCTGGTTGGCGTAATCGCGGTAGGTCTTGTTCGGCCCTCCGTGAAGGGCTCGCAGTTCAGCCACGGTAAGGCCAAGTTTTGTGGCGATGTACTCGAAGTCCTGCGCCAGCGTCTCCTCGTCGTACGCGGGCTTGGCTATCTTTGCCAGCGCCTCCTCGCGCGTCATCTGGCCGGTGAGGATGAGGCTGGAGAAGTGCGCGCGACGCTTGTCGTAGCCAAACTTGGTGGGCAACCAGTAGCCCTCGTAGAAGCGGGTGAAGCGGCTCTCGTAGTGCTTGTGCGCGTAGCGCTGCCACCCGAAGCGGTCCACCAGTTCCTGCATGGCCTGCTCCTTGATGTACGGCACGTAGTTCAGCGGCTTGACGACCTGCACGCCCTTGAAGAAGCGGTAGTAGACCTTGAACTTCAGCACGTCGGCCAGCGGGAAGCTCTTCAGGGGCCGCGTGCCGAAACGGCGGTGGATGTCGCGCAGCTGCCGAAGGTCGCTGGCGTGGTAATGCCACTCCAGCGGCTCGCGCACGCACTCAGTTGAGTAGTTGGCGCCCGTCTGGATGTACTTCACCCCGTTCTTGGCCGCGAAGTTGTACAGCCCCGCGAAGAACGCATGGTCCTGCGGCGTATCCAGGTGCGGTACCTGCGCCTTGAAGAACGCAAGCTGCAGATCCCTCATCTCGGGCCAGTCGACCACCTCGGTGTAGAGGTCAAGGCCAAGACCGTCGACGAGCTTCTCGATGTTGTTGACGGCCTGCTGGGAGTTCCAGCCGGCATCGACGTGGTAGAGCAGCGGGCGCAGCCCGAACTTCTCCTTGGCCAGGTAGGTGACGTAGGAACTGTCCACGCCGCCGCTCAGGCCGATCAGGCAGTCGTGTTCCTCGCCAGCCCGCTCGCGCTTGATCTTCTCGACGATGGCGCGAATCTCGCGCTCGCCGCGCACGTCGGTGTGCCAGTGCGGCAGGATGTTGGTGTCGTAGTTGTTGCAGTAGTCGCACCAACCGCGCGTGTCGAACACGATGCCCGAGTCGGACGTGTCCATGATGCAGCGGTTGCAGATCTGGTAGAGGCGGTGACCCATCGTGTGTTCTCGTTGAGGATCGTGTCTGATTATCGGCGGCGCTTCACCTGCCGCTCAGCAGCCTGTAGAGGCGCTAGGTATGTGCGCCGACCGAAATTTGACCACCCGTGCCGACTGAACATTGGCCAGGGGTGGAGGCCCGTCTAGATCGAGGCGGCTTGCAGATAAGTCTACGGTGTTCGGTGTCGTTCGTTTTCCGGTTGTCGTTGTGGATGGAATCATAGGAAAGCCGCGCAGCGCGTAGCCCGTAGCGGATTGCCCAGCGCGGCGGCCGCTTGGAACGGGTTGGCCACCGGTGCCGGCATAGCCCTTCGGACTTGCTAACGCTATCTCACGAGGATGGCCACGCGCGCGTCAGCGACGGGCGGCCAAGAACGCAGGCATCCGTAGCAGCAGAGTGCCAAGGCTTCTGAGATGAATCCAGCGCGAGACCACCTTCTTCCAAAGCGGCCGTCGGCCTAGGCTGGCATTGTTGCCATGGATACGGCGCAGCAGAGAAACACGTTCTAGGTGCAAGTTTCGCCTACAGAGGTTCGCACCCATCGCAATCCAGAGATCGTGAGACTCGACGTAAGCCGGGATCGGCAGCACCAAGCCGCAGAGTTGGCGCTTCAGAGCCATCGCGCAACCGAAGTACGGGCGCTGCCCTGTGCAGATGCCCCACAGGTTCCGCAGCGCTCGCCCGGAGTCCTCGGCGAGGAGGGCCGGAGGCGTGTGTGGAAGGGGGTGACCGGCAGAGTCGATGTGTGTCTGGTTGGCCGACACCAACAGGGCGTCGCCTTCAGCAAGCGCGCCCAGCATGGCGCGAAACCTGCCTGGCGCCCAGATGTCGTCCTGGTCAGCTAGGAAGAGAAATTCGTGTCGTGCCAGGTACATCGCCTTCGCAAAGGTCTGGTTCGGGCCGCAGTTCACCTCGTTGACATGCACGGTGATGCGAGGGTCCTGCAGGGCCAGAAGCCACTGCACCGTACCGTCACTCGAGCAGTCATCGACCACGAGCAACTCGTCTGTTGCCCCCAACTGCTCAAGGATCGATTGAACTTGTGGCTCCAGGTAGCGGAGGCCGTTGTAGGTCGCAAGACAAACGGAGGCTGGCATGAATGCGTTCTGAACGGGATCGCCCGTGTCTATCCGTTAGCAGGTTTGGGGCCGCTCCTATTTAGCAGGCCGTCGCGCACACCAGACAGGAAGGCAGAAAGGTAGAGCTTGCGATGCTCGTGCTGTCGAAGCACGACGAGCGCCTGCAGGACCGCCGCGGTGAGTTCCCTCAATGCATAGAGAACGGGAACCTCCCGGCGCCGCAGGAGCAGTAGCGGGTTACGGAGCTTGTAGTAACTCCGCGCAGGTCCGTGCAGCGAAGTCCGGACGCCGGCGTATTGAAGTGTCTTCTCACCAATTCGATGGCTCATGCGTGCTGCAGAGACCAGACCCACGCTGAAGCCGTGGCGCCGGCAACGGAAGCACCACTCGAAGTCGACGTAATCGATGAACAATGTACGGTCCATCCAGACGCCGCGCTGGAAGACACGACTTCGGACGAAATTGCCCGATGAGATCACTAGGTCTACAGGTACCGCGACAGACGGACCGTCTGCGTAGATTGGGTGCGGAATGCCCAGCACTGAGAGTCGGTAGGCGGGCAGCACTTCGCGGTTCAGTGAATCGACGCAAGTAGGCGCAAGAATGTCGAAATCCGTGGTGCTTATGGCTGCGTCCATGGCCACAAGAGTCGCTTCCTCGGGGCAACTGTCCTGATCAAAGAATGCAACGACATCTGCTTGCATCTGCAAGGCGCGCTGCGCACCGACGTTCTGGGCGTGAGCAATGCCTGTGTTGCTTAGCAAAGGCAGGTGCTGGATTCGTTCGCCCAGCCCTAGTTCCTGCGGTTGCGGCGTGTTATCAACCACGAGGACGTGGTGGCTGATCCCCAGCAGTTGGTCACACAGGATTCGCAGCTGCTCTAGGTTGGGATGAAAGGCAACGATAACTGCGATGATCTTCATGCACGTTCACCTGCGAGCCCGCGCTGTGGTTCGTGGTGGGTGTCGGTTCGAAGAACGTGCCACCAGTACCAGACAACGACCAGCAAGCCGTAGGAATTGAAGAGAACCGGGTTCGTGAGGGAGAGCAGCAAGTACAGCCCAAACAGCACCGCGTAGCGAGCAGAATGCACAGGGGTCCGTGCCCAGCTGTGTTGGGGAACCCAGAGGGCCGCGAAGACCACGGCGGTCACCGGGACGCCCAAGTAGCGGAACATGTCGAACAGAGTGATCTCTGTGTGTGCGACGAATTCGTCGCGGCCGCCGGAGAAGTAGTAGGCGCCCAGCCCTTGACCGATGATCGAGCGTGTTAGCGTGAGGTTGTCGAAAAATGACGTTGCATGACCGACTTTGATCGCATTGGAGGTCTCGCCAAGGCTGAAAAAATCTGTTTGCGACGAGAGATAGATGCCCAACACAAGAGTAATAGCGCCAAACAAGAGAGCAAGAATCCATCGCGCCTGCCCGTTCAATTCACACAGGAGCAGAAAGACGAAGGCGGCGATGCAAACAATGAGGGTACCCCGTGAAGTGCTGAGCAGCACGGTCAATATAATGATAAAGACCATCAAGAGATCCCTGAATCTATGCAGCCGCATGAAGTCTCTGCAAAAGACACAGAACGCGCAGAACAGAAACGGCGTGCTGCCTAGAGAGAACATAGCGACCGGATCATCCAGGAAGTCACGCTCCCCGATGGCCCCAAGGCTGTACTCGACGAACAGATCGAGAAAGACTGCAGAAACCGCGGAGTCTGTCAAGAAGACGATGAAGACGAAACTCAGTGCGGTCAGGCCGCAAATGGCTATACCGCCGATCTTAACGATTTGATCGAAATCTATGCGGAACCAAATCACCGGGTAGATCAGGACCAGCACGGTCGAAGCCAAAGCGAACTGCTGGCTCAACTCATCATCGACCCAGTTGACCAGCGACAGCCCGAAGCCGTAGACGAATGCGGCAATCACCACCAAGGGCGCGATCGTTGGCACACGCAGTTGCGTGGGCCGTGCGAGACCTGCGGCCAAGGTCAAGGCCATCAGGCCGACGAACACCAACTTGTTAGCGGGAGCCGTGGGCGCACACAAGGTGGCGACCACGAAGATGCCCATAAGCAGGCTGGCAAGCGCCCGGATCCGACGTTGACCGCTGTTGAGCATGACAGCGTGTCCTGTGCCGGGCCGCCGAAGGATGCGACCAGTACTCACTGGAGGCCTACCCTCAGCTTGATGGCGGAAATGGCGCGCGCGGAGGAGCCGTCGTCCGTGTAGCGGTGAAATCTGTTGAGAAGGGCGCGGTAACGTTCATGCGGCGGCTTGCCGATCTTCTCGCGCAAGCTAGCAAGACGCTGCAGCACCGTCTTCCAATCGACGCACGGGCTATCGGGGCAGATGTCATCGTATTGGAAATAGAGGCCGCGATCGCTCGACAGGTACTGGTTGAGGTCGAACGGTGCCATGATGATGGGGCGCTCGGTCAGCAGAAAGTCGAAATAGATTCCTGAATAGTCGGTGATGAGCGCGTCGAAGTCGCCCAACTCTTCGTAGATGTCGGACTCGCCAGTGTGACGGTATATGTGCCGCGCAGCTGCGAAGTGCCCCTCATCGGCCTCACAGAATCGCTGGACGGGATGGGCCTTGATGAAAAGGTCGATGCCGAGCCGGGCGAGTTCGAGATCGACGGTCTGAAAATCGAAGCCGCCTTCGCTGAGCAGGGGGAAAGCCGAACCTGGCGTACCGCGCAAGGTCGGCATGTAGATGACGCGCAGGCGGTCTCGCCTTGAAGTCAGACTTCTCGACGCCGCGAGCAGATCATTGCGCGGATACCCGGTCAGCACGACGTCTTGAGGTTCGACGTTGAAGGCGCGCCGGTAGGTCACCGCATCCACGTCTGCCGCTGCCAGTATCAGGTGTGCGCGATCGTTCCGGTAGGGCCACAGCAAGGTGGTGATCCGGGCTCGCAGCTGAGGCTGCCAGTCTTTGTCGTTGTCATAGCCAATGCGCTTGATGGGCATGCCATGCCAAGTCTGGATGCGGCGCACAGGCCATCCGAGCCAGAGGGCATCGAAGTCCCACTCTGCCGAGTGCGTGAAGATGACGGCGCCAGCCCGCAGTTGCGCCCAGACCCCGCGCGGGCTGCGCGCCAGCACCACTGGCAGGCCCCTGCGTCGCATGTCCTCGAACAGTCTCTGGTCCTTAGCGACCCACATCGCTTGGATCTCGGGGTGGCGCGTCAGCGCCTCGCGGTAGATGTATTTCGGGTTGTCAATGAACTTGCGTCCGTTCCACGCGCCGAAAAGCCAAAGCTCCCGACGGCGTGGAACGCAGCTGATTACAAGCCAGACGATCCATAGCGGGACGATGCCCAGCAGACGCAGGCTGACTCGAAGGAGGCGACGCATGGGCAGAGGTCAAGCGCGGATCAGCGCAGTGCGCGCTCAAGCAACGCGGGAATGTCGATTGGCACCCCGTTGTAGTTTTCGCTGCGACCGGGAGCGTGCATCTCGCCGATCAGCTGCATCAACGCGTGTGCACCGATGCGGCTTGAGATGTGATCCTGAATCCTGAGCGATTTGAGCATCTCGAGAACACGTTTCAGGAGATTGCGTTCGCTACCAGCGGCCACCAGCATGTCAAGATTAGTTTCCAGCAGTGTCGGCAGCGTGAAGCTGCAGGCCAGACCATGGGGAACGTCATGGTGGCTCGTCAGTGGGTAGGAGATAGCATGGGCCACCGCGGTCCGAGTCTGGCTGATGGCCAAGCCGGCCATCACGCTGGCCTGTTGTACCAGGGCGCGGTGGCGAAGATCATCAGGCTGCTGCAGCACGATAGGCAGCGCCTTGACCATCAGGCTCAGCGACTCGTGGGCGAACGCGGCGCTCACCGGGGTGCGATGGCGGTTCCACAGCGACTCTAAGGAATGCGAGCAAGCGTCCAGCGCCGTGTACAGAGTCTCTTTGGGGGGCAGGCTGAGCGTGAGCTCAGGCGCCAGGAAGGCCAGGCTAGGCAGCACATGCGCACCGGCGATCGAATGCTTCTTCTTGTGAGTGCGATCCCACAGCGTGGCGAAGGGCGTGACTTCAGCGCCGGTGCCTGATGTGGTCGGGACCGCAAACACCGGAATCCTGGAGCCGTTGCCAGACGCCAATTGCTGCGAAGCGATGGCTTCGGCCATGGGCCGCGCATGTGGTGATCGTAGGCTGATGCTAAGGAGCTTTGCAGCATCGATGACGCTGCCACCGCCCATGGCCAGGACCGCCTCGACGTGCAGCCGCCGGAGCTGGGCCGTTGCGGCGTCGAGATCGAGCACGTCGGGGTTGGGTTGCACCTGGTCGAATACCGAAACGATCCTGCCCGGCAGGATCGCCTCGATGCGTTCGACCAAGCCCCTTCGTACGAAGCCCGCGCTGGTTACCAACAGAAGCCTGGCAAGCGGTACCTCGGCTGCAAGGGCCCCTAGGGGGCCGGCAACGATGCGAACGGGGTTGCAGAAGTGCCAGTCAGCTCGCAGTTCCAAGGGCTGCCCCCATGAATGCGCGCTTGTTTTCCTCTGCACTGCTGGTTGGCCGCCCCAGGTCGTCGCGTGACCCGGCCTTGATGCGCACCTCCAGGAGCACCGGCCCCTGGTGGTCTACTAACTCTCGCCAGGCTGCCCGCAAAGAGGCGGGATCCCCAGCCACTCGGTGGGCGGCGTAGCCGCTGCCGAGGGCGATGGCCGCAAAGTCGATCGATCCCGCAGCTGTAGGCTGCCCGCCGACGGACTCATGGGCGGCGTTATTGAGCAGCACGTGTATAAGCCGGGCCGGCTTGAGGCTGCCGATGACTGGCATGGCGCCCAGGTGCATAAGTAGCGAGCCGTCACCGTCGAGGCAAACGACACGCCGCTTGGGTTGACCTAGAGCCACACCGAGCGCGATCGACGATGTATGTCCCATGCCACCCACGGTCAGGAAGTCGCGCTGCGCCTCGCCGCGGCGCACCCGCAGTTCGAAGACCTCTCGCGACGTCTTGCCCGTGGTCGAGATGATCAGGTCGTCCGATCCTGTCAGCGCCAGCAGTGTGTCGAGTGCTTGCTCACGTGTCATGTCGGACAGGCTTTCGGCCTTGCGCAGGCTCTTGTACTTCGCGAAGGTGTCCTTGCGCACCACCAGCGCCACCGGGGCGTTGGTGCGCGCCATGTCGGCGAAAAGCTCGTCGACAACGGCCTCGGCGTCCGAACCAGCCTCGAGCACGCGACAAGGCACGCCCAGAAGCTCGAGCTGTCCCAGCGTCACACGACCTTGTTTCACGTGCTGGGGCTCGTCCTTCACCCCGGGTTCGCCCCGCCAGCCGATGATCAGCAGCATCGGCAGGCGGTAGACCTCCGGGTCCGCCAGGGAGGTAAGCGGGTTAATGGCGTTGCCCAGCCCCGAGTTCTGCATGTACACAGCGCAGAACTTGCCAGTGGCCATGTGGTAGCCGGCCGCCAGCGCCACGGCATTACCCTCATTGGCAGTGATGACGTGCGAGCCGTCTTCCCCGTTGTCGTCCACGTAGGCGCAGAAGTTGGCCAGCAACGAATCCGGCACGCCAGCAAACAGGCCGATACCGCGGCTCTGCAGTAACCTATAGAGTTTCTCTGGAGGGATCATTACTTGGTCCCGGGAATCAGCTCAAGGATGTCCTTGATCGGCAGCAACTGGGCATCCGACTCCGCAGAGCGCCGGTTCGTTAGGATGGAGCGGGCCGTGTTCACCATGGCCGGGTAGGCGCTGCGCAGCAGGTGGTTGGCGTAGATGACCACGTTCACACCGTGAGCCTGCAACTCGTCTTCGGTGACCTTGTTATAGCTGGAGGGCACGGCAACTAGCGGCTTGCGGTTGGGTAGGGCGTTGTAGCGGCGGCAGAACTCAAAGACTTCGTCCGGCTCCTTGCGGCGACTGTGAATCATGATGCCGTCGGCACCTGCCTCCAGGTAGGCGGCGGCGCGTGTCATCGCATCGTCTACACCTTGGTCCAGAATCAGGCTCTCGATGCGGGCGATGATCATGAACTCCTGGGTCTGCTGAGCCCGCTTTCCGGTGCGGATCTTGTGACAGAAGTTCTCGATGGAGTCCTGCGTCTGCGGCACGTCAGTGCCGAACAGTGAGTTCTTCTTCAACCCGGTCTTGTCCTCAATGATGATTGCCGAGACGCCAAGACGTTCTAAGGTCCGCACGGTGAAAACGAAGTGTTCCGGCTGACCGCCGGTGTCGCCGTCGTAGATCACTGGTTTAGTCGTGACTTCAAGGACTTCATTGAGGGTGGTCACTCGCGCCGTCACATCCACGGCCTCTATGTCTGGCTTGCCCTTGGCCGTGGAGTCGGTGAGGCTGCTGCCCCACATGCCGTCGAACTCGCGCCGACCGTTCGGCGTCGACACCCAGGTGTTCTCGATGATCAGAGCGGACAGTGCGTTGTGGATGTCGAGAAAGCGCAGCAGGGGTTTGACTTGCAGCATGCGCCGCAGCGACTTCAGTCGAACCTCGGGCGTGGTACCAACCTCACGCAGGGCACCATGCAGTTGCGTCGACGAAATGCCGGCCGTGTAGGGTACTTCCACCAGTTCGCCGCCCCATTGGGCGAGCGCGTCGATTACGCGCTGCCGAGTTTGTTTCTGCACGCCTTCCTTCCAGTCGTCGCCATGCACCACGTACCGGGGTTTCAGGGCTTCGAGGTTGGCCACGTAGTCGAGCGTAGTCTGCGGCACGACCCGTGTCACGCCCTTGATATTCTCGATAACCACGCGCCGCTGCTCAAAGGTCATGTGTGGCACGCGCTTGTAGCTCGCGATGGCCTCGTCGGTCAGCAGGCCCACGACCACATCGCCCAGCTCGCGGGCCTTTTGCAGGATGTTCAGGTGACCGGGGTGAACGAGATCGGCGCTCATGCCAACGTAAACGATTGGTGTCATACGGTGAGTTCCTTGGGACGCTGCTTCAGTTGAAGGTATGCAACCGGCCAGAGGGCCAGCGCGCGGTGGACGAAGACATAGGCCTCCGCGACGATCATTAGGAGGGCGAGGCTGACGGCGCCCAGTCGATCCATCAGCACCAGCCCAGCCAATCCAATCGCGAACACGATGGCGCCGTAGATGACGGAGGTATTGGCGACATCCATGCGGCCCAGGGCGACCGACAGCGGATAGCCGGACATCACGGCCATGACATGCACGACGATGGCAACGAGGAAGACGTGCAGGATTGGCAGAGCATCCAACCATGGGGATCCGAAGATTCGCCCAATGATCCAGGGTGCCGAGGCGTAGACCGCGGCGGCGGCAAGCACCACTGCAATGATGCTGAGCATGTTGGCCTTGATGAGCAAGCGCAGGTCACGTTCCCGGGCCATGTAAGGGTAGAGGGCCTGCACCAAGGGCACGAAGAGTTGCTGCATAGCCTTGTAGAACTGTTCGGCCAGCGCGTAGAGCGCAGTCGCCGCGGGTGTTGCCAGTGCGCCCAGCACCAACGGCGCGCTGCTCTGGTAAGCCGTCACGGCCAGACGGGAGGCGAAGAAGCCGCTGGCTAATTTGACGGCATAACGGATGTTCCGGGCTCGTGGCACCTGCAGGCGGAAGCCCAGCCGGTGCATCAGGACCAGGTACATCGTCAGCGCAAGCAACTGGGCCAGACCGTCGATGGTCGGCACCCAGAGATAGTCTGCCGGGGCGTCGACCAGCAACAGGATGCCAAGGGCGTAGCAAACACGGGTGATCAGCATCACTACGCTCATGAACTCCATGCGTTCCAGACCATGGAAAAGCCAAATGGGTTGGAACGTCAGACCGAAGAGCGGTACGAGGGTCAGTAGCAGGAGGGTGGTGTGTTCGCTATAACGGGTGGTGCCTAGCGCGAACGCAAGCACGATGGTCGCGACCAGAAAGTACATGGCTGTCTTCACGCCCATGATGCCGCTGACGATGGCGTTCACAACGGTAGGCCGGTCCCGGTGGTGGGCAATCCGGGCAGTGGCAGCCAGGGTGAAGCCGGAGTCCACCAGAACAGCGGAGAACTGCACGATCCCTACGGCGAACACCACAACGCCGTAGCGCTCCAGACCCAGCACACGCGTGAGGTGCACGAGCACGATCAGCGGTACGCCGTAGTTCACCAGCTGGATGAACATGAGCGCCGCAGTGTTGCGCGTGAGCCGGTGCGCGAAGAGTCTTCGCCAGCGGCTCACCGTGTCCGAAGCTGGAAACTGTGGAGTGCCCGTCCCAGGGCCTTGGGCTTGCACGTCAGATCGCCGCACGCATCTGCTGTAGCTTGCGCGCGATGGCCGGGTCGGCTGCCGCCCCTCGCCAACTGTGGCGGACCATTACGCCAAGTGCGAGCAGCAGAAAGGTGCTGATACCGCACAGAACCGCAATTAGTGCACGCTTGGGCGCGCTCTTGCGCTCAGGCGCCGTTGCAGCATCAACCACTTGGATCAGACCACCTTCCCGGCCTTCGTCGATGCGCGCAAGTTCGTATTGTCGAGAAAACGTCTCGAATAGGGCTTCCTGGTACTTGAACTCTCGGAACTTTCCAATGTAGTCGGGCCCAGCAGCCTTGAGTGGCATCTCCTGCGCAGCCAGTTGGCTGCGCATGGCCGTCAGCGCTACGATAAGTTGTTGCATTTCAGGGGCCGAATCTTTGAGCGTGCCTCGCAGTGCCTGCAGTCGCACTTCGGCGCTGGCAATCTCGGCCCGCAGACGGGCGTAGGCTTCAGCGGCAGCTTTGGGCTCAGCCCGCAGCGTCCCGGCGGTGAAGCCGCTCGATTCGAGATCGCGCTGGGCTTTAGTCAGCGCGGTGCGTGTCGCCTTGACCTGGACTTCAAAGAATTGCCGTCGCTGTTGCGCTTCGGTCAAGGCGAGCGACGAAGTCAGCCGCCGCAGTTCCTCGACGTAGGCGTTAGCCATGTTGGCGGCTCTCTCAGGTGAGCGGTCGTCGACCTGTACGGCGATCAGTCCATCCTTCTTGCCGACCATGACGCGGACCCGGCTCTGCAGTTTCTCGCGTGCGTCGACGCGCAGGTCGACGTCGTAGACGGTCAAGAGGGAAAAGCGATCGATGATCCTGTCTGACAGTGTCACGCTCTGCAGGAGTGCGGCCAGTTGATCCGCAGGGGTCTTGACGCCACCGGCTCCTGCCGCGAGACCGCCCAGCGCACCGAGCCCGGCCAGCGCTACGGAGGCTTGGTTCTGCTGCTGAGGGGGCAGGAAGACCGTCCTGCCCGTGAAGGTAGGCGGCACCATCCAAGCGACACCCAGGCCAAGGAGGGCGGCTATGCAAGGCGCCGCTATGAGCAGCCTCCAGTGGTGCAAAACCGGGATCAGCAGATCCAGGATTGAGGAGTTGCTGTCGACAGGCGAGGGCTCGATCCCAATGCTGGACTCGGCGCTAGCGTTTTCGCGTCCGCTCATCGCTTCTAGAGCCCCCACGCCAGCATTCTCAACGCCCCTGGGGTGCTCGGGTTCTCGGCAGTATTGGCCGCAAGACGTGTCATGCGGCTCATCGCGTTGCCCTCTTGATCCCTGCAATACCCAGGCCGAACTGGAAAGACACTTGGGTCCGGTCACCTACACGCTGGATGAAGGTGGTCTTGTTCATCTGCTCGGGCGCGAAACCGGTGTTGCCTGGCTCGGTACAAACGTCTTCGACGCCCTCGCTACGCCGCAGCTAGCTGGCACTTGACTCGTGTTCATCGCGTCGCACTCACAATCCCCGCCACCCCCAGCCCGAACTGGAACACGATCTGCGTCCAGTCCTTCGCCGCCTGCAGGAAGGTGGTCTTGTCCATTTCCTCCGGCACGAAGACGGTGTCACCGGGCTTGGCCGGCAATTGGTCCAGCCCCTCAGACCGGCCATACCAGGTGCGGCCGCCCTGCGCGCTGCTCACCACGCTGCCATTGCTGCGCACCACGAACACGCTGCCGCGGTCGGCGCCCTTGGTGGGGCCGCCGGCCAGTTGCACGTAGTCGCCCACGCTGCGCCCGGGCAGGTGCAGGTAGCTGGCGGCGTTGAAGACGCTGCCGAACACGCCCACCGTCGTGGGGCGCGCGGGGATGAAGATGCGGTCGCCGTCTTCGAGCGCCAGGTCGGGCAGTTCGGCGGCATCAGGCTCGATTTGCAGCACGATGCGGCCCGTGGGCCGCAGTGTGCGCAGCCGTTCCACCAGCCGCTGCGTGCCGGCGGCTCGCGCCTGCTGCGTGGTCGCCTCTTCGGTGCTGGCCACGCGCTGCGCGCCGGCGGCGCGCGCAAAGTCGGTTTCCAGGTCGCGCAGGGCGCGGTCGTAGTTCTCTTGCTGCGTGCGCTGCACGCTCAGGCGCGAGAACTCGGTGGCAAACAGGTAGGCCCCCGGCGTGTAGCCACCGGCGGCGCGAATGGCGTCGTGTACGCTGCTGTTCTCGGGCAGCACGTAGTCGCCGGGCCGCAGCACCTCGCCTTCCACCCTCACCCGCTTGGCCTGGCGCTGCACGGGCAGGGCGGCGCTCACGGCGCTGAAGGCGCGCAGCAGGTCGCCGTGCGAAAGCCCGGCCCGCTCGTCGCGCGGCAGATCCAGCTGGGCAATCCGGCTGGCCTTGCGCTCCGCCAGCCGCTCCACCGCCAGCCGCGTGCGGTCGGCCACCGCGGTGAAGCCGCCCACCATGCGCAGCGCATCCGCCACCGTCTCGCCGGGCTTCAGCTCGATGACGGCCGGGTTGTTGACGCTGCCGATGAAGCCCACCTGCGTGCCCACCGGGCCCACGTGCACCACGTCGCCCGCCTGCAGCACGCGGTCGGCCGATCGGTCGCCATTCAGCAACAGGTCGTAAAGGTCGAACCGTGCCACCAGCGCCGCGCCGCGCCGCAGTTCGATGGCGCGGAAGCTGCCCGCCGCCGATGGGCCGCCCGCCCGCATCAGCGCCGTCAGCACGGTGGAAAGGCTGCTCACGGTGTAGGCACCGGGCCTGACGACGAAGCCCGATACGAAGACCCGGATGCCGCGCAGCTGCCCCAGGGCCACGCTGCTCTCGAAGTTGCGGAACACGCTGGCCACGCGGCGGTTCACCACCGCGGGCAGCTCGCTCAGCAGCACGCCCGCCACCTGCACCGCGCCCACCCGCGGTATGGTGATGCGGCCGCCGCGGTCAACCATCAGGCGCAGGTCGGCGTCGACCGAGCCCCACAGCGTGACCAGCACCTCGTCGCCGGGGCCGATGATGTAGTCGGCCGGCGCCAGCGGGCTGAGCTCGGCGCCGCGCCCGTCCAGGGCGCCCGTCACCAGCTCGGCACCAAAGCGGCGCACGGTCGCGTCGGGGCCGGCCTGCTGCTGCACGTAGCGCTCGAACTCGCCCGGCACGTAAGGCGCGGCAGCGGCCGGGTCGGCCTGCACGGCCGGCTCGCGCGGGGCCGTGCGTTCCGCGGCCGGCGCACGCAGGCGCACCGGGCCGCTGCCTGCTGTCGCCGGCTCGGAAAACTCGGCGGCCGGCAGCGGCAGGCCGGGGTTGAGGGATGTCTGCGCCTGGGCGCCCACCATCAGGGCGCCCAGCCCGATCAGGGCTCCAGCAATCAGCTTGAGCGCTCGTGTAGGCCAGGTACGAAGGAGCATCGTGGAGCGCTGCAGACGAAATGAGGTCCAGGCGGCAGGGCGACCCGTCATCCTTTCGGTGGACGAGGCTGCAGGTCGGACGGGCCCGCGATTCTATCCAACGGTCACAGGTGCCCTGGTGGCGCTATCTAGAATCCGCCGATGCTCGCGCTGCTGATCGCCTTCGTCGTGTCGCTCGGCGTCACCCTGTTCGTGGTGCACTTCGCGCGCGGCCACCAGCACTTCTTTCTCGATCACGAGCTGTCGGGCCCGCAGAAGTTCCACGCGCGCCCGGTGCCGCGGGTGGGGGGGATGGGTATCTTCGTCGGCCTGCTGTTCGCACTGGCGCTGATGGGGTTCCAGTCGCCAGAGGGGCGCCTGGGCCTGCAGCTGATGGCCTGCGGCTTGGTGGCGTTCGCCGTCGGGCTGGTGGAAGACATCACCAAGCGCGTCAGCCCCCTGAAGAGGTTGCTCGCCACGGCTGCGTCGGCGCTGCTGGCGGCCTGGTGGCTGGGGGTGGCCATCGACCGCACCGACATCCCGGGCCTTGACTGGATCGTGGCGATGGGCGTCGGCTCGTGGCTGCTCACCGTGCTGGCGGTGGCCGGCATCGCCAACTCGGTGAACATCATCGACGGCTTCAACGGCCTGGCGTCGATGTGCGTGGTGATCATGCTGGGCGCCCTGGCCTACGTGGCCTACCAGGTGGGAGACCCGCTCGTCGGCGCCCTGGCCCTGGCCGGCATCGGCGCGGTGCTGGGCTTCTTCGTCTGGAACTTCCCGGCCGGCCTCATCTTCCTGGGCGACGGCGGCGCCTACTTCCTGGGCTTCTTCGTGGCCGAGGTGGCCATCCTGCTGCTGGTGCGCAACCCCGAGGTCTCGCCGCTGTTCCCGCTGCTGGTGTGCATCTACCCCGTCTTCGAGACGCTCTTCTCCATCTATCGGCGCCGGTTCATCCGCGCCGTGCCACCCAGCATGCCCGATGGCATCCACCTGCACTCGCTCATCTACCGCCGGGTGATGCGCTGGGCGGTGGGCGATCGCAGCGCCAAGGCCCTGACTCGGCGCAACTCGATGACGTCGCCGTTTCTGTGGATGCTGTGCATGCTGTCGGTGATTCCGGCCGTGCTGTTCTGGAACAGCACGCCGTTCATCGTTGGTTTCCTGGCACTGTTCGTCTTCACCTACGTGGTGCTGTACTGGCGCATCGTGCGGTTCAAGTCGCCGCGCTGGATGCGCGCTTTCGTCACGCGGCCGGGGTCCCTGCCGGATTCTTGACGGCCGCGGCAAGCGGCGAAGAGGCTGGGGGTGAGGCGCACGTACGCCCGCCGCTTGAAGACGGTCAGCCAGGTGACCGATCAGAGATGCAGCCTCAGCGAGGCCGCATGGTCACCACGGGCGGTGCAGTTCCTGCGCGACGCCGGGGCGTATGGCACCAGCCTGGGCATCGCCCGCTGCCCATGCCAGAACTCCGACCGGCGGTTCGCGCTCTGGCCAACTGGCAGAACCAGGGCAACTGGCACCGCCCGCACGCAGGCATCGGGGGCGCTGTCGCCAAAAGAACCGCGGCCCGGTGTGTTGCCACACCGGGCCGGGGAATCCAACACACAAGGAAAAAGGCCGGCCAGCAGCCGGCCTTGAGCCACGCTCAGGCAGCCCGCTTGCGACGGGCGCCGATGGCGGCGGCCAGGAGACCCGCGCCGACCAGAGCCAGGCTCGTGGGCTCGGGAACCGCCCCGATGTTCGCGGTGCCGTTGTAGGAGGTGGCACCGTTCACTGTTGCCCGGGTGCCGCTGACCACCCAGGCGTAGTAGGCGGGTGCGCTCAGCAACTGGACTTCGTTGATGAACACCTGACCGCCCGCGGTGGGGGGGGCAGAGGTGGCGATCACCGATCCCAGGGTGTAGCCACCCGAACAAGAGCTCGCAGCAGCGTCGGTGACCACGCCACAACCCGACGTCGTCGTGACGTTCCGCAACTGCACCTGGAACCCGGTGATGCCGCCGGGGGCGAAACTGAATTGCGAGTTGATCGAGAAGCTGCCCGGGGACGGGTTCAGCTCGAAGATCCACACGTCGGTGAAGGTCGTCAGCGCGGTGAAGGCGGCTCCGAACCGCTGGAATATCACTGCGTCTTCCGCCGGCGTCGCACTGTTGAAGCTGCCGACGTAGGTGTTCGCCGGCGAGCCAGCGCCGACCCAGCTGCAGACTTCGCAGGTCGGGCCGGCAATCGCGCTCGACGACCCCAGGGCTGCCAGGGCAAGGGCCGCGCCAGCCGTCAGATTTGAGATTTGCTTCATGGTTTCGCTTCCTGTTGGATGGTTGGTCCGGGGGCTTGCCGCCGTGCTGTTGCCCCAACGCCAGCTAAGCAAAGCAGAAGGCGTGCCAGAAAGAAAAACTCATTAAAAACAACAACTTGAAGACCTTCCAGCGTTCTTGATGACGGCGGCTGTCAGAAATCTCGACACCCGTTTCCGGCCCGCGGCCGACGGCCGCGGGGTCTACAGCCGCTTGGAAAGGGCGCTCGCTTCGTCGCGGATCGCGCTGGCGGCGGTCGGCACCGCCAGGATCCGGTCGAGTTCGCCCTTTGCCAGGGCCTTGTCGCCGGCGTCCAGCGCCAGCCTGGCCAGCTGCAACCGCAGCGCAAGCTCGCCCGGCGCCACCCGCACGGCCTGCTGTTGCGCCTTGATGGCTTCCTGGAGCTTGCCATCCAGCGCGAGTGCCGTCGCCAGCGTGTCGAGGTAATTGGGGTTGTTGGGATCCAGGGCCAGCGCGCGCCGGGCAAAGTCGGCCGCGCCCGGCTTGCGCTGCTGCGCCATCACCCAGGCCAGGTTGTTCATCGCCGGGGCATAGTCGGTTCGGATGGACAGCGCCCGTTCGAACTGACGGGCCGCGCTGTCCAGCCGGCCCAGACCCAGATGGATTTCGCCGAGGGTGTAGTGCATCTGGCCGTGGCCAGGGTTTCGCGAAAGCCAGCCGACCGCAAACTTCTCGGCCTCGCCGCTCTTGCCGCCCAGCACCAGGCTGCCCACGTAGTTCATGGCTAGGTCGTCGCGGTCGTCGGCCCTGGACATGCCCAGCCGATAGACGGCCGCGGCCGCGTCGTAGTTCTTCAGCTTGCCGTGCACGCTGCCTTCCAGCAGGTAGCCGGCGGGCGAGTTCGGGAGTCGGCGCTGCAGGTCCTTGGCGATGCTCATCGCCTCTTTCGAGCGCTTCTGGCTCACCAGAATGTCCACCAGGGCCATGCGGGCAGGGCGCAGCTGGGGGTCCAGCTCGATCGCGCGGCGCAGCTCGGCAACGGCTCCATTCAGGTCATCGCTGTACCGAAGCACCTGAGCCATCCTGACGCGGGCGCCCGCGCTGTTGGGATCGACGCTCGTGATGCTGCGAAAGGTCGACAGAGCCTGCTGGACGTCTCCGGTGGCCAGCTGCATCTGGCCCAGCGCGTCGAGGATCTGCACGTCGTTCGGGATGGCCGCAATGGCTTCTTGGGCCGCGGTGCGCGCAGCGGCGAACTGCTTGCGGCCTGCGTGGAACTCGATCAGCTTGAGCCGGGGGGCAGGCTCGTCCTTGGCGGCGGCAACAGCCCGCTTGAGCGCGTCGTGCACCAGCTCGGGCGACGCGCCCGTCTGCCTGCGCATGTCGGCAAGCAGCAACAGGCCGGCGAAGTTGCCCGGTTCCGACTTGGCGAACGCCTCCGCGCGCTGCAGCGCGGCCTGCGGCTGCCCGCTTCGCAGATCAAGGTCGGCCAGGCTGGCGACGGCCGTCAGCAGCCGCTGGTCAAGGCTGAGGGCCTTCTCGAACGCGGCGCGCGCTGCAGGCAGGTCGTTGCGCGCCAGCTGGACGCGCCCGGCCATGTCGTGGCTCGCGGCCGCGTTCGGGGCCTTCTTCAGCAGCGCCTGCGCGGCTGCCAGGGCCGCATCGAGTTCGCCCCGGCGAAGCCGTGCCGTGATGAGGGCCGAATCCGCCAGGCTCTCTTTCGTCTGCGACGCCAAGGACTCGAGCTGCGTGAACGCGGTGGAAGCGTCGCCCTTGGCCAGGCGCGTGAGCGCCAGTGCCGTGCGCGATTCGGCATCGTTCGGCGACGCTTCGGCGGCCCGGGAGAACAGGGCCTCGGCGTCGTTCAGCCGGTTCAGCTGCAGCGACGCCTGTGCGGCTGCTGCCAGCACGCGCGTCGGGGCGCCTGGCTGGGTGATCAGGGGCTTGATGACGTCCAGGGCCCTGGCGGGTTGGCCAAGCCGAAGGTAGATGTAGGCCAGGTTCGTCCGGGCATTCGGCAAGTTGGGGTCGATCTTCAGCGCCGTCTCGAGGGGTCTTGCCGCCAGCACCGGGCCGCCCGCCTCCCACTCGAGCGCCGACAGCAGCTGCAAGGCGCCAACGTGTTCGGGCTGTGCCTGCAGGACGGACAGCGTGAGCTCCTTGGACTTCGCAAACGCCTTGTCGTAGAACGCAAGCTGGGCGTCGAGAAGGACCGTCGCCAGGCGATCCGGGCCAAGGGCCCGCAGACGCTCGAGTTGCACCTTGCCGCCGGCCATGTCACCCGCCGCGATCCGGGCCACGGTCAGTTCCAGGTGGGACAGGTAGTGCTTGCTGTTGACCTCCAGCGCCTTCTTGTAGAAGCCTTCGGCGGCCTTGGCGTCGCCAAGCCCGTAGGTGTGGATCTCGCCCTTCAGGTGCCAGGCCTCGTAGAGCGCCGTGTCGCGCGCCAGCAAGTTGTCGAGGATCTGCAGCGCAGGCTGGTGCTCGCCGCGCTGGGCAGCGAACCGCGCCTGGGCGATGCGCGCGGGCACGAATTCGGGCGAGCTCGCCAGCACGGCGTTCAGCGTCGTGTCGGCCTTGGCCTTGTCGCCATTCAGCGACCAGGCCATGGCCATGGAGGTCATGAAGGCCGCGTTCGCATCGGCGTTGTTCAGGCGCACGTTGCCATAAGTGGTGATGAGCTTGCGATGCTGGTTGTTCAGCATCAGGGCGCGCGCCAGCAGGGGCATCACCTGTTCCCGGTCGCCACCCTGGTCCAGGCTCTTGGTCAACTCGACCGCCGCACCGCCGGGATCATCGGCGGCCAGCAACGCCTCACCAAGCAGAGTGCGGGCCGTGGTCGAGTTGGGATCCGCCTGCACCGCCCGCTTCAATCGCACGATGGCCGACATCACATCGCTCTTGGCCAGATCGGTTCGCGCTTCCTCCGTCAGGGACTGCGGCGTGTCTGCTCCGCAACCCAGCAATGCCACGGCGGCCACGGCGGCAATGGCGGCACGTGCGAATCGTGGCATGGCTGGGTGCTTCATCTGTTCAGGCGGGCGAGGGCGGGAGCGGTGCGTCGAGGATACGGCTTCTTCGGATGCTGGGGCACGGCAAGAATCGGTCGAACAAGGCACCGTGGCCAACCGTTCAACGGTTTGGCCGAGCAATCCTTCGCGGTCGGCGCCAGGGCGGAAGCACCGCCGGGGCGATCCGCGCGCTCCATCACGGGTGCTTTCGCCAGCGGCAGTCGATGGTGGCATGAAGAGGGCGTGTGTCCAGTGTGATGGATGCTCGCCACGGGTGCTTGTGCAGCTTTTTCACGCTGCCAGCCGATGCAGAGTTCGGTTGCACCGGCTTGTGCAGCCCTGGGCTGCGCCTGGGGCAGTTCCGGGCCCGGCCTGCGCTTGCGGGCGATAATCCGCGCCAATGACCGACCCCCAACCGACGCATCCGACGGGTGCCGAGCCGGCTGCCGAGCCGCCGCTGTTCAGCACGCTGCCGCTGGATCCGAAGCTCCTGCGCGCCGTGGCGGACAGCGGCTACACGGCCATGACGCCCATCCAGGCCAAGGCCATCCCCATCGTGCTGGCGGGCCGCGACGTGATGGGCGCCGCGCAGACGGGCACCGGCAAGACGGCGGCGTTCACCATTCCGCTGCTGCAGAAGATGCTGCGCCACGAGAACGCCAGCATGAGCCCGGCGCGCCACCCGGTGCGCGCGCTGGTGCTGGCGCCCACGCGCGAGCTGGCCGACCAGGTGGCCGAGAACGTCAAGAAGTACGCCAAGCAGACGCAGCTGCGCTCGGCGGTGGTCTTCGGCGGCATCGACATGAAGCCGCAGACGCTGCAGCTCAAGGCCGGCGTCGAGGTGCTGATCGCCACGCCGGGCCGGCTGCTCGACCACATCGAGGCCAGGAACGCAGTGCTGAACCAGGTCGAGTACGTGGTGCTCGACGAAGCCGACCGCATGCTCGACATCGGCTTCCTGCCCGACCTGCAGCGCATCCTGTCCTACCTGCCCAAGGCGCGGCAGACGCTGCTGTTCAGCGCCACCTTCAGCCCCGAGATCAAGAAGCTCGCCGCCAGCTATCTGCAGGACCCGGTGCTGGTGGAGGTGGCGCGCCCCAACGCCACCGCCAGCACGGTGGAGCAGCGCTTCTACAGTACCACCGACGACGACAAGCGCGCCTTCATCCGGCAGCAGGTCAAGGCGCGCGACATCCGCCAGGCCATCGTGTTCGTCAACAGCAAGCTCGGCGCGGCGCGGCTGGCCCGCAGCTTCGAGCGCGACGGGCTGCGCACGCAGGCCCTGCACGGCGACAAGAGCCAGGACGAGCGCCTGAAGGCCCTGGCCGCGTTCAAGGCCGGCGAGGTCGACCTGCTCGTGGCCACCGACGTGGCCGCGCGCGGACTGGACATCGCCGACCTGCCGGCCGTCTTCAACTTCGACGTGCCCTTCAACGCCGAGGACTACGTGCACCGCATCGGCCGCACCGGCCGCGCGGGCGCCTCGGGGCTGGCGATCACGCTGGTCACGCGCGACGACACGCGCCTGGTGGCCGACATCGAGAAGCTGATCAAGAAGAAGATCGAGCTGGAGCCGGCCGAACTGGAAGACGACCGTCCGCCGCGCCGCCGCGACGAACGGCCCTATCGCCGCGACGACGACGACGCGCCGCGTGCCGAGCGGCCGCCGCGGCCGGATCGCCCGCCGCGCCCCGTCGCCCCGCGGGCGCCCTCTGACCCGATCTTCGACAAGCCCTACGAGCCCAGCGCCCCGGCCGACGCACCGCCGGCCTGGGAAAGCGCCAAGGCGGCCGCGCCGGCGCCACGCGCGCTGTCGCCCAACATCCGGCCCAAGCGCAAGGTCGGCGCTCTGCTCGGCGGCGGGCGCTGAGGCCGCGGCTCAGCCGGCCAGCCAGGCGAAGACGGCTGGCAGCCGGTCGGGCAGCGCCAGCGGCTGGCGCCGCCAGGCGGCCACGGGGGCGCTGCGCGTGAAGCCGCCCTCCAGCGTGAGGCCCACGCTCACCGACAGCCGGGTCGTCGGCTGCAGCCCCTGCACCAGCGCCTGCAGCAGCGCGGCGTTGCGGTAGGGCGTCTCGATGGCCAGCTGCGTCTGCGCGAGGCGGCGCGACGTGGCTTCCAGCTCGCGGATGCGCGCCGTGCGCGACTCGGCCTCCTGCGGCAGGTAGCCCACGAAGGCGAAGTTCTGGCCGTTCAGGCCGCTGACGGCCAGCGCCAGCATCAGCGAGCTCGGGCCCGACAGCGGCTGCACCGGCACGCCGGCCTCGTGCGCCGCGGCCACGAGCAGGCTGCCGGGGTCGGCCACGGCGGGCAGCCCGGCTTCGCTGAGCAGGCCGAGGTCGCGGCCCTGCAGCGCCGGCGCCAGCAGGGCGCGCCAGTCGACGGCCGCGGTGCCCGGGCGCGGGCCGCCCTTGGGCGGCCGGGGCAGCTCCACCAGCTGCAGCGCCTGCAGCGGCTGCGCCAGCGGCACGTGCTGCGCCACGCGCTTGAGCAGCGCGCGTGCCGACTTCGCGTCTTCCACCACCCAGTGCTGCAGCGCGGCCGCACGGGCCAGCACGGCCTGGGGCAGCACGGCGTCCAGCGGCGTCTCGGGGGCGCCCAGGTCCAGCGGCGCCGGCACCAGCCACAGCGTGCCGGGCGCCGTCATGCCGCGGCCAGCGGGTCGATGCCGGCCTCGCGCAGCAGCGCGCAGGTGCGGATCAGCGGCAGGCCCACCAGCGCCGTCGGGTCGTCGCTGTCGATGGCCTCCAGCAGCGCGATGCCCAGCGTCTCGCTCTTGGCGCTGCCGGCGCAGTCGTAGGGCTGCTCCGCACGCAGGTAGTGCTCGATCTCGGCCGGCGCCAGCGCACGGAAGCGCACGCGCACCGGGGCCAGCAGGGCGCGCTCAAGGCCCGGCGCGACCACCGCCACGCCGGTCTGGAAGACCACGCTGCGCCCCGACAGGCGCGTGAGCTGCGCCACCGCGCGCTCGTGCGTGTGCGGCTTGCCGATGGGCTCGCCGTCGAGGTCGGCCACCTGGTCGGAGCCGATCACCACCGCCCCGGGCCGGCGCGCGTGCACGGCGCGCGCCTTGGCCAGCGCCAGGCGCAGCGCCAGCGCGGCCGGGGCCTCGCCGGGCAGCGGCGTCTCGTCGACCTCGGGCGACAGCACCTCGAAGGGCAGGCGCAGGCGTTGCAGCAGTTCGCGCCGGTAGCGCGAGGTCGAGGCCAGGATCAGGGCAGGGCGCATGCCGCGATTGTGGCCGCCGCAGCGGCGCGGCCGGGCTGGCTACACTGCCTCCGCTCGCAGCCCGTTGCCCCTGGTCCGGCCCCGCTGGCCCCGTGGCGCCACCGGCGCCCACCCGCCCGTTCCTCCATCGCCCGAGCCCGCACGCCCCCCGACCATGGCCCGCGAACGCCGCACCGACCCCCTGGCCGCCCCCGCGGCGGCGCTGTGCCGCGATGGCGAGACCCTGCTCGGCGCCTGGCCGCTGGCCGAGTTGCCGCGGCTGTCGGCCAGCCTGTTCGTGCCGCCGGCGGCCGACGAGCGGGTGGGCTGGCATGCCCGCTTCAGCCAGGTGCAGCCGGTGGCCGGGCCGCCCCAGCCCTGGCTGGAACTCGAAGCGCACGCTCACGTCACCTTGCAATGCCAGCGCTGCCTGCAGGCCCTGCAGCAGCCGCTGGTGCTGGAGCGCCGCTTCCGCTTCGTGGCCAGCGAGGACGAGGCCCAGCGGCTCGACGCCGACAGCGACGACGACCACCTCGTGCTGGAGCCGCGGCTGGACCTGCGTTCCCTGATCGAGGACGAACTCATCCTCGAACTGCCGCTCGTGCCGCGCCACGAGGGCTCCTGCCCGCAGCCGCTGCCGCAGCCCGAGCCCGCCGAGCCGGCCGACGAGGCGCGGCCCAACCCGTTCGCGGCGCTGGCGGCGCTGCGCAAGGCCGGCGACCCCGGCTGACCCGCGCCCGCCTGCGCTGATATACTGGCGGGCTTTGCGACGCGGACCACGCGCCCTGAACCAGGGCTGCTGACGGCGCGGCGCGCGGCCTGCGGCCTGCTGCAGGCGTACCCTCGCAGCCCTCGCGGCTGCCCACTTTGCCGCTTCCAGCCGCTACGGAGCCCAGCCATGGCCGTCCAGCAGAACAAGAAGTCGCCGTCCAAGCGCGGCATGCACCGCTCGCACAACGCCGTCGCCGCCCCCGGCACGGCCGTGGAGCCCACCACTGGCGAGGTCCACCTGCGCCACCACATCAGCCCGACCGGCTTCTACCGCGGCCGTAAGGTCCTGAAGACCAAGGCCGACGCCTGACATCGCCTGCGCTGCGGCCCGCCGTGAGCGCTGAGCATTCCCCGCGCGTCCGCATCGCCGTCGACTGCATGGGCGGCGACCATGGCCCGACGGTCACGCTGCCGGCCTGTCGCGCGTTCCTGGACAGCCACCCCGGTGCCGAGCTGGTGCTCGTGGGCACCGAGGCCGCACTCGCGCCCGCAGCCGGCTGGGCGCGCTGCACGCGCGTCTTCGCCACCGAGGTGGTGACCATGGACGACTCGGTCGAGGTTGCCCTGCGCCGCAAGCGCGATTCCTCGCTGCGCGTGGCCCTGCAACAGGTCAAGGACGGCGACGCCACCGGCGTGCAGGCCTGCGTGTCGGCCGGCAACACGGGCGCGCTGATGGCCGTGGCGCGCTACATCCTCAAGACGCTCGACGGCGTCGACCGCCCGGCCATCGCCACCGTGATGCCCAACCGCAACGACGGCTATACCACCGTGCTCGACCTGGGCGCCAACGTCGACTGCACGCCCGAGCACCTGCTGCAGTTCGCGGTGATGGGCAGCGCTCTGGTGACGGCGGTGGACGGCAAGGCCGAGCCCGTGGTCGGCCTGCTCAACATCGGCGAGGAAGCCATCAAGGGCAGCGATACCATCAAGCGCGCCGGCGAACTGTTGCGGGCGGCGGGCGAGGCCGGGCAGATCCGCTTCCACGGCAACGTCGAGGGCAACGACATCTTCAAGGGCACCGTCGACGTCGTCGTGTGCGACGGCTTCGTCGGCAACGTGCTGCTGAAAACCAGCGAAGGCCTGGCCTCCATGCTCAGCGACTTCATCAAGCAGGAGTTCACGCGCGGCCCCTTCGCCAAGCTGGCGGCTCTGGTGGCGCTGCCCGTGCTCAACCGGTTCAAGCGCCGGGTCGACCCGCGCCGCTACAACGGTGCTGCGCTGCTGGGCCTGCGCGGCCTGGTGTTCAAGAGCCACGGCTCGGCCGACGCCTACGCCTTCGAGGCGGCGCTGGCGCGCGCCCACGAGGCCGCGGCGCACCGCCTGGTGGACCGCGTGCGCGACATGATCGTGCCGACGCTGCGCGCCATGCCGGGTACGGCCCCCCAGGACGCCTGATGAGCACGGTCTACTCCCGCATCACCGGCACCGGCAGCCACCTGCCGCCGCGCCGCCTGAGCAACGACGACATGGCCGCCATGTTGGCCGAGCGCGGGCTGGAGACCAGCGACGCCTGGATCGTCGAGCGCACGGGCATCCGATTCCGGCACTTCGCCGACGAGGGCGTGGCCTGCTCCGACCTCGCGCTGCCGGCCTGCCGGGCGGCGCTGCAGGCCGCGGGGCGCCGCGCCGAAGACGTCGACCTGATCGTCGTCGCCACGTCCACGCCGGACATGGTGTTTCCCTCCACCGCCACCATCCTGCAGAACAAGCTGGGCGTGCACGGCTGCCCGGCCTTCGACCTGCAGGCCGTGTGCTCGGGCTTCGTCTACGCGCTGACGGTGGCCGACGCGATGATCCGCACCGGCGGCGCGCGCTGCGCGCTGGTGGTGGGCGCCGAGGTCTTCTCGCGCATCCTCGATTTCGACGACCGCACCACCTGCGTGCTGTTCGGCGACGGCGCGGGCGCCGTGGTGCTGGAGGCCAGCGCCGAGCCCGGCATCCTGGCGTCCGACCTGCACGCCGACGGCCGCCACGCCGGCATCCTGTGCACGCCGGGCACGGTGGCCGGCGGCCAGGTGGTGGGCTCGCCGCTGCTGCGCATGGACGGCCAGGCCGTCTTCAAGCTGGCCGTGGGCGTGCTCGAGGACGCCGCGCGCACCGTGCTGGCCAAGGCCGGCCGCGCCCCCGAGAGCCTGCACTGGCTGGTGCCGCACCAGGCCAACATCCGCATCATGCAGGCCACCGCCCGCAAGCTGAAGCTCGCGCCCGAGCGGCTGGTGGCCACGGTGGCCGAGCACGGCAACACCTCGGCCGCCTCGGTGCCGCTGGCGCTGGACGTCGCCGTGCGCGACGGCCGCATCCGCCGCGGCGACAGCGTCATGCTCGAGGGCGTGGGCGGCGGCTTCACCTGGGGTGCGGTGCTGCTCGACTTCTGAGAGTGTGAGAGGCCAACCAATTCACCCGCCTAGGCCCCCAGAACAGCCCCAATCTAGGCGCGAAACGAAGCCGGGTCGGGGACCCGGCGAGGCTTCGCAACGACGAGTGGGGCTGTTCTTGGGGCCTACCCGAAGGGCTGGGGTGTTCAAGGGCCCTGCGCGTCGTTGTGTCGCTAGCCCGCACAGGCGTGCGGGCGTCGCGCCACGCCTGGCTCAGGGCCCTTGCACACCCCAGCGCGGGCGCATTGGATGGCCTCTCAC
>NZ_JAPZSC010000017.1 GCF_027531545.1 Silanimonas sp. | reverse complement strand
CCTCCACGGCGTGCGTGGGGCTGCGCCCGCATGTTGACTCCGCATGACTGCTCGATCACTCCGCCGTACAGGCCCTGCCACGCAGTGTGCGCAAGCCGCGTAGACGGCGGGTAAAGCAAAGTAGGTGATTTGTAGCGGCCGCCCAAGTTCGACACCCTCTCGGCGATCTGGCCCAGACGCCGGCCGGTGAGTCGCGCCGGATCAACGACTTAGACGCGGGCAGCCGTGGTCTTGACGCGCAGCGTTGTAGTGGCACGTTGCTGATTTAGGGTAGTTCCAAATTGCCGATTCCAGCCCCGTCCTGCGGACACTCGCAGCCATGTTCATCAAGGTCACCACCTCCGGCGGGCGTCGCTATGCCCAACTCGTGGAGTCCTTCCGCAACGAAGACGGCAAGCCCCGCCAGCGCACGCTGGCCACGCTGGGCCGCCTGGAGCCCGGCAGTGACGTCGACCGGTTGATCGGCGCACTCAGCCGCGCGCAGGGTCGCGATGACCCTACCGGTCAGGTCGCGTCTTCGGCCAGCGTCAACGAACTGCGATTCCTGGACAGCCGCACGGCCGGCGACACCTGGGCGCTTTGCCACATGTGGCAGTCGCTGGGCCTGGAGGGTCTGGCGCTGGCCTGGAGCCGCTCGCGCAGCGAGATCGACGTTCTGGCGTGCCTGCGCGCGATGGTCTTCAACCGCCTGTGCGACCCGTCCTCCAAGCTCGGCGTGCTGCGTTGGCTCGACACGGTGGCGCTGCCGCGGGGCTTCGGCTTCGAGGCCGCAGCGCCCGACCACCAGCAGTTGCTGCGCGCCATGGACGTCATCGACGACCACAGCGCCGCGATCGCCGAGCGGCTGGCCTTGCTGACGCGCCCGCTGATCGACCAGGAGTTGTCGGTGGTCTTCTACGACCTGACCACCGTGCGTGTTCACGGCGACGCGGTGCTCGACGGCGACGTGCGCGAGCACGGCATGTCCAAGGAGGGCATCGTCGCGCGGCAGTTCATGCTCTCGCTGGTGCAGACGGCCGAGGGCCTGCCCATCGCACACGAGGTCCACCCGGGCAGCACGGCCGAGGCGCGCACGCTGCTGCCTATGATCCGCTCGCTGCTGTCGCGCTGGCCGCTGCAGCGCGTCGTGCTGGTGGCCGACCGTGGGCTGCTGAGCCTGAACAACCTGCAGGAGCTGGCGGACCTGCAGACTGAATTGCGGGCCCAGGGCAAGGGTGTGGAGTTGCAGTACGTGCTGGCGGTACCGGCAGCGCGCTACGGCGAGTTCAGGGACAAACTGCGGCGGCTGCACGAGGCGCACGACGCGTCGACGCCCTGGGTGGCCGAGATGCGCTGGCGGCGCGACGCGCAAACCGCGCAGGCCGAGCCGCAGGACTACCGGCTGGTGGTGGCGCACGACCCTGAAGCGGCACATCGGCGTATACAGGCGCGGCGCGAAGGCATCCGCGAGTTGATCGCTCTGGGTGAGCAATGGGGCGGCCGTCTGGATGCCCAGGACGCGGGCGAGCGCCGGCGCGGGCGGCCGCTGTCGGATTCGGGTGCCAAGGCGCGGCTGTACCACGCGGTCAAGGAGGCTGGCCTGGCGCACCTGATCAAGGTCGACATGCACAGCGAACTGTTCCGCTTCAGCATCGACGAGGAGCGCCAGCAGTACCTGGAGCGGCTGGACGGCAAGCTGCTGCTGGTGACGAACACGCAGGATCCGGCCCTCGAGGTGGTTGCACGCTACAAGAGCCTGGCTCGACATCGAGCGTGGGTTCCGCACGCTCAAGAGTGACATCGAGATCGGCCCGGTGTACCACCGGCTGCCGCGTCGCATCCGGGCGCACGCGATGGTGTGCTTCCTGGCGCTGATCCTGCACCGTGTGCTGCGGATGCGGCTGAAGAATTCCAAGCGCGAGGAGTCCCCGACGAGATTGCTGGAGCAATTGAACCTAAATCCGGCAGTTGCCGCTCCGTGATGGCCTGAATCTCAAGCGTTGCTACGGACTTACGCTGTCTTGGCACACTCACCCGATGGGTGAAGCAAGACGCAAGGCGGTGGCGGTGCGACGGAGCGGTGTCGACGAC
>NZ_JAPZSC010000037.1 GCF_027531545.1 Silanimonas sp. | reverse complement strand
CCCGGCTTGGGCTGCGGGCCTGGTTGGGGTCAACGCGCGGGCCAGGCACTGGATGGACGTCTACGGGACGGGAGCCAGTCGCGCGGCGGCCACTTCGAACACCTGGCGCAGCGGATGCTGGCTGGCCAGCATCAGCTTCACGCGGCGCGTGTTGCGCAGCACCGCGGCGCCGATCTTGAGCAGCCGCGTGCGGATCGTGACCGTGCAGGCTTGCTGCAGTTCGGTGCCCACCAAGGCCAGCCGCCTGAGGTTGATCATGAGCGTGTAGGCCAGGGCCGCCAGCAGCAGCCGCATCTGGTTGGCCGCGTAGCGGTGACAACTGGCGCGGCGGCCGAACAGATCCAGCTGCGCCTCCTTGATGCGGTTCTCGGCCTCGCCGCGGGCGCAGTACAGCCGCTCGTACAGCTCGCCTGCGTCGCCGCTCAGGCTGGTGACGACGAAGCGCGCGTCGGCCCCTTGCGCGCCGTGCTCCAGCCGCGCGATGACGCGCCGCTCACGATTCCAGCTTCGAGCCGCATAGCTGAACTCGCCGATCAGGCGCTCCTTTGTGCCGCTGGCCGCATGACGCTCGGCCACGGCCTGGGCGGCCAGTGCGCAGTTCCACTCCAGCACCGGGTTCTTCTGCACGCCCAACACGTAGTCGATGCCCCAGGCTTCCAAGCGGCGCAGCACCTTCGCTCGGCTGAAGCCGCTGTCGCCGCGCACGACCAGCCGCACCCCCGGCCACGCTTGTCGCAGGCGTCGCGCCAGCAGCTTGAGCACCGCGCTGACGATGCTGGCCGGATCACGCCAGCTCGGGCGCAGCACGCACGCGAGCATGTCCTGCCCGCAGAACACGTACAGCGGCAGGTAGCAGTAGTTGTCGTAGTGCGCGTTGAAGTGCGCTCGCTCCTGCTGCCCGTGCAGCGGCACGTGCGTGGCGTCCACGTCCAGCACCAACTCTGCCGGCGCCGCCTTGCGGCTGGCCACGAACTGGTTCAACAGTACGCCGTGCAACGCCCAGGCTTGGCGCGCGCCAGCCGCGTTCTCCAGCCTGCTCAGCGTAGGGGCGCTGCCCAGGCTGCGGTCCCGGCCCACGGCGGTCTGCCAGACCAGGTCATGCCGCAACGTGTTGTGGTCGGTCACGTCCTGCCAGCCACAGCACAGCCCGTAGATGCGCTGCGCCAGCAGCTCCCGCATGCCGTGCTCGACGCTGGCGGCACGCCGCGAATCGCCCACCGCACGCGCAGCCGCACGGCTCAGACCCAGCCGTTCGTCAACCTGCCTGAGCAGCACCACCCCGCCGTCGGTGGCGATGTCCCCGCCATCGAAGGCCGCTTCGACCACGCGCCTGCCCACGCGGCCAAGCTCCATCCTGCGATCCGTACACTTTGGCATTGGGCGACCTCCCTCGTTGGTTCGGTTCCATAGACGTCGAATACCTATGAAAACGCGCAACGAAGGCAGGTCGCCTACTTCATGCCTCGTGAAAAATCCAGGCTAGAGGTCGTGCGCGGCTGCCGGGGGCTCAACCTGATCGGGACCGACCTCGTCGAGGTGTGCCCGTCCTACGACCCGGGCGGCAACACGGCGCTGCTGGGCGCGAACCTGCTCTACGAGATGCTCTGCGTGCTGCCTGGCGTGGTGCACCGATAGATCCCGCTTCGGACCATTGAGCCAGGACCGAGGGCAGCGACGCCGTCGGCCTCCGCCCCGTCGGTCCTTCAGCCCGAGTAGCCGGAAGATGGAGAGATGGACGAGGCCGCCCGCGAAGTGGATGAGGGCCTGCAGCGCGGGGGCCGGTCCTGCGGGCGCGGCTGCGGCGGTCGCGCGCGCCCCGATGGTCTTCGGAGTCGACTGCGACCGCTGCGAGCGCTATCGCGACGTGGGCGGCCTCAGGGACATCGAGATCCCGGCAACGCCGATGTGCGGCTCGACGCACTTCATTTCCTCGATGCTGCGATCCGCCTTCCTCCTCCACCCGATGCACGGGGAGTGCGCCATCCGTCTGACGCGGCTGCAGGTGTTCGAGTCCATCAACACCTGTGCGTACGCCGTCGACTCCGACTGCCCGCCGCCAGGCACCCAACGTCGTCCCGACCCGAGCGGGAGGCTGAGGCAAGCCCGTTGCCTCTCAGTGCGTTCCGCACCTGGGTCTCGTGCAGGCGTACCCCGCGGCAGAGCGCACCGCCGCTGCAGGCCCTGGCGCCGGTTCGCCCACCCCTTTCCCCCCGCGCTCGACTGCCGCGACCTTGCGGTCAGATCCCCGTCCCGCCATCGAAAGGAGATGCTTCCATGAACCTGGTCTGTCTGTCTGCGCCCCTGGAGCGGAGCGCCATCGCGAAGTGCGGATCGAAGGCACTTGCCGTCTTCGATCTCTACCGCTCCGTCTTCGAGCTTCGCGACTTGAGTTCGATCGACCGGCATGTCGCTGCAGGCTATGTGTCGCACACCGCGATGGCGGAGCGGAGCCGGGACAGCCTGCGCGAACACTTCGGCCAGATGCTCGAGTTGTCCTCGGCGATCAGGATCGAGACTCACTTTGCGATCGAGCAGGATGATTGCGCCATGGTTCTCCATAGCTTCAGGTGCACTCTCGCCGACGGTTCCGAGTTCGGAGTTCGTACCGCCGACTGCTTCCGCTTCCAGGACGGCCTGATCGCAGAGCATTGGGATGCGGTTATGACCTCCTCGTTCGGCCTCCCTACCGCCTGACCCGGTGCTGTCATGGTCGGTCCGAACGGTGGGGTCGCGGTGGCTACCGGCGCGGCAGCGGGCGTCGCCGAGGCCACGGGTCGGCACGCGATGAGCAAGGGGGGGAACGTTGATGTCGAAGCGCCTCGCGGCGCTCGGCCTGGCTGCGCTCGCCTTCGCTGGCGCGCCGGCCCTCGCCGCGGCACCCGAAGCCCGCCCTTGGAGGCTGGAGCTGGGCACCGTGTTGAGCTGGCAAGCGGACTACAGCGGAGCCGGCACGGCCAGGGTGCGGGCACCCATCTGGGTGAGCGGCGAATGGCGCTCCGACCGCTGGGGTCCCTTCGAACTCGACAGCGGGGCTGTGGGTTTGGGCCCGCTCGGCCCGCAGCTGCGATGGAGTCTGGGCGACGTCGACGCCTGGGGCGCAGGGGCGATGCTGGGCTACCGGTACGGGCGGCGCGACGGTGAACCGGCGCTGCTCGGCGACGACGGCAGCAGCTGGCTGCGAGGTCTGGGTCGCGTCCGGCCGACCGTCGATGCAGGCGTGCAGGGCTGGATCACGGTGTTCGGGGTGCCGATGGTTGCTCAGCTGTCGACGCCGGTCGAGCAAGGTGACCTCGGCCAGAGCGCGCAGGGCACGGTCGGTCTGCTTGGTCTGCTGCTGCCGCTCGAGCCGGCGCCAGGCATCGCGGTGACTCTGCTGCCGACCGTGATCTGGGCCGACGGCCGGCAGGTGCGAGCCTTCTATGGCATCTCGCCCGCGCAGGGCGCCGCAAGCGGCTACGCGGTCTACCGGCCCAGTGCAGGTTGGCAGAGCGCCGCCCTCGAGGTCAGCGTCGAGGCGAAACAGACCGGTCCATGGCACTTCGTAGCCGACATCGCCTACCGACGCCTGCTCGGACCCGCTTCTGGCAGCCCACTCGTCGAGAGCAAGGGGGCGTGGATCAGCCTGGTGGGCGTCGCATTTCGCCCATCGGGTGAGTGTGCCAACCCGCCCCATCTCCGCGCCATTGCTGGCGATCCGGGGGATCAGGGGCTACGAACGGCCTGTTCTAGCCCGGATCTTTCACGAGTGCCGTACTGGATGGCTTTCCGGAGCGAATCTAGTAGGTGATTCGGCGATTTGAGGCGCGGCCTCGTCGTTTGCCGCGTTCAGGAGTGCTCATGGCGCCCAGCCGGACGCATTTGCCCCTTCCCCGGCTTGGGATGCGGGCCGTTTTGTCGTCAGCACGCGGGCCAGGCACTGGATGGATTT
>NZ_JAPZSC010000011.1 GCF_027531545.1 Silanimonas sp. | reverse complement strand
CCTCGGACAGATCCAGTACCTCTTCAACCGCCGCTACAACCTGAGAACCATCCTGCTTCGGCTGGCCCGCGACGCTGCTCAGGCCGCTCCGCACCCCCTCAAGACGACTCGCGCAGCTGAGGCAGCTTGCTGATCAGGTCTTCAGAAGCAGTTCCACGTTCTCGTTGTTGGCACCGAGGTACTCAGAGGAGAACGGATGCGCCAGAGACAACTCGATTTCGACGTTCCGGACGCTGTCATCCCCTTCGACGTGCTCGTGGTTGCTGATGGCAAGCCACTGCTCTCGCGCAGGGTCAACTGAAGTTCGAATGGTGACGACCCACTGCCAGTTCCCGTCGTTAATAGTGACCTGCTTCTCAGATGCCTGCAGTTGGTCTGTCGGCAGTTGCTCCGGGATAGCAGCCGGCTGTGTCGGGGTCGCCTTTGCCGCCTCAATAAGTGGGCCAACCTCAGTCTCGAAGTGCTTTGCAACGGCGTTGGTGGCAACCTGTGCTCGCTCAGCGATGCTCTTCCGAGTGGGCAGCGCACGATAGTTCTCCGCCTGCGCTACGAGGTTCAGCGGCTCTGCCTCGACTGCCTCCTTGAGATGCTCAAGGAAGATGTCCTCGTACTCCTCCCACCGAAAGCCATCCTTGGTATGGCTGACCGCGAAGCCCTCGATGTGCAACTCACCGAACAGGCGTTGGTATGTGAAGCTGTTGGCCTTCTTGAAGATGTACGGCGGGCGGTACGTTTCGTCGCAGCTTCCTTCAATCAAGCGTCCGCGACGGAAGAGCGAAAAGCCCGCAGACGTGGTCGAGCCAACCTCACGCAATGCTGCGAAGCCTGTGACTCGCTGGCCACCACCGAAGTCAAAGTCAATGTCCTTGCGCCACTCGACGGGAGTCGTCTCGGTCGACGAAGGAACGCCAGGTGCGGTGTACGGAACCGAGGTGAGGATTTTGGGTGTCTCGTAGACCAGCAGTTCGTTGTTGAACCTGAGCTCTAGCAGCCCGCTTGCGGTGAAAACGCGATAGATGCTGGCCAGGTGCTCACGAATCTTGGCAACGGTCCGGGTAGCAGGTGGATGGTGTAGCCCCCGCAGCTTCACGACGGTGTAATGGACCCCGGGAGCACCAGACCGACTCTCAGGCGCGAGTGTCTCGATTCGGTTGTCGACAATCTTCTGGACATCGAAGGCGATGCTCCGCTCAGCCGTCTCGCCGAGTGCCTTCGTCCGAACCGACCAGTTTTCGCAGAACCAACAGGCGGCACTCTTCATGCCCATGCCGAACTCTGACAGGCCCGTGCGGTCTGCTGGTACCTGCGCAGCTCTGAAGGCTCGTGGAAAGTCTGACGCCGAGATGCCTGCCGCGTTGTCGGTGACTACGATTTCGCCGCTTGCGGCCGAATTTAGGTCTATGGTGACCTTTAGCTTGAAGTTCGCGCCTTCGACCTCCTCCAACTCCTCCTTATGGGAGAGGTAGCTCTGAAGTGAGTTGTCGACGAACTCTGCAATTGCAAACCACGGCTCGTAGTTCAGATGCCTCAACACCCCGAGCATGGTGACTTCTGGGCGAATCTCTATCTTCTCGCTCTCCATCCATCCAACTCCCTGCAATTTCCTGTTCTAGGCCGCGGCGTACAGGTTCTTTGACAGTGCCGCTCCGGTGATTGAAGTTGACGAGAGCAGGAGGGCTGAAGCGACCATTTCGACCACGTCTGTGTTGACCGCATTACCGAGTGCCTGAAACGCGCGGACGGGGCTACTGGGCAACTGCTTCAGCGACTGCATGCTCTGTAGCCGTGCGCACTCTCTGGGTGTCATGTACCGCTCTTCCCAGGCGATGATGGGGACCTGCGTATCGGTCATGGCAACAAGACTGGGGGCAGTGTTGCGACGCTTGACGCGAACACCCGACGCCCTGAATTGAATGACGTAATCCCACAAGTCTTGGTGACCACCTTGGATGTTCCATTCGAGCTTCTGCAGGCTGGAGGGGAACTTCAGAATCTTGTGCCGCCAGGGAGCAATCCACTCCCGGTTGGCAGCGTAGAACTCACGGTTCTGCCGAATGAAATCCTGCTTCCACTTGGGAAAGAGGAACTGCTCTGTGCGGGCGTGGCTTGGCAGTGCTGCCCACCGCTCTTCCAACGTTGCCTTGTGGCCGAGCTTGACGCCATGGCTCCCGCAAAAACCGGTCAGCCCCTCTGCGCCCAAACGAATCTTTCGCGCAAACGGTGTTTCGAACTCGTAGGGGTACGTCGCACCCCACTCCATGGACCACAGGGGGAACGACGGAAGCTGGAGGTCTTTAGGACAAGCCTTGAGAAATTCGCTCCACACTTCTAGGCACTCTCTGACCTGCGGCGACAGCTTCTTCGCATCATCCGGTCGTTTGTCGAGGACGGCCTCAATGGAAGTCTCGGCATCTGAGCGCTCTGGCCACACAAACGACGTCAAGGGCGCAAGCGAGCCCACGATGTAGACCCGCTCGCGGATCTGTGGGATGCCGAAGTGGTGAGGCGAGTACCGGCGAGCATCTATGTGGTAGCCAAGGCCCTCCGGACCCAAGTTGTGCTGGATGCGCTCCCACGTGCGCCCCGAGTCGTGCTTCAAGAGATTGGGTACGTTCTCAAGAATGAAGAAGGCAGGACGCCTTGCTTTCAGAATCTTCTCTACGTCGAAGAACAGACCGCCTTGCTTGGTGCACTCGAAGCCGAGCTGCTCGCCTGCCTTCGAGAACGGCTGGCACGGGAAGCCGGCTGTTAGCACGTCGTGCTCAGGCACGTCCTTCAAGGCGACCTGTGTGATGTCGCCTGCGGGCCGGAAGCCGTGGTTGACTTCGTAGAGGTCGCGGAGATGCTCCTGCCACTCCGCTGCGAAGACGCACTTCCCGCCCAGTCGCTTTAGCGCGATGTGGAAGCCGCCGAGCCCCGCAAAGAGGTCGATGAACCTAAAGGCCGTCTTGCTCATTCTTCTTGTCGACCGCTGGGCGACCCGAGTTGCGGGAATGGCCCGATTGCACGAAGACCTCGGTACCCTGGTGTGGATGTCGAGGCCTTCCGCGCAGACGGGCGGGGCTCTGCGGTCTGTCAGTGCTGAGTGTTGTGTTCGGGCAGGGTCCAGCCGCGTCGGCGAGGAGGCCTTTGGCGCGGGTGTTTAGACCGGTCGCGGCATTGAACCTTAAAGCTAGGTTTTAGTACAGCATTTTAGGATGACCGAAAGGAGCCTCGCCGTTCGGCATGGGCCGGCGTCGGATTCGGCACCCTCGGTGGAAGCCGGCAGCCATGACCCCGCTCCGGGACGCCAACTGCCGTCGGCTGGGCAGGCCGCCACGGCATCTTGAGCGTGAGCTCCGGCTAGGGCGGGCCTGTGACGTGGCGACCCATACCTGAGAGGACAACACCCCAATGGCTGTCCTGACCACCGGACTGCACAAGTTTTCCGTGCGTCTTCAGCAGGGCGAAGGCCCCGAGACGGGGCAGGCGATCTTCGACGTTGAGCACGAAGACATGTTCAACAGGAGCAGAAGGCTGAGAATTGGGTACAGAGGTAGCGCATGAGGGCACACTACCCCTGTGAAGCGACCCGGCTGGCCGCTATCTGCTCAGCCATTGAGCAGAGAAGGCGTTCTCTAGAGAGCTTGGGTCATCTGCTAGATGGCGCCCTTGCCCGCGTGCTGCCGGACGGGCCATTCGTCGCGACGGTTGCATATCATCGACGGCTGATGTAAAGGCCGGAGACGCCGCATGGCCACGCCCGCACCCCCTTCGACGGCCACGCGCCGCCATTGCCTGCGCGCCGGCCTGGCTCTGGGCCTCGGCGCAGCCCTGCTGTCGCCGTTGGCGCAGCACCTGGCATCGGCGGCCGACGACTTCATCCGTGGTCCGGCCGTGCCCAACCACCCGCTGCTGCGCCTGAGCCCGCGCGTGGCCATGGTGTTCGCCGCGGACGGGTTCCCGACGCCCGAGAACCGCGGGATGATGGCCAACGTGGTGTTCGTGATCACCTCGGCCGGCGTGGTGGTGCTCGACAGCGGGGCCTCGGTGCAGATCGGCGAGATGGCCATCCGCCAACTGCGCACGCTGACCGACCGTCCGGTGGTGGCCATCGTCAACTCGCATGCCCACGGCGACCACTTCCTCGGCAACGACGCCTTCGTGCAGGCCTTCGGCGACGGCCTGCCGATCCACGCCCACCCCGAGGCGCGCCGGCAGATCGCCGGCATCGCCGGCAGCGGCTGGCGCGCCGCCATGGAGCGCTGGACCAACGGCGCGTCCATGGGCACCCGCGTCGTCGTGCCCAACCGCGACGCCGGCCACGGCGACCTGCTGCGCTTCGGCGACACCACGCTGCGCATCCACCACCACGGCCGCGCCCACACCGAGGCCGACCTGTGCGTGGAAGTGGTCGAGGACCGCGTGCTCTATGCCGGCGACGTGGTGATGAACGGCCGCATCGCCAACATGGACGACGGCAGCTACGTCGGCACGCTCAAGACCATCGACGCGCTGGTGCGCGACCTGCCCGACGCCCTGTGGGTGCCCGGCCACGGCCGCGCCAGCCGCACGCTGCCGGCCGAGCAGCGCGTCTTCTTCGCCGGCCTGTACGAGCCTTGCCTGGCGGCCGTGAAGGCCGGCGAGGACGAGGCCGCTGCGCGGCGCCGCGTGCTGGCCGATCCGCGCGTGGCACCCCACGCCGGCCGCATCCAGGGCTGGGACGGCAACATCGGCAAGTACATCAGCATCGCCTACCTGGAGGCCGAGAAGGAGGCGTTCTGAGGGCCCCGCGGGGCCGGGGCTGCAAGGGCCGCGGCCCGAGGGGCCTTGGGCGTGGCGCGCAGCCGGCGCTTCGCATAATCCCCCGGCGTCCACACCCGGGAGCCGTCATGCCGCACGCCTTCGCCAGCACCCTGAAGCCCTTCACCACCGCCTCGGGCAAGACCGGGCAGCTGTGGTCCCTGCCCGCTCTGGCACGCCGCTTCCCCGGCGTGCGCCGCATGCCGGTGAGCCTGCGCATCGTGCTGGAAAGCGTGCTGCGCAACTGCGATGGCCAGCGCGTGACGAAGCAGCATGTCGAGCAGCTGGCACGCTGGCAGCCTCGGGCCGCGCGCACCGAGGAGATCCCCTTCGTCGTGTCGCGCGTGGTGCTGCAGGACTTCACCGGCGTGCCGCTGCTGGCCGACCTGGCCGCCATGCGCAATGTGGCCCAGCGCCTGGGCAAGGATCCCCGCCGGGTCGAGCCGCTGGTGCCGGTCGACCTGGTCGTGGACCACTCGGTGATGATCGACCACTTCGGCAGCGCCAAGGCGCTGGACCTGAACATGAAGCTCGAGTTCGCGCGCAACCGCGAGCGCTACGAGTTCCTGAAGTGGGGCATGCAGGCCTTCGAGACCTTCGGCGTCGTGCCGCCGGGCTTCGGCATCGTGCACCAGGTGAACCTGGAGCACCTGGCGCGCGGCGTGCACAAGGCCGGCAAGGGGCCCGAGGCCGTCCACTACCCCGACAGCCTGGTCGGCACCGACAGCCACACCACCATGATCAACGGCATCGGCGTGGTCGGCTGGGGCGTCGGCGGCATCGAGGCCGAGGCCGGCATGCTGGGCCAGCCGGTGTACTTCCTGACGCCCGACGTGGTGGGCTTCGAGCTCACCGGCGCGCTGCGCGAGGGCGTGACCGCCACCGATCTGGTGCTGACCGTCACCGAGATCCTGCGCCGCGAGAAGGTGGTGGGCCAGTTCGTCGAGTTCTGCGGCGAGGGCACGCGCACGCTCAGCCTGCCCGACCGCGCCACCATCGCCAACATGGCGCCCGAGTACGGCGCGACGATGGGCTTCTTCCCGGTCGACGACAAGACCATCGAATACTTCCGGGGCACCGGCCGCCGGCGCGGCGAGATCGAGGCCTTCGAGGCCTACTTCAAGGCCCAGCAGCTGTTCGGCGTGCCGCGCGCCGCCGACATCGACTACAGCCGCGTCATCCGGCTCGACCTGGGCAGCGTCGCGCCCTCGCTGGCGGGGCCGAAGCGCCCGCAGGACCGCATCGAGATCGGCGCGGTGAAGAGCCGCTTCACCGAGCTGTTCAGCGCTCCGGCCGCGGCCAACGGCTTCAACCAGCCGGCGGAGAAGCTGGCCGCGCCGGTGACCACCGCCGACGGCCTGGCGCTGCGGAACGGCGACGTGCTGATCGCCGCCATCACCAGCTGCACCAACACCAGCAACCCCGGCGTGCTGCTGGCCGCCGGCCTGCTGGCGAAGAAGGCCGTGAAGGCCGGGCTGAAGGTGGCGCCGCACATCAAGACCAGCCTGGCGCCGGGCTCGCGCATCGTCACCGAGTACCTCGAGAAGGCCGGCCTGCTGCCCTACCTCGAGAAGCTGGGCTTCGCGGTGGCGGCCTACGGCTGCACCACCTGCATCGGCAACGCCGGCGACCTGACGCCGGCCCTCAATGAGGCCATCACCAGCAACGACCTGGTCTGCGCCGCGGTGCTCAGCGGCAACCGCAACTTCGAGGCCCGCATCCACCCCAACCTGAAGGCCAACTTCCTGGCCAGCCCGCCGCTGGTGGTGGCCTACGCGCTGGCCGGCACGGTGCTGAAGGACCTGATGACCGAGCCCGTGGGCCACGACAAGAAAGGCCGGCCGGTCTACCTGGGCGACATCTGGCCCAGCAGCGACGAGGTGCACGCGCTGATGAAGCACGCCATGGACGGCAAGGCCTTCCGGCGCAACTACGACAAGGTGCGCCAGGAACCCGGCAAGCTGTGGCAACGGATCCAGGGCGTTCAGGGCGACGTCTACACCTGGCCGCCCAGCACCTACATCGCCGAGCCGCCGTTCTTCGCCGGCTTCACGCTCGAGCCGCCGCCGCCGGCCGAGGCCGGGGCCGGCGTGCGCGGGGCGCGCATCATGGCCCTGTTCGGCGACTCCATCACCACCGACCACATCAGCCCCGCCGGCAGCTTCAAGCCCGGCACGCCGGCCGGGCAGTGGCTGCAGGCGCAGGGCGTGGCACCCGCCGACTTCAACAGCTACGGCGCGCGCCGCGGCCACCACGAGGTGATGATGCGCGGCACCTTCGCCAACGTGCGCGTGAAGAACCTGATGCTGCCGCCGGGGCCGGACGGCTCGCGCGTGGAGGGCGGCTTCACGCTGAAGGGCGGGCAGCCGTTGCCGATCTACGAGGCGGCCATGGCCTGGCAGGCCGAGGGCACGCCCACGGTCGTGTTCGCGGGCGAGGAGTACGGCACGGGCTCCAGCCGCGACTGGGCGGCCAAGGGCACGGCGCTGCTGGGCATCCGCGCCGTGGTGGCGCAGAGCTTCGAGCGCATCCACCGCAGCAACCTGGTGGGCATGGGCGTGCTGCCGCTGCAGTTCAAGCCCGGCGACAGCTGGCAGGGCCTGGGCCTGACCGGCGAGGAGACCATCGACGTGCGCCTCGCCGACGAGCTGCAGCCGCAGGGCGACGCCACCCTGGTGATCAGGCGGCCCGATGGGTCGGTGCAGGAGCGCAGCGTGACCCTGCGCGTGGACACCGCCATCGAGGTGAGCTACCTGCGCCACGGCGGCATCCTGCCCTACGTGCTGCGGCAACTTCTCGCGTTCTGATCGGACTGGGCCACCGAAGGACGACCCGCCCTGCCGCGGGGCCGCCGGGCAGCCCCCACAATCGAAGGCTTATGCTGGATCGCCTGCGCCGCCTGATGCCCACGCCCGAAGCCATGGCGTCCAACCGCTGGCTGCGCTGGCTGGGACCCCGGCTGCTGCACCCGCGGCTGTGGCACATGTCGCGGCGCGGCGTGGCGCTGGGGGCCGCGGTGGGGGTGTTCTTCGCGTTCATCACGCCGATCGCGCAGATCCCGCTGTCGGCTGCGGTGAGCGTGCTGCTGCGCTGCAACGTGCCGGTCTCGGTGGTGGCCACGCTGGTGAACACGCCGCCGACCTTCGCGCCGGTGTACTACGGCGCCTGGAAGCTGGGCGGCTGGGTGCTCGGCACCGACACCGACGACGCCAACCGGCCGGCGCTGCTGAGCGCCGCCACGCCGCTGCCTTCGGCCCAGGCCGCGCAGGCCAACGCGCCCGCGCCCGACCCGCGCCCCTGGTGGCAACGCTGGGGGCAGACGCTCAGCGAGGTGGGCCGCCCGCTGCTGGTGGGCACGGTGATCTTCGCGGTGGGCTTCTCGCTGCTGGCCTACGGGCTGGTCAACGGCGTGTGGCACTGGCGCGTGCGCACCAAGCGCCGCCGGCGGCTGCGCTTCGGGCGCTGAGAGTGTGAGAGGCGGCGCGCCTTCAGCGGCCGCGCAGGAACAGCCCGTCCAGTTCCTTCAGCGTGACCTGCCGCCAGGTCGGGCGGCCGTGGTTGCAGGTGTCGCTGCGCTCGGTGGCCTCCATCTCGCGCAGCAGCGCGTCCATCTCGGGCAGCGTGAGCCGGCGGTTGGCGCGCACGGCGGCATGGCAAGCCATGGTGGCGAGCAGTTCGTCGCGGGCGCGCTGCACGACGCGGCTGCCGCCGACCTCGGCCAGCTCGGCCAGCACCGCACGCACGAGCTCGGTCAGGTCGGCATCGGGCAGCGCGGCCGGCCGGCTGCGCACCACCAGCGTGGCCACGCCGAGCACGCCCACGTCCAGGCCCAGGGCCCGCAGTGCATCGGCGTGCGCCTCGGCGGCGGCCAGTTCGGCCGGCGTGGCCGCCAGCGTGTGGGGAATGAGCAAGGGCTGCGCCGGCAACTCGGCACCCGCACCGGCCGCGGCATCGGCGGCGCGCTTCAGGCGCTCGTAGACGATGCGCTCGTGGGCCGCGTGCATGTCCACCACCACCAGGCCGCTCGCGTTCTCGGCCAGTACGTAGGCGCCCCCGATCTGCGCCACGGCGCGGCCCAGGGGCTGCTCGACGGCCGGCGGGGCCTCGGGGGCGGCCGGCAAGGGCTGCGCCAGCGCGCGCAGCGCCGGGGCCCAGGGCGCGCGGGGCTCGGCCGCCTTCAGCGCGCCGCCACCGGCATCGGCCCAGGCCAGCGAAGGCTGCCACGCCGGGCGGGCGGCCGCTGCGGGCGGCGAGCTGGCCACGGGGTCGGCCTCCGCCACCGGCGTGGCCACTGCCGCCGTGGCACGGGTGGGGGCCAGCGCCTCCACCACCGCCTGGCGCACCGCCTGGAACACGGCACCCCCGTCGCGGAAGCGCACCTCGGCCTTGGCCGGGTGCACGTTGACATCCACCAGTTCCGGCTCGATCCCGAGGAACAGCACCCAGGCCGGCTGCCGGGCGCCGTGGAGCTGGTCGTCGTAGGCGGTGCGCACGGCGTGGCTGACGAGGCGGTCGCGCACGCAGCGGCCGTTGACGAACAGGATCTGCAGGTCGGCACGGGCCCGCGCAGCCTCGGGGTGGCCGATGCGGCCCCGCAGGGTCAACGGGCCGCGCTGCGCCTCGAGCGGGCGGCTCGCGGCCTCGAAGTCGCGGCCGAGCACGTCGGCCAGGCGCTGCAGCCAGGGCGCCGGGCGCCACTGCGCGACCTGCCGGCCTTCGTGCCACACGGCGATGCCCACGTCCGGCCGCGCGAGCGCCGCGCGCCGGACGACGTCGAGCGCGTGCGCCAGCTCGGTGGCGTCGCTCTTGAGGAACTTGCGCCGCGCCGGCGTGGCGAAGAACAGCTCCTGCACCTCCACCGTGGTGCCCCGGGACCGCGCCGCGGGTGCGAGCTCGCCACCGCGCGCCTGCAGCCGCCAGGCGTGCGGGGCCTCGGCGGTGCGGCTGGTGATGGCGAGCTCGGCCACCGAGGCCAGCGCGGCCAGCGCCTCGCCGCGGAAGCCCATCGTGCCGACGCGCTCGAGCTCGGCGAGGTCGCGGATCTTGCTGGTGGCGTGGCGCTTGAGCGCCAGCGGCAGCTGATCGGGCGGGATGCCGACGCCGTCGTCCTCGACGGACACCAGCCGCACGCCGCCACCGGCCAGCCGCACGGTGACTTGGGTGGCGCCGGCATCGAGCGCGTTGTCCAGCAGTTCGCGCACGGCGGCGGCCGGACGGTCGATCACTTCGCCTGCGGCGATCTGGCTGATCAGCTCGTCGGGCAGCTCGCGGATCGGGCGGCGCGGCGGCTCTGGGGACATCGGGACGGGATTCTAGGAGCGCCAATCGGCGCGCGCTTTTCGCGATTGCCGCCTAGACTAGACCCTGAGCGCACGAAGAGTCCGAGCCTGAGAGGGCCACGGGCCGCAGCGTCGTTGGCACGGTGGCCGTTACTTGCCGGAGGATCATGCTGCCCTTCTTCGCCGATCTGGTGACCCGCACCGACGAGGATCGCCGGACCTTCGAAACCCACCCGCAGCTGGTGGATGCGGTGGCCCACGGCATGAGCGTGGAGCGCTACCGCGCGCTGTTGCTGGAGCTGTACCACGTGGTCTGGCACTTCAACCCGGTGTGCGCCGCCGCGGCGGCGCGGCTGGGCTCGCCGGCGCACGACCCCGACAGCGCGCTGCGCTACTTCCTCTACGAGCACATGCACGAGGAGTCGGGCCACGAGAACTGGGTGCTGGCCGACCTCGAGGCCCTGGGCATGACGCGCGCCGACGCACGGGCCCACCGCCCCGGCGCGCACACGCTGGCGCTGAACGGCTACAACCACTGGAGCGCCGCCATGCGGCAGCCGCTGTCGGTGCTGGGCATGCTGTACGCGCTGGAGGTCATCGCCTCGGTCTACGGCGGACCCTTCGCCAGCGCCATCCGCGAGCGGCTGCTGCTCGAGGGCGAGCAGGGCGTGAGCTTCATCGGCTCGCACGCCACGCTGGACTCGCAGCACATGGCCGAGTTGCGGCAGGTCCTCAACCAGGTTGGCGATGACGCCGTCCGCGAAGCCATCGTCGAATCGGTGCAGGTGAACTTTCACCACCTGACCCGCATCCTCGAGGCCCTGCCCGCCAGCACCCCATGAGCAAGCCCGCCGCCGTCGGTGTCGCCGGCCTGCTCGGCAGGCCCTACAAGACCATCCGCCTGGAGTGGCACTCCGAGCTGGCCTTGCTGCGGGTGCGCGCCGCCGTCAGGCCCATCCAGTGCTACAGCCTGGCCGCGATGACCGAGATGCAGCAGGTGCTCGACGACATCAGCGCCAACCCCGGCCTGCTGCGCCACCTGGTGCTGACCTCCGACGTGCCCAAGGTCTTCAACTTCGGCGGCGACCTGGCCCTGTTCGTGCTGCTGGTGCGCGCCGGCGACGTCGACTCGCTGCGCCTGTATGGCATGAAGTGCGTGGACATGGTCTGGTGGCTCGAGAACGCCGCCACGGTGGGCGTGCACACCACGGTCATGGCCGCGGGCGACACCCTGGGCGGCGGCCTGGAGAGCGTGCTGCCCTTCCACCGCATCATCTTCGAGAAGAGCGCGCAGGCCGGCTTCCCCGAGGTGCTGTTCAACCTGTTCCCGGGCATGGGGGCCTGGGACTTCACGATCCGCCGCGCCGGCTTTGCCGTGGCCAACGAGATGATCCTGTCGGGCCACCTCTACGGCGCGGAAGAACTGCTGTACCGCCGCCTCATCGACATGGTGGTGCCCGACGGCGAGGGCGAGCAGGCCATCGACCGCGTGGTGCGCGAGGTCGACCCGCGCCACCGCGGCACCCTGGCCGCACTGCGCGCGCAGCGCGTGGCCGCACCGATCCGCCGCGAATCGCTGGTGGCCATCGTCGACCAGTGGGCCGAGAGCGCCATGGGCCTGACCGACCGCGACCTGCGCCTGATGGAGCGCCTGGCCCGCGCCCAGGTGCGCAAGGCCGGTGGCGGCGACGAGGGCGCGGTCGAGGAGATCAAGCGGCTCGAGCTCGACATGGCCTGGGGCGGCGAGCGCCGATGCGGCGTGGAGCGCCGGGCCGTGCCGCCCCCGGTGGACCGGCGCGTGCGCACCTGAGCGCTGCCGCGCCCGCCGCTCAGAGCCTGTGAAGATATGGGTCGCGTCCGCGCCGGGGTGGCCAAGGGCCCTGGGCAAGGCGCGGCGCGCAGCCCGCACGGGACGTGCGGGCCAGCGGCGCAACGCGGCCCAGGGCCCTTGGGTACCCCGGCCCTTCGGGTTGACCCCCGCAGGACGCCCGCTCAGCGTTGCAAATGCTC
>NZ_JAPZSC010000040.1 GCF_027531545.1 Silanimonas sp. | reverse complement strand
CCAGCGTGGAATGTAGTCGCCGGTGGTTGTAGAAGGCCAGCCAGTCGATCACTTCGTCCATGGCCTGCCGCCTGGTGGCGAACTTGCGCCCGTGCAGTCTGCCGACCTTCAGCCTTCCCCACAGGCTCTCCGTGGGCGCGTTGTCCCAGCAGTCGCCCTTGCGGCTCATTGACGAGCGCATCCCGTACCCGGCCAGCGCCTTCTGGAACTCCTCACCGCAGTACTGGCTGCCACGGTCGGTATGCACGATCAGCCCCGGCGGGGGCCGGCGGCGGAACCACGCCATGCGCAGCGCGTCCGTCACCAGACTGGCGCGCATGTGGGGCTGCATGCTCCAGCCCACCACCATGCGGCTGTGCAGGTCGATGAAGGCCGCCAGGTACAGCCAGCCTTCGTCGGTTGCGATGTAGGTGATGTCGCTCGTCCACTTCGCGTTGGGGCCGTCGGCCGTGAAGTTCCGCTGCAGCAGGTCCTGCGCGATCGGCAAGTCGTGCTTGCTGTCGGTGGTCACGACGAACTTGCGGCGGCCCCGCGCCTTGATGCCGTGCTGCTGCATCAGGCGCCGAACCCGCTCCTTGCCCACGCGGTGGCCTCGGGCACAGAGTTCCTTGGTCATGCGCGGCCAGCCGTACTCCTGGCGGACCTCGGCGTGGATGGCGCGGATGTGCGCCAGCAGGGCCTCGTCGCTCAGCCGCCCCGAGCCCGGTTGGCTGGGCCGGCGTTGGCGCCGCCGACGCTCGTGCTCGAAGTACCCGCTGACGCTCACGCCCAGCACCTCGCAGCTCAGGCTTACCGGCCAGCTGTCTTTCATCGTGCGGATCCAGGCGTACTTTGCAGAACATCCTGCGCAAAGTACGCCGCCGCTTTTTTTGCGATGTCGCGCTCCATCTTCACGCGCGCCAGCTCCGCCCTCAGCCTGGCCAGCTCCATCTGCTCAGGCGTCACCGGCCGCTCGCCCGCGCCGCCGAGCTGCCCGCGATCGCTGGACCGAACCCAATTGCTCAGGCTGGCCTTCGGTATGCCCAGCACCTTGGCCGTCATCCCCACCGACTGCCCCGTCTTGACCAGCCTGACGGCCTCCAGCTTGAACTCCTGCGTGTATTGACCACGCACCTGCTTGTTGCTCATCTCGTAGCTCCTGTCTCTGATTCCATCATCAGCCAAGAACTACGTTTTTCGGGGGCAAGGTCACACGGTGCGCAAGTACCTGCGCCTTGGCAAGTCCGAGGCGCCGAAGTACAGGCGGCCGCAGGTGCCGACGAAGCTGGCACCGTTCGTGGAGGCGGTGCAGCAGGCGCTGCGGGCTGACGCGAGGCGGCCGAAGAAGGAGCGACGCACGGCCAAGGCGCTGCATGCGCAGTTGGCTGCAGCCGGCTACGAGGGCGGCTACAGCCGGCTGACCGACTACATCCGGGCGTGGCGGGCCGAGCGCGGCGGCGTGCAGGCAGGGGATGCCTACGTGCCGCTGAGTTTCGAGCTGGGCGAGGCGTTCCAGTTCGACTGGAGCGAGGAGCCGCTGGTCCTCGGCGGGGTGTACCAGCGGCTGCAGGTGGCGCACACGAAGCTGTGCGCGAGCCGGGCGTTCTGGCTGGTGGCCTACCCCAGCCAGGGCCACGAGATGCTGTTCGATGCCCACACCCGTGCGTTCACGGCGCTGGGCGGCGTGGCGCGCCGGGGCATCTACGACAACATGAAGACGGCGGTGGACCGCGTCGGCAAGGGCAAGGCGCGCGACGTCAACCTGCGCTTCACGACCATGTGCGCGCACTACCTGTTCGACGCCGACTTCTGCAACGTGGCCAGCGGCTGGGAGAAGGGTGTCGTCGAGAAGAACGTGCAGGACAGCCGCCGACGGATCTGGTTGGATGCCCGGGACCAGCGCTTCAGCACGCTGGACGAACTCAACGCCTGGCTGGCCGAGCGCTGCCGCGCGCTGTGGGCCGAGCTGCGCCACCCCGAGCACAAGGCGTTCAGCGTGGCGGAGATGCTGGAGCTGGAGCGACAGCACCTGATGCCGATGCCTGCGCCGTTCGACGGCTACGTGCAGGAGTTCAGCCGCGTCAGCAGCACCTGCCTGGTCACCGTGGCGCGCAACCGCTACTCGGTGCCGTGCGAGTGGGCGCGGCACACCGTGAGCACGCGGCTGTACCCGAGCCGGGTGGTGATCGTGGCCGAAGAACGCATCGTGGCCGAGCACGAGCGGCAGCCGGGCAAGGGCAAGACGGTGTACGACTGGATGCACTACGTGCCGCTGCTGCAGAGGAAGCCCGGCGCGCTGCGCAACGGTGCGCCGTTCAAGGACCTGCCCGAGCCGCTGGGCCGGCTGCGCGAGGCGCTGCTCAAGCACGCCGGAGGAGACCGGCTGATGGCGCAGGTGCTGGACTTGGTGAAGGTGGCCGGGCTGGACGCCGTGCTGGTTGCAGCCGACCTGGCACTGGAGCGCGCCGGGCCCAGCGGCCGGGTCAGCCCCGAGCACGTGGGCAACGTGCTGGCACGCCTGACGGCGCCGCCGCGGCCGGAGAACGTGGCCACGGCCCTGGGCGCGCTGACCAAGCCGGTGGCCGACACGGCACGCTACGACCGGCTGCGGCGCATCCGGGCTGAGCAAGGAGCCGAAGATGCGTGACGTCATCAGCGAACTGAAGGCGCTGCGGCTGCACGGCATGGCCGCCACCTGGGCGGAGCTGGGCGAGCAGAACAACGGCGAGCTGGAGCGTTCGCGGTGGCTCCTGGAGCACATGCTCAAGGCCGAGGCCAGCGACCGGGCCACGCGCTCGGTCAGCCACCAGATGGCCACAGCCAGGTTCCCGGTGCACCGTGACCTTGCAGGATTCGACTTCGAGGTCTCGCCGGTGGACCGCAAGCTCGTGACGCTGTTGGCCAGCTGCGAGTTCACCGTGGCCGCGCACAACGTGGTGCTGGTGGGCGGGCCAGGAACCGGCAAGAGCCACCTGGCCACGGCCATCGGCGTGGCCGGCATCACCGAGCATGGCAAGCGGGTGCGGTTCTACTCGACGGTCGACTTGGTCAACGCGCTGGAGCGCGAGAAGGCTGAAGGCAAGGCCGGGCGCATCGCGGCCAGCCTGCTGCGCCTGGACCTGGTCATCCTGGACGAGCTGGGCTACCTGCCGTTCAGCCAGGCCGGCGGGGCGCTGCTGTTCCACCTGCTGAGCAAGCTGTACGAGCACACCAGCGTCGTGATCACGACCAACCTGGACTTCGCGGAGTGGTCGACCGTGTTCGTGGACGCAAAGATGACCACGGCGCTGCTGGACCGGCTCACGCACCACTGCCACATCGTGGAGACCGGCAACGAGAGCTACCGCGTCACGCAAGCCACGGCCAGCACGAAGCGACGCATCAGGGCCCGCGAGCAGGAGCGCCGGGCCCGGCCTGCAGAGGCGGGCTGACCCAGGCGGCCGCGGGGCGGCAAGCCGCTACGGGCTACGCCCTGCGCGGCTTGCCGCCCCGCGAAGGACATCCAGAACAAACCGACAGGAGCAAGCAGCTACAGTTGTCCACAGCCGGGATCACGCGATCCCGGCCACCAGCCCTGGGTCAAAGTTCAGTCGGCACGGTGGGTCAAAGTTCGATCGGCGCGGACAGCAGCTCCGACTTCGGTGGTCTGCTCTTGCACCTCAGGTCCCTGCGGCACCACCAGTGGCCGCAGCTTCGCGTTCGGGGCCAGCACCCCATGGAACCGGATGAGATGCAGCCTCGGCCGCGGCACGGGTGCCCGAAGGGCGCCCTTCGGTCGCCCTGGCCGCCAGCCGCTGCCTGAACTCCAGCGGGCTCATGACCAGGTGCGTGGTGCCGTCGCGCCACGGCGTCTTGAGCTTGAGCTCCACCTGCCCGGCGGCGTTGAGCTGCACCCGTTCGTCGGAGAGCGCCGGCCGCGTGATGTAGCGGCACAACTGCTCCAGCCGCTTGCGGTCGTGGGCTTGCACCCGCACCGCCGCGTGCTGCGCTGTTCCCGTCGATGTCGGCGCACAGCGGCTGGCGCGCCCAGTCCTCGCGCGGCATCGCGCCCCTGAGCGTCAGCATCTTCTGCCCGGCGCGGGGGCCGAGGGCGATGCGATAGGTGATGGCCGCGGCCTGCAGCGGCCGCAGCGTGCGCGCCTCCTCGCCGTCGGCATCCGGCTCGGCCAGGTAGGTCTGCCCCAGAATCCCCGCTCAACCGCTTCTCGCTCGAACCGGCGGGGCTTCACCCGGACGCGGCGATCAGGTTGGCTGCGGGCCGAAAGCTCCGTTGCCGCCCGCCGGGCGCGAAGCGATCCGGATCATCAACGACGAGCACGGGGTCTCGGTGAAGTGCGCTTGCCGGGCAGCCCGGCGCCGGTTTCCAGCTGCTCGAACTTCGCTGCATACAGCTCGACCACCCAGTCGACGAACGCGCGCACGCGGGCACTGAGGTGGCGGTTGCGCGGGTACATCACGTAAAGCGGAAGCCGCCCGGCACTCCAGTCGGCGAGGACGGGTACCAACCGCCCGGCGGCGATGTGTTCGGCGATGATGCGGGTGCGCGGGCACTGCGCGAGGCCCAGACCCGCCAGCGCCAGCGCCACGTGCGCGTCGGCGTCGTTGGCAGCCGCCCGATGCGCCAGGGCAATCTCGAAGCGGCGGCCGTCGCGCTCGAACTCGAAGTCGAAGACGCGGCCGGTCTTGGCGGAGAAGAAGTTCACCGCCAGATGTCGCGACAGCTCTTCGGGCGACCTCGGCGTGCCGTGCCGTGCGAGGTAGGCGGGTGAGGCGCAGGTCACGACCTCGAAGGCGCCAAGCGATCGGGCCACGAGCTGGTCGTCGTGCACGAGGCCGCCGCGGATGACGCAGTCCACACCCTCCGGAACGAGATCCACCGGGCGGTCGGAGCTGCCCAGCTCGACCGTCATCTCGGGGTACTGCATCAGAAAAGCCGGAAGCGCCGGGGCCAGGACATGCCGGCCGGCCACTGCCGGCACGTCGACGCGCAGGCGCCCGCGCGGGCTGCGCACGGCGCCCGCGGTCCGGGCCTCCAGGTCTTCGAGGGCCTGCAGCAGGCGCTGGGCTTCCGCCAGATAGGCCGCGCCGTCCTCGGTGAGGCTGACCCGCCGCGTGGTGCGGCTCAGCAGCTTCACGCCCAGGTGTTCCTCGAGCTGCGCCACGCGCAGCGACACGCTGGCGTTGGGCAGCTGCAGCGACTTGGCCGCGCCGGTGAAGCTGCCCAGTTCCGCGACTCGGGCAAAGGTCTGCATTGCGGTCAGTCGATCCAAGGGCGGCCTCGCTGGATGCCTGAAAACTATTCACAAAAGAAGAAAAGTCATATCAGCAAGAACCCGTAGATTCCGGCACACGCGAACAATACAGTGGCCCGACGTTTCCTTCCACCCACAGATCGGCATGAGAGGCCCCGATGAACCCATCCACTCCCGACCCCTTCTCCACCCACCAGGCGCAGACCCGGCGGCAATGGCTCGGCGGCGTCGGCGCCCTGAGCGCATGGGCTGCCGCATCGAGCGCCCGGGCGTCCGCGACGCCTGCATCGGCGGCGAGGCCGCTGGCCGGGAGAGTGGCCGTCGTCACCGGCGCGCGGAACAACCAGGGCCGCGCCTACGCCGTTGCACTGGCGAGGCTCGGCGTCGACGTCGCGCTGCATTTCCACCGTGCCTCGTCGCGCGCCGAGAACGAAGAGACGATCCGGCTGGTCCGCGCCGAGGGCGCCCGCGTGGCGTTCGAACAGGGCGATCTCGGCGAGGTGGCCAACGTCGTCAAGGTGTTCGACGCCGCCCAGGCGGCCTTCGGGCGAATCGACATCGTCATCAACACCGTGGGCGTGATCGTCAAGAAGCCGCTTGCCGAGGTCACCGAGGAAGACTACGAGCGCTCGCAACGCGCGAACACCAAGGCAGCGCTGTTCGTCATGCGCGAGGCCGCGCGTCGCGTGGCCGACGGCGGTCGCATCATCCAGATCGGCACTTCGCTGACCGCAGGCAGCGCTGCGGGCTACGCCTTGTACGCGGGAACCAAGGCGCCCGCCGAGGAGTTCACCCGCATGCTGGCGCGCGAAATCGGCCGACGTGGGGTGACCGTCAACTACATCGGCCCGGGTCCGCTGGACAACAGCTTCTTCCACGCGGCCGAGACGCCGCAAACGGCCGCGTTCGCCGCGGGGCTGAGTGTCTCGGGTCGGCTGGGGCGCGAGGCCGATGTCGTGCCCATCGTCGAGTTTCTTGCGAGCCCGCAGTCGCAGTGGGTTAACGGCCAGATGCTCTGGGTCAACGGCGGCTACCTGACCCGCTGAGCCCGGCAACGACGCCCTCGCGCCCGCTCACCCGACCCCTTCATCCCTTAATCGGCGGATCACCATGAACCGGACCATCCTGCTGACCGGCGCCAGTGGCGGCTTCGGTCGCCTCATCGCGCACACTCTTCTCGACCACGGTCATCGGCTGATCGCGACCATGCGCGATCCTGGCGGCCGGGGAGGTGAGGTCGCGCAGGCGCTCGCAGCCCGCGGCGCCACTGTGGTTGCGATGGACGTCAGCGACGACGCCAGCGTCGATGCCGCCATCGCGCAAGCGACCCGTGCCGCAGGCTGGCCCGACGTGGTCGTCCACAACGCAGGCATCGGTGTGCACGGCCTGCAAGAGGCCTTCACCGCCGACGACCTGAAGCGCCTGTTCGACGTCAACCTGTTCGGAGTGCACCGCGTCAACAGGGCGCTGCTGCCCACCTGGCGCGAAAGGCGTTCCGGCCTGATGGTCAACGTCTCGAGCCTCCTCGGCCGCATCACGATGCCCTTCTACGGGCCCTACAACGCCAGCAAGTGGGCGCTCGAGGCGATGAGCGAGAACAACCGCAGCGAGCTCTCGGCCTTCGGCATCGACGTCTGCGTGGTCGAGCCCGGCGGTTACGCGACCAGCTTCATCGACCACCTGATGCGCCCGTCGAACACCGCTCGCAACGCGGGCTACGGCCCGCTGGCCGACGCGCCTCGGCACGCACTGCAGTATTTCGAACAGGTGCTCGCCGCCACGCCTTCTCAGAACCCGCAGCGTGTGGCCGACGCGGTTCTCGCGCTGATTGCGCAACCCGTCGGGCAGCGACCGTTCCGCACCACTGTCGACACGCTCGGCATGGGCGCGGCCATCGAACCGTACAACCGGGCGCACGCCGAACTGACCGCCGGCCTGTACGCCCGCTTCGGCATTGCGCACATGCTCGCGCCGCAAACCTCACCCGAAGGTTGACGCCCGCGCGGGGTGGCGGGACGGCCGATGGCGAGCGGGGCATCGTCGGCGCTGCGCCAATCTCTCCACCGCGGGCCGGGGCCCACTCGCCTGTGCAACCCGCCGAACGGTGCGGGCACGGATCGGGCGGCGTCCAGGACGCCGCGCCGTCAGTAGTGGATCTCCGAGCGGATCGACTGTCCCTCGTGCATCAGGTCGAAGGCGCGGTTGATCTTGGTCAGCGGCATGGTGTGCGTGACGAAGGGCGCCAGCTCGATTCGCCCCGCCATCGCGTCGTCCACCATGCCGGGCAGTTCGCTGCGACCCTTGACGCCGCCGAAGGCCGTGCCCAGCCAGCGCCGCCCCGTCACCAGCTGGAAGGGGCGGGTCGAAATCTCCTGGCCCGCGCCGGCCACGCCGATGATGACCGACTGGCCCCAGCCGCGATGCGCGCATTCGAGGGCAGCCCGCATCACCTGGGTGTTGCCGATGCACTCGAAGCTGTGGTCGACGCCCCATTCGGTCATTTCCACAATCACCTGCTGGATCGGCTTGTCGTGGTCTTTCGGGTTGACGCAGTCGGTCGCACCGAAGGTGCGCGCGAGGGCGAACTTCGACGGGTTCGTGTCGATGGCGATGATGCGGCCCGCCCTGGCGAGCCTGGCGCCCTGCACCACGGCAAGTCCGATCCCGCCGAGACCGAACACGGCGAAGGTGTCGCCCTCCTGCACCTTGGCCGTGTTCCTGATTGCTGACCGAGGCGGATGCCGACGGCGAGGAAGCACGCACGCTGCGGCCGCTGCAGGCGGCGGCGGTCACGTACCGCATCGCCTTCGGATCGCGCGCCGGCCAGAAGGTGCTGACGCTGCGAGGCGCGATGCCGCGCGAGGTCACAGCGCGCCAGGCGCTGTGTGCCGAGGTCGACGGCTTCAGCCTGCACGCTGCGGTCCGGGTCGAAGCACACGAGCGCAAGCGGCTGGAGCGGTTGTGCCGCTACATCACCCGGCCTGCGTTGTCGGACGAGCGCATCCAGGTGAATGCGGCAGGGCAGGTGCAGCTGGAGCTGAAGACGCCGTGGCGAGACGGCACGACGCACCTGGTGATGAGCCCGCTGGAGTTCATGCAGCGGCTGGCGGCGCTGGTGCCGCGGCCGAGGCTGCGCCTGATCCGGTACCACGGGGTGCTGGCGCCCAACGCGAAGCTGCGGGCGCGGGTGGTGCCGCAGCAGCCGCCCGCTCTGGGGCACGCGGCCACCGAAGTCGAGGCGCGCGCCAAGTGCGAGGAAGTCGAGCCGGTGCGGGCGCGCTCGCAGCGCATGGGCTGGGCGCGGCTGTTGAAGCGGGTGTTCGACATCGACATGCGGCGCTGCCCAAGGTGCGGCGGCGTGCAGGTGAAGATCATCGCGGCGATCCTGGAGCGTGCGGTGATCGGCAAGATCCTCACCCACCTGGGGCTGGATCCTCAGCCGCCGCCGCGCAGCAAGGCGCGCGAGGCGGGGCTCGAGTTCGCCGCCTGGGAGGCGGGGGCCCACGCGGGCACCCGCCCCGTGGCGTGCAGCGGCTGGCGTGTAGCCTGGGGGATGCTGCGCGCGATGTGCGCGCAACGTGCCCGAGCGCGCCGCCGAGCCCGAGCCCGAGGCCGGAATCGCACGCCGTGAACGCCAGCAGCCCGATCGCAGACACGGCCCGGTGCGAGAAGCGGGTCAGCTTCGCGCCCTTCAGCCGCCTTGGATCCGACCCGCCGCTTGCGCCGGGCCAGAGTGAGGGCGTTTGAATTTCCCGGGGCTCTCCATTTAACCGGACTGACCGGAGACGGCCGGGGATGCGCCATCCACGCGCAGGACGGCACTACCCAAGGTCATTCGGTGAGTTTCGATCGTGGTTTCGAACCGATGCCGACTGCTTGGACCACCTCGAGTGGCTACGCCGGCCTACCGGTTTCGTCTGCCCGGCCTGCCAGAGGCGCGACGCCTGGCGTCTTGGCGACGGGCGCTTCAAGTGCACCGCGTGCGGTGTGCGTTGCTCCGTCACCGCCGGAACGATCTTCGACCGCACGCGCACGCCCCTGACCCTGTGGTTCACCGCCTGCTGGCTCCTCGCCACCGGCAAGGACGGGATCGCTGCGCTGAGTCTGAAGCGTTCGCTCGATGTCGGTTCCCATCAGACCGTGTGGGCCATGCTTCACCGGCTGAGGGCCGTGCTCGTTCGTCCAGGGCGCGAGCGCCTGGTCGGCACCGTGGAGGTCGACGAACTTACATCGGCGGTCGAGATCCTGGAGTAGGTCGCGGCAAAGGCAGGGGCGACAAGGTCTTGACGGGCATCGCGGTGGAGATCAAGGAACCCCGCGGCTACGGCCGATGCAGGCTCGCGCCGCTGGCCGACGCCTCGGCTGCATCACTGCGCGCCTTCGTCTCCGATCACGTCGAGCCAGGCGCCACGGTCATCACGGACAGCTGGAAAGGCCATCTTGGGCTGGACCGGTGCGGCTACACGCATGAAGCGCGCAGTCAGCGCGCGGCCCGGCTTCGAGGCGACGAGCAGGCTGCGGAGATGCTGCCCGCCGTCCATCGAGTCGCTTCACTGGCCAAGCGGTGGATTCTCGGCACCCACCAAGGTGCCATCGACCAAGCGCATCTGCACGAGTACCTCAACGAGTTCGTGTTCCGCTTCAACCAGCGGCACTCCCGCAGCCGGGGAATGGTGTTCTACCGAGTGCTCGAGCTTGCGGTGCGGCACACGCCCGTGCGCTACGCAGACATCACCGCGGGCCATCGGCCGCGCAAGAAGCCACCGACGCCTCCCTCCTCACGCGGCACGCCGGCCAGCCTCGACTGGTGCTGGACGGGGTGTACCGCCGCGCCGCCGATGGCTCGCCGGCCTTCATCGAGGCGGCTTCGCCCACCGACGACGAGCTGCATGCGCTGCTGCAGTCGGTGATCGAGCGGCTGATGAAGTTGCTCACGCGCCGGGGGGTGCTGGTCGAGGACATGGGCCAGACCTACCTGGCCGAGCCGGATGCCGACGGCGAGGAGGCGCGCACGCTGCGGCCGCTGCAGGCCGCGGCCATCACCTACCGAATCGCCTTCGGCCCTCGCGCCGGGCAGAAGGTGCTGACCCTGCGCGGAGCGACGCCACACGAGGACTGGGTGCGCCAGCCGCTGTGTGCCGACATCGACGGGTTCAGCCTGCACGCGGCGGTGCGGGTGCAAGCCCACGACCGCAAGCGGCAGCCCACGACCGCAAGCGGCTGGAGCAGTTGTGCCGCTACATCACCCGCCCCTCGCTGTCGGACGAACGGGTGCAGCTCAACGCCGCAGGACAGGTAGAGCTGAAGCTGAAGACACCGTGGCGCGATGGCACGACGCACCTGGTGATGGCACCGCTGGAGTTCATGCAGCGGCTTGCGGCGCT
>NZ_JAPZSC010000057.1 GCF_027531545.1 Silanimonas sp. | reverse complement strand
GAGACCCAGGGGGAGCGGCGAGACGGTCCGAATGGGCGCCGCTGCCACGATCTGCCACGATCTCACTGCCGCAGTCGGCCCTTCTTGGCTGGCCTCGGTCTAGTCGTCGGGCTTCAGGGGGCGTTTGAACTTCCTATGCGCCCTGGGCATCATGCTGCTCGTGGTGGCCATCCTGCCGCTGCTGGGTCTGGGCGGCATGCAGCTGTACAAGGCCGAGACCCCCGGCCCGATGAAGGACGCCCGCTTCACCCCGCGCATCGCCGAGACCGCGCGCGGGCTGTGGACGGTGTACTTCGTGTTCTCCGCGGCCTGCCTGCTGGCTTACCGCTGGGCCGGGATGAGCTGGTCCGACGCCTTCATGCACATGTGCTCCACCATGGGCCTGGGCGGCTTTTCTTCGCACGACGCCAGCTTCGGGCACTGGAACTCGGCCGCCATTGAGGGCGTGGCCATGGTCTTCATGGCCTTGTCGGGCATCAGCTTCCTGCGCTACTTCGTCGTCATCCGCTCACGCAGCCTGCAACCCCTGACCAACGACCGCGAGATCCGCACCTACGTTCTTGTGCTGCTGGCCTCCATTGCCGGGCTCACGCTCATGCTGCTGGCCCACCGCCAGTACACCGACTGGGAGAGCGCCCTGCGCGCCAGCGCCTTCCACGTGATCTCGCTGGCCACCACCACCGGGTACGCCTCCACCGACTACGCCCAGTGGCCGGTGGCGGCGCCCGTGCTGCTGATGTTTCTGGGTTGCTTCGTCTCCTGCGCCGGCTCCACGGGCGGCGGAATCAAGATGGTCCGCATGGTGCTGCTGATCAAGCAAGCGCGGCGCGAGCTCGTGCGCATCATCCACCCCCGGGTGGTCAACCCCGTCACCCTGGGCGGGCAGGTGCTGCCGTCCTCGGTCATGACGGCGGTGCTCGGCTTCATGCTCATCTACGGCGCGGCGACCATGGGCCTGACCTTCCTGCTGCTGCTGGGCGGCCTGGACATCGTGACCGCCTTCTCGGCCGTGGTCGCCACGGTCAACAACATCGGCCCCGGCCTGGGCGAGGTGGGGCCCGCGGGCAACTTCGGCGGCCTGGGCGCTTTTGAGCTCTGGGTGCTGTCCTTTGCCATGCTGCTTGGGCGGCTGGAGCTGCTCACCGTGCTGGTGCTGTTCACGGGCGGCTTCTGGCGAAAGTAGCCGCCCATGCAAAGCCTGCAGCGCTTCCTTGACGCCCAGGCCCCGGTCTATGAGACAGTGCTCGCCGAGCTGCGCGCCGGCCGCAAGACCAGCCATTGGATGTGGTTCGTCTTCCCGCAGCTGCGCGGCCTGGGGCACAGCACCATGGCGCAGCACTACGGCCTGGCCGGCCGCGCCGAGGCGCTGGCCTATGCCCAACACCCCGTGCTCGGCGCCCGGCTCGCGCAGTGCATGGCCCTGCTGCTTGCGCACCGCGGCCGCAGCGCCGATGACATCCTGGGTGAGGTCGACGCGCTGAAGCTGCGCTCCTGCGCCACGCTGTTTGCCGAGGCGGCGCCCGAGCTGCCCGGCAGCCGCGAGGTCCTGGCCGCCTTCTTTCGCGAGCGGCCTGACCCGCGCACGCTGGAGCTGCTGGGTCCATGAGCGAGGTCTGGCCCATGCTCCTGATCTGCGCGGTTGGCCTGGGTGCTGGCGTGCTCGGCGGGGTGATTGGCTCTGACACCACCATCCTGCTCATGCCGCCGCCGGTGTACTTCTACGGCACCATGACGGCCGTGCCCGTGATCGCGCTGGTCACCATCGTGGCCAACCTCGCGCGCGTGGCACTGTGGCGGCGCAGCAGCTGCCGGCCTAGCGTGCGCCATCGGGCGCGTAGCACTCGGTACACACTGGTTTTTTTGGGCTCTTCTGAATTTCGTGTGGGTTACCGGGCATGAGGGTTGACCGCTGCGAAGTCGAGCTTGCCTGCGATCAGGAAGACGACGGTCCTGATCGTGTCGAAGCTGGCGAAGCCGCGCGCTCGGCGCTTGGCGGCCTGGAA
>NZ_JAPZSC010000031.1 GCF_027531545.1 Silanimonas sp. | reverse complement strand
TTCCAGGCCGCCAAGCGCCGAGCGCGCGGCTTCGCCAGCTTCGACACGATCAGGACCGTCGTCTTCCTGATCGCAGGCAAGCTCGACTTCGCAGCGGTCAACCCTCATGCCCGGTAACCCACACGAAATTCAGAAGAGCCTCAATTGCTGATGCTCGGAGCTTGGTGGACGTATGCGGACGAAGACACCTGCTCGAGCAGGAAGCCAGCGGCAGACGAGGCGCTGATCGACAGGCCTATGCCCCGGCCGTCGGCACTCACGCGCACCGGCTTGGCGGGGCCTTCCACGATGTTGGGCAGACGGACCGAGATCCACTCGACAGGGCTCGCGCGCAGTGCCGACTCCATGCGGTCCTTGTCCTCGATGATGGGAACGAGCCATCGGAGCAGCAGCGGGATGACCACGCGGTTGGCGAACCACGTGCCGCTTCCGCCGGCCCCGACGTTGGACATGCAGACGATGCGCGTCAGGCCTTGACGCTGCATTGCGTCCAGCACCAGCTGCACGGATTCGGAGACGAGCGTCGTGGGCCGGCCATCGCCCTTGCCGCCGATGCCCAGGCAGTGAATGACGGCGTCAGCACCGCGGACGCAGCGGGCAACATCACTGGCCGCGATCGGGCTTCCTCCGATCACCTCGAGGCGAGGGTGTTTCGTCGTCAGACGGCGGGGATCTCGGACAAGCGCGACGACCTCGTGGCCCCGCGCGAGCGCCTGCTGAACCACGAGACCGCCCGTCAGCCCGGTCGCGCCGAAAACGGCGATCTTCGACATCATCATCACCTCCTCTTCCTCAACAGGCGCAGTCAGTGCGGGCGCTGGTGCCGCGGTTCAGGTGGCATCGCCCGCGCCCGCGATCGCCGTTCCGGCGGCAAGGCCGGAGCCGGTCACACAGCAAGGCGCCAGGTTCGACATCCGCGACTGTCGAGACCCGCCGCTAGGCCCTGGCGCTCGGGCGAGCCGTCACCTCAGAAAACCATCGGGAGAGATACGTCAACTCCGGCGGAATGCGCAGCCCGGTGAACTTGCCCAGCACGCAGGCGCATTGCGCAACGATGTCGGCCATCGAATACTCGTCACCGGCGATGTGCCGACGTCCGGCCAGTTCGCCATCCAACCATCGCATCGTCTGAACGGCGCGACCGCGCGACCACGTGGCCACCTCCGGCACCTGCTCGATGCGCCCGCGGTAGAAGTCATTGCCGTGCCGGAAGGTTTCCGCGATCGGACGTGACAACTCGTTGTCCATGCGCTGCGTCCACATCTCGATGTGCGCCGCCTCGCGCGGGGTGCGGCCCATGAGGGGTGGATCGGGACTCATGGTCTCGAGGTAGCGGCAGATGGCCAGCGACTCGGCGATCGCACTGCCGTCGTCGAGTTCCAGCACGGGGAGCTTGCCCAGCGGGTTCAGGCGCAGGAATTCCGGCTGCGAGTTGGCGCCGCTTGCGGCGTCCACCTCACGACGCTCGATCGACAGGCCCTTCTCGGCGAGGAAGATGCGGACCCGGCGCGGGTGCATGCCGGCAGTGAGATCGTGAAGAATCATCTTTGTTCTCCCAAAGGATGAGTTACGGCGGCCCCATGCGCGCAGGCGGGGGCGGGCGGCCTGGGTCAGCGGGCTGGGTGCGGGCGTTCATGTCGTCACTGCAGAGCGCGGATGACCCGCGTGGCGATGTCGTTCGCAAGCGCGCCCACCTCCCCGAGCGCAGAGGGGACACGCCCCGATCGCAGAGTGGCAGCGCCATGAATCGCACTCCACGCAAACAGCGCGTCCTGGGCGTCGTGTGCGCGCGGGACGACACCGGCCAGGTGCAAGCCCGACAGCGCGGCGGTCAGGTAGTCGTAGGTGTTCCGGCGCGCCAGCGGGCGCGCTCGCGCGCGGTATGCGGCCGCCTTCGAACCGAATATCAGCCGCCACAGGGCCGGCTCGTCGTCGGCAAAGCCCAGGTAGGCCTGCGCCAGCCTGGCAAGGCGCAGGGCCGCTGCCGCCGGAGTCTCGGGCGGACCGAGGACATCGATCGCCTGGGCAAAGCGTGCTTCCAGCCGGTCGAATCCGATGCGGGCCACTTCGGCAAGCAATTCCTCTCGACCGGCAAAGTGCCTGTACACGGCCGCGGGCGTGACGCCCGCAGCCGCCGCGAGCTGGTTCAACGAGAGCCCTTCGATGTCCGGCGCCGCGAGGGCGGCATCGAGCAAGGCCTGCTTCAGGCTGCCATGGTGGAAGCGCTTGGCACCAGCGGGCGATGCCCGCGTCGCCTTTGTCGGAAGGCGTGTCGCGACGTGTGACATGGCTCCATGTTAATACTATTTACTTTGACGTTCCAGTGGCCAGCGCGCAACCGATCCGGATCTGCGCCGAGGTGCGGCGCGAAGTTGGCGCGCCGAGCGGCCCGGCGCTGGGGGCCGCGGCCCGCTTCGACTGGAACAGGGCGATCCCGGCGCATGCACTCGCGCCGCCTCGGCACGCCGGAGGGCGCGGGATCGGGCGACCCGACGCCTTCCTCGAGTGCGGCATCCTGGCCCGCGGCTTCCTGAGGCCTCGCTGCGGCGAGTGCGGCCACGACAAGCTGCTTGACCTTGCCCCTGAATCCCGTAGTGATCATGAGCCCGCTGGAGTTCATGCAGCGGCTGGCCGCGTTGGTGCCGCGGCCGAGGTTGCACCTCATCAGTTTGGTGTCCGCATAGCTTCGCTGCGCGAAGTGATCGGCCCCCCGCTGCGCGAACCAAGGAGTATTGGCCCCGAACGCGAAGCTCAGGCCGCTGGTGGTGCCGCAGCAACCGCCCGCACAAGCGCAAACGGCCAGCGAAGCCGCGGCGCCCGCCGAGTGCGAGGTTCAGATGGTCCCGGCCCGGCCGAATCGCATCAGCTGGGCGCGGCTGCTCAAGCGGGTCCTTGACATCGACATGCAGCATTGCCCGAACTGCGGCGGCGGGCTCAAGATCATCGCGGCCATCCTCGAGCGGCCGGTGATCGAGAAGATCCTGTGCCACCTGGGGCTGGATCCGCAGCCGCCGCCTCGGGGACGGGTGCGCGAGGCGGGGCAAGACTTCGCTGCCCGAGCCGCGCTGACCGTCAAAGACACCTCGCCCCAGGCTGCGCTGACAACCGCAGCCAGGATGGCGCTGCGCCGCATGTCGGCTCGATGCCGATGGACTTTGCGTCAACCCTGATGTTCAGACCCAGCGAGCCCGATCGAACCGAATGGGCCGGCCGCATCCCCACAAGACAACGGTGCAGACGCCAGTTCCAAGCCATCCAGGTCGGCATTGCATCGGCCACCCAGGCGCCACCCATGCGCAGTCGGGCTTCCCAGAGGCTCCCAGAGGGCGTTTGAATTCCCTATGCGCCGCGCTTCGTGGCGCTGGCCGAGCGCCTGTTCCCGCAGGTGCAGGAGAAGCTGCTGGAGCTGTTCGACAAGCTCGTGTTCGGCATAGCGGTGGACCGCAACGGCTACATCGCCTGCCACAACGCCCGCTACAACCAGCCGGAAGCCAAGGTCACGGTTGCGGCCCAAGGCCCACATCAGCGCCGACAGCAGGACAGCCGATCGGTCGCCCGCATCACCCTGACCCTCAGCTCAGCCGAAACTGCCCGATGCGGTAGGCCAGGCTCTGGCCTTGGGCATGGAGGGCGTTCGAGGCCTCGGCCAGTTGCTGCACGCGCTGCAGTCCCAACTCGGCGTCGCTCCGGATGAGCTGCAACTGCTCCAGGATGTGGTTCGACTCCGTGCGACCCTGGTGCGACAGGTTGGCCACGTCATCCATGGCAACGTGGATGTTGTCCACGTGCTGGTCGGCTCGGGACAGCGCATCGCCGGTCTCGTCCACCAGCACCCGGCTGAGCTCGATGTCCTCCGCGGAGCGGCCGACGATGTCCCCGATTCGGCGCACGGCATCGGCCCCTCGGGCGGCGAGGCTCCGCACCTCGTGGGCCACCACCGCGAAGCCGCGTCCCGCCTCGCCGGCCTTGCCGGCCTCCACGGACGCGTTCAAGGCCAGCATGTTCGTGCGGAAAGCGATGTTGTCGATCAGGCGGACGATCTCGCCGATCTCGGCGCTGTTGTGGCGCAGCGAGGCCATGCGCTCACGCAAGCGCTGCATCTGCTTTCTGTTGCGGGCGCTCTCCAGTCTGAGAGCCCGGACCAGCGCCACGACGTTCTCAACTTGGTGCCCGCAGGCAGCCAACTGCTGGGCGTTGCTCTGCACACCCTGGAACACGCTGCTCACCGCCCGTGTCGTGGCCTGATTCCGTTCGGCGATGTCGCGGTTGCCGCCGGCCACCACCTCCGAGGCCTGCTTGACCGCCCCGACGCCCTGCCTGACCGACCCCATCAGGTCGGAGAGTCGCGTCAAGGCCGTGGACATGCTGTTCATGGTGACGGCAACCTCGTCCTGGCCCAACGGGTTCAGCCTCGCACTCAGATCGCCATCCGCCATCCGACGAGCCTGCTGCTGCAGCTGGCGCACCCCGCCTCCCATGACCAGGAAGAAGCAGTACGTCAGGTAGCCCGACAGAAGAATCGCCACCACGAGCGCGACGCACACCTGCGTCCGCATCGCCACGGCCGCGGACTGCCGCTGCCGCAACTGCTCGGTCACCTGCGCCGCCAGGCTCTGGCGCAGCAGGCTCACTTCGGCACTCGCTTGACGATAGGTCTTGCGCAAGGGGGTGAGGTCGGGGCTTGCGCCCGGCAGCATCACGTCGCGCTGGACCATGGCAATGAGGTCGCGGACCGACTTCACCTGCTGTGCCAGGTCACCCCGGCTCATGGTGGCGTGTTGCCGGACCTGCTGTTCCAGTCGCAGGACGTCGGCCAGCGCCATGGCCTGGCGCTGCACGAGCGCGTGCCGGTCGGGTTCGGAGCCGCGGCCTTGGCTCACCCCCTCGTGCACCTCGTGGTGAAGCTTCTCGATGGCCTCTTGCAGCGCGGGAAGCACCTCGGCCGCCAGCTCGCTGGCCGCCTGAAGAGGGCCGTCGCCATGCGACAGCAGGCCCGAGCTGTAGATGACGTGGATGCGCAGATCCTGAAGTGCCGTCAGCGCTGCCTGCCGCAGGCGTTGGCTGGCTGCCGAGTGGTCGATCGGCGCCGCGATGGCGCGGTCGACGTCGACCCGCCCACGCTCCCATGTCTCACGGATGTCGAGGCCGCGATGCAGGGCATCGTGATACGCGCTGCGCAGTGCAGCATCCGCGCTGGTCCTCGCGTCGGGCGGCCTCGGCTCACCAGAGTCCAGCGCTGCGGCCGTCGCAACCAGTTCGGTCTGCAACCCAAGGCTCGCGAGGGCCAGCTCCATGCCCGCAAGGCGCTGGGTGTTGAGCCTTACCTCCTGACTCTGGCCAAGAACCACGTACCCCGCCAGGGGCAGCATCGGGGCCGCCAGAATGCCCATCACAAGCAGCACCTTCGAGCGGATCGTCATCTGCCGCAGACAACGCACACCCGGCGACCAGACTCCGTGATATGCGAAGTACTCGCGGAGCTTGCCCAAGCCGGCCGCAGCTGGCGTGGAAAGGGCAAGTCGCAGCTTCAGAGCGTTCGGGCGCATCGGGACTCCTAGGGTCGAGTTGAGATCGGCCGACGGGATCCCTTGCCGCGTGTCGACCTGGTCAGTGACGGGCACGGTGTTGCCGGCGGAGACATCGGGCCTTCACAGCCGCAGCACCGCTTCATGAGAGGAGGGGCAGCGGTGCCGTCATCGAGGAAGGCGCCAAGCCCGCGCGCGACGCATCGAGTCCCTCCGGCGCGTTGGCCAACCGGAAGCTGCTCACCGTCGCGCCAAGCTGCTGCGCCTGATGGCGAAGACTCTCGGCAGCGGCGGCGCTCTCTTCGACCAGCGTGGCGTTCTGCTCGATCAGGTCGCGACCGATCTGCCGGGGGTTGTCGCCATGGGCGAGGCACTTGCCGTCCAGGCCGTAGACCGCCAGGTAGAGGCCCCGGTCGATCGAGGGACTGTCGCGGTCGCTGATGGCGGCGTAGCCCCTCTCCGCGCCCTGGGCCTTGATGAAGGCCACGGCCTTCTTGACCATGGCCACGGCGTCTTCCCTGGTGGCGTCGGTGCTGCCAAAGGCGGGCATCGCCAGGACCGTGGCCAGCAGCAACGTGGCTGGGTGGGCAGGCTTGATCATGGAAGGCTCGTTCGCGGCGGTGCCGTCGGAGGTCGTGGGCGGGCTGGTAGAACCCGAACTGTGTCGGCTGTATCGGCCCGCCCGGCCGATGACTTGAGCAGCGCTCTGAGAGCTTGCCGGCGCTGCGCCTGCGGTTGGGCGTCGCGCGCGGTGCTCAGGCCACCGCTTCGGCCGTCGGGTGGTCAGGCCGTGCGGGCTCGCTCGCCGGCGGGGGCAGCGGTTTCACGGCCGCGTCGACCGGTGCGCTCCGGTACACGCCGCACCCCAGCAGCGTTTCCTCGTCGAGCGGCACGATCCAGCTTTCCTTGGGCTTGACCCGCTTCGTCAAGGGATCCACGACGGTGTACTGGACCCAGCCGCCACCGGACTCGGCCGCCGCCCACGCGGCTTGGAAGACGGCAGCGTCCAGCCCCTTCGTCACGTTGTACAGCTGCCCGACGTTGTCTGGCTTGGCGCCGCAGGCCACGTAGCGCCCGTCGCGACCCAACGCGAACACGTACAGGTCGCGGTCGATGAAGGCGCCCGCGGGATCGTGGAAGTCAGCGACCGCGCGGTCCCGCCCCACCGCCTGCACATGCGCCAGGGCGCGCTCGACCAGGCTGAGCGCTTCGTCTGCCGACCCCTGCCGCAGGCGAATCGATGACACGGCGTCGCGCAGCCGGTCAGCGCGGGCTACCAGCGCATGCGACGCGGTGGCCGACTGCTCCACGAGCATCGCGTTCTCGCGCGTGATCTCGTCCAGATTGCCCACGGCGTGGGTGACCAGCTGCAGGTCCTTGCTGTGCTGCGTGCTGTGGTCGGAGATGCCGCGCAGCGCGCTCGAGATGTCGCGGACCCCCCGCACCACGGCGTCCAGGCTGCTGCTGGCGGCATCCAGCATCTCGGTCGACTGATGCGCCTGCGCGCCCGTCTCGCCAATCAGCCTTCGGATCTCTTCGGCCGAGTCGGCGCAGCGCTGCGCCAGCTGGCGGACTTCGATGGCCACGACGGCGAACCCGCGCCCGCTGTCCCCGGCGCGCGACGCCTCGATGGCCGCGTTCAGCGAGAGCATGCTGGTCTGGAACGCCACCTCGTCGATCACCCGGACCACCTTGGACACGCGTTCGACGGCGTGCTGCAGCTGCAGCATGGATTGCACGGTCTCCCGCATGGACAGGTGGCCCTGCTCGGCCTGGACCGTCAGGCGCTGAGCGAGCTCGTCGAGCTCGTGCGCGGCTTTGGCGTTCCGCGCCATGTCCACCGACAGGCTGCTGATCGCGGCGACCGAACTGCGCAGGCTGCCGGCCTGCTCGTCGGTCCGGGCGGCCAGGCGCGTGCTGCTGACGCTGACCTGCTGCCCGGTCTGGTTGACGAAGCTTGCGCTGGTGCGGATCTCGGCCACCAGGGTCGACAGCCGGGCGCTCATGGACTCGACGATGCCGCCGATCTCGGCCAGTTCGTCGCGGCCGGAAACATGCAAGGTATGCGCCAGATTGCCGGCCGCGATGGCGGCCGTGCCGCGATGCAAGCGGTCCAGCGAACGGTGGAAGCTGACGAAAAAGGCCGAGATCAGGTACATCATCACCGCCAGGCCGGCCAGCATGACCGCCGTCCGCGCGCCCATCTTGAGCCACAGCAGGCGTTCCCTCTGGGTCTGGTGGGCCTGCAGCCGCAGGATCAGGTCGCGCTGCAAGGCATGGACGAGTGCGAGGGCGTGGTCTCCATCGGCGCGAAAGCGAGCCGCGTCCCCGCCCACGCCGGATGTACCGAAGCGCGCATCCACGTCCCGCATGAACTGCTCCACGGCCGCGCGGGCCGGGGCCGCCGAGCCCGGCGCCTCACCGTCGTGGCGGGCCAGGGCCTCCAGCCGGGCGTGCAGGTTCGCCTGCATCCGGGCGGCCAGTTGGCCGACGGCCAGCACCTGTGCGAGCTCGGTCATGCTGACCCCCTGCGTGGCCAGCGCAGCGCCACCCAGTGCCACCGTCCTGGACAAAGCCTCGGCGAGCTGCGGGTCGACGTTCACCAGCAAGTCGATCATCTGGTAGGCCACTGCATCGTCGTTCAGGACCAGCCCCGAGACCTCGGCCACCAGCCGCATGTGCAGAATCGTGGCATCCAGGAGTTCGGACTGTGCTGTGAAGCCACCTCCGGCGCCCCCGGCGCTGGCATTCAGCCGCTGATGCAGGGTCTGCCAGGGCTCGCGGGCCGGGGCCAACGCCTCGGCGGCCATGGCCTGGTCCAGCGCGGGCAGCGCCTCGTCCACGACGCGCCGGCTCGCGGCCAGGTGGTGTGCCGGATCCTGCGTCGGCGAGACCGGGTCGGCCATCGCCTGCGCGCGCTGCAGCTGCAGCTCGGGAACGATCCTGACCAGCAGGCCCAGCGCCTGCAGACCCGCGGTCTCTCGCTCGGCCATGTCGAGCTGCCGCCACAGGTCGCGGAGGCTGAGCGCTCCCAGCAGCAGCAGGGGAACCGTCATCAGAACCCCCAGCAGCGCCAGCTTGCTGCGCAAGCGCAGGCGGATCATCAGCCGCTCGCCGGGCGCCATGGCCTGATGGATCCGGGCGTAGGCCCAGTGGGTATGGCGGTTCTGGGTGCGGTCGCTCATGTAGGCGGTGACGGTTGGGCGTCGAAGCGCGATGCTGGCTCTTGAGCCATCCCGGCATCGGTGCGAAAAGCGGTAAAGCGCACTGGCTGTTCAGGGCCCGGCAGCAGTGACGGCGGTGGTGGCGGCCGCGTGGCCCGCCGCCTGCAGCCAGCCCGGCACCTCGTGCAGCGGCACCACATCGGCGGCGGCACCCAGCCGGATGGCCTCGCGGGGCATGCCGAAGACCACGCAGGTGTCCTCGTCCTGTGCCGCGGTGTGGGCGCCGGCCTGACGCAGTTCAAGAAGACCCCGCGCGCCGTCGTCGCCCATGCCGGTGAGCAGAACGGCGGCGGCGTTGGCGCCCGCGTGGTGAGCGACGCTGCGGAACAGGACGTCCACGCTGGGCTTGTGGCGGTTGACCAGCGGGCCGTCCCGCACGGTGACCAGATACTGGGCGCCGCTGCGCACCAATTGCATGTGACGGCCCCCTGGAGCGATGAGCACGCGTCCGGGGATCACGCGGTCGCCGTCGCGCGCTTCGCGGACGTCGAGCTCGCACAGGCTGTTCAGCCGGGCGGCGAACGCGGCGGTGAACGACTCCGGCATGTGCTGAACGATGACGATGCCCGGTGTGGTGCGGGGCAGGGCGGTCAGCACGCTCTCGATGGCCTGCACGCCGCCCGTGGAGCTTCCGATGGCCAGTACGCGGTCGGTGGTCTCGGCCATGGCGCGGAGTGCGGCGGGCAGCGGTGCGGCTGGCGGACGCTTCAGGGCGCCGGCAGCCGGCGAGCCGGCTGCCGGCGGCGGCGACTTGCGCACGCGGGCCTGGGCCGCCGTGCGCACCGCGGCGACCAGGCCATTGCTGGGATCGCCGAGAAAGTCGCGCAGTCCTAGCTTGGGTTTGGTGACGAAGCTGACCGCGCCCTCGGCCAGCGCCTGCAGCGTGGTGGTGGCTCCCGCTGCGGTGAGCGTGGAGCACATCACCACGGGGGTCGGCCGCTCGCTCATGACCTTGCGCAGGAAGCTGATGCCGTCCATGCGCGGCATCTCCACGTCGAGCACGATCACGTCGGGCCAGCGTGCTTCCATCTTGGGCCAGGCGAACAGGGGGTCGCTCGCGGCGGCGATGACCTCGATGCCTGCCGCGGTGAGCGTGTCGGCCAAGTGCTTGCGCACCACGGCCGAGTCGTCGACCACGATCACGCTGATGCGACGTTCGTTCACGTTCTGCTCCGATGAGGACTGGACTGCAGGTGGGGTTGCGGCGCCGTGCCTTGGCCCCGGCGCATGGTGACCTCGCCGGTCGCCAGCGTCAGCACCACGGTTCTTGGGACGTCTTCGCCCACATCGACGCCGTGGATCTGGAAGCCGTAGCGGTCGACCAGGTTGAAGCCCTGCTCGATGTTGCGCTCGCCCACGTTGAACTTCAGCGAGCTGCCTTCGGGCATGGTGTCGGCGCCGCCGTACAGATGCGCCTGGAAGTCGGCTGGCGCGCATCCGGTGGCGCGCAGCATGCTCACCATGGCCTCCAGCGCCTCGTCGCCGTATCGGCCGTCGAGCGGCTCGTCCTCCTTGCGCTGGCGCGAGGGCAGCAGGAAGTGGCACATGCCGCCCAGCCGCCGTTCGGGGTGCCACAAGGTCACGGCCAGGCACGATCCCAGCAGCGTGCGCAAGGTCGCTGCATGGCCGCCGAAGTGCAGCTGACCCGGCATCAGCGTCAGGTGCTCGCCCGGGCGTGCCGGGATCTGCGAGCGTCTTGTGTGCGCGCAGGCTGCGGAGTCCGTGCGCACGCCGCCGCGCGAGACGCGCTCGGCTGCACGTGCCATGCGCAGCGCCAAGGTCGTCCGTTCAGGCGCGGACATGGATCGCGGTGGCCAAGGCCCGCACCGGCAGGTTCAGCGTCGACAGCGACTCGGCATGGCCGGTGTAGAGCACCCCGTCGGGCTTGAGCTGCTGCAGCACGCGTCGCACGATCTGCGACTTGGCCTCGTTGTCGAAATAGATCAGCACGTTGCGCAGGAAGATCACGTCGAACGTCGGAAGCTGCGGCAAATCGGCCATCAGGTTGCCCGGCAGGAAGTGCACGCGCTGCCTCAGCGCTTTGCTCACCAGCAGATCGCCCCGGTGGTTGCCATGGCCCTTGAGGCAGAAGCGTCGCAGGTAGTCAGGCGGCACCAGGCGGGCGCGCTCCATGGAGTAGACGCCGCGGCGCGCGCTGTCGACCATGGCCGTCGACAGGTCGGTACCCCACACCTGCCAGGGACCGTCGCCCAGCTGGTCGGCCATCAGCATCGCGACGCTGTAGGCCTCTTCGCCGCTGGAGCTGGCGGCACTCCACACACTGAACTCGCCGCCGCCCGCGGCCTGGTGCGCCTGCAGCCGCTCGGCCAGATCATTGAAGTGCTGGGGCTCGCGAAAGAAATAGGTCTCGTTGGTGGTCAGCCTGTCGATGACGCGGGTCATCTCGGCGGCCGGGGCGTGGCCGCGCACTAAGCGCTCGACATAGACCTCGAGGTCGTCCACGCCGGCCTCCTGGGCCAGGCGCTGCAGGCGACCGGCGACCAAGGCTTCCTTGTTGTCGCCCAGGCGGATGCCCGACGCTTCATGGAACAGCTGCGTGACGGCCTCGAAGGCTTTACGCGACAGCGCGGTCATGGGCAGTCCTTCAGTGCGTGCGCCAGGCGGCGATGGCGTTGGAGAGCTCATCGGCGGCCAGCACGTGCTGCAGCGCCAGCACGCCGATCAGCTGCCCGCCCGAGCGTGTGATGCCCCGCAGGAAGCCCGGGGCTACGCGCGTGCCGAGCGCGGGCGCGGACTCGACTTCGTGCGCCGCACGGTCGAACACCTCGTACACCGCGTCGACCAGCAGCCCCACGGTGAACGGTTGGCCGGGGCCGTCTGGGTCGTTGCCAGCGGCGTTGGCCGGGGCCGCGTCGGTGGCGTCCACGACCACGATGCACGAGCGGCGCCCGGTCACCGTGGCGGGGCCGCCCAGCCGCGCCGACAGGTCGATCACGGGTACCACGGCGCCGCGCAGGTTCATCACGCCACGTACGAAGTCCGGCGTGCGCGGCAGCGGGGTCAGGCGTGCGACCTGCAGGATCTCGCGCACGTCGTCGATCGAGACGGCCAGAGCTTCGTCGCCCACCGACATGCGCAGCAGCGACAGCGGCGCATCGGAGTCATGGCCGGTGCCGCCCGGGATGGCAGTGGACGGCAGGGAGTTGAGGGGTTGGAGCATGGCGTTCAGCGGTGTGCGGGGCGTGTCGACGCCCCGGGGTTGGCTCAGAAACGTCCGAACGCGGCCTCGTCGACGGTGTCGTCCGACAGGGTGGGCGCGGGTCGCGCGGCAGCCTTCGTGGCATGACCAAAGCGCAGAGCGCCGGATGCGGGTGGCGCCGCGCGCGTGGCGCGCGGCCGCGCCGCGCCGGCCCGTGACAGCGGGCCTGCGGCCTCGGTGCCGTCGTCGGCGAGGCGGAAGAAGCTCATCAACTCCTGCAGCTGTTCAGCCTGGGCCGACAGCTCCTCGGCCGTGGCGCTGAGCTCTTCGCTCGCACTGGCGGTCTGTTGCGTGGCGCTGCTGAGCTGGCTCATGGCGCCCGTGATCTGCGCGACGCCGTCGCTCTGCTCGCCGCTGGCTGCCGCGATTTCCTGCACCAGCTCGCTGGTCTTCTGGATGCCAGGGACCATGCCCGACAGCAGCGTGCCGGCCTTCTCGGCAAGGCCCACGCTGTGCGAGGCCAGACTGCCGATCTCCTGCGCAGCCACCTGGCTGCGCTCGGCGAGCTTGCGCACCTCGGCGGCCACGACCGCAAAGCCCTTGCCGTGCTCGCCGGCGCGCGCGGCCTCGATGGCGGCATTCAGCGCGAGCAGGTTGGTCTGGTAGGCGATGTCGTCGATGATGCTGATCTTGGTGGCGATCGACTTCATGGCTTCCGCCGTCTGGCCGACGGCGGCACCACCGTCGGCGGCTTCCTTGGCGGCCTTGGTGGCGATGCCATCGGTGACGTTGGCGCTTTCGGCGTTGCCCTTGACGCTGGCGCTGATCTCCTGCAGCGAGGCGGTGGTCTCCTCCACGCTGGCCGCCTGCTGGCTGGCACCGTGGCTCAGGCTCTGGCTGGTCTGGGTGACCTGCCCGCTGGCGGCGCTGAGCTGGTTGGCTGCGGCGCGCACCTCGCGGATAGTGCCGCTGACGGTGTCGACGAGCTGGTTGAACTTCCCACAGAGGTCGGCGTGGAAGGCTTCCTTGCCCTCGAGCGCGATGCGGCGCGTGAAGTCGCCCTGGGTGGCGCCGTCGACGGCGGCACCAATCTCCTCGGCGACTTGGCTCGCGGCGCGGGCGGCCGACTCGGTGGCGGCCAGCCGCTCGCTGTCTTCGACCCGGCGCTGGCGCAACTGGCCCTGCATGTCGGCCAGCCGCTGCAGGAGCTTCGCGGCCTCGTCGCGACCGGTCGTGGCGATCGGGAACTCAAGGTTGCCCTCCCCCACTGCGTTGGCCGCCTCCACGGCGTGGCCCAGCGGCTTGGTGACCGAACGCGAGATGGCGAAGCCCAGGCCCACGGCGACGGCGCCCAGCCCAGCCAGCAGCGCCAGCAGGAGATTGCGTGCCTGCTGGGTTGCCTCGATGCGGTCGCGAAGCTTGTTGTCGAGTGCGGTGGCCGTCTCGTCGAGCAGCTTGTACTGGGCGTCCAGGGCCTGCGTGCCGGCGCGGAAGTAGTCCATCGGGGTCAAGGACGACTTGGTGCCGCTCAGCAGTTCCTTCTCGACCAGCTTGAAGAAGCGGTCGGACTCCGCGGCCGCCGTCACCACGTTGGCCAACTGCGCCTTGAGGCCCGGATCGATACTGACCGCCTTGTCGATCTGCGCGGTCGCCCTCGAGCGAAGGTACTGCGCCTGCTCTGCAAACAGCGCCAGCCTAGCCCGCTCGGTGCTGGTGATCTCCTTGGCCGCCAGCATCTGCGCGCCCATGCCTCGGGTCATGGCCAGCACTTCGGCCAGGCGCGGCAGGTGGTCCACCATGGCCGTCATCAGGTAGTAGGTCTCGGACACCGGGTCCAGCGAGAGGCCTGAAGCATCGGCCACCTGATCGATCAGGGTGATGTTGGCCTGCACGAGGGCCCCGTGCGCCGCCCAGCTCTCGGCCGGCGTGATGCTGCGGCTGTCGACCTGCTGATGCAACCGGTCCCAATCGTTCTTCAGCGCCTTGGAGCTGTCGACCGGCAAGGTGTAGGCCAGGTCGACCATCTGCTTGTTCAGGGTCGCAAGGGCCGTTGCGACCTCGGTGGCGCGGACCTTGCGGTCGCCGTCCGAGGCGGCGTTGCCGCCCAGCACCATCCCCGAGTAGCCACGGTGCGTCTGCAGGCCCCGCTGCAGCGCGACGGCGGAGCGAACGGGGCCGATGCCGGCTTCCTCACTCTTGGCTACGGCGATCTCGGCATTGCGCGCCTTGATCACATGATAGGTGGGCACGGCGGTCATGACCGCGCCGATGATGCCCAGCGTGGCGAATTTCTGCCACAGCTGCATGGAACGAAGGATGTGTTTCACGGCAGTCCTCTCTGGGGTACGCGTTGGGTGCGGTAAAGATTTGGGAAGGGCTGCACCGGCTCATTCGCCCCGAATGGGACTGATGGCGGTGGCAGGAGCGGGCGTGGCGGTACGGGCGCGGGCGCCGGTAGAGCCGGGCCGGATGGCCGCGGCCAGCAGGCCCCGCATGTCAAGCACGAGCGCCACGTCGCCCGAGCCCAGGATGGTGGAGCCGGCCAGAGCCTCCAAGGGCTTGAAGATGCCCGCCAGCGGCTTGATCACGGTCTGGTGCTCGCCCAGCAGCCGATCGACGACAAGGCCGATGCGCACGGCGCCTTGGCGCACCACCACCAGGCTCCGACGACCCCGCACAGCGTCAGCGGTTGGTTCAGCGCCATAGAACAGAGCCAGGTCCAGGTAGGGCAGCACTTCGCCCCGAAGGTCGAAGGTGCCGGCAGTGCGGTCGGGGTGCTCTTGGCACTCGTGCGGCAGGTCGATGCACTCACTCACCACCGACAGCGGCAGGACGTAGTGCACGCCGCCCACCAGGGTGAGGAATCCGTCGATCATGGCCAGAGTCAGTGGCAGCCGGATCTGCGTCGTGGTACCCCGCCCCTCGGTGCTGGCGAGGCTGATCTGGCCGCGCAGCGCCTCGATGTTGCGCTTGACCACGTCCATGCCCACTCCGCGACCCGAGATGTCGGTCACCTGCTCGGCGGTGGAGATGCCCGGCGCAAAGATCAATTGCCAGACCTCGGGGTCGGACAGCGCGGAGCCATCCGCCACCAAGCCTCGCTCCACGGCCTTCTTCATGATGCGGTCGCGCGCAAGGCCCCGGCCATCGTCGCTGACCTCGATGACGATGCTGCCGGCCTCGTGATAAGCGTTCAGACCCAGCCGGCCGACGCGTGCCTTGCCGGCGGCGGTGCGCTCGTCCGGGCCCTCGATGCCGTGGTCCAGGCTGTTACGCACCAGGTGCATCAGCGGATCGCCCATGAGTTCGACCATGCTCTTGTCGAGCTCGGTATCGCCCCCGGTGACGATCAACTCGATCTCCTTGCCCAGCTGCTTGCTGATGTCGCGCACCACGCGCGTGAAGCGGCTGAAGGTCTCTCCCACGGGCACCATGCGCAGGCTCAGGGCGCCGTCGCGCGTGGCCTGTACCAGGTCGCTGACGCGCTGCGCGGCCTCCAGGAAGCTCGCGCTGCCCTCGGCGTTGGCTGCCATCTGCGCACCGCTACCGGCAATGACGAGCTCGCCGATCAGGTCGATGAGACGGTCGAGCTTGTCGGCACGTACCTTGATGAAGCGCGCCTCATCACCGCGGCGGCCTGTGGCTGATCGGCGGTCCGATCCGCTGCCACGGCGCTCGAGCGCTGAGGGGGTTGGCGCGGAGAGCGCAGCCGGCGCGGCTGTTGCCATCTCGGCGGTCTCCGGTGCCGCGGCCGCGAGTGGGGCTTCGTCCGTTTGCAGACTGACACCCTGGCGGTGCCAAATGGCTCGCAGTGCAGCGGCCGCCGTGTCGTCGCCGCCGCATCGTTCGGTCAGCAAGGCCTCGTACTCGGCCACTCCGGCGTCCGGCGGCAGGATGGCCAGTGCACAGTCGTCGAGTGCGAACTCGAAAACCTGTTCGATGTCCTGTCGGTTCCGTTCGGTCAGCAGGCGCAGCTCGAAGCCCAGGTTGCAGGACTCGGCGTCCAGTGCGGCCAGCGGGGGTACGGCGTCCGTCAGGGTGTGCACATGGACCACGCGGCCCAGCTTGCCCAGATAGCGCAGGAAGGCCAGCGGATCGAGGCCGTTGCGCAGTGCGTCGGGACCGAAGCGCAGCGAGATGTGCCACAGGCCTGCGCCGGCGGTCTCGTCCTTGGATGCGGCGGCCGTGGCTGTCGACTCGGCGGCGCCCTCGCCATGGTCGGCGGCGTCGCCGCGGCGCAGCTGCTGCAAGCGTTGCCCCAACGTGACACTGCGCGCCCGTACCTCCGGGTCGCAGGCCCCGGTCCGCACTTCGTCGATGAGGGCCTCCATCTGGTCGCGGCCCTCGAGAAGCGCCGCCGAGATGGCGTCGCTGACGGCCAGGTCGCCCGAGCGCAGCGCTTCCATCAGCGTCTCGACCTCGTGCGTGAAGGACACCACCGCGTCGCAGCCGAACAGTCCTGCAGTGCCCTTGATGGTGTGTGCCGCTCGGAATGCCGCGTTCAGGTTCTCGGCGTTACCGGGGTCGCTTTCCATCACCAGCAGTGCGGCTTCGAACTGTTGCAGCATGTCGGCGGCTTCGTCCAGGAAGCCGGCCCGTGCGGCAGCAATTACTTCTGCGTCGTCGTCGCTCGTCATGTTGTACTCCTCAGGGCTTTGCAGGCTTGAGCAGGTCGCCCAGGCCATAGATCGCCAGCGCATCCCGCACTGGGGCGCTGGCCGCGTGCAGGTTGAGCGAGTCGCCGCGTGCGGCCAAGCTGCGACGCGCGGCCAGTAGCAGCTGAATGCCACTGCTGTCGAAGTCGGAGACGCCGCCTAGGTCCAGACTCAGTGGTCCTGCACGGTTCAGCGCTTCGACCAGCTGGCTGCGTACAGCGGCAGCGACTGGCATGGTCATCTCGGGGCCGAGGGCCAGTAGGTGGGTTGTCGACATGGTGGACCTGGTTCAACGGCACAGCCGCTGCACGGCGGTGACCAGCTGCGTAGGGGTGCAGGGCTTGGCCAGGATGCCCTGGGCGCCCATCTGGCGGGCCGACTCCTTCACCTTCTTGCGGGTCTCGGTGGTCAGAATCAGCAGCGGCGTGAACTTGTAGCGCGGGTGTACGCGTAGCCAGCGCAGGAAGGACAACCCGTCCATCCGTGGCATCGCCAGGTCGCTGACGATCAGGCCGAATGGCTGACCGTCGAGTTTGTCCATCGCCTCCTCGCCGTCGCCGGCGTCGACCACGCTGAAGTTCTCGCGTTCCAGCGCGCCGCGCATGAGCGTGCGCACGCTGGGAGAGTCGTCGATGAGCAGGATCGTCCGTGTCATGATGCGGAGTCAGACGCAGAGCTTGTTCACGGCGTCGACCAGTTGGCTGGGCTGGAAGGGCTTGGTGATCCATGCGCGGGCGCCTGCAGCCTTGCCCTCGGCCTTCTTGGCTTCCTGGCTCTCGGTGGTGAGCATGATCACTGGGATGAACTTGTACGAACCCGTGGTCTTCAGATGCCGCAGGAAGGACAGCCCATCCATGTTGGGCATGTTCACGTCGCAGACGATGAGGTTCAGCTTGCGCCCGTCCAGCTTGGTAACGGCGTCCTGGCCGTCCACCGCCTCGACGGTCTCATACCCGGACTTCTGAAGCGCCAGCTTGACGACGGTGCGAAAGCTGCCGGAGTCGTCAACGATCATTACGGTCTTGCTCATGGGTAGGTTGCCTATGGTCTGGATCAGAAGAACTCGACGCTGGCACTGTTGTTCACGTGCACATTGCCATGATGGGTGGAGCGCTGTTCTTCCATCGTGTAGCTAGCCTCCAGAGCTGCCAGCCACGCGGCTGCATCGGTCTGGGTGCAGCGGGGGTTCTCGGCGACCCAGCGTGCGAAACTCACCATGTCGTTGCTCACGATGCTCAGCATCTGCGACACCCGGTCACCGAACTGGAAGTTCACGAACGCCGTCTCGAGCTGTTTCCCAAGTTCGCGGCTGGTATCGCGCAGCGACTGATTGCCCGACAGCGATTTGCCAAGCGAACCGAGCAGCGCGCCCAACGCGGCGCGGGCGCAAAGGTCTATCTCCATCCGGAGTTCCTGCATGCTCGTGTCGGCGGCTTCGAAGCCCCGACGCGGGCCGGAGATGCTGCCCAGCAGTCGCGCCACCACCTGCTCGATCTGCTCGCCCGTCTCGGCCATTCGGCCGGCCAGCGCCCGCAACTCGCTGGCCACCGCCAGGCTGCCGCTGTCCGCGCGGCCGCCTTGCTGGCGATTGGCCTCAATCGAGGCGTTGAACGCCACCAGCCGTGTGCTGCGACCGATCTCGCGAGTCTGCTTCGCCAAGCGCTCCAACTCCCCGATGGCATCGACACATCGGCCGAGTTCCGCGAGCATGGTGTCGCGCTCCTCGAAGGCTCGACGGCTGGCCTCGGTGAGCGCGTCCAGCGCACCCGACTCGCGGCGCAGTGCTTGGTCAATCGCACCGGGCTCGGCACCAACCTGCAGTGAGTCCAACGTCCGGCCCAGATCCTCCAAGCACCCTGACGTCCGGCTGAACGAATCAAGCAGTTCCTGAAGCCCGCTCGAGACGACGTCGCGGGTCGCCTCCATCTGCCGCGCCCACACCGGGACAACCTCGGTGACCATGACCTCGGCGCCGACACGACCCGCGGCCGGAGCGCGAGCATCCGGGGTTGGCGCGTATGCCGGGGGCTCAACCATGATCGACGGCTCCGCAACTGTCCGACGCTGAAGCAGCAACCAACCAGCTGTCGCGCTGGCAAACGCCGGCAGCACGACCCATCCGCCAGGCCAGGCCAACAAGGGCCCAGTTGCCAGCAGAGCCCAGCCCAACAGGGTTCTGAGAGGCCAGCTGGCCAAGCCTGTGCCGGGTGGATGCGTGGTCTCGTGATTCATGTATCGATAGGAAAGGTGCCGCGCCGACACGCAGTGGGATGCGCTGACGCTGCAGCACGAAGGGGACGAGTGGGTTTTCGGTTCGCGCCAGCGCTGCTGTAGGCACGGTCGCGTGAGGCGCGTGCAGTTGTCACGTGTTGCCGAGGCCCAGCGCAGACTGGCCGAACTGAACCGCCCCGGATTCTGAGGAGGCTCCTTCGATTGAGAATGGAGCCAAGATGAGGAAGTCCCCGAAGTTTTCCCCCGAGGTGATCGAGCGCGCGGTGCGCATGGTGTTCGACGCCAAGGACCAGTACCCGTCGCAGTGGGCGGCGATCGAGTCGAT
>NZ_JAPZSC010000022.1 GCF_027531545.1 Silanimonas sp. | reverse complement strand
GGCCGCCAGCAGCACGATGCGCGCACGCTGCTGAAGACGCACCTCGATGCGCTTGCGCTGCGACAGCACCCGCAGTTCCCGGTCCGTCCGCTCATCCAACTCGATCGTCTTGGCAACCCGCATCGCCCACCTCCTGGGCGGCTTGGAGTATGCCGGGGCCATTAAGTTCTACGATTTGGCGCGCACTACACTAGATTAGGAGCGCCGATGTCTACTCGGGGTCGGGTTGAGACGGCCGCCCCATCGGATTCATCGCCAGATAGCCGACGTCGAAGGTTCGATGCCCGGAAGCAGCCGATCGCCACTGCGTGCAATCGACCCCGAGCGGAAGTAGCTGCTGGCGCTTTCGATGCCCGCTGTGCAGCGAGTGCTGACCCAAAAGACTAGCACGCGGATTCACACAAACTGACACCAAGCGGACGCTGAGACCACCCGTTCAGCCACAGGGCCACTCAGACGGTGCGCCCGTCCATCGCCATCGGTCAACTTGATGGCGCCGTGACGCAGCATGTGTAGGTGACTGAGGCCGGCGCGTTGCTCGAGCTGAACGGCGCTGCGAGGGACGCCGCCACGCAGGGCGCGTGCACGCAAGCCGAAGCGATGTGGCAGTCCGGTGAGCCGATTGAGGCGGTCCTCGATGGGACGAAAGGTGTACCTTTCGGGACGATCGATCATCAGGCGTTCCGCTCAGCGGTCTACATTGCAAGTCTCAGGCGCGAGATGCGCCGGACCTTGTCCGATTGCCCGCAGGAGCCTTGCCCATGCTGATGCCCCGACTTCCCGTCCCCGCGCTTAGCGTGCCCACGCTCACCCACGGCGACTACCTGCTGACCGGCGAAACGCCGCCTAACTTCACGCTGGTCGTCTTCTACCGGGGCCTGCACTGCCCGATCTGCATGAAGTACCTTCTCGAGCTGGCCCGGCTGCAGCCGGAATTCGACAAGCGTGGCGTCCGGGTGATCGCCATCTCCAGTGATGGACGCGAGCGCGCCGAGGCCTTGGCAGAGAAGCTGCGGGCTCCCGATCTGCGCATCGGCTACGACCTGCCGCTGGCAACCGCTCGCGAGTGGGGCCTGTACATCAGCACATCGCGGGGCCAGACGTCGATCGGCATCGAAGAGCCGCCGCTGTTCTCCGAACCCGGCGTCTTCATCGTCCGGCCGGACGGAACGCTCTATTACGGCGCCGTGCAGACCATGCCGTTCGCCAGGCCGCACTTCGATGAACTGCTCGCAGCCATCGACTTTGCCCTGGCCAAGAACTACCCCGCACGCGGCGAGTACGCCGGCGCCCTGTGAGCGCCACCCCGCGAGCGGTCCTCTTCGATACCGGAGGCACCGTGCTCGACTGGCACGGCTCGCTGGTCAGCGAGTTGCGCAGTCTCGGGGTGGACCGCCTGCAAGGTATCGAGCCAAGCGCATTCGTCAACGACTGGCGGCGCCGGTCGATGCGGGCGATCGTGGGTCAGGTACGGCCTGCCTTCGACATGGACGACGTGCACCTGCGCGCACTCGATGAGACGGTCGCCCACTTCGGCATCCCGGCACTGGACCCCACCGCCCAGCAGCAGCTCTGGCGCGGCTGGCATCGGCTGCGCGCCTGGCCCGACTTTCCGCCAGCGCTCGCGAGACTTCGTGAGAAGCTGCCCGTCGTCTCGTTCACGATGCTGCCGCTGCCTCTGGTGGTGGACGTGTCGCGGCTAAATGGGCTGACATGGGATGCCGTCGTCTCGTGCCAGATGATCGGTGTCTATAAGCCCCATCGAGAGGCCTACGACACCGCGCTGAAGTGGCTGGGCTTGCGTGCCGAAGAGGCGCTGATGGTGGCCTGCCACAACTTCGACCTGAATGCAGCGCAGGACGCCGGCATGAAGACCGCGTTCGTCCGCCGGCCGCTGGAATGGGGGCCCGAGGGGCCGCCCGATCCCCACCCCAACCGGTCCTACGATCACTTGGTCGATGGATTCGACGAACTCGTGACAGCGGTGTTCGGCGGGTAGCCGCTGTCACTGCGCCTGGCTTGCGCTGTCTGCCTCGCCTGCAGCGGACAGGTGCGCGAGCAGCGGCGCGTATCCGTCGCGGGCCAGGGCAGCGCCTCGGTCCTTGTACAAGTGGTCCTGGCCCTTGACGCCGTGACCCTCCAGCAGGCGGTTCATCAGGTTGAACAGGCCGATCGTCAGCACCGCGTCGTGCAGGTCCCGCTCGGTCCACCCTGCCTCGAAGACTGCCTGTGCGTCGGCCGCCACCATCTTCGAAGGCGCCAGGGTGAGCTTGCGGGCGTAAGCCAGCAGAGGCCGCAGCTTCGGTTCCACCGGCGCCGACTCCAGATCGTCCAGCAGCCGTTCGATCAGCGTCTCTTCGATGCCGAAGGCGAGCGCCGTCTGGCGATGAACCCCGTGACAGTAGGCGCAGGCATTGACGCCGGACACGTAGGCGGCCAGCAACTCCTTGTGCGGCGCCGCGAGCGCCGTGTCCTGCCGCAGCACGGCAGTGTGAAACTCGATCAACGCGCGACCCGCCCTCGGGTTCAGTCCCAGGATGTGCCGAACGCCGGCGTCGTGCGGAAGGCTGGCGAAGAAGGTCATGATCGTCCTCTGATCTAGGGCCGTCAGCGCTCAGGCCCGTTGGTGAACTCGAGATCGGCGATGAATCCCAGACTCTCGCCGCGCGTGTTGTCCGCGTCCGCACCCACCGCGATGGCCAGAATCCTGGGGACGCGGGTGGTCTCGTCGCCGAAGGCCCTGACGAAGTCCGCCGCCAGGTCGCGCTGCACGGCCTGCCAGGACCCGGTCGTCGTGCCGAGCGTGATGTAGCGGACCCGCCGGCTGTAGACGTTCGGCACGACCGTACCCTCTGGCCACGACGGATCCCACGCGTAGCACACCGTCGCGGTCGGCAACGACTCTCTGGTGCGGCTCTCGGCCAGCCGCAGAAGCTGCCGCTCCACGAAGGGCACCGCCGCCCGCGGCATGTCGAACAGCGCGCAAACCTTCAGCGCCACGTCATCGTCTTCGCGAGTTCGCAGGTCGGCAAGGGTCAGTGCCTTGTCGACACGCCACCGCCAGGACAGCCGCCCTGCTGGCACGTCCTTCAGCGCATGCACCAGGTTGCCGTAGGAGGCCGCCGCCTGAACGCGCAGCACCGTCTCGCCGTCTTGCCGCTCGAGAACGAAGCGCGTGGCCGGAGGCGTCTGGCCTGGGAGCCCGGCAAAGACCCAGGGCGCCTGCGGCAGGGAACCCGGAGGACCTGCCAGGGGCGCAAGGATCGACGCCGCAGCCGCGCACGGTGCCAGCGCACCCATCAATGCGGAGCAGGCTCGCCAGCCGACGGACCTCGACAAGAGGGAGCCCGACCTGTCGACCGATGCACTCACGTGCGCAGCACCGACAGCCACGCCTTCTGATCGGCGCTGAGCGCCTCGTCGGGCGTCAGCACGGCACTGGCGAGCGCCTGCCGGCTGTCGGGCTCGGGTTCCGGCAGCGGCATGCGCAGCAGTTCGTCGAGGACCTGCCGGGCCATGGACAAGGTCTGACCGTAACGCTCGAAGATCGCGCCCACGCTGACGTGCTGCGACGGGTCGTCCAGCCAGCTGTCGTAATCGGTGACCAGGCCCACCGTGGCGTAGGCCATCTGCGCCTCGCGCGCCAGAAACGCCTCCGGCACGTTCGTCATGCCCACCAGATGGCAGCCCAGTTGCCGCAGCAGATGGCTCTCCGCCTGGGTACCCAGGCGAGGCCCCTCGACGCAGGCGTAGGTCAGACCCCTTGTCAGAGAAGTGCCGGTACGTTCCGCGGCGGCCTGCACCGCCTCGACCATCGCCGCGCTGACGGGTCGAGCCGTCGAGACATGGGCCGCAACCCCGCCGCCGAAGAACGACTGCTCCCGGCGGCCCCGAGTCCAGTCGACGTACTGCTCGGGCATCGCCAACGTGCCCGGCGCTACCTCGAGTGCGAGGCTGCCGACGGCCGAGAACCCCAGCAGTATCGTGGCGCCCGCCCGCTTGAGCGCGAAAACGTTGGCGCGGTAGTTCACCTCGTGCGGCAGCAACCGGTGGCCAGCGCCATGGCGTGCGAGGAACAGAAGCTCGCGGTCATGCAGGCGACCGCGAAGGACGTCGCCCGACGCCCTGCCGAACGGCGTGTCGCCCGCGATGCGCTCGAGGATGTCGAGTCCGGGCAGTTCATAGAGGCCTGTGCCTCCCACGATGGCGAGCATCTGATTTACTCCAAGGGTCGGACCGCATCGGCAATCGCGTACTCCGGCCCACGAACGATGCGATCGAAGTACGACGCATGGGCGTCGCTGCCCTCAGGCCAAACGGCCTCGAAACCGGACCGCCAGCGCGGCAGGTCGATGTCAATGGCGATGGCCTCTGCCACCACCCCACCGCCGAGTTCGACGCCGAACCGCCTGTGCGCCTGGGCAGACGGCTCGACGGCGATGCGGGTGAGCAGTCCGGCGGCATCGCCTCGGAAGTTGGGCATGCCGGCAGCGCCGTTGTTGAGGATCCAACGCGCGTGCCGGCCTTGCGACCCCGGCACCGCCTGGAACACCGGCAGGCAGGTGTGGGTGCAGGCGAAGGCGTCCACACCCGCGCGGCCCAGCCAGCGCGCGACCTCGGCGCGGTGGTCCGGCGCGCGCAGGTGCTCCTGCGCGAAGCCCCAGCCCGCCAGCGAGGTGGCGTCGCCGTGCACGATGCCCAGCCGCAGCGGCCCGACATCGGCACGCTGCCACATCGGCAGCGTCGCCAACGCCGCGCGCTGGCCTGCGTCTGCCGCCGTCCGCAGGCGCGCCAGGATGCGGTTGGAGCGCTCCACCACGCCGTCGCCCACCCAGTCCGGATAAGCGCAGCCGCAGCCGGCGTCGGCGTCCGCGTTCGGGTCCGCCAGTTCGGTCTCGACGTTGCCGCGCAGGGCATCGTGCGCCAACACCCCGCGCTGCACCTGCGCGAAGACCGCCGGGTCGGCATCGAACCAGTGGAAGTCGCCGTTGAAGACCAACCGCTTGCGGCCCCGTTCGCGGTCGAACAGCTCCAGCACGCGGTCCAGCGCCAGCGGATTGCCGTACAGGCCGCCCACCACGTACAGCACGTCGAGGGACCGAAGGTGCTCCGGCGCGTCGATGGCGAAGTCTTCGGGTCGGTACCGGTAGTGCAGCGGGCAGCTGCGCCCCGGCGCCGACGCGACCGACGGCGCGGCATCGTCAACCTCGATCACTTCGCCACCACAGCGGCGGCGATGCCGGCCAGCGCCTTGCCCACCTGCTCGGCCGCTGCACAGTCCCGCTGGCCGTGGCGGTGCATCAGCCACTGCGGGTCGTTGTAGCCGAGCCAGGTCTGGCCGGCCGCATCGGCCCACACCAGCGCCTTCATCGGCAGGTCGATGCCGGTCAACTGGGCGCACAGCATCAGCGGCGTGCCGGCCTGCGGGTTGCCGAAGATCAGCAGTTCGGTCGGCCGCAAGGTCTGGCCGATGCGCTGCGCTGCGGCGGCATGATCAATGCGGGCCACTACCGCGAGGTTGCGCTTCTTCACCTCGGCTTCCAGCCGGTTCATCGTCTCGGCCGGCGTGTGCGGGCTCTGCAGCGCAGTCAGACCGTACGTGGCGGTGGCGCGGTTGCCGCCATGCCCCGGGCCGCCAGCGCCGTGGTGGGCGCTCATCGCGCCGCAGCCGCCCAGAAGCAGCGCGCCGAGGGTGAGGGCCAATCCTCTAGACATGTGGCTCTTCTGAATTTCGTGTGGGTTACCGGGCATGAGGGTTGACCGCTGCGAAGTCGAGCTTGCCTGCGATCAGGAAGACGACGGTCCTGATCGTGTCGAAGCTGGCGAAGCCGCGCGCTCGGCGCTTGGCGGCCTGGA
>NZ_JAPZSC010000044.1 GCF_027531545.1 Silanimonas sp. | reverse complement strand
TGCTGGTGGAGCGCGCCGCCGGGCTTGGCGCGGCCAAGCCTGGCCGGTGAGGCCCGCGGCCGCATCCCGGAGGCCAGGGTGTCGGCGATGAGACGGTCAGCTGACCTTCAGCGGCGACTGGTGACGGACGGCCAACGACCCAAAGCAGACCGGGACCGAGCAGGCCGGGCGGGCGGAAAGCCGTCGGCGACACGCTATTCCTGCGGCCAATCGCCATGCCGATGGACAACGCCTTGTAGTCAGTGGTGGAAAGCATTGGCGGTTTCAAGTCCGAAGCGCAACACCCGGTTCAATGAACTGAGGTCGAGGGCTTTTGGGAGCAGGCCAAGGTCTGCGCGAAGACCTCCAGCGGGGTCTGCCAGTCGTGGGTAGCGCGTGGTCTGCTGTTCAAGCTGTCGGCGATGCCGTCGAGCTCGGCCTGGCTGAAGACGCTTAGGTCGGTACCCTTGGGCAGGTACTGCCGGATGAGCCCGTTGGTGTTCTCGCAGGTGCCACGCTGCCAGGGACTGTGAGGGTCGCAGAAGTAGACCTTCACGCCAGTCTGTGCGGCCAGATCGACGTGCCGGGACATCTCCTTGCCCTGGTCGTAGGTGAAGCTTTTGCGCAGCGGGGCGGCAATCGAATTCAGCTTGGCAGAAAAGCCCGCCAGCGCCGATGCCGCAGTGGCGTCATCCATCTTGGCCAGCAGCACCAGGCGGCTCGTACGCTCGACCAGCACGCCGACCGAGGACTTGTTGCCCGCCCCCTTGATGAAGTCGCCCTCCCAGTGGCCCGGCATCACGCGGTCGTTCACCTCGGGTGGGCGCACATGGATGCTGACCATGTCGGGGATCTGCCCGCGCCGATCCTCGCCTCGAGAGCGTGGCATGCGGGTGCCGCGGCCGTGGCGCAGGCATGCGACGAGCTGCTTGCGCAGTTCTCCGCGCGGCTGCGCGTAGATGGCCGTGTAGATGGTCTCGTGCGAGACGTGGCGCGAAGGGTCGTCGGGAAACACGCGCTTGAGGGTAGCGGCAATCTGCTGCGGCGACCACTTCCAGTCCAGCATCGAGCGCACCACGCCCCAACCCAGGCCGTCGAAGGCCAGCTTGGCGGCAGGTCGGGCGGCCGCCCGACGGCTGAAACAGCTGACCTGCGCCGTGTGCGAACCGTAGGGCATTGCCGTCAAGGTGTTGCGCGCCAACTCCCGAGTGATGGTCGAAGGGCTGCGGCCCAGCGCCCGGGCCATGGCCCGGGCGCTGCACCCCTGCTGCTTCATGCTCGCCATCGTCATCCGGTCCTCGGGCTGAAGCTGGCGGTACTGCGTTGTCTGATTCATGTGCGCACCTTACGCTAGTGGGTGTTGCACTTCAGATTTGAGGCCGCCATTGGTACTGCCGTTCGAGCCCCGGAACACTCGAACGAGCGAAGCGCCGTCACCCCGCACGAGACAGTCACCCGTCAAACTTGCCGTGCCGGCCGGCTCCAGCCGAAAAGCGGCTCGAACCGGCCAACGTTTCACCGCTGCGAATGGTTGCGAGCCCTCGGCGTATCTCGTTGGCGATGGCGCTCGCGTCGTCCAGCCCGTAGTGCTCCAGCAGCGAGAGCCGATCGTTGCGCAGTCCGGCTTGTGGAAAGCCCACCAAGCTCTTCGCCAGCGCCGTGGCTTCTGCCTGTGCCGAGCCATCGTCAACCACCCGGCTTACCAATCCGATGGCCAGGGCCTCGTCCATCGCCACCGGTCGGCCCGTCAGTATGAGTTCAAGGGCCCGACCCTGGCCGATCAGCTGCGGCAAGCGAATGGTTCCCAGGTCCACCAGCGGCACGCCGAAGCGCCGGTTAAAGATACCCATCACGGCCGAACGACCAGCCACACGCAGGTCACACCACAGCGCGAGTTCCATGCCCCCCGCGACGGCGTGGCCTTCGATCGCGGCGATGACGGGCTTGCTCAAGCGCAGGCGTGTCGGTCCCATCGGCGCGAAGTCGCCGTCGGGCTCGACCGGCTTGCGTTCGCCGGCCGCCAGCGCCTGCAGGTCAGCGCCGGCGCAGAAGGTGCCACCCTCACCGGCGAGGATCGCCACGTCGCTGCGGTCGTCGGCATCGAAGGCCTTGAACGCCGCAAGGAGCGCGCGCGCTGTCTCCAGGTCCACGGCATTGCGGCGAGAGACTCTCCGGATCGTGACCGTGGTCACCCGTCCGGCCGTGTGGATGGCAACGCCGGCGCTCACGCCACACCCTCGCCTGCCGCAGTCGACTTGTGGCCCTCCGGCGCCGGCGCCTTCAGGATCGTGCCTTGCGCCGCGGCACACAGCTTCTCCACGCCGTCGTGCAGCGCAAACACGTCGCAGCGGCTGACGCCCTGCGTCCGACCGGCGTTGAGGGTCCAGGCCCTGGCCACCAGGGTCTGGCCGAGGGCCGGCCTCAGGTAGTTGACCTTGATTTCCGCGGTCAGCACTCCGCCGCCCATCGACAAGGCTGCGGCCATGGTCAGAGCGTTGTCGGCGAGGTAGGCCACCACGCCGCCGTGCACGAAACCTCGGCCTTGCTTGAGCTGGTCAGTGATCAGCAGGTGCAGCTCCACGGCACCATCGCCGTACGACACCACCTGGGTGCCGAGCATTACACTGAAAGGCTGCGTCGCAAGGGCGGCGCGACCGGCGAGAAGCAGTTCCTGGGCGTTCATGGCATTTCGCTCAAGCGGTGGCTTGAGAAGCAGGCGAGACCAGCGAGTAGGCGTCGCGGTTGTCGCGCAGCCATTGACCGGCGCTTTCGTTGTGCATCTGGCTGGGATGAAAGTGCGGGATCAGGTAGGCCTTCCAGGGCTGCCGCAGTGCGGGCACCAGACCCTGCCGTCCGAACAGGAATCGGACCGCGCTGGCCCAGGTCGAAGGCCGCCACCAAGTGCCGTCGTGCCACAGGTTGTTGAACGTCTGGCGCGCCAGGTCGATCAGAAACAGGCGGGTGACGAGCCGGTAGTAGCGCACCCGCCAGGTGTCGCTTCCGCCCAGGGCCAGGTACACGTCGATGGCCGTGGACTTGTGTTCGATCTCTTCGCTGAAGTGCCAAAACCACATCGTGTTGATGCGGTCGTCGGTGCTGCGAAGCAACTCTGGATGGGCCAGCCCCCATTCCGACAGGATGGCCGTCAGGTGCTCGGTGGCGGCCGTGATGCCCACGGCATGCCGCGGGTCGGCCAGGGCGGTCGACGCCTGCCGCCTTTTGCCGCGCGCCTCCCAGTGGTTGACCAGACCTTGCACTTCCAGATGACCGTTGAAGAGGCCATGGATGCGGCGATGCGTGGCTTCCTGGCCAACGAAGCCCTTGACCTCGGTGTCGAAAGCCGCGCGCTGGTCGGGCGGCAGCGAGGACACACCGCGCCTGACCGCGTCGATGAAGAACTGCTCACCTCGCGGAAAGCTCATCGACAAGGCATTGAAGAAGGCGGTGCGGAAGGCATCTCCGCCGCACCAGTGGCGGGGAATCGGCAAACCGAGGTCGATGTGCAACCGACGGATGGTGAGTGCGCTCAAGGTGGAACCCGAAGTGAAGGATCGTGCAGTCACGGGGCGGAGAAGTCGACGGCCTCGAGCCGCGACAGACTCTCGCCATTTCCGCGCAGGGCTTGAAGCAGGGAGGTGATCCGCGGCTGAATGGAGCCCACGAAGTCGAGTGCCATGGCCACCTTGTTGGTGTGCCACGTGTCGGAACCAGACACCGCAGCCAGCGCGATCCGGGCCTGCATCCAGCCCATGACGCAGTGGCCCAGCAGCTCCAGGAAGGCCGGCGCCGCGTGTCCTGCGGTTTCGCGCTTGAACAGCGCATCCACGCCGAGATGCGCTGCCACCGCGGCGACCTCCTCGGCGCAGGACCGCAGCCAAGCCGCCAATGGCGACAGGCGCGGGTGCTGTTCGACCTGATGGGCCGTCTCGCTGAAACGCGCGCCCAACAGCTTCAGCCGTGCGCCCTGATCGGCCAGCACCTTGCGGCCCAGCAGATCCAGCGCCTGGATCGCGTTGCTGCCTTCATACAGGCGGCAGATGGCCTGGTCGCGCACGAGTTGTTCCATGCCCGTCTCGACGATGTAGCCCGAGCCGCCGAACAGGCGCTGCGCGGCGCCGATGTGTTCGGCGGCCTGGTCCGAGAGATAGCCCTTCACCACAGGGGTGAGCAAGGCTGCCAGGTCGCCGGAGCGTCGACGCTCGTCGGGATCGGGATGATGCTGCTCCTGGTCCAGCTGCAGCCCGACCCAGGCCACCAGCGCTCGCGCGCCATCGATGAACTGCCTGTGTGCCAGCAGGGACCGGCGTACCAGGCTGTGGCTGATGATCGGGTCGGCCGGTAGTTGGGGCTGTGCCGCGCCTCCCAGCGCACGGCCTTGCAAGCGCGTCCGAGCGTGCTGCAAGGCGTTCTGGTAGGCGATCTCCGCCAGGCCCACGCATTGCACACCGACCTCAAGCCGTGCCGCGTTCATCAGGAGGAACATGCAGCGCAGCCCTTGCCCCAACTCGCCGACCAAGCAGGCCTGCGACCCTTCGAAGGCCAAGGCGCACGTGGGATTCGCACGGAGCCCGTGCTTGTGCTCCAGGCCGATCAGGCTCACGCCGTTCCGCTCGCCAAGCCGGCCGTCGATCAAGCGCTGGCGCGACACCACGAACAGGCTGATGCCCTTGGTGCCCGCCGGTGCATCCGGGGTGCGGGCCAGCACGAGGTGAACGATGTTGGGCGTCAGGTCGTGTTCGCCGTTGCTGATGAAGCACTTCTGACCCGACACCCGCCACGAGCCGGTGGCGTCCTGCATGGCCACGGTCTTCACGAGGCCCAGGTCGCTCCCGGCCTGCGGCTCGGTCAGGCACATCGTGCCGCTCCATCGGCCGCTGGCCAGGTGCGGTGCAAACATCGACAGCACGTCGGCACTGGCAAATCGCGCGAGGCAGGCCAGCACGCCTTCGCGCACATTGGCCAAGATGGAGAAGGCCAGATTGGCGGCAGCCAGGTTCTCGGTCGCCAGGGCGCCCAGGGCACGCGGAAAGCCCTGGCCGCCCAGGTTGGCCGGTACCGTGAGCGAGGGCCAGCCCGCCGCCACGTAGTCACGATAGGCCTCGGGCCAGCCGGAAGGCGTCTGAACCTGGCCACCCTCGCGGCGACAGCCCTCGCGATCGCCACTGGCCGCCAGGGGCAGCAAGCGACCCACCGCAAACCGCGCAGCGGCTTCCAACACAGCCGTGGCGTCGGCGGCTTCGATCTGCGCGAACGCATCACATTGCCGCCACAGCTCGGGGGCGCGAAGAACGTTCTCGAGCACAAAGCGCTGCTCACGCAGAGGGGGGGCGAAGTCCAGCATGGTCGAGCTTTCCTGCGTGGCTGTCTTCACTCGCCCTTGAACACCGGCGTGCGCCTTTGCATCATGGCCACCACGCCTTCGCGAAGGTCTTGTGTCTTGAGCAGACCCATCAGGCGCGGCATCAAGGCGGCCAGTGCGGCAGCTTCGCCCTCGGCGTGCGCCTGGTGCGCCGACTCCATCAACGCGCGCACGCCCAGTGGTGCCGCCTGGGCGACCTGCTGGGCCAGGGCCACGGCGCGTTCGAGCAGCTGAGCAGCAGGCACCACCTCGCTGACCAGCCGCATGCGCAGGGCTTCGCTGGCCGAAAACTCTTCACCGGTCATCATGTAGCGCATGGCATCACTCCAGCCGGCGGCCCGGGTGAAACGGATGGAGGCGCCGCCGGAGGGCGTGATGCCGCGAAGCACTTCGGTCTGTGAGAAGCGCGCCGAGTCGGCGGCCAAGGCGATGTCGGCCGCCAGCAGCAGGTCCAGGCCCGCGGTGAAGCATGCGCCCTGCGCGGCCACCATCAGCGGCTTGCGCCGCAAAGGGCCGGACACGGCAAAGGGGTCGAGCCCCTCGCTGGGGTAGCTCAAGGTGCCGCTGGCCATCTTGGGTGCGAGCGCCATCAGGTCCAGGCCCGCCGAGAAGTGCTCGCCGTGCGCGAACACCAGCGCGCAGCGCAGTTCGGAGCTGCGTTCGTACTCGCCGAGCGCCGACGACAGGTCGAAGAGCATCTCGGCGTCGAAGGCGTTTCGCTTGGCAACTCGGTTCAAGCCGATGAGAAACACGTGGTCGCGGCGTTCGCGGGTCACGGAACCGGCGGTGCTGTCGTTCATGGGGCCTGGGATTTCTGACTGAGGTGGATCGATGCTAGGCAGGCGGCAAGCGGTGGACTAGATCGCGATCGGAGTACAAACTGGCTCCATGAGAGAACCAATCGCGCCTGAATCGGCGGCCCTGCCCATGCGCATCGATGCGGCGGCCGGGCTGGATGCCAACGCACTCGAGCTGTTCGCCCGCGTCGTTCAAGCGGGCAGCTTTGCGCGGGCGGCGCGCAAGCTGGGGCAGGAGCGCGCCGCGGTGAGCCGGCGCGTCGCCGCGATCGAGGCCTTGGTGGGCCAGCCCCTGTTCGCGCGGACCACTCGCTCGCTGGGACTGACCGAGGCCGGCAGGCGCCTGGCACACAGCGCCAAGGCGGTCCTGGACGCCGCGGAAGCAGCGCGCGGCTCGCTGCGGGCGACACAGGCCAATCTGGCTGGTCGGCTACGCATCACCTGCGGGCCCAGCCTGGGCCGCAGCATGCTGGCGCCGGTCCTGGCGGAGTTCCAGCAGTTGCACCCCCGGCTGGGCTACGAACTGCTCTTCACCGATCGGCGAGTCAACCTGCTCCGCGAGGGCGTCGATGTGGCCTTTCGCATCACCCGGGTTCCGCCCGAGGACCTGGTGGCGCAGCCCGTGCTGCCCTTCCGCATCAGCGCCTACGCTGCGCCCGGGCGGTTCGAATCGCTCTCCTCTCCTGCCGCGCTTGCATCACTCCCGTTGCTCTTGTTCGGGGCCGCGCGAGACACACCGACAACGCTGATGTGGCGCCTCGGCCATCAATCCCAGCCCGTGCAGGTCTCGGGGGTGGCCTACAGCGATGATCTGGACGGCTTGATCGCCTTAGCGGTGGCAGGCGCCGGTGTCGTCATCACGATGGACTGCTGCGTTGCCAGGCACATTGCCAGAGGTGAACTCGTGGACTTGCTGCCCGCTTGGAATCTTCCCTTGGCAGAAGGGGATACGGTTCACGCGCTGACTTTGCCCATGCCGGAGGCCTCGGAGAGCGCACGCGCCTTGGTGAGGTTTGTGTCGGAACGATGGCTGCATGGCGTGCACGCTCGCTCGGCACCTTGAGCGGCGCCGATGGGGCTGTCCTTACGGGCTTGCGCCGCGCACACCTTATTGACGAGCAATAGCTTATGCCGATCCGACTGACTGTGCGACGGCGTGAACCTGGGAGAGACTTGCGGTAAATCGCTTTGCCGTACACCGGACATTGGTCAATGGCTGCAGTTGGCCGTTATGAAAAGCTTTCCATAACGGCCATTATGAGAAGGTCGCAGTTATGAAAAGTTGTCCACCAAGTTGGTCCGCCTGGCCTCGTACGGGTGGCCAATCGGCTTGCTGCAACTATTCATAGTTTCGTCGCCGCTCCGGGCGGCAAGCGCGGCGGCGACGGCGCTGGTCAGGTTCTGGGGCGGTTCGATGGTGGCTCGGCTTGCCTCGTACGACCCGCGCCCCCAAGGACTGTTCACCTTCGCAGCCACCACGGTGGCCGCGAAGGTCACCACGTTGCGCAGGGCAGGAGTTATGAGAAGCAGATCAGCTCAGACAAGCCTGCCTTCAGAGGCGAGAGGACGGCCGTTGATCGCGCACTTCTCATAAATGCGACCTTCTCATAATGGCCGACTGCTGGCGGCTATGAGCGTCCGCTTCCCGGACTCAAAGCCCGAAGACGCGAGGCTGAGCCGTCCGGCAGCTTGCGGGAAGCTCAAAGGACAGCTGAGGTTCGATAGCCTCAGCGGTACATTGGCTGTGCCGAT
>NZ_JAPZSC010000048.1 GCF_027531545.1 Silanimonas sp. | reverse complement strand
TGAATCGCCCCGGCTTTCGTGGACACCTAGTTGCCTGAAAGCCCTGCCTGCCTTTCGAACTCTACCGGAGAGACGCCTCCGATCGTTCCGTGTCGGCGTTTCGGGTTGTAGAACATCTCGATGTAATCGAACACGTCGCTCCTCGCAGCTTCGCGGGTCAGATAGATCCGCCGCCTGATTCGCTCGCGCTTGATGAGCTGGTAGAAGCTCTCCGCCACGGCGTTGTCGTGGCAGTTGCCGCGCCGACTCATGCTGCAGACGATGCCGTGGTCCTTTAGGAAGGACTGCCAGTCGTCGCTCGTGAATTGGCAACCCTGATCCGAATGCAGCACGAGGCCCGGGCCCGGCTTGCGTCGCCACACCGCCGCCAGAAGCGCCTGGAGCACCAGGTCGGCGTGCAGCGTGCCCTGCGTGGCCCAGCCAACGATCTTGCGCGAGTAAAGATCCATCACCGTCGCCAGGTACATCCAGCCCTCGTGAGTTCGGATGTAGGTGATGTCGGTGACCCAGTGGGTGTTCGGCAAGGCAACGTCGAACTGTCGATTCAACAGGTTTGGTGCGACCGTCGACGGCTTCCCGCCGTTGTGTCGCGGACGGCGCCCATAGCCCACTTGGGCGCGAAGACCCTCGATCCGCATCAGCCGATAGACGCGATGCCGGCTGCAGCGCTCGCCGAGATCACGAAGGTCGCGGGTCACCTTGCGATGGCCGTAGACCGTGCCGCTCTCCAGCCACGACTGCTTGATCAGCCCGAGCAGCCGCTGGTCGCTACGCTGGCGATCGCTCTGCGGCTGCGCAAGCCATGCATAGAACCCGCTGCGCGGCGCCTTGAGCACGCGGCACATCGTTGTCACCCTGAACTCGTCCTGGTGCGCCTGCATGAACGCGTACTTCGCCTTCAACCCTTGGCAAAGTACGCCGCGGCCTTTTTTAGGATGTCGCGCTCCTCGGTGACGCGCTTCAGCTCCGCCTGCAGGCGCCGGTTCTCTGCCGCCAACGCCGAGTCGGCCTGTCGCACCGCCGGCGCCTTGCGCTGCTCGCGAACCCACGCGTACATCGAGTCGATGCTGACGCCGAGCCGTGAGGCCACTTCGCGAACCGGTCGCCCGTGATCGAGCACCTGCTTGGCCGCCTCAACCTTGAACTCGGTCGTGTACTTCTTGCCACCCATAACCACCTCCGTGAATGCCGTAATGTACGGCGTGGAGGTGTCCATCAAAACCGGGGCGATTCA
>NZ_JAPZSC010000027.1 GCF_027531545.1 Silanimonas sp. | reverse complement strand
CCTGGCCCGCGCGTTGACCCCAACCAGGCCCGCAGCCCAAGCCGGGGAAGGGGTAAACACGCCCGCCGGCCGCGCATCCAGCACTCAACCGTGCCGAATGGCCCCCGCCGCGCCACTCCGGGCCACGATCCGTGCCTCAGGCCCCTGCCAGACTCATCCAGTACGTCACTCGTGAAAGATCCAGGCTAGGACAGGTGTCGTATTGACGCACTTCTATCCGGTTTCCTATCCGGTCAGAGCGACGCGTTGCCGCCGGGGCGCTGGCTGAGCATCCAACCGCGCCGAGTACGGTCACGGGCAGCTAGGGATGATCCTCGAAGGCTGGAAGCTGCATTGCCTGAAGCACACTTGAGCCCAACAAGAGTGCCTGGGCGCTGGGGCCAAGGCGAGGGAGCAGCAAGATTGGACGTAGACGCCTTCGTAGCGAAGTGGGCTGGGTTCGCGGGCGGATCCGAGCGAGCGAACTACCAGCTGTTCATCGTCGAGCTCTGCGCGCTGCTGGGCGTCGACACACCGACCCCGTCCGGCGACGACACCCGCGACAACGCCTACGTCTTCGAGCGCCGCGTTACCTTCGCCCACGGCGACGGCAGCACCAGCGCCGGCTTCATCGACTGCTACAAGCGCGGCGCCTTCGTCATGGAGGCCAAGAAGGTCAAGGCCGCCGCGCATACCAAGGGCTTCGACGACGCGCTCCTGCGCGCCCGAGCCCAGGCTGAGGGCTACGCTCGCGCCCTACCTGCCTCTGAGGGCCGCCCACCACTCCTGGTGGTCGTCGACGTGGGCCACGTGATCGAGCTCTACGCCGAGTTCACCCGCAGCGGCGCCACCTATGTCCCGTTCCCCGACGCTCGCAGCCACCGCATCCGGCTGCAGGACCTAGCCGACGAGGGCATCCGCGAGCGCCTACGGCTGCTCTGGACCGACCCGATGGCTCTGGACCCGGCCCGGGCGAGCGCAAAGGTCACGCGCCAGGTGTCGGACCAGCTGGCGCGCCTGGCGCGCAGCCTGGAGGCCGATGGGCACCGGCCCGAAGCCGTAGCCGGCTTCCTCACCCGCTGCCTGTTCAGCATGTTCGCAGAAGACGTGGGCTTGCTGCCGAAGGCCGCCGAGGGCCGCGGCGCCTTCGCCTCGCTGCTGCAACGTCACCAGGACGATCCTGAGACGCTGCGCCAGATGCTCGCGGTGCTGTGGGCCGACATGGACCGCGGCGGGTTCAGTCCCGCGCTCGCCGCCCAGGTGCTCCGCTTTAACGGGAAGCTGTTCAAGGGCGCCGGCGCCGACGACTACGTGTTGCCGCTCACCCGGGCGCAGATCGAGGCCCTGCTGGTCGCGGCGAGCTCTAACTGGCGCGAGGTCGAGCCCTCGATCTTCGGCACGCTGCTGGAGCGCGCGCTCAACCCCGACGAGCGCCATGCTCTCGGCGCGCACTACACGCCCCGGGCCTACGTCGAGCGCCTGGTGCTGCCGACGGTCGTCGAGCCGCTGCGCGCCGAGTGGTCGGATGCCCAGGCGGCCGCGCTGCTGCTGTCGATCGAGGCGAGGGGCCTGGAGGGCAAGAAGCGCGACGACAAGCTGGCCGAGGCCCGGGCGACGGTCAAGGCGTTCCACCACCGGCTGTGCACCGTCCGCGTGCTCGATCCGGCCTGCGGCAGCGGGAACTTCCTGTACGTGACGCTGGAGCACTTGAAGCGGCTGGAGGGCGAGGTGCTCGAGCAGCTGCAGGCGCTCGGCGAGTCGCAGAGCCGGCTCGGCTTCGAGGGCGAGACGGTGACGCCGCAGCAGCTGCTCGGCATCGAGATCAACGAGCGCGCCGCGGCGCTGGCCGAGCTCGTGCTGTGGATCGGCTACCTGCAGTGGCACATCCGCACTTTCGACAGCGCCAGCGTCGCCGAGCCGGTAATCCACGACTACCGCAACATCGAGTGCCGGGACGCGGTGCTGGCCTGGGACCGGGAGGAGCCGATGCGCGACGACGCCGGCAACCTGGTCACGCGATGGGATGGGCGAACGTACAAGACGCACCCAGTGACCGGTGCCCAGGTGCCCGACGAGGCGGCGGTGGTGCCGCAGTGGCGCTACGTGAACCCGAGGCCGGCGGAGTGGCCGGCGGCCGACTTCATCGTCGGCAACCCGCCGTTCATCGGGAACAAACGCATGCGCGACACCTTGGGCGACGGCTACGTTGAGGCGCTGCGTGGCGCGTGGCAGGCCGTTCCCGATAGCGCAGATCTGGTCATGTACTGGTGGCACCACGCTGCCGAGACGGTGCGAGCAGGACATGCACAGCGATTCGGGCTGATCACCACCAATAGCATCACCATGTCATTCAACCGGCGCGTGGTGGAACGGCAGATGGCAGAAGTGCCGGCGCTGTGCCTGGCGTTCGCTGTTGCCGATCACCCGTGGGTCGACGAATCCGGTAGCGCAGCAGTGCGCGTCGCTATGACAGTGGGCGCTACGGGCCAAGTCATCCCGCGACTAGGTGAGGCAGTGGATGAACCCGGGCTGCGCAACGCGACCGTCGGTTACCTGGCGTCCAAAATCGGCAGGATTCAAGCAGACCTAACGATTGGGGCGGGCGTGCGTTCGCTCGCCCGCTTGCGCGCTAACGAAGGGTTGGTTTTTCAAGGTGTCATTCCCATCGGGGATGGGTTCAAGCTCCGACCAGAAGATCTCGGCAAGCTAGGGTTCAGCAGCGAGGATCGGCCGCAGGTCCTGAAGCCGTATGTCATCGAGGCGGACATTGTTCGCGTTCCGAAACCGAAGTGGATCATTGACTTCTTTGGTCTAGAAGAGACACAAGCGCGCGATAGCCACCCGGCCCTCTTCCAACGCGTTCTCACGACAGTCAAGCCACTGCGCGACTTGAACGGCGTTGTCCCGTTCCCTGTTGAACCGAGACCGGTGACGGTTCCAATTGGATGATGCTACGCGGCCTTTCGGAGCGTTGCGGTTTCGGCTTCAGGACGACGAGCCTCCAGGGCCTTGAGCAGGCTGCGCATCTGGCT
>NZ_JAPZSC010000026.1 GCF_027531545.1 Silanimonas sp. | reverse complement strand
GTACGCCTTGAACTCACCACCGAAACGCTCGGCGCCAATCTTCGTCAGCGCCGCCGTCAGCGTCGTCTTGCCGTGGTCAACGTGACCGATCGTGCCCACGTTCACGTGAGGCTTGGTGCGCTCGAACTTGCCCTTTGCCATGACTGCTTACCTCTATGTCTGATTCTGTTGGATTCGGTTTGTCGGAGAGCCTGGATCAGGCCTTCTTGATGACCGCTTCGGCGATGTTGTTCGGAGCTTCGGCGTAGTGGTCGAACTCCATCGTGTAGGTCGCGCGGCCCTGCGACATGGAGCGCAGGGTGGTCGCGTAACCGAACATCTCGCCGAGCGGAACCATCGCGTTGATGACCTTGCCGGACGGCGTGTCATCGCTGCCCTGCAGGATGCCGCGACGACGACTGACGTCGCCCATCACGTCGCCGAGGTAATCCTCCGGCGTCACCACTTCGACCTTCATGATCGGCTCGAGCAGGGCCGGATTGGCCTTGCTGAAGCCTTCCTTGAAGGCCATCGAACCGGCGACCTTGAACGCCATTTCGTTGGAGTCGACGTCGTGGAACGAACCGTCGACGGCCTTGACCTTGACGTCGACGACCGGGAAGCCGGCGAGCACGCCGTTCTTCATGGCCTCTTCGATGCCCTTGCCGGCCGCGGTCACGTATTCCTTCGGAACTGTGCCGCCGACGATGGCGTTCTCGAACACGTAGCCGGCGCCGCGCTCCTGCGGCTCCATCTCGATGACGATGTGGCCATACTGGCCGCGACCGCCCGACTGACGAACGAACTTGCCTTCCTGCTTGATCGCCTTGCGGATGGCTTCGCGGTAGGCGACCTGCGGCTTGCCGACGTTCGCTTCGACGTTGAACTCGCGCTTCATGCGGTCAACGAGGATCTCGAGGTGCAGCTCGCCCATGCCCGAGATGATCGTCTGGCCCGACTCTTCGTCCGTGCGGACGCGGAACGAGGGATCTTCCTGGGCCAGACGGCCAAGGGCGATACCCATCTTTTCCTGGTCCGACTTGGTCTTCGGCTCGACCGCCATCGAGATGACGGGCTCCGGGAAGATCATGCGCTCGAGCGTGATCACGTTGTCCATCGAGCAAAGGGTGTCACCGGTGGTGACGTCCTTCAGGCCGACGGCCGCGGCGATGTCGCCGGCGAGCACTTCCTTGATCTCTTCGCGCTGGTTGGCGTGCATCTGCAGGATGCGGCCGATGCGCTCCTTCTTCGACTTGACCGGGTTGTACACCTGGTCGCCGCCGTTGAGGGTGCCCGAGTAGACGCGGAAGAACGTGAGCGAACCCACGAACGGGTCGGTCATGATCTTGAACGCCAGTGCCGAGAACGGCTCGCCGTCACCGGCGTTGCGGAAGGCTTCCTTCTCGTTCTCGTCGATGCCCTTGACCGGCGGACGATCCGACGGCGACGGCAGGTAGCGGATGACCGCGTCCAGCATCGCCTGCACGCCCTTGTTCTTGAACGCCGTACCGCAGAAGGCCGGGATGATTTCGCCGCGCAGCGTGCGCTCGCGAATGCCCGAGATGACCTCTTCTTCCGAGAGTTCACCTTCTTCAAGGTACTTGTTCATCAGGTCTTCGGACGCCTCGGCGGCGGCTTCGACCATGAACGCACGGGCCGTGGCGCACTCATCAGCCAGGTTCGCCGGGATATCGGCGTAGCTGAAGGTGTTGCCGTTCGTCGCCATGTCCCACACGATGGCCTTCATCTTCAGCAGATCGACGACGCCCTCGAAGTTCTCTTCGGCGCCGATCGCGACCTGCATCGGCACCGGGTAGGCGCCGAGGCGCGACTTCAGCTGGTCGATGACCTTCATGAAGTTGGCGCCGGTGCGGTCCATCTTGTTGACGAACGCGAGGCGCGGCACGTTGTACTTGTTGGCCTGGCGCCACACCGTCTCGGACTGCGGCTGCACGCCGCCGACGGCGCACAGCACGAACACCGCGCCATCGAGCACGCGCAGCGAACGCTCGACTTCGATGGTGAAGTCGACGTGGCCGGGGGTGTCGATGATGTTGAAGCGGTGCTGCTGGAACGACTTGTCCATGCCCGACCAGAAGCAGGTCGTGGCCGCGGACGTGATGGTGATGCCGCGCTCCTGCTCCTGCTCCATCCAGTCCATCGTCGCGGCACCATCGTGCACTTCGCCGATCTTGTGGTTGACGCCCGTGTAGAACAGGATGCGTTCGGTGGTCGTCGTCTTGCCGGCATCGATGTGGGCCATGATGCCGAAGTTGCGGTAACGGTCGATCGGTGTGGTACGTGCCACGTCAGTAACCCTTATGCCTTACCAGCGGTAATGCGAGAAGGCCTTGTTGGCCTCCGCCATGCGGTGCGTTTCTTCGCGCTTCTTGACGGCGCCACCGCGGTTTTCCGAAGCATCGAGCAGCTCGGCAGCGAGCTTGCGCGGCATCGAGTTCTCGCCGCGCTTGCGCGACGACTCGATCACCCAGCGCATCGCCAGCGCCATGCGGCGGGTCGAACGGACTTCGACCGGCACCTGGTACGTGGCGCCGCCGACGCGACGGGACTTCACTTCGACCATCGGCGCGACGTTGCTGAGGGCCTTCTCGACCAGCTGCAGCGGCTCGGCGTTCTTCTGGCCGATGACATCCATCGCGCCATAGACGATCTGCTCGGCGATCGACTTCTTGCCGCTCTTCATCACCATGTTGATGAAGCGGGCGACGAGTTCGCTGCCGTGCTTGGGGTCCGCGATGATTTCGCGGACGGGGGTCTGACCTTTACGGGACATGAGGCTTGCCTACCTTGAAATGTGGAGAGCGCGTTACTTCTTCGGGCGCTTGGCGCCGTACTTCGAACGGCTCTGGCGGCGCTTGGCGACGCCCGAGGCGTCGAGCGAACCGCGCACGGTGTGGTAGCGCACGCCCGGCAGGTCCTTGACGCGACCGCCGCGGATCAGCACCACCGAGTGCTCCTGCAGGTTGTGGCCTTCGCCACCGATGTACGAGATGACCTCGAAGCCGTTGGTGAGGCGGACCTTCGCGACCTTGCGGAGCGCGGAGTTCGGCTTCTTCGGCGTGGTGGTGTACACGCGGGTGCACACGCCACGACGCTGCGGGCAGTTGGCGAGGGCCGGCGAGGCGCTCTTGTACGTATTGGGCTGGCGCGGCTTGCGGACCAGCTGGTTGATCGTTGCCATCAGTAGGGTCGCTGCTTAGGGTTGGATCCAGACCGATCGGCCTAGGGCCGACGACGAAAAAAAACACCGGCAGACCGGGATCTCCGATCTGCCGACACGCAATCTTTGCCCGCGGCGGCCTCGTGAAGCCGATGCGGTCCCGGTGGGCGCCAGATGGCGCAGCCAGCGGACTTTCCTGCCCATCCTGGGCCGAACACGAGGCGCATCCTGCGACCTCATTTCGTGATCTGGGCGGATGAATCCGCCAATGAGCCGCCGACTATACAGGAGTCGGCGGCGGTTTGCCAAGGCAGGGCCGCTGCCCCGCCCTACCCCGCTCCGCCGTTCAGGCCGGAGCAGGCCCCGGCGCCGCGTGCGCGGCACCGGGGTGGGTGAATCACTCGTCGGAGCCGGCGTCGGCACTGGCCTCGGCCGCCGGCGAGAACGCGCGGAGCGCCTCGAGGTCGGCGTCGGTCAGCTCCGTCGAGGCGGTGCGGCGCTTCGCGTGGTACGCGAGGCCGGTACCGGCCGGGATCAGGCGACCGACGATGACGTTTTCCTTCAGGCCGCGCAGCGTGTCGCGGGTACCGCGAACCGCCGCCTCGGTGAGAACGCGGGTGGTCTCCTGGAACGAGGCCGCCGAGATGAAGCTCTCGGTGGCCAGCGAGGCCTTGGTGATACCCAGCAGCACCGGTTCGACGCGGGCCGGCAGTTCGTTGCGTGCCGAGACGCGGACGTTCTCGTCGGCGACGCGGAAGCGATCGACCTGCTCGCCAGCCATGAAGCGCGTGCCGCCGGCGTCGGTGATCTCGACCTTGCGCAGCATCTGGCGAAGGATCGTCTCGATGTGCTTGTCGTTGATCTTGACGCCCTGCAGGCGGTACACGTCCTGGATTTCCTTCACCAGGTACGCGGCCAGTTCCTCGACGCCCTTCAGGCGCAGGATGTCCTGCGGGTTCGGCTCGCCGGCGACGACCTCTTCACCCTTCTCGACGTGCTCGCCTTCGAACACGACGATCTGGCGGTACTTCGGGATGAGCTCTTCGTGCTCGTTGCCGTCGGCGTCCTTGATGATGAGACGCTGCTTGCCCTTGGTCTCCTTGCCGAAGCTGACGATGCCCGAGCGCTCCGCGAGGATGGCCGGATCCTTCGGCTTGCGGGCTTCGAACAGGTCGGCCACGCGCGGCAGACCACCGGTGATGTCGCGGGTCTTCGAGGCTTCCTGCGGAACCTTCGCGATTACGTCGCCAGCCCGAACCTCCACTGCACCGCCGTCGAGGGAGAGGAGATCAGTAGAAACGATAGCCTTGGGAGGCAGCGAGTACTGAGCCGGCACATCAGTGCCCTGAACCATCACATCCTTTCCGCCCTTATCGACGATACGAATCCACGGACGGACATTCTGAAGATCGCCCAGCTTGCGCTTACCAACGCGAACGCCCTGAAGATCCTTCAACTCGAAGTCGCGATCCTTATCACCACGAAGCGACTTAGTATCCAGAACGACAAGCGCCTGAACGCCGGTGAGCTCATCGGCACGACGCTCAAAGGTAACGCCTTCGAAGAAGTCGACTAGCTTGATCTGCCCGGCAGCTTCCGCAACGATCGGGTGATTGTGCGGATCCCACGAAGCGATTTCAGATCCAGCCTCAATCGTCGCGCCGTCCTTAAACTTAATGGTGGCACCGTAGGGGAGCTTGTGGCGCTCACGCTCACGGCCGAGCATATCAACGACTGCAATCTCGCCAGATCGAGAGACCGCAATAAGGTGCCCCTCGCGATTCTCTACAAACTTTAGTTTGTTGATCTTCAGAGAGCCCTTCGTCTTGCTGATGACCTTATCGACAGCGGCAGAACGCGACGCGGCACCACCGATGTGGAAGGTACGCATCGTCAGCTGCGTGCCCGGCTCACCGATCGACTGCGCGGCGATGACGCCGACCGCTTCGCCCTGGTTGACCAAGTGGCCACGGGCCAGGTCACGGCCGTAGCACATGGCGCAGATGCCGAAGCTGGCTTCGCAGTTGATCGAGGAGCGCACCTTGATGCTCTGCACGCCGGCGGCGTCGAGCTTGTCGACCCACTTCTCGTCGAGCAGGGTGTTGCGGGTGACGATCGGTTCCTCGTCGTTGCCCGGCAGGAACACGTCCTCGGCCACGACGCGGCCCAGCACGCGGTCGCGCAGGGCTTCGGTGACTTCGCTGCCTTCGACGATCGGGGTCAGCGTGAGGCCGCTCAGCGTGCCGCAGTCGACTTCCGTGACGACCACGTCCTGCGCCACGTCGACGAGACGACGGGTCAGGTAGCCGGAGTTCGCCGTCTTCAGCGCGGTATCCGCGAGGCCCTTGCGGGCGCCGTGGGTCGAGATGAAGTACTGGAGGACGTTCAGGCCTTCGCGGAAGTTCGCGGTGATCGGCGTTTCGATGATCGAACCGTCCGGCTTGGCCATCAGGCCGCGCATACCGGCCAGCTGGCGGATCTGGGCCTGCGAACCACGCGCACCCGAGTCGGCCATGATGTAGATCGAGTTCATCGACTTCTGGTCGACCATCTCGCCCTTGGCGTTCTTCACCTTGTCGGTGCCGATGGTGTCCATCATCGCCTTGGCGATCTGCTCGTTCGTGCGCGACCAGATGTCCACGACCTTGTTGTAGCGCTCGCCCGAGGTGACCAGGCCCGACTGGTACTGGTTCTGGATCTCCAGCACTTCGGTCTCGGCCTTGGCGAGGATCTCCTTCTTCTCGTTCGGGATGGTCATGTCGTCGATGCCGACCGACACGCCCGCGCGGGTGGCGTTCGAGAAGCCGGTGTACATCAGCTTGTCGGCGAACACGACGGTGTGCTTCAGGCCGAGCTGGCGGTAGCAGCCGTTGATCAGGCGGCTGATGGCCTTCTTGTTGAGCTCGGTGTTGACCATCGTGAAGGACAGGCCTTCCGGCAGGATCTCGGCCAGCAGGGCGCGGCCGACGGTCGTGTCGTACACGGTCGACTTACGGCTGGTCTCGCCCGACTCCGACTTCACCGTCTCGGCGACGCGCACCTTGACCTTGGCGTGCAGCTCGACGGTGCGGTTGTCGTAGGCGCGGCGGACTTCCGCCACGTTGGCGAACACCATGCCCTCGCCCTTCTTGTTCTCGAGGGCGCGGGTCATGTAGTACAGGCCGAGCACGACGTCCTGCGTCGGGACGATGATCGGCTCGCCGTTCGCCGGCGACAGGATGTTGTTGGTCGACATCATCAGCGCGCGCGCTTCCAGCTGGGCTTCCAGCGAGAGCGGCACGTGGACGGCCATCTGGTCACCGTCGAAGTCGGCGTTGAAGGCCGTACAGACGAGCGGATGAAGCTGGATCGCCTTGCCTTCGATCAGCACCGGCTCGAAGGCCTGGATGCCGAGGCGATGCAGGGTCGGGGCGCGGTTCAGCAGGACAGGGTGCTCGCGGATGACTTCCTCGAGGATGTCCCACACCACGGCCTCTTCGCGCTCGACGAGCTTCTTGGCGGCCTTGATGGTGGTGGCGAGGCCACGGCGCTGCAGCTTCGAGAAGATGAAGGGCTTGAACAGCTCGAGCGCCATCTTCTTCGGCAGGCCGCACTCGTGCAGGCGCAGGGTCGGGCCGACCACGATGACCGAACGGCCCGAGTAGTCGACGCGCTTGCCGAGCAGGTTCTGGCGGAAGCGGCCCTGCTTGCCCTTGATCATGTCGGCGAGCGACTTGAGCGGGCGCTTGTTGGTGCCGGTGATGGCACGGCCGCGACGGCCGTTGTCCATCAGCGCATCGACCGACTCCTGCAGCATGCGCTTCTCGTTGCGCACGATGATGTCCGGCGCATTGAGCTCGAGCAGGCGCTTGAGGCGGTTGTTGCGGTTGATGACGCGGCGGTAGAGATCATTGAGGTCCGACGTCGCGAAGCGGCCACCGTCCAGCGGGACCAGCGGGCGCAGGTCCGGCGGAAGCACCGGCAGCACGGTCATGACCATCCACTCCGGGCGGTTGCCCGAGTCGAGGAAGGCCTCGACCAGCTTGATGCGCTTGGTGAGGCGCTTCAGCTTGGTCTCGGAGTTGGTGCTGGCGATCTCTTCCTTGAGGCGCAGCAGCTCGGCCTGCAGGTCGATGGTGCGCAGCAGCTCGTGGATGGCCTCGGCGCCCATGTAGGCCTCGAAGTCATCGCCGTGCTCCTGGCGCGCCTGCATCAGCTGCTCTTCGTTCATCAGCGAGCCGCGCTCGAGCGGGGTCAGGCCCGGCTCGGTCACGACGAAGGCTTCGAAGTACAGGATGCGTTCGATGTCGCGCAGCGTCATGTCCAGCATGAGGCCGATGCGCGAGGGCAGCGACTTCAGGAACCAGATGTGGGCGACCGGCGAGGCGAGCTCGATGTGGCCCATTCGCTCGCGGCGCACCTTGGCCAGCGTCACTTCCGTGCCGCACTTCTCGCAGACCACGCCGCGGTGCTTCATGCGCTTGTACTTGCCGCACAGGCACTCGTAGTCCTTGATCGGACCGAAGATGGCGGCGCAGAACAGGCCGTCACGCTCCGGCTTGAACGTACGGTAGTTGATGGTCTCCGGCTTCTTCACTTCGCCGTAGGACCACGAGCGGATCAGGTCCGGGGACGCCAGGCCAATTTTGATGGAATCAAAATCGGCGACCGGGCGCTGCTGGTTGAACAGATTGAGTAGATCTTTCATGGCTTGATTCTCCAGTCAGTCGCGCGCGATCACTGCTCGTCCAGCTCGATATTGATACCGAGCGAACGGATTTCCTTCACCAGCACGTTGAACGACTCCGGCATGCCGGCGACCATCTCGTGGTCGCCGTCGACGACGTTCTTGTACATCTGGTTTCGGCCCTGCACGTCGTCGGACTTGACGGTCAGCATTTCCTGCAGCGTGTACGCCGCGCCGTAGGCTTCGAGCGCCCACACTTCCATCTCGCCGAAGCGCTGGCCACCGAACTGCGCCTTGCCGCCCAGCGGCTGCTGGGTCACGAGCGAGTACGGGCCGGTCGAACGCGCGTGCATCTTGTCGTCGACGAGGTGGTTCAGCTTCAGCATGTGCATGTAGCCGACCGTGACCTTGCGGTCGAAGGACTCGCCGGTGCGGCCGTCAAACAGCGTGACCTGGGTCTTGCTGTCGCTCATGTTGAGCAGCTGGGTGTGCGCGTCGTCGCTCGGGTAGGCGAGCTCGAGCATGTGCTTGATCTCGGCCTCGGCCGCGCCGTCGAACACCGGGGTGGCCATCGGCACGCCGTCGGTGAGGTTCTTGGCGAGGTTGAGGAGCTCCGAGTCGTTGAACTGCTTCAGGTCGACGCGGGTGCTGCCCGAGATCTTCTTGTCGTGGTTGTAGATCTTGTCGAGGAACTCGCGGAGGTCGGCGATCTTGGCCTGCGCCTCGAGCATCTTCTGGATGCGCTCGCCGAGGCCCTTGGCGGCGAAGCCGAGGTGGGTCTCGAGGATCTGGCCGATGTTCATTCGGCTCGGCACGCCCAGCGGGTTCAGCACGATGTCGACGGTGCGGCCGTCGGCCATGTGCGGCATGTCCTCGACCGGGACGATCGTCGACACGACACCCTTGTTGCCGTGGCGGCCGGCCATCTTGTCGCCCGGCTGGATGCGGCGCTTCACGGCCAGGTAGACCTTGACCATCTTGAGCACGCCCGGGGCGAGGTCGTCGCCCTGCGTGATCTTGCCGCGCTTGTCCTGGAAGCGCTTCTCGAACTCGGCCTTGTGGGCTTCGATCTGCTTCTGCGCGTTCTCGATCGCCTCGGCCGCGTCGTCATCCTTCATGCGAAGGGTGAACCAGTCGTCCTTCTTCAGGCTGTCGAGGTACTCGGCGGTGACGTCGGCCTTCTTCAGGCCATTCGGGCCGCCATTGGCCGTGCGGCCGATGAGCTGGCCGCGCAGGCGGGCGAAGATCGCGCTCTCGAGGATGCGGAACTGGTCGTCGAAGTCCTTCTTGACGCGCTTGATCTCGGAATCCTCGATCTGCTTGGCGCGCTTGTCCTTCTCGATGCCGTCGCGCGTGAAGACCTGCACGTCGATGACGGTGCCGTCCATGCCCGGGGGCACGCGCAGCGAGCTGTCCTTCACGTCCGAGGCCTTCTCGCCGAAGATCGCGCGGAGCAGCTTCTCTTCCGGCGTCAGCTGGCTCTCGCCCTTCGGCGTGACCTTGCCGACCATGATGTCGCCGGCACGCACTTCGGCACCGATGTACACCACGCCCGACTCGTCGAGGCGCGAGAGCGCCTGCTCGGAGACGTTCGGGATGTCGGCGGTGATTTCCTCCGGACCCAGCTTGGTGTCGCGGGCGACGCAGGTCAGCTCTTCGATGTGGATCGTGGTGTAACGATCCTGCTCGACCACGCGCTCCGAGAGGAGGATGGAGTCTTCGAAGTTGTAGCCGTTCCACGGCATGAACGCGACCAGCATGTTCTGGCCGAGCGCGAGCTCGCCGATGTCGGTCGACGGGCCGTCGGCGAGGACGTCGCCGCGAGCCACGCGATCACCCACGTTCACCAGCGGACGCTGGTTGATGCAGGTGTTCTGGTTGGAACGCTGGTACTTGATGAGCGTGTAGATGTCGACGCCGGCGTCGTTGGCGCCGACTTCGTCTTCGTTCGCGCGCACGACGATGCGGCCGGCGTCGATCTGGTCGACGACGCCGCCACGGCGGGCGTTCACGGTGACGCCCGAGTCACGCGCCACGGCGCGCTCGATGCCGGTACCCACCAGCGGCTTCTGCGAACGCAGCGTCGGCACGGCCTGGCGCTGCATGTTCGCGCCCATCAGCGCGCGGTTGGCGTCGTCGTGCTCGAGGAAGGGCACGAGGGCGGCGGCGACGGACACCGACTGCATGGGCGAGACGTCCATGTAGTGGATTTCCGCCGGCGGCTTCAGCAGCGCTTCGCCCTGCTGGCGGCAGGTCACGAACTCGGCGGTGAAGGCGTTCTTGTCGTCCAGCTCGGCGTTGGCCTGGGCGATGGTGTACTCGTTCTCTTCGATCGCCGACAGGAACTCGACGTCGTCGGTCACCTTGCCGTTGACGACCTTGCGGTACGGCGTCTCGAGGAAGCCGTAGCGGTTGGTGCGCGCGTAGACGGCGAGCGAGTTGATCAGGCCGATGTTCGGGCCTTCCGGCGTCTCGATGGTGCAGACGCGGCCGTAGTGGGTCGGGTGCACGTCGCGCACTTCGAAGCCGGCGCGCTCGCGGGTCAGGCCGCCCGGGCCGAGGGCCGAGACGCGACGCTTGTGCGTGACTTCCGACAGCGGGTTGTTCTGGTCCATGAACTGCGACAGCTGCGAGGAGCCGAAGAACTCCTTGATCGCGGCGGCCACCGGCTTGGCGTTGATCAGCTCCTGCGGGGTCAGGCCTTCCGACTCGGCCAGCGACAGGCGCTCCTTGACGGCGCGCTCGACGCGGACGAGGCCGACGCGGAACACGTTCTCGGCCATTTCGCCGACCGAACGCACGCGGCGGTTGCCCAGGTGGTCGATGTCATCGACCACGCCGCGGCCGTTGCGGATCTCGCACAGGGTACGGATGACGTCGAGGATGTCCGAGGTCTGGCCGTTCGTGGCGATCAGGCGCTTGGCCTCTTCACCGTTCTGCGCCGAGAAGTACTTGCTGTCGAACAGCACCGACTCGCCCGTCACTTCCTTGCGGCCGACGCGACGGTTGAACTTCATGCGGCCAACGCCCGAGAGGTCGTAGCGCTCGAAGGTGAAGAACAGGTTGTGGAACAGGTTCTGCGCGGCGTCCTTGGTGGGCGGCTCGCCCGGACGCATCATGCGGTAGATCTCGACCAGCGCTTCCAGCTGGGTGCGCGTGCTGTCGCTGCGCAGCGTGTTGGAGATGTACGGACCGCGGTCGAGGTCGTTGACCCACAGCGTGCCGAACGAGGCCACGCCGGCCTTGCGGAACTTGGCCAGCAGGGCGTCGTCGATCTCGTCGTTCGCGACCGACAGCAGCTCGCCGGTCTTCGGATCGGCGACGTCGTGCGCGAGGATGCGGCCGACCAGGTAGTCGTCCGGTACTTCCAGCGTGCCGATCTTGGCCTGCTCGAGCTGGCGGACGTGGCGCGCGGTGATGCGCTTGCCGGCCTCGACGAGCACGTTGCCGTTGGCGACGAGGTCGAAGTTCAGCGTCTCGCCCTTCAGGCGCTCGGCGACCAGCGACAGCTCGGCGCCGTCCTTCGGCAGCAGCGCGAAGGTGTTGATCTCGAAGAACTGCTGCAGCATTTCCTCGTTGCTGTAGCCCAGCGCGCGCAGCAGGACGGTCACCGGCAGCTTGCGGCGACGGTCGATGCGGGCGTAGACCATGTCCTTCGGGTCGAACTCGAAGTCGAGCCACGAACCACGGTACGGGATGATGCGGGCGCTGTAGAGCAGCTTGCCCGAGCTGTGCGTCTTGCCGCGGTCGTGGTCGAAGAACACGCCCGGCGAACGGTGCAGCTGCGAGACGATGACGCGCTCGGTCCCGTTGACGATGAAGGTGCCGTTCTCGGTCATCAGGGGCATCTCGCCCATGTAGACCTCCTGCTCCTTCACGTACTTCACGGCCTTGGTCGACGACTCGCGGTCGTAGATCACCAGGCGGACGGTCACGCGCAGCGGCGCGCCGTAGGTGAGGCCACGGTTGTGGCACTCGCGGACGTCGAACGGCGGCTCGCCGAGACGGTAGCTGACGTACTCGAGGGCGGCATTGCCCGAGTAGCTCGAGATCGGGAAGACCGACTTGAGGGCGGCGTGCAGGCCCTGCTCGGCGCGCTTGCCGGCGGGGGCGCCCTCCTGCAGGAACTCACGGTAGGAATCCATCTGGATGGCAAGCAGGTAGGGCACGTCGAGGACGGCGCGGCGCTTGCCGAAATCCTTGCGGATGCGCTTCTTTTCGGTGAACGAGTACGTCATGGGGACCTTCAGGCTCGGTGAGCTGTGGGGGTCAAGTGGCCAGTGGGAAGCCGCTGGTATTGCCGGCACCAGCACGCCTTCTGCTGCTGCTTCTCACTGTCCACTCGGTGCATGGAGCGGTTGTCGCGGTGGATTCAGGCCGCCAAGGCGAAGGAACGCCCTCAAACGGCCAAAGGCCGGGGGCTCTCGCCCCCAGCCTTGGTGGTGTCGCCGGCGATGACGCGGCGACCCAAGTGACGCTTACTTGAGTTCGACGGTGGCGCCGGCGGCCTCGAGGTCCTTCTTGAACTTCGCGGCGTCGTCCTTCGAGACGGCTTCCTTGACGTTCTGCGGGGCGCCCTCGACGAGGTCCTTCGCTTCCTTCAGGCCCAGGCCGGTGATGGCGCGGACGGCCTTGATGACTTCGACCTTCTTCTCGCCGGCGGCCTTCAGGACGACGGTGAACTCGGTCTGCTCTTCGACGACGGCGGCGACGGCGGGGCCGGCAGCCATCACGACCGGGGCGGCGGCGGAGACGCCGAACTTCTCTTCCATCGCCTTGACGAGGTCCATGATTTCCATCAGGGACTTGGTGGCGATCGCTTCGATGATCTGATCGTTGGACAGGGACATGTTGTTTACCTCTGGAAAGTTGCTAATGCAGTCGGGGTCGCGGGGCGGTCAGGCCGTGGCTTCCTGCTTCTCGGCAATCGCCTTGAACGCGCGGGCCACACGGGTGGCCGGCTCGACGAGCGTGCTGAGGAACATGGACAGGGCCTGGTCGCGGGTCGGCAGCGAGGCGAGGACTTCGAGGTGGGCGGCCGGATAGGCCTTGCCACCGATCGAGACGACCTTCGCCTTCAGCTTGTCGTTGCCCTTGGCGAACTCCTTGATCAGGCGACCGGCAGAGCCGGGCTCCTCGGTCGAGAACGCGTAAAGCAGCGGGCCGGTGAGCTGGTCCTGGGTGCACTCGAACTCGGTGCCCGCGACAGCGCGCGAAGCCAACGTGTTCTTGACGACCTTCAGGTAGACACCGGTCTCGCGAGCCTTCTTGCGCATCGCCGTCATCTGGGAGACGGTGACGCCTGCGTACTCGGCAGCGACCAGGGAGTGGGCCGTGGCAGCAACCGCCGCGACTTCCGCGACGACTTCATGCTTCTGGGACAGATTGAGAGCCATTGCACTCCTCCTAACTTCAATCCACCTCCTGCTCCAGCAGGGGGTGGCACCTTGGGCGGCGGCTTCCGTGCACGCCGGGACGCTTGGGCGTCCGTGGTGGCCTCTCCAGAGAATCCTGAAGAAGGTGCACCATCTGCGCAGGACAGGCCTTTCGGCCGGATTAAGCGGGCCCGCTTGGGTCGACGGCGATTCCGTGCCTTTCGTGCATCCCTGCCCGACGTCGATCCGCGCTGACCGCACCTGCGGTCTTAGATGGCCCCCGCGGGATGCGGGCGCCTTCTAAATTGCGCCGCCGCGAACCCGAGGGCCGCGGCGGACTTGAATGGGTTACTTCGCGAGCGACAGGCTGGCCTGGTCGATCGCAACGCCGACGCCCATCGTCGAGCTCAGCGAGATCTTCTGCAGGTACTGGCCCTTGGCCGTCGCCGGCTTGGCCTTGACCAGGTCGGCGAGCAGCGCGTGCAGGTTCTGCGACAGCGCTTCGGCCGAGAAGCTGGCCTTGCCAATGGTGCAGTGGATGATGCCGGCCTTGTCGGTGCGGTAACGGACCTGGCCCGACTTGGCGTTCTTCACGGCTTCAGCCGGATTGGCCGAGACCGTGCCGACCTTCGGGTTCGGCATCAGGCCGCGCGGGCCGAGGACCTGGCCCAGCTTGCCGACGACGCGCATGGCGTCCGGCGTGGCGATGACGACGCCGTAGTTCAGGTCGCCAGCCAGCATCTTGTCGGCGAGGTCGTCCATGCCCACGGCTTCCGCGCCGGCGGCCAGGGCTTCGTCAGCCTTGGCGCCCGGGGGGCAGAACACGGCGACGCGAACGGTCTTGCCGGTGCCGGCGGGCAGCACGGTCGAGCCGCGCACCTGCTGGTCCGACTTCTTGGCATCGACGCCGAGACGCACGGCGACGTCCACCGACTCGACGAACTTCGTCTTGGTGTTCTTGGTGATGATGTCCAGCGCGTCGTTCAGCGCGTAGGTCTTGCCCGGGACGACGAGGGCCGACAGGGCCTTGTAACGCTTCGAAATCTTTGCCATGGCTTAACCCTCCACCACCAGACCCATGGAACGGGCCGAGCCCGCAATCGTGCGCACCGCGGCGTCGAGGGAAGCGGCCGTCAGGTCGGCTTCCTTCTGCTTCACGATGGCTTCCAGCTGGGCGCGGGTGACCTTGCCCACCTTCTCGGTGTTCGGACGCTTCGAACCCGAAGCGATGCCGACGGCCTTCTTCAGCAGCACCGAAGCCGGCGTGCTCTTGGTGATGAAGGTGAAGGTACGGTCCGAGTAGGCCGTGATGATGACCGGCGTCGGCAGACCCGGTTCGAGCTTGGAGGTCGCGGCGTTGAACGCCTTGCAGAACTCCATGATGTTCAGGCCGCGCTGACCCAGCGCAGGACCGACCGGCGGCGAGGGGTTGGCCTGACCGGCCTTCACCTGCAGCTTGATGTAACCAACAACCTTCTTTGCCATGACTGCTCTCCGGGTGCATGCGGCTGCGCGATGCAGCCTCCCCATCGTTTCCAGGGAATGACGTGCCCTGGCTTCACGCGACCCCGAAGGGAAGCCCGCAAGCTTACACTAGGAGGACGGAACCTTCCTGAACGACGACACGGCGGGCCTCCGGCCATGCCGGAAACCCTGCCGCGACGTGGGGCCGAAGCCCTGGCGAACCCGGACCAAGGGCCCGGGGCTTGGCTCAGGCCTTCTCGACCTGGCCGAATTCGAGCTCGACCGGGGTCGAGCGGCCGAAGATCATCACCGCGACGCGCAGGCGGCTGCGCTCGTAGTTGACCTCTTCGACAGTGCCGTTGAAGTCGTTGAACGGGCCATCCACGACGCGGACCATCTCGCCCGGCGCGAACAGCACCTTCGGCTTCGGCTTGTCGACGCCTTCCTGCACGCGGGCGAGGATGGCATCGGCTTCGCTGTCGCGGATCGGCAGCGGGCGCTCGGCCGTGCCACCGATGAAGCCCATGACCTTCGGGGTTTCCTTGATCAGGTGCCAGCTCTCGTTGTCGATGCGGGGGATGCCCGCCTCGTCGGTGGTCTCGATCTGCACCAGCACGTAGCCGGGGAAGAACTTCCGCTCCGACTTGCGCTTCTGCCCAGCGCGCATCTCGACGACCTCTTCGGTCGGGACGAGCACCTGGCCGAACCGGTCCTGCATCTCGAAGCGCGCGATGCGCGTCTCGAGGGCCTTGGCGACCTGGTTCTCGAACCCCGAATAGGCGTGGACCACATACCAGCGCTTGCTCATGCCACATCTCCCTGGCCGAGCAGCGCACGCACGCCCAGCGAAATCACCCAATCGAACCCTGCGAGGATCAGGCTGACGATGACCACCACGATGAGGATCACGATCGTGGTACGGATCGACTCATCGGTGCTGGGCCACACCACCTTGCGGAGCTCGAACAGCGACTCCTTGACGAACTCCTGTGCCTCGCGGCCCTTGGCCGTGAACGCGGCTACCGCACCCGAGGCCACGATCGCGAGGATCACGACCAGCACGCGGACCGGCGTCGGCCAGGACAGCAGGTACCAGCCGGCGATGCCGGCGGCGACAAGCAGGATCGCCGCCGCGTACTTGGCCAGATCCAGCGGGTTCACCGCGGAGCTCGTCGATTCGACCTTGGTGTTCATGCGCATCCCGGCCGCGCCCCGGGGGAACGACGACCTTGTTGGTGGCACGCCAGGAGGGACTCGAACCCCCAACCTGCGGTTTTGGAGACCGCTGCTCTGCCAATTGAGCTACTGGCGTACGTTGTTGAAACGATTGACCTCAAAACGGCAATGGCGGACCGTGGAGCGGCCCGCCATCCCGTGCGGATACAGCGCCGGGACGGCGCGGATCGCGCGAGTTTACTTGATGATCTTGGCCACGACGCCGGCGCCGACGGTGCGGCCGCCTTCGCGGATCGCGAAGCGCAGGCCTTCGTCCATCGCAACGGGGGCGATCAGCGTCACCACCATCTTGATGTTGTCGCCCGGCATCACCATCTC
>NZ_JAPZSC010000020.1 GCF_027531545.1 Silanimonas sp. | reverse complement strand
GACCTTCCATGAAGCGGCGTCGGGGCGCGTCTACGCGGCCTACGGTGGCGTCTACATCGGCCTCGCCATTGCCTGGCTGTGGATGGTGGACGGCATCAGGCCGTCCCTTTGGGATGTGGCGGGCGTGAGCCTTGCCTTGGCAGGGATGGCGGTGATCGCGCTTCAGCCGGGACGATGACCGAGGCCCTTCCTTGGCTAAACCTCGGTCTGCTCCGCAATCTCAAGGGCATCATCAAGCTCGACGCCCAAGTACCGAACGGTACTCTCGATCTTTGTGTGCCCAAGAAGCAGTTGGACGGCACGAAGATTTCGGGTTCGCCGATAGATGAGGGCCGCCTTCGTTCGTCTCATGGTGTGTGTCCCGTAGGACGAATCGTCGAGGCCAATTTCGCGAACCCACTGATGAACGATCCGGGCGTACTGCCGGGTGGTTAGGTGTGGCGAACTTCGAATTCGGCTTGGGAAGAGGAATTCACCGTTCCGCAGCGCGGCCTGCTCAATCCAGTCGGCAAGAGACTTTCTTGTCTGCTCGGTGATTTCGAACTGCACGGGACGCTTCGTCTTCTTCTGCATCACGATGGCGCGGCTGGCTAGCTGCGAGCCATGCATCACGTCCATGACCCTTAGGTTCAACAGGTCGCACGCACGCAGCTTCGAGTCGATTGCCAGGTTGAACAGCGCCAGATCACGGGTGCGTCGCGAAAGCTGGAGCCTGACCCTGATCGCGTAGATCTCGTTCAACCTGAGTGGCGCCTTCTGGCCTGTTAGCTTTCCCTTGTTCCACGGGTCTTGGGACGGTGTAGATCGCTGAGCTTGCATGGCCGCCTCCGGGGCGGGACGACCATATTGAACCGATACTACCGGCAAGCAAGCCGCTGGCTTCGACTGTCCGCTTTTGGCCGAACTCAGCCCGATGGCTGGGTGGCTCCAGACGACCCATAGCGGTCATTCCCCTAGCGGTTCTACATCCGGCAAAAAGACGGCGCCTTGTCTCAGGCGTATCGCCCGTCCATTTCCATACCCATCCACAGGTGGTCGCCTGCAATGGACCGACCAACTCGCCGTGTGAAATCGTGGTGCAAGGGCGGTAAACCCCCAGAACAGCAGGCAGTAGTCGGCAGCATGCGGTGATCACGCCAGGACTATTGGCAGCCTCTGTCGGCCTGAGCCGGCGCGTTCGGCATCCCCGTAACGCCTCCCTACTCTTTAGTGCTGTTTCTTCCTCCGCATGTTCCGACGTCCGTGGCGCATGCGCCCAAGGCTTGGGAGTCCGCTCAGGCCGGCCATTCCGTTGTTCTGGCGAAACATCTCGGAGATTGACCCATCGCCCGGCAGCGGTGCAGGCTTTTGATAGCCCCCACATCCGGGTAACACAAGTAGTTAGCTCTTTTGGGAGATTCCGTGTCCTTTGCGAAGCCTGAGTACTCAAAAAAGCAGATCAACCGAGCGGGAGACATCCTGATCTCGGATGATGCGTCGTTGAGCGATCGAGTCTTCGCAGACCAAGTATTGACCAACTACAGAGCAGCGCATGGCTATCCGATCAATACCTTTCAAGCCACATTGCGTTCCAAGCTCAAGAGCATTGACGAGAAGGCCATTGTCGCGCAGCGCCTAAAGCGTACTCCTTCTATCGTCTTGAAGCTGAGGCGCTTTGAGGGGATGAAGCTCGCGCGAATGCAAGATATCGGCGGGCTACGGGCGGTCGTTTCAACCGTGGCTCGGGTACGAAAACTCGAGAGCTCTTACATGCAGTCAAGTTTCCTGCATGAACTGGTCTCGTCAAAAGACTACTTGGCTGACCCAAAGGCCGATGGGTACCGCGGAATCCACTTGATCTACAAGTACTCCAACCCGAGGGCGGTTGAGTACGACGGACTCTCCCTTGAGCTCCAGATTCGCACTCGGTTGCAGCACGCGTGGGCTACAGCCGTAGAGACGATGGGTACTTTTCTCGGGCAAGCACTTAAGTCAGGTCAAGGCGAGGAGCAGTGGCGCGAGTTCTTTGCGGTTGCTAGTGCGGCACTTGCTGATCTGGAGAAAACAACTCCGGTTCCAGGCTTTGAGAGCTGTACTACGCAGCAGATCTACGAGCGCCTTCATGCATCAGAGCAACGCTTGCGTGTACTTGAGAAGCTGAGAGGCTTCGCAATTGCGACAGATCGGATTACAACTGAGCGCGGTCAAGGTGGCTATCACTTGATCACGCTAGATTCTCTAAAGCGAACTGTTTCTATCAGGCCCTTCGCGGTGGCAAAGCTTGAGGAGGCAAACATTGCTTATGCCGCAATTGAGGCGAGAACCAAGTCAGGTGAGCCAGTAGAGGCAGTCTTGGTTTCTGCCGGTCCCGTAGAGTCTCTGCGAAAGGCGTACCCGAACTACTTTCTGGATACGCAAGTGTTCGTCAAGCAGATCCAGCGCTTCATTGAAGGGCTTCAATGAGGAGTTCAGAGCTGACTATTCGCTCAAGCGGACCAGTTAATCGCTTCGCGATTGATGTGGCCGCTTAGCTCAAACCTTAGGCCGCAAAAGGGAGTTCACGGCATGCTGACGATGATTCGAATCCTTCGCGTACTGGTAGGTCTGGTCGCTGCCTGGCAGATCCTTGGTCTTCTGCCGGTGATCACGAGTTGGCTTCCGAACATTCGTGAGGTCACGGGGGGCATGTGGGCAGTTGCTCTTCTCAAGGCGCTGGTTTTGGTTGTGTGCAGCGCACTTTACGTATGGCTTGGAAGAGTCAAGGCGCGCATTAGTGGGGCTGAGCAAAAGCAATCCGAGACTCGAATCATCGGCTGGATGTTGCTTGGAATTTGCGCGATCGGAATAGTCGCCGGCATTGTCATTCCGGTCATTTCATCGCGTTCCGATCGGCCGATCGACGCCCATAAGGTTGACTCGAACCTCTCCGTTGCAGAGCCAACGAGCGGGGTCGTCGAGCCCCAAGTGGCGGTTTCGCCGAATAAGCCAGAGGTGTTCGTCAATCCAATTGCAGGCCAGCCAAGTGCGCCGAGCAACTGCATCGTCGCGCCGCTTGGGCATGACATGAGTGGCTACTCCGGGACGACGGTTTCTTTTCAGTTTGATTCTGTGCCTCTGCGCACATTGTTGAGCCTTATCGCACAAGAGTCTGGTATGCAATTCACCGCAGACGAAGGCGTGCGTGGCAACGTAGCGGCGTGCGCTGTGAGTGTGCCTTGGGACTATGCGTTGGAGAAAATTGCTGTCACGAACAAGCTGTCGATCATCCAGCAGGGCTCAAGTTTCCACATTCAAAACGCTCCGACCCATCAGCCTGTTCAGGATTCCGCAGTTGGCGTCAACTACAAGGACGAGCACAACGCTCGCTGTTGGGATGCTTATCAGAGAGTGACCGCGGCCATCCCTCAGGATGCTCCGCTGGCGGAGTATGCTCGCTTACATGAGGACGCGAGGAGCGATCTAGACAACTGCGTTCGTAGGGGCTGAGCCAAAAATGAGCGCAAATCAAGAGCAAAACTGCGTTCTTTGTGCCAATCCGGCCGTTTTTGCCTTTGCAGATCAGGGGAATCGAAAGAGCTTCTCGTGCTCATTTTGCGGGCGTTATCAGATAAGTCGTGCCGCAGAGAAGCGGCTATCCGTTGCGCCACAAGACTGGCTTCGGAGCATTTCGTCTCGGGCGAGAGGGGTGCCAGTTGATCTCATGCTCGTTGTGCTTGTTCCCTATCCGTCGAGAGACTCGGCCGAGAGTTCGGCGGCCATAGAGTGTCGAGTCGTCCCCATATCGGATCTTCCGCTTTGAGGCATAACAACTCGCTCAAGCGGACCAATCAATCGCTTCGCGATTAATCCGGCCGTTTAGCTCGCACGTTGAATGAGCGCTTTTGGACGTCGTGCGACGGATTGGGGAGGTTTCGTTTTAGTTCCCCGAGAGAAGGAGTGAGTGCAGGTTGGCCCGCGAGCAGGCATCCTCGAGCTTCAACCAAAGAAAGGCAGCAAGATGTCCGCTTACGAAGCACTCAGGGCTGAAATCCGCCGACTGGCTCGTAAGGAAGCAAAAGCACTCTTCGACGGATCGATCAAGGCCACGCGTGGCAACAAAAAGCTGCTCTCCGACCTCAAGCAGGAGGTCCAAGCGCTGAAGCGCGAGGTCGCCAGTCTGAAGCGCTCGACAGGGCGAGGGGCTAAGGAACAGCCCGCCGCCAAAGGTGCAGCCACCCGAGAGCGGATCACGGCTAAGGGGATCATCTCACTGCGGGTCCGGCTTGGCCTTTCGCAGGCGGATGTGGCGCAGCTCTGCGGCGTCAGTAGCGGAGCCGTCTCGCACTGGGAAGCTCAACGCTCTCAGCCCAAGGGCAAGGCTATCGCTTTTCTTGTTGAGCTCAGGAAGCTCGGCAAAAAGGAAGTGATGCGCCGCCTGGAGACGCTCCGATCGGCCTAAGCACTTTGGCTCTGATGCTGAGATCAGATGTCCAGCACTATCCGCTGGCTTTGAGCACCTGATCCCATCGAGAGGCATAGGCCGGCGGGAGCGACTGCTGGTTCGTCGGCTGGGTGGCTCAAGCCGACCCGCACCGGCCATTCGACTGAGCGAGCGGCCCTTAAAGAGACTTGCTACTCAGCGACGTCCCCCCGACTCTGTGTAGCTCGGCATCTTCAGTCGCGCCAACGCGACCGACCATCTTGTCCGATTTCGGACCTAGCGTAATGGCGCCCGCTCTATGTGGTGTGCGCTCACGCGAGGTTGTAGTGGAACTCCGAGTAGTACTCCGCCGTCCCAGGTGGCATCTCGGCGAGAGCATCTCGGACCTTCGCTGGCAACCACTCGATCATCGCCAGTATGTCTTGGCTTGCGTTCGCTTCTGCTAGTCCCGTGACAATCAAGGCATGAAAGTAATCGGGTAGCTTTTCTTTGAGTAGTGTCTCCGAGCGCTCCTTGGTGCCTCCTATCGCAAGACAGGACCTGACACCTTCGCCGGTGGCGTAGTAGTTCATGTGGCTAAGGTAAAGACCCGCGTCAAGAATCGACTTGTCTGTGCGCTTTTTCATGGTCCGATGATTCCTCTATGCGCGCCGCATGATGTCCACTGGCGCCGGCTTGATCTAGGGCAGGGCCAGCATGCACGCGCAGGTTCTCGTGACGTCATCGCAAGGGCTGCGACTCGCCATCGGGCACTGCGGCGTTCAACTCAGAGAGGCTAGGACCTAGGCGGGGCAGCGCCCGCATTTCACGCGGACCGCCCGGTGGGCTCGTTCTGGAGGTCTATCCCGACGTTTAGTCGGCATTTTTCGCCTACGGCGCGGCGTTTGGAACTTTCTTTTCGCTAACGCCCGACAGTTGGCCATGTCACGGGGGTCCATTTGGAACTATTGCCCCCTAGACGGGACCGCTCCGAACGCCTTTAGCCCCGTCCTAGCGGCCCGACAATTTGGAACTTTGTTTCGGCTCGCCATGGGAGGGTTCCGGGGGCCGTGGCACGCAGGATGTTCGTGGAAGCGCGCCGCAGGGCCGGGCGCGATCCTGCGCGTAGCCCACCATCGTCCTGCCGCCATCACCTCGACCTTTTCCGCTGCCGCTCTCGTGCTCGCCGCGGGGATGATTGCTTCGGTGGTGTGGCCGGCGTGGCAACCCGCGGCCTACACGGCGGCGTTCGCCAGCGTGCTCGAGGCCGACGCGATCGCGGTATGTCCCTGATGCTCCTCGGGAATTCCGCCGATTATTGGGCCGCAGACCGCGCCGTGCGAGCGTATCGCAGCCCCCTTCCTGCCCCGCTCCGATGCTGCCGATGCGCACCACCTTGCTGCTGTCCCTGCTCGTCCTCGTGCCCGTCCTGCTGTGGTTCGTGGCGCGGGCCCTGCCAGACACCACCCACCATGCCGCCGAACGGGTGTTTGCCACCGATGTGGCCACGCTGCGCCAGGTGTTGGACGCCGTCGAGAACCAGCCGCGTTGGCGTCGGGACATCGCCCACGTCGAGGTGTCAGGGGATGAGTGGACGGAGACCGACGCGCGAGGCCGGGTGCTGCGGTTCCGCTGGACCGAACGGAGCGACGACCGCTATCGGTTGGTGTTCGAGGATGACCGCGGCCTTCAAGGCACGTGGACGGCGGCATGGACACCGACGCCCGAGGGTCTGCGCCTGCGCGTGGAAGAGCGGATCACCCTGCGGCATCCTTGGTCGCGGCTGATGGCCCGCGTGTTCTTCGACCCCGACGCGTTCCTCGCGGCGTGGTTCGAAGACCTCGAGGCGGAACTATCCCGCAAGGCGACGACGAATGGCTGAGCGCAAGAAGAGCAAACCCGTGTCGTGGAAGGCGCGCATCGCCAAGGCGAAGCCGGCCCACGTGGTGACCACCGAAGCGGACTTCGCCGGCATCCGCGCCGGCAGCCGCCTGCTCATCGCCAGCCCAGAGATCCTCGCGCGCTACCTGATGGCGATTCCGTCCGGGGAGACGCGCAACCTCGTGCGCCTGCGAAACGAACTGGCGCGACGTCATCGCGCCGACGCGACTTGCCCCGTGACGACGGCGATCTACCTGCGGGTGATCGCCGAGTCGGCGTGGGAAGACCTGTGCGCCGGCGCCGCGCGTGACGCGGTGCCGCCGTTCTGGCGGGTCATCGACCCGGGCAGCCCGATCGCGAAGCGCTTGAGCTTCGGCAGCGACGTCATCGAGCGCGAGCGGGCGGTCGAGGGCCCCGGTTCCTGATCAAGGCGCTGCCTCGCGCGACGCTCCCGCCCGCCGAAGGCGTCAGCGTTCGTGACCAAGGCAACGCGCATGGGCGTCAGTCCCCGAGAACAAAGGCGTCAGGGATCTCGTAACGCTCGGTGCCGAGGATGGCGATCGTGGTGTCGCCTTCGCGGCGCGATTCCGTCGCCATCGCGGCGGTGCCGTCTGCTTCCGCCGTGGAGAAGGTCAGGAAGCTGCCGTCGGGGTTGAAGAAGATCGTGCGCTGGCGGCCGTCGGCCAGGCTCACCTCGACGTAGGGGCCGGTCTCAAGGCCCCGCACCACGCCGGCATCGCAGAAACCCGGCGCGGCGCCCTTGTAGCCCTCGCAGCGGACTTGCGCCGTGGCGTGGTAGGGCGTGCCTTCGACAAGGGCGTCGCCTTGGCCGTCGCCATCGCCGGCAGCGGCCGGGCTGTTCGGCACGGAGACGAGGAACACGCCGTCGACCTCCCCGACGGCCGTGCCGCCGAGCGCCGCTGCCGCCTCGACCGCCGGGCAACCGACGAGGCTCGCGCTGTCATCGAGCCAATTGACGGTGGCGGCGCTTTCGCCGATACGCCGGCAGGCGTCTCCCGATTGCGGGAAGCCGTCGCCGACCACCACGAGGCTGGCGGGCCATACGAATGCCGATGCCGGCTCCGGTGCGACGCTCTCTGCGGGCGCGTCATCGGGCGTGGCCGTGGGTGTGCTGGCTGGGGCGGACTCGTTCGAAGGGCCGCAGCCGGCCAGTGCGAGGGTGATCGCGACGACGACCAGCGGAAGGTTCGGGCGGTTCATGGCATTCATGGCGGCAGTGCTCGCGATCGGGGTGGATGGGCGGAACGGTCGACGGGGCCGCCACCGCGGCAGCCCCCGGTCGTTGGGCTAATGTACGACTCCGAGCGGTCCACCGAACTCGCGCGATTCATTTCGTGCTGAAGGCGCGGCGCCGCGCTGGCCATCGCGCTTCGGCGACTTTGCCGAATGGATGAGTCCCCTCGCTCGGCGCGATACGAATTCGCAGCAGAAGAAGCGTTCGCATTGCGATTAAGCATCGACTAACGGAAGGTTTGCGAAAGCGCGCGAACAACGGAGCACACTGCGCGCCCTTGCATCGCCATCGTTGAATCACCTTGTCCGTCCGCACATTCGTTGACTTCCGCCGGCCGACGGTGGGCAGCGGCACCTTGGCCCTGCTGGCTGCGCTGTACTTCAGTCTCGCGTCGAACGCCTCGTTCTGGGCGGCGTTCCGCGCGAGCGAGCCCGGCCACTCCGCCGGCGCGTGGGCGCTGGGGCTCGGCATGTTCGTGGCCATCACTGCGCTGCATGCCGGCCTGCTGCTTCTCGTGGTGAACCGCTGGACGCGGAACGTGGTGCTGCCCGTCGTGTTCTTCATCACCGCGGCGGCGGCGTTCTACATGGACCGCTACCACGTCTATATCGACCGTGACATGGTCGCGAACGTGCTGGTCACCGAACCGAAGGAAGCCCGCGAGCTCATCACGCCCGATTTCTTGCTGGCCTTGATGCTCCACGGACTGTTGCCCTCCGTGCTGGTGTGGTGGACGCGTGCGCCGTCGCGCAGCGCGGGGAAGGGGATCGCGATGCACGCCGTCGGCATCGCCATCGCCTTCGTCGTCGCCCTAGGGGCGATCGGACTGAACTACCAGTCACTCTCGTCCTTGATGCGCAACGAGAAGTCGATGCGTCACTTGATCGCTCCGGGCAACTGGATGGTCGCCCTCGGCAAAGCCCTGCGCGAGCGGCGCGGAGCGGATGCGCCGCGCCAGATCATCGCGACCGATGCCCGCATCGAGCGCCCTGCGGGGGCGCGGCCGCGGTTGGTCGTCATCGTCGTCGGGGAGACGGTGAATGCGGCCCACTGGGGCCTCAACGGCTACGCCCGGCAAACGACGCCGCGGCTGGCTGCGCTCGACGGCGTGAACTACCCCGACGTCGAGGCCTGCGGCACCAATACCGAGGTGTCCCTGCCGTGCATGTTCTCCAGCCAGGGATTGCACGACTACGACCGCGAATCCATCCGCGGCAGTGAGTCGCTGCTGCATCTGCTCGCCCACCTCGGTGTCTCAACGCTCTGGCGCGACAACCAGACCGGCTGCAAAGGAATCTGCGAGGGCCTGCCGTTCGAGAGCTTCCTCGAAGCGAACGTGCCCGGCCACTGCGAGGGCAACCGGTGCTTCGACAGCGTGCTGCTGCACGAGCTCGATGCCGCGGTCGCGCGCATGCCCGGCGATGCGGTGGTGGTGCTGCAAATGCTGGGCAACCACGGGCCGTCCTGCTACGCGCGTTATCCCGAGGCCTTCAAGCGTTTCACGCCGGTCTGCGAGGTCGATGAACTCGGCGACTGCGAGCGCGACACCATCGTCAACGCCTACGACAACGCCATCCTTTACACCGACACGGTCGTCGCCGATGCGGTCGCGTGGCTGGAGGGCCAATCTGCCGCGCGCGATACGGCGCTGATTTACCTCTCCGACCATGGTGAATCGCTTGGGGAGTCCGGCCTCTACCTCCATGGCGTGCCGCGGATGATTGCGCCCGAAGAGCAGCTGAAGGTGCCGATGTGGCTGTGGCTCTCGCCGGCCTTGCGCGAGGCCGACAGCATCGAACTCGCCTGCCTTCGGGAGCAGGACGCCGATCCGCGCACCCACGACGTGCTGTTCAGCACCGTCCTCGGGCTGATGCGGGTGGAGACGGCGGCGCGAATGCCGGGTGAAGACCTCCTCGCGCCCTGTCGGGAAGTCCGCCGCACGAGCTTGCTCGCGCCGTAAAGTCGGACTCCCGCGTTCCACCGGAGCCCACCGTGTCCCGATCCGCCCTTCGCCCCGTCGCCCTCGGCCTGCTGCTGGCCTCGTCCGCCCTCGCTGCGCCCGACGCGGCCGCCGCCGACCGCATTACCGGCCGCGACTTCGCCACGCGCTCCGAAGTGTTTTCGAACCAGGCCATGGCCGCCACCTCGCACCCGCTGGCCACGCAGGTCGCGCTCGAGGTGATGCGCAAGGGCGGCACGGCCGTCGATGCCGCCATCGCCGCGAACGCCGCGATCGGCCTGATGGAACCCACCGGCAACGGCATCGGCGGTGATCTCTTCGCCATCGTCTGGGACCCGAAGACCGGGAAGCTGCACGGCTACAACGGCTCGGGCCGTTCGCCGCTGGGCCTCACCCGCGAATGGTTCGACGAACAGAAGATGGCGCTGATCCCGTCGCACGGCGCCTTGCCGGTGACGGTGCCCGGTACCGTGGACGGCTGGTTCGCGCTGCACGGGCGCTTCGGCAAGCTGCCGATGGCCGATCTTCTGCAGCCCACCATCGACTACGCACGCAACGGCCATCCGGTGCACGAGACCATCGCCTACTACTGGGATCGTTCCGTGCCGCGCCTGTCGCAGTTCCCGGGCTTCACCGAGCAGTTCACCCTCGACGGGCGCGCGCCGCGCACCGGCGAGCGCTGGACCAACGAGAACCTCGCCCGCACGCTGGAGCGCATCGCCACGAACGGGCGCGCCGGCTTCTACGAAGGCGAGCTGCCGAAGGTCGTCGAGGCCTACTTCAAGGAAAACGGCGGCTTCCTCGCCGCCGCCGACTTCGCCGCCCACAAGGGCGAATGGGTCGAGCCGGCGAGCGTCAACTACCGCGGCGTGGATGTGTGGGAACTGCCGCCGAACGGGCAGGGCATCGCCGCGCTGCAGATGCTGCAGATCCTCGAAGGCTACGACTTCAGCAAGATCGCGTTCGGCAGCACCGAGCATCTGCACCTGCTGACGGAAGCCAAGAAGCTCGCCTTCGCCGATCGCGCGCGCTACTACGCCGACCCGAGCTTCCATCCGGCGCCGGTGGCCGGCCTGATCTCCGACGCGTACGCCGACACACAACGAGCGCGCATCAATCCGAACCGCGCGCAGACCGTGGTGGCGCCGGGCACGCCGCCCTCGCTGGACGAAGGCGACACCATCTACCTCACCACCGCCGACAGCAGCGGCATGATGGTGTCGTTGATCCAGAGCAACTACCGAGGCATGGGCAGCGGCATGACGCCGCCGGGCCTCGGCTTCATCTTCCAGAACCGTGGTGAGCAGTTCTCGCTGAAAGCTGGCCACCCGAACGAGTACGCCCCGGGCAAGCGGCCCTTCCACACCATCATCCCCGCCTTCATCACCAAGGACGGCCAGCCCTGGGTGAGCTTTGGCCTGATGGGCGGCGCCATGCAGCCGCAGGGCCACGTGCAGATCGTGATGAACCTCGTCGATTTCGGCATGAACCTGCAGGAAGCCGGCGACGCGCCGCGCCTGCACCATGACGGTAGCGATGAGCCCGTGGGCGCGGTGACGCCGATGAATGATGGCGGCGTCGTCCAGCTCGAAACCGGTTTCGACTACGCGACCATTCGCGGCCTGATGCGCCTCGGCCACCACATCGAGTTCGCCGACGGCCCCTACGGCGGCTACCAGGCCATCGCGAAGAACCCGCACGGCGGCTGGGTGGGCGCCAGCGAGAGCCGCAAGGACGGGCAGGCGGCGGGCTACTGAGCGCGCCACGGGGCGGTGCCGTGAGCCCACGCCACTGCCCGCCCGCCATCGATGGCCTGCCGGCCAGCACGCTCCAGTTGCCGCCGGGGCCGTGGGCGACGCTGATCGATGGCCTGAGCGCGCACTTCCCCGCAGTTTCGCGCGCGGTGTGGATGGATCGTTTCGCCCGCCGCCGAGTGCTCGGTGACGACGGCCACGTGCTGATGCCCGACACGCCGTATCGCGTTGGGTTAGACGTGTACTACTACCGCGAAGTGGCGGACGAGCCGCACATCCCGTTCGAAGAAACCGTGCTGCACCTCGACGAGCATCTCCTCGTTGCCGATAAGCCGCACTTCCTGCCGGTGATTCCCAGCGGCGCGCACGTGCACGAAACCCTGCTTGCGCGCTTGATCCGCCGTACCGGCAACACCGATCTGGTGGCCCTGCACCGAATCGACCGCGAGACGGCCGGGCTGGTGCTCTTTTCAACGAACCCGCAGACGCGAGCGACCTACCAAGCCCTGTTTCCCGAGCGACGCATCGAGAAGTACTACGAGGCAATCGCGCCGGCCCTGCCGCACCTGGAGTTTCCCTTGGTCCGTCGCAGCCGCATGGTGCCCGGCGAGCCCTTCTTCCGAATGCGCGAGGTGGAGGGCGAACCAAACAGCGAGACGCGCATCGACGTGATCGAGCGCGGAGACACGTGGTGGCGCTATGCGCTACAGCCGATCACCGGGAAGAAGCACCAGCTGCGGGTGCACATGGCCGCGTTGGGTGCGCCGATCCGGAATGACCCGTTGTATCCCGAGGTGCGGTTTCGGGAAGCGGGGGACTTCGAGGCGCCGTTGCAGCTGGTGGCGAAGAGCCTGGGCTTCGTGGATCCGGTGAGTGGCGAGCTCCGGTCCTATCGTCGCTGAAGACATTGCGCACGCCACCCGTCGGCGCTGACGCACGTTACTGCTCCAAAGGTGCCTTCTCAGTACATCCACCAGATCACGAGCGCGGAAAGCAACGCCAAGCCGATCCGATGAGCCCAGAGGTTCTTCCAGAAGATCAGCACCACGGGAATCAGATAGATCACCACGAAACGTTCAACGATCTGTTCCGGGGTGTAGCTCCCGCCGTAGCCCAGATGCGCGATGGTGCCCGCGGTCGTCGGCACCATCATGGCGATCATCACCACGTGAGAGTGGGCCATGTAGAACTCGTCAAGCGATGCGTGACGATCCGCATCGTCTGGGAACATGACCGTGCTGACCACGACGTAGGGCAGCGCCACGAACAGCCCAATGATGAAGGCGGTGGCGTCGATGGGAACGTTCTGCAGCGCGTTCCAAGCAAACAACCAGTTCAACACGGCATGACTCAGTAACCAGACTCCAAGCAAGGGCAAGCAGACGCCGACTTTTGTGGTCTGCTGCACACGCCATAGCTTCCCGAACCCGATGCCAACATTGGCCACGGCAATGCCGAGAACGAGTCCGAAGAATCCGAAGTAAAACTCGAACGCGCTCACCGGAAGAGCCCCAGGAGAACCCAAGCACAGATCACAACCAAGCCTGCGCGATTGACGTTTCGTCCGCTGAATGGGATGAGAGCCAAAGGCAACAGGAACCGCAGCATCAGCCAGATCGAAGTCCAATCCGTGGTGAGATTTCCGTTCACCACGTACCAGAGGATCGAGAAGCCCGGGGTGGCGGCGAGTGCCAAAAGCAAGACCTGGCGATGATCGAAAAAGTGCGTCTCTAGCGACATTTCACCGCCTGCAGGCGGAAACATGGCGCGACTGAGAAACACCATGGGAAGCGCGAAGGCGACCAAAGTGATGAGCTGCCATGGTCCTACGTCTACGCCGGACCAATTGCTCCAGAAGCGCAGCCAGAGATTCATCGTGGCGATCAACACAATCGCCGCCAGCATCGGGGTGCAAAAACCAACCTCAACCGCGCGACGGTCGCGCCACATGTCCGCGAAGCCCGTTGCGACATTGGCTGCAGCGAGGCCCAGCAAGACGCTGTAGAAGGTGAAGACGTATTCGAAGTCACTCATCAGCGCGATGCCCCAACGGCGGTGTGGTGGTAAGTGGGTGGGTGGTCCTGACTATAGTCGAGAGTGCTGGCTTCTCAATCCGCCGCCACGGTCCTCGTACTCGCCCATTCGCGCAGCGCATTCACCTGCTCGGCCATCAGCACGCTCAAGGGTTTCGTGAGCTGCATCTCCTGCAACACGTGTTTGGCGTCCATCGGCTCGCCGGCGCCATGCGCGGCATACAGCGCGCTGACCACAGCCTGCTCGATCTCCGCGCCTGAGAAACCTTCGCTGGCTTCAATCAAAGGCGCGAAGTCCCAGCCGTTCACGTCCACCTTGCGCCGCTTCAAGTGCAAACCCAGCACCGCCTCGCGCACGTCGGGTTTCGGCAGATCGACGAAGAAGATTTCGTCGAAACGGCCTTTGCGCAGCAGTTCCGGCGGCAGTTGGTCGATGGCGTTCGCGGTGGCCACGAGGAACACGCCGCTCTTGTGCTCGGCCATCCAAGTGAGGAAGGTGCCGAGCACGCGCTTGCTGACGCCATCGTCGCTGGTGGATGACGCGAGGCCTTTCTCGATCTCATCGATCCACACCACGCAGGGCGACAGCTGTTCGGCGGAAGCCAAGGACTCGCGCAAGTTGCGTTCGGTCTCGCCGTGGTACTTGTTGTAGAGCGCGCCGAAGTCGAGGCGCAGCAACGGCACGCCGAAGCCGCCAGCCACGGCCTTCGCGGCCAGGCTCTTGCCGCAGCCCTGCACGCCGAGCAGCAGGATGCCGCGCGGTGAATCCAGCCCCGGCGGCAGCGGTTCGCCGCGCAGACCGGCGCCACGCTGCTCGACCCAGCGTTTGAGCTTGCGCAATCCCGCGACGTCGCTGAACTTCGTGGTGTCGGGCTCGTATTGCAGGGTGCCGCCCTTGTTCAGCAGTTCGAACTTGAGCTTGCCGAGCCGCGGTAGGTCGCTGGCATCCAGCACGCCGTCGTCGAAGATCAGCTGGCGGACGATGCGCTGGGCGTCGACCATCGATAGCCCCTTGATGTTTCGCACCAGTGCCACCTCGGCGCCGGGGTCGACCACGACGCGCTTGCCGCCGTGCTCGCGGGCATAGGCCAGAAGCTCATCGCGCACCATCTTGCGCAGCGCCTTCTCGTCCGGCAGGCGCAGCGAGAAGCGTACGGCGCGCGACTCCAATTCGGGCGGCAGCTCGATCTTCCCCCCCACCATCACGATCGTGTGCTGCACGCCGTTCTCGGCCTGCATCAGTTCGCGCAGCTGGCGCTGGTGGCTGGCGTAGCCGAGGTAGGGGTGGAAATCGAGCAGCAGGTACAGGCCGCGTTGGGTGTGGCCGGCCATCGCGCGCAGGGCGCTGCTGGCGTCCGAGCCGCCGCGCTCTTCCTGTTCCAGGTCCATGTCGAGGCGCACGAGGCCGGTCGTGATCGTCCAGCGGTACAGCGGCCGGAACAGTTCGGCCAACAGGCCGCGGAACAGCTCCACCGCGCGCGGCTCTTCCGGCGTCTCGATCAGGATGAGCGGCGTGCCGGCGCGCACCAGGGCGGCCAGGTCCTTGAGGTCGTGGGTGGGCATCCGGGGGCAGGGCACGGGAAGACAGCGCAGGAGTGTACGGGCCGCGCCGCCTTGCTACAGTCCCCCGCAGGCTCGACAGGTAGGCGCGCTCATGCAGACGATCCTCGTGGCCAGCTCCAAGGGTGGTGCCGGCAAGACCACGCTCTCCACCCAGCTCGCTGGGCATTTCGCCGTCAGCGGCAAGGCCACCGTGCTGGTGGACGCCGACCCGCAGGCCTCCTCCACCCGCTGGTGCGAGAAGCGCGCCGACCTCGACACCGCGGTGCTGCCGGTGAACGGCCATTCCCGCGCCTTCCGCAAGCAGCTGCCCGAAGATGCCGAGCGCGTCATCATCGATGCCCCCGCCGGTGCCATGGCCGACGACCTCGAGCCCTTCCTCGAGATCGCCGATGTCGTGCTCGTCCCGGTGCTGCCCTCGGCCATCGACATCGAAGCCACCGTGCCCTTCCTGAATACGCTGGCCCAGGTGCCGCGCATCAAGAAGGGCAAGCTGCCCGTCGGGCTGGTGGCGAACCGCGTCAAGGCCTGGACCTCGGTGAGCCAGCAGGCTGTCGAGCAACTGCAGTCCTGGCCCTACCCCCTGGTGGCGCAGCTGCGCGATTCGCAGGCCTACGTGCTGCTCGCGGCGCTCGGCCGCTGCGTCGACGATTACCGCTCCGAGCAGATGCGCGGCCACCAGGACGATTTCGCGGCCATCTACCGCTGGATCAAGAAGCACACCTGACCCAAGGAACCCCATGCGCGACCTGATCCTCCTTCGCCACGCCCACGCCGAGCCCGCACAGCCGGGCCAGTCCGACGCCGACCGCCCGCTTTCGCTGCGCGGCCAGGCCGAGGCTGAAGCCGCGGCCCAGTGGTTGAAGTCCCACAACGCGAAGCCGACGCGCGTGCTCTGTTCGCCGGCGCGCCGCACCCGCGAGACGCTGGAACGCGTCCTCGAAGCCTTGGGCTACACCGAAGTGCGCTACGAGCCGCGCATCTACGATGCCGCGCCCGGCACGCTCATGGCCGTGCTCGACGAGCACGCTGACATCGACCACGTGCTGATGGTGGGCCACAACCCCGGTTTCGAGCAGGTCGTGGCTTTGCTGCATAGCGGCATCAGCGGCGAGGCGCGGGGCATGCCCACCGCCGGCATTGCGCGCCTCAGCCTGCCGGCCGGCGCCGCGCTCGAACCGGGCATCGGCACGCTCACCCAGTTCTGGTGGCCGTAGGCGGACTGCTGTTCGCTCTCGCGGGGGGCGTGGCGCTCGCCACGGCGCCGCCGCCCGCAGCCGACACCGGCGAGGCCGCGCCCGCCTGCCGGGGTCGCATCGACGACGCTGCCAGCGAAGCCCGCTTCGTCGTCGATGTTCGCTTGCCGATCAAGGCCGAGGGCCGCTTTGTTGGCATGGAAGGCGAGCTTGTGCCCCGGCCGGACGGGCAGTGCGAAGTGCGAGTCCGGCTCCGCGCCGACACCGTCGAATACTCCGGCCCGGAATGGATGGCGAAGCTCACGCGCTCGCCGGCCTTTCTCGATGCGGGATCCCACCCCGACGTGGCCTTCGATTCCGCGGCTTTCCCCGTGGCGTGGCTGAACGAGGGCGGATCGATCCGCGGCCGCCTCAGGCTTCGCGGCCGCGAGCGGCCCGTAGAATTCGCGCTCCGTCCCGCCGAATGCGACACCCCCGGACAGGCTTGCGCGATCCGCGTCAGCGGTGAGGTGAGCCGGCGCGATTTCGGCATGCAGGCCTACCGCTTCACCGTGAAGGACCCCGTGCGCTTCGACTTCGCCATCCGCCTCGAGGCCTCGCCGTGAGCGGCGCAGGGCCGTGCCCGGCGGGCGGGTTCGCGCGCCGCTGCCGCACGCTGGCCGTGGCCCTCGCGGCCGTGTTGATGGCGGCCTGCCAGAGCCTGCCCGCGCCCGAGCGGGCGGCGATCGCGGCGGAGATGGTCGCGGCGCGCAGCACCGTCGTCGATTGCGCGCTGCCCGAGCGCTGCGCCACGCCCTCCGGCTTCCGCGAGGCCGGCGTGGCGAAGCTCGCGGCGTCCACGCCCGAGGCGCCGCAGCACGAGCTGGTGTTGCTGGAGCGCGGCCCCGACGCCCTCGCCGTGCGCCTGGCCTTGATCCGCTCGGCCCAGCAGCGCATCGAGCTCAAGAGCTTCATCTTCGAACTCGACGACAGCGGCCAACTGGTGCTCGACGCCCTGCTCGACGCCGCCGAGCGCGGCGTGCGCGTGCGCGTGCTGCTCGACCAGCTGTATGGCCTCTCGGAGCCGAACCTGCAGGCGGCACTGGCCAGCCACCACCGGAACTTCGAGCTGCGGTTGTACAACCCGACCTTCGACGAGGCGCGCACCCAGCCGCTGCAGTTTGCCGCCGGCATCGTCTGCTGCTTCCGCCGCTTCAACCAGCGGATGCACGGCAAGACCCTGGTGGTCGACGACGCCGTGGCCATCACCGGCGGCCGCAACGTGCAGGATCGCTATTTCGACTGGGACCCGGTCTACAACTACCGCGATCGCGACCTCGTCGTGGCTGGGCCGGCGGCCCGCGCCATGCGCGACGAGTTCGACCTGTTCTGGGACGCCGAACGCAGCGTGCCCGCGGAGGGGCTCGTCGACGTGGCGGAGCGCTGGCGTCGTGACGGCGGAGCGCCGCCCGGCCGCCTCGATTTCCGCGATCGGCTCGACGAGGGCCGGCTGGGCACCATGCGCCAGGCCGCGGCGGACGATGCGGCGCTGCGAGCGGGCCTGCGCGAGGCGACGTTCGAGGTGGGGCCGGTGCGTTTCATTGCCGACCTGCCCGAGAAGCACGCTGGCGGCGCGGCGGCGTGGCGCGACGCCAGTGAAGCGATGCGCGCCATCATCGCCGGCGCCCGCGAGGATGTGTTGTTGCAGACGCCCTACCTGGTGATGTCGCGGCCGGCGCGCGAGCTGTTCCACGACCTGCAGGAGCGCGACGACCGGCCGACGGTGCGCGTCTCCACCAACTCGCTCGCGGCGACGGATGCCTTCCCCGTCTACGCCATGAGCCACAAGTACAAGCGCGCCTACCTGCGCGAGCTCGGCTTCCGCATCCACGAGTACAAGCCCTATCCGACCGACACGCCGATCGACCCGGCGTCGACGGGTGCGCTGGGCGCGCAGGCGGCGGCCGATTTCCCGCTGTTCGGCTCGGCCACCCGCGGCAGCGGCAACGGGCCGGTGCCCCTGCGCCGCGCCGGGGTGCGGGTGGGTCTGCACGCGAAGTCGATCGTCATCGACCGCCGCATCGCCATCGTCGGCACGCACAACTTCGACCCGCGCTCCGACCACTGGAACACCGAGAGCCTCGTGGTCGTCGAGGGCGCCGCCTTCGCCGACGCGCTCTCCGACGCCATCGAGCGCGACATGGCCCCGGAGAACGCCTGGCTGATCGCCCCGCGCGCCAAGCCGCCGCTGCTGTCCGGCATCAGCTACAGCCTGGGCAAGCTCTCCGAGGCGCTGCCGATCTTCGACCTGTGGATCTGGCCCTTCCCCTATGCCCGCAGCTACGCGTTGAGGCCGGGCTGCGAGCCCCTGCCGTGGGGCGACCCGCGCTTCTTCGAATGCTGGGAGGACGTGGGGGATTTCCCGGAGGTCGAGGTGGGCAGCAAGCGCATCTACACCCGCATCATCACGGGCTTTGGTGCGGGCCTGACGCCGATCTTGTGATTGACGCCGCCACGCCCCCCGCCTAGGCTCCCGGCGATCCCTCACACCCAGCGCCAGCCATGTCCCTGACCCTGACGATCCAACTCTCCGACCGCGACCTCGAGCACTTCACCAAGGCCATCGAGGCCGCGCGCGTCGCCGCCGAACACAAGTCGGCTGCCGACGTGATGGCTGCCGCCACCGGCCTGCTCGCGACTGCCCAGGCCAGCCAGCTGCCCGACTTCATCGCCGACCGCCTCGACCAGCTCGACACCCTCGTGGCGATGGTCAAGGACGAGGGCTGGGCGCTTCCGGAATCGGACGCCAAGCGCGTCATCGGTGCGCTGGCCTACTTCGCCGACCCAAAGGACATCATCCCGGACCACGTGCCGGTGCTGGGCTTCCTCGATGACGCCATCGCCATCGAGCTGTGCGTCCGCGAGCTCGGCCACGAGTTCGAGGCCTACGACGATTTCTGCGAATACCGCCAGGGCGAGGCCGAGCGCCGCGGCGTGCAGCCGGCCACCGTCGGCCGCGCTGACTGGCTGGAAGGCCGCCGCGAGGAGCTGCAGAACCGCATGCACCGCCGCCGCGAGCGCGAGGAAGGCCAGGGCTACGGCAGCAGCTCGGGCTACGGTCGTCGCAGCTACCTGAAGAACGTCTGGCGCCCCAGCACCTACGTGCGCTGACCCCTTGGCGGTGCAGGCGTCATCGGGCGGCCCCTTCCGGCGCCGCCCGCCGATCGACGTGCTGAACGCGCAGCGTGAGGGCTGCGCGGTCGGCCATCTCGGCATCGAACTCACGGAGCTTGGCCCCGACTTCCTGCGCGGCCGGATGCCCGTCGACGCTCGCACCAAGCAGCCCTACGGCCTGTTGCACGGCGGCAGTTCGGCCCTGCTGGCCGAGACCCTCGCCAGCATCGCCGCCAACCTCTGCATGGAGGAGGGCGCCGGCCAGGCGGTGGGCCTGGAACTCAACTGCAACCACGTGCGGGCGATGACGGAAGGCTGGGTCGTGGGCACCGCCCGCCCGCTGCACGTGGGCCGCAGCACGCAGGTCTGGGACATCCGCATCGAGGACGAGCAGGGCCGGCTCGTCTGCGCCAGCCGCCTGACCCTCGCCGTTCGCAAGGCCTGAGCGATGCGCGCCCTCCGCACCCTGTGGCGCCTGCCGTTCCTCGCGGTGCACCTCGGCGTGTTCCTGCCCCTGTTGGTGGCCGTGCTGGTCTTCCCGGGCAGCCGCCGCTGGGCCTGGAACGGCGAGTGCCTGCACGGGCGGATGATCCGCCGCTGGTCGGCGGGCCTGATGCGGGTGTTCGGCTTCACGGTGAAGCGCTTCGGCACGCCGCTGCCGGGCGCCGTGCTGTTCGTGGCCAACCACGTGAGCTGGATCGACATCGAGCTGTTCCACAGCCAGCTCTGGGCCGGCTTCGTCTCCAAGGCCGAGGTCGAGAAGTGGCCGCTGGTCGGTTGGCTGGCCAGCCTCGGCGGCACGATCTACCACCATCGCGGCAGCCAGGATTCGCTGCACGGCGTGATGCACCAGATGGTGCTGCGCCTGGAGGAGGGCCGCCCGGTGGCGGTGTTTCCCGAAGGGCGGACCACGTCGGGCGAAGGCCTCGGCGTCTTCCACGCCCGCATCTTCCAGCCCGCCGTGCTGGCCAACGTGCCGGCCCAGCCCGTGGCCCTGCGCTATGGCGCCGGTGGCGACGCCCAGACCATCGTCGCCTTTGCCCCGAACGAGACCTTCATGGGCAACTTCGTGCGCCTGCTCGGCGAGCCCTCGCGGGTGGCCGAGGTGCATTTCCTCGAGCCGGTGTCGCCGAGCGAAGACGGCCGCCGGCGCATGGCCGACGCCTGCCGCGAGCGCATCGCCGCGGCTTTGGCGCGTTAGAGCGCGGCCAAGGTCGCACTGCATTAGGCTTCCGCGACGCCCCACCGTCGCCACCCCGTGCTGACCGCTTCCGATTACCGCCCCCCCGTCTGGCTGCGTAACGGCCACGTGCAGTCGCTGCTTTCCGCCGCGCCGCCGCGTCGCCTTGCCGGCGAACGCCTGCTGCGCGCGCTGGCGCCGCGCATCGAGGAATGGCTGCTGCCGGCCGGCGACGCGACCCTGCAGGCCTTCCACCTGACCCTGCCGGCGCGCCCGCCGCGGGGCGTCGCCCTGCTGCTGCACGGCTGGGAAGGCAGCCACCGGTCCAGCTACGTGCGACACACCGCCAATGCCCTGCTCAAGGCCGGCATCGACGTGGTGCAGCTCAACTTCCGCGATCACGGCGAAACGCATCACCTCAATCCGGAGCCCTTCCACTCCTGCCGGCTCGACGAGGTCGTGCAGGCGGCGAAGTCCGCGCAGGCGCGGCTTCCGGCGCTGCCCTGGTTCGTGGCGGGGTTCTCGCTGGGCGGCAATTTCGCGCTGCGGGTGGCCTGCGCCGCGCCGGCGGCCGGCCTGCAGCTCGCCCACGCGGTGGCCGTGTGCCCGGTGGTGCACGGCGAATCCGGCCTGCGCGCGCTGGAGACCGGCTTCCCCCTCTACCACTGGTACTTCATGATGAAGTGGCGGCGCTCGCTTGAAGCCAAGCGCCGGCACTTCCCGGACCGCCACCGCTTCGTGACGGCGGACCTCGACCGCGACATGCGCGGGCTCACGCGTTTCCTCGTCGAGCAGTACACCGAGTTTCCCACCCTCGAGGCCTACCTCGACGGCTACGCCATCGCCGGCGACCGGCTGGCCGGTTTGCAGGTGCCGGCCTCGATCCTGACGGCGGCCGACGACCCGGTGATCCCGGTGGCGGACTTCCATGACCTGCGCCTGCCCTCGACCGCGAAGCTTGAAATCGCCGAGCACGGCGGGCATTGCGGCTTCATCCTCAACGCCCGGCTGGAAGGCTTCGCGGAGCGCTGGATCCGCAGTCGGTTCCGCGCGGCCCTAGGTTCGGCGGCCCCGGCCGGAGCCGGTACACTCGCCGGCCACTGATCGCGGGCGTGACGCCGGCCGCCCTTTCCGAGGAATCCCATGCTGCAAGATGCCCTGACCGCGCTGCGCGCCGGTGACCTGTCCTCCGCCGCCGCGGCCTTGGACCGAGCACTCGTCGCCACCCCTGACCGGTCCGACCTGCTCACCCTGCGCGCCTTTGTCGACCTGCAGGTGCGCGATACGGCGAAGGCCGAGGCGGGCTTCCAGGCCGCGCTGGCCCATGACCCCAACCAGATCGACGCCTATCTCGCGCTGGCCCACATGGCCTGGGCGCGCGGTGACCGCAAGGACGCCGAGAAGCACCTCGCCTACGCCAAGCGTGTCGATGCCCAGCATCCGCGCGCGTTGGTGCTCGATGCCTGGATGGCGGGCAGCGACGGCGAAGCCGATCGCTCGCTGGCGCTGCTGCACGCGGCGGCCAAGCGCACCCAGTCCGATCCGATGGTGCTTGCGGCACTCGGTCTGGGCCTGCTCGAGCGTCGTCATTACGCCTTTGCCGCCGAGGCGCTGCGCCGGGCCATCGACCTGAGCCCCGCCTCTCCGGCCCTCCGCGCTGCCCTCATCGCGGCCTTCGACGCCCAGGGCCACCTCGACCTTTCGTTCGCGGAGGCGCTGTCCTGGCGCGCCGTGCAGCCGGAGTCGTTGCTGGCGCACTGGCACCATGCGCGACTGCTGGCGCTGCTCGGCCGCCTGGACGATTCCGTGGCCGAGCTCGACGGCCTGCTGGCCAACGCGCCGCGACACGCCGAGGCGCTCGAACTCGCCATCCGCCTCCGTGGCCGGCTGGGTGGCACCCAGGCCGTGGTGGCCGACCTCGAGGCGCGCGTGGCGACCGATCCGGCGTGGTCCTTGCCATGGCGTCTGCTGCTCGGCCTGGTGGAGGCCGGCGACGTGGCTGCGATGGTCCGGCGTTGGCACGCCGCGGCGCCGGACAGTGGCGAAGCCGAGGAAGTCGCCGCGCTCCTCGCGGAACAGGAGGGGCGCGTCGCCGAGGCGATCGACCACGCCGAGCGCGGTATCGCCCTGGAGCCCCTTCTCACGGAGGCGCGGTTGCTGCTCGCGCGCCAAGCCCTCTCACTGCCGCCCGAGGCGGCCGTGGCTCGAGTGCAAGGCCTCATCGCCGCGGCATCGATGCCCGAACAGGCCCGCGCGCTGCAGGGCTGGCTCGGCCAGGCCTGCCATCGCGCTGGCCGCCATCGCGAAGCCCTGCTGGCCTGGCGGCGAATGTGGACCGACGGGCCGGCCTTTGGCCTGCCGCTTCCGAATCCGGAGCCTGCCGAGTCGGCGCGCCCCGCGGCGGACGGTGGCGAGGGTCGGCTGTTGTGGGGTCTTCCGGGCAGTCGCATCGAGCGCGTGCAGGCGGCGCTGATGCCGGCCCTCGGCGGGCGATTGCTGCTTGATCGCTGGCATGCGCCGCGCCGCGATGACGGCTTCAATCTGTTCCGCGCCGGTCCGGCCGATGATCGCGGGGGCACGGCCCTGCGCTGGCGTTCGGCCCTTGAGGGTGCGGGTCTCGTGCCGGCTGAGGTCGTGGATGCGTTGCCCTTCTGGGACGGTTGGACGCAGGCCATGCTCCATGGCACGACGCTGGTGGTCGTGCTTCGCGACCCACGCGACCTGCTGTTGAACTGGTTGGCGTGGGGGAGTTCGCTTGGGCTGGGCTTCCCGGCCCCGGACGTGGTGGCGGCATGGCTGCATCGCACGCTCGAGCACCTCGTGGCGGCCGAAGCCGACCCGCGGGTCCGTGTCGAGCGCATCGACGCCGACCTGCTCGACAGCGACCCTGCGGCCTTCAGCGCGCGCCTGCAGGCGATCTTCGACCTGCCCACGGCCCCGGACCCGACGCCTGCCCTCCTGCTCGGCCGTGGCCCGAGCGGCTTGCCGAATGACTTCCCTGCCGGCACCTGGCGGAACTACGCCGAGCCCCTGCAGGGCTTGTTCGCGCCGTTCACCGAGATCGCGGTGCGCCTCGGCTACCCGGCCGAGTGAAGCCCGGCGGGTGCGGCGCCTCGCGCGCCGCGCCGTCTTACTGCCCGGGAAGGAACAGCAGCAGGCCCAGGCCGAGCACGATGCGGTACACCGCGAAGACGGTGAAGCGCCGCGACTTCACGTAGGCCAACAGCCAGCGCACCACGACGAAACCGGTGAGCGCCGCCGCCGTGAAGGCCACCGCCAGAGCCGCCCAGTCCTCGCGCGGGGCGGCCGGGTTGCGCGCGTATTCCAGCAGCGCGTAGGCGCTGGCCGCGAACATCGTCGGGATGCCGAGCAGGAAGGCGAACTCCGCGGCTGCCGGGCGTGAGGCCAGGCCGGCGAGCATCGCCGCGAAGATGGCCGCCGCCGAGCGCGAGGTGCCCGGGAAGACGCCGGCCAGCACCTGCGCCAGCCCCACCCAGATCGCGATGTTCCAGCTCACCGCCGGCAGCGAGGACGCCAGCGAGCCGCTGTTGTTGACGTCCGCCGTCACGGCGCGGCGTGCGGCGCGCGCTTCCACCACGCGCTCGATCAGGATCATCGCGATGCCGCCGAGGATCAGCGCGATGGCCACCGGCCACACGGTTTCCGGCAGCTCCCAGCCCAGCTTGCGCACCGGCAGGCCCACCGCGGCCGTCACGGCGAAGGCCACGCCCAGTTTCAGCACGTAGTCCTGCGCGGCGCGCTCGCGCCAGCCCGTGGCCAGTGCCCAGAGGCGCGCGCGGAACACCAGCAGCACCGCGAGGATCGCGCCGCTCTGGATCACGATGTTGAACAGGTCGGACTCCGGCCCGAGCCAGTGCTGCGCGATCAGCAGGTGGCCGGTGGACGACACCGGCAGGAACTCGGTGAGGCCTTCGAGGACCCCGAGCAGCAGGGCGATGAGCAGGTCGTTCAAGCGGGAGGCGGCGGCAGGGGACGCGGCAGTGTACGCAGCCGCGGCGACCGCGCACGATGCCGGCATGGATGCCGTGCCTGCCGCCCCCACCGCGCCGCTGCGTTTCGCCGCCGCCTACTTCGGCGCGGTGTTCGTCGCGGGCTTCGTCCTCGGTGTGGTCCGCACGCTGTGGTTGGCCCCTGCCGTAGGGCCGCTCGCCGCCGTGGCCCTCGAGCTGCCGCTGATGCTGGGGTTCAGCGCCTTCATCGCGGGCCGCCTGCTGCGCCGATGGCCCCTGTCGTGCGGCTCGGCGGTGGTGGCCGGGAGCGTCGCCCTGCTCCTGCTGCTCGCCGCCGAGGCGGGCGTGTCCCTGCTCGCCGGTCGCGAGCTCGCGGCGCACTGGGCGCTGTATCGCACGGCCGAGGCGCAGCTCGGCCTCGCCGGGCAGCTCGTGTTCGGGCTGCTGCCTGTCCTGCGCGCCGGACGAAAAAGCCTCTAGTGGTGCATTAGATCGTCCATGTTGGTGCAAGCCCCATTCCAGACGATTGCCAAGTCATTGATTTCTTGGGAATGATGCCGCCCGCGCGCCTTGGCATGGGCCTTGCTATCCATGGGGCATCCACCACCCATCGGAGCGGCCATGAGCCTCGAGAACGTCCAGAAGCTGATCAAGGACCACGCGATTGAATTCGTCGACCTGCGTTTCGTCGACATGCGTGGCGTCCAGCACCACGTCACCTTCCCGGTGAACATCGTCGACGCCGCGCTGTTCGAGGAAGGCAAGATGTTCGACGGCAGCTCGATCTCGGGTTGGAAGGGCATCAACGAGAGCGACATGATCCTGCTCCCGGATGCCACCTCGGCTTTCGTCGACCCGTTCTTCGCCGACCCGACCATCGTCCTGCTCTGCGACGTGCTCGACCCGTCGACGATGCAGGGCTACTCGCGCTGCCCGCGCGGCGTCGCCAAGCGCGCCGAGGCCTTCCTGAAGTCGAGCGGCATCGCCGACCAGGCCTTCTTCGGCCCGGAGCCCGAGTTCTTCATCTTCGACGGCGTCCGCTTCAGCAACGACATGGGCAAGGTCGGCTACGAGATCTTCTCGGACGAGGCCGCCTGGGCGACCAACCAGAAGCAGGACGGCAACAACCACGGCTACCGCCCGACCGTGAAGGGGGGCTACTTCCCGGTGCCGCCGACCGACTCGCTGCATGACCTGCGCGCCGAGATGTGCAAGGTGCTCGCCGCCGTCGGCCAGGAAGTCGAAGTGCACCACCACGAGGTGGCGAACGCTGGCCAGTGCGAGATCGGCGTCAAGTTCAACTCGCTGGTGAAGAAGGCCGACGAGCTGACGACGATGAAGTACATCGTCAAGAACGTCGCGCATCGCAATGGCAAGACCGCCACCTTCATGCCGAAGCCGATCGTCGGCGACAACGGCTCGGGCATGCACGTGCACCAGTCGCTGTCGAAGGGCGGCAACAACCTTTTCTCGGGCGACGGCTACGGCGGCCTCTCGCAGATCGCGCTGTGGTACATCGGCGGCATCTTCAAGCACGCCAAGGCCATCAACGCTTTCACCAACTCGACCACCAACAGCTACAAGCGCCTGGTGCCGGGCTTCGAAGCCCCGGTGATGCTGGCCTACTCGGCCCGCAACCGCTCGGCCAGCTGCCGCATCCCGTACGTGTCGAACCCGAAGGCGCGCCGCATCGAGATCCGCTTCCCCGACCCGATGCAGTCCGGCTACCTCACCTTCGCCGCGCTGATGATGGCCGGCCTCGACGGCATCAAGAACCAGATCGATCCGGGTGCCGCTTCGGACAAGGACCTGTACGACCTGCCGCCGGAAGAAGAGAAGAACATCCCGAAGGTCTGCCACTCGCTGGACATCGCGCTGGAAGCGCTGGACAAGGACCGCGAGTTCCTCAAGGCCGGTGGCGTGTTCTCCGACGACTTCATCGACGGCTACATCGACCTGAAGATGCAGGAAGTGACCAAGTTCCGCGCGGCCACGCACCCGCTCGAGTACGCGCTGTACTACGCGATCTGACGATCGCGCGGTGCCGGCGGGGGAGCGCCGGTGCTTTCGACAACGGACGTCGACGGAGCCGGCCCGCGCAAGCGGGCCGTTTTCGTTGGTTGTGTCGGCCTCCGCAGGGAGGCGAAGGCTTCAGCGAGGGAACCCATGGCGACACCGGGAATCAACGACATCGTGCGCATCCAGGAGGGCGGCCTCGAGCATCCCGCCGTCATCGCGCTGGTGCGCCAGCACCTGGCCAGCGCGGCGGAGCACTCGCCGCCCGAAAGCGTGCATGCGCTGGGCGTCGAGCGCTTGCGGCAGCCGGGCTTGCGCCTCTTCACTGCGTGGGTGGGCGACGAGCTCGCGGCGATGGGCGCGGTCAAGCGCCTCGCCGCCGACCATGCCGAACTCAAGTCGATGCGCACGGTGGATGCCTTCCAGCGACGTGGCATTGCGGCCGTGATGCTTCGGCACCTGCTGCAGGTGGCCGCCGACATGGGCTGCAAGCGCGTCAGCCTTGAAACCGGGTCGATGGCCGCCTTCGCGCCAGCGCGCGCGCTGTACGCGCGCTTCGGCTTCGTCGTGTGCCCGCCATTCGGTGACTATCGCGCCGATCCCTGCAGCGTGTGCATGACGCGGATGCTCTGATCCGATTGGATTGCTAGGCTCTGTCGCACCCCCCCATCAAGGACGAAACCATGTCGACCGTCTGGCGTTGGCTCTCCCGCGTGCTCTCCGTGATCGCCCTGGCGATCGCCGTCGTCTTGGCGCTCTACGCCTACGGCCGGCTCACGACGCCGACGCCCTCTCAGCGCGACGCACTGGCGCTGATGCAGGAGAGCGCCCCGATGCCCGAGGGCGAGAACGGATTCCCCCTGCTGATGGTGGCGTCGCCGCCCGAAGGCGATTGGCCGATGGCGCTGTCTTGCCGTGGCGAGGGTGCATCCTGTCTTGACGCCGTGCAGTCCGCCCCCGAGGCCCACGAGGCGGCCCTGCTGGCCAATTCGCCCGCACTCGATGCCGCGGAGCGCGCACTCCGCGCCCCGGTGTTCCGCAACCCCGACATGACGCCGGCCGCCACTGACGTGCTGCCCCCTTTCCAGATGGTGATCCGGCTTTCGGCTCGGCGCGCCTTTGAATTCGCGGCCGGTCGCGAATCCGCCGCGCTGGGAGCGACGTGTCGTGACGCCGCCGACTTCGCGCGTTGGTCGCGCGAACAGGACAGCATGGTCCACGCCATGATCGCGGTCGCGGGCTTTCGGCAGTCCGCCGCGCTGATCGGTGAGATGCGTGCTCGCACCCCGACCGTGCCGATGCCTGACGCCTGCCTCGCCTTGGCGGCGTTGCCGGATCCGGCGGCGGAAGGGCTGATTTGCGACGGCTTGCGAAGCGAGTGGCGGATGATTGACGGGATCGGCATTTCGGTCGTCGACCAGGTGCCGGAGGCGCAGCGTCCGAGCGTGCATTGGCTGCACAGCCCGGAGCAGTTCTCCGCCCGCAGCGCAGAGCGGATGGCCGGCTACTGCGGGCCTGCGGCGGTCGACGCCGCCTTGCGCGACGACATCGACGGCGCGCGCCTCGATTCGCCACCGCGTGCCATTGATCGCTTGAGCTTCCCTGTCTCGCACATCCTCGGCGAGATCGCCGGGGGCGTGATGTACGCCGATTACTGGGAGCGCCAACTCGACCATGTCGCGCGCCGCCGCCTTCTCGCGGCCTTCCTGCAGATGGAGGCGATGCCGGCCGGTCTTTCGAACGCCGAGCGCTTCGCTGCGCTTCCCGCCGAGTTGCGCGATGGGCCGCGCCCGCTGCGATTCGATGCCGGGGCGAACACGCTCGGCGTGGCCCTTCGCGGCCGCCAGCATGATGGCGCACCCGGCAACGAGGCGCTGCTGATGCTGCCATCCGTGTCGCCGGCCTCAGCCCCGTTGGCCGCCTCCCTGGCCCCATGAGGAGCCTGCCCATGTCCCTTGCTTGGCGCTGGTTGTCCCGACTGCTGCTGGCACTTCTCGCCCTGATCCTTCTGCTCGCCGCGATCTGGACCTACGGGCGCCTGACTTCGCCGACCGCGTCGCAACAGGCAGCGATCGACCGGATGCAGCGCGACGAGCCCGGCAAGGGCGAGAACGGCTTCGAGTTGCTGATGGCGCTGCCGCCGGGCCCGGAAGGCGGTCTCCCCGCCGTGTTGCGCTGCGACGAACGGGCCTCGTGCATCGCCGCCATCGATGCAGCGCCGGAAGCCAGTGCCGCAGCGATCGACGCGTCGCGCGAGCGATTGGAGGCCGCCGCCCGCGCGCTGCGCGCGCCGGTGTACCGCGACCGCCGTGCGGAGTACCTCGGGCGCGGAGATGACTTCCCTTCCTACGAGGGCCCCACGAATGTCGACAGCCTGCGGGCCTTTCAGTTCAGCACCGGCCAGACGGCCGAGGCTCTCGATGCGACCTGCACCGATACTTTGGGTGCGGTGCGCTGGGCGACGAACCCGGACGTCCTGATCGACGCCATGATCGGAATCGCCATCGTCCATCAGAACGCGCACCTGATCACCGACATGCGGCGGCGAGCGCCCAGCGACCCGCTGCCGTCGAGCTGTCGTGCGCTGGCCGAAGCCCCGGACCCCGCCGTCGAAGGCTCGGTGTGCAACGCACTTCGCGGCGAGTGGCACTACCAGCGCCGGATGTTCCCGGAGCTGGAGCGCCAGATGGCTGCCGCGCCGGAATGGCATTGGTCCAAGCCGATCACCCCCATAGTCAGCGACATCGATTGGCAGCTCGCCGCGAGTGCGCAGCACTTTGCTTCGGCCTGCAGCGAGGAGGCGCGTCGCGCCGCGGCCGAGGACCGCCCCCATGCGCTGGAGGCTCCGCCACTGCGCTGGGTCGATCGCATCGCGTTCGCGAGCTCCGCCGTGCTGATGGATATCGCGACGCCCGCCTATCGTGACTACAGCGAGCGCCAGCTCGACTACGTGGCCATGCGTCGCCTGCTCGCCGCCTTCCTGCAGATGGAAGCGATGCCCGTCGGTCTTTCAAACGCTGAGCGTTTCGCTGCGCTTCCCGCCGAACTGCGCGGAGGGCCTAGGCCGCTGGTTTTCGACGGGACGGTCAACGCCATTTCGGTGCCGCTGCGTTCCCGGCGATACGAGCAGAACGACCACCTGATGCGTCTCACCCTGCCGGTTCGTCCGGCCGCTGTTCGTGATGGCGCGAACGAGCCATCGACATGACGCCGATGACGCGCGGTTGGTCGTTGCCAGTGGTCGCGGCCGTCGCGCTGTTGCTTGCCGCATGTGCCGGCGCACCCCAGCGCAGCCCGCTGGCGGCGTGGTCGCCCTCGCCGAACCATGACGCCCGGCAGGCGCAGCTCATCGTCCTGCACCACACGCAGATGGCCTCGTTCGACGAGGCCCTGCGCACGTTGAAGTCGGCAAACGCCGGCGGACGGGTCAGCGCGCACTACCTGGTCGCCGAGGACGGGCGCATCATGCAGCTCGTCGACGAGCGCGCCCGTGCCTGGCATGCGGGCATCGGCCGCTGGGGCGCGCTCACCGACCTCAACGACGCGTCGATCGGCATCGAGCTCGACAACGATGGCACCGAGCCCTTCGCCGAGGCGCAGGTCGCGGCGCTCATCCGTCTACTCGACGACCTGTGCACGCGCCTCGCTATCCCGCGGACGGCGGTGATCGCCCACGCCGACCTCGCACCCACGCGCAAGGCCGACCCTTCCGCGCATTTCCCTTGGGCGCGCCTGGCCGCCGAAGGTTTCGGCGAATGGCCACGGGCCGATGCGCCGCCCGCGCCGGAAGGATTCGACCCGGTGCTGGCCCTGGCGCTGCTCGGTTACGACACCACGGACCTCCCTGCCGCGCTGGCCGCGTTCCGGCGGCGGTTCCGGGGCATGGACACGGCGCCGACGCCGGTGGGCAGCGACGAGGGTGCCGTGCCCGTCGCGTTCGATGACGAGGATCGTCGCCTGCTCTTCGACCTGGAGCAGCAGCGGTTGGGGCGCTGATCGGCAGCGTCAGCCCTTGATCCGATCCTTCAGTTGGCTGCGGTAGCGGCGGCTGCAAGGCACCACCAGCCCGGAACGCAGCTGCAAGCTCGCTTCGCCGCCCTCGCCGGCCGCCACCGAAGCGATGGCATCGATGCGGACGATCGCGCTCCGGTGCACGCGCAGGAAGCGTTCGGTGGAGAGCTGTGCTTCGAGTTGTGCCAGCGTGCTGCGCAGCGGGTAGACGGCCCCTCCCACATGCAGGTTGGCGTAGTTCCCGCTCGCCAACGCGGCCTCGATACGCTCGGCCTCGACGATGAACTCCCGCCCCAGCTTCCTTACGACGAAGCGCTGGGGTAGGCGCGCGTCGGTCGGGGCTATGGCCGGTAGCGCAGCGTCGGATGCGGTCGGGAGGGCATCAACGTCCGGCTCGTCCAGCAGGCGGGCTTCGCCCTGCGCCAGCCGCATCAGGGACCGCGAGTAGTGGAAGACCACGACCAGCAGCGCATAGCTGCGGGCGTCCTTGAGGTACTCGTAAAGCAGTTCGCGAGGCCAATCGCCGAAGTCGTAGTCGGCGCCCTGCAAGGCATACACCGCCTCGCGCATCGCCACCATGCCGCCCACGTGCAGCAAGCAGTAGGCAACCGACAGGCCCGCGTGACAAAAGAGATGGTGGCGCAGTTCGCCCCAGCGCAGCGGCCAGCGCGCCTCGGCCCAGCCGACCAGCGCGACGAGCATGAGTGAGGACAGCGCGCTCGTTCCCTGCCAGGTGGGGATTTCTCACGGATCCGTGTCGATGCCGAGCCGCGCGTACTCCATCTGCATCGTGCGCGTCTCGAACCAGCCCGACAGCATGTAGACCACGCTCCACGCCAGCGCCGCAACGAGGAGAGGGCGGCGGTGGAGGGCGAGCAGCCAGCGCTCGAACAGCGGGACGGGAGGCATCGGCGCAGTCTAGTGGGGGCCCTGCGCGTGGTGGCGGCGGCTCGTCCCCGGAGGACCGCCATTCGTCCCGTCGTCGACGCGTGCCGTGCTGGTGCTCCCCGGATTCCGGCGTTCCGTCACCGCACCCGTCCGGGCCGCGGGGGCATCACCCACGCTGGTGCCTCCCCTCGGAGAAGCCCATGCCCGCCGCCCACCGCCGCCACGACATCGACGCGCTCCGCGTGCTCGCCTTCGGCCTGCTGGTGCTCTACCACGTGGGCCTCGTCTACGTGGCGGACTGGGACTACCACATCAAGTCCGCGCACCAGACCGCCTGGCTGGAGGTGCCGATGACGCTGCTCAACCGCTGGCGCATGCCCCTGCTGTTCCTCCTGTCGGGCATCGCCCTTGGCCTGGCGCGGCCGTGGTCGACGCCGTGGCGCGCCATCGGCCAGCGCAGTCGCCGCCTGCTGCTGCCGCTGCTGGTCGGGATGCTGCTGGTGGTGCCAGTCCAGCCCTACATCGAAGCCCTGCGCGGCAGCCATGTGCCGCCGGGCTACTTCGACTTCCTGGGCCTCTACTTCGGCGGCCACCCGTGGCCCGAGGACGCCTTCGGCGGCTGGGCCTACGGCATCACCTGGAACCACCTGTGGTTCCTGCCCTACGCGTGGCTCTACGGTGCGCTCGCCTTGGCCGTGGCCTTCGTCTGGCGCTCCCGGGCCGGCCATGCCGCCATCGCGGCCGTCCACCGCGCGCCGCTGCCCGTGCTCTGGCTCGGGCTCGCGCTGCCCGCGGCCTTGGCGATGAACCTGTTGGCCGACGCCTGTCCCGACCGGAAGGACTTCTTCCCGGATCTCTACAACCATTCCCACTACGGCGCCGTCTTCCTGTTCGGCCTGCTGCTCGGTTCGGGCGATGGGGTCTGGGAAACCCTCCGGCGCGCGCGTTGGTGGAGCCTCGGGGCTTCGGTGGTGCTCGCGCTCGCCTACGTCCCTTGGCTGTTCGCGGTGGACGATCGCCTGCCGCCTTGGGAGGTCTGGAGCTTGCGCAGCCTGCGCGCCGCTTACATGGCGGCGGTCCTGCTGGGCTTGCTGGGTTGGGCGCGCCACGCCCTCGACCGGCCGTGGCCGGGCCTCGCCTACGCCAACGAGGCCGTGCTGCCTTGGCACGTGGTCCACCAGAGCCTGATCGTGCCGCTTGCATGGTGGGCGGGACAGCGAGGGCTCGGGCCGCTGGCGGACGTCGCGGTGGTGCTCGGGGGCACGGTGTTCGGTTGTCTGCTGCTCCACGAGTTTGCGGTACGCCGCTGGGCGCCAATGCGCTGGCTCTTCGGACTGGCGCCCCGACGCGAAGACCGGGCGGAGGCATTCGACCAGCAGCAGCGCCTCGGGCGTTGATCGGTGGGCTCGGCGGCCGGGGTGCTTGCGCGACCGCGGCCTGCCCGGCAGGCTGCCCGGCGAGGGCGATGGGACGCTGTTCGCCCCGACCTGTCCGGCCCACGATCACGGAGACCCCCATGCGCCACCTGCTGCCGTTCGTCCTGCTTGCCCTTTCCGCCACGCCGGCCCTTGCCGAGGACTACAGCTTCACGGTCGAGAACAACGCCAACCAGCGCATCGTGGAAATCGAGGTGTCCGAGGACGACGCGTCCTGGGCCCCGTTCGACATCGGCTCCGGCATCGCCTCCGGCGACTCGGCCGAACTGGTCTGGGACCAGAGCACCAATGCCAGCAACTGCGAGTGGCGGTTCCGCGCCACGTTCGAGGGTGGCGAGACCCTGGACTCCGACTGGGTCGACTTCTGCGAAGACGACGTCGTGATCTACTTCGATCTCGACTGACGCCCGCGCGGGCCGACAGCCCCGGTCGTGTCACCCCGGCCGGGCCGTACCGAGCATCAAATGCCCGATGCTGGTGCGATACTGCGGCCATGCCCGCCGACCTCGCCGCCTTCGATCGCCTCGCCACGCCGCTGTTCTGGCTCGATGCCGAAGGCCGAATCCTGGCCACGAATCCGGCCTTCGCGAGCTGGCTAGGTGTCAGTGCCCGCCGGCTGATCGGCCTCGGCCTCGCTGAGCTCGACGGCGGCGAGCGCATCGTTTCGGCCCTGCCGCGCGTGCCCTACGACGAGCAGGCGCTGCGCCTGCAGCGCGTGGGCCTCGGCTTCGGTGGCCTGACGGCGCGCTTCGCCGACGTCTGGTGCGTGCGCGAAGAGGGGGGCGTGCGCGTCGAACTGCATCCGGTCGAGGAGTTCCCCGGGGAAGATCCGGTCACCGCGCTGCCGCAGGCGCTGAGCGCCTCGCTGCGCGGACTGGCGCATGAGCTGCGCAATCCGCTCGCGGGCCTGAAAGGCGCGGCGCAGCTGCTGTCGCGACGCACCAGCGACGCCGACAGCCGCGAACTCGTCGGCCTCATCGCCAGCGAAGTCGAGCGCCTCAACGGCCTCGTGGACCGCATCCTGCATCCCGCCGCGCCGCGGCCCTTCGAGGCGATGAACATCCATGCCGTGCTGGAGCGCGTACGCCAGCTCGCCGAAGCCGAGGCCGGCTGGTCGGTGAAGGTGGTGCGCGACTACGACCCCAGCCTGCCCGACCTGTTGGGTGACGCTGACCGGCTGACGCAGGCGGTGTGGAACCTCGTGCGCAACGCGCTCGAGAGCGGTGCCACCACCGTGGGCCTGCGCACGCGCGCCGAACACCAGGTGCTGATCGGAGATCGCAGCCATCGCCTCGCGGTGCGCGTCGAGGTGGGCGACGACGGCCGCGGCGTGCCCGAGGATCTCGTCGAGCGCCTCTTCCTGCCGTTGGTGTCCGGCCGTGCGGACGGCACCGGCCTCGGCCTGCCCTTGGCGCAGCAGATCGCGCGCGAGCATGGCGGCTCGCTGGCCTATCGATCGCGCCCGGGCCACACGGTGTTCACCGTGCTGTTGCCACTGCCCGATCCCGATGAGGGCGCGGAGGCCACGACGTGAGCCCGCGCATCTTCGTCGTCGATGACGACCGCACCGTGCGCTTCGTGCTGGCCGAGGCCCTGCGCGATGCCGGCTTCGCCGTGCAGGCTTTCGACAGCGCCGATGCCGCGCTGGCCGCCTTGGGCGCCGGCGAACGCGCCGACCTCGTGTTCACCGACGTGCGCATGCCGGGCACCGGCGGCCTCGATTTCCTCGAAGCCCTGCGCCGTCGCGATGCGACGCTGCCGGTCGTCGTGATGAGTGCCTACACCGACGTCGCGACCACGGCCGGCGCCTTCCGCGGCGGTGCGCGCGACTACCTGCCGAAGCCCTTCGATCTCGACGCGCCGGTGCAGCTCGCGCGCGACCTGCTCAAGGCACGCGAGGGCGCCGTCGCGAAGGCCGCCGGACCCGAGGCCCCGGCGCCGGAGCCCGAAGGGCCGCCGCAGCTGGTCGGCGGCAGCGCGCCGATGCGCGATCTGTTCCGCGCCATCGGTCGCTACGCGCAGCTGCCGCTGGCCGTGCTCGTCACCGGCGAAACCGGCACCGGCAAGGAACTCGTCGCGCGGGCGCTGCATGCCGAGTCGCCGCGCGCGGCGCGGCCGTTCGTGGCCCTGAACACCGCGGCGATCCCCGCCGAGCTGCTCGAATCCGAACTCTTCGGCCACGAGGCCGGCGCGTTCACCGGCGCCACCAAGCGCCACGTCGGCCGCTTCGAGCAGGCCGACGGCGGCACGCTGTTCCTCGACGAGATCGGCGACATGCCCGCAGGCCTGCAGACGCGCCTGCTGCGCGTGCTGGCCGAAGGCGAATTCTTCCGTGTCGGCGGCCGCGAACTCATTCGCGTCGACGTGCGCGTGATCGCCGCCACCCACCAGGACCTCGCCGCGCGCGTCCGCGAAGGGCGCTTCCGCGAGGACCTGCTGCACCGCCTCGACGTGCTGCGCCTCAGCCTGCCGCCGCTGCGCGAGCGCCGCGAGGACATCCCGCTGCTCGCCGCGCGCTTCGTCAACGAAGCCGCGCAGGCGATGGGCCTCGGCACGCGTCGGCTCGCCACCGCGGCGATCGAACGCCTGCAGCAGCATGCCTTCCCGGGCAACGTGCGCGAGCTGCGCAACCTCTGCTTCCGCCTCGTGGCGCTCGCTGCCAGCGAACGGATTCCCGCCGCCGCGGTCGATGCCGCGCTGCGCGATGCCGGCGTGGCGAGCGTGGGTTCCGGCGAGCCGGATTCGGCATGGCGCCAGGCGCTCGAAGCCGCGGTGCAAGCGCGCTTGGCACAGGGCACACAGGGCTTCGCCGAGGCGCTGCGCGAGGCCTTCGACGAAACACTCCTCGCCACCGCGCTCGCGCACCATCGCGGGCATCGTCAACGCGCCGCCGAGCAGCTCGGCATCGGCCGCAACACCGTCGCCCGCAAGCTCGGCCCGGGGCGGCGCGGCAGGAAGCCCGGATGACGCCCCCGTACATCGCCGTGATCTTCAGTTCGCAGCGCCGCGTCGATGACGACGGCTACGCCGCGATGGCCGAACGCATGGTGGCGCTGGCCGCTGCCCAGCCGGGCTTCCTCGGCATCGAGAGTGCGCGCGGCGCCGACGGCTTCGGCATCACTGTCTCGTATTGGCGTGACGAGGACGCGGTGCGCGCGTGGAAGCGCGACGTCGACCACCTCGACGCCCAGCGCCGCGGCCGCGAGCACTGGTACGCCCGCTACGCCGTCCGCATCGCCCGCGTCGAGCGCGCCTACGGTCTCGACTCCGACGCCCCCTTGCCGCCAACCGAGCGCCCATGAGCCCGACCACGATCCGCACCGCCACGTCCGCCGACCTCGAAACCCTCGCCCGCTGGGCCGAGGCCATGGCGCTGGAAACCGAAGCCAAGGTGCTCGACGCGGCGACGATCCGCGCCGGCATCGCCGCCGGCCTCGCCGACCCGCACAAGGCGCGCTACCTCGTCGCCGAACACGACGGCCGGGCCGTGGGCACGCTGATGCTCACCACCGAATGGAGTGATTGGCGCAACGGCTGGTGGTGGTGGATCCAGAGCGTGTTCGTCGCCGAAGAAGCACGCCGCCTCGGCGTGTTTCGCTCGCTCTACGCGCATGTGGAGCACGAGGCCCGCGCCACGCCGGGCGTGTGCGGCCTGCGCCTGTACGTCGAGAACGACAACGCGCGTGCGCAGGCCACGTATGCGGCGCTCGGCATGCGTGATGCGCATTACCGTGTGTTCGAAGCGGAGTTCCAGCGCGGCTGAGGCGGCTCAGCCCTTCCCGCGCTGCGCCAGCCACTGCCTCAGCATCGCCTCCGGCATCGGCCGGGCGTGCCAGTAGCCCTGGCCCAGTTCGCAGCCGAGCGCCCCCATCAGCCGGGACTGTTCCTCGGTTTCGATGCCCTCGGCCACCGTCGACAAGCCCAGTCGGCGCGCCAACCCCACGATGCACTCGACGAAGGCCTCATCGGGGCCTTCGCTGCGCTCGGAAACGAAGCGGCGGTCGATCTTCAGCGCATCCACCGGCAAGGCGCGAAGCTGCGCCAGTGACGAATAGCCGGTGCCGAAGTCGTCGATCGCGACGCGGACACCCAAGCTGCGGAGATGCTCGAGGCTGCGGCGCAGCACCAGCGCCTCGTCCATCGCGATGGATTCGGTGATCTCGAGTTCCAGCCGATCGCCGGCGAGGCCATGGCGCTGCAGGGTTCGTTCGACCATCGCAATGAAGCCGGGATCCCGCAGCTGGGGCATCGCGACGTTGACGGCCATGCGCGCCGGCACCGTGCCGCCGCTGCCCAGCCCGGCGAGCATCCCGCAGGCGCGGTCGAGCACGAACTCGCCCATCGGCACGATCAGCCCGGAGTACTCCGTGAGGGGGATGAACACATTGGGCGGCTGCACCCAGCCGCCGCGGCCATCGGGCCAGCGCATCAGGGCCTCCACGGCGTGCGTCCGGCCATCGGCCAGCCCCACCTGCGGCTGGTACCACACTTCCAGGCGGTCGCCTTCCAGGTCGCGGCGCAGTTGCCCCAGCATCCCGAGCCGCTGCCGCGTGTGTTCGGCGAGGCCGGCCTGGTAGAGCAGGGCCGAGTCGTTGAGGCTGCGCTTCGCCGCCTTCAGCGCGATGTTGGCGTGTCGCAGCGCGGTGACGCCGTCGGTGCAGTCGCCGAGGTCGCACAGCCCGAGGGTGACGCGCGCCGGTGTCAGGTGTTCGCCACAGGCGAAGGGCTGTTCGAAGGCGGCCTGCGGCTCGGACGGCGCGAGGCGTTCCGCATCACCCACCACCGCGAACACGTCGGCACCGATGCGGGCGAGCGAGGCGTGCCCGCCGAAGCGTTCGCGCAGGCGCTGGCCGACCGCGCTCAGCAGCAGGTCGCCCGCCTCTTGGCCGAGGCCGTCGTTGAAGTCGGTGAAGTGGTCGATGTCCACCAGCACCAGGCGCAGGTCCTGCCGTCCGGCCACGCCGTCGAGCTCGCGCAGCAGGCCGGAGCGGTTCATCAGGCCGGTAAGCGGGTCGCGGAAGGCGAGCCGGTGCACTTCCTCGAAATGCTGCAGGTTGCTGAAGCAGGCCGAGAGGTTCGAGGCGAACACTTCGAGCAGCTGGTGGTCGACGTCGTTGAGGCGCGTCGGCGTGGCGACGTAGATCGCCGCCTCGCGCTCGCGCGTCGAGAGGTAGAGCACGCTGTAGTCGTCACCGTGGACGTTGCGGCGTTCGCGCAGTGCCCGGGCGATGGCCGCCACCACCGGTTCGGCATGGAGGTCGGAGAGCGGGTGCCACACCGCGCCGGCGAGGGCGCCGGCGGCACCAACCACGTACAGGCGGTTGTCGTTCGGGTCGAGCGGCGAGCCGCGCTGGGCGCAGACGATGCCGTCGATCGGACCGCGCAGCAGGGCCTTGGCCTGCGTGAGCACGCCCTCGGCGAAATTGGCCAGCCCTTGCGGCTGCAGCAGGCTCGGCGAGGAGCGCACGATCAACTCGAGGCCACGGCGGCTCTCGTCGATGGTGCGGATCTGCTCGTGGCTCTTTACCGCCGAAGTGATGGCGGTGATCAGGCGCGTGCGCGAAAGCTCGGCCTTGGTGAAGTAGTCGTTGATGTCGTAGCGCGCGAACACGCTGAGCTCGGGCGCGTAGCCGGGCTGGCCGGTGCGCAGCACGATGCGCGTGGCGGCGAGTTCGCAGTCGTTGCGGATGAAGTCGACGAGGTCGAGCCCGGCGTTCTCGGTTTCCATCACGACGTCGAGCAGGATCACCGCCGGGATGTCGAGGGTGGGCAGAACGCGCCGGGCCTCGGTGGCGGAGAACAGGTGCACCAGTTCGAGGGGCCGGCCGTGTACGTGCACATGGCGCAGCGCGAAGCGCGTGGCCTCGTGCACTTCCTCGTCGTCGTCGACCACCACGATGCACCAACCGGGCACCGCGCTATCGACGCCTTCCTCCGCTTCCTTGGCGAAGCTGATCCACTCGTCGTTCATCCGCGCGTCTCCTCTCCGGCGGCCGGGGCGACCACCGGCAATTCCACGATGAAGCTGGCTCCCGGTCCAGCGCCGTCCAGCAACTCGATGCTGCCGCCCAGCCGGCCGTGCACGAGGTTGTACACCAGGTACAGGCCGAGTCCGCTGCCGCCCTGCCCGAGTTTGGTGGTGAAGAAGGGGTCGAAAACCCGATGCCGGAGCGCCGGGGGAATGCCCAGCCCGTCATCGGCGTAGCGCAGGCGGATGCGGGGCCCCGCCGCCTCGGCCGAGATTCGGATCACGCCGGCGCGCCCAGCCTCGAAGCCGTGCACGAGGCTGTTTTCGATGAGGTTGGTGAGCACCTGCTCCAGGGGGCCGGGATAGCTCTCGAGCAGCAGCCCGGCCGGGATCTCGACCTCGACCCGGTGCGGGGAGCGCTTCAGCCGTGGGCTGAGCGTGGAGAGCACGTCCTCCACCAGGGCGGCGAGGTCGAACTCCCGGCGCCGCACGCTGGCCTGGTCCACCGCCACCTGCTTGAAGTGGCTGATCAGGGCGGCGGCGCGCTGCAGGTTGCGTTCGATGAGCTCGGTGGCCTCGCTGTTCTCGGCCACGAAGCGATCGAGCGCCGAACGCCTCACCGCGCCCTTGGCCAGCACGTCGGCGAATTGGCGATGGATGTCGTTGAGGGCGGTCGAGACCGTCAGCGCGTTGCCGATCGGCGTGTTCAGCTCGTGCGCGACGCCGGCGACCAGGCTGCCCAGCGAGGCCAGCTTCTCGCGCTGCACCAGCTGTTCCATGGCCTGCGAGAGCGAGGCGTTCGCCGCTTCGAGCTCGCGCGTGCGCTCCGCCACGCGGTTCTCGAGGGTGTCGGCGAGCCGCTGCAGGTCCTCCTCGGCGATGACGCGCTCCAGCTCGGCGGCCACGCGCGGCTGGAACAGGTCCAGAAGCCGCGCCGCGGCGCTGTCCGCGCCCAGGGGCTGACCATGCAGCACGGCCAGCACGCCGATCGGCCGGCCATGGCTGTCATCCAGCCGGCGACCGATGTAGGACCGCAAGCCGCGGGCCGCGAGTGTCGCATCGTCAGGGAATCGCTGGGTGACGCCGTCCAGCACCTCGATCTGGCCCTCCGCCAGCACGGCCGCGCTGGGGGTGCCGGTGATGGCGAAGTCCGCCCGCTCGCTGGGTCCGTCGCGGTGAGCCAGCGCCAGCGACGTCAGTCGCGTCGGCGGCATTCCCTGGTAGCGGCCGATCATCACCCGTTCGACGTCCAGCAAGCGCGCAAGGCCGGTGGCGAGGGCGAGGAAGAAGTCGCCGCCGACCCGCGCTTCGATCCGTCCTCGCAGCAGGGCCATGGCCTGGTTGGCCGTCTCCCGCTCGGTCACGTCGAACATCACGCCAGTGAGTTGGGTGGGGCGACCCGCGGCGTCGGTATGCACGCTGCCCAGTTCCCAAACCCAGCGCGTCTCACCGTCCCGGTCGCGGATCCGGTAGTTCAGCTGGTACTTGCCCAGGCGGATCGTGGCGTCTGAAATCGCCGCCTCGCAGTGCGCCATGTCGTCGGGGTGGATCAGCCGGGCGAAGTGCTGGCCGTCACCGGCCAGCAGGTCGGAGGCCGTGAAGCCGGTGAGGGCCACGATTTGCGGGCTCAGGAACTCCATCGGCCAACCGGGGGCGTTGCCGCAGCGATACACCGCCGCGGGCAACTGTTCGACGAGATCGAGGTACTGCTCCTTGCTGGCCCTCAGCGCCGTCTCGGCGTCGCGGCGTTGATGCAACTCTTTGGAGAGCGTGCCGATGGTTTCGCGCAGCCGCGCCGCGAGCGCATCGAGCGCCTCGCCAAGTCGGCGGGCCTCCTCGGCGCCGGGCCAACGCGGCACCGGGCTGTAGTCGCCTTCGGCCAACCGTCGGGCAACATCGCTGAACCCGGCGAGCGGAGCCGCGATGCGGCGACCCAGCAGCAGGGAGGCGCCGAGCAGCAGCACCAACAGCAGCACGGTCTCCAGCACCCATTGGCGATTCAACTGGTCCTGCGGTGCGACCCATTCCGGCAAGGGCTGGCGCACCACCACGCGCCAGGGCGCATTCGGCACCGGCTTGATGGCCACGCGTTCGTTGCCGACCGTAAGCACGCGCTCCGCCCTGCTGCCGTCGGCGTTCGCACCCAAGGCAAGTTCGGCATTGCCGAGGGCGCCGACGCTGGCCAGCGTGCGGCCCTCCTCGTCCATGAGCGTGGCCGACAGGCCGGGCGTCGCGACGAGGGCCGCGGCCATCACCTGGCCGAGCACGGCCGGCTCCATGCGCATCCGCAGGACGCCGCGACGCTTTTCGTCCGCATCGCGCACGAGTGCGGTGAAGTAGAGCGCCGGCCGGCGTTCGCCCGCTGCGGTGTAGGGGCCGACCATCTGCGGATGGCCGGAGGCCACCACCCGCAGGAACCAGGGCTCCAGTGACTCGTCGCGGCCGAGGTTCACCGCCTGCGAGTCCTGCACCACGCGGCCCTCGAGGTCGAGCACGCCGATGGCGCCGATGTTTACCGTGTCGCGGCTGGTCATGGCGGCGAAGAAGCGGCTCAGGCGCAGCGGCGACGGCGGCGCGCTGCCCGACAGCATCTCCTCGAAGATCGGCAGGCGGGCATCGGCGCGCACGCTCTCCAGCCAGCGCGTCCGCGTGGCGGCGAGCAGGGCCGCGAGCTCGTCGGCATTGCCGGAGAGCAGCAGGTCGCCGTTGCGCGCGGCATCGTCGCGGCGGTCGGCGAGGCTGCCCGCGTTCACGAGGATGAGTGGAAGCGCGGCGAAAGCGAGGATCGCCGCGGCGACGCGGGTGCGGGCCTTCATGGCGTGGGCGCGGCCTCGGGCAGCACCGCCGGGTCGAACATCGCCGCCGGGTCTGGCGGCGTGCTCAGGCTGCCGCGTTCGATGAAGAACGCGGTGTAGCGCTCGATCAGCGAGGCCAGCGGGGAATCGGCGCCGCCCGCCATGGCATGACGGTTGTCGTCGAGCGAATACAGCTTCACTCCGGCCAGCGAGACGGTCGCGGCGTCCAGCCCGAGGGCGGCGGCGGCCGCGGCGTTGCCGGCCGCCGGGTCGGCGCGCCAACGGCGTTCCGCTTCGAACCAGGCCCGCACGAAGCCCTGGTGTGCCTCGGGCTGGCGTTCCAACCCGGCACGCGTGGCCAGCACCACGTCGAGGATGAGGCCGGGCGTGTCCGCGCTGCTGAACACCGGGGTCGCGCCGGCTGCCGCGGCTTGATCTGCGTAGGGCTGCCAGGTGTGGCCGAAATCGATGCGGCCCTCGGCCAGCGCCGCGGGCACCTCGGACGCGTCGACGTTCGACCAGAGCACGTCGCCGGGGGCGATGCCCTCGCGCTCCAGCCAAGCCCGGATGAACAGCTCACCGAAACCGCCAAGGTTGGTGCCCAAGCGCGGCGGGGCCGCGGGGTCGGCGCCGACGGTGGGTGCGCGCAGCAGCTGGTCGCCACCGGACGACTCGTCCGCGACCAGCAGCACCACGAGGTCGGGTCGGCTTCGCGAGAGGGTGATGGCGTCGCCCAGCGACACCGCGATGAGGTCGTAATGGCCGGCGGCGAACTCGGCGATCAGGCCATTGGTGTCGCGCGTGGCCACCACCTCGAGGTCGACGCCTTCCGCGGCCATCAGGCCTTCGTGCTCGGCGATGACCGCGGGGAAGTACCCGGCCCAAAGGTCCATGCCCAGGCGCATCGGCGTGGGTGCACTGGGGGCGTCGGCGGTTCCGCACGCGCACAAAAACGCCGTCAAGAGCGCTATTGCGCGCCAGCCCGACTTGCCTTGCGTCGCCACCGCCGTACGCATGCCCGGTTCCTGCGTGAGGCTTCCGAGCTTCGACTATAGCCTCGGGCGAGGCCGGAGTTGGTGACGCAGCGCGTCAGGGCTCAGCCGCGCAGGATGGCGCGCGCGTCCTTCCCGACCGGGCAGTGGGCGAAGGTCACCTCGAGGCCATGGGCGCCCAGTACCGCGGCGATCTGCCGCTGCCGGGCTTCGAAGTGCTCGAACAGGCGCTCCATGCCCTCGGCGCCGAGCTTGCCGGCGTCCACGCCGGGCGGCACGAAGCCGCCGAGCGCCCAGGCGTCGGCATCGATCAGCGCGATCTGCGCCGCGCCGTTGGCGTAGCGCACCAGCGGCTCGGGCGGGGCATCGAGCCACAGCTCCTCGTCATCGCCGAACAGCGCGGCCTCGATCATCGGCCACAGGCCGGCGAGGCCCGCGTGCTCGTACTGCATGGCCATCATCGCCATCAGGTCGTGCAGGGTGAGGTAACGCATGTGCTCGACGCGCAGGCCGAAGGCCGACTGCGTCGCCAGCGCCGTGCCGGCGTTGGCCATCCCGGTGTCGAGCAGGCGCTCCTCCAGCGCTTCCCCGACGCGCTTCACGGCGTCGGCCGGCCCACGCAGCAGGAAGGGCAGCACGCGAAGCGGGCCGCCGGCGAGGTCGGTTTGCGGTGCAAGGTCGGCGGGCAGGCCGTCGGTGCCTGCGCCGAAGGCGATCACTCGGCCACCGGCCTCGCCCGGCACGCGAGCCGCGTAGGCCTCCAGCAGCGCGTGGCGCGGCACGTTCGGCCGGAGGATTTCCGACGGGTCGTAGAGCGCCGCGGCCACGACGAGGTCGAGCGAGGCGGTTTCGGCCACCACGCGGGCGAGGTCGGCGGCGATACCGGCCGCCCAGTCGCCGGCTTCGGCCTGCGGCAGCGCGTTGCGCCCGACCGGCGCCTCGCCGGCCAGCTCGATGGCGATCACGCCCAGGGTGGTCAGCACTTCCGGGGTCGGCATTCGGCTCATGGGCTTGGGCGGCTCGGCGGGGCGGTCTAACCTATTGTGGTCCAAAGTCACCGGCCCTGCGCCTTGTCCTCCTCCCCCGAAAGCTACAAAGCCGCGTGGAACGCGCGTTCGGCCACGCTATCCGACGGCATGGCCGCCGTCGATGGCAGCGCCGACGAGTCGGTGCTCGCCGCCACCGGTGCGTTCACCGCGTCGCAGGTCCATGCCGCCCTGGAACTCGTGCCCGCCGATCGGGTGTTCGAGATCGGCTGCGGGGTCGGCCGCATCGGCGCCCAGCTCGCCGGGCACGTCGCCGTCTGGCACGGCATCGACATCGCCGAGAACATGGCGGCCCTCGCCCGCGCGCGCGTCGACTCGCACCCGGGCGCCACCGCCACCGCGGTGGACGGCCCGCACCTCAAGCCCTTCGCCGATGCGTCGATGGACAAGGGCTATTGCGTGGCCGTGTTCATCCACATGGACAAGGAGGACATGGTCCTCTACCTGCGCGACGTCGCGCGGGTACTCAAGCCCGGCGGCCTGTTCTACTTCGACCACTGGAACCTCTCGAACCCCGTCGGCTGGCAGCGTTTCGCCTACGAGGTCGACCAGGTGGCGCGCGGCGACGCGGCCGAACGCAAGGACGTCGCCCGCAACCAGTTCTGCACGCCGGAGGAGCTGCGCCTTTACGTGCGTGCCGCCGGCCTCGAGCTCGTGTTCGAGCACACCGACGCGCATCTCGTCGGCATGGTGGCGCGCAAGCCGGAGCATCCGCTGCCGGCCGTGGCGCCGTCGCCCCTGCCCCTCGACCGCTCGACGCTCACCGCCGGTTCCGCTGCCGTCGCGGAGCGCCTCGAGGCCGCCCGCGCCGACATCGGCTTCTCGCCGCGCTGGGTGCAGTGCTTCGCCGAGGCCTGCGAAGTGCTGATCGGCGGCCTGCACCCCGCCACCATGCTCGACCGTTGGCGCGCCGAGCCCGGCCCGCCGCCCGAAGTGGCCATCCATATCGCATGGCTCGACGCGATCTGGCACCGTCACCCCCATCTCTGGCCGCCCGTCGCGGCCTGATGTCTCCCGGAGTCCCGTGTCCATGAATCCCCGCCCCGCCCGCCGCGTCGCCATCCTTGGTGGCCAACGCATCCCGTTCTGCCGCAACAACACCGCCTACTACGACGTCGGCAACCTCGGCCTGTCGATCAAGGCGGTCGGCGCCGTGGTCGAGAAGTTCGGCCTGCATGGCGTGCAGCTCGGCGAAGTGGCCATGGGCGCCGTGCTCAAGCATTCCAGCGACTGGAACATCGGCCGAGAGGCCGCGCTGTCTTCGGGGCTTTCGCCGTACACGCCAGGCATCACCATGCAGCGCGCCTGCGGCACCTCGCTCGATACCGTCATCACGGTGGCGAACAAGATCGCGCTCGGCCAGATCGACGCCGGCATCGGTGGCGGCTCCGACACCACGTCGGACGTGCCGATCGTGCACAGCAAGGGCTTCCGTCGCCGCCTGCTGAACATGAACATGGCGAAGACCGCGGGCGCGCGCATCGGCGCGCTGCTGAAGGGCTTCTCGTTCAAGGAGCTCGCGCCCGAGTTCCCCGGCGTCGCCGAGCCGCGCACGGGAAAAAGCATGGGCGAGAGCTGCGAGATCATGGCCAAGGAGTGGGGCATCACCCGCGCCGACCAGGACCAGCTGGCCTTCGAATCGCACAGCAAGGCCGCCAAGGCCTACGCCGACGGCTTCTACGCCGATCTCGTGGTGCCGTTCCGCGGCGTCGACCGCGACAACATCCTTCGCCCGGAGACCACCGCCGAGAAGCTCGCCACGCTGAAGCCCGCCTTCGACAAGACCTCGGGCAAGGGCACGCTCACGGCCGGCAACTCCACGCCGCTGACCGACGGCGCCTCGGCCTGCCTGCTGGCTTCGGAAGAGTGGGCGGCGGCGCGCGGCCTCGAAGTGCAGGCCTACCTGCGCGACGCGCAGGTGGCCGCGGTGGATTTCGTCCACGGCGACGGCCTGCTGATGGCGCCGGCCTGGGCCGTGGCGCAGATGCTCAAGCGCAACAACCTCACCCTGCAGGACTTCGACTTCTACGAGATCCACGAAGCCTTCGCCGCGCAGGTGCTGTGCACGCTGAAGGCCTGGGAATCGGCCGAGTTCTGCAAGGAAAAGCTCGGCCTCGACGCGCCGCTCGGCAGCATCGACCGCAGCAAGCTCAACGTGGTCGGCAGCTCGCTGGCACTGGGCCACCCGTTCGCCGCCACCGGCGCGCGCATCGTGGCGACGGCGGCGAAGCTTTTGAAGCAGAAGGGTTCGGGCCGTGCGCTGATCTCGGTCTGCACCGCCGGCGGGATGGGCGTCGTCGCTATCGTGGAGCGTTGACCGACGGCGGGTTGAACACCGCCGTCGACCGCACCAGGCCGAGCACGTCGAAGTCCTCGAGCGGCGTGCCCGGCGGCACCGGGTAGCCGCTCACGTGGATGATGCTGCGCTCCTGCAGCCTCGCCTCGCGCATGGCGGCTTCGAAGTGCTTCTGGAACAGGGCGGAGTAGCTGCCGTCGGCCAGTGCGCGCTGGAAGCCGCGCTCGATGGCGCGCGCCAGGTCAGGGCGCCGCGGCGTGACGTGGAAGTAATCGTCCAGCGGGTAGTAGAGGGCGATGCCCGGCACCACCACGAGGCCGCTACCGGCCAGCCGAGGGTCGGCCAATTCGGGGCCCAACTCGTTGACGCCGCGATTGAGGTAGTCGAAGCGGCCGGCCCGCAGCATGTCGAACAGGCCCGGGTAGTTGTTGCCGGTCGACAGGCGGAAGCCGAGGTCGGCCAAGGCCTCGCGATCCATCCAGGTGTCGCCATAGCCCATCACGAAGTCGCGCTTGAGCGTTTCGAGGTTCTCGATCCGCATCATGCGTTCGGCATCCGCGGGGCGCGCCAGCAGCAGCCGCATGCCCAGCAGGCCGCGGCGCAGGGGCTTCCGAACGACGATCAGCCGGCTGCGGTCCGAGGCCAGGTTGGGCAGGGCCACGACGTCGACGTCGCCCTGTCGCGCCGCCTGCAGCGCACGCGGCTGCTTCATGGCATCGATGATCTCGACCTTCCACCCGCCGCCGGCGCGTTGCAGGACCAGCACGAGCAGCTCGGCGCTGAAGTCGAAGCGCTGGTCGCCCGGCTCGCCGCGGCCGGGGAAGCGCACCTCGCGGGTCGCGGGCGCCGCCGTCGCGGACTGCGCGGCGACGGGCAGGGATGGGCAAAGCGCCAATGCGGCGAGCAGCATCGGAAGCGCGAGCCACGGCCGCCGCATCGCTGCTACTCCGCGCCCACGGGCTCGCCCAAGGGCTGGAAGACGCCCCGCGAGCGCACCAACCCGAGCACGTCGAACTCCTCGAGCGGCGTTTCGGACGGCACCGGGTAGCCGAGCACATGGACGATGCTGCGCTCGCTCAGGCCGATCTCACGCATGGCCTCGCCGTAGTGGCGTTCGAACAACGCGGCATAGCTGCCGTCCGCCAGCGCGCGCTGGAAGCCGCGCTCGATCGACCGCGCCAGCGCCGGGCGTTGGGGCGACACGTGGAAATAGTGATCCAGCGGGTAGTACAGGGCGATGCCCGGCACGACGACCAAGTCGGAGCCCGCGAGCTGCGGCTGCTGGCGTTCCGCGTGCAGTTCGCCAACGCCGCGGGTCAGGTAGTCGAAGCGCCCGGCACGCAGCATTTCGAACAGGTCGGTGTAGCGGCTGCCGTACTCCATGCGGAAACCGAGGCCGGCCATCACGTCGCGATCGAGCCAGTTCGCGCCGTAGCCCATCACGTAGCCGCGCTTGAGCTCCTCGAGCGACCCGATGGTCATCAGGCGCTCGGCCATCTCCGGGCGGGCCAGCAGCACGCGGACCCCGAGCAGGCCGCGCTGCAGCGGATGGCGGACGGGGACCAATCGCGACTTCGCCGACGCCTGGTGCGGCAGCACCACGACGTCGACGAGTCCGTCGTGCGCCGCTTGGATGCGCCGTGGCTGGTTCATGCCGCCGACGATCTCGAGGCGGAACCCCTCGTCCGACTTCGCCAGCACCAGCGCCAGCAGGTCGGCGGCGAACGCACCGCGCACGTCGCCGGGTTCCTCGGCGCGACCGGGGTAGCGGACCGTCTTTTCCGCCACGCGTTGCGCCAGCGTCTGCGCCTCGACCGGCGACACGCCGCCACCGAGCAGCAGCGTGCTCAGGACGGCGGCGGCGAGGGCGGGGAAGCGGACCATGGGCCGAGGCTAGGGCGCGGCCCACGACGATTCAAGCTGCCCCGCGTCACGAGGCGGCGGCGGTCGTCCAGCCCAGCCCAGCGCGGCCAAGGCCTTCACGAATTCGGCATCCAGCGGCGCCTCCACGACCACGCGCCGGCCGTCGACCGGGTGCGTGAAGGCGAGTCGCCACGCATGCAACAGCATCCGGTGCACGCCGAGGTGCATGCGGAACATGCGGTTGCGCGCGCCGTCGCCGTGGCTGGTGTCGCCCATCAGGTGGTGATGCCGGTGCTTCAGGTGCCGGCGGATCTGCCGGAAGCGCCCGGTGTGTGGCGTGCACTCCAAAAGCGCGAAACGCGACTCGGCGTGCTCGCCGTAGGCCCAGGGCATCGCGCCGGTGGCCAGCACCCGGTACGCCGTCTGCGCCGGCTTCTTCTCCGGCTTGCCGGGCCCACCGTCGAGCGGGTGGTCGATCACGTCTTCCGCGGGCTCGGGCCAACCCCGGCACACGGCGAGGTAGGTCTTCTCGACGGCGCGGGTCATGAACTGCTCGCCCAAGGCGCGGGCCGTGTCCTTGTCGAAGGCCAGCAGCAGGCAGCCCGAGGTGGCGCGATCCAGCCGGTGGATCAGGTGCACGGGCCGGCCGAACTGCGCGCGCAGGCGGTCGGCGAGGAAGTCGTTCTCGCCGCGGGCGAGGCCGCTGTCGTGCGCCATCAGGCGCGCGGGCTTGTCGACGACGGCGAGCTGCGCGTCGGCGTACAGGACCGGGACGGCGAGGTCTTCCGGCGTGTGTTCGGCGTCGGTGCCGCTCATCGCCGCCGCGGCCAGGCGGCGACGAAGCAGGCCAGCGCGCCGGCGCCGGCGATCCAGGTCGCCGCGCGCACGCCGCCCCAGGCCGGGCCGCCGGCATCGAAGCCGAACAGCACGGCCGCAGTGATCATCAGGCCGGCACCGAGGATGGCGTAGACCGCGGCGTGCTGGTTGATCGCCGAAATCCGCGCCAGGTCGGCGATGTCGGTGGAGTCGATGCGGATGCGGTGCCGGCCTTCCACCTGCTGCGCGAGGAAGCCGTGGATCAGGCGCGGGAACTCCGGCGCGCGGGTGATGATCTCGGGCAGGCGCTTCTTGAATTCCTCGGCCAGCCACGCCGCGCTGTAGCGCTTCTTCAGGATCTCGGTGAGCACCGGCTGCGCCACCGCCCAGATGTCGAGCTTCGGGTCGAGGTGGCGGGCCACGCCTTCGATGTTCAGCAGGGTCTTCTGCAACAGGATCAGCTGCGGCTGCAGCGTGAGTTCGTACTGCTGCGCGGTCTTGAACAGCTTCACTAGCACCTCGCCCAGCGAGATCTCGGCGAGCGGGCGGGTGAAGTAGGGCTCGCACACGGCGCGCGTCGCCGCCTCCAGATCGTCGAGGCGAAGGTGCGCCGGCATCCAGCCGGCTTCGACGTGCAGCTCGGCGATCCGGCGGTAGTCACGCTGGAAGATCGCCATGAAGTTCTCGGCGAGGTAGTACTGATCGTTGGCCGAGAGCTGGCCCATGATCCCGAAGTCCAGCGCGATGAAGCGCGGGTTGTCGCGTCGCGCGGGGTCGTCGTCGACCCAGATGTTCCCGGCATGCGCGTCGGCGTGGAAGAAGTTGTCGCGGAACACCTGCGTGTAGAACACCCGCACGCCCTTGGCGGCGAGTTTCTCGCGCGAGATGCCGGCGGCCTCAAGGGCCGCGATGTCGTCCGACGGAATGCCGGTGACGCGCTCGAGCGTCAGCACGCGCTCGTGCGAATGCGTCCAGAACACCTCGGGCACGTAGAGGTCGTCGCTGTCGAGCCAGAACCGGCGCAGCACCGAGGCGTTGGCGCCTTCGCGCTGCAGGTCGAGTTCGCCGCGCAGCGTGGTCTCGATCTCGGCCACGACCTCGTGCGGGCGGATCTTGTCGGCGCGCGGGTGCGTCTTCGCGGCCACCTCGGCCAGCGCCTTCAGCAGCGAGAGGTCGGCGTCGATCTGACGGTCGATGCCGGGACGCACCACCTTCACCACCACGGCGCGGCCGGCGCTGCCATCGCTGTTCCGAAGGCGTGCGGCATGAACCTGCGCGATCGAGGCCGAGGCCAGCGGCGTCTCGTCGAATTCGGCGTAAAGCACATCGATGGGCTGACCGAGCTGCGCCTCGATGATGCGCCGGGCCTCCGCACCGTCGAAAGGCTGCACGCGGTCGCGCAGCAGGGCCAGGGCGTCGGCCACGTCGGCGGGCAGCAGGTCGCGGCGCGTGCTCAAGATCTGCCCGAACTTCACGAAGATCGGCCCCAGCTCCTCCAGCGCGGCGCGCAGGCGCTCGCCCCGTGGTGTGTCCGACGTGCCGCGGCCGAGCGGGCGCAGCACCCAGCGCAGCTTGGCGAACGGCGTGCCTTCGAGCAGGGCGTCGAGCCGGTGCTTGAACAGCACGCGGACGATGCGCAGCGCGCGCAGCGGCGCGGCGATCATCCGGCGGGCCCCGAAGCGTGGTGGCGCGCGACGCGGGCGGCCAGCCGCTCCACGCGGTCGCGCAGCGCATCGACGTCATCGAAGAAGGCCTGCTGCTCGGCCTTCGGCACGAGGTCGCGCGATTCCTCGGTGAGGTAGTCGGCACCGGCCTTGGCGAACGCGGCGCCCTGCACCCGCGCCTCGCGCAATCCGGCACGCACGGCCTTCGCGACCTGCGGGCCGATCACCGGCCCGAGGGCGTCGGCGAAGGGCTGCTCCCAGTCGGGGTCGAAGCCTTCGGCCAGGCGCTGCAGCTGGCGCGCCAGTTCGGCGTCGCCGCTGATCCGCACCTTGCCCACCGGGGTCGCGCCCGAGGACTTGAGGAAGGGCAGCTGGCCGAGCAGGGCGCCGAGGCCGGCGCGCACCGCGAGGTCGGGCTCTTCGCCCTGCGCCGGGCCGACGCGCAGCGCCTCGCCGTCGACGCGCAGCTCCATCGCCAGCGGCGGGGATTCGAGGTGCAGCTGCAGGCGCTGTCCGTCGAGCGGAGCCAGCGCGGCCCGCGTTTCCGGGTCGAGCGCCAGGGCGCGGTTGAGCGCGGTTTCGAGCAGGCGGCCGGCGAGCGGCTTCAGCGCGTCGAAGGGGGAGCGGGGCGAGGTCATGCGGCGATTCTAGCGGGCGGGCGTCACGGCACCGTGCCCGCCGGTGCTCAGGGGCTCAGCAGGAAGTTCAGCAGGTTGTTCTGGAAGTAGCGGTTCGCCAGCAGCCGGCCGTGGTTCTCGCACAGGAAGAAACTCTGCCGCAGCGGCACGAAGCCGTGCGCACCGGCGTCCTGCGATTCGCGCGTCACCAGCCCGTCGCCGGCGGCGCGCATCAGCCCTTCGTAGTCGACGCCGTCGATCGGCGCATCGACCTCGCCGGGCTCGAAGGCCAGCACGGCGCGTTCGCCCACCGTTTCCAGCACCGCGCCGGACAGCGTCAGCTCGCAATCGCCGCCGAAGGCCGCCATGCGCAGCCCCTTCGTCGGGAAGGGGCGGGCCAAGGCCTCGTTGAATCGGCGCGCGCGGCGCAGGTTGCGCTCGAAGTTGGCCTGCATCACCGAGAGCACCAGCCGCCCTTCCGCGCCGTCGCCCCAGGCCTCGCGCACCCGCGCCTCCACCTCGGGCGAAAACACCGACCAGCGGTTGTCGCGCCAGATCGTGGGGTCGTAGAGGTCGAGCGGCAGGGCGCGGCCCCCGCGGTCGTACACCACCTGCGTGTGCGGGTGCGGCAGGGTTTCGAAGACGGTCGAGAAGCTGGCCAGGGCCTCGATCGGTACCGTGCGCAGCCCGAAGCGGAAGCCCTGCTGCAGCCGGCGCAGGCTGGACACCGAGCCGAGGTTCGGCGTGCCGAGCATGGCCACCCGCCGGACGCGCTTCCCGCCCTCCGCCCAGGGCTGCGGCTGGGCGGCCTCCAGCACGTCTTCCGGGCCATAGCGCAGGTAATAGTTCGCGATCAGCCCGCCGTTGCTGTGGGCGAGGATGTCCACCCGAAGGTTCGGGTCGTCGAAATCCTTGCGGATCTGGTCGATCAGCGCGTGCAGCTGCCGCACCGCAACAATGTTCGGCTGCCGCCAGTCGTAGGCCAGCGTGTAGTAGCGCCGTCGCCAGCCGTTGGTGGGCGGGTGGCCCGGCTCGCCGGGGGCGAAGCGGCCGGCGCCCTCCAGTGTGCCGAGCAGCTGGCCGTAGATGTCGTAACGCCCGAAGTCGCGGATCAGCGGTCCGGCGACGAGGCCGTCGTCCGTCTCCCAGTCCGGCCCGATGCGGGCGAGCCGCGCGTAGTCGCTGAAGGCCATGGTCGAGAGCGAACCGGGCCATTGCTCCTCGCCGGTCCGGCGGTCGACGAGCCGCGAGCCCATCAGGCCGGGGATGACGATGACCGGCGGCTGGGTCGGGTCGCTGGCGGCCCGGGCGTAGAGCGTCTCGAGGTCGGGGCCCTGGCGGCTGGCGCAGCCGCCGAGCAGCAGGGCGAGCAGGATCAGCGTCGCGCGCAGGACAAGAGGGGGGTAGGCCGGCATGCGCGAAGCATAAGCGTCGAACTCCGTCACGGAATGAACAACGCCCGAGCCAAGCCCGTCACGGAACGCGAGCTCGGCGCTGGCAAGTGCGGGGCGCGTCGGCCCAGCATCCGCCCACCCCGCCGTGCCACCTCATTCGACCGAAAGGAAACCGTCATGCGCACCCTCCTGCTCTGCACCGCCGCCGTCGCCAGCCTCGTCGTCGCTTCGTCCGCCAGCGCGCAGGCCGGAAGCAACCGCATCCGCGGTGAGATCCCCGTCGTCCAGGCCGCCCAGTTCGTCGGCAAGGAGGGCACGGTATGCGGCGTCGTCGATGGCGCGCGCTTCGCCGAGAACGCCGAAGGCCAGCCGACCTACCTCTTCATGGGCGGCAACTTTCCCGGCCACAAGTTCTCGGCCCGCATCTGGGGCCGCGACCGCGGCGACTTCGACCCGGCGCCCGAGACCCTGGCCGGCCGCACGGTCTGCGTGACCGGTGATATCCGCACGGCCAATGGCCGGCCCGAGATCGTCGTCCGCGGGGCCCGCAACCTCAAGGTCTCGTGACGGAATCGGCCGAAGGGCGACGTGCCCCTCGCGGCGCGTCGTGCGCTGTGCCACGATCCCCCAAGAGGGGAATCGTCAATTCGCGTTCAAGCCTGTCCGGGCGCCGCCGATCACGGCTTGGATAGGTTCATCATGCATTGACCGTCCGGGTCCGTCCCGGCGAATCGACCAGGGGGTGCTTCGTGAGCATGCGTTCCGGTGTCGCTGCGTTTTGCGTCGTGTGGTTCTGCGCGACGTCCAGTCCTTCCGCCATGGCCCAGGCCGGCAGCAACCGCATCCGCGGTGAGATCCCCGTCGTGCAGGCCGCCCAGTTCGTTGGCAAGGAAGGCACGGTGTGTGGCGTCGTCGACGGCGCCCGCTTTGCCGAGAATGCCGAAGGCCAGCCGACCTTCCTCTTCATGGGCGGCAACTTCCCCGGCCACAAGTTCTCGGCCCGCATCTGGGGTCGCGATCGCGGCGATTTCAATCCGGCACCCGACACGCTGACCGGCAAGACGGTTTGTGTCACCGGCGAGATCCGCACATCGAATGGCCGCCCCGAGATCGTCGTGCGCGGCGCGCGCAACCTCAAGGTCAAGTAATCCGTTTTCCTCCGACCCTTCCGGGCCGGGGGCCACATTCGAGTGCAAGGATTCCGAATGGACTGGCTGCGCAACCTCAAGATCGCCCCGAAACTGCTGCTCGCCTTCGGCGTGGTCGTCGTTCTCATCATCGTGTTGGCCGTCAGCGCCTTCCGCGGGCTCAATACGCTCAACGACGCCACGACCGAGATCTCCCAGCGCTGGATGGTCGAACTGACGACCTCGCAGGACCTCAAGTCGGAAGCTGCGGCCTACCGCCTGCAGAACTTCCGACTCGTGCTGCGCACCTCCGAGGAGGCCAAGGAGTCGGCGCGCGGTGAGATCGAGAATCACAAGTTCAACTTCGAGGATCTGCTGGTTTCGCTGGAATCCACCGCCATCAACGAGGAAGACAAGGCCAAGGTCGCTGCGATCAAGGCGGCCTGGGAGGCCTACGTGGCCAACACCGGCGAAGTCACCTCGGCCTATGACATGGGCTTCGTCGACGAGGCCTTGGACATGTTCCTCGCCGACAACCGCGCCAAGTACGAGGAAGTCGCCACGCTGATCCAGGAGCGCGTCGACTACGGCTTGCAGGGCTCCACCGCTGCGCGCACCGGCGCGGAAGAGGCCTACGAGACCGCGGAGGGCGTGATCTGGACCAGCCTGCTGGTCGCCATCGTGCTGGCCGTCGTGCTGGCCCTGCTGATCGCCCGCGCCATCTCGAAGGGCGTCAACTCGGCCGTGACCATCGCGAACGCCGTGGCCGGCGGCAAGCTCGACAACGTCATCGACACCAAGCGCAAGGACGAGATCGGCGACCTGTTCGCGGCGCTGAATCGCATGCAGAACGACCTCAATGGCCGCATCGAGGCCGACCGCCTCGTGGCCGAGGCCAACCTGCGCATCAAGAACGCCTTGGACAGTGCCAGCGCCGCGGTGTTGATCGCCGATGACGGCGGGCAGGTGATCTACGCCAATGGCTCGCTCTCGCACCGCTTTGCCGACCTCGAGGAGCGCATCGCCCAGCGCTCGCCGGGCTTCACCGCCGCGAACCTCGTCGGTTCCTCGCTCGGCGAGCTGACCGGCATCGACGTGCTCGCTGCCGATGCACTCGCGTCCATCACCGACACCCACGTGGTCGAGCGCGAATTCGTCGGCCGCATCTTCCAGCTCAGCGCCACGCCGATCCGCAACGCCGAGGGCGAGCGCCTTGGCACCCTCGTCGACTGGCGCGACCGCACCGACGAAGTTTCGGTCGAAGCCGAAGTGCAGGGCGTGGTGCAGGCCACGGCCCGCGGCGACTTCTCGAAGGCCATCGCCGAAGAGGGCAAGAGCGGCTTCTTCCTGACGCTCGCGACTGCCCTGAATGCCGGTTTCGCCGGCACCCGCGGCACCCTCACCGAGATCGGTCGCGTGATGGGCCTCGTCGCGCAGGGCGACCTGACGGCAAGGATGGACGGCCACTACGAGGGCCAGTTCGCCGAGATCCGCGACAGCATCGAGGGCAGCGTCACCCAGCTGCGTTCGCTGATCGGGCAGATCCAGATGGCGGCCGGCCAGATCAACACCGCGGCCTCCGAGATCGCCGCCGGCAACCAGGACCTCTCCGCGCGCACCGAGCAGCAGGCGGCCAACCTCGAGGAGACCGCCGCCTCGATGGAAGAGCTCACCGCGACGGTGAAGCAGAACGCCGACTCCGCGCGCCAGGCCAACCAGCTCGCCAGCGGCGCCGCCGGCGTCGCCGAGCAGGGCGGCGAAGTGGTGGGCAAGGTCGTCACCACGATGCGCGAGATCGAGGATTCGTCGAAGCGCGTCGCCGACATCATCAGCACCATCGATGGCATCGCCTTCCAGACCAACATCCTCGCGCTGAACGCCGCGGTGGAAGCCGCGCGTGCCGGCGAGCAGGGCCGCGGCTTCGCGGTCGTCGCGAGCGAGGTCCGCAGCCTCGCCGGGCGTTCGGCGCAGGCGGCGAAGGAGATCAAGGAGCTGATCGAAGCCTCGGTGGAAACCGTCGGCGAGGGCTCGCGGCTCGTGCAGCAGGCCGGCGCCACCATGGCCGAGATCGTCGGCTCGGTGAAGCGCGTCACCGACATCATGGCCGAGATCAGCGCGGCCTCGGCCGAGCAGAGCACCGGCATCGAGCAGGTCAACCAGACCATCACGCAGATGGACGAGACCACGCAGCAGAACGCCGCGTTGGTTGAAGAAGCCACCGCCGCCGCGCGTTCGATGGAAGACCAGGCCCAGCAGCTCGCCGAAGCCGTGGGCCGCTTCAAGATCGCCGACACGGCCGCGCCGGCCGCCGCAGCGGGCTCGTCGGCTCGCTCCGCCGGCAGCGCCATGGCCGCGCCGTCCACTGGCGGCACGCGCAACATGCGCGCCACCAGCCCGGCACCGCGCGCTCCGGCCAAGCCCGCTTCCGCAGCACCCGCGCCGAAGGCCGCCGCAAAGCCGGCGGCGCGTCCGGCGGCGCGCGTCGAAACGCCGAAACCGGGGGCTTCGCGGGGCAAGTCGGACGGCGCGTCCGAGGGCGAATGGACCGAGTTCTGAGGAACTCAATCACCACGCCGGTAACGGCGTGGCGATCGCATCAAGGGCGGCATCAACAACTGTGAAAACGAGATCGCCGACGCCTTGCTGGCTTCGGCAATCGATTTATGCTCGGGACCGCAGCCGTCGGGGCTGGGCGGTCCATCAGGGGGGAATCGCGATGCTGTCGTTGACGTCGATGCTTGGCCGGCTTTCGGTCGCCCGGAAGTTCCAGTTGATCGCGCTGCTCGCCCTGATCGCCGCGGGCATTCCCGCTGGCCTCTACATTCGCAGCACGTCGGCGGCCGTCGACATCAGTGAATCCGAGGTGGCCGGCGCCCGGCCGCTGGTCGAAATGCTCGATGTGCTGGTGGCCCTGCAGGAAGCCCGTGGCCGGCACGCCCTGGTGCTGGCCGGTTTCGCCGACCAGCAGGCGGCACTCGACGCGGCGCTGGGCAAGGCGACGACCCAGCGCGAGGCGCTGGTGAAGCATCTGGGCGAAGCGGATGGCCGCTTCGCCGGCACGCAGGCCGGCCTCGAAGCGCTTGCGGCCGACGAAACGGCCCTGCGCGAGGCGATCGCCAGCAGTGGTCTCGACACGAATGCCTCGTTCGAGCAGTTCACCGCGCTGATCGCCCGCTATTACGCGGTGCTCGATGTGTTGCACGACGAGTCCGCCTACACCTACACGCCTTTCGTCGACATCTACCACCTGCAGAACCTCGTTGCGGTCACCGCGCCGCACGTGCTGGAGCTGCAGGGCCAGATGCGTACCCGTGCGATGCACCATGCGATGGGCGGCAACGCCGATCCGGTGCTCGCGGGCCGCCTGCATTCGCTGCTGGCGCTGGAAGACGGCGCGATGGCGGTGAACGATCGCGAGCTCGCCAAAGTGCTCGCGCAGCGAACGGACCTCGCCGCCCGTTACGAGCCCGCCGAAGCGGACGTCGAAGCGCGCCGCGCCGCCGCCCGCGAGGCCCTGCAGGCGCAGCTGGACGGTGCGCCGCCGCCGGCCGATGTGGTGGCGTACTTCGAGCAGTTCTCCGCGGCGATGGAGGCCCAGCGGGCCTTCGTGGCCCTGGCGGCCAAGGACATGGAGGCGCTCTCGACGGAGAACCTCGCGAATGCGAAGCGCAGCCTCGCGCTCACGTCGGTGTCGCTGGTCGCGCTGCTGGGCCTGATGGCCCTGATCCTCTGGCGCATCGCCGCGGCGGTGACCCGCTCGGTGGCCTACAGCGTCAAGGTGGCGGGCCGCATCGCCAACCTGCAGCTCGACAACCCGATCGAGATCCAGTCGGAGGACGAGCTGGGCGACCTGCTGCGCGCCCTCAACACCATGCAGGCCAAGCTGTGGGAGCAGATCGAGCGCGAGCGCGAGATCGCCACCGAGAACGCCCGCGTGCGCAGTGCGCTCGACGTGGCCACCAGCGGCATGATGATTGCCGACGCCGGCGGGAAGATCGTCTACATGAATCCGGCGGTCGCCAAGGTGCTCAGGGACGGCGAAGCGGTGGTTCGCGAGCGCCAGCCCGAGTTCCGCGCCGACCGGGTGATGGGAAGCGCCTTCGACCCGTTCGATGGCGAACCCGGGCAGCAGCGCAATCTGATCGTCGGCCTGAAGGCCACGCACCGCGCCCGCCTTTCGCTCGGCGCAATGCATTTCGACCTGGCGGCGACCCCGGTGTTCGATGTCGATGGGCAGCGCATCGGTACTGCTGTGGAGTGGCAGGACCGCACCGCGGACACGAACTTCCGCCACCAGCTTCGCAACGCGGCCCAGAAGGCCGCCGCCGGCATCCTCACCGCGCGTGTCGAAGTCAATACCGGCGAGGAGCGCTACGCCGAACTGGGCCGCATCTTCAACTCGCTGATGGACCTCACGGCGCAGGCTATCGACGAGGTGCAGCGCACCATGGCCGCCCTCGCCGAGGGCAACCTCACCGTGCGTTCGACCGCCCAGATGATGGGCAGCTTCGGCGAGCTCAACAGCAACGCCAACGCCACCGCTGAAGCCCTCGCCCAAGCGATCGGGGAGGTGCAGCAGGCCGTCGGCGCCATCAACGATGCGGCGGCCGAGATCGCCTCCGGCAACATGGATCTCTCCAAGCGCACCGAGCAGGCCGCGGCCAGCATCGAAGAGACCGCCGCGGCGATGGAGGAGATGACGGCGACGATCAAGCAGAGCGCCGAGCACGCGCAGCAGGCCAAGCAGATCGCGACGCGCGCCGCCGAAGTGGCCGGCGACGGCGGCCAGACCGTCGAGGCCGTGGTGCGCGTGATGCGCGACATCGAGGACAGCTCGCGGCGCATGGCGGACATCACCACCACCATCGACGGGATCGCCTTCCAGACCAACATCCTCGCGCTGAACGCCGCCGTCGAAGCCGCACGCGCTGGCGAGCAGGGCCGTGGCTTCGCCGTGGTCGCCGCCGAGGTGCGCGCGCTGGCGCAGCGCTCCGCGACCGCCGCGAAGGAGATCGCCCAGCTCATCAACGAATCGGTGACCAAGATCGCCGAAGGTGCCAACGTCGCCCAGCGCGCTGGTCGCACCATGAGCGAGATCGTCGGCTCGTCGCAGAAGGTGGCCGACATCATCGGCGAGATCACCGCAGCGAGCATCGAGCAGGCCAAGGGGCTCGGCGAGGTCAACAACGCCGTCACCCAGATGGACCAGTCGACGCAGGCCAACTCCGCCCTCGTGGAGGAGATGGCCGCCTCGGCGCAGTCCATGAGCGACCAGGCCCACCAGCTTTCGGAAATCGCCTCGCGCTTCGTGCTGCCCGGCGGCGGCCGCTAGTTCGGCCCCCGGCGCCGCCCGGCCCGGGGTGGGATGGCCGGCACGGTTTGACGCCGATTGACAAATTCATGATGCGCAATCGTTGTGGTTGAGGCATCATGGAAATGTTCCAGCCATATTCCAGCGCCGGGGGGCGTGGCAGCCGCGCGAGAGCGTCGCAGCCAGGAGGGCCGGAACACAAGCCAGGAGTTCCGGGGGGAGCTCCTGGCTTTTTTTTGCCCGGAATCCGGGCTTAGCCCGGCAAGTCCTGCCAGATGGCCCGCACGCGCGCCGCGAGGGTCAGCGGGTCGAACGGCTTGGCAATCAGGTCGACGGCACCGAAGCGTTGGAACGAGGCGCGATCGGCGTCCGTCGCCAAGCCCGTGACGAAGACCACCGGGATCGCGGCCAGTTCGGGGTCGGAACGGAGCACGCCGAGGGCTTGCGCGCCACCCATGCCACCGGCCATCGAGGCGTCGAGAAGGATCAGGTCGGGCCGGTCGCTGCGCGCGGCGGCGATGGCCTCTTCCCCGTCGGCGGCGAGAGTGACCCGCCAGCCGCCCAGGGTGCCGAGCGCGACCTCGAGGATCATCCGCATGTCGGCGTCGTCATCGGCGCAGAGGATGTGCTGCAGGGGGCGCAGGTTCACGGTGGGGCGTCCTTCGGACGGGTCGAGGGCCCGTCGGATTGTAGGGCGGCGAGTTCATGGTCGAGCGTCGTCGCGAGCCCCTCGATGGGCTCCGAGGGGACCTTGGCCGCTCGTTCGAGGGCGCCCGCTGCGCTGCTCACCTCGTCGAAGCCGAAGGTGCCGGCGCTGCCCTTGAGGCGATGGGCGAGCTGCACGAGGGCCTCCCGGCCTTGGCCTGCCGAAACGAGCTGGAGGGCTTCGGCCAAGGCCGCGCGCTCCTCGGGCACCTTGGCGCTGAAGCGCTGGCGGATCTGGGCCAGTGCCGCGGCCAGGGGGTCGGGCGCCGCCGCCGGGGTGCTGGGGGCCACTGGAATGGGGGAGGGCGCAGGCACCATCGGTGCCGTCATGTCGGCCGCCAGCAGGTGGCGTGCCAGCACGGCATGCAGCGCATCGATGTCGACCGGCTTGGCGAGTGCGCCGTTGCAGCCGAGCGCGATGAATGCCGCGACGTCGTCCTCCATCACATCGGCACTGCAGGCGTAGACCGGCATCGCGTGGCCCTCGCGGCGGAGCTGCGCCACCGCGTCGCGGCCGTCCATCACCGGCATGTGCATGTCCATCAGGACGAGATCCGGCGCCGCGGCGGCGAGGCGGTCCAGGGCCTCGCGACCGTTCACGGCCTCGATGACCTCGGCGCCCGTGGCCTCGATCCGGGCGCGCAGCAGCGCGCGCAGGTCGTCGACGTCGTCCGCCAGCAGCACGCGGCCGCGCAGGCGCGGCGTCTCGCGCTGCAGCGGTGTTTCGGTCGCCGGTAGGTCCTCGCCGTCTTCGAGCCAGGGCGCATCGAGGCCGATCGGCAGTGCCAGCAGGAACCGGCTGCCGGTGCCCGGCGTGCTGGTGGCCGTCAGGTCGCCGCCCATCTGCCGCGCGAGCTGGCGCGAGATGTACAGGCCGAGCCCGGTGCCACCGTAGCTCCGGGTGGTCGAGTCGTCGGCCTGCTCGAAGCGTTGGAACACGCGCTCGCACTGCGCCGCGTCCATCCCGATGCCGGTGTCCTCGACTTCGATTGACCAATGGCGGGTGGCGGCGTCGGCACGGACGCGTACCGCGACGAAGCCGTGCGGCGTGAACTTGATGGCATTGCTGAGCAGGTTCAGCAGCACCTGCTTCAGGCGCAGCGGGTCGGCCAGCACCTTCGCCGGCAGCGGCCAGTGGGCCGAGAGCACGAGCTGCAGGTTCTTCTCCAGGGCGCGTGGACGCAGCAGCTCGATGGCCTCGCCCAGCAACGGCAGCGGCGCGACCGGTTGCTGTTGTACGCGCAGTTGGCCGGCTTCGATCTTGCTGGCATCGAGCACGTCGTTGACGATCTCGAGCAGGTGGCGGCCGTTGCGCACGACCGTCTGCAGGCTGCGACGCATCTCGCCAGGCCCTGCCTCGTCGCGAAGGCCCTGTTCCGAGTAACCGAGAATCGCCGCCAACGGCGTCCGCAGCTCGTGGCTCATGTTGGCGAGGAAGCTGGATTTCGCCGCGGCCAGATGCTCGGCGCGCGACAAAGCCTGGCGGAGTTCGATGGTGCGCTCTTCGACGCGCGCCTCCAGTTCGCGGTTCAGCGCCTGCTGCTGTTCGGCGGCGTCGCGGAGCGCCGCATGCATCGCTTGCAGCCGCGACTCGGCCGCCTCGAAATCGTGGATGAGTTCCGACAGTTCGGCACTGCTCGCTTCCATCACGCCGGCGAACCGGGAGCCGTTCCGCGAGGGGTCGAGCCCCCGCAGGCGATCCACCACTTGCGCCAGCCCGCGCGCGTGGCTCTCGGCGAAGCGCCGCGCGAGCCGCTGCAGTCCGACGATCAGTGCCAGAACGAGGAGGGCCGCCAGCAGGGAGCGCAGGGTCTGCCGGCGTTCGAGGGGGCGCAATGGCTGCAGCACGCGCACCTGCCAAGCGATGCCATCGACGTCGTGCACGGCCACCAGGAACTGTTGCTTGGCATCGAACACCAGCCTTGGTGCCGCGTAGAGGCGCTGCGCCCACCACGGCTGGGCCGCGTGGCCGTCAAGGCGCCCGCGGGCGATCACCGAGCTGGTCTTCACCGGCAGGTCGGGGAGGCTGGACATGACGATCTGCCCGATGGCATCGCTGACGGCATAGCGCAGGGCCGCGGTATCGAGGCGGTTGCGTTCTTCCAGCACCAGCTGGCCGAGTGAGAGAGAGCCCTGCAATACGCCATCGATGCGGCCATCGCTCGCCCGGACGGGCGCGGCCACGGCGACGATCAGGTCGCTGCCGATTCCGCGGCCCTGGAACACTGGCGAAACGGTGGGCTCGCCGCGGGCGACGGTTTCGCGGAAGTAGGCGCGGTCGGAGACGTCGCTGGCGCGTTGGCGAGGTGCTTCGCCCCGGAGCATCGAGTACTGGACCTGGCCGAGGCCGTCGGCGCTGAGCAGTGACAGGAATCCGGGGTGCACCGACGACACCTGCCGCAGCAGGGTCGGCGCGCCGAGGATGGGCAAGGAAAGCGCGGCCTGCGCCACGGCATCGCGGTGGCGGCGGACTTCCTCCGACGTGCCGACGGCCAGCTGTTCGGCCTTGCCGTCGATGAACAGCGCCGTGCGTTGCACGTCGACCTGGTGTCCCCATTGCACCAGCATCGCGATGACGACTGTCGCCGGAGCGGCCATCAGGGTGGAGAGCTGGACGGAAAGCTGCAGGGCCATGGGCTGGCCCGCGCGCTGCCGCCTCGAGCGCGTGACGCTGGCGAGCTGGCGGCCACCGACGATGGACGTGGCGCCGGTCGTCAGCACCACGGCGAACCCGCCCAGCCAGAGCCAGGGATCGTTGATGCCGGCGGGCAGGGTGATCCACGCGACCACGGGCGACAGCGGCAGCCAGACGCGCCACCACAGCGTGAACGGGCTCCATGGCTGCAGCCGCCATCGGGCGACGAGAATGCACTCGAGCACGGCGAGCGAGACCCACAGCGGGTTCCCCGTGATGCCGCTGGCAACCAGCGCCACCGGCAAACCCATGCGCAGTCCGAAGCGCATCGCGACGGCGACCGCCGCCATGTTCCCGACGAGGAACGGGGTGCTGCCCGGCAGCTGCATCGCGAGGCTGTTGGCGATGCAGGCCAGCAGGGTGAACTGAAGCAGGACGAGGCTGCGCCCGCGCCAGTCGACGCTACGGGCTCCCGGCGTCACGGAGGCCGGGTCGGCGGCGGTTTCCGGGAGAGGGTTCGGCAACGTCGGTCGTCCGCAGCCTGCGATCTGCGGACGATATCAGGGCGGCGCCGGCCGTCGACTACTGGAGGTGATCCTCGACGACGGGCTGCTCCTCGCGGGGTTCCTCGCGCGGCTCGAAGCGGGGCTCCTCGCGGGGTTCGAAACGCGGCTCCTCGCGGGGTTCGAAACGGGGCTCCTCGCGGGGTTCGAAACGGGGCTCCTCGCGGGGTTCGAAGCGGGGCTCCTCGCGGGGTTCGAAGCGGGGCTCCTCGCGGGGTTCGAAGCGGGGCTCCTCGCGGGGTTCGAAGCGGGGCTCCTCGCGGGGTTCGAAGCGGGGTTCATCGAAGCGCGGCGGTTCCTCGTGCGGCTTGCGCTCGAAGCGCGGCATCGGCGTCTCTTGCGTCGGCGCGTCGACGAACACGGGCTGCGGCTTCGCCCGTGGCATGGCCTCCGGCATCGCCGCGGGCTGGTCGGGTTGTTCCCAGTGTTGTTCGCGCGCCGCGGGGCGCAACGCTTCGCCGCCAATGCTCGGGCCGGTCATCACCGGGAGCGAGACGTCGGGCCCGACACTGCGCACGGCCGGCTTCGGCATCGGCCGCGCTTCCACCGGGCGCGGCTCCTGCGGGCGCGGCACGTGCGGCCTTGACGGCGTGTAGCCGCGGCCACGGCCGTACCTATAACCGTAACCATGGAGGTAGTAGCCGCCGCCCCACGGCCGGTAACCGCTGTTCCAGGAGGGCGACCAGATCCACCGGTTCGACCATGACGGCGAATACCACGAGGACCAGTACCACGTGGGTCGGTAGCCGCGATGGCCGTAGACGATGCGCACCGACGAACCGCTGTAGCCGAAGTACGGATCGAGCGCCCACGCCGAGCCGTAACCGCGGTAGCCGTAGAACCAGCGGTCGTAGGGATCGTCGTCGTAGCCGCCGTAGCGCGGCGCGTCGTACTCGTAGCGCCGGACCCGTCCGTCACGGTCGTAGCGATCGTCGTAGCGATCGTCGTAGCGATCGTACGAACGCTCCTCGTAGCGGCGACCGTCGTCGTAGGGATCGTACGTGCGCGTGTAACTGCCGTCCTCGCGGTACACGCGCCGCTCGACGACTTCGTAGGTGACGCAGCCGCTCAGGACCAGCGACGACAAGGCAAGGAACGCGGTGCGGCGCAGCATGGGGGCGGTCTCCGGGTGGGCCAATCCATCATCCGCCGCCGGAGTGAATGCGTACTTAAGGTTCCCCGTTGCGACGCCGTCGTTCAGCGGCCGTCGCACGAGGCGGCAATCAGAGCCTGCCGCCGGCCATCGTCCAACGCAGCCCCAAGGTGTCGCGGTCGAGCAGGACGAGGTCGGCATCCATGCCCGGGGCGATGCGGCCCTTCGTCGCCAGTCCCCAAACCGCCGCGGGCGAGGACGTGGCCGCGGCGAGCGCGGTGGCGAGCGGCAGCCGGTGCAGCTCCACGGCCTCGCGGACGCTGGACAGCAGGCTGCCGATCGGCGCGACCTCAAGCGAGACCAGCCGTCCCTGCGCATCGAAGTGCGGCAGGCTGGCCTGGCCGTCGGAGCTCATCGTCAATCGTTCGATCGGCAAGCCGGCGGCGAGGGCGTCGGCCAAGGCGAGCGCGGCGGGAACTTCGCCCGCGGCGACGAAATCCGGCGTGCTGCTGGTGGTGAAGTCGATGCTGCCGCCTTCGCGCACGAACTCGAAGCCGTCGGCGAGCAGCGCGGCATGGCGGTTCACATGGGTGGGATGCCACTGCTTGATCGGCACCGGCCAGCGCGAGCTCGCCTCGCGCAGCAACGCGAGCCCTTCGGGCGCTTCGCCGCAGTGCACGAGCACCGTGCCCGACTTGCCGGCGAGCATGCCGCCCACGCGCGCGTCCGACGCGAGGCGCGCCAGTTCCGCGGCGCTGGGCTGCGAGCCGCGGTGGTCGGCGATGGCGATCTCGCCGAGGCCGATCATTTCCGGGATGAAGGCGACGTCGCCGCGGACGCTGCCGGTGAGCGTGACCGGCGGTACCTGATAGGACCCAGTGAGCGTGTATGCCGAGAGCCCGCTGGCGGCCAGCGCCCGCGCGCAGGCCAACAGGTCGGCGTGGCTGCGGGTGACGTCGTCGGTGCCGAGTGCGCCGATCATCGTGGTGACGCCCGCGGCGAGCGCGGTCGCCGCGGCGAGCGGCGGCATGCGCGTGGCGAAGCCCCCTTCGCCGCCGCCGCCGCCGAAGTGCACGAGGCCATCGACGAGGCCGGGGCAGAGCCAGTGCCCGCCGGCATCGATGGTCCGCACCGGCACGCCGCAACCGCGCGGGTCGAGCCCCGTGCCCATCGCCAGCACGCGGCCGTTCGCGACCAGCACATCGCCACGTCCGGCGGGTGCCGGCGTCATCAACTCCGCGTCGCGGATCCACAGCAATTCAGACATAACCGATCCCGACGGCAAGGGCCACGGTGAGGGCGGAGAGCGCCATCAGCAGCAGCATGAAGCGGAAGATGATGCGCACCCACTGGAGCCAGCCGAGGCCGGCCACGCCGATGGCACCCATCATGGCGGCGGAGGTGGGGATCACCAGGTTGGTGAACCCGTCGCCGAGTTGGAAGCACAGCACGCTGACCTGCTTGCTGACGCCGACGAGTTCGCCGAGGCCCGCCATCAGCGGCATGGTGATCGTGGCTTGCGCGCTGCCGGAGCTGACGAAGAAGTTGAACACCGACTGCGCCGCCAGCATGCCCCACGCGGCGACCAGTTCGGGCATGCCGGCGATGGCGCTGCCCATGGTGTAGAGCGCGGTGTTGAGCACGGACGGCGCGTGCGGGTCGCTGCCGCCGAGGATGCCGAGCATGCCCTTGGCCACGGCGATCACCAGCACGACCGGCACGAGCGCGCGCACGCCATCGGTGAAAGCCTGCACTGCCGCGTTGGCGCTGATGCGGCCGCCAATCACCGCGGCGACACCGGCGAACAGGCCGAGCGCGAAGAATTGCGTGGCGATCTCGGCGATGTAGTAGCCGGCGACGGTGACGCCCCAGACGATCCACGTGACCGTGGCCAGCGTCGCCCACAGCACGGCGTGGTCGACCCAGCCGAGGGGCGCGCTCGCGGGGCCGGCGGTGGCCGTCCCGTCGTCCGTATCCGTCGCCTCCGGTGCGCGGCGATGTGCCGTCGCGTAGCGAAGGACGAAGGCCAGCCCCACCGCGGTGAAGGCCGCCCACATCGCCATCCGGAACGGCGCGCCCGACAGCAGCGGCAATCCGGCGATACCCTGCGCCACGGCGACGCTGAAGGGGTTCATCCACGAGGTGCCGAAGCCGATCTGGCTGGCCATGTAGGTGACCATCACGCCGACTTCCGGCGGATAGCCCAGACGCCGGATCAGCGGCAGCAGCAGGGCGAGGAAGGCGATGGTCTCCTCGCCCATGCCGAACACCGCGCCGCCGGTGGAGAAAGCGACGAACAGCACGGCGAGCAGCAGTCGCGGATGGTGGCCGAAGCGCGCGACGAGGCGCTTCAAGCCGTTGTCGACGGCGCCGCTGGCCTGCACGAGGCCGAAGGCGCCGCCGACGGTGAGCACGAAGGCGATCACGCCGATCGCAGCGCCGTTGCGGCTGCCGGAGGTGAAGCCGTCGAAGAACAGGTTGAGCAGGCCGCGCGTGTCGGCCTCGCTCGAGAACAGGGTGAGGCCGAGGGCGGACTCGCCGGGCTGGAAGCTCGCCAGCGACATCGGCTGCCCGGGCGCGAAGAAGCCGGCAGGCACGAAGGGCACGATCGCCGCCAGCACGAGGGCGACGGCGAGAAGCACCAGCAGCGTGTCGGGCGCGCGCGACGGCGCGGCGGTGGAAGTCATTCGCAAGTCCGGGACGAAGGGGCGAAGCGCGACGCGCCGTGGCCGCGTTGGGCGGCCACGGTAGCGCAGGAGAGGTGGGGCGTCCTTGCCCCGGAACCCACCGGCAAGCCGGTGGGTTCCGGTCATAGGATCAGAAGCGGCCGATCCAGTTCAGCGTGACGAAGCGGCCCATCGCGTCGTGGTTGAACGTGTCGACCCACGCGCTGGCGCCGAGGGCACGCGGCGGATCGCGGTCGGTGAGGTTCTTCACCTGCAGCGAGACGCGGTGCGTTTCGTTGATGTTCCAGCCCCACGAGGCGTTGAAGGTCGTCCACGAAGCCACGCGCGCGGTGGTCGAGATCGCCGCCGGGTCGAAGCGGAAATCGTCGTAGTACGAGCCGGTGTAGCTGGCCCACACGGCGGCGTCGAAGTCCTCGCTGGTCCAGTCCAGCGCCACGGTGCCGCGCCACTTCGGATAGCGGTACTCGCCATTCAGCTCGACGAGGCGCTGGCCGCCGACGCAAGCACCGTCGCCGCGCAGCGGCGCGACCTGCGGCGAGCACGATTCCGAGCGCTCGAACGAGAGCACGCGGGTGGCGTCGATCGACAGGTCGAGCCGGCCGCCGAGGAAGTCCTCGGCCAGGCCGTGGTCGATGGCGAGGTCCCAGCCGTTGGTGCGCTGCACGCCGATGTTCTGCAGCGTGACGAACACTTCGCCCGTCGAGAGGCCCGAAGCAGTGCCGGTGCGGGTCTCAATGCCGATGGCGTCGACCGGGCGCGGTCGCGTGCCGTCGGAGTAAGTGTAGATCAGCGACGGCGTGGTGAGAGACTGGCGAAGCAGGCGCAGGTAATCGACGTCGACCGTGTTCTTCTGGTCGAAGTTCCAGTAGTCGACGCTGAACGAGGTGCGCTCGGCCGGAGACCACACTGCACCGGCGTTCCAGGCTTCCGAGCTCTCCGGCTGCAGGTCCTCGTTGGCGAAGATCTGACTGAGGATGTTCTGTGGACGCGTGCCCTGCGAGCAGAAGTTGTTGAAGAACTCGCTGCCGGTACCGCAGGGCAGGGTGAACGAGGCCGCGGTGGTGCCGCTGCCGGCCTGCGCAAGCGAAGGCGCGCGGAAGCCGGTGTTCCAGCCAGCGCGGAAGACCAGCGTATCGCTCGGACGGAAGCGCAGCCCAACCGACGGATTGAAGTCGCCGCCGAAGTCGGAGTAGTGGTCGTAGCGACCGGCGAGGCGAAGGTCGAACGTCTCCGTGAACGGGAGCAGCGATTCGACGAACACGGCCGACGCATCGCGCTCGGCCTCGGCCGACTTCGAGCCGAAGCCGATCACGCCTGGACGGCCGGTGAGGCGATTCACCGCGGCAAGCGGCGAGGGGCGGTCCGCGATCTTTTCGCGACGGCCTTCCACACCCAGGGCCCAAGCGATGTCGCGGCCGCCGATGGCGCCAGCCGTGCCGTTGATCTTGAAGTCGGCGCTGGTCGTGGTGGATTCACCGTTGCGCGGCACCGTCTCGCGCACCAGTGCGAGGACGCGCGGATCTTGCGAGCCCTGCCCGCCGAACGGGTTGTACCAGAGGCCACCCGAGGTCGGTGAGCACGTGGTGGTTCCGTCGGCGCAAAGGAAGCCACGTAGGCCGGCGAGGAAGCGCGCCTCGTTGTAGATGCCGCCGCTGGCGACCTGTTCGGACTCGCTGCGACCGAAGCCGGCCGCGGCTTCCCAGCTCCAGTCGTCGTTGAGATCGCCGCGCAGGCCGGCGAGTGCGCGCCAGTTCTTCGTCTCGACTTCAATCTGGCGCGTATCCGGAAAGCGGCCGAAGCCGAGCAGATCGGTCGTGGCGCCGAGGCCGCCGGCGAGCAGGCGGGCGCGTAGCTCGGCCGGCGTATTCGGATGGTTGAAAGCGATGCGCGCACCGGCCGATCCGCCCCAGGCGGCCGGCGAGCCAGTCGCGAAGCTCTTGTTGCGCTGTGCCTGCAGTTCACCGAAGGCCTCGAGGCTTTCGCCGAGGCGAGCAGTAATCGTGCCGTAGGCGCCGAGCTGCTCGAGCTCGGGGTCGAACGCGGTGTAATCGGCGCGGTCCACCGAGCAGTACTGGTAAGCGGACGCCGCCGGGAACCCCGGGCGGCCGTCGAAACGTTGAGAGTCTGGACAGGCGGCTTCGACGAGGTCCCGGATCAGCGGGAATCCGCGGCCGTTGAAGCTCGGGAAGATGCCCTGCTGCGAGGGCACGCGCTCGTTCTCGGTGATCGCGCGGTCGCGGTTGTAGAAGCCGTTGCGCTTGAAGGCGTCGATGACTAGCAGTCCGTCGACGGTGTCGTTGCCGAAACCGAACAGGAAGTTCGCGTTGAGCTTGGCCTCATCGCTGTCGGCGCTGGAATCGCCCACACTCACCGCCGCGCGGATGCCGTCGAAACTGCGGCGCAGCACCACGTTGATCACGCCAGCAACGGCGTCGGCGCCGTAGATGGCCGAGGCGCCCGCGGACAGCACCTCGATGCGCTCGATGGCGGCCATCGGGATGGCGTTGATGTCGACGAAGTTCTCGGATCGCACGCCGTTCGAGAACGAGCTGGCGGCGACGCGACGGCCGTTGACCAGCGTCAGCGTGGAGCCGGCGCCGAGGCCGCGTAGCGAGGCGCCGGCCATGCCGGCCGGCGACTCGGCCTGCAGCACTCCGGAGGTGGCGGTGCTGAAGTTGCCGGTGCCGCCGCCGGTCTCCGAGATCAGCTTCAGGACATCACCCATCGAGGCGAGGCCGAGGCGTTCGATCTTGGCGGCGTCGATGACCTGCACCGGCTGCGCTTCGGCGAGATCGACGCCGCGCAGGTTGGTACCGGTGACGGTGACGGCGTCGAGGGTCTTGGCGTCGTCGGTTTCGGCCGCCGGCGCTGGGGCCTGGGCGGCGACGGACGTGGCGAGGAGCAGCGCGATCATCGCGCTGAGGGGCTTCTTGGACAGCATGGCGGTTTCCTCAGGGTCGACAGGCGGCCACGCCGGAGGCGCAGTCGTCAGGGTCTGGTCGTGGGGCGCGGATGGCCCCGATGCACGGCGCCGCCATCGAGCGACGGCAACGCGAACGCAACCTCGCTTCGCGCCATTGCGGCACGAAGGGGCTCAGCCGATGGGATCTACTCGTCCCACCACTCGCTGAGATAGAAAGTCCGGGCGATGTGCCGGATGTGGTTGCGTGGCTTGGGCATTTCGGTGGACCGGAAACGTGCCACTTTCATACTTTGTTCATTTCCACGCCGTCAAGTGCCGACGGATGAAACCTGCTAAACATCGGCGCCTTCCGTCGTTGATCGGGGTCGTTTCGGACATGGATTCACTGTTTTTGCGCGCGGCATTGATGGCCTTCACGGGGATCGGCAGCGTCGCCTGGGCGTCCGCCCCGGCCGACGGGCCGACGCGCAGCCTGATGCTGGCGGGCGGTGCGCTGGCGATCTGTTCCGACCTCTCGCCACGGTCGTGCGCGACGGCGCCGACCGACGCGACACGCGGCCCGGCGAGGTTCCGCATCGACGACGCGGGCATCGCCCGCGCGCTCGATCCGGCCCTGTGGTCCTTGCCCGGCGCGCCTTCGCGCGATGACGTAGCGGCGATGCTCGCGCAGGCGCAGCGCGCTTTGGCCGCGACGGGTCGGGATGAGGGCGGCGCGTTCGATGCATCGCGTCTGGAATCGGCATTCGCCCGGGCCTGCCTCGGTGATGGTTGCGCTGAAACGGACCGCCGCCGGCCGTGGTCGGTGCTGCTGGATGTCGAACGCGCGGCGGTTCTGGCCGCCATGGAAGTGCCCCAGCGCACGGACGGTGGCGCGCGCCCGCTCGAACGCGCACTGCCATCGCGCAGCCGCGTTCGCGGCGGTGTCGAGGTGCTGCGTGCGTTCGTCGCGGAAGCGCAGGCGCGAACCACGGGACGGCCGAAGATCGCCGTGGTCACGGCCTCCGGCTTCGACCCGATGGATGCGGTGGATTTCTACGTCGATGTGTTCCGCGAACTCGGCGCCGACGCGGTGTGGTGGCCGGTGGATGCGGCCGCGGCCGCGGCGCGCTTCGAGTCGGGGGATTGCGCGGCGCTGCCGCGACTTCGCGTCGAGCGCCTCCGTCTCCCCAACCGCGAGGCCGTGTACCCCGACCTCGCCGATTACCAGCGCGCGCACTGCGCGTCGCAGCCGGCGCTGATGCTGCAGGTGCAGGGCGTGTTCTTCGCCGGTGGCGACCAGTGGCGGCATCGGCAGTCCTTCGTGCGGGCCGACGATTCGCCGAATGACTGGCTGCTGGAACTGCGGCAGGCGCATGCGGAAGGCCGCGTGGTCGTCGGCGGCACCAGCGCGGGCGCGGCGGTGCAGAGCGGGTCGTGGATGCTGGGCAATGGCGATGTCGAAGCCGCCGTGTCGCGTGCCGCGCGCGTGGCGCCGCCGCCCGAGCCGGGCTGCGCGCGTGGCGGGCGCTGCGGCGGCCTACCCGAGGACACGCTGACGCTGTGGCCGGCCGGAGGGCTGCGGCTGGCGGAAGGCGCGATCGTCGACACGCACTTCTCGGAGCGCGCGCGCGAGTTGCGCCTGATGATGGCGATGCAGGCGGCCGATGCGCGCTGGGGCTATGGCGCGGACGAGACGTCGGCGCTGCTGGTCCGCGAGCAGGACGGTCGTCGCGAGATCCGCGCGGTCGGTGAATCGGGCGGATGGGTGATGCGCCGCGATGCGGCGATGCGCGACGAGGTCGAGGCCTGGTACCTCGTGCCGGGCGCCGCGCTGGTGGTCGAGCCCGAGGCGTCGGCCGAGGGCGGTGAACGCGTCAGCCTCGTCCTCGACGCCGAGGCCTCGCGCGCCACTCGCCAGCGCGCACCGCTGCCCGAGAGCGCCTTCGACGCCGGGGCCTTGCGCACGGTCGCGCAGCGCCTGGCCTGGCGTTGCGGAGCCAGCGTGCAGTTGCCCGCGGCGCCGGGTGTAGCCGAACTGCGCTGCGCGGATTCCGCGCGGGGCTGGAAGGGAGCGGGCGGCGTGCAAGGCGTCGGTCCCTTGCGTCTGCGTTTCGTTCGCGAAGGCATTGCGGTTCCGCGTTGATCCAGCGCAAGCCGGTCGTGTTCCAAGGCCCCATCCTTCGTTCCACCCCGGTTCCCGTCGATGGACGCCTGACATGAGCACGATCCGCTATGCCGCTTCGCAACGCTGGATCCACTGGGCCGTCGCGGGCCTCGTCGCCGCGGCCTACGCGCTGGCGGAGTTCCGCGGCTGGTTCCCGCGCGGCACGCCGATCCGCAGCGCGATGATGCCCCTGCATTTCTGGGCCGGCATCATCGTCATGCTCCTGTTGCTGCCGCGCTTCGCGCTGCGCGCCCGCCACGGCGTGCCGCCGGTCACGCCGCCGCTGCCGCGCTGGGAAACGATGCTGGGCAGCCTCACCCACGTCGCGCTCTACGCCTTCCTGCTGGCGCAGCCGATGCTCGGCGTGCTGATCCTGTGGAGCGAAGGTCGCGGCATCCCGGTGCCATTCACGAGCCTCGCCATCCCGCCGCTGTTCGCGCCAGGCGCGGCCATCGAGGACGTCGCGGAGGACGCGCACGAGTTGCTGGCGAGCGTGTTCTACGGCGTCATCGGCCTGCACATGCTCGCTGCCGTCTATCATCGCTGGCTCCGCCGCGACGACGTCATGCAGCGGATGCTCTGACGCCGACCCTCCGCCGACCATGACCCTGCCGACCGCCGATTTCCGCAGCGACACTGTTACCCGCCCCACCGCTGCCATGCGCGAAGCGATGGCCCGCGCCGAGGTCGGCGACGACGTGTACGGGGACACCGGTAGGTAGGGGGGCATTGACGCACACCTCGTGACATCCCCCGCTATGGACACGGCTCAAGAGATCGCCTGAGTCGCATGCTGACCTCCGATGAGTCAATGGCTTTCTGCCCTAAATGAAGTTGGTTCAAGCGAAGCTGCCTGCTTCTTCGCATCGTCGGGGAGTCTTCGCGTCTAACGGCTGCACCCGTTTTGCCCCTAGCATCAAGCTTCGGGGCGGCATCGATAGATGCGCGAAAGGGGGCAGAGTTGGCGTTTTCGCCCCAATGCTCGCAGTTCAACGACCGCCAGGTTTCGCGTGGAAAGACTTTCGCCTTGGCACTCGAAACTTTGGCACTCGGAACGATTGGCACACCCCGAGCGTACGCTCCCTATCCGAAGTCTCGAGCGCTTTCACCTGTTTTGGCTACGTTTCATCTCGATCACATTGATCGTTTAGGGCTCCGCCGCGATAAGAGCCTGGGGTTTACGCATCCTGACTCCTCGTGGGTCCATGCACCCGTATCGCTGTTGTCGCCGAACATCAGGTCCTCGTCCAAGCCTAAGAATCAACTTCAGTGGTCATTCAATCCGAAGAGGATTAACGAGTGACGCTTACGAGACCTTAGGCCCTTCCTGTGATTGCTCAAGGCCGTTGGTGCGGGCTGGTCGAGCGGGCGCAGGCGGGAGGCGGGTGCATGCTGATGACAAAGTATTTCCGATGCGCGGAGGCGTGTGATAGCGTTAGTTTGCCGGCAGACCTCGGTTCCTGTTCCCACCCCAAATGCATTGGAGGTGGTGTGTTGTTACTAGGAGCCCGAGATGTTTGTGATCTACGCCAACCAAATCTGCAAATTCGGCATCAACGTTTTCGTTCGATGCAGCAACGGGATTAACACTTTTTTTGCACAGGGCGCGTTCTTTCTCTCACGCCTAAACGCGGGGTTAACGTCGAACTTTAGCGATGGCGTATACGTCGCCGCGCATCTTCGCAACGCATTCGCCGTCGAGATTTCTTTACTCGTTGCAGAGATGGTGTCGGGTAGTGAAAGTCAGTTGGAGATGACGCTTGGCGGCCTGCTGAAGCCGTCGATGCGAATTGTGGTGGAGGCTCCGACCCGCGGTTGGCCGCCGAAACGACTGCCTGCCGAAGTCGAAGTGCCCCAGCGTTGTGAGCCTTCTCCTGTTGTCCGCGTGGCGGCGACCATAGCTAGCAAGGTTGGTCTTTAATGGCGCGCCTTGAGTACATCCGGCTGCCGTTGGAGCGGGCCGTCGTTGAGAACGGCGCTGTGCGCTTTGAGCGGCAGGAGGTGGTGGACCCGCGAACGCGCCTGCGGATGCCTGTAACGGCGGAGCGTGTGCCGCAGATCGTTTGGGAGAGTGGCGAGTTCTGGGGCGAGGCCAATCTGTGGCTGTTGAGTCGCGCCAGGCTCCTTCTAAGCGGGCAACTCAAAGAAGAAACGATTGGCGCGAACGGCAAGGACCTCTTGGCGTATGCGCAGTGGCTTGAGGATGCGGGCAAAGAGTGGTGGCAATGCCCGATCAGGGACGACGAAAGGCCCTTGAACCTGTATCGGGGCTTCTTGGTAGCCAGTGCGGGTTCCGAGACCCCGGAAAGCAGCGCACAGACAGGCAAAGGGCCTCGCCCCAGCGTGCTATCGCCGTTGCTGGCATCCCGGCGCATGTCCACCGTAAAAGCGCTCTACAAGTGGCTGCTCAAGGAGGAGATTCTGAGTCCCGGGTTCCAGCTGTGGACCGAGAAGAAGATCCGCATTCCCTACGAGGACGCCTTTGGCTTTCGCAGGCACATCGAGGCAGTTCAGACCTCGCTAGACATCAAGGTGTCGAGGCGTCAGAACGAGGATGGGCTTGAGGAAGGTTTGCAGCCCGTTTCGTTGGATGTCCGTAATGCGATTCTGGAGCTGGCGAATCGGCGAGCCAGCCGCGAACTCTTTTTCATGCTGTCGCTCGGCTTCTGGAGCGGGCTGCGTCTGGGTACCGTCTGCGATTTGAAGATTCAAACGCTGGAGAACGCGTTGCCGATCCACAACAACCCTGCGCTGAGGTTCCTGAGCATCGGCCCGCAGGCCAATCCGCCTGTGCAGATGAAGCTCAATCAGAACAGCTCAGGGATTGTGATCCCGACCCAGCTTCTCGAAGAGTTGCTGGACTATGCGGTGGGGTTGGATCGGGGCAAGCGGGTCAAGCTGGCCAAGCCCCAGCACAAGCACTTGCTCATCCTTACCAAGCACGGAAATCCCTACGGGCGCTCTGGCTCTGACCGCAGCGCAACCGTGAACGCGGAAATGTCGCGACTCAAGCGGGCGGCTCGCGAGGAGGGCTTGAAGATCGATGACTTCACCTTCCACTGGTCACGAGCCACGTTCGCGACCATGTGGGCCGAGGTGGCGCGTGACGCGGGCCGCCTCCACGAATTCTTCCCAACTTTGAAGCGGATGCTGGCCCACAAGCATGACCGCACCACCTGGCGCTATATCCGCTGGGTGGAAAAGGCGGGAGTTCGCTCCGCCGTGATGGATGAGTTCACGAGGGTGATGTTCGGGCCGTTCTACGACGCCATGGGAGCAAAGGATGCTTGATGCGGTGATTCCGAACCTGAAGGTCGAGGGGCTGGCGGTCGGGCCGCTGGGCTGCGCTATTGATATGGGGATTCTCCTGTACAAAGGTGCTGCGCTACGTCGTCGTAGCATCGCCCTGTCGATGATTGAGGGCGGCAAGTTAGGACGCCCTCTGTTGGAACGACTGCCTCTTCTGAAAGCCATCCACGAGCCATTGCAGACGGCAGTCAAAAGCAAGAGCTTGTCAGGCGATAGCGTTAAGACTCTGTGGTCGTCTCTAAAGCGCCTTGTGGCCTTCTCCGAAGAAGCGAAGGTGCCCTTTATTCAGAGTAACGTTCTGAATCTTTACCTTGCGTGGGCGGCTCGCATGGCCGCTGATGGCAACTTGACGCAGGACACAAAGCACCAATATTCGTTCTCGGCAGCTCGCTTGCTCGCCCCAGTGCTGCACATGGACGCCAAGGTGCTCCAGTGGAGAACGAGGATTGTTCAGCCGAAGACCCTTGGCACCGCATCTGCCAAGGAAAACTTGGATGAGACGGCATCCTTTATTCAGCTGATGATGGGAACTATTCGGCAGCTGCCAGTTCCCGTGATTCGCGGTCCGCTGCCGGTCATGCTGCGGTACAGCTGTGAAGACGGTCGGCTCTTTGAGTATCAGATAAGTTGCGGATCTAGGGATTGGAAGCCGATTGACAGCCTCAGCTCCCTTCAACGCTCTAGGAGAGAAGCGAGCCGCGCTCGCGCCACACAGGACGTCTCCAACACCAAGCGCGCCATGCTGATCAACCTCCGCCTCGAAGCGGAAATGCTTGTCTTTATCAATCAGACCAGTGCAAATCTGACGCAGGTTTTGCAGCTCACGGGCAACTTCCGCTACCAGTCCAAAGGGGACTACGTCTATGTGCGTCCTTGGAAGGATCGCGCCAAACATAACGTCGAGTTCCGCATCGAGAAGGGCTATCGCCCGCACTTTGAGGCCTTCCTCAAGTGGCGTGAGGCAATCTTCCCTGGCGACCCCGACGGTCTGACCTTCCCATTTGTTGCCTGCGATGGCGACAAGGCCATGCAGCGCACTGATTGGCCGTTCAAGCAGGTTCGGAGGCTGTGCAAGGCACTTGGCAAGCGATTCGTGCCTGCGAGCCAGCATCGGGATACCCCCGGCAACTTCGTCAATCGCAACGCAGATCTACAGACAGCGGCGGAACTGCTGAGCCATGACGGCAAGACCTTCCAGCAGCACTACGAGGAGCCAAATCACCAGAAGGCCGCCGCGGAGCTGGTGAACTTCTGGGACCTTATGGAAGCCATGGTGCGCGATGCGGTCGGTCCAGGCGGATGCCAAAGGACCGAGCATGAGCCGCTGCCAGAGCAAGTGCTGAATGCCCCGAGGGGTGCGCCCAAGCCTGACTGCGAGGGCGCTGCGGGCTGCCTGTTCTGCCCCAAGAACCGAGATCTGCGCAGCTTCGACCATGCCTGGAACTTGGCCTCGCTTCAGCACCTCACACTGCTCCAGTTCAACGCTGATCACACGGACCTTAGCCTCAAGGCGGATCACCCCAGCTTGGTCACTGCCGAGCGCGCAGCGGCAAAGCTGGACGCCATGGAGCGCGAGGATGACGAGTGCGCTGCATGGGTCGCGGAGGCACGCCTAAGGGTGCAAGAGGCTCGCTATCACCCACACTACACCCACAAGTTTGAGTCTCTGGAGCGGGGCGCATGAGCACGCGGATGACCTGGGTGGTCAAGGGCAAGGACATGCAGCACATCACTGCAGCTAGCCCCTGCTATGAGCTTCCCTGCCTGCCGCCACCCGATGACTTCATTGTCCATGTGGACGAGCAAGGCCAGACCTACCGGTGGCGGGATGCGCGATGGGTCATTGGAGATATGTCCTTCAATTTCGGTTATGAGCCGACTCCAGGGCAGACTTTGGAGCTGACTGCAATCAATGGCGAGCTACTGAAGCGATGCCTCGCTTGGTTCGTTTGGGGGGCGCGACGCCCCATTACAGTTAGTACGATTCACTGCTATCACGCCCTTCTGAAGCGCCTGTTCGCGACATGCAGCGCATTGACAGTGCCTGTCCGCGCTTCGGAAATTGGGCGGTTCTTTGACACCATCGAGCTAGATTTGGCGGAGGGGACTCTCCCAAGCAATAGGGATGTTTTGGTTGGCTTGCTGCATGAGCTTTGGCAGGCCCGCGATTGGCTGGGGTTTGAGGTGCTAGCGCCCGCGCAGATTGCGCGCCTGCGCGAGCTAGTCGTCGATCATGGCGCGCAACAGAAGCTCTTCATTCCGCCTCGCATTTGGGCCTATCAGGCACATCGAATGCAAACCTTCCTCCAGGACTTCATTGCGAAAAAGGCGCAGTTTGAAGCGCTGTTTCTGGAAATCGCGGATGCGTACCGGTTCAATTACGGCTCACTCTCAGCGGCCTCCCGCGTAGCCAGCCCCGCTCGAACTCCCTGCCACCAGGGCAAGAGGGTTGCTGGGTGCATCTATCTCGGCCCATTCGCTGACCTAGCGCACCGCCACGGCGTGGCGGAGGTCATTGGGCGCTGGATGCTTGACCACAATCAGTCCATGGATAGCCTGCGCGCATCCAATGCGTCGCCTCTGCTTCTCGGGAAGTACTTTTCTGCGGTAGCGCGGGTCGGCATTGCCTACCTCCAATGTCTAAGCGGCATGCGGATCAAAGAGGCATTATCCCTGCGCAGCACCTGTCTCAGTGTTGAGCATGATTCCGTGCTGGGTGACATCTGCATCCTGAGCGGCGAGACCACCAAGACCGCCCAGGACCCCGATGCGCGCTGGATGGCGGCGCCCACTGCCTCCTTGGCTGTGGAGGCGATGAGTGCGGTCGCTAAATGGCGGATGTCCATCGCAGTCGAGGTGGGCGCGGCCCTGCTGAAAGAAGAGGATCGCGTGAACCCACGCCTCGTGCAGCGAGCCTACGAGCCATGGATGCCTAGTGCGCACAAGGAACGGGGTATATCAAAGGTCCGGCCGCCAAGAACCGCGGAATTGATGGATGCGGCTCCCGGCCTCTTCGAGAAAGAGGCACTCCGGATTACGGCCGAAGACGAACTATATCTCCGCCGCTTCAGCCATGAAGCCGATCTGAAGAAGTACGGAGAGGGCTGTATCTGGCACTTTCAGTCACATCAGTACCGCCGAAGCATTCAGGTTTACATGGCTGCATCAGGCGTGAGCCTTCCGTCCCGCCAGCAGCAACTAAAGCACCTTACGAGCAGCCAGAGCGCGTACTACGCCCATGGCCACGAGAACCTGCGCCTCAATCGCAGGTTTTCACATGAGCTTGTCTCGGTGCGCTACGAGCTGGTTGCTGTGGATGCGGGCCTGCTCAACGGGCCGGAGTATGTATCGCCGCACGGCCAAGCCCGCAAGGATGCGCTGCTGCGCTTCTTTAAGGTATCAAGCCGCGATGAGATCGAGAAGGCACAGAAGCAGGGGCAGCTCACGGTCAGGCAGACGGTGGTCGGCATCTGCACGGCGCGCCGGTGTGAGTACGGCGGATTCGACAACTATGCCCACTGCACGCACTGCGTGGATGGATTGATGGACAAACGCAAGCGTCCGGTCATGGGGAAGGAAGGGCGCACGATTGCTGCCCGCCTGGTCGATGTCCCGGCAGGCACGCCGCTACGCGCCGCGCTCGAGCGCAGACTCGAGGCAGTTGAGGAGTTCATGCATGTCACAGCAGCCTGATTACGTCGGCGATGCGGAGATGGCTTTCCGCGACGCCTTTGAGAGGCTCAAGAGGAGCAAGCCAACCCGCCTTCCGCCCGGTACGCCGGTCACCCAGAACAACGTCGCCAAAGAGGCGGGGCGAGATCCCAGCGCCCTTCGCAAGAGCCGCTATCCCCGCCTGATCCGTGAAATTCAGAAGTGGATCGAGGACAACGGGAGCTCCCCACGCAAGCGCCATTCCTCGGCCTCATTGATCAAGGGGGCGCGAGAGGCCAATCGCGACTTGAAAGCTCGCATCAATGAGCTGACGCAGCAGCGCGATCGCGCAATGGCGCGACTGGTCATCGCCGAGGAGTCGATTCTGGATCTGCACCGGCAACTGCAAGACCTAAAAACACGGTTAGGCATTTCTGACAACGTGTTGCCATTCAAAGCTACAGAGAAGGCGGCCAAGTAGCTAGCAACACGCTTTAGCAAGGCCCTTGAACGACTCCTCCTCTCTCTGGGTCCTTCGCCCGGGTGGGGATTGGTGTCGTTGGGATGCAAAGTGGTTTGTAGGGACGGCGAACGTTGTTGGCGTTCAACCGTCCTCCCGAATGTCCAAGGCCGGCAGTGCACGAACAATCTTCATCGTCTCAAGGCTTACGGTGACGACACGCAGCAGCAGCTCGAGCGGGTAGCGCGGATTGCCCATCGTCTCGATGGCCCAATCGTTGGCGTCGTTGACGATGCCGCTGTCCTTGTCGGTCTTAACGCACTGACGCTCCATCACCCACTCGATGGCCGGCTTACCGTTGACGACGTAGTCGTAGGCCTCAAGGGGGATGCCCGTGACGGTGATCCTGTTGTTGTACTGGATCGCCGTCCGGTCCTTGTCCTTCCCGGACTTCCCGAAGCGCATCTTCTCGACACGGTAATCGGCGTCCGCTAGGGGCTTGCCGCCGCTATCGATCTTCGCGCCAGCGAACATCGATACGGATTCGTAATTCAGATGCAACGCTGCCAAATCACGGCCAGCGCGACTGAACAGCCAGAAGTCTGCAGCAGACTTTACCCGCGGAATGCGAGGTAGCTCCTTGGCCAGATTGTCCGAGTAACGCTCAAGATAATCTGGAGAATTCAAGATGCCGTAAACGTAGTAAAAGAGGTCTTCCTTGGAAATGGGTTCGTCAGGAAAAGCCGCTTTGAAGTGAGCTAGCCCTGCATCAGTGATTGCATCGCGCCGGCCACGTTCTGCCGCGGCGGGCGCCGAGAAAAAGTCAGCAGAATTTCGCTGCTGCGGGCCTGCGTCGTAGAGAAATAGCGGGAAGCATTGCCCGTTAAACTGAACCTGAACATCGGGGATAACACTCGAAATCATTGCGCTTGGAACCTCTGAACCAGCCCCGCTGATCTGAATCACAAGGTTTTCCGAATCCGCGCGAGGAAAGATTCGCGGCATTTGATAGACGCAGTTATTGAAGTGCTTGTCGAAATACATCCAGGTTCGATAAAAGGGCCGATAAAGAGCCCTAACAAGACCTTCCTCACGAAACTCTCGTCGATTTTGGCGAGACAAATCCTGCTTGACCTCTCGAGTCCAACTCATCTTGCTCGAATCGAAATCGATAAATGCGTCCGGGTCAGGCCATGCTCCTTTACCCAGTCCTGCGCACGCCTGGGCATAGCGATCCACTTCGCTATTGTAGAAGGCGATCATTTCACCCATCGTCTTTGCGAGCTTCTTCCTAGATGGGTTGTAGGCCCAAGCATCTCGATTTGTCTTGACGCCGTTGGAGAAGTTTTCGAACAACGTCAACTCCGCCTCATCGCCCTTTCTACCTATGGCTATGAAGCGCCCAAACCCATCATCTCGCTGCTTGAGCCAATCACCGTGCGCGTCAGGCTCAATCGCTCGCCATCCATCGATTCCAGCAACACTCTTGAACTCGGCGATCCGTTCCAGCTTCTGCTCTCGAGTCAGATAATCGCCGATGTCGTGGAAGTAGACTCGACCTCGCTCCGACGACTTTGGGTTCTTGACCAGAAGTGAGATGGCAATCGGCGCACGACTCCCGCTGCCGAAGATCTTTCCACCCTCCTTCCTTGACGTCTCACCACTCGTCCGCTGATTACCACGCAGATGGAAGATGTACAGACTCGCAAACTCATCAGCCAAGCACTTACGAAGACCGTCCGCGGTGTTGGCGTCCACGAATCCGGCATTCGTTACGAAGCCGATGATCCCCGCGTCGCCAATGCGGTCACTCGCCCAGCGAATGGCTCGGACATAGCTGTCGTACAAAGCGTTCTTAAGTGTCGCCGCTGATCGTGCCGCATAGGTGTCGCGAATGCGCCCATCTAGCGACGGATAGGACACGTTTGCATTGTTATCGTTTGCACTTGTTTGACCCGCGGAATACGGCGGGTTGCCTACGATCACCCGGATATCCAGCTTCTTCTGCCGCTTCCGCCGTTTGCTGTTGTCGACCAGCAGGGCATCGATCAAGTCTTCCTTCTCGTACATCTGAAAGGTGTCGGTCAGGCAGATGCCCTCAAAAGGCTGGTACGCCCCGCCCACCAAGCTGTGGTAGACCGCCTCGATGTTGATGGCGGCGATGTAGTAAGCCAAGAGCACAATCTCGTTGGCGTGGATCTCATGCTGGTACTTGTGCGGCAGCTCCTCCGGTTTGATCAGGCCACTCTGCAGAAGGCGTGTGACGAAGGTTCCCGTTCCCGTAAAGGGATCGATGATGTGCACCCCCTTGCTTCCCAGCGTCTGGCCGAACTCCGCCTGGAGTAGGTGAGCGACGCTGTGGATGATGAAATCCACGACCTCGACGGGCGTGTAGACGATGCCGAGGCGCTCCGTCATCTTCGGGAAGGCATTGCGGAAGAACTTGTCGTACAGCTCGACCACGATCTTCTGCTTTCCAGCCGCGCTATCGATGCCTTCGGCGCGCAATTTCACACTGGCATAGAAGGCCTGCAGCGTGTCCGCCTCTTTCTCCAGCCGGTGTTCCTGAAGCACATCGAGCACCCCCTGCATGGCTTGGCTCATGGGGTTGTGCTTGGCGAAGCTGTAATCCTCGAACAGCGCGTCGAAGACCGGCTTGGTGATCAGGTGCTGCGCCAACATCTCGACGATCTCGCCGTCTGAGATGCTGTCGTTGAGATCGTCTCGAAGCTCGGCAGCGAAGCTAGCGAACGCCTCCTGCTCCCGCGAGTTGGCCGGATCTTCCAAGATCGCGGTGATTCGGTCGATGTGCGTGCGTGCGATACGCGCAATGTCGTTCGCCCAGTCTTCCCAGTGGTGGCGATTGCCGCACTTCTCGACAACCTTGGCGTACAGGGCGCGCTCGATCTCACCGACTTCAAACTCGATCTGGACCTGCTCGGGCTTCTTCCCGTAGTCGCCCGGGTCCTCGCCAATGCCGAACTTACCCTTGGCCTTGGCGGCCTTCTTGGCATTGCCATCTTTGGGGGTTGATGGCTTCCGCTGTACGGAATCCGTAATCGCAATGACTTCCATTTTGCTGCGATCAGGGCCGACCAGGTCGAGCTTGTTCACCATCGCGTCAAACCGGTCGTCGTGAGACCGGAGCGCCTGCAGCACCTGCCAAACCACCTTATACGTCTGGTTGTCGTTGAGGGCCTCGTGGGGCTCAACCCCTGCGGGGATGACCACCGGCAGTACTACGTAGCCACGTTTCTTGCCCGGCGCGTTGCGCATGACCCGCCCAACGGACTGCACAACATCCACTTGGGAGTTCCGAGGCGTGAGGAAAAGCACCGCATCCAAGGCAGGCACATCCACGCCCTCGGAAAGGCATCGGACGTTACTCAGAACTCGGCAAGTATCGGGAGGCGTCGGCGCCTTGAGCCAATCGAGCTTTGCCTCCTTCTCGCTGGCGTTCATGCCCCCGTCGACGTGCTGGGCTTCGCAGGTCAGGCGAGCAGCGTCTTCGATATCCTCGGCATCCTGATAGGCCTCAACCACGGCCTGGAACATTCCCGCGATCTCTTTCGAACTGACCTTGTGGGTCTTGCCACCCTTCCCGGGCTCGATAACTTGGCAGAACGCGACTGCCCGGCGCATGGGCTCGGGGGTCTCGGACCCATCCTCGTGAATCCCCAGCTTCGCCAGAGCCTTCCAGCAACCCACGATCTTCGCAGCGTCATCCACCCGCAGCGTGTTGTTCTCGTCCTTCAGCAGCGTCTGAAGGCGACGATTAATGTGGCTCTCCTCAACAGCAAGGACGATCACCTTGTAATCGACCAGTAGGCCGCGCTTCACGGCCTCGGAGAACGTGATGACGAACAGCTGCTTGCCGTACCAATCCTCGTTGTCCATCGAGTAGAGGGAGACGCTGTCGCGTTCGGCCATCGCCTTGGCGCTGTCACCGTAGATGCGAGGCGTCGCCGTCATGTACAGGCGCTTCGCCGCCCGGATGTAGGCTGAGTCGTGGACGCGGACGAAGGCGCTCTCGTCCTCACCGTCGAAAACTGCACCCGTGGTTCGATGCGCCTCATCGCAGACGATCAGGTCGAAATCATCGAGCCCATGGTTTGCCTGGGCGTCGTGAATCACCTCAATGGAGTGGTATGTGCTGAACACCACAGTCATGTGATCCGCATCGCTTCGCACCGCCACACCCTGAGCGAGGCGCTTCGCGTCTGTGGTGGCGGGGTACCGCAGCTCATGAGCGAAGGTCTGGACGGCGTCGTCTTCCTTGCGGCCTTTCTTCTTGCCCACGTCGCTGTCAGAGCACACGGCAAAGCTGTGAAGCGGGACGGCGCTTTCCTGCGTCCATTCCGTGAGCGTTTGCGAGAGCAGTGAAAGGCTGGGAACGAGGAAGAGAACGCGCTTTCCTCGTCCTGCAACGGCCTCTGCGATCTTGAGGCTCGTGAACGTCTTGCCTGTTCCGCAGGCCATTATCAGCTTGCCGCGCTCTGCCTGACTCAGGCCAGCCATTACCGCCTTGAGTGCGCTCTCCTGATGCGGCCGGAGTTTCTTCTTCGGCCTCAGAACGACGGAAGACTTCGGTTGGTACTTCGACCAATCGACCTGGCTTTCTTCGAGATCGCGGAGCGTGATCTTGCTGACCGGTGGCTGCTGGTCAACAAGGGCGTTCTCGGCATGCTCGGACCAATGGTCCGTCGTGCTGACGATGATGCGATGGGCGAACGGCTTCCGCCCCGAGGCGGTGAAGAAGCTATCAATGTCCTTCTTCTGGAGCTTGTAGTCCGCCGCGTAGAACTTGCACTGGATGGCATGGATCTCGCCGGTTCTAGCGACCTCAGCAACGAGATCGATGCCGTCGTCCTTCGCCGAGAACCCATGCTTCGGAGCCCAGTCCGCCCAAGTCTCGACCGTGGAGTAGAGATCCCGATACGTGGCTTCGTTTTTGAGGTAACAGAGGATCAGCTCCTCGAAGTAGGTCCCCTTCTCGCGCTCGCTGGCAGCGGCACTGCGGTATGCGTCAAGAAGATTCTGAAATCCGGTCACGACAATTCCCTTTCATACCATGAGGCTCGTCAGCCTCGTTCCGGCAGACAGCCGACACCTAGCTAGGATCAGGCATCGGTTTTTCCGGCGCAATTGGCGTGGTGCGCCGCACGCCATCGCAAGAGGCGTCGTGCATGGTCACGACTCAGGCGCCTCAGCGGCCTCGGCGATCTTGGAATCGAGATTGACACTCCCCTCCTCCGCTGATGCCCTTCGGGGGGCCAACCGTACATCACTCTTAAATCGTGCCTCCGCATAAGCGGCGGCGGTTTAGCGTCGTATTTGCGGACAGGGTTGTTCAACAGAATCGGCCGACGTGGGCCGATCGATCGCCGCTTAGTGGAAAAATCGGTCAACCAGTTGGTGAAGCTGGCTGTCGAGCAAGGGCGGATCGCGCGCGTTTATGGCAGCCTTTCGAAAGAGTGCCGCAAAGTTCTCGGGCAGGTGCCACAAATCGCTCAAGAGCTCTTGGCCCCTCTTTGGTGTGAAGGATCGCTCCTCGGAGGGGGATAGATGGCGGAAAAGACCCCTGAAACCGCCCCTCAGCGCCAAATCGGGGCGCTGAGGCGCCCCTCGGGAGCCGCTGAGGGTGCCGTAAACTTCTCGGGCGGTGCCGCAACCCTCTCAGGCGCTTCTGGCCCCTGTTTGGGGCGAGCAATCGCCCCTTGGAGGGGTCTGGGGGACGAAAAAGACCCCTGAAACCGCCTCTCAGGGCCAAATCGGGGCGCTGAGGCGCCCCCTGGGCGCCCCTGAGGGTGCCGTAAAGTTCCCGGGTGGTGCCGCAAACCTCTCAGGGGCCAAGCAATAGAATCAATGGCTTAGTGCCGAGGACCGCATGCTCATCTACGACAGCACCACGGGCGGCTACCTTGAAGGCCCGCCGCCGAAGGGATCGGGGGCTTGGGCCTTCCTGAAATGGCTCTTTGGCCCGCCGAAGCAGTACTACCCGAAGCGGCCGCACCGCACCCCAGAGCAAATCGAAAGACTTCGTCGTCAGGTCGAAAAGATCAACGCAGAGCGCGCATCAGCAACACTTTCGGGGTGCTGCTGCTGCTGCCAAAAGGCGCCCTGAGGGTTCCGCTGACCGATTCCGCTGCAGCGGATGACGCCTGACCGCTGGAAATTCCTACAGAACGCCACCGTGCGCTGCTCGACAATGGGCGCGTCAGGGAAGCCCTCGGAACCTCTGCGCCGGGCCGAAAGCGCGCAGCAAGCTATGCCCTGACGCTTCGATTTCGACCTCTACCGACGACCGGCTAGGCTGTTCTCATGAAGACCGCCCCGCACGCGATCATGGTCATGGATGTGGCCCAGGGCGGGCGCGGTTCGCCAGTGCGCCCGATGCGACCGGAGGAGCATCGGGACATTGCCGAGGAGCTGGTCCTCACGCTCCTCGACGGCGGCGTGGACGTGGGGGCGTGGAAGGAAGAATCGCTCGCCGTGAACGATCCGGCGCGCTAACGGCTGGACCGCGCCCTTAGCCTTTCGTTCCATGTACCCTAATGGGCACTTCTAGGCCCTTTCGTGCGCCTGACAGGGGTCAATGTGATCGCCAAGAAAGCGAAGGAGGCTAAGCCCGGCCGGCTTGCCTCGCGCATCCTCAAGCGCGTCCGCGAGAATGCAGGCCTAGACGGGCCGTCGGCAGTGCCTGACCCGGCGGCGGTGGTCTCGAGCCCCCCGAAGCGACGCGGGCCCGCGAAGAACGCGGACAGCGTGTCACTGGACGCAGCGCGAGCCCTGCGGCGGCTGGGCAATGGCCTTCGGATCGCCCGCAAGGCGAGGCGGCTCACCCAGGCACAAGTCGCCAAGCGGGCCGGGATTGGCCGGAAAGCGGTGATGGCCCTCGAGGCGGGCACGGGGACCCCATCACTGGCCGCGTTCGCCGAGGTTATGGCCGTGATCGATCCCGACCTCCTGCCCGTGCTCTGCGACATGGTGGAGTCGGAACGCACGACGCGGGCTTTGCTCGAGATGCGGCTCCCGGCGACCGTGCGACACGCGAAGCGCTTCACCGAGGCGCCGAGACGCTAGCCCGCGTCGACAGGTTGATGGGTGTGCAGGCCACCGGCCGGCACGACGCCGGCCGCCGTGCATGGAGGCACGCCCGCCGAGGAGCGGCAGGACGTGAGGGTGAAGTCACGTGGGGGCCGGTACGATCCGCGAATGATCATGTACCACCGAGCGACCGGTCGTTACCTCGAGGGCCCCCCTGCCAAGGGCTCGGGCATGTGGGCGTTCTTGAAGTGGCTGGTCGGCCCGCCGAAGCGGGTCTATCCGAAGCGTCCGATCGTGACGAGCGAAGACCGTGCTCGCTACCGGGCCTTGATCGATCGCGAGGGTCGGCTCTAGCCGGATGAACATGACCTGGACCACGTTCTGGCAGGTTGCCCGCGAGGAAGTCGAGCGGTGCCTGCGGCACTACTTCGACCCGGTGACCGTGCCCGCCCGTTGGGTCTGGCGGAAGCTGTCTCCGCTCCCGATCCGACTTTTGGTGAATTTCTCCGAGCGGGACAATTGAGATGCGCCGCACGACGATTTACATCCGCGAGATGGACCTCACCGTGGCCCGCTGGGAGCCGGGGTTCCTGAACTTCGTCCGCTGGCTTTTCACACCGTTCCAGCCACCGCCGGTGCTGCCCGAGATCTCGCTCGATGACGAACCGGAGATCAAGGCGTACTTGGAGCGAAAAACGGCGCGTCCGTGAGGACTGCAGCAAGCGGCCCCGATTGGCTGCTACGAATGCGGCAATGTCTTTGAAATCGCGCCATGCGGCGTAATGCCAGTCGGTTGACCGGCCACTGCCAGCGTGAATGGACAACGTGGCCAGCAATCCTGACCGTGGCCAGTAAGCCAATAGCCCAAGACCAGCGGAACGATGATCGGCTCATGGCGACCCCAAGCGGACCTTCGCTCCTTGAGCCACTTGACTCACGAGATAAGCTGATGGTCAGGAAACCCCAGTCTAAGGACACCAGGCTCTATATCTGGAAGGCTGATGAGGTTCGCTTTTCCGGGCAATACCTTTACAAGATTGGCCTGACCAAGAATGACCGAGGCTGGGAGAGGGTCGCCGAGGTTTCCGAAGGCGCAGGCCTGCGTGCTGTTCTTCTGCTTGAGGCACTAACTGACAGCGCAAGCGCCAGACAACTTGAACGCGCTGCATTGAAGTTCGGCAGACCTGCCGATGTAGGGCGCGTTGGCGGAAGCACGGAGTTTCGATGGCTAACGGACATCGAATACCAAGCGATCGAGTCCATCGTTACCAGTCACAATTCACCGAAAAAGATACTCAGGCCGAACGAGGTCTTTAACGACTACGAAAGAGATGCTAACGACTTGCGGGCGGATGCGTCGCGAAGCTTGGATTCTAGGCCGCACCTCTTTTCGGGCCTCAAGTTCCACCTTGCGTTCTTCTTGCTTTTCGTACTGGCCTTGGGCGAGCCATTTGGTCTTGGCGTCATCCCAGGAGGGCATATGTTCACCGCTCTTGGTGTTGCTGGAGTAGTCGCACTCATATCTTGCGCGGCCATGAACAACTCGGAGCACAAGCGGTTGTCGAATGAGGCCACGTCCCTCATGGATCGAGCCAACACGCTCGTTGAACAGCACAAGCAGAGAGCTGCTGACTTGTGCGCCAACGGGAGGTCAACAAAGAAGTTCTTCTTCAGATCGCGCAGTTCCCTTTTCGCGGTCATGCAGGAAATCGAGCGAGAGCAGAGCTAGAGCGCGAGGTCGTGGAGAATCGCTTCAATGATTTTGGAAGCTCCTTCCCGTCTTGAAGACGCATGACTGTCATGGTGGCGGCGATGTGCCTGGCATAGTCAGGAGCCGATCGACTTGAAGCCGACGGAGGCTGCCCTGCCGATTCTGACGAATGTCCGTTTCTGGCCGAACAGCGCCCGCTTGGCGGGCGCCTTCGGGTAGCGTCGTTCTACACCTCGGTTTGCTCTGCCATTTCCAGCGCGTCATCGACCTCAATTCCAAGGTATCGCACTGTGCTTTCCAGCTTCGTGTGACCGAGCAGGAGCTGGACCGCACGGAGGTTCTTCGTCCTGCGATAAATCAGCGACGCTTTCGTTCGGCGCATCGTGTGGGTGCCGTACGCCGAGTCGTCCAAGCCGATGCTGCATACCCACTTGTGAACGATCCGAGCGTATTGCCGGGTCGAGAGATGAGCGGAGTCATGCAGGCGGCTGGGAAACAGCGCGTCTTCTGGCCCGAGCTTGGCCTGATCGATCCAAGCACGCACTGCCTTTCGGGTTAGCTCGGTGATCTCGAACTGAACCGGTCGCTTGGTCTTTTGCTGCATGACGATCGCCCGACTCGAAATCTGGCTGCCGTGCGAGATCTCGCGGACCTTCAGCTTTACCAGGTCACAGGCGCGGAGTTTCGAGTCGATCGCAAGGTTGAACAGTGCGAGGTCTCGCACCTCGTGGCCGAGCTGAAGGCGCACGCGGATTGCCCAGATGTCACATAGTCGGAGAGGCGCCTTCTGCCCGGTCAGTTTTCCTTTGTTCCACGGGACGCTTTGCTTTTGGTTTGAGACGTTCATGGGGTTCCCCATTGATCAAGGGATACCCAGCTTGCGCCTAAGTCCAGCAAGTCGCGCAACGTGAGCAAAACCGCAGGCCCGTGTTCGACCCATGGCGGTCATTCACTACGAACTTCCTTCTGAGGGCGATACTCGGTGTCTGTCGGACAACTGGCACATATACGAAAGCGACACTTGCGGCGCACCGGGCGGATGAGGGTTAGGGACGCTCGAGCCGGCGCTCACATCTGAAGGGTTTTCGTCTCCCCAAAGTACGCATTTTCAAGCACCGTGCGGCCTTGGGTCCCGGGCGCAGTAAGTGAGAAGAGGAGATCGGTTATCTTCCCCTCAACTGACATGGCTCCTATACCGTGCTTCTTGACGATGCCATCAAAAAGTCTTGCGGCGCGCTTCCCGACTAGCTTGAAGAAGTTGTCGCGGTCCTGGCTCCCGCCGAACGTGACACGCGCACTCTCAAGCACGCGCCAGACGAACTCCATCATTGCATGAGCGTTGAGATCCGCGTAAATCTGGGCGACGGACAAGACGGCAAGCTGCGCCGTTAGATCGTCGGCGTTACCATTGAAGCCAATAGATCGAGCGAGTGTTGCTTCCCTAAAGAAAAGGCGCACGAACCACGCGGCGGCATCTCCGCGTGTTGGATCAGATCGGCCCGCTAAGCCGGCGAGAACAGCCGCAGAGCCTTCAAGGGATTGATGCTGGCTGCCTGAGGCAAAGAACTTGATAGCGGCGCGCGCGGCGGGCGCATCGTCTCCCGCATTTGGGGAGTCGACGGCTCCAAGTGCCGCCGCGACAATATCTGCTGGCTCCAGCGGCGTGCCTTGTGTATTCCATGAGGCGACTCGAAGGCGCACCAGCGTGGCATCCGTTCTGCTGAGTGAGCCTTTTCCCTCAGCGAACTCGAGGAAGTCCCAGAGGGTGCGGCAGCGTCCGGTGATGCTCTCGTCGGCGCTAAGGATTGCGGCCATCGCAAGGTCCACGGCCAAATATTCGTGGCGCCTAGATTCGACCTCGGCCTTTATGGTCGCCAATTCGCCCTGAGGGTATTGGCGCTCCTCCCCAATGAGTGGTCCCGGTTGCACTATTGCAGAGTGATTCCGGCGGATAGCTTCGGTGACTTTGTCTATCAGATCTGAACTTCCTGCATCGAGCGGGCCGAACATAAGCTCCGATAGATGTGCAAGCGACTCCTTCGGAATAGCTACGGCCGTCCAAACCGCTAACAGCTTTTCGAAAAGGCCAAGATCTACCAGAAGAAACAGGGAAACGAGATCCAAGATCGGCGGCAACGACGGTTTAGTTCGAGGAAATGCAGCGTCTCCGACGATGATTCTTGACGACTCACCCGTATGCCAGGAATTCATGGATATACGTAGCAAGTCCGGTACATTGGAAGCGTATGGGGCGTAAGTGCGGGGTCGGAACGCGAACGGAATATGTGATCCGCTCCGCGCACCGAACGCTCGCGCCTTCTGTAGCGTCCTCGCGCGCTCTTCGGAAATGCCCGCCATTCGCTGCAGCTGCGACAAGAGATCTTCCGGGCTCGCATCTTCCGAGATGTGACCAACGCGAATCATTGATGAGCTGGGGAACTTCTCTGTGAAGCGATTAACCCTCTCCTGGAACTCTTGAACTCTATGCTGTGAGACCTCAACACTAGCGTCGGCTGTCGCCATCAAGAAGTGCAGAAGGAAAGTACCTTCCTCTGTTTCGACCTCCTTGTCTGCGGCCTCGCCGAGACGCCACACTGACTCTAGGTATTGCGAGCGGTCTCCTCTCGAATACAGAGTTGCAAGTGTGCGGTGGTAGTGGAATCGATCTGCACGATCAGTTGCCGCCGCGAGGGCGCGCTTCGTTAGGGAAATGAGCGCGTCTACATCTCCGATTCGAAGCAGAAGCTGCGTGCGTGCGCTGACAAGATCCGTGCGAAACGACTGATCAAATCGCCGAAGAACCCGTTCCGCCGCGGACGGCTGGCCAATTTTCTCTAAGGCAATGGCTCTGGCAAGCCCTACATTCTCGTTTTTTGGGTAGAACTCTTGCGCGCGGGCGGTGAAGTCGATTAGGTCTTGGAACCGCTCGCGCCTCAGGAGAGCGGCGGAGAACTTTGCAGACTCCATTTCCGTGAGATTTCTCCTGCACAAGGTGCTAGTGCAGATCTGCAGGATCCGATCGATGTCAACTTCGCGATCTGGCCTTAGATACTGGAGCAAATTGTCCTGTAATGTCTCGTTGCCGCCGCCTCGCATCGCATCCTCCCAGAGGCGGTCTAAGTTTTGTTCGCGAGCTTCGGGATCCTTGAGCGAGTTCGTAATGAACTGAAGTAGCGACTGTGAGGCGATGTCGCCCTTTGCAACAAACGCGCGAAGCTTTGTTTCCTCTGCGGTAGAGCCGAGACGGTAAGCAGATACGGCTGCCGTTGCGACAGCCACATCTACGAGAGTTTCGTGCGGCTTGTCGATTAAATGCGCAAGTGCTAGATCAACAGCCTCTGTGTGCGAACCGAACTCGCTGTACAGAAGAACAAGCCTAGCCAGATCTGCAGGATCGGGGTCTTCGATCCTTTTGAGCGCAGCGATTGCAGTTGACGGTTCATCAATGAAGGTCGCAATACGCGCCAATGCCTCTTGCGCATATCGCAAACTTGGCCTTTTCTGCGCAAAGTCAGACAACAGATTCAACAGCTCTCGATCTGGTCCGAACGTCACGCAAACCGCAGATGCGCAGTCCAGGATCATCTCGGAGTTTGCTGGCCACCCAGACTCTTGGGCTTCACGCAGTGATTCTAGAGTGGAATCGCGAAGAGCTAAGGCGTCCGAGACCTTGAGGTCTGGTCGGCCCCCAATAGGAATGCTGCCTTGTCCGTCGGTGACGATGTTGAGCAGGGCCCGAAGCCGCAATATCTTCAGAAACTTGGTGGTACGCGTGTCCGCATACATGGAAAGACCGCGATCTGCAGAAGACAGTGCCGCCGACCAGTCGTCTTTGATTGCGAAATAGAGAGTCTCCGCCTTGGCTCTGTTCGGCCCCGTTAGGCTTGAGAGCAGCTCCTCCGCTTTACCATAGTTCTCCTCAAGGGCGAAAACTCGGACGAGTTGAAATCGAACTTCTTCTTCTGACTCAAAGCGGCCTGCTCTTGACAGAAGTTCGGGCGGAATTCGCGGCGTGGATCCCAAGTTAGAAGCGACCGCAGCCTCGAGCTCAGCGGCGTAGAACTTCGCGCTCTCTGGCTGAAGCGCTCCCGCGGCAGCAAAACGATCTAGCGCGTGCTCCGGCCTCCCCTCGAGGAAGGCACGCCTACCCTCTTGATATCTGAATTCCGCCAGTACTTCGACGTCTTCCAACTGTTCTCGGTTAAGCTCTTCGATGAACCGGTCGGCTTCAGTTGCGCTGCCGTTATTCAGGGCATCATTCAGCTGCTTAATCTTTGCAACGGCTGTTCCTGATTTTGGAGTCGGCCAGAGGTTGTCTCCCGTCATGGTTTCATGTGTGAGCCAACGATCCAAACTCTTGTGGTCAGTAGCCGTCAAGGCGGACTGTGCGCGAGGGCTCAGCGAAGAGACCGTTCTCAGCGCTCCGATTCCTTCCGGGCTTCTAAGCTGATTTGAGATTCTTGTATGCGTCCAGTAGGCATCAAGATGGGCGGAAACATCCAAGTCTTTTGTCAGTCGGTTAGCCACGGGCACGCGCAAGGTCATGTTGTCTGGATCTGATTCGTCGAACTGTAGGCGGCCTCCTAACCGCTTCCGCAGCTCTTCTTCAATCCAGAGGTAGTACATCTGCGCGCCGGAAGTGCTTGTTTCGTCCTGAAGCGCCACAAAGACCAAGAGAACCGGCTGCCCATCCTGAAGGTAAAGGTTGCATGTCTCCGGGGTCAGTTCGACTTGGATGTAGTGCTCGGTCTCGGGGCCAGCAAACTGCGTGCTTGCGCCGGACTTGATCTGGACCGAAAACCGACCACGAATCTCGCCGAGCGCCTCTAGCCACATGCTCATGTCGAAGCCGAAGTCAGAGTTCTGGGCAGGCTCACTTTCTGTGAGCCAGGAGTCGGGGTGACCCCCAACAAATACGCGCTTTCCGAGTGTCCCAATTTTCTGGGAAACGGAGTAACCCGGCTTTCGCATCTAAAATCCCCGGCTTGTAGTGGGAGGAAAACGTGATTAGTTGATCCAGAGCTAGGGGATAGCGTACTACCCCTGGTGGCAGGTGATGACATAACAATGCCGTGCCGCAATCCGACCTGACGGAGCCGCTCGTTTCAAGCCGGGACGAAGAGCGCTGGCTCAAACCTGCTGGGCACGCCTATATGTCATGAGAAGACTTGCGGTCGCCTCATTGTCCGATTGTGTGCGAGGCGAGCTCGCTGCCCTGGCATCTACCGGCAAGTCGGCACTGGATATGCACACACGATGCGATTTCCTCGCTTTTGGCCGGGTGATGCGGCAAAACCCAATCGAATCCTCGTTTGGCGACGTCGCTCTCCTCGCCATTGACGAGGCCGACGCCAGGCGGCAGGCTCGCCTCGCCTCTCAGCGGGCAGAAAGGTGGTTCAGTTCTTTGAAGCAGAGATTCGAAGTTCCTGCGAGGTTTCAAGATGCCGATGCCAGAGGAAGAATTTACACGTTGTGCCATTCATCTTCTCCATCAATTTGGCTTAGAAGTTGAACGAGTTCCTACACAGGCGAACGCGAGAACGCCCGACTTGCGCAGCGTCGGGGGCTCAGAAACGTATGCCATTGAGCTGAAGCAGCGGGACAGTGATCGTGTGCTTCACGCCATCACAGAATCCGGGCCGCGTGCAATTCACCAGCTCGTTCCGTTCGGCTTGACTAGGGACGCAGCAATCCAGTCCGTAGTTCGCGACGCCGCCCACCAACTGCGACTGGAGCTGGAGACGACGTTTCGAGTCGTGTGGGTTCAATGCGAGGGCTTCGACGATGAATCTGACCAAATGCAGGTTCAGAATTCTCTGCTTGGTTCTGAGTACCTAATTGATCGCGGCTCAGGCGGAAGGTCTTACCTATGTCACTTTTTCGGTGAAAGCGACTTTTGGCGATATCGGGCCGAGTTAGATGCTGCCATCGTCTCGCGGCAAGTCGACCGCGACAATATCAACTACTCCCTCCTCATCAACCCCCATTCATCGCGAAATGGCAGACTGAAAGCCTCTTCGCTTGTCGCGAGCATTGGGCCAAATGCAGTAGTTGACGTTGAGGCAGAAGAGGCCGCCCTGGAGTGCTTGATAGCGGACTGCGACTTACCTAGGAGTGATTGCGATGCCGTTCTCGAGTACGTACGAGCCAAGTACGATCTTGACCTGGCGCGACTTCCAGTTCGTCGATTTGGTGGGGTGATACGTTTGTAGGGCGTTAGACAATCCGCCCAACTGCTCGCTCAAGTGGGTCGACCAATCGCCCCAAGATTGATGCAACCACTTAGATCAATCGTTAGCTTCTACGCCTCTGAAGTGGCTCGTTTAGAAGGACATTAACCTTGGCAAGAAAGCCCATACACGCTGCCGTGCAAGCCGACGTAGCCATCAAGAGTAGAAGAAGGTGCCCACTCTGCGTTTTTCTTGACGGCAATGAATCCGAGCGCCCTGGGCAGATAGCCCATCTGAACGGGAATCACTCAGACAGTCGCCTTGAAAACCTCGCGTGGCTATGCCTTGAGCATCATGACAAGTTCGACTCGAGGACTAGTCAGACCAAGAACTACACGCAAATTGAACTAAGGACATATCGCGACAAGCTCTACCAAAAATATGCCTCGTGCGATTATTCCGACGATGAAGTCGAGCTCGTACGAAAGTACTTGCGCAACTACTCGCGCGTGTTCGCTTACATCTTTGGCGAGCGGTCAGAATTGGCATTCAAGATTGATCACAATGTTTTTGACTCGCTAGCGGAAATGCAAGACTCCTGGAACGTCAGCGACCTCCGTTCTTTCAATCCTTTCATCCGTGAGACGCAGGATCACATCGCAAACAACCTCGCGGGGATACTGGCGATATACGAGATCCACATGTATGACTTGGTCGGGGATTGGATAAAGCTTGATAGCCGTAGAATTTCGCATGAAGCGCTGGAGAGGAAGAGCGTGGCAGCGAAGGGCTTCGTTGACGCAATTAGCGGCTACTACGAGCAACTTGAGGCCATTGCGGTCAAGTGAAGCCCGGCTCTTCAAAGTAGAGGATGGCATGCCGGCTGCGGAATCTCTTTGCAGCATGTGCCGCGTGTCGAACGTCCACTTCTGGCCGAACTCGGCCCGACGGCTGGTTGGCTCAAGCCGACCCACACCGGTCATTCGACTGAGCGATCGGCCTTCAAACAGACCTGCTATTCAGAACCGTGGGGACATCGGGATCCGCGCCCACGTCTTGATCAGGGCAAGGACTTAAAGCTAGACGCAAGGGGCGAGTAGTCGCTTCTGGTCGAGTTAAGTCGTCTTGTCGTCAGGCCGAATGGTCTTGGCGGCCGTTCAACGGAGATGTCGAGTCGTCACTTGGCTCCATCTAAAGGCACTGCTCATCGGAACAGTACCACCGCACGGTGGAGCATGTGCCTGGATTCGATACTCGCTGAGCGAGTCACTGCCCCCGTCGGCTCATCCGGTTTGCGTCAAGGCCCTCTTGGTACTCCGCCGTGCGCCAGAAGATCGACATGGTCGGAGAAGGAGAGGTCGGATTAGCGTCGATCGAGATCGAGTCAGTGCCAACAGAGAAGGTAAATCGATACTCGTCGGCCGAGGACCGCTCTCCCCTCGGGCGACCGTACTTGCCTGAAAGGTCAGCAAGAACGGCGTCGAACGACGTCTTGTCCACGATGAGGAGGGCGCCGACTAGGCTGCCCCGATTATCGAAGAGGACAATCGTTTCGCGCAAACCAACGAGATCAAGCTTCGAAGAATCCACGCCGTAAATCTCGCCAGGCGGAACTTCGCCTCGACCAATGCGCCGGGGATTGGCTCCTCGTGAACGAAGCAATTCGATTACTTCGGCTTTGGGGCCTCCGAGTGCGATGCCGAAGATCTCGGCTCGAACTTCGCTAGCAACCGAAGCGCCGCTGGAGAGGATTGCTGAGAGTGTCAGTGCTATGGCCGCAATCAAGGACTTCATTAGATTTCCATTCCAACCAAGGTCGACTCAAGAAAGGAAAACATCCAACCTCCTAGGCCACAGGTTGGGGAAGCTATTTTCCAATGATGACTTCGAGAAGGAGTTGGGAATTCTCAGCAGTTCACACTTCATCCCTTGGGACACAGGCGTTTACAAACGCCATTCCCCATCTGATTCATGGGATGGCTATCGGGAACCACCAGGCTCGACGGCTTGTCGTCACCGTGCCAACGCGACGCCTCGCCGGTTTTGAGCAGCGCGGAAGGCAAAAGTCTGCTGCTGGCCAATGTGAGCCTCGCTAACCACCGGGCACTACCGACCCAGAGAAGACCATCGCACCTCGGCTACTCAGGACCGCGATGACGGAGTGTGTAGGACCACGGTCGCATCCAAGTATTTGCGAACTTGTGGTGAAGACAGCGAAGGCGTGATGAGAAGAAAGCTGACCGCAGCTACCAATACTGGATGTCGCGCTTTACTTCCACGCACTCCGGCCTGCATACCGTCATTCGTGTCCAGTTGGCCTTGCCATCGAAATCGAGATAGCTCCGATTCACTGCTATGCCTAGGTTGCGGCTCGCCTGCTCCGGATTTAAGCTCAGCATCCAATTGAAGACCGGTCGACTTCTTTCGTCCAACACCTCCCTGCTCGACAATACGCGAGAGCCGCCGCGCATCTCATAAGTGTCAATTTGCAGGTGGCCCGAATCCAGAGTGGCGAAATCGCACTCGCTCCGAGTCCGCGGCGATCTCGAGCCATTGAGCGTTGGCATCCCCTCAGACACCTCCCATGCATGCCGGCCGTTCAAATAGGCGCGCTGGTAGAACTCTCTCTGTCCTTCGGGGCTTTGCACGACCAGCGTATCTCCCTGCTTGCTCCAAAGCTTGCGATGTCGCTCCCCACTCGGGGGGAACCTTATGGCAACGAGCGTTCCGTCCGGCGTCCTCTCGTAAATCTCTCGGTGCTCGCCCTGCCGTGACTCGGACGGAAAGCGACTATCCCCAACGTACCGATAGGTGCGTGACGTCAAATCATAGGATTTGCGGCTTGAAACCAGCCGCCCAGCTCTGTCGAAATCGTAAGTTGTAGGATTTTCCGACCATCCGGTTTTACAGGTACGCTCGTCGACTTCACACTGGTAATACTCCTTGATGGACCTCACTCCAGTAGATCGCAAATGGGCAATGTCATTGATCTCGGCCGATGGATCGCGATTTTCGAAGTCCAAAGTATGGCCGCACTCAAGGTCGAGATAAGCATTGGCTTTGCCGCCGGAGGCTGCAAGAAGAATCGCAAGAATGACCTGTGCAAAACGCATAAATTCCTCAGTTCGGTCGACAGACATGCGGGACCCAGAGCCGATCGGCCGGCAAGTCCAGAATGGAGAGCGTCGCTAAGTCTATGCAGCGTAACTTCCAGCCTCCGATGAAACTGGAACCGGTTTTGCGAAAGCGTACGAACGTCTGCTTCTGGCCAAGCTCTGCCTGGTGACTGGGCAACTCAGATCGACCCGAAGCGGACATCCCCCGCGCTATGCAATCATCAATGTTCATGACCAGAAGATTGCCCTAGAGCAGTCTCCGCTCAACTTGGGTATCTGCTATGTCCATCGCGCCCTACCAAAATGAGGAGGACAAGCTCGATCGGTATCTCAACAGTTTCGCCACTCAGTCATTCCGCGACCAAGCTGACCGAGACTACATCGCCGCAAGGCTAGCGTGCCGTTACGAGTTGTTTCCCCAGTTCCTTTGGTCGTCTCAACAAGCGCTAGAGAAGTACCTGAAAGCCATCTTGCTCTACAACCGGATTAAAGCGACTAAGGTCGGTCATGACATCAAAGAAGCCATGCGACTGACAGGAGGGCTTCCGTTCAAGATCTGCCTATCAAAGCGCAGCGAGAAGTTTATTGACCTCATCGCCACTTGTGGTGAGTTCCGCTATTTAGATGTGCCATTCCACGTGTATGGGCACGTGTTGATCGACCTTGACCTCACTGTATGGGAGCTGCGTCGGTACTGCCAGGTGCTATATGTATTCGGCAAAGTCCTGCCAAACGATGAGCAATTGCTGCTAGAGGAGGCACACGAGCGCCTGAAGGTCAGCAATAAAGAGCCGCGATACAAGTTCCGCCTTCACAATGGACTTCTCGAGAGCGTTATTGCCAAACGCTCCCATCCGAGCCGAGCAGCCTTGTTGTGGCAGAACCCGTGCTTTAGTGGGCGCAAGCGTTCAACGGTCACAGTGAAGAGTCACCTCAACGCGCAGAATCCGCACCTGACCCACTATCCCCAGATGTTGGAAGAGCTGCTGAAGTACATATTCATGCCAAAGAAGCTCGCTGACGCATATCGCGCCCATCTCGCAGCTACGTTGGCCCAAGAAGCAAAAACGAAGGATTAGCGAGGCTAGCGTTACTCGGCCATCGTGGGCCGCGTCGCCTTCCTTATCATGATCATGTCGGCGAGACTGTTCGTCGCAAGATCGCCAGCGGCATTCGAAGAGGCGCATGGTCGCGCCCAAAGGCAACATTGAGGCGCTGAGCGGTCGCCGAGGCGAAGCTTGCCGAGGGCATCGAGAAGGTCAACTGCATGGGCGCAACCAAGTCAGGGTGAGTAGTTTCGGCGCCGAGGTCCAGCGGTGCCGCTTGGAACACGGCGCCGGTGGCCTGCAGTCTTGTCGGCACCGGGACTTGCTCCTCGGTAGGCAGCTGCGTCGCCAGCAGGATCTTGCGAAGGAAGAGCGCTGACGGCAGACCTGAAGCGGCCAGGGCGTCATCCGGGTGCAGGTAGCCGCGGTAGGGCACTGTCATGAAACAGGTCCTTTCTCCTTCCCCGTCTAGGTCGCGGGATGCGCGCGTGTGCAGGTGCAGGTGCTCCCATAGCGCGCCATTGTCGGTTACCGGTATCGCGCCCGTGACCTGCGCCAGATACAGGGCCAGCTCCAGGTTTACTCCGCGGAGGATGTCGAAATGCCCGTTGTCTTTTCCTGACTGCAGCGGTTGCAAAAGGGCCAGAGGATCGTCTTCCGCTTCCTGACGCAGGTAGTCAACCATCTCGGCCAGCATCTCGTCCGAAAGCTCGGGCCCAGCATCTTTCAAGTGCTCGGCCAGGGCCTTTGGCGGCAACTGCCGAAGCGAGCGGCGAAAGTCGTCTTCGCCTAGCCACCGGAATTCGGCCAGATGCTCTTCACTCATCTCCCACCCGGCGGTTCGTCGCTCGGCCATTGAGTGCATGGACTGGCGAAATGCGGCATTAAAATCGCCCGGATCCGGGACCAGCACGACCTTGTTGGCCTCGATCAAGGCTCCTAGTTCGAACAAAAAGGCGATGCTCTTGAGCAACTGCTGCTTGTGGGCCGCCGGGTGCTGCAGCGGATTGGCGTCCGGGGCGATGTAGCGGGGGTTGAGAAACGGATTGAGTACCAGCACTTGGTCGAACAGCGGTACCAAGCTGATGATGCTTTCACCCATGGTGCGCGGGTCTGACAAGCCCATGTAGATGGCCCGTGACTTGCCGTCGCCCGGCCGAGGCAGCAGTTCGGTCAGGTCGGTGTCTTCTGGCCACAGCAACTGGTAGAAGCGATGCAGGCGCACGACCTGGTCATCGGACAGATTGCGGCGCACATCAATCCACTCAGTGTGTTCGTCCAACTCCAGGATGCCGTTGGTGGCGCGCTGCAGCGCCAAGGTGCGCTCGCGCAGGCTCATCACGTCCCAAGGCGGGCGCTGCGCCGGGTCCACGTTCGCGCAGCAATGGCCGAAGCTGTCGCCGTTTCCGCAAGGGCAAGCATCCTCTGGCGCCGGCAGCTGGGCCGGCGGCTCCTTGGCTACGAATTCGTGGTCCTTGGAGCCACGGCCAAATGGATCGCGGTATCCGGTGCGACCGTCCTCGAAGCCGAAATACATCTCGCCGCCGAATTGGAACAGCTTGTTTTGCGGTGGATGTAAGACCTGCGTAGTGCGTGTGAGATCGAAGGGCGCCATACGCTCCGGATACAACCATTCGAGCTCGCCCGCGGCCAGGTAGTTATGCGCCCCTTGCTTGAGGAGGTGGTTGATCGCGACGACTTCGTCGCTACCCAGCCGTCGCTCGCGGATCAGCGCATCGGTGCGTATGATCGTGTGACCGAAGTGGCGAGCATTGATGCGTTTTCGCAAGGGGCATACCCCTTGCGGTTCCTTCGCGTATGGTACGTGCGTCAAGATCAGGCAGTGATTGGCATCCAACGCAAAAACGGTCTGAGTGCCGTTGAGCAGGATGCTCGCGTCATTGGGGTACTTGAGCGCACCGGGGATCGCGGCCAGGGCGGCGTTGAAGGTCATCACCGGGTGGTCGCTGACGATGAATTTCACCTGCGCATCCTCGGCACTTACGATCTCGCGCACGCCTTCCACCCAGACTGTGCCGAACATCTGCCGCAGCTGCTGCATTTCCACCAGCAGCTCGACTTGGTCCAGCATCGGGTAGCGGCTGCGAATCCAGTCCAGGCCCTTTGGCGTGCGCAGCTTCTGCGCACCCAGGTAATCGAACAGCTGCTGGCACCGATGGTGCATCTGAACCGCGTCACCTTGCACGTAGGCGCGCACGGCGTTGGCCCCGCTATCGTCGATGCCCTGGAACAGAATCGTTTCGACTTGGTCGTTGAGCTGCTCGCCAAACCGCGTGACGTACAGATCCCTCTCCCAGAAAGCGCTCGCCGGCGCCCGCGCGCGGGGCACCCGCACGATCGGCGTGCCGTCGGGGCGAAGCGGCGCGGGGGAGAGATCCAGCAGCCAGTTCGGCGTACCGGCCACGGAGAAGCCAGCCTGATACCACTCGGGCACGTAGTGGTTTTTGCGCGAAGTGGGCGGCTTGGTCATAAAGCCAGAGTATCGCGCAGGCGCGTCGCCATGGCCTGGCGATGCGGCCCTGCTTCTGCGTCACACACTCAGCTGCTCGACCTTTGTCGACGGGGCTAGCGCGCTCCGATATGTCCGCGCCTGGCCGCACTTCGCCTGACGACTGGGTGGCTCAAGCCGACCCATTGCGGTCGTTCGTCTGAGAAGAACGACTCCATATAGCAGCACTACTCAATACTGGGGGGACGTCGTTGGCTCTCCGTTTATGTCCGGCGGCGCGTGGCTAAGGAAGCCTCCTGGTCTGGCACGCGAGGGTCCGGGACAGTCCTAGAAGAAGCATTCCTATGGCCAGCGGCACTCTTGGTAACCTGCTGCGACGCCCCCCCCGTTTTCGAGTAGCACGGCTTCTCAGCGTTCGAGTACCTCAGCCGAATGACTGCTATTGGCCTATTCCGTTGAAAAACTCGGCGCCTCGCGACGCTTAGTCTCCCTGTTCTCACGACGACCAGTTTCTGGCCTCCTGGCAGTCATCCAGAGACCCAGAACCGCATCGTCGCGTGTGCCGCAGCGCCTGAATTAGCAGCCTTTCTTTGCCGACCGAGTTTTTCAACGGAATAGGCCGGAGTCGGTCAGTCGGCCGCCAGAACTGGTCAACTTGAGTGGCGAGAATGGCCAGATTCTCTGGCGAGCGTGGGCAAGCCGGCGGCCTTTCGCAGATATGCAAATGATCACCTCCAGATTGTCCGGAGGGTGTCTCGGCATCCACCTGTTGGGATGCATCAGGACGAACGGTTGGAATGCTGTTCGAGGTATGGACATCGAGACCGTCCAAAGCCAACCAAAGTGCCCCTTCACTATGGACATGCAGGCTGCTCCGGGAAAGGGCGCTACTAAGGGCTTTCTAGGGATGTCCATGGACACATCACCTGCCGGTGGGGGGCCGACCCCACGGTGAACGCGCTGCAGGACCGGTTGGCGCGCGATCTCGGCTTCGAGGCGGGGCTGTTCGTCGCCAGCGGCACGCAGAGCAACCTGATCGCGCTGATGGCCCACTGCCAGCGCGGTGACGAGTACCTCGTCGGCGCCGACGCGCACACGTACAAGTACGAAGGCGGCGGCGCGGCGGTGCTGGGTTCGATCCAGCCGCAGCCGATCCCGCAGGCGCCCGACGGCACGCTGCCGCTCGAGGCGGTCGGCGCCGCGATCAAGCCCGACGATCCGCACTTCGCGCGCAGCCGCGTGCTCTGCCTCGAGAACACCTGGCACGGCAAGCCGCTGCCGCTCGCCTACGCGCCCGATGCGCGCGCGCTCTGCGACGAGCGCGGCCTCGCCCTGCATCTCGATGGCGCGCGGCTGTTCAATGCCGCCGTCGCCCAAGGCCTGCCGGTGCGCACGCTCGTCGCGCCCTTTCACAGCGTGTCGGTTTGCCTCTCGAAAGGCCTCGGCGCGCCGGTCGGTTCGGTGCTGCTGGGCAGTGCCGAGCTCATTGCCCGCGGCAAGCGCCTGAGGAAGCTGCTGGGTGGCGGTTGGCGCCAGGCCGGCATGCTCGCCGCGGCGGCACTGCACGCACTCGACCACCACGTCGAGCGCTTGGCGGACGACCATCGGCGTGCGCGCGTTCTCGCCGCAGGGCTCGCGGCGATTCCCGGCCTCGCGGTCGAGGCGCCGCAAACCAACCTGGTGTTCGTCACCGTGCCGGAGGCCGCGCTGCCGCGCCTGCGCGCGACGCTCCATGATTACGGCCTCGTCGCCAGCGTCGGCGGCCCGCGCGTGCGACTCGCCACGCACCTCGACATCGACGATGCGGCGATTTCGCGTGGCGTGGCGGCGTTCGCGGCGGCGTTGCGCTGATCCCCCAGGCGCCCGCGCCGGAGCCGCTGGCGTGGCCATGCCCTGCGTGCGTGGCCATTGCCCTCTGTAGGACACTACGACGGTGATTGCCACAGACCGATAAGGACATCGTGATGCCTGCCCCCGAACGCGCGAGCGAAACCCCCCACTCGTTGGAAACCCTCCGTTTCCGATCCCGGCGTGACCAAGGCGCCGGGGAATCCCGTTGGCCGATCGGGGCCAGTGTTCTCGCCGTGCTGGCCATGGCGCTGGTCGTCGCCTTTGGTATTCACCTCAGATCGGCATACCCCCTGTTGCTTGCCGCGACCTTCGTCATCGGGTTGGGCTCCCTGCTGTCGGCGTGGTTCTGCTGGAGGCGCTCGAAGGCAGGCGGAAGGCCGCTCGATGCCATTGTCGTGGCGACGGCGCTGGTGCTGTCGGTGCTTTCCGCGTTCGCCCTTTACAGGAACCACCAGGTCGTCATCGAGCAGTTGCGCGTGGACCTTGCGGCAGATCGTGCCATGCGTGACTTCGAGGACGCCGTGCGTTCGGGCTTCCATCCCCGGAACACTCTCGATACGGCCATTGCGAGGAGTTTCGAGGCGCTGGAGGTCGAGTCTGGCTTGCGCACGACGGTGAATGCCGTCGAGCGGCTCAAGGCGCACCGCCGATCCCTCGAGATGCTTCTCGACCTTGTCGCTTCCCCTATCGATGCGCTCGCTGAGTTCCGCTACTACGCGAACGGATTCTCGCTAGAGCACAGTCCCGTGGCGAGGATTGAACAGTTGGCTGGATCCTGCGAGACGTTGACATCGGTTGCGCGAGGCTACGCAAGCCGCGTTTCGCCACTTCCGCCAGACTACGGTGGAGCAGGTTGGCGCGCGCTCAGCCCGCTGCTCGTCGACCATGCAGCCGCACTGTCGGACTTCGCCAAGGCCAGTTGCCACTTGGTGGACGTTGCGGGCAGGCCGAACGTCGATGCCGCCACGGCGGCCGACGTTTCAGCGAAGCATCAAGTGGCGGAGTGGCGAGTCAGGGCCGCTCAGTTCAAGGTGCTCCAGGCCTTCGATCTTGGCGGCGTGCGCCCGCCGCCAAACGAGCACAGCCGCCGCGAATTGGCGACGCAGCTTCCGATCTTTCTAGCGCCCCTTCTTGATGACGCCATGGAGCGACGCCAGAAGCGAGACGCGATGAACCACGGTATGGACGAGATGCGTCGGCGTTTCGGCGAGCTGGTTGGTGAGTCTCCTCTGGCTCAGCACCGAGGAATTGAGGCGTCGTTGAGCCTTCTGATGGCGCGCGAGATGGAACTGCAGGCGGCGGTCAGTACGCTTCGGTCGTCCGTTCGCCATCTGGCGGAAGATCGTCTTTCGGTGTCGCAGCTCGAAACGCTGGGTGCTTCGCTGGTGCAGCACAGCCTCGGGTCATATTCCTCTCGGGATCGCGCCGAGGATTGGGGTGCGTTGATGCGCTCGACCCTGGCCGACCACGGACTGAGCGAATCGCAAGATGCCGACCTTTTGGAGCCATTCCTTGCCGTCGTGGATGCGCTTGAAGCCCGGAATGCCCGCGTTCTGACGCCGGCGCAGGATCAGGCATCGGCCGCGGAGGGCGTGGTCCGGTATCTGCTGATGACGGCGGACGCCTGGGTGTTGGCGGAGGACGGCACACGCCGGTTCCGGAACGCAACGGAGCGCGCCGCGCACGAGCGCTTGCTGCGTCGGCTGCGCCAATTGCCTCCCGTGTCGATGGCGTCCGGGCGCTCACCGCAGCAAACCGCGAGTCCGTAGCGCTTCACCAGTGTGATCGCCGCGGCGATGCGCTGAGCCGGCGTCGGGCCTGACCCGCGCGGCGCTCAGCGGGTCGCTTCGCCCGCCGGATCGCGCCAGATCATGTAGATGTCGGCCCGCGAGTAATGGCTTCCCGGCTTGATGCCGGGCTGCTGTTCGAAACCGACCTTCCGGTACAGCGCGATGGCCGTCTGCAACTTGCTGTTGGTTTCCAGGAACAGCGTCTGCGCGTCTCGCCGGCGGAACTCGTCGATCGCGGCTTCGATCAGCCGTCGCCCGAGGCCGAGGCCCTGGTGCGCCTCCGTCACCGCCATCTTGGTCAGTTCGTAGACGCCGGGCGCATCGAGCATCAGCGCGCAGGTGCCGACCACCTCATCGCCCAATATTGCGAAGAGGATCGTGCCGCCGGGGTCGATGATGTGCTTTTGCGGATTGGACAGCACCTCATGGTCGAAGGGCTCGATGCGGTAGTACTTCGACAGCCATTCGGCGTTGAGCCGGTAGAAGTGCGGCTGCAGGTCGGGTGACCACGACACCAGTCGCACGGCGGCCGAGCCCGCGCTGGCTTCGCGGCAGCGGCGGGCGACGTCGGCGGGAAAGGGGTCCTCGTCGAGGCCGCGCTCGAGCTGGGCGAGTACGGCGAGCACGTCGACGCCGGTGGCGGCGAGTCGTGCCTCCACGCTCGCCCGCATCGCCGCCCAGATCGGCCGCGCCTTCAGGAGTTCGGCTTCGGCCTTGGGGCTCAGTGCGAGCCGACGCTCGCGACGGTCGGCCCCGGGGGCGGTGAGCAGCCATCCGTCGCGCACCAGGCGATTGGCGAGCTGGCTCACTGCCGGGTGGGTGAGGCCGAGGCCGCGGGCCAAGGCGCCGATGGTCGACGGCCCCTGCACCTGCAGGGCGCGCAGCAGCGGAAACCAGCGCGACTGCAAGCCAGAGCCGTGCTCACGGTAGGCCGCGTCGACCTGGTCGTACCAGCGCTCGGACAACAGCTTGAGGCGGCTCGACAGCGCCAATGCGCCCTCGTCCTGGATCAGGCCCATGCAACCTCCGGAAGGGATTACGTAATACGTAACCTATCGCCGGTACGGGCGCGCCGCAAGGGCCTGGGCAGGGAGCAGCATCAGGGCTGAGGCGAGGCCCTGCTCACGCCCCCAGCCCGATCCCCGCTCAATCGGGCTTCGGCAATCCGTCCACGTGCTCGATGCCGTCGGCGGTGCCGACGAAGGGCAAGCCGGCATCGCCTTGGGCGTAAGTGATCAGGCCCACGTACACCCATTCCGGAAAGCGCGGGGCCCGTCCCGGCAGCAGGCCGTCGCCACCGTAGGCGCGCCATGCATCGGGCGTCACCCCGGGCTGGGGGTTCGGCAATTGCCAGTACGCCCGCAGGCTGCGGTCTTCGAGGCCGACGATGCGCAGATCGGCGCGCCCTTCGGGTGCCACGCCCGCGCCCTCGTCGGTGACCCCCGAGCGTCCTCGGCGGGTGTTCTTGCCTTCCACGGTGAACAGGGTGCGGCCGCGGTGCCCCACCACCAGATGCGCGGACTCGGGCGCCTCCAGATCCGGTGCATGCACCTGCAGGCCGGCGAAGACGTAAGCGTCCGCCGGGCGCGGCGGCGATTGGCTGTCCTCGAGGCTGCCAATGCCCACGTTGCGCACGATCACCTCGAAGGGAAAGCGCAGCGGGCGGGCATCGAGACGGCCCTGGTCCTTGTTGAAATGCAGGGTCTTGTTGTTGGCGTTGTCGAGCAACTCGGCGCGGTAGCGACCGTCGGCGCGGGCCACGCTGGGCAGCACCTCCGCCCGGGCCGTGGTGTAGCCCTGCAGCGGGCCGTCGCCGTCGAAATCATCGGAGAACGGCTGGCCCGCAGCGTCCTCGGGGAAGGGCGGCGCCGCAGGCGTGCAGGCGATGAGCAAAGCACCCAGCAGGGGCGTGGTGATTCGACGGAGAGCGGACTTCATGCGCGGGGGGTCCAAGCAAGGATTAAGCCAGTCATGCGGCGAGGCCGTAGCTTCGCAGCAGCGCGTTCGGGTCGGGCTCGCGACCGCGGAAGGCGATGAAGCTTTCGAGTGCCGGGCGCGAGCCGCCGACGGCGAGGATCTCGCGGCGGTAGCGCGCACCAGTGGCCGCGTCGAACACCGAACCCGCGGCGGCCGCGGCTTCCTCGAAGGCGCCGAAGGCGTCGGCGCTCAGCACCTCGGCCCACAGGTAGCTGTAGTAGCCGGCGGCATAGCCGCCCGCGAAGACGTGGGTGAACCCGTGCGGGAAGCGGTGCCAGGCAGGCGGCGTGATCACGCTTACTTCCGCGCGGACATCCTCGAGGAGTTCGAGCGTGCGCGGGCCCCGTTCCGGGTCGTACTCGAGGTGCAGGCGGAAGTCGTACAGCGCGAATTCCAGCTGGCGCACGAGGAACAGACCCGCGTGGTAGTGGCGCGCGGCCGTCATCTTCGCGAACAGGTCGTCCGGCAGCGCCTCGCCGGTCTGCCAATGGCGCGCGAAGCGGTCGAGGGCCTCGCGCTTCCAGCCGAAGTTCTCCATGAACTGGCTGGGCAGCTCGACGGCATCCCACTCCACGCCGTTGATGCCCGACACCGCCGGCCAGCCGATCTCGGTGAGCAGGTGGTGCAGGCCGTGGCCGAACTCGTGGAACAGGGTGATGACGTCGTCGTGCGTGAGCAGGCTGGGGCGGCCTTCCACCGGCGGCGCGGCATTGCAGGTGAGATAGGCGACGGGGATCTGCCCCGTCAGCCCCAGCCGCGTGCGGCACACGTCCATCCACGCGCCGCCGCGCTTGCCCTCGCGGGCGTAGTGGTCGAAGTACACGCCGGCGCGCACCGTGCCGTCGGCATCGAGCACGTCGAAGTACTGCACGTCGTCGTGCCAGGTCGCCACGTCATGACGCTCGCGGAAACGCACGCCGAACACGTCGGTGGCGATGTCGAGCACGCCCTTGAGCACGCTCGGCTGTGCGAAGTAGGGCTTCAGCTGCTCCTCCTCGAAGGCATAGCGCGCGACGCGCAGCTTCTCGCTGGCCCAGCCGACATCCCAGGGCTGCAGGTCGTGGAGGCCGAGCTCGCTCGCGGCGAAGGCCCGCAGCTCCTCCAGCTCGCGCTGTGCGACCGGCCGCGCCTTGGCGGCGAGCTCGCGCAGGAAGGCGAGCACGCGCTCAGGCGTGCCGGCCATCTTGTCCTCGAGGGATTCGTGCGCGGCGCTCGGGAAACCGAGCAGCTGCGCGGACTCGTGCCGCAGCGCGAGGATCCTGGCGATGCGTTCCGAATTGTCGAACGTGCCGGCCTGCGGCCCCTGGTCGGAGGCGCGCGTGTTGTAGGCGGTGTACACCGCCTCGCGCAGCGCGCGGTCGTCGGCGTGGGCCAGGATCGCCTGCACCACCGGCCCCTTCAGCGTGGCGAGGAAGCCGTCCTTGCCCTTCGCCTTCGCTTGGCCCCCCAACAGATCACGCGCGGAGGGCGGCAGGCCGGCGAGCTGCGCCTCGGCCAGCGGCAGCGTCCACGCCTCGGAGGCGTCGAGCACGGCCTCTTCGAACGCGGTGTCCAGCTTCGAGAGCTCGGTCTGGATCTCGCGGAAGCGCGTGCGCGCCGGTTCCTCCAGCGCGACGCCGGAGTTGCGGAAGCCGCGCAGGCTGTCTTCGACGAGGGTGCGCTGCGCGCGGTCGAGTGCTTCGAAGCCGGCGCCTTCGCGCACGGCCTTCATCGCTTCGTACAGGCCCCGGTGCTGGCCCAGCTCGGTGGTGAACTCGGTGATGCGCTCGTCGGCTTCGGAATACACCTCGCGCAGCTCCGGGGAGTCCTTCACGCCGTGCAGGTGCGAGACCGGGGACCAGGTGCGCGAGAGCTGTTCGTCCAGCCGTTCGAGCGGTGCGATGAGTGCGTCGAAATCGCGGGCGGCCGGATCGGCGACGAGACGCTCGACGGCCGCGCGGTAATCGGCGAGCACCGCCTCGACGGCGGGCACCACGTGCGCGGGCTGGAGGGCGGGGAAGTCCGGCAGCAGGGCCGGCGAGAGCAGGGGGTTGTCGGTGGCTCGCATCGCCCAAGGATAGCGACGATGCTGGCATCGATCACCGCGTGGGATCTCGACGGGCCGTGCGGGCGGCATCGCGGCGGGTCGCCCGTGGCGTCGCTCCGGTCGTCACCGGCGGTGCCGGGGACGCGTCCGTTGGCACCGGGCCGCCTCCCGCAGCCCGTGGCGCGATCATCGGGACGAACTTCCGGAACGAGACGTAGAACCCTTCCCCGTTGCTCGCGCGGCTGCCGAAACGGGTGTCGCCGTAGTACGTCCCCACGGTCACGTTGCCCCGGGTCGACTCCGCCATGGCGTAGTGGATCTCGTCGCCCGCGCCGCCGCCGCGCGAGATGCCGATCAGGTCGCCGCGACCGGAAAAGGACAGGACGACCTCGTCGGCGCCACCCTGGTGGTGTGGCGGCGAATCCAGGCGCTTCAGTACCGGCGCGCCCCGGAAGTGCCCCGCGATGGAGAACACGCCATTGGGGAACACCACGAGCTCGCCGCCTTCGTCGTTCCCGGCGCTTCCCACCGGCAGCGCACCCAGCGTGCGGCCCCGCGAGTCCAGTCGCCACACCATCAGGTCCTTGCTTCCGAAGGAGGTCAGGTGGACCGCCGCGTCGAGTCGTGCGGCGGCATCGAAGCGGCCCAGTGCCGTGACGTTCCCCGAGCCATCGATGCCAACGCCGCGGACCGACTGCAGGCCGGTGCCATCGGCGAAGCGGACCCAGGCCTCGCCCGACGCCATGGCGAGCCCGGCGACGTAGCCGTCGGTTGCATCGTCGCAGCGGAGCGACGCCCCGAGCATCTGCAGGTCGCCCACGCATTCGCCGGCGAAGGCGACCATGCCCTCGCCGATGGCCACGGCGCGCACCGACGCCGCCCCGGCGCCTCCCACCTGGTGCGACGACAGCGGGCGGAGGCGATCGTCCAGGACCACGACATAACCTTCATCGCCGCCGGAATACGGCAGCGCACCGAGGGGTGGAACGCTGATGCCCGAGGTCGCGTTCACCGCGATGGCCACGCGGCCGGCGCGCGCATCCACTTCATTGCCGTAGTCGTCCCCGGTTCCGCCCATCGACGTCGCCGAGACGATCGCGCCCGAGGCGTCGAGTTCGGCGACGAAGGTGTCCATCCGGCCGAAGGCCGGGAGGATGGGAGTGCCTTCGCCCAACCCCCCCGTGAAACCTCCGGTGACGAAGATGCGGCCGTCGTCCGAGACCACGATGTCGGTCGCGACGTCGCTTGCGGCCCCCCCGAGGCCCGTCAGGGCCAAGACCTGTCCGTTGGCGTCTATGCGGGCCACGAAGGCGTCGGATGCACCCCGGCTGTTGATCTGACGCCCGCCGAGGGCGAGCGAGCCGGCATAGCTCCCGACCACCCACACATCGCCATTGGCCGCCAGGGCGACGCCTCGCGCGACGCCGTTGCCGAACAGCGACCAAGCGTACTCCAGTCCGGGGTCGGCGGTCGTGTGAGGCGTCGACGCATCGAGCTGCCGGCCGACGAAGAATTCGCTCCAGATGCGCTCTGCGGCACCGGGAAAGTACTGATGGCTGGCGCCAGCGACTTCGGTGAACCACGTCTCGGCGGCGCTGCTCCAGCGCTGGGTCCGATGGGTCACGGACCGACCGTCGATGGTGATCGTCTCCGTCACCGAGACCGGCATCCCGCCGCCGTTGTGCGCGACCCAGAAGTCGCGTTGCGCGGCATCCTGGACATTCCGCGGCTGCGGGTTGGAGGTTCCCGTGACCTGCGATTCGCGTTCACCCCGCCACAGCCAGATGTCGACCGGGGCATCGGGCGTGCAGGGTGCTTCCGACCCGCCGTAGGCGCTCAACCACCCCCCGGAGACCGGCGCGTAGGCGGCGAACAGGCGGGGGCGGGCGCAGGCCAGGGTGCTGGCCATCATCGCGCCGTTCGAGAACCCGGTGACGTACACGCGAGTCGAGGCGACGGACCAGCGCCGGGCCACTTCGGCAGGCAGCGCGGCGAGGAACCCGAGGTCGTCCGGGCCGCTGCCGTCGAAGGTGTAACTGTTCCAGTTGAACCCGCTGGCACCGGCGCGACGACTTCCGTCCGGCGAGACCACCATCACGCGATGGCGGTCGGAGACCTCCAGCCATCCGGAGCTGCGCAGGAAGGCGTCCCCGTTGCTGCCGAAGGGATGCAGGGCAAGCACCAGCGGCAAGGGCGTCTGCCCATCCCAGCCATCGGGGGTCGCGACCCGGAAGGTGCGTTCGACGCCACCGACGGTCCACGTCGCGGCCTCGACCCGCGCACCGACGGCCGGACCGGCCGCCGCCAGCGCCAAGCCCGCCAGCATCGGCACCAGGAACCGCCCCGTGAACGCCATGGCCGACCTCGTCGATGCAGATATCCCGCCCACGAACGCACCATGGGCGTGGACGTTGACAGCGGGGATTCGTCGGGCCGCCGGAAGTCCCCCGGTGCCTACCGCCAGATCGAGTCCGGCAGCCGAAGGTCCAGCGCGCGTCCCGGGGCGCACTCCGGGGAGTGGTAGGACCCCGCAAGCCCCCCGACCTCGGCCCGCAGGGCATAGCTTTCGCGGAAATAGCGCCGCGCGTGCTCGAGCGCCAAGGGCGCGGGAACGCCCAGCAATTCGGCCATGCGCCGGTTGTACTGCACGGCGTGGCACTCGGTGACGCGCTCGTCGAGCAGGCCGCGCACGTGCATCACCTCATGGGTGAAGAGGTTGAGGCTCTGGATGCCGCGTTCGTCGGCGCTTGCCGGGTCGTCGAGGTAGTCGCGCAGCGTCGAGCACCAGGGCTTCTGCAGCACGATCCGTCCGGTGGCGAGATTGGCGTGGCCTGCCGCCAGCGCGTTTGGGTCGAGCATCGTGTCGAAGAGGGTATTGCAGTGGACCGAGACCGGCCGACCGTCGGCCAGAACCCGGGCCTTCGCCTCGAGGAAGCGCTCGAAGCGCCACGTCGACACCGGGGGCCAGGCGAAGCCCACGGCCAGGGCGCAGACCATCAGCAGGTAGGGCGGATGGATCGGTTGCGGGTGATGCCGATCCCAGGGCGAGCACAGTTCCCGCAGCGCGAGCCAGACGAACGCCAGGGACAGCGCTATCCAAAGCATGGCGGCGTTCGACGACGACGCGGGACCGTTCTGGCGCTCGGCGCTCGGCGCTCGGCGCTCAGCGCGTCAGGAAATCCAGCACGCGCTTCATCAGGCCGGAATAGGGCTGGTCGAACAGGAACATGCCGTTCAGGCGCGCCTGCCGCATCACTGGCATCGCCTTGCTGAAGGTCAGGAAGCCCTGGTGCCCGTGGTAGTGGCCCATGCCCGAGGCGCCGACGCCGCCAATCGGCAGCTCGTGCTGCCCGAACTGGATGAGCGTGTCGTTCACGCAGACGCTGCCGGCCACGACGGTGTTGAGCGTGCGGTCGAGGCGCTCGCGGTCGCGGTCGAAGGGGTAGAAGGCCAGCGGCCGGTCGCGGCCGAGGATGTAGGCGATGGCTTCGTCGTGCGTGCGGTAGCCCTTCACCGGCAGCAAGGGGCCGAAGATCTCCTCCTGCATCACGCGGGCCTCGTCCGGCGGGTCGATCAGCACGGTCGGCGGGATGATTTCGCCCGGCGCGGCCTTGCCGTCATCCGGCGTGTGCTGGCGGATCGCCACGCCACGCTGCTTCGCATCGTCCAGCCATTCGCGAAGGCGCTGCGACTGCCTCGGGTTGATCACGCAGGTGAGGTCGGGGTTGTCGCCGAGGGTCGGAAGGCGCTTGGCCACCGCGGCGAAGAACAGGTCGATGAAGGCCTCGCGCTGCGCTTCCGGCACCAGCACGTAGTCGGGCGCGACGCAGGTCTGGCCAGCGTTGAACAGCTTGCCGGTGGCGATGCGCTCGGCCGCGTGGGCGATGTCGTAGCCGGGGGCGATCAGCGCTGGCGACTTGCCGCCGAGTTCCAAGGTGACGGGCACGAGGTTCGGCGCGGCGGCGGCCATCACCTTGCGGCCCACGGCGGTGCTGCCGGTGAACAGCAGGTGGTCGAAAGGCAGGCTGGTGAAGGCGGCACCCACCGCGGCATCGCCCTCGATGACCGCGACGCGATCGGCTGGGAACACCTCGGCGCAGAGCTCGCGGATCAGCGCGCTGGTGCGCGGCGTGAACTCGCTGGGCTTGATCATCACGTGGTTGCCGGCGGCGATCGCGTCGACCAGCGGGATGATTGCCAGCTGGAACGGGTAGTTCCACGGCGCGACGATGCCGACCACCCCGAGCGGCAGGAAGCGGATCTCGCCGCGGGCCGGCAGGAACAGCAGGTTGATCGGCGCGCGTTTCGGCTTCATCCACGAGCGAAGGTGCTTGCGGACGTGCTTGATCTCCTCGAGCGTCACCATCACGTCGGCGGCCAGCGTTTCGACGGCCGCGCGGCGGCCGAAGTCGGCGTTGATCGCTTCGACGATGGCTTCGCGCTTCGCCTTGATGGCGGCGGCGAGGCGGTCGAGGTCGGCGCGGCGCTGGGCGAAATCCGGGCGCTGCGTCCGCCAAGCCTCGCGAAGGGTCGAGAGCGTGGCGGCCAGTGCAGCCGGCGTGCAGACCGGGGCTTGGGCGGGTTCGCGGCTGTCCATGGGCGTGTTCCGGCTGGTGCGGCGGTCAAGGTTTGCAGTCTACGCTCCCCACCCGTGGACGGCGTGCTAGCGTCCACGCTCCCCCGGCGCCTCCTTCGTTGAATCCGGAGTGCCCGCGATGCCTGTTCCCGTTTGTCGTGCCGCCCTGTCCCTGGCCCTTGTCGCTGCCGCGATCGCCACCGCCCGCCCGGTGCAGGCCGATGAGGCCCTTGCCGCCGCCGTCGCCGCCATCGAACCGAAGGTGGTCGCGTGGCGTCGCGACATCCACCAGCATCCCGAGCTGGGCAATCGCGAGTTCCGCACCTCGGCACTCGTCGCCGAGCATCTCAAGGGCCTCGGGTTCGACGTGAAAACTGGTGTCGCGCACACCGGCGTCGTCGGCACCCTCGTGGGTGGCCGGCCCGGCCCGGTGATCGCGCTGCGCGCCGACATGGATGCGCTGCCCGTGACCGAACGCGTCGACCTGCCCTACGCCTCGAAGGTGCGTAGCACCTACAACGGCCAAGAGGTGGGCGTGATGCACGCCTGCGGCCACGACGCGCACGTGGCCATCCTGATGGGTGTGGCGGAAGTGCTCGCGTCGCGACGCGATTCGATCCCCGGCACGATCAAGTTCTTCTTCCAGCCGGCCGAGGAAGGCCCGCCCGCTGGCGAGGAAGGCGGTGCCGAGTTGATGGTGAGGGAAGGCGTGATGCAGAACCCGAAGGTCGAGGCGGTGTTCGGCCTGCACGTCAATTCCGTGCTGCCGGTCGGCCACGTGGCCTATCGTCCCGGCGGCACGATGGCCAGCGCCGAGTCGTTCCGCATCATCATCAAGGGCAAGCAGGCGCACGGTGCCTATCCGTGGAGCAGCGTCGATCCGATCGTCACCGCCACGCAGGTGGTGATGGGCTTGCAGACCATCGTCAGCCGCAACGTCGAGCTCACCGAAGGCGCCGCCGTGGTGTCGGTGGGCCGCATCAGCGGCGGCGTGCGCTCGAACATCATCCCGGAGCAGGTGGAACTCGAAGGCACGCTGCGCGCCTTGAACGACGAGACCCGCACGCTGCTGCGCGAGCGCGTCCGCGCGGTCGCGACGCAGATCGCGGGTGCCATGGGCGCCACGGTCGAGGTGACGGTGCCCGATGGCGTGGCCTATCCCGTCACTTACAACGACCCCGAGCTCACCGCGCGCATGCTGCCCAGCCTGCAGCGCGCTGCCGGGGCCGAGAAGGTGCTACTGCGCCCGGCCGTCACCGGCGCCGAGGACTTCTCGTTCTTCGCGCAGGAAGCGCCGGGCCTGTTCGTCTTCCTCGGCGGCCGCGACCCCGCCCTGCCGGAAGCGCAGGCGCCGGGCCACCACACGCCGGAGTTCCAGATCGACGACCGCGGGCTCGACCTCGGTGTGCGCGTGATGGCGCAGCTGGCGCTCGACTACCTCGGCGGTGCGAACGACGGGAACGGCGCGGCAGGCAGCGCGCCGTGAGGCCGGGCGTCGGCGCCCGGCGCCGACGCAATCAGCGGAACGCCGACCAGCCCTGCGCGGTGTAGAGCAGCAGCTGGTCGGAAACGAAGCCGCGCTGGCCGGCGAACTTCGCGCACATCTCGCGCAGCGCGACGATGCCTTCCGGGGAATCGGCGTCGCAGAACATGCAGAGGTCGCGCGCGGGGATCGCCACCACCGCGCCGTTCGGGCAGTCGTTGCGCAGCACGGCGTTCCAGACCTCGTCGACGAGCACCAGCGACGACTCGTGCTCGCCATCGAGCAGGAAGCCCATGTACGGCGGGTGGTCGACCTGGCGCAGCTGGCCGGGCCGCTTCGCGATGGCCATCAGGTTCTGCAGCGCTTTGCGATGCAGGCCGTCGCGGGTGAGGCCGGACTGTTCGCGGACGTCCTCGTTGACGAACAGCCAGTTGTCGCCGTTGTCCATCCGGTACATCACGAGGAAGTGACCGGCGCCGCGCGCGACCGGGCCGGTGGCGTTGGCGAACAAGGCCCAGTCCGCATCGCTCATGCCTTCCGGGCGTTCGGGGACGCCGATCTTGATCGGCGCGCCCGGGTCGGCGGGCTGCTCGAGCACGGCGCGCACCACGGGCAGCGCTTTCTCCGGGATCGGCGAGGGCGCCGCGGCGGGCGTCGGCTGCGGCACGCGAGCCGCCGTCGTGGCGGGCGCGGGACGTTGCGCCGCCAGGCGCGCGCTGCGTTCCGTGCGTTCGATCGCCGCGGCGTTCGCCGACGCGGCATTGCGCGACAGCCACCACACGCCACCGGTGGCGAGCGCGCAGAAGCCGGGCACGAAGGTGGCGAGCATCGCCGGGTACTTCGCCAGTGCTGGCAGCTCGATGGCGGCGGCCCCTCGGCTGATGGCGTACAGCCCGATCAGGAAGCCGCCGAACCAGCCGACGATGCCGATGCCGGGCGAGCTGAGAGCGAAGCCCGCGAGGGCCGTCATGGCGAAGCCGAACGCCACCAGCAAGGGGAGTTGGGCGGCGGCGATGTCGTCGGACTGGGCGTGGAGCTGGTCAAGCTCGGCGTCGTGGTTCATGGGCAGGCGCGGGGGGTGGCGGGCGACGCCGGCATCTGAGCAAAACGCCGTTCAACTCCGCCAGCCGATTCCGACGAGCGGGCGCACCCGGCGGCGCGTACGGCAAGCCGTGACGCCGCCCTTCGCCGAAGGTCGAAGGGACGCCGCGTTGCGGGCGTGGCAGCCTTGGGCCATGGCCACGCCCGGCTTCGACTTCCATGCCCCGCCCTTCGACCTGCTCGATGCCCCGGCGCGTGCGCGCGTCGAGGCCGCGCTGGACCTCGCCTTCTTCGCGCCGGGCACGGTGCTGATCGAAGCGGGGCAGCCGTCGACGCAGGTCTACGTGGTGTTGCGCGGCGAGGTCGAGGCCGGCGACATCGAGGACGGCCGCGAGCGGCTGTTCTCCGACTACGGCCCCGGCGAGGTGTTCGGCGCGTTCGCGGTGATCACCGGCCGGGCGCGCCATCGCTACCGAGCCCGCGGCGAAGTGCTGGCCTTCGTGCTGCCGGCACCGGTGTTCCGCGTGTTGCTCGACGAGCAGCCGCGCTTCGCCGCGTGGTTCCACGAGGGGCTGTCGGCGAAACGGCAACTGCTGGCCGAGAAGAGCGCCCCGTCCGAAGCCAACCGGCTGATGCTCACCCGCGTCCGCGATGCGCAGCTGGCCGAGGCCGTCGCGGTGTCGCCGGAGGTGTCGATCGGCGCCGCGGTGGCCGAACTTCGCCGTCGCGGCGTCGAGTGCCTCGTCATCGAGCCTTCGCCGGGAGAAGACGGGCCCGGCATCGTCACCCGCACGGATCTCCTCGATGCGCTGGCGCTCGAGGGCCATGGCCTCGCGTCGCCGGTGGGTCCGCTGGCGCATCGCCCGCTGATCGGCGTGCGCGAGGACGACGTGCTGTTCCAAGCGCTGGTGACGATGACCGAATCGCACATCGAGCGCGTGGCCGTGCGCCGCGGCAGCGCCGTGGTCGGCACGATCGGCTTGGCGGAAGTGCTGAGCCACTACGCCAGCCAGTCGCACCTCATCAGCCTTCGCCTCGCCCGCGCGGCCGACGAGGCGGAAGTGGTGGCCGCGGCGCGCGAGATGGACGCGCTGGTGCGCACGCTGTTCGCGCAGGGCGCGAAGATCAGCTACCTGATGGAGATGGTGAGCGCGCTGAACTCGCGGCTGCTCGCCGCGCTGTTCCGCTTCTGCGTGCCCGAGGCCTTGCGCGAGGGCGCGTGCCTGCTGGTGCTGGGCAGCGAGGGCCGTCGCGAACAGATCCTCAAGACCGACCAGGACAACGCGCTGATCCTCGCGCCGGGCTGCGAACCCGATGCCTACGCCGGCGCGATGGCGCGTTTCGCGGCGCGGCTCGCCGAGATCGGCTACCCGCCCTGCGCCGGCGGCGTCATGGCGAGCAACCCGCACTGGCGGCAGACGCTCGACGGCTGGCGCGGGCGCATCGCCGACTGGCGTCGCCGTGGCGATCCCGTATCGCTGATGGAGCTGTCGATGGTGGTCGATGCGCGCCCGGTGGCCGGTGACCGGCATCTCGTGCAGCCCTTGCACGAGGATCTGATGATGCTGGGCCGCGACGAGGGACTGATGCGCGAGATGGGCCTCGCCACCTTCCAGTTCGATACGCCGCTCACCCTGTTCGGCCGCGTGCGCGACGGTGGCGATGGGACCGACATCAAGAAGGGCGGCATCTTCCCGCTGGTTCACGGCCTGCGGACGCTCGCCCTGCGCCATGGCGTGGCGCGCAGCAACAGCTTCGCGCGCTGCGAAGGGCTGGTGGCGGCCGGCGCGCTGCCGGGCGAGCTGGGCCGTGACGTGCCGCAGGCCCTCGCGGTGTTCCAGCGCCTGCGCCTCGCACAGCAGCTGGACGCCCTGGCGGCCGGGCGGGTTCCGGACAACCGCCTCGACGTGGCCGCGCTGAGGCACCTCGACCGCGAGCTGCTGCGCGATGCCCTGCGGGTGGTGAATCGCTTCAAGGACCAACTGCGCGACGCGCTCCAGCTGCGCGGCATGACATGAACGCGCTTCGCAGGCGCTGGCTGGCGTGGCGCCACGGCGCCGGGCCTTGGGGGGCGCTGTTCGCCGCGCCGCCCGCGGACGAGGTGGTGAGCCTCGACCTGGAGACCACCGGCCTCGACGTGTCGTCCGATCGCATCCTGCGCTTGGCCGCCGTCCCGGTGCGCGGCGGACGCGTGGTGCTGTCGGAGCGTTTCGAGCGCTGGGTCGATCCGGGCCGCGCCTTCGGCATCGACTCGATCCGCCACCACCGCATCCTGCCCGGCGACGTGGCGGCGGCCGAAGCGGAGCGCGTGGTGGTCGAGGCCTTCCTCCACTGGCTCGGTCCGCGGCCGTTGCTGGGTTACTGCATCGACTTCGACATCGCGCTGCTCGATCGCAGCGTTCGCGCGATCACGGATTTCCCCCTGCCCAGCCGCCGCATCGACCTCGCGGACGTGGACTATCGGCGGCAGTGGGCCCGGCACCCCGAGACGGCCCGGCATCGCGATCTCGATGCCATCCTCGCCGAGGCCGGGGTGCCTCCGATGCAGCGCCATGACGCGCTCGCCGACGCCGCCGCGACGGCCTTGGCCTGGTGCGTCCTGCGCGCCCGCGCCGGTGGGGCCTAGAATCGAGGCAAGGGGGAATCGATGGTCCATGGGTTGAGCCTGCTGGCGTTTTCGCTGCTGTATGCCGGCGTGCTGCTGGCCGTGGCTTGGAGCGGCGATCGCGCCGGGCCCGCGAGCCCGCGAGTACGGCCCCTGCTCTACGCGCTCACGCTCGCGGTGTACTGCAGCTCATGGACCCTGCTCGGCGCGGTCGGGAGCGCGGCGGGCAACCTCTGGAGCTACCTGCCGATCTACCTCGGCCCCCTGCTGCTCCTCGTCTTCGGTGGCGACCTGTTGCGGCGGATGGTGGTGGTGGGCCAGCGGCAGCGCACGGCCTCCATCGCCGACTTCCTCGCGGCGCGCTACGGCCGCGCCCGCGAGCTCGCGGCGATGGTCGCGCTCATCGCGGTGGTCGCGGCCATTCCCTACTTCGCCCTCCAGCTCAAGGCGATCGCCCTCTCCGTCGAGGTGCTGACGGGCATGCCTCGCGGCGCGCCGCTCGAGGACCCCGCCTTGCTCTCGGCCGGGCTGCTCGCGCTGTTCGCCATCCTGTTCGGCACCCGCCATGTCGACGCCACGCGCCACCATCGCGGCCTGATGTGGGCCATCGGTGTCGAGTCCGTCGTCAAGTTGCTGGCCCTCGTCGTGGTGGGCCTTTTCGCGTGGCAACTGCTCGGTGCCGAAGTCCCTTGTGCGGTGCGCGACGCACCCCTCCCGGCGCTGCCGGATCCCTTCGCCGCGCAGACGCTGCTCGCGTTCTTCGCCTTGCTTTGCCTTCCGCGTCAGTTCCAGGTGCTCGTGGTCGAGTGCCAGTCGGCCGACGACCTCAGGCCGGGCCGCTGGGCCTTCGCGTTCTACCTGCTGCTGGTCTGCCTCGCGGTGCTGCCGATCACCTGGGCCGGCGAAGCGGCGCTGGCCGGGCGCGCGCCGCCCGATGCCTGGGTGCTGGCCCTGCCGCTGTCGGAAGGGCGGGTCGATCTCGCGCTCGTGGCGTTCCTCGGGGGCGTATCGGCGGCCACCGGGATGGTGCTGGTGGCCAGCCTCGCCATCGCGACGATGGTGAGCAACGACCTCGCGATGCCGTGGCTGCTGCGCGGCGCCGACGATCCCGGCCGCCTCGGCCAGCGCATCCTCTGGGTTCGCCGCGCCAGCATCGTCGCGCTGTGCCTCGGGGCCTGGGCCTATTCGCGCGCGTTCGCGGGCGACGTGGCGCTGGCTTCGCACGGCCTGCTGGCCTTCGCCGCCGTCGCGCAGTTCGCGCCGGCCCTGATCGGTGGCCTCTACTGGCGCGGAGCCAGCCGGGCCGGTGCACGGCTTGGCATCGCCCTCGGCTTCGCGGTCTTCTTCTACACGCTTCTGCTGCCCGCGCTGGCCCGGGGCTTCGGTTTTGGCGCGGACTGGCTCGCCCACGGTCTGTTCGGCCTCGCCATGCTGCGTCCGGAGGCGATGTTCGGGCTGTCCGGCTGGGACGCGCTCACGCACGGCACCGTGCTGTCCTTGCTCGCGAACGTCGCGGCCTTCGTGGCGGGCTCGCTGCGCTACCGGCCCGGCCTCGAGGCGCGGCTGGCGGCGGAACCCTTCCTCGCGCCGGACGCGGCGCGCGAGGAGCCCGACCCCGAAGCCACCGGACGTGCCACCGAGGGCGACGTACTCGCCCTTTGCGCCCGCGTGCTCGGCGACACCGCCGCGCACGCGGAGTTCTCCGCCTTCGCCACCGAGCGCGGCCGACCGCTGAGGCCCGATGCGCCGGCCGATCGGGCCTTCCTGCAGTTCGGCGAACGCCTGCTCGCCTCCGCGGTAGGCGCGGCCTCGGCGCGCGCATTGCTCACCGCGGCGCTGCGCGGCAGCGGCATGGCCTTCGGCGAGGTGGTCGCCCTGCTCGACGAAGCCGGGCAGCAGCGCCGCTTCAACCGCGAGCTGCTCACCACCACGCTCGAGCACGTCAGCCATGGCGTCAGCGTGGTGGATGCCGAGCTCCGCCTGATCGCCTGGAACCATGCCTACCAGCGCCTGTTCGAGTATCCCGACGGGCAGCTCTACGTGGGCAAGCCCGTGGCCGAGCTGATCCGCTGGAACGCCCTGCGTGGCGAGTGCGGTCCCGGCGACGTCGACGCCCACGTGCAGCGTCGTCTCGAGCATCTGCGACGCGGTGCGCCCCACGTGTTCGAGCGCATCCGTCCGAACGGGCAGGTGATCGAGATGCGCGGCCAGCCGCTGCCCGGCGGCGGCTACGTCACCACCTACACGGACGTGAGCGATTACAAGCGCGTCGAGCTCGAGCTGCGCGATGCCGCCGCCCAGCTGGAGCGGCGCGTCGAGGAGCGCACCCATGCGCTCTCGATCGCCCTCGATGAAACCGCGCGCGCGCAAGGCCATGCCGAGCAGGCGCGGCAGGCGACCACGCGCTTCATGACCTCGCTCAGCCACGACCTCCTGCAGCCGCTGCATGCCGCACGGCTGTTTTCCGCGGCCCTGCGCGAAGCCGACGAGCGTGGCGAGCAGCGCCAGATCAGCGGCCGCATCGATGCCTCGCTGCGCGCGGCCGAGGAACTGCTCGACGGCCTGCTCGACCTCTCGCGCATCGAGTCCGGGCAACTGCAGGCGCGCCCGCAGGCGCTGGCACTGGGGCCGCTGCTGTGCGGGCTGGTCGAGCAATACGAGCCGCTGGCGCGCGCCCGCGGCCTGTCGATCGAAGCGGTCGACACGCGCGCATGGACGACCAGCGATCCCGCCTTGCTGCGACGCGTGCTGCAGAACTTCATCGCCAATGCGCTGCGCTACACCGTCCACGGCGGCGTGCGCATCGGCGTGCGTTGGCGCCGCGTTGGCTGGGTGGTCGAGGTGTGGGATACCGGCCCGGGCATCGCCGAGGCACATCGCGAGCTGATCTTCGAGGAGTTCCGTCGCGCCGGCGCGACCGGCGCCGAGGGCGATCGTGGCCTTGGCCTCGGCCTGTCGATCGCCCAACGGCTCGCCAACGGGCTCGGCCATCCGCTCTCGTTGCGCTCGCGCGTGGGGCACGGCAGCGTGTTCGGCATCGCCCTGCCGCGCAGCGCACCGGCGTCGGGGACTTCACCCGCCAGCGGCGCCATGGAACCGGCCGACGCCGTGGCCGGCCTGCGCGTGCTCTGCGTGGACGACGACGCCGACATCCGTGACGCCCTGCATGCGCTGCTCGCGCGCTGGGGCGTCGCCGTCGAATGCGTGGGGAACGCGTCCGAGGCGCTGGCGCTCGCCGACACGTCGCGACCGACGCGCCTGATCGTCGACTTCCAGTTGCACGACGCCATGGACGGCATCGAACTCGCCGAGCGGCTCGTGGCGCGATGGGGAGCGATGCCGGTGCTCCTGCTGACGGCGGAAGGCGGCGAGGCGCTGCGCCGGCGTGCTCGCGCGGCGGGCTTCACCGTCATCAACAAGCCGGTACGGCCGGCGGCGCTGCGCGCTTGGCTGGCGGCGGGCTGAGCCCGCACCGCCACGCCCGGCGATCACTCTTCGTCGGGGATGGGCGCCGGCGGTTCGAGACCGAGTTGCCCGAGCATCAGCACGGCCTGCGTGCGGTTGGTGGCACCGAGCTTGTCGAGCACCGCGCCCATGTGGGCCTTCACCGTGGCCTCGCCGATGCCGAGTTCCCAGGCGATCTGCTTGTTCAGCAGGCCGGCGGCCACGCGGCTGAGCACCCGGAACTGCGCGGGTGTCAGCGTGGCGATGCGCGCGGCGATGGCGCGTTCATCGGGGCCCACCGGCGCGCTGGCGGGGGGCGGCTGGGGGCGGTCGCCGGCCAGCACGGCATCGAGCGTGCGCTGCATTTCCTCCGGCGAAGCCGATTTCGACAGGAAGCCGGCGGCACCGTGGTCCAGCGCGCGGCGGCGGGTGTCGGCGTCGTCGCGGGCGCTGACCATCACGATCGGGAGGGCGGGATGCTGGGCGCGCAGGTGCACCAGCACCGAGAAACCGCGGGCCCCGGGCATGGTCAGGTCGAGCAGCAGCAGGTCGGCGTCGGGCTGAGCTTCCGCGAGGGCGAAGACACTCTCCGCATCGCTGGCCTCCTGCACCGCGACGTCGGGCCAGAAACCGCCGACGAGGCGCTTCAGCGCATCGAGGAACAGCGGGTGGTCATCGGCGACGAGCAGGAGCGGCATGGGCCGGAAGCCTAGCAGCCGGGCCCGCGGTGCGCGCCCTCACCCCGCACTCGCGTGCCGCTCACTGCGCCTCGCCTTCCGATGGGCCAAACTGCCCTCATGCTGAAGACACTCGCCTCGCTGGTTTTCTATGCCCGCTTCCTCGGGCCGTTCTCGACCCTCGGACATCGCCGCCGGTTGGCCGCCCGCCCCGCGCCGCCCCTCAATTTCGCTGGGCAGCGCTGGTGCGTGACCGGCGCCAGCGGCGGCATCGGCCGCGCCATCGTGCTCGGTGCCTTGCGGGGCGGTGCCGAGGTGCATGCCCTGGCGCGCGACCCCGGCAAGCTCGAGGCGCTGCGGCGCGATGCCGGCGACGACGCCCGCCGCCTGCATGCCGTTCCGCTGGACCTGTCGCGGATCTCGGCGACCGGGGCCTGGGCGGCGCACGCCCCGCGCTTCGACGTGCTGGTGCACAACGTCGGCGTGATGCTCCACGGGCACACGGTGACGTCCGAAGGCGTGGAAACCAGCTTCGCGACCAACCTGCTGGTTCCCTTCGCGATGACGACGGCCCTGCGCGGGGCCGGCGCCCTCGACGCGGGCAGCTTGATCATCTCGATGAGCTCCGGCGGCGCTTACGGCGCGAAGCTCGATCTCGACGCGCTCGAGGCGCGCGACGCGGCCCACCACGACGGCTTCATGGCCTATGCGCAGCACAAGCGCGCGCAGATCGAGCTCACGCGGGCCTGGAACGCGGAGGCGCACGGACCGCGCGCGCAGGTGATGCATCCGGGCTGGGTCGATACCGATGGCGTGCGCAGCGCTTTGCCGGGCTTCCGCCGCGTGCTGCGCCGGCTGCTGCGCACCGGCGAGCAGGGTGCCGATACGGCGCTTTGGCTGGCGGCCACGCGCCCCGAGCCGCGCGCGGAGGGCGGCCTTTGGCTCGATCGCCACCGCGACACCGAGCACGCCTTCGCCATGACGCGCGGCGGCGCGAGCGCCGAGGCGCTGGTGGCCTTCCTGCGTCAGCGGGCCAGTTCGATCAGGTAGAGCCCGGCGCCGGTCGGGTCGTCGATGCGGGCGATGCGGCCCACGCCCGGCGCGTCGAAGGCCGGCACGCTGACGCTGCCGCCCGCGCTTGCGGTGGCGGCCAGCGCGGCATCGAGGTCCGGAACGACCGCGTAGAGCGACCAGTGCTCGGGCAGGTCGCCCCATTCCGCCGTCATCTGCAACAGGCCGCCGTAGTGCGTGTCGCCGGCGGCGTATTCGCTGTAGCGCGTGCCGGCCGGCGCATTCGCCGAGTCCTTGAAGGTCCAGCCGAGCAGTTCGCCGTAGAAGCGCTGCGCGGCATCGACATCGCGCGTGGCGAGTTCCACCCAGCCGATGCTGTGGTCCTCGAACATCGCGAAGTCGCCGCCCCCGGACGCATCCGCCTGCCAGAGATTGAAGACCGCGCCGCCCGGGTCGGCCAGCACGGCGCCGCGGCCCATGCCCGGCGCGTCGAAGGGCTCGCCGAAGGGCGTGGCGCCGAGCGCGATGGCTTTCGCGCGCGAGGCATCGACGTCCGCGACGAGGAAGTAGGCGCTCCAGAACGAGGGTGCGCCCTCGGCGTCGGGTGGCAGGCCACAGATGGCGCCCACCGCGGCGGTCGAATTGGCCATGAAGGCGTAGGGGCCCGTGGGCATGCCCTGCTCATCGGCCGACCAGCCGAACACCGCTTGGGCGAACGCGATGGAACGCGCGGGGTCCGTGCTCGCCAGTTCGAACCAGCACGGCGCACCGAGGGAGGGGGTGTGGACGGGCATGGCGGTCTCCGGGGCAGCGCACGCGGCGCGGGGTCTGGCGAGCCTGGCGCGCTTCCGCACGGTGTGCCAGTCCCAGCCTGCGCTACGCTCGGGCCATGTCGATTTCCCTGCGCGCCCTCCTTCCTGCGCTGCGTCGCCGCTGGCCTTGGGTCGTCGCGGCGCTCGTGCTCCTCTTCATCGCCTCGCGCGTGCCGGGCTGGCTGTTCGGCCCCGTCGTCGAGGCGTATCGCGTCGAGGCCCGGCCCCTGCTGGCCAATGTCGTCGCCACGGGCCGCGTCGAGACGCCGTCGCGCGTGACCGTTGGCAGCGAGATCACCGGCACGGTCCTCGAGCGCCCGGTGCGCGAGGGTGATCGCCTTGCCGCCGGCGATGTCGTCGCCCGTCTGTCGGATGACGACGAGCGCGCGAAGTTGGAGGAAGCCCGTGCGGCCTTCGCGCAGCTTCTCGAGCGCGAGCGTCCGGTGGACGCGGCCACGCTGGTGCAGGCCCGTGGTGCGGCCGAGCAAGCGCGCCGCGATGCCGCGCGCTTCGCCGAACTCGCCGCCAAGGGCCTCGTGGCCCGCGACCGCGCCGAACAGGCCGCACAGGCCCGCCGGGTGGCCGACGCCGCGTTGGCGGGAGCGGAAGCGCAGGCCCGAGCGTCCGGCCCCGGTGGCAGCACCGAACGCCTGCTGCGCGATCGCGTCGCCACGGCCGAGGCCGCGCTGGCGCAGGCCGTCATCCGCACGCGGGTGGCCGGCACCGTGCTGCGCCGGCTCGCCGAGCCCGGCGACGTGGTGCAGGCCGGCCGCGGCATCGTCGAGCTCGCCCGCGAGGGTGACCTGCTCGTCGTCGCGCAGGTCGACGAACGCAATCTCGAGCGACTCGCCGAAGGGCAGTCGGCCCTCGTCTCCGCCGATGCCTTCCCCAGCCAGCGCCTGCCGGCCCGCGTGGTCTTCATCGCGCCGGCCGTCGACCCGCAGACCGGCACCGTCGAAGTCCGCGTCGAAGTACCCGAGCCGCCGGCCACGCTGCGGCAGGACATGACCGTCTCCATCGACATCGAAGTCGGGCGTCGCGAGCGCGCCCTGGTGCTGCCGATCGATGCCGTCGATGCCAGCGACAGCGCTGGGCCGTCGACGGTGCTCGTCGTTCGCGAGGGGCGCGTGCAGCGCGTGCCGGTGACGCTCGGCCTGCGCGGCGTGGACCGCGTGGAAGTGCTCGAAGGCCTCACCGAAGGCGAAGCCGTGCTGCCGCTGGCCGGTGCGCCTGCTGACGGTGCGCGCGTGCGCGTCGCCGCGGCGGAATGAGCGTGTCGCGGCTCTGGTTCGAATGGACGCTGGCCACCCGCCTGCTGCTGGAAGGCCGCGCCCAGACCCTGCTGATCATCACCGGCATCGGCGTGGGCGTAGCCGTCATCGTCTTCCTGACGGCGCTGATCGGCGGCCTGCAGAAGCAGATCATCGATCGCACGCTGGGCACGCAGGCGCACATCCGCATCAGCGCCCCGGACGAGGTGGCCCGGCCGCTGCGCGTCGACGGCGAGACGGCGGTGCTCTCCCGCGTTGACCAGCGCGCGCAACGCCTGCGCTCGGTCGACCAGTGGCAGCGCATCGAAACCGCACTGGCCGGCTTTCCCGAAGTGACGGCGATCTCGCCGCTGGTCTCCGGCCCCGCCTTGGCGCGTCGCGGCGCGGCCAGCCGCGCCGTGGTGCTGATGGGCATCGACCCGGAGCGCTACGTGCGCATCGTGCCGGTGCCCGACAACGTGCAGGAAGGGCGCTGGCGCATCGTCGGCAATGACGTGGCGATCGGCCGTGAGCTCGCGAAAGACCTCGGGGCCCAGCTGGGCGACCGCATCCGCCTCGATACCGGCGATGGCCGCAGCGATGTGTTCACCATCGTCGCGCTGTTCGAACTCGGCGTGCGCGACCTCGACGGCCGCTTCGTCTACCTCGCGATGAAGCCGGCGCAGAGCTTGCTCGACCTGCCGGGTGGCGCCACCAGCATCGACCTGCGCGTGCGCGAGATCTTCGAGGCCGAAGACGTGGCCCAGCAGATCGCCGCACGCCTCGGCATCCAGGCCGAAAGCTGGATGACGCTCAACAGCAACATCCTCGGCGCGCTGTCGGCACAGAGCATGTCGACCAACCTGATCAAGGTGTTCGTTGGGCTCTCCGCCGCCTTCGGCATCGCCAGCGTGTTGGCGGTGAGCGTGGTGCAGCGCGGCCGCGAGATCGGCATCCTGCGTGCGATGGGCACGCAGCGCGGCCAGGTGCTGCGGGTGTTCCTGCTGCAGGGCGCGCTGGTCGGCCTCATCGGCGCGGCCTTCGGCTGCCTGATCGGCGCGGGGCTACTCGGCCTGTGGGAGCTGATGGGCCTCGCCCGCTCCGGCCGTGGTGCGTTCTCGCTGGTGGTCACGCCGACGCTGTTCGTCGGTGCCTCGGCGATGGCCACGGTGGTGGGCATGCTCGCGGCCATGGCCCCGGCGCGACGCGCGGCGCGACTCGACCCCGTGGAGGCGATGCGTGGCGGATGAGCTCGTCCTGCGCCTCGACGGCGTTCGCAAGCGCTACAACGTCGGCCTGCCCAGCGAGATCGAGGTGCTGCACGGCCTCGGTTTCGAGCTGCGCCGCGGCGAGTTCGCCGCACTCATTGGCCCGTCGGGTTCGGGCAAGACGACCCTGCTGAACCTGCTGGGCCAGCTCGATTCGCCCACCGAGGGCGAGATCGAATTGCTCGGCCAGCCCACGCGCACGCTCGACGACGAGGCCCGCACGCGGCTGCGCGGCGAGGCCATCGGCTTCGTCTTCCAGTTCCACCACCTGCTGCCGGCCTTCACGGCGCTCGAGAACGTGATGATGCCGAGGCTGGCGCGCGAGGGTCGGCCGACCCCGGCGCTGGTGGCCGAGGCCATGGCGCTGCTCGAGGCCGTGGGCCTGGGCGCGCTGGCCGACCGCCCCCCGATGGCGCTCTCGGGCGGCCAGCAGCAGCGGGTGGCGATCGTCCGGGCGCTGATGGCGCGGCCCGCCCTGCTGCTCGCCGACGAGCCGACCGGCAACCTCGACACGAGGACCGCCGACGAGGTCTTCGCCCTGCTGCGTCGCCTGCACGCCGAGCGAGGCTTCGCCGTGCTCGTGGTGACGCACGACCCGCGCCTCGCCGACCGCTGCGACCGGGTGATCGAGCTGGTCGACGGGCGCATCGTCAGCGATGGGCCCCGCGTTAGAAGCGCCAGCCCAGACCGACCGTGAGGGCCCACGGGGCATAGTCGGTTTCGATGCGGCCGTTGCCGCGTTCCGCGTCGAGCTTCACCTTGCCGGCGTCCAGCCAGCGCACGCCCGCATCCATGAACAGGTTCTCGCCGAGGTCGTAGCGCGCTCCGAAGAGCACCTGGAAGCCGTCGCCGCTGCCGCTGTAGGACGAGCCGCCGATGTCCATGTCGACCTCGGTCAGCCGGGCATAGCCGAGGCCGACATACGTCTTGGCCTTGTCCGACCCGAACAGGTCGACGTCGTAGAGCAGGTTGAGGCCGAAGGAGGTGGAGGCGAAGTTGTCGCCGGCGCCCTGCGGGCCGGGCGGGGCGAAGCCGGGGTTGCCGGCGTCGACGCTTTGGTAGACGAACTCGCCTTCCACCCGCCAGCCGTTCCCGAAGGCCCAGCCGAGGGCGCCGCCGCCGAGCAGGCCGCTGTCGAGGGCCAGATTGCGCGACTGGTTGCCGGTCGGCGGGGCGCCGACGCCGCTCCAGGTCAGCGTCTGGTCGGATTGGTTGGCCAGCCCGAGCAGGGCGGTGGCGTAGAGGCCCTCGTCGCTGGCCTGGGCGACGGGCGCGGCAGCCAGGGCCAGCCCGAGGCACAGGGCGGCGCGGCGGAGGGAGCGGTTCGGGGTCGGGTGTCGGGTCATTTCAGGGGTCTCCGGGTCAGACCGCGTCGGGGTGCGCGGTGGGTCTAAGCTGCCCACGTCGCCCACCCGCTGGTGTGACCACCGCGTGCCGGCTGCACCAGCGGCAGGTTGCCTGCACGAACGGCCGCCCTAAACTGCCGCCATGACCGCCCATTACGCCCGCACCTGGCCGATCGTCGTCATCGCGCTGGCCCTGCTGTTCGCCCAACTGGAGCCGGAGCCGACGCGGACGTTGCCCTGGTTCGCCGCCTGGGCGGTGTGGATTGTGCACATCGGGGTCGGGCTCGCGCTGGCCATCGTCGCCACCCATGCCACGGCGCGTTGGTCCGTCCTGAGCGCGGCGCCGGCCTGGTCACGCCTGCTGGTCGGTGGCCTGCTGGGCAGCCTCGCTTTCGCCCCGCTGGCCCTCGGGTTCGAGCGCCTGTTCCCGATGCCGGTGGAAAGCCCCCCTGACGACGTCCTGGATCATTGGGCGGAGGCGGGTGGCGGACTGGCCTTGGTGGCCGAATGGCTGCAACTCGCGCCGAGCTACCTCGTCAGCTGGGCGCTGTTGAACCTCGTGCCGCTGGCGCCCACGGTGATCCGTGAGCCCACCGCGGCGCCCGCGCGTGGCGCGTCGATCCCGCCGGTGGTCGAGGAAGTCGAGGAAGTCGAGGAAGTCGACGCCCGGAACGGCGATGCCCCGATCACCCCGCCGCCCGAACCGCTCGCATCGTCCTTCTTCGAACGCCTTCCCACCGCCATCGGCCGCGATCTCGTGCGCATCGATGCCGACCTGCACTACCTGCAAGTGCGCACCGCGTTGGGCCGGGCGACGGTGCAGGGCAGCCTCGCCGAAGTCGAGGCCGCCCTGCCCGAGGCGGGCCTGCGCGTGCACCGCTCGCACTGGATTGCTTTCGCGCATCTCCGGCGCGTGTCGAAGAGCGCGAAGGGCTGGGCCTGCGAACTGCGCGGCGGCGAGCGCGTGCCGATCAGCCGGCGTCGCCTCGCCGAGGTGCGCGAGCGCCTCGGCAGCGGGTTCGTGATCGATCCGATGGAGTGAGCGGGCCTTTAGCGCACCAGCCGGTGCTCGACGAGGTGCTGCACCACCGCTGGATCGGCGAGCGTGGTGGTGTCTCCCAATTGGTCCGGGGCGTTCTCGGCGATCTTGCGCAGGATGCGCCGCATGATCTTGCCGCTGCGCGTCTTCGGCAGGCCTGGCGCGAACTGGATGTGGTCGGGCTGGGCGATGGCGCCGATCTCGTGGCGGACCTGCTGTTTCAGCTCGGCCAGTAGCGTCTCGTCCATGTCGATGCCGGCCTTCAACGTCACGTAGGCGTAGATGCCCTGGCCCTTGATGTCGTGCGGGAAGCCGACGACCGCGGCCTCGGCCACCTTCGTGTGCGACACCAGCGCGCTCTCCACTTCGGCGGTGCCGATGCGGTGGCCGGAGACGTTGATGACGTCGTCGACGCGGCCGGTGATCCAGTAGTAGCCGTCCTCATCACGACGGCAGCCGTCGCCGGTGAAGTACATGCCGCGGTAGGCCTTGAAATAGGTCTCGATGAAGCGCGCATGGTCGCCATAGACGCTGCGCATCTGGCCCGGCCACGAGCCCAGCAGCACGAGGTTGCCGCTCGTTGCGCCATCGAGGATTTTTCCTTCGGCATCGACGAGCGCAGGCCGCACGCCGGGCAGGGGCAGGGTGGCGGAGCCGGGCTTGGCTTCCACCGCGCCCGGCACCGGCGAGATCAACATGCCGCCGGTCTCCGTCTGCCACCAGGTGTCGACCACCGGGCAGCGCTCGTCGCCGACCACGCGGTGGTACCAGCGCCAGGCTTCCGGGTTGATCGGCTCGCCGACGGTGCCCAGCAGGCGCAACGTCTTGCGGGAGCGCTTCTTCACCGGCTCGTCGCCGTCGCGCATCAGCGCGCGGATGGCGGTGGGCGCGGTGTAGAGGATGGTGACGCCGTGGCGGTCGACGATGTCCCACAGGCGCCCGCTGTCCGGCCAGGTCGGCACGCCTTCGAACATCACCGCGGTGGCGCCGTTCGAGAGCGGGCCGTAGACCACGTAGCTGTGGCCGGTGATCCAGCCCACGTCGGCGGTGCAGAAGAACACGTCGTCCGGGCGGTGGTCGAACACCGCGTGGAAGGTCCAGCTGGCCCACGCGAGGTAGCCGCCCGAGGTGTGCAGCACGCCCTTCGGTTTGCCGGTGGAGCCCGAGGTGTAAAGGATGAACAGCGGGTCTTCCGCGCCCATCGCGGGCGCCGTGTGCGTGTCGGCTTGGCCTTCCACCACGGATTCGTACCAGCGATCGCGCGGCATCTGCATGGGCACGGCGGCGCCGGTGTTGCGCACCACCAGCACCGTCGAGACCGTCGTGGTGCCGGGCATCGCCAAGGCCTCGTCGATGGTCGATTTGAGCGGGATGCGCTTGCCGCCGCGACGCGCCTCGTCGGCGGTGATGACGAGCGTGCTGCCGCAGTCGGCGATGCGGTCGGCCACCGCGTGCGGCGCGAAGCCGCCGAACACCACCGAATGCACGGCGCCGATGCGCGCGCAGGCCAGCATGGCGACGGCGGCCTCCGGGATCATCGGCAAGTAGATGGTGACGCGGTCGCCGCGCTTCACGCCGAGGTTCGTGAGCGCGTTCGCGAGGCGGCACACGCGGGCGTGCAGTTCGCGGTAGCTGATGCGCTGCGCCGGCTCCTTCGGGTCATCCGGCTCGAAGAGGATCGCCGTCTTGTCGCCGTTCGCGGCGAGCTGTCGATCGAGGCAGTTGGCCGCGACGTTGAGTTCGCCGTCGCCGTACCAGCGGATGCGGAAGCGCTCGTGATCGAAATCGACGTCCTCGATCTGCGTCGGGAAACGCGACCAGTCCAGCCGCTCGGCCAGCGAGCGCCACCACGTGTCCGGATCGCGTTCGAACGTCGCGCGGGCTTCGGCGAGGCCCGCGCTGTCGTAATGCGCTGTCGCGGCGAAGTGGGCGGGAATGGGCAGGCGCTCGTCGGGGGTGGCCATGGGTCGTCTCCATCTCGGGATGGCCGCAGTGTGCGACGCAGGGCCGGAACTGTCTCGCGCCGCGCCTTCGACTTTGGTGGAAGCCCACCGGCCTGTTCGACCAAAGGCGAATGGCTGCCGCCGCGGCCACGACGGAGCCTGCACGGACTGGGAACCACCCGTTCGGAAGGGGAGAGCCGATGCACCGAAACCACGTCCATCCTTTGGCGCGCGCGACCGGCCTGATGCTGGCCGCAGCACTCGCGCCCGCCGCCCTGCACGCGCAGGCGCCGGCTGCCGTGCCATCCACCGAGCGCGAGCAGGCGCTCGAGGCCCGCGTCGCCACGCTCGAGCGCATGGTGAGCGAACTCATCGCGCAGCAGGCCGCCGCGCCGACGCCCGCCGCCGCACCGGCACCATCCGCCGCGCCCGCTGCACCGGCCGCGCCGACGATCCAGACCACGCCGATCAACACCGCGGGTTGGCCGGGGACGCGCTTCTCCTTCGGCGGCTTCATCAAGATGGAAGGCGTGGCCACGAATACCGACGGGGGAGAGATCCCCGACGCCAGCAATGCCCGCCTGCTCTACGTGCCCTCGGCGACGCCGGTCGGCGGGCCCGACGAGGGCATGGACCTCGATGCCACCGCGCAGTTCTCGCGCTTCTGGTTCAGCAGCGACGCGGCCACCGAGAGCGGCACGCCGTTGCGCGGCTACCTCGAGTTCGACCTGTTCGGCAGCGCGCTCGGCGCCGAGGCGACCACCAACACCTACGGCGTCACCGTGCGCCACGCTTGGGCCAGCTGGGGCCCGTGGATGGTCGGCCAGAACTGGAGCAACTTCCAGGACCCGGCCTCGCTCGTCGACACCATCGACCTCATCGGCGCCACCGACGGCACCGTCTTCGTCCGCCAGGCCCAGTTGCGCTACACCTCGGGCGCCTGGGCCTTCGCGCTGGAGAACCCCGAGACCACGGTGGGCAACTTCCGCGGCAACGGCGCACGCATCTCGTCCGACGACAACCGCCTGCCCGACCTCACTGCGCGCTGGACGCGGCGCGGCGATTGGGGCCACCTCAGCTTGGCCGGCGTGCTGCGCGAGCTGCGCCACGAGACCACCACCGGGATCGACGACGCCGGCGCGGGCTACGGCCTGTCCCTCACGGGCCGTCGCGTGATCAACGCCAGCAACGACCTGCGCTTCGGCGTCACCGCCGGCCGCGGCATCAGCCGCTACGTGGGCCTCGGCATCGCGCCCGACGTGCTGCTCGACGCCGGCAACCGGCTCGAGGCGGTCGACATGATGGCGGGCTTCGCCGGCCTGCGGCATGTCTTCAACCCGAAGCTGCGCGGCAACTTCTACGGCAGCCTCGCCACCTTCGACAACGATGTCGCGCTGAGCGGCGCCGGCGCGACGGAGAAGGTCGGCTCCATCGCGGCCAACCTCGTCTACAGCCCGCTCCCGCGCGTCGACGTCGGCTTCGAGGGGCGGCTGGGTCGCCGCTGGCTCGAGAACGGCACCGAGGGCGACCTCGCCCGCCTGCACTTCCACGTCCGCTACAACTTCTGAGGGGCATCCGAATGAGCACCCAAACACCCGGGAATCCGCCTGAGGGGGTCGTCTTCGACGAGGCCGCCTTCAAGCGCAAGATGTGGGCAGCCATCAAGCTGCTCGCCCTGTTCTGCACCGTGTACTTCTCGGCGGCGGTGATCGCCACCGCCAAGTTCGCCGACATCGCCGGCATCCTGATCTTCGGCATCCCGCTGGCGATCTACACCGGGTTGCTGGTGTTCGCGGTGGGCATCGTCGTCACGCGCATGTGCCTCGCGCAGGACAAGGGAGCCTGAGCATGGACAATCCCATTGCGTTCTCCATCCTGGCCGTCAGCCTCGCCCTCGTGGTGTACATCAGCTGGTGGGGCAAGCGCTTCACCACGACGACGACGGACTTCTACGTGGCCGGCGGCAAGATCTCGGCGCGCCTCAACGGCTGGGCCATGTTCGGCGACTACTGCAGCGCCGCGAGCTTCCTTGGCGTGGCGGGCGCCATCGCCCTCGCTGGCGTCGACAGCTGGTGGGTCGCCATCGGCTTCTTCGGTGCGTGGATCTTCGTGCTCGTCGCCCTCGCGGGACCGTTGAAGAGCTCGGGCAAGTTCACCGTCGCCGACGTGCTGGTCGGCCGCTTCGGTGGCCGCAGCCTGAAGTTCCTCGCCATGGCCACCACGGTCGTGATCGGCACGCTCTACCTGGTGCCGCAGATCGTCGGTGCCGGCCACCTCTTCCAGCTGCTGCTGGGCTGGGACTACAACGTGACGGTGGTCGTCTCGGCGGTCACGATGGGCCTGATGGTGATCCTCGGCGGCATGATGGGCACCACCTACAACCAGGCCATCCAGGGCGTCATCCTGCTGGCGGCCATGCTGGCGCTGTTCGTGCTCGCCACCGTGCTGTACTTCGGCGGCAATCCGTTCGCGATCATCGGCCAGGCCATGGACGCGGTACCGCCGACCGAGGCGGTGAAGGTCATCGGCCAGGTCGTCGTGCCGCCGGCGGCCGAAGGCGCGGCGCATGGGCCGTTCGTGCTGGCCGAGGCCGTGCGCCAGGGCTTCGCCGACCTGCCCAACGCCCTCACGCCCGGCCTTGCCGTGCCCGACGTGTGGAGCCAGGTGAGCCTCGTGCTCGGCCTGCTGCTCGGCGTGGCCGGTCTGCCGCACATCCTGATCCGCTTCTACACGGTGAAGGACGCCACCGACGCCAAGAAGGGTGCACGGCTCACGATCATCGGCCTTGCCGTGTTCTACATCACGGTGCTGTTCGTCGGCTTCGCCACGATGATGATCCTCTACGACGAGCTGATCCAGATGCTCGCCGCCGGCGATCGCGGTCGCGCCACCAACATGGCGATCCCGCTGCTGGGCATGGAGCTTGGTGGTGAAGTGGGTCTGGGCCTGATCGCCGCCGGCGCGATGGCGGCCATGCTCAGCACCGCGGTGGGTCTGCTGATCTCGATGACCACCAGCCTCTCCCACGACGTCTACGCGGGCGTGCTGCGCCCGAACAGCAGCGACCGCGAGCGCCTCGTGTTCGCCAAGGTCGGTGCGGTGGTGTTGACGGTGATCGCCTCGCTGGCGTCGGTGTGGTTGAAGGACCAGAACGTCGCCATCCTCGTCGCCATGTGTTTCGGCATCGCCGCCAGCACTTTCGCCCCGGTGCTGATCCTCTCCGTCTGGTGGAAGGGCCTCACCAAGGAAGGCGTGATCGCCGGCCTCCTGGTGGGCTTGGTGGTGTCGCTGGTCTTCACTTTCGCCCGCTTCGCCGCCGTGCCCGACATCATGGGCATCCGCGTGCTTGGCAACCCGGCGCTCTATGGCGTCCCGGCGGCCCTGCTGTCGATCATCGTCGCCAGCCTGCTCACCAAGAACACCGGCAACGCCCGGGAGTTCATGGCGATGGCCCACCGCGACGCCTGATCGGGACTTGATCGACGTGCACGGCGCCCCGCGGGGCGCCGTGCTCGTTTAGGCTGGTGGGCACCCTGGGGAGAGGGAATGCCGACCACGCGGCCCAGCTACGCCGAGACTCGAGAAACGCTGCGCTGGCGCGTGGCGCTGGTGCTGGTCGCCCTCATGTCGACCCTGATGCTGGCGCTCGGCCTGCTCAACACCTCGCTGGGCTTCGCCGACACGGCACGCCTGGCCTGGATCGTCTTCACGCTCAACGCGACGAGCCTGCTGGGCCTGCTCTGGCTGCCGAGGCGCGCCGGCACCATGGCCTTCTTCGGCGTGATCCTCGGCCTCATCGTGTTCGCCATCGGGTTCGGCTGGTGGCACGAGCGCCCGCTGCACTACTGGGGTTTCCTGTTCCCGGTGGTCGTCGTGTTCCTGCTGCCGGCGTGGCGCGCGATGGTGGCCATGCTCGTGTTCGGGCTGTTCGTCTGCGGCGTCGCGATGCTGCAACTGGCGCCGATCGACGTGGTCCGCTTCGCCAGCGTGTACGGCCTGATGGTGTGCTTCGTCACGACGTACGCCCTGCTCGAGGAGCGCGCCGGCATGATGCTGCGCGAGTTCGGCGACCGCGATGGCTTGACCGGCTGCTTCAACCGGCGCCGATTCAACGAGGCGATGGCGCGGCGTGTCGCGCCGCGTGCCGAAGCCACGCGTCTTGGCGTGCTGCTGATGGACATCGACCACTTCAAGGCCATCAACGACCAGCGCGGCCACCTCGAGGGCGACCGCGTGCTGGTGGCGGTGGCCAGCACCTTGCAGCGCGCGCTGCAGTCGGAGGCGGAGCGCGGCCGCGCCAAGCTCTACCGCTACGGTGGCGAGGAGTTCGCGGTGCTCGTCAGCGGGCGCGATCCCGCCCAGCTCGGGCTGCTCGCCGAAGCCTTGCGAAGTGCGATCGCGGCCGGTGGCGATGGGCTCGGACCGGGCGAAGTGACGATGAGTATCGGCGCCGCCGCGTGGTGGCAGGGCTCGGAAGCGCCGGAGGCAGCCCTGCAGCGCGCCGACGAGGCGCTCTACGCCGCGAAGCGCGGCGGGCGGAACCGGGTCGTGGTGGCCCCGGATTGAGGCAACAAAAAACCCGCCTTTCGGCGGGTTCTTCATGGAGCGGATCGTTCGGCCAGAGGCTTACTTGATCTTCGCTTCCTTGTAGGCGACGTGCTTGCGGATCGTCGGATCGTACTTCTTGATCTCGAACTTGCCGGTCATCGTCTTCTTGTTCTTGTCGGTGGTGTAGAAGTGGCCGGTACCGGCCGTCGACACCAGACGGATCTTGTCGCGCTTCGAAGCCATGTTCGTTCTCCCTTAGACCTTGACGCCCGAGGCACGGAGTTCGGCGAGGACGGCGTCGATGCCGTTCTTGTCGATCGTGCGCAGCGCGTTCGCCGAAATCTTCAGCTTCACCCAGCGGTTCTCGCTGGCAACCCAGAAGCGGCGCTCGTGGATGTTCGCCGAAAAGGTACGGCGCGTCTTGTTGTTCGCGTGGGAAACATTGTTGCCCGACATCACGCTCTTGCCGGTCAGCTGACACTTGCGGCCCATGTGGCCCTCCTGGGTGCTGCGTGGGTGCCGCCCATTGCCTGGGTGGCTTCGGCCCGCCCCGCGGCCGAGAGGCCGTGCCTTGGAGAGCGCGTGCTCTTGCCGGCGTCGAGGCGGAGGATCCCCGGTTCGGCCGGGGCCGGACGCAGGGAGCCGCGCACTATGCCAGCGTCCCGGCCTGTGGACAAGTCCGCCGGGTAGGGCGTTCAGGCGGTCGGGCGGCGACCGTTGCCACCCCGGGCCCATCCCGCCGACACTCGGGGCGGACGGAACGGGGGAGAACCGCATGATCGTGACGGTGGCGAACCACAAGGGCGGCGTGGGCAAGACCTCGCTGGCCGCGCACCTGGCCTTCCGGGCCGCGGAGCGCGGCAACAAGGTGCTGGCGGTCGACTTCGACGCCCAGGGAAACCTCACGGGCACCCTGGCCGATCGCGGCAAGGCTCTGAAGGCTGATGGCGCCGAGCGTCTGTTCTCCGCCGACGGGGTGCCGGTGCCGATGCCGGGCGTCGACCCGAACATCGCCGTGCTGCCCGCCACGGCGGGCCTGAACGCCACCGACCGGGGCCAGCTCTCGCAGGCCTTCACCGCTATTGGCCACCTGAAGACGCTCAACAAGGAGTTCAGCGTCATCGTCATCGACACCGCGCCGGCGATCGGCCTGCGCCTCACCGCGGCCCTCGCGGCCTCGCAGCGCCTCGTCATCCCGCTGCAGCCCGAAAGCTACGCCGTCGACGGCGTGGCCTCGTTGCTGGCCGAGGCGGTGTCGATCGCCGAGCACATGAACCCGGGCCTCGCGCCGGCCGAGTTCGTCATCAACGCCATCAACCCGCGCGCGAAGCAGCACGCCACCACCGCGGCTCGCCTCGCGCAGCAGTTCAAGGTGCGCACGCCCTACCTGCGCCGCGCGATCGCCGTGGCCGATGCGCTCGCCGCGAAGAAGCCGGTGTGGCGGAATCCGACCAACAGCGCGGTGGCCAACGAGTGGGCCGTGCTGTGCGACGAGCTGCTCGACGAGTTCGGCGTGGTCGACTGGACCTGAGCCGGTTCGGGCACGCGTCGCGCGGACGATGCGTCCGCCGGCGATCTGGCCTTCAGTTCGCGGGGCCGCGCAGCCGCTCGAGCAAGCCCTCGAGCGTTTCGTTGCCGTGGAAGTGCAGGACCAGCTGGCCCTTGCCGCCGCGGCCGGACTTCACTTCCACCTTCGTGCCCAGCAGTTCGCCGAGCTCGCGCTCGAGCTCGGCGACATCGGCGTCGCGCTTCACCGCGGGCTTCTTGCCGGGCTTGGTCTCGGGCAGTTTGCCGGCGGCGAGCTCGTGCGCGCGGCGTTCGACCTCGCGCACGCTCCAGCCTTCCTCGGCGGCCTGCTGGGCCAGCGCGATCGCGGCCTGCGGGTTGAGCGTCAGCAGGGCGCGGGCGTGGCCCATCTCCAGCTTGCGCGCGTCGACGAGCGCACGGATGGCTTCCGGCAGCTCGAGCAGGCGCAGCAGGTTCGAAACGGCCGCGCGCGAGCGGCCCACGGCCTCGGCGGCCTGCTGGTGCGTCAGCGCGAATTCGTCGATGAGGCGGGCCAGGGCCTGCGCTTCTTCCAGCGGGTTGAGGTCTTCGCGCTGGATGTTCTCGATCAGCGCCATCGCGATGACGGCGCGGTCGTCGACCTTGCGCAGCACCACCGGCACCTCGACGAGTCCCGCGCGCTCGGCGGCGCGCCAACGACGTTCGCCGGCGATGATCTCGTAGCGGTCCTTGCCGACCGAGCGCACGAGGATCGGCTGGATCACGCCCTGCGCCTTGATCGACTCGGCGAGCTCGTCGAGTGCCGCGCCGTCGAAATGCTGGCGCGGCTGGTACTTGCCGGCCTGCATCTGGCCGATCGGCAGCGTCTTCAGGACATCGCCCGGCGCCGGTTCGTCGGCCTTCGCGCCCTTGTTGCCGGTGCCCAGCAGGGCATCGAGGCCGCGACCGAGGCCGCGTGCTTTCGTGCTCATCGTGCAGCCTCCTTGGCCAGCTTCTTCTCGCCGCGAACGATCTCGCCGGCCAGCCCGAGGTAGGCGATGCCGCCCCGTGAGGAACGGTCATACCCGATGATGCTGCGGCCGTGCGACGGCGCTTCGGCCAGGCGAACGTTGCGCGGCACGATCGAGCGGAACACCTTGTCGCCGAAGTGCTCGGTGAGCTCGTTCGAGACGGCGCTGGCGAGGTTGTTGCGGACGTCGTACATGGTGCGGACGATGCCGCTGATCTCGAGCGCCGGGTTCAGCTTCTGCTTCAGCGCATTGATGGTGTTGACCAGCGCCGACAGGCCTTCCAGCGCGAAGTACTCGCACTGCATCGGCACGATCACGCCGTCGGCCGCGGCCAGCGCGTTCAAGGTCAGCAGCGAGAGCGAGGGCGGGCAGTCGATCAGGATGTAGTCGTAGCGGTCGCGCACCGTGTCGAGCGCGTTCTTCAGACGCTGCTCGCGCTGCGACTCGTCCATCAGCCGTATTTCTGCTGCGGTCAAATCAATGTTGGTCGGCAGCAGGTCGTAGCCTTCCTGCGTCTTGACGATCGCGGCGTCCGCGGTCGCCTCCTCGAACAGCACCTCGCACATCGAGGCCTCGAGCTCGCGCTTGTCGACGCCCGAAGCCATGGTGGCGTTGCCCTGCGGGTCGAGGTCGACCAGCAGCACGCGGCGCGGGGTGGTGGCGAGGGCGGCGGCCAGGTTGACGGCCGTCGTCGTCTTGCCGACGCCGCCTTTCTGGTTGGCGATTGCGAGGATGCGGGCCATGCGGGACGCGGGTTCCATGCAGCCGGCCCGAGGGGCCGGCAAGGCCGTGGATGATGCCACAGCGCCCCGGAGCCCCGGCTCAGGTGGGGCTGCGTGCGGGCTCAGGCGCGGTTGCCGGGCCCGCCGCGGAGCAGGCCGGCTTCGCGCAGGCTGGCGATGGTGGCGTCGAGCAGCTCGGGCAGTGGGGTTTCGCGGTAGCCCAGCCGGGCCATGGCCTTCGACGAGTCGACCTGCAGGTCGTGGCAAGGGAACACCGCGGCCTCCGGGGTGATGTCCGGCATCTTCCCGGTGACCCGCGAGAGGGTGTCGCTGGCGAAGGCGACCGACTTCAGCACCCAGGCCGGCGTGGCGCGGGTGGGGGCCTTGCGGCCGAGACGCTCGCCGATCATGCCGATCAGCTCGACGAAGCTGGCGTGTGCGCCACCGAGCAGGAAGGTCTCGCCCTCGATGCCGTCCTCGAAAGCCCGCACCTGGGCCCGGGCGATCTCGCGGACATCCGCAAAGGCGCCGGAGCCGGGCGGGGCGCCGGGCAGCTTGCCCTGGTCGACCAGCAGGATCAGCCGCGCCCAGTTGCGCGTGTCGCCGGGGCCGAGGATGTGGGAGGGCTGGAGGACCACCCAAGGCACGCGCGAGCCGCGCACGGCCTGCTCGGCCAGGAACTTGGTGCGCTCGTAGTTCACCCAGCTCTCGCCGCCGCGCTGCGGCACGTCCTCGCGCAGCACGCCGTGGACGAGGTGCGAGTAGGCCGAGACCGAGCTGGTGTGCAGGAAGCGCCGGATGCCGGCCGCTTCCGCCGCGCGCAGCAGCAGTTCGGCCCCGCGCACGTTGGTGCGCGTCTGGATCGGGTTGTGCGGGCGCCACTGGGTGGTGTCCGCCGCGGTGTGGAAGATCGCCTCGCAGCCTTCGACCGCCGCCTGCAGCAGGGCCCACTCGGCGGGCCGCTCTTCGCCCAGCGTCGCGCGGACGGGCTCGCCGCCCAAGGCGCGGATGGCGGCATCGCCCGACTCCGAACGCGAGACGCCCCGAACGACGTGGCCGGCCGCGACGAGTTCGCGCAGCAGGTGTTGGCCGACGAAGCCGGTGGCTCCGGTGAGCAGGACTTCAGCCATGGGGAGGCTCGCAGCAGGGGGGAGGCCGAAGGTGGCCCATCCGGGGCCTGCGGAACGTGAGCACGGTCGCGCCGTGGTTCAGGATGACGTTGGTTGACGCTTCGGGCCGGCGGGCGGAGGAGAATCCCGGCACCACCCGGCAACGAGACCCCTCCCCATGGACCCGATGAACGGCACACCGACGAGCACCCCCACCCGTGCCGCGGAGAAGTGGTTCGGCAAAGCCCTCGCGGAGGCGAGTGCGGTCGAGCGGCGCGTTCTCGACGTCGCCCTGCACCAGAAGACCGTCGCCAAGGACGCGGCGCTCCAGGCCGACGCCCAGCGCAGCTTCGGCGAGCGGATGGCCGACGGGGTGGCGGCCTTCGGCGGGTCCTGGACCTTCATCGGGCTTTTCGCCCTCGTCATCGTCCTGTGGTCGCTCGTCAACACGGAGCTGCTCGGCACGGCGGCCTTCGACCCGTATCCCTACATCTTCCTCAACCTGATGCTCTCGATGCTGGCGGCCGTGCAGGCCCCCGTGATCCTGATGAGCCAGAACCGCCAGGCCGAACGCGACCGCATCGCGGCCGCGCACGACTACGAGGTGAATCTGCGCGCCGAGCTCGGGATCATCGCGCTGCACGAGAAGCTCGACGCGCTCCGGGTGGACCAGATGGCGACGCTCATCGCCACGCAGCAGGAGCAGATCGCCTTGCTGCAACGCCTGGTCGAGGCGCGCACGCCGGATGGGCGGTAGGCGCGAACGGCCGGAGGCGCGACAATCGTCGGCATGAATGCTCCGACCGACCTTGGATTCCTGCGCCCCGACCTCGAGCGAGGCCTCGCCGCTCTCGGCCTCGATCCGGGCGCGCCGGTGGAACGCACCGCGCCGGCGGCGGGCGATGACGGCACGCTGGCCGGCGCCCTGCTGGCCTACCTCGCCCTGCTGGTGCGCTGGAACGGCACCTACAACCTCACCGCCATCCGCGATCCGGCCGAGATGCTGGTGAAGCACCTGTTCGATTCACTGGCGATGGCGCCGCACGTGCGCGGCCTCGCCACGCTCGCCGACCTCGGCACCGGCCCCGGCCTTCCCGGCATTCCGCTGGCGCTCGCCACGCCGGGCCTCGCCGTGGCCCTGGTGGAGAGCAACGGCAAGAAAGCGCGCTTCCTGCGCGAATGCGTGCGCCAGCTCGGCCTTGCCCCGCGCGTGCGCGTGCTCGAGTCCCGTGCCGAAGCGGTGGCCGAACCCGGCGCGTTCGAGGCGATCACCGCCCGCGCGCTCGACCGCCTCGTGGGCATCCTCGAGGTCGGCGGCCATCTCCTTGCCCCTGGCGGCCGCCTGCTGGCGATGAAGGGTGTGCACCCCGCCGAGGAAATCGCCGAGCTGCCGGCCGGCTGGGTCGGTGGGGCCGTCCACAGGCTGTCGGTGCCGGGGTTGGAGGGCGAACGGCACCTCGTCGAGGTGCGGCGGGGCTGAGGCGGCCCTAGACCGCGGCCGGCTGCGCCCCGAGGTCGATCCAGTGCTGCAGCGGCGCGGGGCGGCCGAAGTGGTAGCCCTGGCCCTGGCGGATACCGAGCGTCCACAGCGACTTGCGCTGTTCCTCGGTCTCGATGCCCTCGCTGACGACCTCGAGCTCGAGTGACGCGGCCATCGCGACGATCGCGCGGATGATTGGGCGCGAGCCGCCGCGCGTTTCCGCGCCGCTTTCGAGCGCGGTGGCGAAGCTGCGGTCGATCTTCAGACCGTGCAGCGGGAAGTGCTGCAGGTAGGAGAGCGCCGAGTAACCGGTGCCGAAGTCGTCGAGCATGATGCGCACGCCGGCGCGGTGCAGCGTCTCGAGAGCAGCGCGGGCGAGGTCCTTGCGGTCGATCAGCGCGCCTTCGGTCACCTCCACGCAGACGCGCGAGGGGTGTGCACGCTGGTCGCGCACCAGGGCAAGGAAGCGCGTCGCGAAATCCGGGGCGAGCAGATGGCGCGGCGACAGGTTCACCGAGACGTAGGCATGGCTCGGCGTCAGGCGGGCGAGGTCGCCGATCGCGCTCGCGTACATGCGCCAGTCGATCTCCTCGATCATTCCCGTCTCTTCGGCGAGGCCGAGGAAGGCGCCGGGGGCGCGCACGCTGCCGTCCGGCCGGTTCCAGCGCAGCAGCGCCTCGTAGCCCAGCACGGCGCCGTTGGCGATGCTGACGATCGGCTGGTAGTAGGGCTCGAACTCCTGGTGGACCATCGCCCGGCGCATCTCGCGCTCGAGCTCGAGCCGCTGCTGCGCGAGATGGCGGAGGTCCTCGTCGAACAGCGCATAGCGCTTCCGGCCATCGGCCTTGGCGCGATACATGGCGGCGTCGGCGTCGCGCAGGATCTCCTCGGCAGACGCGTAGTGCGGCTGTGCGACGGCGACGCCGACGCTGGCCGAACTGTGCAGCTCGCGCCCTTCGATGAAGAAGGGCTGGTCGAGCACCTGCATGATGCGTTCGGCGACCTGGATGGCGTCCTCGACGCTGCGGATGCGCTCCAGCAGCACGGCGAACTCGTCGCCGCCGAGGCGGGCGAGAACGTCCGGGTTGCGCACGCACTCGCCGATCCGCTTCGCGGCCTCGCGCAGCAGCGCGTCGCCGACGAGGTGGCCTTCGGAATCGTTGATGACCTTGAACCGGTCGAGGTCGAGGAACAGCACCGCGAACAGCCGTTCCGGCTGCGCCGAGTGCTGGGCCATCGAGGCCACGAGGCGGTCGAGCAGGTACTGGCGGTTCGGCAGGCCGGTGAGGCTGTCGTGCAGGGCCTGGTGCTTGAGCTGGCGTTCCACGCCTTCGCGCGCGCTGATCTGCTGGCGCAGCGTCTCGTTGGCCAGCCCCAGCTCGCGCGTGCGCTCCGACACGCGGTGTTCGAGGTCGAGGTAGGCCTGGCGCAGCGCGACACCGGCCCGTCGGCGACCGATCGCCGCGGCGATGTGGGTGCCGACGAAGCTCAGCAGTTCGAGGTCGCGGTGGGTGAACCGCACGTCCGCGCGGTAGCTCTGCACCGCGATCACGCCCACCGGTGCGTCGTCCACCATCATCGGAACGCCCAGCCAGCAGCTCGCCGACTGCTGCCCGGGCGTGGTCGCGCCCAGGGCATTCAATTCGCGCATCACCGATTCGGTGGCGAGCAGCGGTTCGCCGCTGTGCAGGACGTACTCCGTCAGGCCCTGGCCGGCCTTCCGGGACGGGCGCGTCGGCGTCCGCTCGTCGACGGAGTAGGGGAAGGAGGTCTCGTCCGTCGTTTCGTCCCACAGCGCGATGTAGAAATTCCGCGCATCGATCAACTCGCCGACGATGCTGTGCACGTCGGCGTAGAAGCGCGCGTCGTCGTCCGACTCGTGGCGGCTGGCCAGCGCGGTGATCCGGTACAACGCGGTCTGCAGCCGCTCGGCGCGTTCACGCTCGACCACCTCGGTCTGCAGTGCCTCGGTGCGCTGCTGCACGCGGCGCTCGAGTTCGATCGTCGACTGGCGGCGGGCCAGCGCGGTGGCGATGTGCTCGGCCACGTAGGACAGCAGCTGTTCGTCTTCGGCGCTGTAGGAGTGCTCGGGACGGTAGCTCTGCACCACCACCGCCCCCTGGGTGATGCCGTCGCTGGTCATCGGCACGCCGAGCCAGTCGTTGCTCTCGGGGCCATGCGCCTCGTCCTGCATGCCGAGGCTGGCGGCCAGCTGCGCGGAGGGCCCGCGCAGCGCCTGCTGACGTTGGATCACCTGCACCGTGAGGCTGCCGCGGAGCTCGGATTCGGGGATCTCCAGGTCCGGCTCGAGGCCGTCGGCGTCCTCGCTGTCGGCGAAATACACGAAGCGCAGGGTGCGACGTTCCGGATCGCGCAGCGCGATGAAGAAGTTCTCCGCGTACATCAGCGTGCCGACGATGCGATGCATCGCCGCCATGACCTCGGCCGTCGGCTTCGACGAGCTGGCCACCTCGGAGATGGCAAACAGGGCCTCCTGGAAACGCATCGCGTGGGCGCGGCGGTCCAGCTCCGTGCGCAGACGAGCGATCTCCCGCTCCGCGTCCGCCAACGCCTGCCCGGGCGGCGGCACCGGGTCCGGCGGTGCGGGTCCCGGCGCGGTCCTGCGAGGGGAGGGTGGCGTCGTCATTCGGCCGAGTGTAAGCCCGGTTGCCCGGGGCGGAATGGGATGGCCGTCTTGCCCTGCCGACCGCCCCCGGCGGCGTACCATCGGCATTCATCCCCTGCCCACCGACGTTTTCCCGAATGAGTGCCCTCCGCCAACGCCCGCGTCGCCTGCGTCGTGACGACTTTTCACGCCGCCTGGTGCGCGAGAACCGCCTCACCGCCGACGACCTGATCCTGCCCGTGTTCGTCCACGAGCTTCCGGGCCGCGAGGCCATCGGCTCCATGCCCGGCGTCGAGCGGGTGTCGATCGATGAACTGCTGAAGGTGGCCGGGGAGGCCGTGGCGCTCGGCATCCCGGCGCTGGCGCTGTTCCCGGTGACGCCTGCATCGGCCAAGAGCCTCGACGCCGCCGAAGCCTGGAACCCGCAGGGCCTCGCCCAGCGCGCCGTGCGGGCCTTGAAGGCGGCACACCCGCAGCTTGGCGTCATCACCGACGTGGCGCTCGACCCGTTCACCACGCACGGCCAGGACGGCCTCATCGACGACAGCGGCTATGTCGTCAACGACGCCACCGTCGACGCCCTCGTGAAGCAGGCGCTCAGCCACGCCGAGGCCGGTGCCGACGTGGTCGCGCCCAGCGACATGATGGATGGCCGCATCGGCGCCATCCGCGATGCGCTCGAAGCCGCGGGCCACGTGCACACCCGCATCCTCGCCTACTCGGCGAAGTACGCCAGCGCCTTCTACGGGCCGTTCCGCGATGCGGTGGGCAGCGCCGGAAACCTCGGCAAGGGCAACAAATACACCTACCAGATGGACCCGGCGAACAGCGACGAGGCCATCCGCGAGGTCGGCCTCGACCTCGACGAGTGCGCCGACATGGTGATGGTGAAGCCGGGCCTGCCCTACCTCGACATCGTGCGCCGGGTGAAGGATGCCTACGGCGCGCCGACCTTCGTCTACCAGGTGAGCGGCGAGTACGCGATGCTCAAGGCGGCGGCGCAGAACGGTTGGCTCGACGAGCGCGCCTGCGCCCTCGAGGCCCTGCTGTCGATCAAGCGCGCCGGCGCCGACGCCATCCTGACCTACTTCGCGCTGGACGCCGCGCGCTGGTTGCGCGCAGGCTGAACGAGTGCTTCCACCGCTTCGCCAAGGAGAGAACGCCATGAGCGGACGCTATGCCCTGGTTGGCCAGCCTGTCGCGCATTCGCTGTCGCCGCGCATCCACGCCGCCTTCGGCGCGCAGTGCGGCATCGCCCTCGAGTACGGGCTCATCGACGTCGCGCCGGAGGGCTTCGACGCCGCGGTCACTGCGTTCGCCCGCAGTGGCGGCGCGGGCCTCAACGTGACGCTGCCGCACAAGGAGGCCGCGCGTGCCCTGTGCGCCACGCTCTCGGAGCGCGCACGCCGTTGCGGCGCGGTGAACACGCTGATCCGCGGCAGCAATGGCTGGCACGGCGACAACACCGACGGCGCCGGCCTCGTGCACGACCTCACCGAGCGCCATCGCCTCGACCTGCGCGCGCGCAAGGTGTTGCTGCTTGGCGCCGGTGGCGCGGCGCACGGCGTGGCTCCCGCACTGCTCGATGCCGGCATCGAATCGCTGTGGATCGTCAACCGCAGCCCGGACCGCGCCGATGCGTTGAGCGATCGCCTCGGCGAGCCCGGCCGCGTGCACACGCGTTACTGGGACGACCTGCCCAACCTCGGCGTGTTCGACATGATCGTCAACGCCACGTCGGCGGGGCGCAGTGCCAGCGCGATGGCGCTGCCGTCGTCACTGGCGACGGAGCGCACCCTCGCGGTTGACCTGAGCTATGGCGAAGCCGCCATCGCCTTCCTGTCGTGGGCGCGTTCGCAAGACTGCGAGATCACCCTCGACGGCCTGGGCATGCTGGTGGAGCAGGCGGCCGAAGCCTTTCGGCTGTGGCACGGGCAGGCGCCCGACACCGACCCGATCTACAGCGAACTTCGCGCCGGCGCGGTGGCCCTGCACACGGCGGAGTGACCGCCGCGGCCGGGCGGCCGCCGCTCATTCAAGCGGCAGGCCGAGGTAGGCGTCCTTGAGGCGCACGTAGTGCTTGGCGGAGTAGTAGAGCTGTTCGATCTCGCGGTCGCTCAGGCGGCGCACCGGCTTGGCCGGATTCCCGAGCCACAGCTCGCCGCTCTCGACGACCTTGCCCGGCGGCACGACCGCGCCCGCACCGACGAAGCCATGCTTGCGAACCACCGCGCCATCGAGCACCAGGGCCTTCATGCCGATCAGGCAGGCGTCCTCGATGGTGCAGGCATGGATGCAGGCCGCGTGGCCGATGGTGACATCTGCGCCGATGATCGTCGGGAAGCCGTCCGGCTTCGTGTACGGGCCGTCGTGCGTGACGTGGATGATCGTGCCGTCCTGCACGTTGGTGCGCGCGCCGATGCGGATGTGGTTGACGTCGCCGCGCACCACCACGCCCGGCCAAAGCGAGGCGTCGTCGCCCAGCACCACGTCGCCGATCACGTGCGCGCCCTCGTCGACGTAGCAGCGTTCGCCGAGCAGGGGCGTCTTGTCGCGGAAGGGGCGGATGGGCATGGCGGCGGCTCGAGTGATGGGGACTGCGAGGATTCTAGCGGCGCGTGTCGCGCGGTTGCGGTGGTGGATCGCGGGGATCTCCATGGCGCCAGCGCAGGGTCGTCTGCCAAGGCTGGCCCGCCCCGTCACCTTCAAGGCGAGATTTCAGGCGGTCCGATCGAAGGGGGCGTCCTGCCCCTCGATCGGACGGCTCATCCCTGAGCCGGTCCTTCGGACCTTGCGCCTCAACAGCGTGCCGGGGCTCCTTATTCGCCTTGGCGGCCGGCCCTGCGCCGCCGCTCGCGGAACTCCGCGAGTGGGTTGGCGGCGGCGCGTTCGAGCTTCATCGCTCCCGATGCTGCGCATCGCCGATTGCGGCAAGCGCCACAGCACGCCCGCGTGGCGACGCGAATAAGGAGCCCCGGCCGGATCATCAGGCGAAAGCCCGAAGGGCGGCGCATGGATGCGCCGCCGCTCGAGCGACAGGGACGTCGCATTCGAGCGGGCCGCCGGGCAGATGACGTCGATGGTGACGGGGCGGGCCAGCGTCGCCACGCGGGCGTGCTGTGGCGCAGCCAGCACTCGGCGAAATGCGCCGCAAACGAAAACGGGGTGAGCCAGCTTTCGCCAGCCCACCCCGTGCGTTTTCAGCCGTGACGCGTTCGGTCAACGCAGGTCGAAGCGGTCCAGCTCCATCACCTTCGTCCACGCCGCCACGAAATCAGCGGTGAACTTCGCCGCCGAATCGCTCTGCGCATAGACCTCGGCCAGCGAACGCAGCTGAGAGTTCGAGCCGAACACCAGGTCGACCACCGTGGCCGTCCAGCGCACGGCGCCGCTCTTGCGGTCGCGGCCTTCCAGCACGTTCGGGTTCGAAGCCGAGCGCGACCACGCCGTGCCCATGTCGAGCAGGTTCACGAAGAAGTCGTTGCTCAGCACGCCGGCACGGTGGGTGAACACGCCGTGGGCGCTGCCGCCGGTGTTGGCGCCGAGCACGCGCAGGCCACCGACCAGCGCCGTCATCTCCGGCGCCGTCAGCGTGAGCAGCTGGGCCTTGTCGACCAGCAGCTCCGCGGCCTTGGCCTCGCGGCCCGGCTTGGCGAAGTTGCGGAAGCCGTCAGCCTGCGGCTCGAGCACCGCGAACGAAGCGGCATCGGTGTGCTCCGGGCCGGCATCGGTGCGGCCGGGGTGGAAGGGCACGGTCACCGACTGGCCCGCGGCCTTGGCCGCGGCTTCGATGGCGGCACCGCCAGCGAGCACGATCAGGTCGGCCAGCGAGATCTTCTTGCCGCCCGGCGACTTCGCGTTGAAGTCCTTCTGAACGCCCTCGAGCGCAGCGAGCGTCTTCGCCAGCTCGGCCGGGTTATTCGCCGCCCAATCCTTCTGCGGGGCGAGGCGGATGCGCGCGCCGTTGGCACCGCCGCGCTTGTCGCTGCCGCGGAAGGTCGAGGCCGAGGCCCAGGCCGCGAAGACGAGGGCGGGGATGCCCACGCCGGAGGCCAGCACCTGCGCCTTCAGCGCGGCGATGTCGCCGGCATCCACGAGCGCGTGGTCGATGGCCGGCACCGGGTCCTGCCAGATCAGGGTTTCCTTCGGCACCAGCTTGCCGAGGTAGCGGGCGCGCGGGCCCATGTCGCGGTGCGTCAGCTTGAACCAGGCGCGGGCGAACGCATCGGCGAACTCGGCCGGGTTCTGGTGGAAGCGGCGCGAGATCTTTTCGTAGGCCGGGTCGAAGCGCAGCGCGAGGTCGGCCGTGGTCATCATCGGCTGGTGGCGCTTGTTCGGATCGTGCGCGTCGACGACGGTGCCAGCACCGGCATCGCCCTTCGGCTTCCACTGGTGCGCGCCGGCCGGGCTCTTGGTCAGCTCCCACTCGTGGCCGAACAGGGTGTCGAAGTAGCCGTTGTCCCAGGTGGTCGGGTTCGGCTTCCACGCGCCCTCGATGCCCGAGGTGATGGTGTCGCCGCCCTTGCCGCTGCCGAAGCTGTTGGCCCAGCCGAAGCCCTGCGCCTCGACGGGCGCGCCTTCCGGCTCGCGGCCGACGTGGCTTTCCGGGCCGGCGCCGTGCGCCTTGCCGAAGGTGTGGCCGCCGGCGACGAGGGCGACGGTCTCTTCGTCGTTCATGGCCATGCGGCCGAAGGTCTCGCGGATGTCGCGGGCCGAGGCGACCGGGTCCGGGTTGCCGTTCGGGCCCTGCGGGTTCACGTAGATCAGGCCCATCTGCACGGCGCCGAGCGGCGCAGCGAGATCACGGTCGCCGCTGTAGCGCTTGTCGCCGAGCCACTCGGTCTCCGGGCCCCAATCGATGTCGTCCTGCGCTTCCCAGATGTCCGGGCGGCCACCGGCGAAGCCGAAGGTCTTGAAGCCCATCGTCTCCATCGCGACGTTGCCGGTGAGGATGAACAGGTCGGCCCAGCTCAGGGCCTGGCCGTACTTCGCCTTGATCGGCCACAGCAGACGGCGCGCCTTGTCGAGGTTGCCGTTGTCCGGCCAGCTGTTCTCCGGCGCGAAGCGCTGGCCGCCGTGGCCACCGCCGCCGCGGCCGTCGTGGATGCGGTAGGTGCCGGCCGCGTGCCAGGTCATGCGGACGAAGAACGGGCCGTAGTGGCCGTAGTCGGCCGGCCACCAGTCCTGCGAGTCGGTCATCAGCGCCTTGAGGTCGGCGACGACGGCATCGATGTCGAGCGCGGCGAAGGCCTTGCGGTAGTCGAAGTCGCTGCCGAGCGGGTTCGACTTCGTCGAATGCTGGTGGAGGATCGCGAGGTTGAGCTGCTCGGGCCACCACGCGGCATTGCCGCCTTGGCCGGTCTGCGAGGTCGTTCGGCTGCCGGAGGAGAACGGGCACTTCGGTTCGGTGGACATGGGAGGCTCCTGTGAGGATCCGCGCGGCGGGTTGCGGCGCTGGCGCGACGGGATGCCGCGTGCCCAGCAACCTACGCCCCTCCCATGACAATGGGGAAATGGATTGTTTGACTCGAATTGATAGGCGGGGCCTATCAATGGTTTCGTGATGTCGAGACGCGCCGCTGACGCCGCGGGGTGCGTCAGCGCGCGTCCTTGACCACGTCGCCGCCCTTCATCACGAAGGGCACGCGCTCGAGCAGGGTCACGTCCTGCGTCGGGTCGCCGGGCACCGCGATCAGGTCGGCGAAGCGGCCCGTTTCCAGCGCGCCCACGTCCTCGCGCTTCATGGCCGTCGCGGCGTTGATCGTCGCGGCCTGGATCGCTTCGGCGGGTGTCATGCCATAGCGCACCATCACCGCGAACTGCTTGCCGTTCTCGCCGTGCGGAAAGATGCCGGCGTCGGTGCCATAGACCATGCGAACGCCCGCTTCGTGGGCGCGCTTGAAGTTCTGCCGCTGCGCCTCGGCGATCTCGCGGTCCTTGCGCAGGTTGTCCGGCAGCACGCCGTTCTTCGCGCCTTCCGACTGCGTGTACTCGGTGTTGTAGATGTCCATCGACAGCCACGCGCCATTCGCCTTCGCGAGGCGGATGCCCTCATCGTCGATCAGGCTGGCGTGCTCGATGGTGTCGACGCCGGCGCGGATCGCCTCGCGGATGCCCGAAGCGCCGTGCGCATGCGCGGCGACCGTGAGGCCCCACTGGTGCGCCTCGTCGACGACGGCCTTCATCTCCTCGAAACGCATCTGCTGCTGCCCGGGTTCGGTGTTCCGCGAGAACACGCCGCCGGTGGCGCAGATCTTGATCACCTGCGCGCCGTACTTGCGCAGCTCGCGCACGCGCTGGCGGCCTTCGTCCGGGCTGTCCGCGTTGTAGCGGTTGCGCTGCGCCATCGAGGGCGGGAAGTAGGTGCTGTCGCAGTGCCCGCCGGTGGCGCCGAACGCGAAGGCCGCCGTCATGATGCGCGGCCCGGGCACCTTGCCTTCGTCGATCGCCTGCCGCAGGCCGACGTCGTTCCAGGCGTCGGCGCCCAGGGTGCGGATCGTGGTGAATCCCGCCTCGAGCGTGCGCAAGGCGTGTGGCACCGCCACCACCGACCAGTAGCGGTCGTTGAACTGCAGGCCGGTGTAGCCGCTGTAGGTCGGGTCGCTGTCGATGTGCACGTGCATGTCGATCAGGCCGGGCAGCACGGTCATGTCGCCGAGGTCGACGCGCGTGGCGTCGGCCGGGGCCTGCACCGCCCGGCCGCCGGTGGCGACGGCGGCGATGCGGCCGTCGACGACGAGCAGCTCGGCATCGCGCTCAATGCGGCCGCTGCGGGCGTCGAACAGGCGGTCGGCGCTGACGACGGTGCTGGCGGCCTGCGCATCGGCGCTGGCCCCGAGCGGCAGGGCGAGGACGAGGGCGATGGCGATCGGGCGCAAAGTAGGCTCAGCCATGGGTGGGTCCTTGGGGCGAGGTGTTCAGAAGGGAAGTCATCGTTGCCGGCGTAGGCGCGGCGTCGCTTTCCGGCGCGAGGCAGACGCGGTTCCTGCCACCGGCCTTGGCCGCATAGAGCGCTGCGTCGGCGGCGATCAGGAGGGCCTTGAATTCGCGGCGTCGCGCATGCGAGCGCGCCATGCCGAAACTGGCGGTGATGGCGAGGATCGTGGCATCGATCGGCACCGACAGCGCAGCAATACCCGCGCGGCAGGCTTCGACGCCGGCCAGCGCCGCGGGCAGGTCATCGGCCTCGAACACCAGGCCGAATTCCTCGCCGCCCATGCGACCCGCCTGCATGCCGGGCCGCAGGGCGTTGCGGACGGCTTCACCCACGGCGCGCAGTACGGCATCGCCGGCTGGATGCCCGTGGCGGTCGTTCACCTGCTTGAAGTGGTCGAGATCGAACAGCACCACCGCCAGCGTCCGGCCTGCGGCGTTCGCCTTCGCCAGCCGTTGTTCGCACTGCGCCGTGAAATGCGCGCGGTTGGCGAGGCCGGTCAGGCCGTCCGTCTCGGCGAGGCGCTGGAAAGACAACTGCAGGCGCTTCACCCGGAGCGCCCAGTACACGACGAAGCCGAGCAGGCCCGCCAGCAACGCGAGCGCCAGCAGGAAGATCGTCTGCCGCTGCTCGCCGACGTCCTGCTGCAGACGCAGCAGCTGGTTCTGGCGCTCGAGCAGTTCGAGCGACTGCGCCTGCTGCAGCGTCTGGTGGCGGGCCAGCTGCACGGCCAGCTCGCGAGACCTGACTTCATCCAGGTAGCCGCGCTGCGCCTCGGCAAAATCGGCCATGCGGTGCAACGCCTCGGGGTTGTCGCCACGCTGCCGCGCCACATCGGCGAGCACCTGCAGCGATTCCACCACCGGCACGCTGAAGCGCGCGCCCTTCCCGGCTTCGACGGCACGCTCGGCATGGGTTGCAGCGGCATCGAGGTCGGCGAGGCGAAGGTTCACCTGCGCCAACAGTGCCTGCACCTCGACGATCAGGCGGGGATAGCCGGTGGCGTCGGCGGCCGGGGCGTCGCTGAGCAGCAAGGCGCGGGCTCCGGCGTCATCCCCGCGACGTGCCATCAAGCGCGCGCGCTGGAAGCGGGCGAGACCGGTGACCAGGGGATTGCTGCTGCGCTCGCACTCGTCGATGAGAGCGACGATGGCGGCGTCGCCGACTGCATCCGGTGTCAGCTCCGCCTGCGCTTCGAGCTTCAGGTAACCGGCGGCGCAGCGCCTCGGCAACTCCGGATGGTCGTCGAGCAGGGCCTGTGCGTAACGCAGCCCATCCTCGTACTGGCCAGCCTGGTTCAACAGCGTGGTCGCCGTCCCGAGGCCCTGGTGGCGGAGCGCACGATCTTCGATGCCTGCGGCCGACTGCGTCAGCACGTTGAGGTAGCGGAAGCCGGTGGCGAAGTCGCGGTTGCCGGCCGCGCTGTTGACGATCAGCGAGGCGGCGCGGAAGCGCACCCCGGGATCGGTCGCGCTTTCGTGCAGACGGATGGCCTTGCGGATGGCTTCGTCGAAATCACCCGCATACGCTTCGGCGTGCGCGTCGAGGTAGTCGACGCGCTCGATCTGGGAGGGCATCGCCGTGGCACGGTCCGCCTGCAACGAGGCGAGCAGCTCACGGAACCGCGCCGGGTCGGTGTTGCGCACCTCGTCTGCTTCGACGAGGCGCGCTTCGAAGGTCGCTGGGGTCGCTTGCAGCGACACCGCGACGATCACTGCGGCGGCCAAGACGCCCCACCAGCGAGGCCGGGCGAAGGCAGCCATGTCCGGGCTCAGTGCGTCTTGTCGGACGCGGGCGGCTCCGTGGGCGGCGCATCGTCCTGCGGCGCGTCATCGGGCCTCTTGTCGGGCGTGGGTGTGTCTTCCGCGGGGAAAAGCACGCACCAGAGCTTCGGCCCTTGCTCGACCAGTCGGCCCAGACCGGAGGCGTCGCGGCGGCGCAGCGCATCGCTTTCCGCATCGGTGAGCTCGATGCCTGCGGCGCGCGCGCATTCGTCGAGGTTCGACAGCGGCATCGCCGGTTGGCGGGCAAGCTCGGAAAGGAAGTGGATCAGTGTCGTCATCGTCGGTGCATCCCCTGGTGGTCGGCCGTCGCACACGACCGATGGCACGGTAGCGACGACGTGCCCCGGAGCTTAGCAGCCGCGCCACGGCCCTCGCCTGCGGGTCGCGCGGATCTCAGGCGGCTTCGCGGACTGGCCTGCCGACGGTGGCGATGATGCGGTCCCGGCCCTCGTGCTTGGCGCGATAGAGCGCGTGGTCGCTGCGGTCGAGCAGCGCTTTCAGATCGTGGCCGGCCTCGTGGGTGCCGGTGAGGCCGAAGCTCGCGGTGACGCCCAAGGGGGCGCTGCCTTCCACGGCGATCTCGGCGGCGGCCACGGCCCGGCGCAAGGCCTCGGCATAGGTGGCGGCCTGGGCTTCGGTGGCGCCTTCGAGCAGCACCGCGAACTCCTCGCCACCGATTCGACCGATGATGCGCGGCACCGGGGCCAGCACGGTACGCACGGCCTCGCTGACGGCACGCAGTACGGCATCGCCGGCAAGATGGCCGTGGTTGTCGTTGATGCGCTTGAAGTGGTCGAGGTCGAAGGCCACCAGCATCAGCGGACGAGTGCCTTCGCGCGCCCGTGCCAGTGCCGCGGCGGCGAGCTCGTTGAAATGCTGGCGGGTGGCGACGCCGGTGAGCGGATCGGTCTG
>NZ_JAPZSC010000050.1 GCF_027531545.1 Silanimonas sp. | reverse complement strand
CGCGGAAGGGGGTGGGCAGACGAGGAACGACGGGCACGACCCGTGCGACGAGACTCCGGGGCAGCGGGCCGGTTCCTGCGCGCCGTCGGATCGGCCATGCGTGCTGTCGCCTTGATTTCGGGAGGGAAGTGTTCATGCTCCACACATCCCGCCCGCCGGATGCCGGATGCCCGATGCTGCGATCGTTCCGTCATGGATCGGCCCTCTGCCTCCTCCTGGTGACGTCGGTGGCGTGGGCGTCCCCGGCACCCCCGGTCGCGGATCCCGCCGCCTTCGATGCCGCCTTCGCCACCGCACTGCGCGAAGGCATGGGCACCTCGCCGGAGGAGGGGGCCGCTGCGGTCGCTGCGTTGCGGGCCACGCTGCCTGCCAACGACCCGCTTCGCCTACGCCGCTTCGAAGCCATGGCCTGCCGCGCCGCGCAGCGCGACGGCAAGGCGTACATCGCGAACGCCGATACGCTGCTCGCCGCGGAACAGGCTCGATCGGCGCCCGACGCGACCAGCCTCGCCCTGCTCCACGCCTGCCGCGCGGCCTACCTCGTGCTCGGCACCGACGCCACTGTCGTCGAGCGCGCCTACGACGCCGCGGTGGAGGCGGCGCAGCGCAGCAACGACTCGGTGCTGCTTGGGCGGATGCTCTCTTTGCGTTCCAACGCCCACTCGCTGTCGGGCGAGTTCGCGAAATCCCTGATCGACGCCCTCGCGGCTCAGGACGCCCTCGACGACTCCGGCGAGCGGTTCGCGATCGCCGCCAACCTGCAGATCGTGGGCATCGCCTACCGCCGCATGGGCGAGGCGGCGCGCGCGGAGGAGTACCTGCTGCGCAGCCTCGAGGACGAGGAGATCCGCTCGCGCTACAACTCCACGATGACCGCGCTGCTACATCTCGGCTACCTCTACGACGAGACGGGCCGCTACGACGAAGCGCGGCGCATGCTGGCCGACGCCCTCGAACTGTGCCAAGGCCACGACAACCACGCGGCTTGCGGCTATGTCCGCTTGGGGCTCGCCGGCGTCGAGGTCGACGACGGCGCACCGCGCCGCGCGCTCGCGACGCTCGAACGCGCCGAAGCCGACTTCGCCGAATCCGGCGCTCCCGGTGAGCCGACCTTGGTGGCGCTGGTTCGCGGGCAGGCCCTGGCCCGTCTGGGCCGCGACGCCGAAGCCCTGCCCCTGCTCGACCGGGCGGTCGCGACCTGGACCACCGAGGGCAACGATCGCTACCTCGCGCTGGCACTGCCCGAGCGGGCCCGGCTGCTGGAGCGCCTCGGTCGCGAAGCGGACGCCATCGCCGACCTTCGACGCTTCATCGAGGCGCATGCCAACGACGACCGCATTCGGGCCGAACAGCGCACCGAGCTCATGCGCGAGCAGTTCGACGCCAGCCGCCGGGAGCTCGAGAACGCCGAGCTGAAGGCGCGGGAAGCCTTGCGCCTCCAGGAGATCGAGGGCCTGAACGCCGCGCGCCGGTGGCAGTGGACGGCCATTGCCCTTGGCGGCCTGCTGATGGTGGTCCTGTCGGGGGTGGTGGTGCGCCAGATCGCCAAGGCACGCCGGCTGCGCTTGCTGGCGATGACCGACCCGCTCACCGGGCTCGCCAACCGCCGCCATACCGATTACCGCGGCAACGAGGCGTTCAAGATGGCACGCTTGACGGGGCGCCCCTTCTGCGTGCTCGCCATCGACATCGACCACTTCAAGGCGGTCAACGACACGCACGGGCACGCGGTCGGCGACACCGTGCTGCAGCGCGTAGGCCGCGAATGCCAGCGCACGCTGCGACAGAACGACCTGATCGGTCGCATCGGTGGCGAAGAGTTCGCCGGCCTGCTGCCGGTAACGGCCGAGCAGGCCGCGCGGCAGGTGGCCGAGCGCCTTCGCGCTGGTGTCGAATCCTTGGACCTCGACGACGTCGCGCTTGGCCTGCGCGTCACCATCTCGATCGGCGTGGCGCGGATGCGCGAGGCGGATCCGGATTTCGCTGGCGTGCTGGCCCGCGCCGATGCGGCGTTGCATCGCGCCAAGCAGGGCGGCCGGAATCGCGTCGTTTCAGACGAAACGGCTTGACGCCGCCTTGACAAAGGCAACGGTGGCAGGTTCAAGTGGGGGCATGCGCCACGACCTGCTCACGCTCACCGTCACGACGACCGCCCCCGGCGGCGTTATCGGTATTCGCGTGCCGGTCGCGGGTGTCACCACCACGACCGGCACCTTCCAAGGGCCGGGGTGGCCGAACTGATCCACCACCCCGCGCCGGTCACGGACGCGGGGTTTCCCATCCAAGACCGGCCTCCTCCCAGGAGTCGCCTTCATGGATGCCGCCCCTCTCGCTGATGCCCCCGCCGACGCCCACTGGTCGGCGACGCTCGCGCCTGACGCCCACAAATTCGGCGGTGCCGCGCTGTCCGACGCAGCCGGTTTCCGTCGCGCCGCCGCGCTGCTGAAGTCGGGCGCACCGCGCCCTCAGCTCGCCATCGTCTCCGCCACCTTCGGCACCACCGATCGCCTTGTTGCGGCGCTGGCCTCGGCGCGTGCAGGCAAGGAGCACGCCGACCTTCCCTTTTTGGTTGCAGCGCACCGCGCCTTGCTCGCGCCGCTCGGGCTTGCGAGCACGTTGCTGGATGGCGATATCGCGGAACTCGATGCCGACTTGGCGCACCTGCGCAGCGGCAAGCCCGATGCCGGCCAAGCCGCGCGCATTTGCGGCGCAGGTGAAGTGTGGTCGAGCCGCATCTTGGCCGCATTGCTTGGCAAAGATTGGGCGTGGCTGGATGCACGAGGGGTCCTCATCGTGAAGCATGGCGAACTCGGCGCACGCATCGATGATGCAGCCACCGCGCAAGCCATCGAGGCATGGCGCATGGCACACCCGCAAGCACACGTGGTCGCCACGGGCTTTCTCGCGCGCTTGGCTTCTGGCGAAACCACCACACTTGGACGCAACGGAAGTGATTACTCCGCGGCGCTGTTTGCTGCTTTGTTCAATGCACGCGAACTCACCATCTGGAAAGAAGTGGATGGCCTGATGTCGGCCGACCCTCGTCTCGAACCCGAAGCCGTGGTGCTGCCCGAACTGAGCTACGCCGAAGCAATGGAGTTGGCCTACTTCGGCACCAAGGCCCTGCACCCGCAATCGCTGGCGCCGGCGATGGCTGCAGGCATCGCGTTGAACGTTCGCGATGTACGTCAGCCGGAAAAACCCGGCACGCGCGTGGTGACGAACCCAACGCCCTCGCCCAATCCAGTGAAAGGGCTATCGCTGGTTCGCGGATTGGCCGCGCTGGAACTTCAAGGCTCGGGCCTGATGGGTGTGCCAGGCAGCGCCGAGCGTTTTTTCGCCGCGCTGCATTCGGCCAGTGTCTCGGTGGTGATGATCACGCAGGCATCAAGCGAACACTCGATCTGTGCGCTGGTGCGACGCGAGCAGGCCGAGGCAGGGCTGGCCTCCGCACGCGCGGAATTTGCAGAAGAGATCGCCGCGGGCCACGTGCAAGGCATCGCGCTGGAACACGATCTGGCCGTCCTCGCAGCCGTGGGCGACGGCATGATCGGAACACCAGGCATCGTCGCGCGGCTTTCCGGCGCGATCGCCAAGGCCGGCATCAGCCTGCGCGCCATCGCGCAGGGTTCGAGCGAGCGCAACGTGTCCCTGGCGGTGCGCGAAGTGGACGCGGAGCGCGCGCTGCGCGTAGCGCACACGGCGTTCTGGCTCAGCGCGCAGACCGTGTCGATCGGCCTGATCGGCCCCGGCAACGTGGGCGGCGCGCTGCTGCGGCAGATCCTCGAAGCGCAGCCGCGCCTCAAGCGCGAGCGCCAGCTCGACCTGCGCATCCGCGCGGTAGCGAACTCGCGGAAGATGCTGCGCTCCGACACCACGCTGGCCTCGCTCGACCTCGAGCGCGGCGAGCCGCTCGACCTCGATGCCTTTGCGAAGCACGTCAAGAGCGAGCACATCCCGCACGCGCTGATCGTCGACTGCTCGGGCCGCGCCGACATGGCCGAGCGCTACGAGGGCTGGCTGGCGCAAGGCATCCACGTGGTGACGCCCTCGAAGCACGCCGGCAGCGGCGACGCCGCGCGACTCGCCGCGCTGCACCGCGCCGGTGCCAAATCGGGCGCGCGCTTCCGCTACGAGGCCACCGTGGGCGCCGGCCTGCCCGTGGTGATGACGCTTCGCAACCTCATCGACACCGGCGACGTGCCTCGCAGCATCGCCGGCCTGTTCTCCGGCACGCTGGCCTGGCTGTTCAACCACTACGACGGTTCGCGGCCCTTCTCCGAACTGCTGGCCGAAGCCCGCGCCGCCGGCTACACCGAACCTGATCCGCGCGACGACCTCTCGGGCACCGACGTGGCGCGCAAGGCGGTGATCCTCGCGCGCGAAGCCGGCTGGCCGCTGTCGCTCGACCAGGTCGAGGTCGAGAACCTCGTGCCCTCCCAGCTTCGCGACGTTCCGCTGCCGGAGTTCCTGCAGCGTCTTGGCGAGTTCGATGCGCCGATGGCCGAGCGACTCGCTGCGGCGAAATCGCACGGCCAAGTGCTGCGCTACCTCGCCGAGGTCGATGCCAGCGGCACCGCCACCGTCGCGCTGCGCGCGGTCGACGCCACGCACGCGGCGGCATCGGCGCAAGGCACCGACAACCTGTTCGCCTTCCATACGGCGCGCTACCACACGCGTCCGCTGGTGGTGAAAGGCCCGGGCGCTGGCCCCGATGTGACGGCAGCGGGCGTGTTCGGCGACATCCTCGCCATCGCCGCGCACCTCGGGGCGAAGCTGTGAGGCCTGCGGAAGCGACGGCCTTCGCGCCGGCCAGCAGTGCGAATCTTGGTTCTGGATTCGACTTGTTGGGCCACAGCCTCGAGGGCTGGCGCGACCACGCCACCGTGCGGCGCATCGACGCCCCCGAAGTGCGCATCGAAGGCATCGAAGGCGTGGTCACCGCCCTGCCGGCGCGCGCCGAGGACAACACCGCGGGCGCGGCGCTGATCGCGATGCGCAACGCGCTGGCGTTGCCGTTCGGCTTCGCCGTGCGGCTGCGCAAAGGCATTCCGCTGGGTTCGGGGCTGGGCGGTTCGGCGGCATCCGCCGTCGCCGCCGTGGTGGCCGCGAATGCACTGCTCGACGCGCCGCTGCCGGCGGAGGCGCTGTACCCTTTCGCGCTCGATGGCGAGGCCGTGGCCAGCGGCAGCCGCCACGGCGACAACATCGCGCCCTCGCTGCTGGGCGGGCTGGTCGCGGCGTTCGACCCAGCGCGCGCGGCTCCGGCACGATTGAATGCGCCGGAGTGGCTGTTCACCGCGGTGGTGCATCCCGCCGTCGTGCTGGAAACGCGCGTGGCCCGCGCCGCCCTGGCCGAGCCCTACCCGCTCCAGAGCATCGTCAAGCAGACGCATCATCTCGCCGCCCTGCTGCTCGGCCTCGAGCGCGACGACGAGGCGCTGATCCGCCAAGGGCTCGACGACGTGCTCGTGGAACCCCGACGCGCCGAGCTGATCCCCGGTTTTGCGGGAGTGAAGCGCGCAGCGCTGGAGGCCGGCGCGCTCGGCAGCAGCATCTCCGGTGCCGGTCCCAGCGTGTTCGGCTGGTTCCGCGGCCGCGCCGCGGCCGAAGCCGGAGGCGCGGCCATGCAGCGCGCCTTCGCGGAGGCCGCCCTTGCCACCTCCCTTCTTGTGTCACCCGTGGCCGGACCCGCCGCGGGCCTCGTCGACATTCAGGACTGACCGATGCGATTCGTTTCGACCCGCGGGGCCTCGCCCGCCCTGCCCTTCGGCGCCGCGCTCGGCGCCGGCCTCGCCCCGGACGGCGGCCTGTACGTGCCGGAGCGTCTGCCGCGCCTCGATGCCAGCGATGTCGAGGCGATTCCCGATGCGCACCTCGCGGAAACGCTGGCCGCCCTGCTGCGGCCGCTGCTCGGCAACGACCCGCTGGCCCAGCGGCTCGACGCGCTGTGCGCGGAAGCCTCGAGCTTCGAGGTTCCACTGGTGCCGCTGCGCGGCCGAGGCGACCACCTGCTTGAGCTGTTCCACGGCCCTACGGCCGCGTTCAAGGACCTTGCGGCGCGCTTCCTCGCCGCCTCGCTGTCGGCGCTGCGCGCGCACGACGCGCCGGTGCAGACCGTGCTCGTCGCGACTTCGGGCGACACCGGCGCCGCGGTCGGCGCGGCCTTCCATGGTCGCGAGGGCTTCCGCGTGCTGATCCTCTACCCCGACGGCAAGGTCTCGCCCGCGCAGGCGCATTCACTCGGCGCCTTCGGCGGCAACGTGCGCGCCCTGCGCGTGGCCGGCAGCTTCGACGACTGCCAGCGCCTCGCCAAGCAGGCGCTCGGCGATGCCGCGCTGCGCGCTCAGGTGCCGCTGCTGACCGCCAACTCGATCAGCCTCGGCCGCCTGCTGCCGCAGATGGGCTACTACGCGATGCACGCGCTGCGCTTCCAGCGCCGCCACGGCCGGCCGCTCGGCTTCATCGTGCCCAGCGGCAACCTCGGCAACGCGGTGGCCGCGCTGATTGCCCGCGCCATGGGCCTGCCGATCGGCGAGGTGGTGCTGGCAACGAACGCGAACCCGACGCTCTCGGAGTTTTTCGACGGCGCGCCCTACCGCGGCCGTGACGCCATCCCGACGCTCGCCAACGCGATGGACGTCGGCGCGCCGAGCAATGTCGAGCGCCTGTTCTGGCTGGCCGGGGGCGACGAAGCCGCGGCGCGCGGGCTCATCCGCGTGCAACGCATCGACGACGCCCGCATCCGCGCGACGGTGGCCGCGGCCGAAGCCCGGCACGGCATCGCGCCCTGCCCGCACACGGCCTGCGGCCTCGCCGTGCTCGAAGACCTCCGCGCGGCCGGCGACACTCGCGACTGGGCCGTGGCCGCGACGGCGCATGCCAGCAAGTTCCTCGACGTCGTGGGGCCGCTGCTGTCCCGCGCGCCGTCGGTGCCGCCTGCCTTCGCGGCGCTGCTCGCGCAACCGGCGCACGCCGATGCGATGGCGGTCGACGGCTCGGCACTCTCCGAGGCCCTTCGCGCGGAGTGGGCGATGCACTGAGGCACGCTCGGGCGCCCTTCTCCACGCCCGACCTGACATGTCCTACGTCCGCTGCCTGCGCGGCCTCGCCTCCGGCGTCGAGTATCCGATTGATGTCCCGATGAACCTCGACCCGGTCGACGGCCGGCCGGTCGAGATGGTGCTCGACATCGAACGCCTCGCCCGCGAGAAACCCGATGCCGCGTGGTACGACCCGACGCGCAAGGACCTGTGGCGCTTCGGCGGCCTGCTCGCGCTCGACATCACCGATCCGCACGACGCCGCGCACATCGTCGCGCTCGGCGAAGGCCACACGCCCGAGCTCGACTACCGCGACCACGCCGTCGCGAAGGCGGCGGGACTCTCGCTGTGGCTGAAGGACGAAGGCCAGCACTGGCCCGGCTTCGGCGGCAACCCGACCCGCAGCTTCAAGGACCGCGGCATGGCCATGGCCGTCGCGCAGGCGCGCCGTCTGGGCCTGAAGAAACTCGCCGTGCCCACGCAGGGCAATGCGGGCGACGCACTGGTGCGCTATGCGCTGGCCGGCGGCCTCGATGTCGTGGTGGCCATGCCCGAGGACACGCCGCTGCCGATCATGGGCAGCGTTGCCGTGGCGGCAAAGAAACATCCGGGCCGCGTCACGCTCGAACTGGTCGGCCCAACCATCCGCGAGGCCGGTGCGTTCCTGAAAGAGCACTACATCCCGCAGGGCTGGTTCTCGGTCGCCACCTTCCAGGAACCCGGCTGGCGCATCGAGGGCAAGAAGACGCTGGGCCTCGAGATGGCGGAACCGAAGGACGGCGGCACGCCCTGGTCGCTGCCCGATGCGGTGATCTACCCCACCGGCGGCGGCACCGGCGTGCTGGGCATGTGGAAGGCTTGGAATGAACTCGAAGCGCTCGGCCTGATCGATTCGCATCGACCGCGGATGTACTGCGTGCAGAGCGAAGCCACGACGCCGCTGGTGCGCGCGTTCGAGGGCGGCGCCGATGACACCACGGCCTTGCCTGCCGGCAAGACGATCTCGACGGGCTTGAACGTGCCCGGCGGCGTCGGGCATTTCCGCGTGCTGCAGATCATCCGCGCCAGCGGCGGTGCTGCCATCGCGGTGTCGGAGGCCGACACCGCGGCCGAACTGCAGCGCGTGTGGCGCGAGCGCCAGCACTGGATCAGCCCCGAGGGCGCAGCCTGCCTCGCGGCCCTGCCGCAGCTGCTCGACCGCGGCTTGCTGAAGCGCGGTGAACGCGTGGTGGCCGTCAACACCGGCTCAATGGAGAAGTACCTCTCGGACCTGCGCGGGATCCTCGGCGCCTGAGCGGCTCCGCTCGAACAGCACCCACGCCAGCGTCAGCCCGCCGAGCAGCCAGCAATAGTGCAGGCTGCCGGCGAGATCGAGCGGAGAGACGCCGCCGAGCGAGGCCGCCAGCAAAATCTGCGCACCCCAAGGCAGCAGGCTCTGGGTGACGCAGGCGAAGATGTCGAGCAGGCTAGCCGCGCGCGCCGGCGCCACGCCGTGCTCGGCGGCGATGTCCTTGGCGATCGGGCCCGAGAGCAGGATCGCCACCGTGTTGTTCGCCAGCAGCGCATCGCTGCCCGCCACGAGCCCGGCGATACCGAGCTGGCCCACGCGCGGGCCCTTGCGGCCACGCGCCAGCGCCTCGATTCGCGCCACGAACCACGCGAAGCCGCCGTCGGCGCGAATCAGCGCGCCCAAACCCGCGACGAACAGTGAGACCAGCACGGTGTCGGTCACGGAAAGGAAGCCCTTGTGCACGTCGCCGCTGAAAGCGAGCACGCCGTAGTCGGCGAAGGCGAGGCCGAACGCGCCAGCCAGCACCACGCCAACCGCCAACACCGCCAGCACGTTCACGCCGAGCACCGCGAGCCCCAGCACCGCGAGATAGGGCAGCGCCAACCATGCACTCGGCGGATCAGCAGGCAGCACCGGCTGCGCATCACCAGCGAAGGCCAGCAGCACCAGCGTGCCAAGCGCCGCCGGCACCGAGAACTTCAGGTTCTCGAGGAACTTCGCCCGCATCGTCGTGCCCTGCGTGCGCGCCGCGGCGATGGCGGTGTCGGAGATCACCGAGAGGTTGTCGCCGCAGGTGGCGCCGCTGAGCACGGCGCCGAGCACCAGGGCCTTGTCGAGCGAGGCGGCATCGGCGAGGCCGAGCGCGATCGGCGCGACGGCGGCGATCGTGCCCATCGAAGTTCCGAGCGCCAGCGCGATGGCTGTTGCGAGCAGGAAGATGCCCGGCAGGATCAGCGCCGCCGGGATCACCGACAGGCCGAGCGCGACCACCGCCTCGACGCCGCCGGTGGCGCGGCTCACCACCGTGAACGCACCCGACAGCAGGAAGATCAGCAGCATCAGCTGCACGTCCTTGTCGCCCATCCCACCGAGCAGACGGTCGAAGGCCGGCGCGCCACGGCGATGGGCGAACCACAGGGCCAGCGCCAAGGCCGGCACCAGGGCCACCGCGGCGGGGAGCTGGTAGAAGGCGTTGGCTTCGCCCAAGGCGGTCAGCGTGAAGCCGACGCCGCAGAACAACGCGATGAACAGCAGCAGGGGCGAGAGAGCGAGGAACGACGGCGGCGCGGACGAGGACACGAAGGCTCCGGAAAAAGCGAAGCCTCGGCCGCCACGCGGTCCGGGGGAGAGGGGCGAGCGACGGCCGGGGCTTCGAAACGGGTTCGATCGGCCGCATCAGTGGAGCAACCGCCCAAGGGACGGTGGCGATGCGGCGATGGTCCTTATTCCACTCCGGACATCAGGCAAGGGCAAAGGCGCCTCGCCCATGCCCTTATGCCATTTGGCGATCAGCTCGCTTGGACCGCGGCCCAGTAGCCCCACAGCAGCTGGCCCGAGAGCACCAGCAGCAGGATCCAGGTGCCCAGCGTGCCCCAGAAGCGCCCGAAGCTCGTGCCTGCGGAACCCGAGAGGCCCACCGCATGCAGCACGCGGGCGAGCACCAGCCCGGCGCCGCAGACGTGCACGAACACCACGCCGGCGCCGTTGTTCTCCGCCACCAGCAGCATCACCAGCATCAGGGGCACGTACTCCACGGCATTGGCTTGGGCGCGGATGGCACGGGCGAGCCCGGCATCGCCGCCGTCACCGATACCCACCTTCAACCGCCGGCGGAGGCCGACGATGCGGAACGACAGGGCGAGGATGAGTAGCGCACACAGGGCGGCGTAGAGGCCGGTGATCATCAGAGCAATACTTCCTTCCAAGGGCCGGTGATGGCGACGGTGAAGCCCGGCGTGTAGACGTTGACGAACAGCCAGCGGCCGTCCGGGGAGAAACAGGCGCCGGCGAACTCGCTGTTGGAGTAGTCGCCGGTGAGCCCGTGGAAATTCTCGTAGATGCCGTTGTTCTCGGCGAACTGGAAGAGCCCGCCCTGCGGTGTCAGCCCAAACAGCGACTGCGCCTCCTTGCGGTAGCTGTCCTGGCAGAGGATGAGGCCACCGCGCGGCGACATCGCCAGATTGTCGGGGTAGTACAGGGTTTCCTGTGCCGGCGACTCGAACACCAGCTGCAGTTCGGAGGCCTTGGCGTCGTAGGCCCAGACCTGCCCGCTGTTCGCGTCACCACCGCTGGTCGACGTGAAATAGATGGTGTCGCCCTGCGCGTAGCAGCCCTCCAGACGGATGAAGGCGCTGCCGCCGTTCGCCAGGCCCTCGCGGACGTTGCCATCGGTCTTGCCGGAGGGCCCGATGCCACGCTCGGGATGCTCGATGCGCACCCACGACGCCTTGAACCGGTCGCCGTTGCGATGGCCCCGGCGCAGGTCGGCCGCACCTTCGGCCTTGAGCATCCACAGCGTGCCGCCACGCGCCAGCTCGCCCTTCACCGTCGGGACGAAACGATAGAAGCCCGCGAACGGATCGGCATCCTCGGTCAGGTACACATCGCCGCTCGCCTCGTGCACCGCCGCCGCCTCATGCACGCGCTGGCCCATCGCGACCAGCGGCTCGGCGTTCGAGGCGCGGTCGAACGGCACGTCGAACACGAAGCCGTGGGCGTGCTTTAGGTCGACCACGCGCTCATCGAACACGGCGCGGCCGCGGTCCAGCACCTGCTCCTCGCAGGACAGCCAGCTGCGCCAGGGCGTGATGCCGCCCGAGCAGTTGCGCAGCGTTCCGGACAACGAGGCGCGGGATTCCAGCAATTCGCCCTTGTCGGCATCAAACACCATCGTGGTGGTGCCGCCGTCGACGTCCGGGTCGTAGGTCATCGACGCGTCGCCGAAGGTGCCTCCTGCGCCATCGCACTCGTGGTTGCGCACGAGAGTGAGGCGCGCACCGTCGGCGTGCACGATACCCATGCCATCGTGGTGCGAGGGCGTCGGCCGGCCATCGCTCATCGGCGTGGTCGACCAGCCGAAGCTGCGGTAGCTGAAACCGGCCGGCAGCTTCAGCAGCGGCAGGCCGGTCGTGGCGTCAGCGACCGGCGAAAGCGGCCCGAAGCCGGCGATACGCCCCGCCGGCAGGCCCGCTTGGGCGAGCAGCCGGCCGAACGGCGAGAGCCCCAGCGCGGCGGCACCCACGGTGGACGCGGAGAGCGCGAGGAAGCGACGGCGGGCAAGGACGGAATCGGGACGCATGGGGCAAGACTCGATGGGCGGAAACCGCCAGTGGATCAGGGTTCGATGACGATCGACGTGGCGAGGATCTGCCACTCGCGGCCGGCTTCGATGCCGCCACCGCTCTCGTCGTTGTAATGCTGGGCCTGTTCGGCGCTGAGCTCGACCGGCTTCAGTTCACCGAACACCACGGCGGTGCCGCTGGCGTCCTTCGGCAGGAAGAACTCGTGCCCGGTCTTGACGCGGATGCCGGTGCCGCCCGCGTCGAGCATCACCCAGCAGCCCTTGGCCTGGCAGACCTGGGTGATGCGTCCGCTGAACTTCATCGTGTGGCCGCTGTGCTGCTCGGCGTGGGCAAGCAGTTCGGTGACCGGCATGGCGTCACCCTCGGGCATAGGCTGGCCGTAGGACGCGGCCGAGGCCAGCGGCGAAAGGGACAGCGAGAGCAGCAGCGCGGCGGCGAGGCGGAACGTGGACGTGCGCATGGCGGAATCCTTCGGTGGGTGAGTAGTCAGTGGGGCAGGGGTTCGCCGGCGAGCACCGCGAGCTCATCGCGGGTGCCGTAGCGTCCCTTGTCATCGCGCGCCACACGCGCCATCGCGCAGCCGTGGTCGTGGGTGAAGTACAGCCGGACGTCACGTTTCAGCATGTCGTCGAGGAAACCGCGCTTCTCGTCAATCAGCGTCTCGGGCGAACGGTCGTAGCCCATGGTCACCGGCAGGTGCACCCACGGCCGGCCGGGGATGAGGTCGGCGCAGAACACCACGCCACCCTGCCCGCCTTCGCCGACGATCTCGGCCAGCATCAGGCCCGGCGTATGGCCGTCGCTGTGGTGGAAGCGCACGGCGGCGCCGAGCACGCGACCGTGGTCGCCCTCGACCACTTCGAGGCGGCCGCTGGCTTCCAGCAGGGCGCCGAGTTCCGGGATGAAGCTGGCGCGGTCGCGCGGATGCGGCGTCTTCGCCCGCGCCCAGTGCGCGGCGCCAACGATGAACGTCGCCTTCGGGAACAGCAGGCGCACCGGTTCACCTTCCGCCCAAGGGGCCAGCAGGCCGCCGGCGTGGTCGAAATGCAGGTGCGAGAGCACGACGACGTCGACGTCCTCATGCGAGACGCCGGCCTCGGCCAGCGAATCCAGCAGCACATGCTGCGGCTCCACCACGCCGAAACGCTCGCGCATCTTCGGCTCGAAGAAGGCGCCGATGCCGGTTTCGAACAGCACGGTCTTGCCGGCAAGCCCCTTGGCCAGCAGCGCACGGCAGGCAAGCGGGATGCGGTGCTGCTCGTCGGGCGCGATCCACTGCGACCACATCGCGCGCGGCACGTTGCCGAACATCGCGCCGCCGTCGAGGCGCTGCGAATTGCCAAGGATCGACCACAGCCGGATGCCGTTCGTCGCACTCACCGGAAGATGCCCCCGTCCTGCGTGCTGCCCTTGCCGACGGTCTTCCAGCGCGGGTCGGCGCCGGCGTCGACATCGCCATCCGTGAGGTCCCAGGTCACGACCTGCATGTTCCCCCAGGTGCGCGGCTCTTCCTTGATGACATGGCCACGGGCCTCGAGGCCGGCGCGCAGCTCCGGCGACAGCGCGTCCTTCTCGATCGAGACTTCATCGGGCAAGTACTGGTGGTGGACGCGCGGCTCGGCCGCAGCCTCGAGCGCCGAGGCGCCGGCATCCAGCGCCAAAACGCCCTGGATCACCATGCTGATGATGCGGCTGCCGCCCGGCGTACCGAGCACCGCGATCTGGTCGTCGCCCACGACGATCGTGGGCGTCATCGACGACAGCGGGCGCTTGCCTGGCGCGATGGCATTGGCGTCGTCGCCGACAAGGCCGAAGGCGTTCGGCACGCCAGCCTTCACCGAGAAGTCGTCCATCTCGTTGTTGAGCAGGAAGCCGGTGCCCGGAATCACCATCGCATTGCCGTAGGGCAGGTTCACCGTCTGCGTCACCGAGGCGATGTTGCCCTCGGCGTCGACGATGGAGAAATGCGTCGTGTCGGGGCGTTCGAGGGCGGTGACACCGGGCAGCATCGCGCTCGGCGTGGCCTTCTCCGGGTGGATGCCGGCACGCAGGCCCGCGGCATAGGCCGGGTTCGTCAGCAGCTCCACCGGCACGTCGACGAAATCCGGATCACCGAGGAAGACCGCGCGGTCGCGGTAGGCGCGGCGCATCGCTTCGATGCGCAGGTGCAGGCGGTCGAGCTCGCTGCGCTTCGACCAGTCGTAGCCGTCGAGGATCTGCAGCGTCTGCGCCAGCGCGATGCCACCCGACGACGGCGGCGGCGCGGTGATGACCGTCTTGCCGCGATGCTGGAACACCAGCGGCTCGCGCTCCACCACGCGGTACTGCGCGAGGTCATCGAGCGTCCAGAGGCCGCCCGCCGCGCGGACGCCATCCACAAGGCGCGTGGCGATGTCGCCGCGGTAGAAGCCGTCGAAACCATCGCGCCCGAGCCGCTTCAGCACCTCGGCGTAATCGGGGTTGCGCATGCGCGTGCCCAAGGCGGGCGTCTTCCCATCGACCAGCAGCAGCTGCGCGGCGCCTGGATCGGCGGCGAGCGCCGCTTCACGCCAACCCATCATCGCGAGGTTCTTGTCACCGAACGTCCAGCCGCTCTCGGCGAGGGCGATGGTCGGTGCGAGGGACTCGGCCAACGGCAATCGACCGTAGGTCTTCGAGACATGCACCAGCGCCGCCGGCAAACCGGGGATCGCCGCGGCCAGCGGGCCGTCGATGGTCTGGCGCGGGCGCGGCTCGCCGGTGGCAGGGTCGAGGAACATGTCGCGCGTCGCCGCCAGCGGCGCGCGCTCGCGCCCGTCGACGAACACCACCTTGCCGTCACGGGCCCGGCGCAGCAGGAAAAAACCGCCGCCGCCGATGCCGGAACTCTCGGGCTCGACGAGACCCAGCGCCGCACTCACCGCCACTGCGGCATCGAACGCGTTGCCGCCCTTGCGGAGCACTTCCATGCCGGCATCGGTGGCCTGCGCGTTGGCGCTGGCGATGGCCGCGCCGTCCGGCCGCTGCCCCGCGGAGGACGGCGCCTCGCGAGCCAGAGACGTGGGGGCGGAAAAGCCGGCAGCGAGGACAAGGGCTGCGGCGACCAGCATCGGGCGGAACGACATCAGGCCATCTCCCGCTGCAGCGTTTCGAACTTGAGCTGCAGCTCGGTCTTGGATTCGGGATGCGACGGATCGAGTTCGATGCACTCGACGGGACAAACCACCATGCACTGCGGTTCGTCGAAGTGCCCGATGCATTCGGTGCACTTCGGCGGCGCGATCTCGTAGATCGTCTCGCCCTGCGAAATCGCGCCGTTGGGGCACGCCGGGGCGCACACGTCGCAATTGATGCAGGTTTCGAGGATGCGCAGGGCCATCAGGCGGGCCTCGGCGGGCGACGGGCGCCCGCCGGGTGGACGCGGATTACTTCGCTTCGACGAAGCGGAACTCGGCACCGGCCGAGAGGGCCACCTGGCGCACGCGCGACTCGTCCTTCGATTCGCCGATGAACAGCACGCGCGAACCCTTCAGCGCGGTGTCCTGGATCGACTCGTCCTCGAAGGCCTCGACGATGAGGTCGGCCATCATCGTGCTATTCGGCGACGAGAAGCTGAGCATGTTGCCCGGCAGCACGCCGCGCTGCAGCACCGTGCGCACGTCGCTCATCATGCGCGAGTACGGGCCGTCCTCTTCCGCCGGGTCGGTGGCGGCGGGCAGGTAGTAGTTGAACGTGCGCTCGGTGATGCCGTCGGTGTTGGTGCCGATGACCTGACCGAGGTAGGTCTTCCACTCAGCATCGTCCTGGCTCGTCGGCGCGACAAGCACCACGGCCTCGGCCTCGGGCTGGGCTTCCTTGTCCTCGTCGTCCACCTCGCCCTGGCAGGCGGTGAGGGTCAGGGCGAGCGCGGCCGACGCGGCCATCAGGGCGAAACGGTTCATGGTGGTCTCCTTGGAAAGCGGGATCAGGGGCTGCGGAAACGCGCCTCGAGGGCGCGCGCCACGACCGGGGGAACGAAGCCGGACACGTCGCCGCCGAGGCGGGCGACTTCGCGGACCAGGGTCGAGGAAATGAAGCTGTGCTGCTCGGCCGGCGTGAGGAACAGCGTCTCCGCCTCCGGGATGAGGTGCCGGTTCATGCTCGCCAGCTGGAACTCGTACTCGAAGTCCGACACCGCGCGCAGGCCGCGCAGCAGCACGCCGGCGCCGCATTCACGGACGAAATTCGCGAGCAGGCCATTGAAGGCACGCACCTCGACGTTGGGATGGTGGGCCAGCGCCTCGCGGGCCAGCGCCTCGCGCTGCTCGACCGGCATCACCGGATTCTTGCCGGTGCTTCCGGCCACGCCGACGATCACCTTCTCGAAGATCGGCGCCGCGCGCGCCACGAGATCGGCGTGCCCGTTCGTGATGGGATCGAAGGTGCCGGGATAGAGGGCGATGCGGTGACGGGAAGACATGCCGGGCCACAGATGCGGGACCCGCCGAGTGTAGCAACTCAGCCTTGCTCGACTTTGTAGAGCGCAGCCCCGACCTCGCGGGTGGCGGTTTCGCGCAGGAGCACCCATCCAGCCGGCACCGTGGGCACCGCATCGACCGGGCTTTCCACGTACACCCTTGCCCGCGGGGCAAGGCGAGGAACGAGGGCAGCCAGGGCCTCGGCCCAGAGCCCGCCCGCGAACGGCGGGTCGACGAAGGCCAGATCCCAAGGCCCGGCTTGGGCCGCCAGGAAGGCCATCGCGGACTGCGCGTGGACCTGCACCTTCCCACCGCTGCCATCACGCCCCAAACGCGCCGCCGCGCTGCGCAGCGCGTCGACGGCCAGCGGCGCGCTTTCCACCAGATCGACGCAAGCCGCGCCGCGCGACGCCGCCTCGAACCCAAGGGCCCCGGTTCCAGCGAACAGATCGAGCACGCGAGCACCGGCCAGCTCGCCATGCAGCCAGTTGAACAGCGTCTCGCGCACGCGGTCGGACGTCGGCCGCAGCCCCGGCAGGGCCGGCACCGGCAACTTCGAACCGCGCCAGGCGCCGCCAATGAGGCGGACCTGCCCGGCGGCGGCAGGCGCAGCGGCAATGCGGGGCTTCATCGGGGCGTTCCGGAGGCGGGTGGTAAGCTCGTCGCACATTCTGCGCGATGCCGCGCCTCCCCTGCGACGATGTTCGACTGGTTCAAGAAGAAACCCCAACCGGCTGCCGTGCCCGCGAGCCCTTCCGCGGAGCCGCAAACCGCCGAAACCCGCAGCGAACCCACCGCACCGACGATCTCCAGCCCCGAGCCCCTGCCCACGGGGTCCGCGCCGATCGAACCCGCCCTGATCGAACCGGTCGCCACGGGCTGGTGGGGCAAGTTGCGGCAGAGCCGCTTCGCCACCGGCTTGCGCGGCCTGTTCTCCTCCAACCCGAAGCTCGACGACGCGCTGCTGGACGAGATCGAGACCATCCTCCTCGGTGCCGATGTCGGCGTCACCGCGACCGATACGCTGGTCGAGGACCTGCGCCGGCGCATGCGCGCCCGCGAGTTCGAGGACGCCCATGCCCTGCAGCGCCACCTCCGCGCGCAGCTGCTGGCCATGCTGCGTCCCGTCGCCCAGCCGCTGGTGATCGACGCCACACGCGCGCCGTTCGTCATCCTCACCGTGGGCGTCAACGGCGTCGGCAAGACCACGACGATCGGCAAGCTCGCGCATCGCCTCCAGAAGGACGGCCTGAAGCTCGCCCTGGCCGCCGGCGACACCTTCCGCGCGGCAGCCGTCGAGCAGCTGAAGGTCTGGGGCGAACGCAATGGCGTGACCGTGGTGGCGCAGGGCCAGAACGCCGATGCCGCCGCGGTCATCTTCGATGCACTGCAGGCGGCGAAGTCGCGCGGCCTCGACCTGCTGATCGCCGACACCGCCGGCCGCCTGCACACGCAGCAGGGCCTGATGGCCGAACTCTCGAAAGTGGCCCGCGTGCTGGCGAAGCTTGATGAGACCGCCCCGCACGAGGTGCTGATGGTCATCGACGGCACCACGGGGCAGAACGCCGTGAACCAGGTGCGCCAGTTCCTCGCCGCCGCGAAGGTGAGCGGCCTCGTCGTCACCAAGCTGGACGGCAGCGCCAAGGGCGGCGTGGTGTTCGCGCTGGCCCGCGAGTTCGGGCTGCCGATCCGCTTCGTCGGCCTCGGCGAGACGATGGAGGACCTCCGCGTGTTCGACCCGGATGCCTTCGTCGACGCGCTGCTGCCCGAACTAGGCAGCGCGGAGCGCGGCACGTCGTGAACCCGGCCCCGGCCGACGCTCCCGCGCCCTCCGAAGTGCCCCCGCCGACGCGCTCACTCCTCCGCCGCAGCTTGCGGGTGCTGGGTGTCGTGGCCGCGCTGCTGTTGGTCGTCGCGCTGTCGTCGCCGTGGTGGTTCAACGCGCGCCGCGTCGCCGACCTCGCGCTGGCCCAGGCCGATAGCGCTACAGGGCTCGACTGGGACTACGACGGTGAACCGGCCCTTCGATGGCGCCCACAGCCCTGGCTGTCCCTGCCGGACCTGCAGGTTCGGGATGCCAGCGGCCAAAGCATCCTCGCCGCCGAGCGCCTTGAGATCGCCCTGCCGTGGTCGACGCTTCGCGGCGAGTCACTGCGGGTGGATGCCCTGCGCATCGAAGCGCTCGACATCGACCTCGACGCCGCCATGGCGTGGTGGAGCGCCCAGCCTGCCAGCGACGCCGCGGACCTGCCCCGGCTCGACGGCCTGGTGATCACCCGGGGGCGCGTGCGCTGGGCCGAGGGCGCGCTGCAGGATCTGGAACTCACGCTGCCGCGCTTCGCCTTGGGCGAACCCATGGCGCTCGCGCTGCGCGGCAACGTGGTCGACACCACGGCGAGCCATCGTGCGCCCTTCGCTTTGGCGCTCCAGATCGACGCGGTCCCCGAAGCCGGTCCGCTCCGACTGGAAGGCTTCGCGATCCGTCTCGACGGAACGGGCCCGATCGCACCGATCACCGCGAAGGGTCGACTGCAGTTCGCCCCCTGGGCGCTCGATGCGAGCGGCGAGATCGCGGCGTGGCCCGAGGCGTGGCCGGCGCTGCCCGCCCCCTTGTCGACCAGCCCGTCGCCGCTGGCGTTCACGCTGGCGCAGCAGGGCGAATCCGCGATGGCAGCACACACCGCGCTCTCGCTGAAGCAGGACATGCACCAGGTCGATGCCGAAGGCACGCCGGAGGCGGTGATGGCCTGGCTGGAGGATGCCGACGCCGCCGCGCTGCCGCCGCTTCGCCTACGCGCTGCCCTGCCCGAAGTGGAACTCGACGGCGTCCGCCTGGAAGGCGTCACCATCGAGCTGGACGACCCAGCGGCCGATGCCACGGGCGCAGCCGATGCCCCGGAGCCGGCACGATGAGCCAAGGGCCCGAGAGCGCATCGTTCCCGACGCGCCTACTCGCGTGGTTCGACACCCACGGACGCCACGACCTGCCCTGGCAACACCCGCGCACGCCCTACCGCGTCTGGGTCAGCGAGGTGATGCTGCAGCAGACCCAGGTGCAGACCGTCATCGGCTATTTCGAACGCTTCCTCGCCCGCTTTCCCGACCTGCCGTCCTTGGCCGTCGCGAACGAGGACGAGGTGCTCGCGCTGTGGTCCGGGCTCGGCTACTACAGCCGCGCGCGCAACCTGCATCGCGCCGCGCAGGCCTGCGTGGCTCGCCATGGCGGCACGCTTCCGGAGGAGATCGATGCGCTTTCAGCCCTGCCCGGCATCGGCCGCAGCACGGCCGCGGCGATCCTCGCGCAGGCCCATGGCCAACGCCATGCGATCCTCGACGGCAACGTCAAGCGCGTGCTCGCCCGCCTGCTCGGCGAGGCGGAATGGCCGGGCAAATCGGCCGTCGAGCGCCGCCTGTGGGCCGAAGCCGAGGCACGACTTCCGCACGAGCGCCTCGCCGACTACACCCAAGCGCTGATGGATTTTGGCGCCACGCACTGCACGGCGCGGAAACCGCGCTGCGCCGACTGCCCGATGCGGAGCGAATGCCAAGCACACGCCGCCGAGGCCGTCGCACGGATCCCGGCGCGCAAACCCGCCAAGGCCACGCCAACGCGTGCGGTCCGCCTGCTCGTGTTCCGCGATCCCGACGGCCGCGTGCTGCTGGAGCGCCGCACGGGCAAGGGCGTGTGGCAAGGCCTGTGGAGCGTGCCCGAAGCGGCTGACGACGATGCTGCCAAGGCGCTGCAGGCCACCCTCGGCGCCGACGGCGGCACCGTGCTGCCCGCGTTCCTGCACGTCTTCAGCCACTACCGCCTGCAGGCATCGCCGGTCCTTCACCGCGTCCGCGACGCCAGCGAAGCCACGAACGACCTTCGATGGGTCGCCCGCGCCGACTACGATGCGCTCGGCCTGCCCCGACCTATCCGCACCCTTCTGGAGTCCCTGCCATGATCCGGGTCTCCGTATTCGTTAGGACTATAGTAGCCTGACGTCAATGGGTTAGACCTGACAGGGCGGGCTCGCTTTTGATTGCCCTCTCAATGCAAGAAAGCTCTTACCCCGAGCACGGGCGAGGAGCAGTTCTTGCTCCAACTTTGACGCTGGGGCAGCCGTGCTTCGGTGGAGCTGCCCCACTATCAGGAGGCTCTAATGGTCGTAGTTGGGTCGAAGCGGGATCAGCGCTTTCTGGATTGGCTGGTTCAGCAGGTCAGGCATGAGGGCGTCGCGCAGGCGTGCTCCAAGCTCCCAGGGGGCCGCAACGCCGATCCATCGAACGTGGCCAAGGTGCTGGGCGTGGGAGGGTGTCAGGATTTTTGTGTGAGCGGCCTACCATGACGATGTTCAGGAGCCCCCATGCCACGCAAGAAAACCACCCCCGCCGCGAAGCCGGACGCCATCCTTCCCGACGAGCTGCTTGAGAAGCTGATCCCCGGCCC
>NZ_JAPZSC010000060.1 GCF_027531545.1 Silanimonas sp. | reverse complement strand
GCTTCGACGAAGGCGTCCACCACCCGAACCGGGTTGTCTTCGTGGACGTAGTCCTCCAACCGATCAGGGAGCAAAAGTCCTTGGGAGCGGTCGACGCCATCGACGAATCGCTTCATGCACAGCACCAATCGACTGGTGCTGGGATCTTGCCAGCGGAGGCAGACTTTTCACACAGCCTCGGCCATCACCGAACAGGAATGGGACAAGCTCGCGTCCGAGCACTTTGATACCACGGCGCTGCTTCGTGCCGTCGATGCCGTGGACGAACTGCGGCGTGATTTGAACGACATCGACGGTGGCCCACCGCAACTGCGCAACGATCTGTTCAAGTTGCATCAATTGGCTATGGCGGTGATCAACCGCGGCGCACGCAGCCAAGTGGCTGATCTGTTCAACTTGGCCGTCGATCTTGAAGGCCAAGTGTCCGGTCTGATGACCGCGCTGGAACAGGTCCAGGAAACGCTGGCGCAGCTCACGTCTCTGTACCCGGAAAGCCTGTCCTACGGCGACGACGAGGCCATCTGAGCCAAATGGCTCGCCTTAACTGCGTTTTCCGTTCCACTGCGCCTCAAACCCCTGATGGCTCATGACAAGTTCCTTATGCAAGGTGGAGGGCAAGACGAAGCGAAGTCCCCGGGAGCGGACCGTCGGCCCGGGCAAGGCGCGCGGGCCGTGCGGCCTCCTCCCAGGCTCGGCGACGTACCCGGGCCGGATGGCGGTGTGCAGGGACCCTAAAGCTGGGTGCCGCACACAGGTCAATGGGTCGGCGCCGAGGTGTCATCGGGCCGCCTCCGGTACCCCGGCGGCGGGCACGGTGCGGGCGCGAGGGCCCAACAACTCGCGGCGCTTCACCAGCGCGTAGATCACCGGGATCACCACCAGGGTCAGGATCGTGGACGAGACCATGCCGCCGACCATCGGCGCGGCAATGCGCCGCATGACCTCCGAGCCGGTGCCCGTGCTCCACATGATCGGCAGCAGGCCCGCCATGATCGCAACGACCGTCATCATCTTGGGTCGGACGCGTTCGACCGCGCCTTCGACGATGGCATCGGTGATATCTGCCAGCGTCAGCGCCTCGCCCTTGGCACGGCGGGCCTGGGCCCGAGCCTCCAGGGCGTGGTCGAGGTAGATCAGCATCACCACGCCGGTTTCGGCAGCGACGCCGGCCAGCGCGATGAAGCCGACGGCGACCGCGACACTGAGGTTGTAGTCCAGCGCCCACATCAGCCACACACCGCCCACCAGCGCAAAGGGCACGGACAGCATCACGATCAGCGACTCGGTGACCCGGCGGAAGTTCAGGTAAAGCAGCAGGAAGATCAGCGACAGCGTCACCGGGACCACGATCTTCATCTTGGCGATCGCCCGCTGCATGTACTCGTACTGGCCGCTCCAGGTCGCGTAGTAGCCCGGCGGGAAAGTGACCGACTTGGCCACGGCGTCTTGCGCGGCACGGACGTAGGCCCCCAGGTCCGGATCGCGCGTATCGACGTAGATATAGGCCGAGAGCAGGGCATTCTCGGTACGGATCGACGGCGCGCCCTTGCGAACCGTCACATCCGCCAGTTCGCCCAAGGGGATCTGGGCACCGTCCATGGTCGGCACCAACACATGCTGCGCGATGGATTGCGGGCTGTCGCGCAATTCACGGGGATAGCGCACGATCACGCCAAAACGCTCACGCCCTTCCACCGTCGTGGTGACCATCTCGCCACCTAGCGCGGCAGCGATGACGTCCTGCAGTTCTCCGACCGGCAGGTTGTAGCGCGCCAGCTGGCGACGGTCGGGTTCGATGTCGAGGTAGAACCCGCCGGTGAGACGCTCGGCGTAGGCACTGGTGGTGCCCGGAACCGTGCGCACGGCAGCCTCGATTTCCTTGGCCAGTCGCTCCATCTCGCCCAGGTCCGTCCCGAACACCTTGATGCCGATTGGCGTGCGGATGCCGGTGGCCAGCATGTCCGTGCGGGCCTTGATCGGCATCGTCCAGGAATTGGCCACGCCCGGGAACTGCAGCGCCGTATCCATCTCGGCGATGAGTTTGTCGATGGTCATGCCTTCCCGCCACTGCTCCTCGGGTTTGAGGTTAATGACCGTCTCGAACATCTCCAGCGGTGCCGGGTCCGTGGCGGTGAGGGCCCGGCCGGCCTTGCCGAACACGGACTCGACTTCCGGGAAGGTCTTGATGATCCGGTCCTGCTGTTGGAGCAGCTCCGCGGCCTTGGTGACCGACATGCCGGGAAGGGACGCCGGCATGTAGAGCAGGGTGCCCTCGTTGAGCGTGGGCATGAACTCACTGCCCAAGCGCGAGGCAGGCCAAGCCGTTCCGAGCAAGGCAACTAGCGCCAGCACCAAGGTGGCCGCCTTGTGCCGAAGCACAACGGCAATCACCGGCCGATAGATCGCGATCAGGAACCGGTTCACCGGGTTCTTGGCTTCAGGCAGGATCTTGCCGCGCACGAACAGCAGCATCAGCACCGGCACCAAGGTCACCGACAGCAGGGCGCCGCCTGCCATGGCAAAGGTCTTGGTGAAGGCTAGCGGGTGAAACAGACGGCCCTCTTGCGCTTCCAGGGCGAACACTGGCAGGAACGATACGGTGATGATCAGCAGACTGAAGAAGAGTGCCGGCCCCACTTCCCGGCAGGCATCGATGATCAGTTGTATGCGGGGCTTGGTTCCATCATCGCGCTCGATGTGCTTGTGCGCGTTCTCGATCATCACAATCGCCGCGTCCACCATCGCGCCAATGGCGATGGCGATGCCGCCCAAGCTCATGATGTTGGAGTTCATGCCCAGCAGGCGCATCGCCAGGAACGCGATCAGCACGCCTACGGGCAGCATGATGATGGCCACCAAGGCGCTGCGCACGTGGAAGAGAAACACGATGCACACCAGTGCGACGATCAGGCTCTCTTCGAACAGGGTCCAGCGCAGGGTGGCGATGGCCCGGTGAATCAGGTCGGAGCGGTCATACACGGCGCGGATTGACACTCCCTCAGGCAGGCCCGGACCGATCTCCGCGATCTTCTCTTTGAGTCCCTCGATCACCGACAAGGCGTTCTCGCCGTAGCGCGCCACCGCAATGCCGCCCACCGCTTCTCCTTCCCCGTTGAGCTCGGTGACGCCACGGCGCTCATCCGGCACCAGCTCGACCCGGGCCAGGTCGCCCACCAGCACCGGGGTGCCGTCCTCGGCCTTGACGACCAGCTGTTCAATGTCCGCGATGCCGCGCAGGTAGCCGCGGCCGCGGATCATGTACTCGGTCTCCGCCATCTCCAGGACGCGCCCGCCGACGTCCCGGTTGCTGCTGGCGATCACCTCCGAGACCCTCGAGAGGGGGATGCCGTACTGGCGCAGTCGGCCGGGGTCGACGGTGACCGAATACTGGCGCACGAAGCCGCCCACACTGGCGACCTCGGCCACGCCCGGGGCCTTGGTCAGCTGGTAGCGCACATACCAGTCCTGGATGGCGCGCAGTTGGTCGAGCGACCACTGTTCGCCCTCAAGCACATATTGATAGACCCAGCCCACGCCCGTGGCGTCCGGTCCCAGCGTGGGGGTCACGCCCTCGGGCAGCTTCTTGGAGGCGAAGTTCAGATACTCGAGTACGCGTGAGCGCGCCCAGTAGATGTCGGTGCCGTCCTCGAAGATCACGTAGACGAAGGAGGCCCCGAAGAACGAGAAGCCACGCACGACCTTGGACTTGGGCACCGCCAGCATGGCCGTGGTCAGCGGGTAGGTGACCTGGTCCTCGACCACCTGCGGCGCCTGACCGGGCACTTCGGTGAATACGATGACCTGCACGTCCGACAGGTCGGGCAGGGCATCGAGCGGGGTTTTGGCGACGGCGTAAATGCCGGCGGCAGTGACTGCGATCGCCATCACCAGAATCAGGAAGACGTTGCGGACCGACCATTCGATCAGGCGGGCGAGCATGTCACTGCCCTCCCGAATGGGCAGCGTGCGGGTCATCGACCGGGGGCGCCGTCGGCTCCGCGGACGCGTCATGGGCGCTGTGGTCCTCGGCCGGTGGTGTCGAGCCGTGCTCCATGCCCTGCATGGCCGATCGCAGGTTGCTCTCAGCATCGATCAGGAAGTTCGCTGAGACCACGACCATCTCCCCGGCCTCGACGCCTGACAGCACGGCGACCCGGTCGCCGGCGCGAGCACCCAATCGAACCTCGCGTGGCGCGAAGCGGCCCGGCGCCGTTTGCACCAGAACCACTTGGCGCGTCCCGGAGTCGATGACGGACGAACGCGGCACCACGACGGTAGGCTCCCCGCTGCGGCCCTGCAGTTCCACATCGCCAAAGAGCCCGGGGCGCAGGACCCCGTCGGGATTGGACAGTTCGATGCGTACGCCGACGGTGCGCGTCGCCAGGTTGACGGTCGGTTGCAGAAAGGTAACCTCGCCGTCGAAACGCTGGCCGGGCAGGCTGGGCGTCTCGAAGCTGGCAAGGCTTCCGATCGCCAAGTCGGCCGCCGCCGACGTCGGCACATCGGCCACAACCCAGACCGTGGACAGGTCGGCCAGCCGCAGAACCACCTGGCCGGGCTCGAAGCGGTCGCCCTGAACGATCGGCTTGTCGACAACCACGGCATTGGCCGGGGCCGAGAGCACCAAACGCGCCTCTCGACCCGGGCGAGCGATATGCGCCCCTGCCACCTCCCAATTGCGCAGGCGCGTTTGCGCCGCGTCGCGCAACTGGCGCATGGTGGCGGCGCTGGCCGGATCATTGTCGGCCAGACGTTTCGCCGCCGCGTCGGCGACTGCGTACTCGCCTTGGGCCGCGATCAGCTCCGGGCTGTAGATCGCCATCAGCGGCTCGCCGCGCCGCACCGTCATGCCGGTCTGGTTCGCATACAGGGTTTCGATCCAGCCCTCAAAGCGCGGGGCGACTGCAAATTGCCGGGTCTCGTCCACCTGCACCGAGGCGCTCGCACGGACGTTGGCGACCAAGGCCTGTCGAACGGCCACCTCGGTACGTACGCCCAATTTCTGGACCTTATCGGGCGGCAACACGACCGTTCCCGGCTCCGCGGCCGGCTCTCCGCCCTCAAATACCGGGATGTAGTCCATGCCCATGGCGTCCTTCTTGGGCACGGGCGAAGTGTCGGGCAGACCCATCGGGTTGCGGTAGTACAAGATCTTGCGCTCACCCGATTCGGCCGAGGTTTCTTGGAGGTTCAGCGACCCGGCCTCCGGCGCCGAGGCGCGTCCCGACCACCACCCCAGGGCCAGCGCCGCTCCAACAGCGAGGGCCAGGACACTCCAATTCATGCGATTCATTCGACACTCCCAATCAGGGCGCGCACCGTAGCGGCGCCAACGAGTTCATTACGACGGACGTCCACGCGCGACAAATCAGCGCCTTGCCAGGCCTCCAAGGCCTCCAACAAGGTGCCGAAGTCGACGTCGCCGACCCGGTAGCTGGCGAGGGCGGATTCGAAGTTGGCCTGCGCCTGCGGCAACAATGTCTGCTCGATCAGGCGGCGCTGCTCGCGTGCACTCCGGGTCTGGGCCCACGCCTGGCCCAGTTGGCCCTGCAGCTCGGTGCCGATCGCCTCGGCACGCGCCGTTGCGGCGTCCCTCATGAGCAGGGCCTCACGCTCTCGCTCACGCAGCGCACGCCGCTGTAGCGGGATCTCCACTTCGAGCATCACCTCGTAGGCGTCGACGCGATCATCGCGCTGCATGACGCCCACGCCGAGCGTGAGATCAGGCAAACGGCGGCGGCGCTGGAGCTGCGCCGCCGTATCGGCCGCCCCAGCCAGTGCCGTACTGGCCCGCAAGGCAGGATGCCGGGCCTCCGCCAGCAGGCCGAGCGCTTCGCCGAGCGAAGCGGCCGGCACGGCCAGCACGGGCTCGCCGGTCGGCTCGGCCAAGGGGGCGTCGGCCGGCCGGCCGAGGGTGGCGTTCAACATGGCCACGGCTTCTTCACGGATAGCCAGGCGCTCGATACGTTCGCGCTGCATCGCGGTGCGGGCCACCTGCGCGCGGATGGAATCCTGCTGGGCCGCGACGCCCAAGGCGTACCGTACCCGGGCAACCTCTTCCATCTGCGCCAACAGTTCGATCAGCCGGTCAACGACAGCCACGCCCTCGCGGGCATGCCAGTAGCGCACATAGGCCTGCTCCGCCTGCGCCAGCAATCTCAGCGCCGCGGCTTCCCGCTCCAACTGGACGGCGTCAGCCTGCTGTCGCGCCACGTCGCGGGCCAATCCGCGCTTGCCCCACAGCGGGAAAGGCTGTTTCACGCTGTAGGTCGCCGACCCGACGTTACCGGGCAGCAAGTTCGGGCGATCAGGGTTGATCCCCTGCAATGAGATGCCGACCATCGGGTCGGGCAGGGCGCCAGCTGGGAAAATGCGTGCCTGCGCCGCTTCTGCCTCGGCCTGCATCGCCTGCAGGTCCGGATTGTGGGCCAACAACCAGGTCCGTACGGACGCGACGTCGGCGCCGGGTAGCGGCGTGTCAGCGAAGGACACTGGTGCGAACGCGAGCAGTGTCGCCAGGGCCAAAGCGCGGAGTGCGCCACGGCGCGGGTGGGTAGGGCGGGGCCCCGGGGTGGTAAAGGTGAGCGTGGATCCCATGATGTTCGCCTTGCACGGCTGCTGGCCACGGGGGCCGCAGGGGTGGGTCGGACGGCACCGGCCGCAGAACGCGGCGGAACCGATGTCTCCGGCGACGGCGCACAGCGCCGCCGGCCGGTCATCGGTCAGGGATCAGATCAGCAAGAGGCTGGCGGGGTGCGCAGTAGGTCGATGCCAGGAGCGCATAACCCCCGGGGACTGGTCGACGTCCGGGGCTCGTGGCAGGCGTTGGACACTGACCACGGGGATGGCCGGCAACAGCCCCACGGCGGGCACGCTCAGCACACGGAGAGCTTCCGCACTCAAGTCGCCGCTACTGCAATGGGACTCGCACAGCAAGTTGGAGGAATCCAGAACGACAGGCCCCTCGCAGGCGTCAGAAACAACTCCGCCATGACCAATATGCGCAGACTCATTCTGAGCTGGTAAGGCCCCTGCGACATCACATGTGAAATGACTCGCAAAGGCCAGTTGCGTCCAAAGCAGCGCGACGATCGCAAGAAGCGAAAGGCGGTTGCAACAGCGTCGGCGGCGAAAGTACTTCATTGTCCGAGGTTAAGATGCCACACCATTGACTTGGCGAAACTGATCTGGATCAAACCAGTAGCCAAGCCATGGTTGAACTGCCCTGGCGGGCAGCAGATTTGAAAATCGCCTTTTGAGTGCAGACCCAATAGCCGTTTCGAGTTGATGCGATGCTGCCCGGCTCGGCGCCACGCAACACCACTGGTCGCTCGCGATGTCACAGACCCGTCGCCCAGGATGTTCGAAAGACATGCATTGGGTGCGCTTTCAATGGCCTAAGGCCGTTCGGACTCCTAGCAAGAGTTCCGGACTGGTCGCCTGCGCCCAGCTATGCCGGGATTTCGTGGACCTTCACGATCGCCGCTACTCAACACTATGCGCATCTTCAGACGCTCGACGTTGCGCGCAGATTATTCAAGCCGAACCGATGACGGCGATGTAGCGTTCGTGAACGTCGATGGAGGATCGCCTCATGTGGCTTCGCGCAACCTATGCCCCGCTGTTCTTCTTCGGATTTCTCGCCCTCGGGGTCTGGACCGCGCAGGCCACGGCTTGGCCCTTGTGGACGCTGATGGCCCCGCTGGTCTGCGCCGTCGCCGTGTCGTTGGTGGTCGAACGGATCATTCCGTACCAACCGGACTGGAACGGGTGGCAGCCCGACACGCCGCGCGACCTCGCGCACGCCGGCGTCAACGAGTCGCTGAATCTCGCCGGGGTCGCGCTGTGGAACACCGTGGCCGCCGCCGTTGCCGGGGTCGGCCTTCCGCGGGCGTGGCCCGACGAGTGGCCGTTGGCAGCGCAAGTGGTGCTTGCGATCGTCCTCGCGGACGTGGGTTTCACGTTGGCGCACTACGCGAGCCATCGGATCGGATGGCTCTGGCGTCTGCATGCGGTGCACCACAGCCTTCGCCGGATGTACGGCTTCAACGGGTTGATGAAGCATCCGCTGCATCAGGGCATCGAGGCTGCTGCGGCCTTCGCGCCGCTCCTTCTGCTCGGGGCGCCGCAGGCCGTGGTGGCACTCGTGGGCTACGCCGCCGTGATCCAGCTGCTGCTCCAGCACAGCAATGCCGACCTCCGCATGGGCCCGCTGCGCCACGTGTTTGCGTGGGCGCCGGTGCATCGCTTCCATCACGTCAAGTACGGCCGCTCGGGCGACGTCAACTTCGGGTTCTTCCTGACCGTGTGGGACCGCCTGCTGGGCACCGCCTTCTGGACGGCCCGTCACCGGGTGAACAGCGAAGACCTCGGCATCGGCACGCGGCCGGATTTCCCGGTCGACTACGGTCCTCAGCTGATCGAGCCCTTCCGGTCGCCGACGTCATCGGACGCTCCCGCAACGCCGGCGTGGCTCTCCCGGGATGCTTCCGCTGCCGGCGGCTGATGGCGTCGGGCGAGCGGAATCAGCGACCGGTCCGCACGGACGCCGAAGGTGGCGCGAAGCGACCGCGAGAAGTGAGCGGCGTCGGAAAATCCGGCGTCATGGGCGGCGGCGGTCAGCGTGGCGCCGGCCAGCACGCGATCCATGGCGAAGCGCAGACGCCGCCATATGGCGATCTGCTTGGCCGGCAGGCCGATTGAGGCCCCCAGTCGGCGTTCGAGCTGGCTGATGCTGATGTTCTGACGTTTCGCCAGTTCGCCGACGCGGAGGGGCTCGCCGAGCAGCCGGTCGACGTCCGCCACCAGCGCGGTGAGCGCAGGCGCTAGCGGATTCGCGGGCCATTCGGTTTTCAGCCACTGCAGCCAGGCATCTGCATCCCGAGGCGCCCTCCCGTCGATCAGCGGAAGGCGTTCAAGGGTGTAGACCCAGGGCTCCGCGTAGATGAACGTTGCGGGCCCGGTTCCCGCACGAACTCGGTGTGACACCCCCGAGGGCACGATCCAAGCGTCGCCGCGGCGGGTCGCCCCCTCCACAATCAGTTCGCTTCCGTCGCGCGGGGGGAACACGATCTGGTGCGCGTGGTGCGCATGGAGCTCGGCATCTCCGGGGGCGCCAATGAACACCGCGAGGTGTTGGGCGATCACTGCTGCACCCAGCCAGGGACTGTCGCTATGCGTCGGCATCGAAACGTTCCTCTACTGCTGTGGACAAACCGCTTCGTCAATCCCGGACTCCACGCTGCCGGCGAGCCCATCGCCGCTGCGGTAGTTCTCTTCGCTGAGACAATCAATCGCTCCTTGGCGAAGATTGAATCTGCGCCGACCTTACGCGGAGGGCCTCACGGATGATTTCGACCGCTTCCCTGATGACGTAGAGGCCGATCAGCACGCCGATGATGAAGTCCGGGTACGGCGTTCGGGTTGCAAGCACCAGTACGCCGGCAGTAATGACGCCAACGTTGGCGACAACGTCAGCGCGAGTGAAGATCCACGTCGCTCGAAGATGGACTTCTCCGGATCTCAGGGGTGCCAGCAGCCGCAGTACGCTGAGGTTCACAGCGAGCGAAAGCAGTGCTGTGGCGATCATCCAACTGCTTACGGGCTCGGCGCCAACGACCACTCGCCGCCCGACCTCAATCAGCAAGCCGAGCCCTAAAACCAGCAGCAGCGATCCGCTGAACAAGGCGGCATTTCCCTTGAAGCGAAGCGATCGCCCAATCGCGACGAGTCCGATGGCGTAGGCCGACGCATCCGACAACATGTCGAGTGCATCCGCCAGCAGGCCTGCGGACTGCGCCCACCAACCCACCGCACCGCCGATTACCGCCATACCGGCATTCAGAGCCAAGGCGATCCATAGCGTTTTCCGTTCTTGACCGGTGCTTGCCTCAACGTGGCAGTCGCAGTTGCTCATGATTTCATTCTCAATAGTCGATGCCGATGGGGTCGGGAGGATGGGTCATCAGTGAGGTACGCTGCAGGCCTGTTCCTCCATCTGTAGCGTCAGCCGGTCGATCGCGAAGTCCTCCTGCAGCATCCGCGACAGCGCGCCGCGCAGCGCATCAATTGACGCGGACGGGTCTGACGCAACGACGTGCACCGTCAGCACACGCTCTTTCGAGCCCAGCGCCCAGGCGTGCAGCTCGTGGACCGCGCCGACGCCCGGACTCGCCAGCAGCGCGCGACGGACCGCTTCTATGTCGAGGCCTTGCGGCACGCCTTGGATCAGGATGTTCCCAGCCTCCTTCATCAGAGTCCAAGCGCGTGGCAGCACCCACAGGCCAATCGCCGCCGCAACGATGGGGTCCGCGATGTTGTAACCGGTCGCCTTGATGAACACCGCGGCCGCGATTACGCCGATCGATCCGAGCATGTCGGCCCAGACTTCCAGATAGGCGCCCTTGACGTTGAGGCTCTCGCCGCTGCCGGCCTTGAGCAGTCGCATCGACATCAGGTTGATGACCAGGCCCAGAGCGGCGACCACCAGCATGCCCAGCGACGAGACTTCTGGCGGCCGCTGTATCCGGCCAACAGCCTCCCAGAGGATGTAGCCGGCCACCACGAACAGGAGCGTGCCGTTGACCATCGCCGCCATCGCCTCCAAGCGCGCGTAGCCGTAGGTGCGCTTCGCGTCGGGTGGGCGGCGCGACATGCGAACTGCGAACAGCGCGATCGCGAGCGCGATCACATCAGTGCCCATGTGCGCCGCGTCCGAGAGGAGCGCCAGGCTGTTGGTGAGCAGCCCCGCGACCACTTCGACGACCAGGAAGGTCGCGGTGAGTCCGAGGGCCCACCACAGCGGTTTCTCGTGATGGATCGTCGTGACTCCGTGGTCGTGGTCGTGGCCCGCACCCATGCCGGTTTCTCCTGTCCGTCAGCCGTTGATCATCACGTCTTTCGTCTCGCCGCTCTTGTGCACCAATCGGTACAGCGCCGGCAGCACGAACAGCGTCAGCAGCGTCGACGACAGCACGCCGCCGATCACTACCGTCGCCAGTGGCCGCTGCACTTCCGCGCCCGCACCGACGGCCAACGCCATTGGCACGAAGCCCAGGCTTGCGACCAGTGCGGTCATCAGCACCGGACGGAAGCGCGTCAGCGCTCCGTCGCGCACCGCGTCGTCAAGAGCCATACCGTCCAGGCGCAGCTGGCGGATGAAGCTCAGCATCACGATACCGTTGAGCACAGCGATGCCGCTGAGTGCGATGAAACCCACACCCGCCGAAATCGACAGCGGCAGGTCGCGCAGCATCAGCGCCGCTACGCCGCCTGTGAGCGCCAGCGGCACGCCGGAGAACACTACCAGCGCATCGCGGCCTGAGCCGAAGGCGAGGAACAGCAAGCCGAGGATCAGTACCAGTGTCAGCGGCACGACGATCGACAGCCGCTGTGTCGCCGAGATCAGCTGCTCAAAGGTTCCGCCGTACTCGACCCAGTAGCCAGGAGGCACGTCGACTTCGCTGGCCACCCTCCGCTGCACCTCGGTGACGAAAGAGCCGAGATCACGACCGCGGACGTTGGCCGTCACCACCACGCGGCGCTTGCCGTTCTCGCGGTTGATCTGGTTCGGGCCCTCCTCGATGGTGATGCGCGCCACTTCGCGCAGCGGCACGGTGCGGACGCTGTCGGCGCGATCGGCGGGTAGCGGGATCGGCAGGTCGCCTAGTCGGTCGGCATCGTTGCGCAGGCGGTCGTCCAGGCGGACGACGATCGGCGCGCGGCGATCGCCCTCGTAGAGCATTCCCGCCTCGGTGCCGCCGATGGCCGTGGTGACCACCTGTTGGACGTCCGCCACCGAGAGGCCCAACCTCGCCACCGCTTCGCGGTCGGGGTCGACCACCAGCATCGGCAGGCCAGTGGTCTGCTCCACGCGCACATCCGCAGCACCGTCGACGCTGGACATCGCGGCCTCGATCGCCCGTGCGGTGTCCATCAGCGTGTCGAGGTCGTCGCCATACACTTTTACTGCCACGTCCGAACGCACGCCCGAGATCAGCTCGTTGAACCGCATCTGGATGGGCTGGGTGAACTCGTAGTTGTTGCCAGGCACTTTGGCGACCAGCGCTTCGAGCTCGGCGACCAGCTCCGCTTTCGACTTGCCGGAATCCGGCCATTCGTCGCGTGGTCTCAGGATCACGAAGGTATCGGCCACCGACGGCGGCATCGGGTCGGTCGCGACCTCGGCCGTGCCGATCTTGCTGAAGACGAGCTTCACTTCCGGCATCGTCATGATCTCGCGCTCCAGCACCTGCTGCATCGCCACCGACTGTGAGATGGAGGTGCCCGGAATGCGCATCGCATGCAGCGCCACGTCACCTTCGTCCAGGCTGGGCATGAATTCGGTGCCCATCCGCGTCGACGCGAATCCCGCACCGGCCACGAGCACCGCGGCCGCCAGCACCACGCGCCAGCGCCACGCGAGCACGCGGTCGAGCGCCGGGGCATAGCCGCGCTTCAGCCACAGGACGACCCGGTTCTCCTTCTCCTCGATGCGGCCACCTAGGCCCACCGCGACCATCGCCGGCACGAAGGTGAGCGAGAGCAGCATCGCTGCGGTCAGCGCGAACACCACGGTGAAGGCCATCGGGTGGAACATTTTTCCTTCGACGCCGTCCAGCGCGAAAATCGGCAGGTACACCGCGGTGATGATGCCCACGCCGAACAGACTCGGCTTGATCACTTCGGCCGTGGCCGAGGCCGCTAGCTCGTAGCGCTCCTCGCGCGTCAGCAGGCGGCCGAGCCGGTGCTGCAGCTCGCCGAAGCGACGGATGCAGTTCTCCATGATGATCACCGCGCCGTCGACGATGAGGCCGAAGTCCAACGCGCCCAGGCTCATCAGATTCCCCGAGACGCCGGCCTTCAGCATGCCGGTCGCGGTCATCAGCATCACCAGCGGGATGACTGCGGCGGTGATCAGCGCCGCGCGCAGGTTGCCGAGCAGCAGGAACAGCACGACGACGACCAGCAGCGCGCCTTCGGCGAGCGATTTCGACACCGTGCCGATGGTGCGGTTCACCAGCGCCGTGCGGTCGTAGACCGTCCGCAGGATCACGCCGTCCGGCAAGGTGCTGCGAACCGATTCGACACGCGCATCCACCGCCTGCGCGACCTCGCGACTGTTGGCGCCGACCAGCATGAACACCGTGCCCAGCACGACCTCCTCGCCGTTCTCGGAGGCGGCACCGGTGCGCAGCTCCTTGCCCTCCTGCACGGTCGCCACGTCGGAAACGCGGATGACCCGCGTGCCGCGGGTCGCAACCACCACCGCACCGATCGCCGAGGCATCGCCGAGCTGTCCAGGCACGCGCACCAGCACCTGCTCGCCGCGCTTCTCGATGTAGCCGGCGCCGACGTTGGCGTTGCTGCGCTCCAGCGCATCGACCAAGTCATCGAGACTGAGGTTGAGTGCGATCAGCCGGGTCAGATCGGGAGCGACCTGCACCTCCCGGGCATAGCCGCCGATCGTGTTGACCTCGACAACGCCCGGCACGGTGCGCAGCTGCGGCTTGACCACCCAGTCCTGCAGGGTGCGCAGGTCGGTCGGCGTCCACGGCTGGCCGTCCTGCCGCGTCGCGCCGGGTTCGGCTTCGACGGTGTACATGTAGATCTCGCCCAAGCCGGTGGAGATTGGCCCCATCGCGGGCTCGAGGCCGGTAGGCAGCTGGCCGCGCACCTGCTGCAGGCGTTCGGCGATCTGCTGTCGGGCCCAGTAGATGTCGGTGCCGTCCTGGAACACGACGGTCACCTGCGACAGTCCGTAGCGCGACAACGAGCGCGTGTAGTCGAGCTTCGGAATGCCGGCAAGTGCCGTTTCCACTGGGAACGTCACGCGCTGCTCCGCCTCGAGTGGCGAGTAGCCCGGCGCTTCGGTGTTGACCTGCACCTGCACGTTGGTAATGTCCGGCACCGCGTCGATCGGTAGCCGGAGGAGATTGAGGGCGCCCCAGGCCCCGAGGGCGAGGACGAGGATCAGCACCAGCCAGCGGTGCCGGATGGTGTAGCGGATGAAGGACTCGATCATGGCGGCCTCAGTGCTCGTGCTCGGCGCCGGCCTTGGCGATGTCCGCCTTGACCAGGAAGCTCTGCTCGACGACCACCTCGTCGCCCGAGGACAGGCCGTTCTTCACCTCGACAAACGCGCCGTCGCGAACGCCGAGCGTGACCGGCGCTGCCGCGTAGGTGTCGCCTCGGCGGACGAACACGACGTCGCGACCCTCCATGCGCTGCAGCGCGCCGAGCGGGACGCGCAGCGCGGCCTCGGTGGTGCCGATGCTGACCTCGGCCTGCACCGCCATGCCGGGGCGCCAGAGCCCGTCGGCGTTCGCCAGCACCGCCCGCCCGGTCAGGCTCTGGCTGTCGACATCGGCAGCCGGCAGCATCTGCGCGATCGAGGCCGTGGCGCGCGTTCCGTCGGCGATGCGCTCGACCTGCACCTCGGCGCCGATGCGCACCCGCTGGGCATCGCGACCGAACACATGCAGGTCGACCCACACCTCGGAAAGGTCCGCGACCTCGAACAGCGGCGCGTCGCCCGCGAGGCCGCCCACCTCGACGTCGCGGCGCATCACCACGCCGGCGATCGGCGTCGTGATGGCATACGACGACAGGCTGGCATTGCTCTCGACCGTGGCCAGACGCTGCCCCGCGCTCACGCGATCGCCCACCTGCACGGCGACGTTGCGGACGGTACCGGGAAAGCGCGCCGACACGCGGGCTATGGCCCCCTGGCGCGCCTCGATAACGCCCGGCAGACGCACGGTCTGGTGGATCACGCCTGCGCCAACCGGCGCGACAACGATGCCTGAGCGCTCGGCGGTTTCGGCCGGGATGGTGGTCTGGTCGGCTGGGGCGTCGTCGTGGCCGTGCTCGTCGTCGTCTTCGGCTTGTGTCTCGTCATGGCCGTGGCTGTGTTGCTCCTCGCCTTGGGAGTCATGGGAGGCCTCGGCCTCGTCATGCGCGTGGCCATCGCCATGATCGTCGTCGGCTTGGTTTCCGCAGCCGGCCAGACCGGCGGCCAGGAGGAGGGAAAGCGCGGTGAACAGAAGGGTGTTGCGGTTCATTCGGTGTCTCCTTCGCGAGCGTCGCTTGCCGTCCAGGATTCGGCGGTGAGGCGCTGCAGTTCGATCAGGGCGCGCTGCGTGGCCACGCGGGCCTCCAGCAGCGCGAAGCGTGAGGTGGTGATGTCGGTCTGCACCGCCGCCCACTCGAGGTAGCTCAGGGCGCCGGCGCGGTAGGCGCGCTCGGACTGCGCAGCGGCGCGTTCAAGGCGCGGCAGCACCTCGGTGCGAAGGCGATCGGCCTGCAGGGCGCCGCTTTCCACCTGCGACCACGCGTCGACGGCGACCGCCTCGAGCTGCAGCGCGGCGGACTCGCGTTGCATCCCCAAGGCCTCGCGCTCGGCACGGGCGGCGGCGATGGCGGGCTCGGCGCGTCGGCGCGTGCCCAGCGGCAGGCTGAATCCGGCGACGAGGCCGGTGTCGCTGCCGTCCTGCAGGCGACGCACGCCGACGCTCCAATCAGCATCCGGGCTCGCCTCGGTCTCAGCGAGCCGCAGCCGCGCTTCGCGGATGCGCGCTTCGTCGGCGAACGCCAACAGCTCCGGTGACTCGGCAATCCGCGCCGTGAGTTCCGCCAGCGTCGGCAACGCAGGCGGCGATTCCGGCACCGGGGTAACCTCCGGCACCGGGCCTTCGACCGGCGCGCCCCACAGAAGCGACAGCCGGCGCCACGCGGCAGCCTGCTGCGCGTCGAGTGTGGCGAGGCGGGCCTCGGCCTGCGCGATCCCGGCTTCGGCCGCAAGCGCAGACGCTTCGGGCGCAGCACCCGCGGCAAAGCGCTGTCGCGCGGCGTGGGCGATGCGCCGGCGCTGGGCGAGGTCTTCCGCCAGCAGGGGGCGCTGCGCCTGCAGTGCGGCGAGATCGACATAGCGGCGCGTGGCTTCTGCGAGCAGGTCGAGCTGCTTGGCTGCGCGCTGGACGCTGAGCGCGTCGATGCGGGCCGCAGCCAGTGCCCGGCGCGCCTCGCGCTTGCCGCCGCGCTCCAGCACGCCAGCGAGACTCAGCGTCAGCTCGGCGGATCGGGTGCCCTGGAGAGGCCCCGAACCGAGCACGTTCTCCAGATCCACCTGGGCTTCGAGTGCTGGGCGAAGGGCCGCCGCTCGCGCGTCGGCCTCAAGACCCTCGCGGCGGGGGACGAACAGACGAAGATCGGGATGGAACTGGACGACGCGTTCGTGCGCGTCTTCCAGCGTGAAGGGCTGGGCGGCCGCGCCCGTGGCGACGGCCAGCACCATCAGCCCGGCCGCGAGCGCGGCCAGACGATTAGACATGGGGAAACTCCGTTGATTCGTGGAATGGAAGGCCGCGCAGCGCGGCACGTTCGACGGATCAGCGGATGGGTGGGCGGAACAGGCCTTGCAGCAACGGCGCGGGTGCGGGGCGCGCGTAGAAAGCCGGAATCAGCGGCGGCGGTGGCGAAAGCAGCTTCGCCACGGGCGTCGGCAGGACGGCAATGACCACGCCGCAGTGGTGCCACGCATGCGCCAACTCATGCGAGAGACTGGCCAGCCCGGGCGGGTGCGGCGTGTCTTCATCACAGTCCGGGCGATCCGTGTCGGCGACCGCGGCAGACACCGCGAGGGCGTCGTCATGGGCCGGCGGATGACCGGTCGCGATCGCGCCCAGCATCGACGCCACGAGCAGCAATGACGCCAGCGCCCAAATGAGGCCGGCGTGCAAGGCGCGTGCGCGAAGTCGAAGGAGGGACATGCGTTTAGGGTAACGGATCAGCGCGACAATAGGTCGCGAAGATCGGCCGGGATGGGCATCGGCTGGATGGCGCTGACGTTCGATCCCCCGGTGTTGCCCTCCGGCACCCAGATGCGACTGAACAGCGCTGCCGCCAGAATCCGCGTGGCCTGCCCGAGCAGCTCCCGCGGCTGACGTTGCCGCCAAGCCCAGCCCCACATCCGCAGGTGGCTGCGCACATGGGCGAGCGTGTGACGCTGCGAAAGGATGTGAGCGCGTTCAAGGTGATGGAAGGCCTCGGCGGCGCGGCCAACGGCTTCCGCCTGACGGGCGAGTGCGTACTCGGTCTCAATGGCTTGGTTGAGGCGTGGGTTCATGGTTTCTGCTCCGCGTGTCCGATGGCAGCCGTGTGCCCATGCCCATCGTCCATGGGGGTGGGGATGCCGGTGGTCCACTCCCGCCACGCGGCGCGCAGGACAGTGAAGGAGGTCTGTAGGAACAGCGTGGCCACCAGCAGTCCGACCGCGAGATCAGGCCAGCGGGTTCCCGTCCACACGACCAAGCCCGCTGCCGCCAGCACACCGACGTTGTTCGCCAAGTCGTTGCGCGAGCACAGCCAGACGGAGCGGAGGTTCAGGTCCTCATTGCGGAAGCGCGTCAACAGGGCGAAGGCCGTCACGTTGACGGTGAGCGCGACCAGCGACATCACCGTCATGAGCCCGGCATTCGGTACCTCGCCGGAGATGGCCCGTCTGACCACTTCGATGATCACAAACAGCCCGAACGCGCCCTGGAGTGCCCCCTTGAGCAGCGACGCGCCCGCCCGCTGGCGAATCGAGCCGGCCATCACCACGAGGGTGAGCAGGTAGATGCCGGCGTCGCCCAGCGCATCGAGCGAGTCCGCCATCAGCGCGCTGCTGTGCGCCCAGACGCCGACGCTGAACTCTGTCACGAACAGCGCGGCATTCAAGGCCATCACCACCCACAGGACGCGGCGAAGGCCCCGTTGATTCGAGCTTGCGCAGGCGGTCGCGGTGTCTTGGCAGGAGCAGTCGGTCATGGTCTTGTCCTCCGAATGGGCGTACCGTAAACCCCGGAGTCGCTACAGGGTCAAGCCCATGAAGATCGGCGAGCTGGCTGCGGCCACGGACTGCCATTTCGAGACCATCCGCTACTACGAAAAGGTCGGTTTGCTCCCGAAACCGGAGCGAACGGCGTCGGGGTACCGGGCGTACCGAAAGGGCGACATCGCCCGCGTCCGTTTCATCACTCGTGGCCGCGCTCTGGGGTTCAGCCTCGACGAGATCCGCAGCCTCCTGCGTCTGTCGGAAAGCCCGGATCTGGCCTGCGCCGAGGTCGACACCCTGGCGCGCCGCCACCTGGCCGAGGTGCGCGAGAAGCTCGTCCATCTTCAGCGGATGGAGTACGAGCTGGTCGCCACGGTGGAACGGTGTCGTGGCGGCCAGCGCGCGACCTGTGCGGTGCTGGAAAGCTTGGCGCATGAAGGGCGAGCCTCAGAAGCTCGCTTCTCCATCCACTCGCCCCTCGCCTGAGAACGTCGCATGTCCCTAGCCAGCACCTTCGCCCTCTACGCGCTGACCGCGCTTGCCGAGATCGTGGGCTGCTACCTGTGGTGGCTCTGGCTGCGTCAAGACAAGTCG
>NZ_JAPZSC010000028.1 GCF_027531545.1 Silanimonas sp. | reverse complement strand
CGGCATCGACAGCCCCTTCTGGTACTGAACCCTGTTCTGCGCCATGGCCGACCTCCTGTTTGGCGGCCACATGCTCGCAGTCGTGTGGCTCACTGGGAGAGCCAGCTACTCGGTAGGCTGAGTCATCTTGCTGATCAGGTCAGCTGATGAGCAGTGGCCAGGGCCGTCTTCAAACTTGCAGGGTCGGCGACGCCCAGGCCAGCGATGTCGAACGCGGTGCCGTGGTCGGGGCTTGTACGCACGAATGGCAGTCCGACGGTCACGTTGACGCCATCCTCGACGCCCAGCAACTTGACCGGGATCAGCCCTTGGTCGTGATACTGAGCCACGACGATGTCGTAACGCCCTTTGCGCGCGTGCATGAAGACCGTGTCCCCCGGCAGCGGGCCCACGGCGTCGATGCCTTCGGAGCGAGCCTGTGCGACCGCGGGAGCAATGACGTCCATGTCTTCGCGGCCGAAGATGCCGCCCTCTCCAGCGTGCGGATTGAGCCCTGCCACAGCAATGCGAGGTCGCGCGATGCCCATGCCCTGCAGGCTGCGGTGGGCCAGCCGGATGATGCGCAGCTCCAGCGCGACGCTGAGCTTGCGCACCGCCTCGACGATCGAGCAGTGCACGGTGACTAGCAAGGTACGCAGCTGTGGGTTCACCAGCATCATTCCGTAGTCGGCCGTGCCGGACAGATCGGCCAGCATTTCGGTGTGCCCCGGGAAGGGCACGCCGGCAGCGGCCAGTGCTTCCTTGTGAATGGGTGCGGTGCAAATGGCGCCAATGCGGCCCTGGTTCGCCAAATCGATGGCATGCTTTATCGCCGCGAAGGCCGCGCGGCCGGCGGCGGCGTTGACCCTGCCCAAGGGAAGCTCTGCGGGCAAGTCGCTGGTGTTGACGACCTGCAAGCTGCCCTCATCGGGTCGGTGCTGCTCGGGGCCCGCGATGGACTCGACATGAAGCGATGGGGCCCACCGCGCCGCAGCGCGGCGCAACGCAGCTGCATCGCCCACCACAAACGCCGGGTTCGCGTTAAGGAACGCGACCTCGGCAAAGGTCTTGACGATGATCTCCGGTCCGATCCCGGCAGCGTCGCCGAAGGTCATTGCCACTGGCTTCAAGGCTGCTCTCCGGTGATCGCCTGCACGCACCGCAGGAAAACGTCGCGTTCCCCAAAGCCGCCAGCCTTCGTGACGAGCGGGATCACGCCCCATGGGGTGCGCATGAGGCACAGGGGAATGCCCGGCTGGACTTCGCGTAGCACCTGGACCTCTTTCGCTTGAAGACGACGCGCAATGTGTTTGGCGGTCTCACCGCCAGTGACCACGAGCCCATCGCAGCGGCCGCTCCGCACGGCGTCGCAGACTTTGTCAACCAGCTCGGTGGCGACGCGTGCGGGGTCGCCCGCTTCTTCAGGGGTGGCCCACAGCACCGCGCCGGTAGCCAGACGCTGCACATGGAGGTGTTGCTCGCGCGAACGCGGGTTCCGGCTGCCGACCACGACGCCTGGCAGTTGAGCCAACCGCCATGAGGGTTCAGGGGCGGCCTGGGCGGGCAGCACCAACGCCAACGCGCGCAGCAGGCCAGTGGACCCCGCCCACAACACGTCACGCCGGTCGCCCAGGCGCGCAACCAAGACCTGAAGATCGCCTTCCGTGGCGGCGTCGACGACCACCGCGTCGTGCACTGCCAGCTGGGCCTGCGCCTCGGCCGCATCGCAGCCTATCGACAGCGCCTGCCCGTGGTCGGCGAATAGCGCCGGAAGGTTGCTGACGCGCACGGGGTTTAGCGGATCGCGCGAAAAGGCTGTCTCTTGGACCGGAACTCCGTCCACGAGTACCTCGCCATGAACCGTGGTGCGACCCGCCGCCGGAAAGGCTGGTGCGACGACGAGCTTGCTGCGCCCGCTGCAGCGCCAGGCGGCCATGACCTCTGCCACCACGGGCCCGCGGAGGGTGGAGTCGAACTGCTTGACCAGGATGTCCGCATCGCGCCATCGGCGGGCCCAAGTGGCGGCCCGTGCGGCAGCAACGGCATCGTCCAGCGTCCGGCTGTCGGTGTCGGTGCTCCAGACCTCCGAGGGGCCGAGGGTCGAGTCCAATCCCGAACTCAAAGCAACGCGTGTGGGCCAGCCTCGTTGCGCGAATGTCGGCAAGGCATCGGTGGCGCTGGTGAAGTCGTCAGCAATCACTCGGATCTGCATGGACTCCAGTGTGGACGCGCTTTGGCCTGCAGTTAAGGTCCAGAATGGAGCCAATTCGAGCAACCAAATTCGTCATGGCAAAAGTACGTTCCGGGACCCTGCCGCCACTGGTGATCGACCCCGCATCCTCGCTGCCGCTGAATGCCCAGCTGGTTTCGTCGCTGCGCGAAGCGATCCGCACTGGTCGCCTCCGGCCAGGCCGCTTGCTGCCGCCTACCCGAGAGGTGGCGCTGCAGCTTCACATCGGCCGAAACACCGTGGTCGATGCGTACTCCGAGTTGGTCGCCGAAGGGCTGCTTGAAGCGCATGGCCGGCTCGGCACGTTTGTCGCGCAGCAAGTCAAGCGCACGCCGGCGAAGGACACGACCAGGCCGCGCGCGGCGCGGCGATTGGGGTCCCGATCCGTCGCTGCCCTCACTCCGAGACAGGACTGGCGATTGGGGCAAAGCGGCTCGCAACTGCTGCCGCTGCACGTGTGGCGCGCAGCCTGCCGGGAGGCGGGCCGGCATCTGCCGCCGTCGGACTATGGTGATCCGAAAGGCCTTGCGGCGCTTCGAGAGTCGATCGCGGCATGGTTGCGCCGGCAGCGGGGCACGGACCATGAGGCTTCGCAGATCATCGTCACACACGGCACCGGGGCCGCGCTCGAGATCCTGGCGCGCGAGCTGATCCAGCCGGGTGACCTCTGCGCCGTGGAAAGCCCAGGCTATGCACGCGCGGCCGCTGTCTTCAAGGCTGTGGGCGGCACACTGCTCCACGTGCCTGTGGACGAGCAAGGCATGCGGGTCGAAAACGCATTCGCAGGTCGCGCGCCCACTGTGCTGCACCTGACCGCCGCGCACCAGTACCCGACGGGCGTTCGCCTCTCCGGCTCGCGCCGTGTCGAGCTCGCTACTCTTGCCAGACGCAAGGGCACCCTGGTGATCGAGAACGAGTACGACCACGAGTTCATCTACGAAGGTCAGAACCACGCGGCGCTGGCTGCCACCATGCCTGCCCACGCAGTGCTCGTCAGCACGTTCGCCAAGGCGATCAGCCCGGCATTGCGCATGGGATTCATCGCTGCGCCGCCTACAGTGGCCAACGCGCTGGCTCAAGCCGTCGAGCGCGACAGGTCGCATGCCAGCTGGTCCCTTCAGGTCTCGCTGCAATGGCTGTTGGCTTCAGGTGAACTACAGCGTCACCTGCGGCGCGTCCGCCGCCACCACGCCAGCCAGCGAGATGCCTTGCTGGCTGCCTTGAGGGAACGATGTCCGACTGTCCGCGCCAGCGGGCAGCAAGGCGGTCTCCACCTCGTATTGTCGACCGGCCAGCCGGCGCGCGACAAGCAACTTGCGGCGCAGCTTGGCAAGCTTGGCGTTGCCCTCCAGACCGTCCGCAAGTTTGGCGGTAACAGTGACGAAGTACTGCTGGGCTATGGACACATGGATGCGGGCGACATCGAGCAAGCAGTCGGGCTGCTTGGCCAAGCGCTCTCGATGCTGCAAAACGCAGGACGGCGCGTACGGCAAGGGGAGCTAAAGGGCGCTGTGGATCTGGGCTCCCGCCTGCGGGCGTAGGCCGAACGATTGCAGATGCACATACTGAGCGCAGACTCCATACCATCCTCACCGTCGGCCGCGCACTCAAGTGACCCGGCAGCAATGACAAGAACCGCCGCGCGTTGTAGTGCGCTGGAGGAGACTCTGGTGAGAGACTGCTTCTGGCCGAGTAGAGCCGACCGACATTCGCCGATGAACGGCCGGTGCACACCAGGTCGCCGTCCTTCGCGGTCGGACCGCCGCGCCGTCAGACCGCGGTGACGTTGAACCGATCGCAGAGGTCATCGACCTGCCGCGCCTTGA
>NZ_JAPZSC010000049.1 GCF_027531545.1 Silanimonas sp. | reverse complement strand
GTCGATCTGGTCGTAGGCCTTCGCCTCGCCACCGAACTTGCTGGCCAGCACCGTCGTGATCGCCGCCGTCAGCGTCGTCTTGCCGTGGTCCACGTGACCGATCGTGCCCACGTTCACGTGGGGCTTGGTGCGCTCGAACTTGCCCTTTGCCATTGCTGTATTCCTTGCTGAAAGAACGGTGCCAGTGGGTGGGTTTTAGGTTTCCACCGAGGCTGGGTTCCGTCGGCCACTGGCAGCCGGCGGGAGCCCCGGTGAAGACCGGTTGAAGTCGGCGCCGCTCAGCTCTTGCCGCGCGCCGTGACGATGGCGTCGGCGACGTTCTTCGGCGCCTCGGCGTAGTGCTTGAACTCCATCGTGTAGGTGGCGCGGCCCTGGCTCATCGAGCGCAGCGTGGTGCTGTAGCCGAACATCTCCGACAGCGGCACCTCGGCCTTGATGACTTTGCCGCCGCCGGGCATGTCGTCCATGCCCTGCACCATGCCGCGGCGGGACGACAGGTCGCCCATCACCGAGCCGGCGTAGTCCTCGGGAGTCTCGACCTCGACGGCCATCATCGGCTCGAGGATCACCGGGCTGGCGCGGCGGCAGGCTTCCTTGAAGCCCATCGAGGCAGCCATCTTGAAGGCGTTCTCCGAAGAGTCGACCTCGTGGTAGGAGCCGAAGGTCAGCGTGACCTTGACGTCCACCACCGGGTAGCCGGCGAGCACGCCGTTGGGCAGCGTGTCTTCGACGCCCTTGTTCACCGCCGGGATGTACTCGCGCGGCACAACGCCGCCCTTGATGGCGTCGACGAACTCGAAGCCCTTGCCCGGCTCCTGCGGCTCGACCGTGAAGACGACGTGGCCGTACTGGCCCTTGCCGCCGGACTGGCGCACGAACTTGCCCTCGACGTCGGTGACCTTCTTGCGGATGGTCTCGCGGTAGGCCACCTGCGGCTTGCCGACGTTGGCCTCGACGCCGAACTCGCGCTTCATGCGGTCGACGATGATCTCCAGGTGCAGCTCGCCCATGCCGGAGATGATGGTCTGGCCGCTCTCCTCGTCGGTGCGCAGGCGGAACGACGGGTCTTCCTGGGCCAGGCGGCCCAGGGCGATGCCCATCTTCTCCTGGTCGGCCTTGGTCTTGGGCTCGACGGCCTGGCTGATGACGGGCTCGGGGAAGATCATCTTCTCCAGCGTGATCACGCTGTCGGGATCGCAGAGCGTCTCGCCGGTGGTCACGTCCTTCAGGCCCACGCAGGCGGCGATGTCGCCGGCCAGGATCTCCTTGATCTCCTCGCGCTGGTTGGCGTGCATCTGCAGGATCCGGCCGATGCGCTCCTTCTTGCCGCGGATGGGGTTGAAGACGGAGTCGCCGCTCTTGAGCACGCCCGAGTACACGCGGACGAAGGTCAGCTGGCCGACGTACGGGTCGGTCATCAGCTTGAACGCCAGCGCAGCGAACTTTTCGCCGTCGTCGGCCTTGCGGCTGGCGGGCTTCTCGTCCTCGTCGGTGCCGTTCACGGGCGGGATGTCCACCGGCGAGGGCAGGAACTCGATGACGGCGTCGAGCATGCGCTGCACGCCCTTGTTCTTGAAGGCCGTGCCGCACAGCATGGGCTGGATCTCGGTGGCGATGGTGCGCGTGCGCAGGCCGGCCTTGATCTCCTCCTCGGACAGCTCACCGGTCTCGAGGTACTTGTTCATCAGCTCTTCGCTGGCCTCGGCGGCGGCCTCGATCATCTGCTCGCGCCACTTCTGCGCGTCGGCCTCGAGCTCCGCCGGGATCGGGTGGTACTCGAACTTCATGCCCTGCGAAGCCTCGTCCCAGATGATGGCCTTCATCTTGAACAGGTCGACCACGCCCTTGAAGTTCTCTTCCGAGCCGATGGGGATGACCACGGGCACCGGGTTGGCCTTCAGACGCGACTTCATCTGGTCGTAGACCTTGAAGAAATTGGCGCCGGTACGGTCCATCTTGTTGACGAAGGCCAGTCGCGGCACCTTGTACTTGTTGGCCTGGCGCCAGACGGTCTCGGACTGCGGCTGCACGCCGCCCACGGCGCAGTACACCATGCAGGCGCCGTCGAGCACGCGCATCGAACGCTCCACCTCGATGGTGAAGTCGACGTGGCCCGGGGTGTCGATGATGTTGAAGCGGTGTTCGGGGAAGGACAGGTCCATGCCCTTCCAGAAGCAGGTGGTGGCGGCCGAGGTGATGGTGATGCCGCGCTCCTGCTCCTGCTCCATCCAGTCCATGGTGGCCGCGCCGTCATGCACCTCACCGATCTTGTGGTTCACGCCCGTGTAGTACAGGATGCGCTCGGTGGTGGTGGTCTTGCCGGCGTCGATGTGGGCGCTGATGCCGATGTTGCGGTAGCGCTCGATGGGGGTCTTGCGGGCCATGAACTTTCTCCAAATGCAGGGGCCGCCGACGGGCTAGTACTAACCCGATGGGCGGCCGGGACGCAGGATGCGGGCGGTTTAGAAGCGGAAGTGCGAGAAGGCCTTGTTGGCCTCGGCCATGCGGTGCACTTCGTCGCGCTTCTTGCACGCGCCGCCACGGCCTTCGCTGGCCTCGAGCAGCTCGTTGGCCAGGCGCGCGGCCATGGACTTCTCGCCACGCTTGCGGGCGCTTTCCTTCAGCCAGCGCATCGCCAGGGCCTGGCGGCGAACGGGGCGCACTTCCACGGGCACCTGGTAGTTCGCGCCACCGACGCGGCGGCTCTTGACCTCGACCATCGGCTTGATGTTGTTCAGCGCGACCATGAAGACCTCGAGCGGGTCCTTGCCGGCCTTCTGCTCGACCTGGTCGAGGGCGCCGTAGATGATGCGCTCGGCGACGGCCTTCTTGCCCGACTCCATGATGACGTTCATGAACTTGGAGAGGTCGACGGAACCGAACTTCGGGTCGGGGAGGATCTCGCGCTTGGGTACTTCGCGACGACGTGGCATGGGACGCTTCCTTTTCGGGGGTTCAGTCGGCCGCCACGGGGTGGCGGCCACGGAACGGCATCAGGCCGCTCCACTTACTCGGCAGGCTCGGCGCCTGCCGCAGGGTCGAAGGCCGACGGGGCCTTTGCAGGTAACGAGGGCCGTCAGGCCTTCTTCGGGCGCTTGGCGCCGTACTTCGAGCGCGCCTGCTTCCGATCCTTGACGCCTTGCAGGTCGAGCGAGCCGCGCACGATGTGGTAGCGCACGCCGGGGAGGTCCTTCACGCGGCCGCCGCGAACGAGGACCACGCTGTGCTCCTGCAGGTTGTGGCCTTCGCCGCCGATGTACGAGATGACCTCGAACCCGTTGGTCAGGCGCACCTTGGCCACCTTGCGCAGTGCCGAGTTCGGCTTCTTGGGGGTGGTGGTGTACACACGGGTGCAGACGCCGCGCCGCTGTGGGCTGTTCTGCATGGCCGGCGACTTGGACTTCGTGGTCTCGGCCTGGCGACCGTGGCGCACGAGCTGGTTGATGGTCGGCATGAACGCTCTTTCTCTTTTCGAGACAGGTACTCGGTGGAAGTCGCCGGCTCTTCGATTGGAGTGGCGAACGAGGATGCGCCCAGGCCTCGGCCAAAGCGCGAAAAGCCGGCGAGTATAGTGCCCCCGCTCATGTCCGACAAGCCGCTGGCCGTCATCGACACCCAGGTGCTGCTGGACTGGCTGGTGTTCGCCGACGCCCGCGTGGCGCACTGGGTCGCCGCCGTCGAGCAGGGCGAGCTGACCTGGATCGCCTGCCCGGCGATTCGCCGCGAGTTCGAGCACATGGTGGGGCATCCCCGCTTCGCACACTGGCAGCCGCGACGTGAGCATGCACTTTCGTTTTTCGACCGGTTCGCGCGTATGCAGGCCGATCCCGTGGCCGGCGAACCGCGGCTGCGCTGCCGCGACGCCGACGACCAGGTGTTCATCGACCTCGCGCTCGTCCACCGCGCCCGCTGGCTGCTGACGCGCGACAAGGCCCTGCTCGCGCTGGCCCGCCGCGCCCGGCCGCTGGGCACCGAGATCCTTCAGCCGTGGCGCTGAACCAGCGGCAGGCCGTGCGGCCGCGGCCGAAGGCGGAAACGAAAAAAGGGCGGCCGAAGCCGCCCTGGGTTGCAGCCGGCGCGCAGCCGTGCCCGGTCACTCGGCCGCGTTCTGGCCCGCGGCGGCGGCGGTGGCCGCATCCACGCCCGCCAGCTGCACGGCGGCCAGTTCCTCGGCCTCCTGCATGGCGATGGCGCGGCGCTCCGACTCGTCCATCTCCTCCTTGACCTTGCGCGCCTGGTGGAAGGCCATGCCGGTGCCCGCGGGGATCAGGCGGCCGACGATGACGTTCTCCTTCAGGCCGCGCAGCTCGTCGCGCTTGCCCATGATGGCCGCCTCGGTGAGGACGCGGGTGGTCTCCTGGAAGGAGGCCGCCGAGATGAAGCTGTCCGTCGACAGCGACGCCTTGGTGATGCCCAGCAGCACGTCGGCATGCGTCGCGGGCAGCTTGCCCTCGGCGCGCATGCGGTCGTTGGTGTCCAGCAGCTCCGAGCGCTCCACCTGCTCGCCGGCGATGTAGCCGGTGTCGCCGGGGTTGACGATCTGCACGCGGCGCAGCATCTGGCGGACGATCACCTCGATGTGCTTGTCGTTGATCTTCACGCCCTGCAGCCGGTAGACGTCCTGCACCTCGTCGACGATGTAGCGCGCCAGCTCCTCGATGCCCAGCAGGCGCAGGATGTCCTGCGGGTCGGCCGCGCCATCGACGATGAGCTCGCCGCGGTTCACCACCTGGCCCTCGTGCACCAGGATGTTCTTCTCCTTGGGCACCAGCACCTCGTGGACGCGGCCTTCGGGGTCGGTGATCTGCAGGCGGTTCTTGCCCTTGGTCTCCTTGCCGAAGCTCACCGTGCCGGTGATCTCGGCCAGGATGCCCACGTCCTTGGGCGAACGGGCCTCGAACAGCTCGGCCACCCGCGGCAGGCCGCCGGTGATGTCGCGCGTCTTCTGGCCTTCCATCGGGATGCGGGCCAGCACCTCGCCGGGGGTCAGGTCCTGCCCGTCGCGCACCTGGATCAGCGCGCCCACCGGGAAGCCGATGGTCACCGAGTGGTCGGTGCCCGGGATCTTGACCTCGTTGCCGGCGGCGTCGAGCAGCTTGACCTGCGGGCGCACGACCTTGGCCGCGCCGCGGCGCTTGGGGTCGATGACCACCAGCGTCGACAGGCCCGTGACCTCGTCGACCTGCTTGGCGACCGTGACGCCCTCCTCCACGTTCTCGAACTTCGCCCGGCCGGCGAACTCGGTGATGATGGGTCGGGTCAGGGGGTCCCAGTTGGCCAGCACGGTGCCGGCCTTGACGTGCTGGTCGGCCTTCACCGTCAGCGTCGCGCCGTAGGGCAGCTTGTGGCGCTCGCGCTCGCGGTGGTGGTTGTCGAAGATGACGACCTCGCCCGAGCGGCTGATGACGACCAGCTCGCCGCGGCCGTTGGTCACGTAGCGCATGGTGGCGTTGAAGCCGACGACGCCCTCGCTCTTGGCCTCCACCGCGTTGGCCACCGACGCGCGCTGCGCGGCACCGCCGATGTGGAAGGTGCGCATCGTCAGCTGCGTGCCCGGCTCGCCGATGGACTGCGCGGCGATCACGCCGATGGCCTCGCCGGTGTTCACCAGGCCGCCGCGGCCGAGGTCGCGGCCGTAGCACTTGGCGCAGATGCCGAAGCGCGTGTCGCAGGTCAGCGCCGTGCGCACCTTGACCTCGTCGACGCCGGCGGCCTCGAGCAGGTCGATGGTGTCCTCGTCCAGCATCTCGCCGGCCTTGACCATGACCTCCTGCGTCTCGGGGTGCAGCACCTCGGTGGCGGTGACGCGGCCCAGGATGCGGTCGCGCAGGCTCTCGATGACCTCGCCGCCCTCGACCAGCGCGCGGCGGTTCATGCCGTTGTGCGTGCCGCAGTCGTCCTCGGTCACGACCAGGTCCTGCGTCACGTCGACGAGTCGGCGCGTCAGGTAGCCGGAGTTGGCCGTCTTCAGCGCCGTGTCGGCCAGGCCCTTGCGGGCGCCGTGCGTGGAGTTGAAGTACTGCAGCACGTTCAGGCCTTCACGGAAGTTCGCCGTGATGGGCGTCTCGATGATCGAGCCGTCGGGCTTGGCCATCAGGCCGCGCATGCCGGCCAGCTGCCGGATCTGCGCCGCCGAGCCGCGCGCGCCGGAGTCGGCCATCATGTAGATGGAGTTGAACGACTCCTGGTCGACCTCGCGGCCGTTGCGGTCGGTGACCTTCTGCTTGGACAGCTGGGCCATCATGACCTTGCCGACCTCGTCGCCGGTCTTGCCCCAGATGTCGACCACCTTGTTGTAGCGCTCGCCGGCGGTGACCAGGCCCGAGACGTACTGCTGCTCGATCTCCTTCACTTCCTTCTCGGCGCGCTCGATCAGGCCGGGCTTCTCCTTCGGCACCAGCATGTCGTCGATGGCGATCGAGATGCCGGCGCGCGTGGCCAGGCGGAAGCCGTTCTGCAGCAGCTTGTCGGCGAAGACCACCGTCTCCTTCAGGCCGCACTTGCGGAAGCTGACGTTGATCAGCTTGCTGATCTCCTTCTTCTTCAGCGCTTTGTTGATGTTGGCGAACGGCAGGCCCTTGGGCAGGATCTCGCTCAGCAGCGCGCGGCCGACGGTGGTGTCGACGAGCTTGGTCTCGGGTGCGAACTCGCCCGAGGCCTTGTCCTTGACCCACTCGGTCATGCGCACGCTGATCTTGGCCGTGATCTCGACCACGCCGTTGTCGAGCGCCCGCTGCAGCTCCTGCAGGTCGGCGAAGACCATGCCCTCGCCGCGTCCGTTGATGCGCTCGCGCGTGGCGTAGTACAGGCCCAGCACGACGTCCTGGCTCGGCACGATGGACGGCTCGCCCGAGGCCGGGAACAGCACGTTGTTGGAGGCCAGCATCAGCGTGCGGGCTTCCATCTGCGCCTCGATGGACAGCGGCACGTGCACGGCCATCTGGTCACCGTCGAAGTCGGCGTTGAAGGCCGAGCACACCAGCGGGTGCAGCTGGATGGCCTTGCCTTCGATCAGCACCGGCTCGAAGGCCTGGATGCCCAGGCGGTGCAGCGTGGGCGCGCGGTTGAGCAGGATCGGGTGCTCCTTGATCACCTCTTCGAGGATGTCCCACACCACGGGCGTGCCGCTCTCGACTTCCTTCTTGGCGGCCTTGATGGTGGTGGCGATGCCCATCGCCTCCAGGCGGCTGAAGATGAAGGGCTTGAACAGCTCGATGGCCATCAGCTTGGGCAGGCCGCACTGGTGCAGCTTCAGCGTCGGGCCGACCACGATGACCGAACGGCCCGAGTAGTCGACGCGCTTGCCCAGCAGGTTCTGGCGGAAGCGGCCGCTCTTGCCCTTGATCATGTCGGCCAGCGACTTCAGCGCGCGCTTGTTCGCGCCCGTCATCGCCTTGCCGCGGCGGCCGTTGTCGAGCAGGCTGTCGACGGCCTCCTGCAGCATGCGCTTCTCGTTGCGCACGATGATCTCGGGCGCCTTCAGCTCCAGCAGCCGCGCCAGGCGGTTGTTGCGGTTGATGACGCGGCGGTACAGGTCGTTGAGGTCGCTGGTGGCGAAGCGGCCACCGTCCAGGGGCACGAGCGGGCGCAGGTCTGGCGGCAGCACCGGCAGCACGTCCATCACCATCCAGCTGGGCTTGATGCCGCTCTTCTTGAAGGCCTCGAGCACCTTCAGGCGCTTGGAGTTCTTCTTGATCTTCAGCTCGGAGCCGGTCATGTCGTTGCGGATCTTGTCGATCTCCGCATCGATGTCCATCTCCTCGAGCAGCTTCTTGATGCCCTCGGCGCCCATCAACGCCACGAACTCGTCGCCGTACTCGGTGCGCTTGGCCTCGAAGTCGTCCTCGGTCATGATGCTGAACTTCTTCAGCGGCGTCATGCCGGGGTCGACGACGACGTAGGCCTCGAAGTACAGCACGCGCTCGATGTCGCGCAGCGTCATGTCGAGCACCAGGCCCAGGCGGCTGGGCAGGCTCTTCAGGAACCAGATGTGCGCGCAGGGTGCGGCCAGGTCGATGTGGCCCATGCGCTCGCGGCGCACCTTGGTCTGCGTGACCTCGACGCCGCACTTCTCGCAGATCACGCCGCGGTGCTTCAGGCGCTTGTACTTGCCGCACAGGCACTCGTAGTCCTTGATCGGACCGAAGATCTTGGCGCAGAACAGGCCGTCCCGCTCCGGCTTGAAGGTGCGGTAGTTGATGGTCTCTGGCTTCTTCACCTCGCCGAACGACCAGCTGCGGATCTTCTCCGGAGACGCCAGGCCGATCTTGATGGCATCGAAATGCTCATCCGGGGTGAACTGCTTGAAAAGGTCGAGTAGTCCCTTCATGGCTTTCTCTGTCCTTCCTGATTAGTTGCGCTCGAGTTCAATGTCGATGCCAAGGGAGCGGATCTCCTTGACCAGGACGTTGAACGACTCCGGCATGCCGGCTTCGATGGCGTGCTCGCCCTTGACGATGTTCTCGTACACCTTGGTGCGGCCGTTCACGTCGTCGGACTTCACGGTCAGCATCTCCTGCAGGATGTAGCTGGCGCCGTAGGCCTCCAGCGCCCAGACCTCCATTTCGCCGAAGCGCTGGCCGCCGAACTGCGCCTTGCCGCCCAGCGGCTGCTGCGTGACGAGCGAGTACGGGCCGGTCGAGCGCGCGTGCATCTTGTCGTCGACCAGGTGGTGCAGCTTCAGCACGTGCATGTAGCCCACGGTGACCGGGCGCTCGAAGGCGTCGCCGGTGCGGCCGTCGTGCAGGGTGGCCTGTGTGCGGCTTTCGGTGAGGCCCTTGCGCACGCGCAGATCGTCCGGGTAGGCGAGCTTGAGCATGGCGCGGATCTCCTGCTCGGCCGCGCCGTCGAACACCGGCGTCGCGAAGGGCACGCCGTGCTGCAGGTTGTGCGCCATCTCGAGCACCTGCTCGTCGGTCAGCGACTCCAGCTGTTCGCCCTTGCCGCCGCTCTTGTTGTAGAGCTCGTCGAAGAACTTGCGCAGCTCGGCCACGCGGGCCTGGCCCTGCAGCATGTCGCCGATGCGCTGGCCGATGCCCTTGCCGGCCCAGCCCAGGTGCACCTCGAGCACCTGGCCCACGTTCATGCGCGAAGGCACGCCCAGCGGGTTGAGCACGATGTCGCAGGGCGTGCCGTCGGCCATGTAGGGCATGTCCTCGACGGCGACGATCTTCGACACCACGCCCTTGTTGCCGTGGCGACCGGCCATCTTGTCGCCGGGTTGCAGGCGGCGCTTGACGGCCAGGTAGACCTTCACCATCTTCAGCACGCCGGCGGGCAGCTCGTCGCCCTGCGTGAGCTTCTTGCGCTTCTCCTCGAAGGCGAGGTCGAAGCTGTGGCGCGTCTGCTCGTTGGCGTTCTTGATGCTCTCGAGCTGGTTGGCCACCTCGTCGTCGGCCGGGCGGATGTCGAACCAGTGGTACTTGTCGATGCCGGCGAGGTACTCGCGCGTGATCGTCGTGCCCTTGGCGATCTTGTTCGGGCCGCCGTTGGCCGCCTTGCCCACCAGCAGCTTCTCGATCCGGTCGAAGGCGTCGGCCTCGACGATGCGCAGCTGGTCATTCAGGTCGAGCCGGAAGCGCTTGAGCTCGTCGTCGATGATCTGCTGCGCGCGCTTGTCGCGCTGGATGCCCTCGCGGGTGTAGACCTGCACGTCGATGACGGTGCCGCTGGTGCCCTGGTCGACGCGCAGGCTGGTGTCCTTCACGTCGGAGGCCTTCTCGCCGAAGATGGCGCGCAGCAGCTTCTCCTCGGGGGTCAGCGTGGTCTCGCCCTTGGGCGTGACCTTGCCCACCAGCACGTCGCCGGGGTTGACCTCGGCGCCGATGTAGACGATGCCCGACTCGTCCAGGCGGGCCAGTTGCTGCTCGCTGAGGTTCGGGATGTCGCGCGTGATCTCCTCGCTGCCCAGCTTGGTGTCGCGGGCCATCACCACCAGCTCCTCGATGTGGATGCTGGTGTAGCGGTCGTCGGCCACCACGCGCTCGGAGATGAGGATGGAGTCCTCGAAGTTGTAGCCGTTCCAGGGCATGAAGGCCACCAGCATGTTCTGGCCGAGCGCGAGCTCGCCCAGGTCGGTGCTGGCACCGTCGGCGACGACGTCGCCCTTGGCCAGCGCGTCGCCACGCTTGACGATGGGCCGCTGGTGGATGTTGGTGTCCTGGTTCGAGCGCTGGTACTTGATCAGGTTGTAGATGTCGACGCCGACCTCGCCAGCCACCGTCTCGGCGTCGTTGACGCGGATCACGATGCGGTTGGTGTCGACGTAGTCCACCACGCCGCCGCGGCGGGCCGTGACCACGGTGCCGGAGTCGACCGCGGCCACGCGCTCCACGCCCGTGCCCACCAGGGCCTTCTCGGGCCGCAGCGTCGGCACGGCCTGGCGCTGCATGTTGGCGCCCATCAGCGCGCGGTTGGCGTCGTCGTGCTCCAGGAAGGGCACGAGCGAGGCGGCCACCGACACGATCTGCGCCGGCGCCACGTCCATGTACTGCACGCGCTCGGGGCTGAGCAGCACCGACTCACCCTTCTCGCGGGCGCTCACCAGCTCGTCGATCAGCCGGCCGTCCTTGTCCAGGCCGGCGTTGGCCTGGGCGATGACGTACTTGCCTTCCTCGATGGCCGAGAGGTAGTCGATCTGGTTCGTGACCTTGCCGTCCACGACGCGCCGGTAGGGCGTCTCGAGGAAGCCGTACTCGTTGAGCTGCGCGAAGAGGGCTAACGAGTTGATCAGGCCGATGTTCGGGCCTTCCGGCGTCTCGATCGGGCAGACGCGGCCGTAGTGCGTGGGGTGCACGTCGCGCACCTCGAAGCCGGCGCGCTCGCGCGTCAGGCCGCCCGGGCCCAGGGCCGAGACGCGCCGCTTGTGCGTGATCTCGGAGAGCGGGTTGGTCTGGTCCATGAACTGCGACAGCTGGCTCGCCCCGAAGAACTCCTTCAGCGCCGCGCTGATGGGCTTGGAGTTGATCAGGTCGTGCGGCATCAGGGCCTCGGTCTCGGCCTGGCCCAGGCGCTCCTTGACGGCCTTCTCGATGCGCGCCAGGCCCGAGCGGTACTGGTTTTCGGCCAGCTCGCCCACGCAGCGCACGCGACGGTTTCCGAGGTGGTCGATGTCGTCGACGTCGCCGTTGCCGTTGCGCAGGTCGACCAGGATCTTCACGACGTCGAGGATGTCGTCGTTGGACAGCGTCATCGCGCCCTCGGGCGTGTCGCGGCCGACGCGGGCGTTGAACTTCATGCGGCCCACGCGCGACAGGTCATAGGTGTCGGCGCTGTAGAAGAGGCGGTGGAACAGGGCCTCCACGGCGTCCTCGGTGGGCGGTTCGCCGGGGCGCATCATGCGGTAGATGGCCACGCGGGCGGCGAGCTGGTCGGCCGTCTCGTCCGAGGCCAGCGTCTGGCTGATGTAGCCGCCCTGGTTGAGCTCGTTCACGTAGATGCAGGGGATCTCCTTGATCCCGGCCGCGCGCAGCTTCTTCAGCAGGCCGTCGGTGAGCTCGTCATTGGCCTTGGCGACGATCTCGCCGGTGTCGGCGTCGACCACGTTCTTGGCCAGCACGCGGCCAACCAGGAAGTCTTCCGGCACGCTCAGCCACTGGGTGCCGGCCTGCTCCAGCGTGCGCACGTGGCGCGCGGTGATGCGCTTGTCCTTCTCGACGATGACATTGCCGTTCTTGTCCGTCAGGTCGAAGCGCGCGACCTCGCCCTTCAGGCGCTCGGGCACGAACTCCATCTGCGCGCCCGTGTCCATCAGGCGGAAGTTGTCGTTGACGAAGAAGTGCGCCAGGATCGACTCGGGGTTCAGGCCGATCGCCTTCAGCAGGATCGTCACCGGCATCTTGCGGCGGCGGTCGACGCGGAAGAAGAGGATGTCCTTGGGGTCGAACTCGAAGTCCAGCCACGAGCCGCGGTAGGGGATGATGCGGGCGCTGAACAGGAGCTTGCCCGAGCTGTGCGTCTTGCCCTTGTCGTGCTCGAAGAACACGCCGGGGCTGCGGTGCAACTGGCTGACGATGACGCGCTCGGTGCCGTTGACGATGAACGAGCCGTAGTCCGTCATGAGCGGCACTTCGCCCATGTAGACCTCCTGCTCCTTGATCTCCTTGACGACCTTCTGAGGATGGCTCTCGCGGTCGTAGATGATCATCTGCAGCCGGGCGCGCACGGCGGCGGCGTAGGTCAGGCCGCGCTGCTGGCACTCGCGCACGTCGAAGGCCGGGCGCGCGATGTTGTATTCGATGAACTTCATCTCCACGAAGCCGTTGTGGCTCGTGATCGGGAACGCGGAGAGGAAGGCAGCCTGCAGGCCCTCGGGCTTGCGCTTGGCCGGGGGCACGTCCTTCTGCAGGAACGCGACATAGCTGTCGCTCTGCATCGTCAGGAGGTACGGCACCTTGAGCACGCTCGCGCGCTTGCCGAAGCTCTTGCGGATGCGCTTGCGCTCGGTGTAGGTATAGGGGGTTGCTTGCGCCATTGAACTCTCCGTGTCGAGAGCACCCACCGGGCCAGGGCGGGCGCTCGTCGGCGACTGGCGACTCGGACCTTGCGTCCGAGGCTTGGTGGCAGGCCACTACCTGCCGCTGGCGGACAACCCCGGCGTTGCACCGGAGCCCGACCAAACCCGTTCCCTGCAGTCGATTCAGAGAACACTGTGCAACCCGGCGCAGCCGGGTTGCACGCTGCTCTCGGAAGGCCTGGGCCGCATCAAGCGGCCGCCGCGGATCCGGCTTCGCCGGGCCACTGGCGGCGCTCCCTTGAGGGGGAGCGCCGCAGGCGCTTCGAGGGTGTTACTTGATCTCCGCCTTGGCGCCGGCTTCCACCAGCTTCTTGAGGGCGGCTTCGGCGTCGGCCTTGGCGATGCCTTCCTTCACGGCCTTGGGCGCGCCGTCGACCAGGTCCTTGGCTTCCTTCAGGCCCAGGCCGGTGAGTTCGCGCACCGCCTTGATGACGCCGACCTTGTTGGCGCCGGCCTCGAGCAGCATCACGTTGAACTCGGTCTTCTCCTCGACCGGGGCGGCCGCGGCGGCACCGACACCGGCGGCCGGGGCGGCCATCGCGGCGGCGGACACGCCGAACTTCTCTTCGATGGCCTTGACCAGGTCATTGAGTTCCATGACGGTCATGCTGTCCATCGCGGCCAGGAAAGCGTCTTTGTCGAATGCCATTTTGTGTACCTGTGAAACGTTGATTGGTTGAACGGTTGGGCGCGGGCCGCGTCAGGCCGCGGGCGCCTCGGCAGGGGCTTCAGCGCCGCCGCCCTTCTTCTCGGCCACGGCCGCCAGGACGCCCGCCATGCGCTGGATGGGCGACTTCAGCAGGCCGGCCACCTGGGCGATCAGCACCTCGCGGCTCGGGATGGATGCCAGGGCCTTCACCCCGTCGGCATTCAGCACCTTGCCGGCGTACGCGCCGCCCTTGATGACCAGCTTGTCGTTGGTCTTGGCGAAGTCGGCGATGACTTTCGCCGCCGCCACGGCGTCCTCGGAAAAGCCGTAGATCAGCGGGCCGACCATGGCACCCTGGGCCACCTCGAACGGCGTGCCGGCGACGGCGCGGCGGGCCAGGGTGTTCTTCAGCACGTGAAGGTACACACCCTTGGACCGCGCATCGACGCGCAGCTTGTTCAGGTTTTCCACGGTGAGGCCACGGTACTCGGCCAGCGCCAGGGTCTGCGCACGTGCGGCTTGGCGCCCCACGTCCGTGATCACGGCCGCCTTCTCGTTGCGATTGAGACTCAAGGTCTGCTCCTCACACAAAACGTGCAGCGCGGGTGTCGCCACCCCTGCCGCACACCGGTTTCAGCAGCCATCCGTTCACAGGATCTCGAAACACGTCTCGACAACCTCTTCACGGCGGGACCGCCATCTGCGCTGGACATTAAGGCTGGCCCCTTGCGGAGCCCGCCACCAGCGGTCTCGGATGACCCGCAGCCCCTTGCGGCGCTGCGGCCCACCACTCGTTGCCGGCCACCGCGCCCCGCGAGGGACACGCCGGCCGGATCGTTCTCGTCAGGCCTGGGCGGCGATGGTCTGGGTGTCCACGCGGACCCCCACGCCCATCGTCGACGACACGGCCACCTTGCGCAGGTAGATGCCCTTGCTGCTGGCCGGCTTGGCCTTGTTCAGCGCGTCGATCAGGGCGCGCAGGTTGGACGTCAGCTTGTCGGCGTCGAAGCTGCGGCGGCCGATGGTGCCGTGCACGATGCCGGCCTTGTCGACGCGGAACTGCACCTGGCCGGCCTTGGCGTTCTTCACCGCGGTGGCCACGTCGGGCGTCACGGTGCCGACCTTCGGGTTCGGCATCAGGCCGCGCGGGCCCAGGATTTGGCCCAACGTGCCGACCACGCGCATGGTGTCCGGGCTGGCGATCACGACGTCGAAGTTCATGTTGCCGGCCTTGATCTCGGCGGCGAGGTCGTCCATGCCGACGATGTCGGCGCCGGCGGCCTTGGCTTCCTCGGCCTTCGCTCCTTGAGCGAACACGGCCACGCGCTTGGTCTTGCCGGTGCCGGCGGGCATGACGACGGCGCCGCGGACGACCTGGTCGGACTTCTTGGCGTCGATGCCGAGCTGCACGGCGACGTCGATGGACTCATCGAACTTGGCCGTGGCGTGCTCCTTGACGAGCGCCAGCGCGGCGTCCAGCGGATACAGCTTGGTGCTGTCGACCTTGCCCTGCTGGGCCTTGGCCTTCTTGGTGAGCTTGGTCATGGCGTCAGACTCCTTCGACGACGATGCCGATGGAACGGGCCGAGCCCGCGATGATCTTCACGGCGCCTTCGAGGTTGGCGGCGTTCAGGTCCTTCATCTTGATCTTGGCGATCTCTTCGAGCTGCTCGCGCGTGACCTTGCCGACCTTGTCGAGGTGCGCCTTGCCGGAGCCCTTATCGATCTTGGCGGCCTTCTTCAGCAGCGCGGTCGCGGGCGGCGACTTGATGATGAAGGTGAAGCTCTTGTCGGCGAAGGCGGTGATGACCACCGGCAGCTTCATGCCGATCTCGTAGCCTTGCTGGGTCTGGGCGTTGAACGCCTTGCAGAACTCCATGATGTTCAGGCCGCGCTGGCCGAGCGCGGGGCCGATCGGGGGCGAGGGGTTCGCCTTGCCCGCCGGGACTTGCAGCTTGATGAAGCCGACGATCTTCTTTGCCATGACTGGCTCCTCGAGTTCAAGCGACCGCTCGCGCGGTCTCCTCGTCTACCGACCCAACGAAACACGCGGCGCGCCGGGGTCGCGGCGGCGCGCCGTGGAACACATCAGACCTTGCCTGCGGCCCTGCGGGCCTTGGGCGAAGCGTGAAGAAACATCTTGATCACACTTTCTCGACCTGCGCGAAATCGAGCTCGACGCCGGTGGCGCGGCCGAAGATCGTGACGCTGACCTTGACCTTGCTCTTCTCGTAGTTGACTTCCTCGACGGCGCCGTTGAAGTCGGTGAAGGGGCCTTCCTTGACGCGCACCAGCTCGCCCACGGTCCACTCGACCTTGGGCTTGGGCTTGTCCACGCCTTCCTGCATCTGGTTGACGATCTTGGCCACCTCGGCGTCGGAGATCGGCGCCGGGCGGTTCTTCGCGCCGCCGATGAAGCCCGTGACCTTGTTCGTGTGCTTCACGAGGTGCCAGGTGTCGTCGGCCATCTCCATCTCGACGAGCACGTAGCCCGGGTAGATGCGGCGCTCGGTGACCGTCTTCTTGCCGTTCTTCAGCTCCACCACCTCTTCGGTGGGCACGAGGATGCGGCCGAACTTGTCCTGCACGCCGGCGCGGTCGATGCGCTCGCGCAGGTTGCGCTCGACGGCCTTCTCCATGCCGGAGTAGGCGTGCACGATGTACCAGCGCTTGGTGCTCGCGGGGGCCGGCGGCGCGGCGGCGGGGGCTTCCTGGGAGTCGGTCATGTCGTCTCTTCTCGTTGCACCGGGCTCAGCTGCGCCAGCGGAGGATCAGGTCGTAGAGCACCCACTCCAGGGTCTTGTCGGTGAGCCACAGGAACAGGGCCATCACGAACACGAACGCGAACACGTAGCCCGTCATCTGCATGGCCTCCTTGCGGGTGGGCCAGACGACTTTCTTGGTCTCGCGCACGGAGTCGCGGCCGAAGGCGGCCAGCTGCTTGCCGTTCTCGGACACGAAGAACAGGGCCACGGCGGCCGCCAGCAGCAGCAGCAGCACCGCCACGCGCATCCACAGGCTCTGGCCGGACAGCGCATAGAACGCGCCGATCGAGCCGACCAGCAGCACAGCGGCTCCCGCGAGCTTGGCCTTGTCGGCGCCCGTGGAGACGGTTTCGACTTCGGGTTGGGTGGACATGGAAACTTCTCTTCAGCGCCCGCGACCGGTGCCTTGCATCAGGCGCAAAACCCGCAAGGCGCGGGCCTTGCGGGTTGGCGGGGCCGGAACGGGTTCCGGTGGCCCTGGTTCAGGTGGCAGGGGCGGAGGGAATCGAACCCCCGACCTTCGGTTTTGGAAACCGGCGCTCTACCAATTGAGCTACACCCCTGCGGAGACACTCACTCGATGATCTTGGCCACGACGCCCGAGCCGACGGTGCGGCCGCCCTCGCGGATCGCGAAGCGCAGCCCCTCTTCCATGGCGATCGGTGCGATCAGCTTGACCGTGATTGCCACGTTGTCGCCCGGCATCACCATCTCCTTGTCCTTCGGCAGCTCCACCGCGCCCGTCACGTCCGTCGTGCGGAAGTAAAACTGCGGCCGGTAGTTGTTGAAGAACGGCGTGTGACGGCCGCCCTCTTCCTTGGACAGCACGTAGATCTCCGCCGTGAAGTGCGTGTGCGGCTTGATGCTGCCCGGCTTGCACAGCACCTGCCCGCGCTCCACTTCCTCGCGCTTGGTGCCCCGCAGCAGGATGCCCACGTTGTCGCCCGCCTGCCCTTGGTCCAGC
>NZ_JAPZSC010000030.1 GCF_027531545.1 Silanimonas sp. | reverse complement strand
GAACTCCGTCCCCCTCACGTACCACGGCGCGGCCACGCCAAGGGCGGCCTCCAAAAGCTGCTTCTCGCTCACGTTCCCTCAGACAACGGTCCCAGACTCCGGTCGATTCTGGCCGCCACCCACTCGAAATTCAAAAGAGGCGTTTTTTTTTGCTGCGTGCGCCACCGCACCGTCATGCCGAAAGGGACGGCGCATCCTGCTTCGAACGCAGCGATGCCTCCATTGCGCGCACCGGAGCCGCCACCATGCTCGAAACCATTGCCGTCCTGCTCGTCCTTCTCTGGGCCTTGGGCTATTTCACGGCCTACACGATGGGCGGCTTCATCCACCTGCTGCTCGTCGTCGCCGTGGTGATCATCGTCATCCGGCTGCTCCGCGGCCAGCGAGTCTGAGTCCCCGTCCTTCCCCCCACTGGAGTGCCCGATGAATCCCCTCGAAAAAACCCTCGACAAATCCACTGCCATCATTCCCGACCGCAGCGCACCGTCGCTGTCGATGGAACCGCTGATCGCCGATGTCCGCACCGCGATGTCGGACGCCGAAGCCCTGCTGAAGGCCACCGCGCAGCACGGCGGCGAAGCCCTCGATGGCATCCGCGCCCGGACGCGTGAGTCGATGCGCACCGTGAACCTGCGGATCGCCGACGCCCAGCAGGCCGTCGCCGCGCAGGCCCGTGACGCGGCCAAGGCCACGGATCGTTACGTGCACCAGAATCCATGGACCGCCATCGGCATCGGCGCGGGCGTGGGCCTTCTGATGGGCTTCCTGCTGCGACGCCGGTGAGCGGCGTGGCCGCGGGCGGCGCACCCACCCCCCGACGGCGCGGCCTGATCGTCGCGTTGGCAGACCTCGCGGCCACGATGGTGGCGATCGCGCAAACGCGGCTCGCCTTGATGGAAGTCGACCTCGACCAGGCGCTCTTGCGCCTGGTCGTTTTGCTGTCGTGGTGGGCCGCCGCATTGTTCGCGTTCGGACTGGCGGTCGCGGTTGGCGTGGCTGCCGCCGTGCTCGCCGTCGCCAGCGAAGACCGGGTCGCCGTTCTCGTCGGCGCGGCTTTCGTCTTGCTGCTCTTCGGGGCGGCCGCCGTGGCCGTGGCCTTGGAGCGCATTCGCCGCGCGCCGCGTTGGTTCGCCGCCACGCTCGAGGAGTTGGGCAAGGACCACGCCATCCTTCGCGCCGCGCCGCCATGAAGACGCCGTTGGCGGTTCGTCGGCGCGAGCTCGCGGCGCAGGCCCAGGCACAACGCATCCAACTCGCCGTGCAGTTCGTCCAGTGTTCGGGCCCGCTGCACGTGGCCGATCGCGTCATGGAAGGCGTGGCCTTGGCCCGGCGCCATCCGATCGTGAGCCTGCTCGCTTTGCTGCTCGCGATCCGGCTGTGGGCGCCGGCACGCAAGCTCGGGCTGTTTCCGCTGCTGGGCCTGATCGCGCGGCGCTGGGTCGGCGCGTGAGAGGGCGACGTGGACGGCATGGCGCGCATCGCCAATGAAGACGGGGCCCTGAGAGGGCCCCGTCTTGTGGCACCGGCAGCGGCCATCCGCCGCCAGTCTGCCCCTCAGTCCTGGCGTTTCGCCTCCGCCAGCGCGGCATCGCGGTCGGCAATGGCCCGTGTCTCCTCCACCGCACGCGTTGCATCGACCTCGCTCTTGCAGGCTGTCCGGTCGACGCCGCCGAGGGCCTCGCACTTCTCCATGGCCACACGCGCTCGGGCGTCCGCTTCCTTCGTCGCGAGGGTGAAGTTCGCTTCCGCCCTCTCGGCGAGGACGTCCGCGGTCGCGGAGCCCATATCGTCCTGCGCGTCGATCATGGCCTCGTCGCGCTTCTGTTCCGCATCGACGAGTTCCTCGTCCGCCTCTTCCATGGTGGCCTCGGCTTCGTCGCGGGCTTCGGCAATGTCATCGCTGGCTTCCGCGCGCTCGGTGGCGAGGTCTTCCGCAGCGTCCGAGCGCGATTTCTGGCATCCGGCCGAGAGCACCAGTGCCAGGCCGATGATCGGGATCAGGGTCGTTCTCACAGGGATTCTCCTTGGCGGCCGTCGTCTTTCTTTTCCTCGTCCATGTGCTCCTCGGCTTCGTCCTGGATCTTGTCGCCGACGGCTTCGGTGTCCTTGCCGACGCCGCGCATCGTGTTGCACGCGCCCAGCATCAGCGTGGCCGCCAAGGCCAGGCCGATCATCAGGACGTTCCGGGTGTCGGGTGTTCGGGGGGTCATGGCAGGCTCCGCTGGTCGAGGGGAGGCCAGCATTGCCGCGATCCGGAGCCGCGTCGGTGCGGCGCCACACACACGCCTGTGTTCGATACCGCACATTGACCGTGAAGGGGTGGGCGTATGCTCGATGGGCATGCCCAACGCCCCCTGCCCCGAACGGAACCACCTGCTCGATGCCTTGCCCGATGCGGTGAGGCAGCGCCTGTTTCCGAAACTCGAACGCGTGCCGCTCCCGCTCGGGAAAGTGCTCTACGAATCCGGCGATGCGATGCGATACGCCTACTTCCCCACGGACAGCATCGTGTCCCTGCTCTACGTGCTGGAGGACGGTGCATCCGCGGAGATCTCGGTGGTCGGCAACGAAGGCATCGTCGGCGTCGCGTTGTTCATGGGCGGCGCCAGCACGCCCAGTCGTGCGGTCGTGCAGAGCGCGGGCTGGGCTTATCGCCTGGCCGGCCCGGTGTTGATGGAGGAGTTCAACCGCCACGGCGAATTGCTCCTGCTGCTGCTGCGCTACACGCAGGCGCTGCTCACGCAGATGTCCCAGACCGCGGTCTGCAACCGCCATCACTCCATCGACCAGCAGCTCTGCCGCTGGTTGCTGCTTTCCGTCGACCGCCTCGACGGCCCCGTCCTGCAAATGACCCAGGAGCTGATCGCCAACATGCTCGGCGTTCGCCGCGAAGGCGTGACCGAAGCGGCCGGCAAACTGCAGAAGCAGGGGCTGATCGAGTACAGCCGTGGCCACATCACCGTGCTGGATCGCCCTGGGCTCGAGGCGCGCTGCTGCGAGTGCTATGCGGTGGTGAAGCAAGAGTACGACCGCTTGCTGCACTACGTGCCTTCGGGCGCGCCAACCACGTCTGCCCGATAGGCGGGAGCGTCGTCGATCATTGCTGCGTGGCGTAGCGCACCGATGTTCTTCCACGGGAAGCGCAGTCTCGATGTCCGGCCCATGCCGGCCCGCCGCCTCCCGGCACGGGAACCCCCATCGAGATCCCCCCATGACCACCTCAAAGAACACGCATGACGTCACCACCAAGGGCGCGATGCCGCAGCCCACGCCGGCGTTCAATCTCCCCGATGGCGAGGCGCTCTCCCATGCAGCCGCCGCTGCTCCTACTGCTGCCAAGGGCGACGATGCCCTGATGGGCCAGCCGTCCGACATCAACGCGAAGTCGAAGGGCGGCCGCGGCCCGTGGAGCACCCAGGTGGGTGCCGCGCGCGCGGAGTGGACCAAGATCAGCGCGGACGAACTGCTGAAGACCAATGGCCAGGAGGCCGATCTCGCATCGCTCGTCGAGAAGCGCTACGGCGTGAAGCGTTCGGAAGCCGACGGCCAGGTGGCCCGATTCCTCGCGCGCCACAAAGTCTGACCTCGTGTCCCCCAGGAACACCGGAGTCGGTGCAGTCGCTTGGAGCGGATTGGATGAACGCTGAGTACGAGGGGGCCCAGCCGCTGAAGCGGGTGGGCCCCGTACCGATGATCCACTGGGAAAACGGACGGGCCTGCGCCGGCCCTCGACCGACGCGTCCCGTCGTGTTGCCCGAGCGGGCGACCGCGCCGATTGACGATGCGCCTTCCGCCCAGCCCCCACCGTCGCGAGGTGCCGGCGACGCCTGACGGAGGGCGTCCCTCCTCCGATGCCCACGAGGACACCCCCTTGGCCATCCCGAAACCTTCGCGTCGTGGCAACGCCCTGCTGGGCCAATTGCCTCGCGCCCTCGGCGAGCGGTTCCTGGCGCAATGCGACGAGGTGGAACTGACCGTCGACGAGCCCTTGGTCTTCGCCGGTCGGCGCCATCCCCAGGTCCACTTCCCGCAGGGCGGCCTGATCGGCGTACTCGCCCACGTGCACGGGCATGAGGCGCTGGAAGTCGCCGTGATCGGCCGCGAAGGCGTCGATGGAGCGATGCAGGCCTTGGGTGGTGCGCCGTCCGCAACGCGCTCCGTCGTTCTCGTCGGAGGCCGCGCGTGGCGGATCGGCGTGCCGCGATTCCGCGCTGAGCTCGACCCCAGTGCGATCCTGCGCCAGCTCGTGGACCAGTCGGTGACGCGCCTGTTCGCGCAGGTCGCGCAGGCCGTTCCCTGCACGCGCTTCCATTCCCTCCCCTCGCGCCTCGCGCTATGGCTGCTGCGCGCCCAGGACCGGTTGGGAGGCTCGGAACTCTGCTTCACCCACCTGCGTCTCGCCGGCCTGTTGGGCGTGCAGCGCAGCGCCGTCACGATCGCCGCGGGGCAACTGCATCGCGCCGGGATCATCCGCTATGCGCGCGGCCAGCTGCAGATCGTGGATCGGGAACGCCTCGAGGCGGCCGCCTGTGCCTGCTATGCGATCGGCCGTCGCCAGCGTGCGCGCGTCATGCCTTGACGCGTGATGCGCCGCCTCAGGGTGCGCGACCGCCAAGCACGTCCATGGCCCAGGCGGTGGCCGCGGCTTCGTCGTCGAAACCACGGAAAGGGACGTCGATGGCGGCGTAGATCGCCGTGATCCTCGGCAGCATCAAGGCCCAGCCTTCGACGTCGCCTTCCTTCACCCAGGCCGCACCGATCTGTCGGGACGGACCGAGCCGGCGGCTGCGCACGCTGGCCTCCAGCGCCGCCCAGGCGTCGGGCGGAGCGAGGATGCTGCGGCTCATGCGCGCGATCACCACGAAGCGCCCGCCGGGCTCGACGCCCGCAACCAGTTTCGCCATGCGCCGTGCGTAGGCCGCCACGGCCTCGACGTTGAAGGGGCCTGCGCCAGCCGCTCGGATGATCGCGCTGTCCTTGACGACTTCGATGTCGCCGTGGGCGGGGAACGCTCCCGGCTCGGGTTCGGAAGGCGCTGGCACGAAGGGCTCACCCATGACGTGGGGAGGCCGAGACTAGCGCGTTGGCTCAGCCTTGGGCGTCGTCGAGGTGTCGACGCGCCCAGGTTTCGGCCGCCTGGCCCGCCTTGCCACGCCCGTAACGCGGCTCTGCGCAACCTTCACGCCTCTTCACGACACGAGGTTCCGCCATGCGCCGCTCCCTGCTCTGCATCGCCCTGCTTGCCGCCGTTGCCACGCCGACGGCCTTCGCGCACAACCACGGTGGCGACGCCAAGCCGGCCGACGCCGCCGCACCCGACGCGCACGAGCAGGCCAAGGCCGCCCTCGATGCCGCGATCGCTGGCGAATGGCGCACGCCCGCCAACGTGGCTCGCGACGGCTTCCGCCATCCCGGCCCGACGCTGACCTTCTTCGGCCTGCAGCCGGGCATGACGGTGGTGGAAGTCAGCCCCGGCAGCGGCGCGTGGTGGACGGAAATCCTCGCCCCGTGGATCAAGCAGGGCGGCGGGACCTACGTGGCGGCGATCACCGATCCGGCGAAGACGACCTCGGATCGCGCGCGCGATTACTTCACCGCGGACAATGCGAAGTTCCGCGAGCATCTGGCCAAGTCGCCGGGGCAATTCGAGGGCGTGAAGTTCGTCGAAGTTGATCCGGCCGCTCCCGCCTATGGCGCCCCCGGTTCGGCGGACGCCGTGCTCACGTTCCGCAACCTGCACGGCTGGATGCGCAATGGCCAGGCCGAAGCCCAGATGAAGGCGTTCTTCGACGTGCTGAAGCCGGGCGGCGTGCTGGGCCTCGAACAGCACCGCGCGAACGCCGACGTGCCGCGCGAGCAGATCAACGGTTACGTCAGCGAGGCCCAGGTGATCGCGCTCGCCCAAGGTGCCGGCTTCGTTCTCGAGGAGCGGAGCGAGATCAACGCCAATCCGAAGGACACCAAGGACCACCCGAATGGCGTGTGGACGCTGCCGCCCACGCTCGACGTGCCGGAAGGCGAGGACAAGGCGAAGTACGAGGCCATCGGCGAGTCCGACCGCATGACGCTGCGCTTCCGCAAGCCGGCGGCCTGAACAACAAACTGAACGCGAGGCGCCTTGCCCGGAAACCGCCCGATCCGCCCATGGTGGAAGGCCCGTGAAGGCGCCTAGACTCCTTTCACGCCGCCCCGTCCGGGGCGGCGAGCCCCCAAGGAGACCCCCGATGCGTCGTTTCGCGCTTGCCCTCGCCACGCTCACCTTCGCCGGCCTCGCGGCTGCCGCCCCCGAAACCATCCGTGTCGGCCAGACCGTGCAGGGTGAGCTCACCGCCAACGACTCGCCGCGCGACGACGGCGGCGTGAGCCGCGACTACAAGGTCGAGGCCCGCACCGGCCAGTTCCTGATCGTCTCGGTCACCTCGGAGGACTTCGACGGCGTCGTGACGGTGTTCAACCCGGACCGCACCAAGGCGATCGAGAACGACGACCGCGCCGACGGCAACCTCAACCCGCTCGCCGTGGTCGAGACCGCGCAGGACGGCAGCTACACGATCCGCGTCGGTTCGCTGGGCAGCGGCGACGAGTCGATGGGCAAGTTCACGCTGAAGGTGATGGCGTTCTCGGAGTAATCCGCGCGCCGCGCAGGTAATCCCCCGCCCGCTCCTCGCTGAGCGGGCGGCTGTAGAGGAAGCCCTGGAACAGGTCGCAGTCGAAGCCCGCGAGGCGCTTCGCCTGCGCCTCGTTCTCCACGCCCTCGGCGACCACGCCGAAACCCAGGCGATGGGCCAGGGCGATCACGCCGGCGCACAGGCTGGCGTCGCGACGATCGCGGTCGACGTGCTGCACGAACACGCGGTCGAGCTTGAGCTGGTGCACCGGCAGGTGGCGGAAGTGCGCCATCGACGACCAGCCCGTGCCGAAATCATCGATCGACAGCCGCGCCCCCGCATCGCGAAGCGCGCGCAGCCGCGCGATCGCCTCGTCCGGTTCGTCCATCAGCATGGCTTCGGTCACTTCGAGCTCCAGCCGGCCGCGGCCGAGGCCGTGCTCGCGGAGCAACTGGCGCAGGCGTTCGGGCAGCGTCGGATCACGCAACTGGCCCGGGGACAGGTTCACCGACACCGAGACGGCACCGAGCCCGGCCGCCTCCCACTCCCAGGCCGCCATCTGCCGGCAGGCCTCGGCCATCACCCAGCGCCCCAGCAGCGGCGCGAGGCCGAGTTCGCCGAGCCGCGGGATGAACTGGCCCGGCGGCACCAGGCCGCGTGTCGGGTGGCGCCAGCGCACCAACGCTTCGAAACCGGCGAACCCGCCGTCGGGGCATCGCACCTTCGGTTGGTAGTGCAGTTCGAAATCACCGGCCGACACCGCGGCCCGGAGTTCCTGGGCCAGCGTGTCGTCGGCGGAGGGCGCGGTGCTCGGTGCGGGATCGGGCATGGCGTACTCAGGGGGAGGGAATCAGGCGTCGCCGGTCTGCAGGCGCCAGAGCGCAGCGTACGCGCCGTTGCGCGCCAAGAGCGCGTCGTGCGTGCCGGACTCGATGATGCGGCCATGCTCCAGCACGTGGATGGCATCGGCGTGTCGCACGGTGCTCAGTCGATGCGCGACCACCAGCGTTCTGCGGTCTTTCGCATGCGTGGCGAGGGAGCGTTGGATCGCCGCTTCGGTTTCGTTGTCGATGGCCGAGGTGGCTTCGTCCAGCACCAGCACCGCGGGTTCGCGGTACAGCGCGCGGGCCAGCGCGATGCGCTGGCGCTGCCCGCCCGAGAGCCTCGCACCGCGTTCGCCCACCTCGGCCGCATACCCTTCGGGCAGAGCGGCGATGAAGTCGTGGGCCTCGGCAGCGCGGGCGGCGGCTTCGATGCGAGCGGCATCGGGGGTGGCGTCGCCGTAGGCGATGTTCTCGGCCACCGTGCCGTCGGTGAGGAAGGGTTCCTGCGCGACGTAGGCGAGCTGGCGGCGCAGGGAGTGCGGATCCACCTCGGCCAAGTCGCGGCCGTCGAGCGTGATGCGTCCGCGCTGCGCCTCGAGGAAGCCGAGCAGGCGCTTCAGCAGGGTGCTTTTGCCGGCGCCGGTGGCGCCGACCAGCGCGACGGTCTGGCCGGGCTCGATGGCGAAGCCCACGCCGTCGAGGGCGATGCGGCCGGCGTAGGCGTGGCCGAGGTCCTCGAATGCCAGCGCACCGCGCGCACGGGTGTCCAGGCGGCCCGGCGGCGGCACCGGCACCGGGCTGTCGATCAGGTCCATCACCCGCTGCACCGAGGCCATCGAGCGGTTGTAGAGGTCGGTCATCTCGGCCAGCCGCGTGAGCGGCCACAGCAGGCGCTGCGTCAGGTACACCAGCGCGGCATAGCTGCCGGCGCCGAGTTCACCCTGCAGCACCAGCCAGCCGCCGTAGAGCAGGGTGACGGCGAAGCCCGCCAGCACCGCCATGCGGATCACCGGGGTGATCGCCGCGGCGAAGCGGATGGCTTCCGCATTCGCCTGGCGATACGCATCGGAGGCCGTGCGCACGTGCGCCAGCTCGGCCTCTTCGGCGGTGTAAGCCTGGATCGTCGCCATGCCGGCGAGGTTGTTGTCGAGCCGCGCCGACACGGTGGCCGCCGCCTCGCGCGCGGCCGCGTAGCGCGGCTGCAGCCGGCGCTGGAACCAGAAGGCGCCGATCAGGATCAACGGCACCGGCAGCAGGGCGAGCGCGGCGAGACTGGCCGTCATCGCGAAGAAGAACACGCCGACCATCAGCGAGCCCACGACCACCTGGATCAGCTCGTTGGCGCCCGTGTTGAGGAAGCGCTCGACCTGGTTCACGTCCTCGTTGAGTACGGCCATCAGGCGGCCGCTGCGCGCCTCGGAGATCGCCGCCGGCGGCTGCTTCTGCAGGTGGTCATAGGCGTCGAGGCGCAGCTCGTGCTGCAGGTCCTGGGCGAGGCCGCGCCACTTCAGCGCGAGCAGGTACTCGAACAGCGATTCCAGCACCCAGATCGCGATGGTGATGCCGGTGAGCGCCACGAGCTGGTCCATCGGATCGACGATGCCGAAGCGGGCGATGAAGCTGTCCTCGCGGTTCACCACCACGTCGATGGCCACACCGATCAGCAGCTCGGGCAGCACGTCGAAGATCTTGTTGAGCACCGAATACACGGTGCCGAGCACGGCGTTGCGGCGGTACGCGCTGGCGTAGCCGTAGAGGCGGCGAAGAGGGTGCATCGTGGGCTCCGCGAAGGCAGCCCCGGAGTGTACGGCGGGGTCGTGGCGACGGCGCGGCCGCAGAATGCGTCGCGGCTTCTTGACGATGCGAAGCCGCAGGCGCCCAATCCGCCCACGCCTTGGGGGAGAGCGCCATGCTGTCGATTCGTCGTGGCGACGCGCTGTGCGTCGCGATCCTTGCCGCTTTGGCCGTGGCCGCGCCGCCGGCACAGGCCCTGCCCGGTGCCACGGGCTACCTCCTCGCCGCGACCTTGGCCGCGGGCGCCCAGGAGGACGACGCCTTCGAGGACGATTTCGGCGATGACGCCTTCGAAGACGATGAAGCGTTCGAGGACGACGAGGCCTTTGCCGACGAAGACGAGGACGCCACGGAAGACGAGGCCGAGGACGAGGACGCCGACGCGACCGACGAGGAGGAGATGGTCTTCGTCGAGGACTACGAGGACGACTCGTGGGCGCCGGAACTGACGGAAGACGAATCGGACGATGCGATTCCCTTCGACGACAGCTACGGCGATGACGCGTCGTTCGACGTGGAAGCGGTGGCCGGGCCCGACGGCGTGGTGGAGGACACCGGGCAGCGGGATGGCGAGGACGGCGTCTCGGCCGGGCAGATGCTGTCACTGAGCCTCGGCGGTGCGCCTTCAGGCGGCCGTCCGTCCGCGGGTGCCTCGTCGCCGGGCCGGGATGTGCCCTACGCCTTCGGTGGTCGTCCGGTCGCGGCCAGCGCCGTGCCGTGGCAGGCGCAGATCTTCAATCCGAATCGCGCCCCGAATCCGCAGGCGCCGTACCCCGAATGGGTTCGGCAGCATTACTGCGGCGGCGTGCTGATCGCCGACGATTGGGTGCTGACGGCCGCCCATTGCATCGACCAAGCGAAAGTGGCGTTGGGCTTCAAGGTGCGCCTCGGCGCGCAGGACATCTCGGCCGGCGACGGCATCGTCTACCGCATCGAGCGGATCGTCCGGCATTCGCAGTACGACGCCGGCAGCCAAGACCTTGCGCGCCCGCCGAACATGTATGCGAACGACATCGCGCTGATGAAGATCGCGCCCGATGGCACGCCGCAGCGACGCGATCCGGCCTTGATCCGGCCGATTCCGCTCAACCGCACGCCGCTTACCGATGGGGATCCCGTCTCGGCCACGGGCTGGGGGGCGGTCGGCCAAGGCAACGCCAACATCAACAGCGCCGTGCTTCTGCGCGTCGACCTGCGGCTGATGGGGCAGCGCACTTGCGAGAGCCGGCCGGATCGCGGCGGCGGCAAGGTGCATCCGAAGGTGTTCTGTGCCGCGAACCCGAAGCAATCGACCTGCGGCGGCGACAGCGGTGGCCCGGTGGTGCGGACCAATGGCACGGCGGTGCTGGCAGGGCTGGTGAGCTGGGGCAGCAGCCGCTGCGGCGGCGATGGCCGGCCCAGCGTCTACACGCGCATCGACCAGTACATCGACTGGATCGACCAGGCCATGCGGCTGCCGCCGACGCGCAACAGCCTGCCTTGAGGCATTGCCGGGAGCGGCGACGGAACCTCCGCCGCCGCCCCCGTGTTCCGCGAAGGACGGATCAGACCTTGTCGCCGCCCGAGTGCGGCGTGTCCGTCTCTTCTTCCATCGTTTCGCCCTCGGCCGGCGGCGCGGCGTTCGGATCGGTACCGTCGGCGGCGGGCGCGGCCGGGTCGGTCATGGTGTCGGTCGGCGCGCTCGCATCGACGGCGGGTTCGGCCGGCGGCGGGGGCGGCTCGACTGCAGCGGGCTCGGCGACGGGTTCGGCCGCGGAAGCGGGGGCCGCGGGCTCTTCAGCCTTGCAGCCGGTGAGCAGGGCGGTTCCGAGGACAAGGGCGAGGCTGGCGACGACGATCGGCTTCACGGTGCACTCCTTGTGGATGGGGCTGAACGGCTTTCGGCCGGCACCGAGGCTAGCAGAAGGGTCCGGCAAACTCTGCTGCGCTGCGGCAGCGCGGCTCAGGCGATCGGCACATCGAAGCCGAGGCGCTCGAGCAGCGCGTTGAAGCGGGCATCGCCGCGCAGCGGATCGAGGAACGGGTCGTTGCGCGCGTAGATCAGTCCGGAGTCGCCCAAGGCATGGGCGCGTTCGAGGGCATCGAAAGCCTCGTCGATCGCCCGGGCCTCCGCCAGCCCCTGTGCCTGCTGGTAGAGCACGCGGTCGCCGAGGGTGCGCAGCTCGCCCATGGCGGCGTCGGCCTCGTCGTTCCGCTCGGCCCGTCGATGCGCCACCGCCAGTCCGGCGAAACGCATGTCGGCGACCGGCTCCTTCGCGTAGGCCGCGAGGGCGCCGTCGATGTCGCCGAGGTTTAGGCGCGCATCGCCGATGGCGGCGTGCGCCCGCGTGAGTTTCGGGTTCATCGCCAGCGCCTTCTCCAGTGGCGGAATGGCGTCGGCGAAGCGCCCCCCGGCGTAGGCGATGCCGCCGGCCGCGCGGTGGATCAGCGGATTGAGCGGGTCGCGGACCAGCGCCGGTTCGAGCGCTTCGCGCGCTTCGTCGTGGCGACCGCAGCGCGCGGCGTACTGCGCGAAGCGCGTGAGTACCGTCGCCTCGCCGGCGCCGAGTCGGCGCGACTCCTGGAAGGGCTCGCGTGCGCCGCGGGCGTCGAGCTGGCCCTGGAAGCGCGTGAAGCCCAGCGTCGAGTGGGCTTCGGCAAGCGCAGGCGCGAGAGCGATGGCCCGCTCGGCGGCCGTGACGGCCTCGGCGTACAGGCGCACGTTCTCTTCGGGGCTGCCGTACTGGTTGGCGATGGCGGTGAGCGAGCGTGCGCGCGCGGCGTGTGCGGCGGCGAAGTCGGGATCCGAGGCCAGCGCGTCGTCGAAGGCTTGCAGCGCGGCGCGCTCGGAGGCTTCGTCGGAGCTGAGGTCGTAGAGCGTGCGGCCGCGCAGGTAGGCGTCGAGTGCCGTCGGGTTCGAGGTGCCGCCGACGGCGGCGAGTCCGTCGCGATCGTCGCGATCGCCACCGACGAAGGCGCTGAGCCTGTCGGCGACGGCGTAGGCGATGTCGCTCTGCACCTGGAAGGCGTCGCTCAGGCGGCCATCGAAGGTCTCCGACCAGCGGTCGAAGCCGGTGCGTCCTTCAACCAGGTTCACCGACACGCGCACCACGTCGTCCTGCCGGCGAACGCTGCCGCGGAGCAGGTAGGAGACGCCGAGCTCGCCGGCGATCTCGGTGGCGTCGCGCGGGTCGGTCGCGAAGCGGCTGGAGGAACTCTTCGCCATCACGCGTAGCGCGAGGTTGCGCGTGAGCGTGCTGCGCACTTCCTCGGACAGCCCATCGGAGAAGTAGGCCTGCGCGGCGTCGCCGCTCAGGTTGTCGAAGGGCAGCACGGCGACGCTGTTGTCGCTGACCACCGCGCTGCCGCCGGCGAAGTGCCGCCACGCGTACAACCCGCCGCCGAGCGCCGGCACGGCGGCGAGGGCGCCCAGCATCAGGCGCCGCCGCGCGGCGTTGGCGGGCCCGCCAGCCCGCGCTGGCATCGGCTCCGGGGTGGGGGGCGCCGAACGCAGGCCGTCGGTCTTCGCTCCCGTGCCCATGGCGGCGGCGGCGCGCACCAGCGCCTGCAGCGGGGCCTCGTCGCCTCCTTCGCGCCATCGCACGAGATCGACGGTCTGGTACTGCCGGAAGCCCAGCGGCGACGGCGTGCCGTCGAGCGAGGCGGGCACCAGCTTGCGCAGGTCGCGGCCGCGTGCGGCTTCGTCGAGCACCCAGTCGGATTCGATCGAGCGCGCAGACCACAGCACCACCACGGTGTCGGCACCTTCGAGCGCGCTCTCGATGCGCTTGGCGAAGGCTGCACCGCCTTCGATCAGGTGGTCCCACCACACGTCGAGCCCGGCCGCCGTCAGCGCGGCGGCGAGCCGCGCGGCATCGGCCTGGTCGCTGCGGCAGTAGCTGAGGAAGACGGTGCTCATGCGCCCGACAGGGGTTGTTGTTCGAGGGGACGTTCGCGGTGCATCAGGATCCATTCGGCATGCTCCTCGAGCGCGGCTTCGCCGAGGGCCTCCAGCACCTGCCGCTGCTTGGCCGGCGTCGGCTCGCGCACGAGGCGCTCGGCGGCAGCGCCGAAGACGCGGGCCATGAAGCGGTACTGCTTGATGAGTTCCTTGTCGGCGAGCTTGTACGAGTACGCCTCGCGCACGCCGGCGAACAGCGCGGCCACGCCGGTGGTCACAAGCAGCAGCTTCACCGTCATCGGCTCGAACGACGCGCCGAACACGACAAGCACCATGGCGCCCGCGAGGCTCAGCAGGAGACTGGCGCGGCCCAGCAGGCGCGTGTGCCGGTACATGCGCTCACGGTCGGTGGCGCGGCGGCGGAAGTACCCGAGCTGGCCGGTGGCGCCGCCGTCGCCCACCCAGTGCGTGATCACCCACTGCAGCCCGACGTCGTTGGCGCGGCGCTCGCCGCCCAGCGCGACGGCGCGCATGGCGTGGCGGATCCAGCCGAGTTCGACGTCCTGCTTCTGCAGGAAGCTGTCGTAGGCGAAGCCGACCCGTTGCGAGGACGGCACGCTGGCGATGGCCCAGTAGGCCTGCACGCGCAGGCCCTCGGCCAACACGCGGTAATCGAGGTAACGGCGATGCCAGGAGCGCCGGTTGCCCAGCCATGCCACCGCGGCGCCGGTCGCGAACACGCCGAGGATGGCGCCCATCAGCAGCGGGTGGGCGACGAACTCGGCATAGGTCATCAGCAGCAGGCCGGTGAGCACCGCGAGCACGTGCAGCAGGGCCATGCTGTGGTGCACGCGCTGGCGGAAGTGCAGGGCCAGCCAGTCGGCACGGCGGAAGAGGGCGTCGATGCGCGGCAGCGATCCCCGCGCCGGCGCGATCTCGGGCGGCGGCAGCAGGCCGTGGCCCTCGCGCTCGATGTCCTCGGCATAGAGGCGCGAATCGGCGTTGAACTCGCCGAGCTGGTCGAACAGCCGCACGTAGCCGTCTGGCATAGGGCCGCTGCCGGCGCTGCGCGCGCTGCGCGTCAGCCAGTGGGTGCCGAGTGCACCGTCCGCGGTGGCGCCGCTGCGCGTGCGCGAACAGACGATGTGGAGGGCGAGGTCGCTGTCGTCGTCGGCCAGCAGGTTCGGCGGGGCATCCACCCGGCCCAGCCCCGGCATCTCGCCGTGCAGGTGGTAGCGCACCACGTCGCTGGTGCCGCCCGCGGCATCGCTGGAAGTGCCGTCCCAGAGCGCGAGCAGCACCTGGCAATGCGAGGAGATGAACACACCGAGCTGCGCGTATTGGCGGTCGCGCGCCGGGCCGGGCACGCACACCGAGGCGGCATCGTTGCCTTCCGCGAGCGGCAGGTGGATGGCCTGCGCGGAGGCCAGCAGGGTGTCGAGTTCGAGTGTCGATTCGGGGCTGGTGCAGTCGCGGCGGTACTCCTCCAACGGCAGCGGCAGCGGCGCCACCAGGGGCAGGCCGAGCGCCAGCGCGCGACGAGCCACGAGGCGGTCGCCGCCTTCGGCCAGCCCCGACATCACGGCCACGGGGAGGTCGGCGTGCAGGCCCTGCATCCGCTTCAGGAAGGCGTCGACGGCGGCTTCGAGGGCCGGCACTTCCTCGGGCACGAGATCGCGATGCGCGGTGACGCCGACGATCAGGCAGGCCGCCATCGGCAGCACGGCGGCCTCGCCCGGGCCGGGTGCCGGCGTGGCGGAGCGGTCGCTGGCGCGCTGCATCGAGGTCGGCATGGCCATGCAGCCTACACCGCGCCGATACACTGGAGGGCATGCTCGTGGCCTTCCACAAACCGATGAACGTGCTGTGCCAGTTCACCGACCGCAGCGTGCCGCCGCGGCCGACGCTGGCGGGTTTCGGCCTGCCCAAGGGCGTGTATGCCGCCGGTCGCCTCGATTTCGACAGCGAAGGCCTGCTGCTGCTGACCGATGACGGTGCGCTCGTGGCCGCGATCGGCTCGCCGAAGTTCGACTGGCCCAAGACCTACCTCGTGCAGGTCGAGGGCACGCCCACCGACGAGGCCTTGCAGCGCCTGCGCGACGGCCTCGAGCTCAACGACGGCCCGACGAAGCCCGCCGAAGTTGCGGTGATCGACGCGCCGGCGTGGCTGCCGCCGCGCGACCCGCCGGTGCGCGTGCGCCAGACCGTGCCCGACGCTTGGCTGCGGCTGGTGATCCGCGAAGGCCGTAACCGCCAGGTGCGGCGCATGACCGCCGCGGTGGGCCTGCCCACGCTTCGGCTGGTGCGCGAGGCCATCGGCCCGTACACGTTGGACGGATTGGCGGCGGGGCAATGGCGCGAGGTGGCGGCCCCCGAGCTGCCGGCGCGGCTGCGCCGCAGTGAGGCGCCCCGGACCGCGACGCAGAGCGCGCGATCGACGTCGACGGGCGAGGGCCGGTCGGTGCCATTGTCGCGCCAGGAGGCGGCCGCGCGCCCGGGCCTGATCCGCCCATGGAAGCGCGACGGGCGCTGAGCCGCGTCGCGCCATTCCTCAGGGCGTCGTCGCCGCTTCCACCGGACGCTGGCACACCGGCTCGCCGTCCACCCAGGTGGAGCGCACGACGAGCTTCGGCACGGCCGCCGCATCGATAGCGGCCGGGTCGGCATCGAGCACGACGAAGTCAGCGCGATAGCCCTCCGCGAGGCGTCCGATCTCGCCCTCGCGCCGGTTGGCGAACGCGGCGTCGGCGGTGAAGCCGGCGAGGGCGTCCACCATCGTCAGGCGCTCCTGCGGCTGCCAGCCGCCGAGCGGCAGGCCTTCGAGGTCCTGGCGCGTCACCGCCGAGTACAGGCCGAGGCGAGGATCCACCGACTCCACCGGGAAATCGGAACCCAGGGCGAGGCGGGCACCGCCGTCCTTCAGCGTCTTCCACGCGTAGGCGCCGCGGATGCGTTCGGCGCCGATCCGCGCTTCGGCCCACGGCATGTCGGAGGTGGCGTGCGTGGGCTGCATCGAGGCGATCACGCCCAGTTCCGCGAAGCGCGGCAGGTCCTTCGGCGACACCACCTGCGCGTGCTCGATGCGCCAGCGGTGGTCGCTCGCGCCGGCTTCCGGGCCGAGCACCTTGGCGTAGCCGTCGAGCACGAGGCGGTTGGCGAGGTCGCCGATGGCGTGCGTGGCCGCCTGCAGGCCGCAGCCCTTGATCTTGGCCAGCAGCGTCTCGAGCGCCTCCTGGCGCATCAGCAGCAGGCCGCGATGCCCGGGCTCGTCGCTGTAGTCGGCAATCAGCGCGGCGCCGCGGCTGCCCAGCGCGCCGTCCATGTAGACCTTCACGCCGCCCATCGCGAGCCGTCCGCCGTCGTGCACGTAGGCGCCCTGCGCGCAGCGGTCGGCCAGCGCGTCGCGGTCGCCGTCGGCATAGGCCTCGACGCGCAGCGTCAGGCGATCGGCATCGGCGAAGCGCTGGTAAAGCGCGAGGTCGGCGCGCGAGACACCCATGTCGTGCACGCCGGTGAGGCCGCTCGCGGCCGCGGCCGCCAGCGCGCGCTCGAAGGCCTCTTCGCGCAGGGCCTCGGACGGTGCCGGCACCGCAGCGTCGATAAAGGCCGCCGCCGCATCGATGAACACGCCGGTCGCTTTGTCGCCCTCGCGCAGGATGCGGCCGCCATCCACCTGCCAATCGCCGTCGAAGGTCTTTCCGTGCTTCGCCTCCGCCGCGCGCATCGCCGCGCTGTTGCCCCAGCCGGCGTGGCCGTCAACGCGCTCCAGCCACACCGGGCGATCGGGGAAGGCGGCATCGAGGTCGGCGGCGGTCGGGAAGTCCTTCTCGGGCCAGTCGTTCTGGTCCCAGCCGCGGCCGATGATCCAGGCGTCGGCGGGCACCGTCGTGGCATAGACCTGCAGGCGTTCGATGATCTCCGCCTTGCTCGCGGCACCAACGAGGTCGGCACGCAGCAGGGCGAAGCCGAGGTTCATCAGGTGGCCGTGCGCATCGATCAAGCCCGGCACGACGACGCCGTCGCCGGCGTCATGGCGTGTCGCTTTCGGGAAGCGGGCCGCGAGATCGTCGGCGCGGCCGATCGCGATAATGCGGCCCGCGTCGTCCCAAACCATCGCGTTGGCGTCGGGTGCCTCGCTGCCGGCGATGCGTGCCGCGACGAGCAGGTGCATGGCGGGCGCCGCCACGGCCGGCGACGCATCGGGCGCCGGCGTCTCGTTCGAGGGTCGCGTGCACGCGGGCAACGCGAGCGCGACGAGGATCAGCGAACCCAGGGCGAGTCGACGCATGCGTGTGCTCCGGCCGAAGAAGGCCGAAGCATGCCGCAACTCAGTGCGTATCGCGCCACCAGCGCGAGAGGCGTGCCAGGCCTTCGGCCACCGTCACTTGCGGCACGTAGCCGAAGTCGCGCTTCGCGGCGGACAGGTCGTACCAGTGCGGCGTGGCCAGCTGCTCGGCGACGAAGCGCGTCATCGGCGGTTCGCCCTTCAGCGGCAGCGCGTGCCACAGCACTTCGCAGAGCGCGCCGGCGGCGTAGGCCACGCCGAAGGGCACGCTGGCGTCGACGCGCGGCTCGCCGGCGGCCACGAGCAGGCCGTTGACGATCTCGCGCACCGGCTGCGGCTCGCCATTCGAGATGAAGTAGGCCTTGCCGGCGCAGGCCGAACCGGGGCCCAGCGCGGCGAAGGCCAACAGGTGCGCGTCGGCGGCGTTGTCGACGTAGCTGGTGTCCATCCGGTTGTGGCCCCCGGCGATGAAGCGCAGCCGGCCCGCGCGCGCGCGCTCGACGAGGCGCGGCAGCAGGTTGGTGTCGCCGGGGCCCCAGATCAGCCGCGGCCGCAGCGCGACGGTGCTCAAGGTGCCGCCGCCCGCCACCGACGTGCCGTTCGCGGCCAGCACGGCTTTCTCGGCGATCTGCTTGGTGCGCGGGTAGGGCGCCTTGAACGCCGGGGCGTAGGGCGTGTTGCTTTCGTTGCCGCCCTCGCAGGGCACCCGGCCGTTGTGCGCCACGCTCGGCGTCGAGGTGTAGACGAGGCGCGTGATGCCGTGGGCGCGGCAGGCGTCCAGCACGTTCGTCGTGCCGGTCACGTTCGCGTCGATGTAGCTCTGCTCGCTGCCCCAGTGGCCCGCCTTGGCGGCGTTATGGAAGACCGCCTCCACGCCTTCGAGCGCGCGCTGCACGTGGGCCGCGTCGGCAAGGTCGCCGAGGCGCTGTTCGACGCCCATCGCATCGAGGTCGGCGGAGCGCCGACGCTGGGTGCTGATGACGGTATGGCCCTGGGCCTGCAGGCCGCGGCAGATCGCCTGGCCGAGGAAGCCGGCGCCGCCGGTGACGAGGATCTTCATGGGTCGAGGGTCGCGCGTGCCGTGTCGCGGCTCAGTGGAGGACGCCGCGCAGCTGCGCCTTCGCCCACTCGGCGAGCTTCTCGCGGCCGATCTTGGCGTTGTGGCGGATGTCCACCGGGAAGCCCGGATGGCGCAGGAAATGGTGGATGCGCGCGGTCTTCGGGTTGCGCATGGCCATGCGCTCGAGTTCGGCCTGCACATGCACCCACTCGCTGTCGGGTACGCCGTCCTTCAGCTCGACGCACAGCACCGGCGCCTGCATGCCGCGCACGCCGACCCCGACCAGCGCGGTGCGCGCGACGCGGCGGTGCGTGTTGAAGATCGGCTCGATCTGTTCGGTCGTCATCAGGCCGCCGGCGGTCTCGACGCGGTGGCTCTTGCGGCCGCAGAACCACAGCCGCCCTTCCGCGTCGAAATAGCCGAGGTCGCCCATGCGGTGGACGATGCGCTCCTCGCGGGCGGAGACGCGTTCGCGGATCTTCGCCATCCGGGTCGCCTCGGGGCGCGCGAAGTACTCGTCGGTGGCGCTCGGGCCGGCGACGGTGATCTCGCCGATCACGCCCGGACCGACGACGTAGTCGTCGCGCCAGAACGAAATCGCGTCGTCGAGGATGCGGATGATGCGGACGGTGTTGGCCGCGACCGGGCGGCCCACGCAGGTGCCGGCGCCGCCTTCGGTGGCCTCGCGCGTCGTCTCGAGTTCGCGGGCTTCAATCACGGCGACCGGCAGGCACTCCGTGGCGCCGTAGGGCGTCCAGAACTGGGCATCGGCGGGCAGCAGCCGGCGCATGGTCGAAACGACGTCAGGCGGCACGGGTGCGCCGGCCGAGGTGACGCGTTGCAGGGTCGGCAGTGCTTCGCCATGTTCGGTGAGCACGCGCATCAGCGCCGGCGAACCAAACAGCTGGGTCACGCCGAAGCGGCGGATGGCGTCGTGCAGCTTGCGCGGATCGGCCTTCGCCGGCCGCGTGGGGTCCATGTCCGGGATGATCGACGTCAGGCCCAGCGCCGGGTCGAACAGCGCGAAGGGCGGGAACGTCGGCAGGTCGACGCCGCCCGGCGCGATGCCGAAGGCGTCGCGCAGCAGGTCGATCTGCGCGATGAAGTGGCGGTGGCGGTAGACCACGCCCTTGGGCACGCCGGTCGAGCCGGAAGTGAAGAGGATGCCGGCCACTTCGTCGCCGTGGGTGTCGGCCAGCATCGCCGTGGCCTCGCCGCGCGCGGCCTTGGCGGCCAGCAGGGCAGCCCCTTTACGCTCGAGACGGGCGAGAGTCTCGCCGCGCCACAGCGGCCAGGCGCGGGTGCCCACCGTCACCACGCGGCGGATGGTCTTCAGGCCCCAGCCGAACACGCGGCGCGCGAACTGCGCCAGCGGGATGCCGATGAAGGCCTCGGGCGCGGCTTCGTCGAGGCACTGCTTCAGCGCCGAGCGGTCGATACCGGGGTCGACCAGCACGGGCACTGCGCCGAGCTTGAACAGCGCGAACATCAGCAGGAAGAACTCGGGGCTCGGCCGCACCATCACCACGGTGCGCATGCCGCGGCGGATGCCGTAGGCCTGCAGCCCGGCGGCGATGGCATCGGAACGGCGGTCGAGTTCGCCGTAGGTCAGCACCACGTCGTAGCGGGCGAAGCCGTCGGCGCCGGTGCCGCCCGGGCAGCGCATCGCCGGCTGCTCCGGGCGCTCGGCCGCGATGCGCGGCAGCACGGCGGCGATGTTGGCGGTCGCCGTCATGGTCGCGGGGTCAGAGCGGGTTCGCGTCGAGGAAGCGGCGGATCGCCGGCACCAGCACCGCGTGCTTGTCTTCCAGCACGTAGTGGTGGGCGTCCTCGAAGGCCATCACTTCGGCCTTCGGCAGCGCGTCGGTGAAGCCCTTCAGGAAGTGCTTGTCGAACACGAAGTCCTGCAGGCCCCAGGCGATGAAGGCCGGGCGGTCGGCGTACTCGTGCAGCGTCCGGCCGGCCTCGTCGACGAAGGCCCAGGCCTTGTCGCGCGGCGACAGCGGGATGTCCTGCACGAAGCGCAGCGTGCTGATGCGGTTCTTCCACGAGTTGTAGGGCGCGACGTAGGCCGCGCGCACCTCGGGCGACACCTTGGTCGACACGCACTGGTCGATGGTGCCGGCGGCGAAGGCGTTGAAGCCGCGGATCATCAGGGCGCCAATGTTGTAGTTGCGGCCGAGCTGCAGCTGCCAAGGCAGCGGCTTCTCCTGCGGCAGCGGGAAGGCGGCGGTGTTGGTGATCACGAGGCGCTTCACGAGGCCGCGGCGCTTCAGCGCCCAGCCGAAGCCGATCATGCCGCCCCAGTCGTGCACGGCCAGCGTGATCGGGCCAGTGATGCCGAGGTGCTCGAGCAGCTTCTCGAGGTCCTCGATGCGCGACTGCAGGGTGTAGCGGTAGTGCTTGTCGTCCGGCTTGTCCGAGAGCCCCATGCCGACGTGGTCGGGCACGATGCAGCGGTAGCGGTCGCGCAGGCCCAGCACCAAACGGCGCCAGTAGAAGCTCCACGACGGATTGCCGTGCAGCATCAGCACCACTTCTCCGTCGCGCGGGCCCTCGTCGAGGTAGCTCATCGCGATGCCGGCGCCGCGCTCGAAGCGCTGCGGGGTGAAGGGGTAGTCGGGGAGCGTGATGTCGGGGAGCGGCATCGGAATCCTTCGGTCTTGCGCGGCGATCGGGTCGTGCCCGGGCGGGCGCTTCAATGACAAGGGCCGGTCGCCCGGCCCTCGCGTCGCATCAGGGGGCGGCGGGCCTTACCAGACCACTTCCGCCATCGAGCAGTTCAGGCCGGAGCCAATCCCGAGCAGGGCGATGCGCTTGCCCTTCTTGAGGCGGCCCATCTCCTTGAGCTTGGACAGCACGATCGGCACCGAAGCGGGGCCGATGTTGCCGTGCTCGTGGAAGATGGTGAGGACTTTCTGCGGATCGATGCCGAAGGTCTTCAGGAAGGCCTCGGTGTGGGCGCGCGAGATCTGGTGGATGACGAACTCGTCCATCTCCTCCACCGCCCAGCCCAGCGCCTGCTTGGCGGCGCCGAAGGTCAGCTGCGCCAGCTTGATGCCCTCGATCAGCAGCATCTTGGTGTCGGTGACCATGCGGTCGAGGTTGCCGCGGCAGAGGTGGCTCCACTGCGTGGCCGCGCGGGTGACGCCGCCGCGGTACTGCGGGCCGTCCGGCACCAGTTCGCGGCGGGCCAGCACCATGGCGGCGGCACCGCAGCCCAGCGTGAGGCTGGCGAACTCGTTGCGGAACTCGTCGTGGGTGATGCCTTCGCGGTTCAGGCGCTCGATCGTCTTCTGGTAGACGACGTTGGCGTTCTCGGCGTTGACGATCAGGGCGTAGTCGATCTCGCCGCGCTCGATCATGCGGCCGGCGATGTCCATGCCATTGATGAAGGCGAGGCAGGCGTTCGCGACGTCGAAGTTCTGGCAGGTGTCCGGCAGGCCGAGCTGGCCCGAGACGATCGAGGCCACCGAGGGCTCGAGGAAATCGCGCGAGACCGAGGTGTTGATCAGGATGCCGATCTTGGCCGGGTCGATGCCGGCTTCGGCGATCGCCTTGCGGGCCACGTCGGTGGCGGCATCGGCCGTGGGCTTGCCCTCGTCCCACAGGCGGCGCGAATTGATGCCGGCGACATCGCGCAGCACGTCGGTTTTGATGCCCAGGCGATCGAGCGTGGGCTTCAGGCGCAGGTTGATCTCATCGGACGACAGCGCGTGGGGCGCGTCGATGTGGGCGAGACCGGCGATGGAGACGTGCTGGAACAGCATGGGCAGGGACCCGGAGTAAACGAACATCGGAGTTTAGCGCAGCCCCGGGCGCCCCGCTTCGGGGCCCGTATGGACCCCCCCCGACCGGGGGGGGGGGCGGTCCGGCTCAGTCTTCGCGGAGCGGGGTGACCTCGGCCTCGTCCTCGGGGAGAGCCTCCACGCGGGTGCCGGTGGTGGCCGGGGCGGTGCCGACCGCGCCGCCGCAGCGATAGGCGGCCCAGCGCTGCTCGCCGTCCATCGGCTCGCTGATCGGCTGCACGGTGTCGGCGCCGAGGCCCGGGGCCTCGTTGCGGGCCAGCACTTCCAGCTCGTCACGCACCTTTAGGTCGTTGCGCTCCAGCGGGCCGAGGTGGTCCTTCACCGAAACGCCGATCTCACCGCGCTTCTCGCAGGTCAGGGTCTGGCCGGGGGCGACGACGCGGATGCTCTGCCCGCCGGGCTGGATCTGCACGAAGGTGCAGGCCGACAGGCCGGTGGCGAGGGTGGCGACCAGCAGCAGGGCGGGCGACAGGCGCATCAGGGCTCTCCAAGGTGTTCAGGAATGCGAACGCCCGGATTGTGCCGGGCGTTCGATAAATCGGCGATGAGCCCGGAGGGCGCGAGAGCGCCCGCCGGGACCGGTTCGGGTCAGCGGGCGGCCGTCGCGTCGCCCGCCGCGTTGCCGTCGGCGTCGATGATGCTCACCTCGCCTAGGCCGAGGGCCCGGACTTCGGCTTCGATCTTCGACAGGTCGCCGACCACCACCCAGGTCAGGGCCTTCGGGTCGAGCGTCTTCGCCGCGGCGTTCACGCCGGCCGGGTCGAGGGCCTCGATACGGCCGCGGCGCACGTCCACCCAGTTGTCCGGGCGGTTGTAGCGCACGATGCCGCCGATCTGGCCGAGCACGGCGTTGGCCGTCTCGAACGAACCCGGCAGGCTTCGGATCTCGGTGGCCTGGATCTTGGCCACTTCCGCGGGCGTCGCCGGCGTGCTGCCGTCGGCATAGGCGGCGATCTCGCGCTGCATTTCCTTCAGCGCGTCGGCGGTCTTGTCGATCTGCACCGGCGCGAAGGCGATCCACGGGCGCTGGCCCTTGGCCCCCGAGCTGAAGCTGTAGGCGCCGTAGGCCCAGCTCTTGTCCTCGCGCAGGTTCATGTTGAGGCGCGAGCTGAACTCGCCGCCGAGCACCGAGTTGGCGATGTCGAACTCCACCGAGCCGGCATCGGTCGTCGACGGCGCGAGCTGGCCGGCGAGGATCGTGGCCTGGATGGCGCCCGGCTGGTCGACGAGGTAGACGCGCGGCGCGGTCGGCAGCGCCACCTCGGCGATCGTCGGCTGCGGCACCGGCGTGGCCGGGGCCTTCCAGTCGCCGAAGTGCCTCTCGAGGATCGGCGTGATCGCCTCGATCGAGGTGTCGCCGACGACGATCAGGGTGGCGTTGTCCGGGCGCACGAAATCGGCGTGGTAGGCCTTCAGGTCGTCGACCGTGAGCGAAGCGATGGAAGCCTCGGTGCCCGAGCCAGAGAACGGGATCGCGTAGGGATGGCCGGCCCCGTACATCAGCGGCGGCAGCAGGCGGTTGGCCAGAGCGTTCGGGCGGGCCTTCTCCTGCTTGATGCTGGCCAGCCACTGGGCGCGGACGCGCTCGATGTCGGCGTCGGCGAAGCGCGGGCGGCGCAGCATGTCGGCATACAGCGCGACCGACGCGTCGAGGTTCTCGGTGAGCGACGAGAGGAAGGCGCTGCTGTCGTCCAGCGCAGCCGAGCTGCCGAGCTGGGCGCCCAGCGATTCGACGCGATCGCCGAACTGCAGGGCGTCGTAGTCACCGGCGCCTTCGTCGAGCATGCCCATCGCGAAGCTCGAGGTGCCGAGCTTGCGGCCCTGGTCGGCCGCGAAACCGCCGCCGAACAGCATGTTCATCTGCACCACCGGCAGGCCGGGGCGCTCGGCGACGACGAGCTTGATGCCGTTCGACAGCGTGGCGCGCTGCAGGGCCGGGAAGCTCAAGCCCGGGAAGCTGGCCGGCATCGGCGGGCCGGCGCTGCGGTCGACCGCGCTGGCGACGGTGGTGAATTTCGGATCGACGGCCGGGATGGGCGGCGAGACATAGCCTTCGCGGGCCGTGCTCTCGTCGACCGCGAGGGCCGGGCGGTCGCCGGGCGTGACCAGCAGGGTCAGGTCGCCCTGCGCCAGCCAGGTCTTGCCGGCGGCCTGGACGCTGGCCGGCGTGGCGGCATCGAGCGTGTCGAGGTCGTTGCGGTAGCAGCCGGGATCACCGGTGAACACCGTGCACTCGGCCAGCACGTCGGCCTTGCCGCCGAAGCCGCCGATGCGCTCGACGCCGCGGATGAAGCCGGCCTTGAACACGGTGCGGGCCTGGTCGATCTCGGCCGCGGTCGGGCCCTCGGCGAGCAGCTTGGCCATCTCCTCGTTGACGATGGCTTCGACGCGCGCCGGGTCCACGCCCTGCTTGATGTCGACCTGAAGCATGAACATACCGCTGAGCTGGCTGCCCCACGAGAAGGCGCTGACGCTGTCGGCCAGCTGCTCGCCGAACACCAGGCGCTTGTCGAGGCGCGAGCTGCGTGAGCCGGCCAGGACCTGGGCCAGCAGCGAGAGCTTCTGGGCCTCGGCGGTGCCGAACTGCGGCGTGTTCCAGGTGCGGTACAGGCGCGCCTGCGGCACGCGGTCGCTCATCTCGAAGCGCGTGCTTTCGGTGCGGGCCGCCACGTTGAGCGCCGGCTGCGGCATGGTCGGGCCGGCCGGGATGTGGCCGAAGAACTGCTCGGCCTTGGCCTTCGCCGTTTCGACGTCGATGTCACCGGCCAGCACGAGCACGGCGTTGTTCGGGCCGTACCAGGCCGAGAACCAGCGCTTCACGTCCTCGATGGAGGCGGCGTTGAGGTCGGCCATCGAGCCGATCACGCCCCAGCTGTAGGGGTGGCCTTCCGGGTAGCTCTTCTCGGCGAGGAAATCCCACACGCGGCCATAGGGCTGGTTCTCGCCCTGGCGCTTCTCGTTCTGCACCACGCCGCGCTGCTCGTCGAGCAGGTCTTCGGAAATCGCGCCGGCGAAGTGGCCCATGCGGTCCGACTCCATCCACAGCGCGAGGTCGAGTGCGGTGGTGGGCACGTTCTGGAAGTAGTTCGTGCGGTCGTTGTTGGTGGTGCCGTTCTGGTCGGTGGCGCCGACCTGCTCGAAGGGTTCGAAGAACTCGCCCTTCCAGTTCTCCGAGCCCTGGAACATCAGGTGCTCGAACAGGTGCGCGAAGCCCGTGCGGCCCGGCTCCTCGTCCTTGCTGCCCACGTGGTACCAGACGTTGACCGCGACGATCGGCGCCTTGCGGTCGGTGTGCACGACAACGCGCAGCCCGTTCGGCAGGGTGAAGGTTTCGTACGGGATCTGGACGTTCGCCTCGGCCGGCGCGGCGGGGGCGCTGCCGGCGTCGGAGGCGGGCTGGCAGCCGGCCAGCGCGAGCGAGGCCGCGAGGGCGATGGCGAGGGGGCGAAGCAGGGGCATGGGCGAGAGTCCGCGGTGGATAACCCTCGGAGCGTAACCGGCCACCGCGGCGCCCACCCCTGCCGGATGGCATGGCCTCACGCCGTCCTTCGCTTTTGTTGACACCCGCGCCACCGCCGAAGTGTCCAAGATGGCGTCATGAACCCCTCCTCGCCCGCATTACCCGCCCTCCGCCGTGTCCTCGTGACCGGGGCCTCCCGCGGCCTGGGCCTCGAGTTCGTCCGCCAACTGCTGGCCCGCGGCGACGCGGTGCTGGCCGCGTGCCGGCGTCCGGACGGAGCCGCGGCGCTCGCGGCCTTGGCCGCCGCCCATCCGGACCGCCTGCAGGTGCGCGCACTCGAGCTGACCGACCCCGCCTCGCGTGCCGCGCTGCTCGACGACATCGCTGCCGGCTGGGGCGCCATCGACCTGCTGATCAACAACGCCGGCGTGCTGGCTTCGGGCGAGCGCTTCGGACACTTGGACGCCGCCCACTTCCGCACTGCCTTCGAAACCAACACCCTGGCCCCGCTGCTGTTCGCCGAAGCCGCCACGCCCTTGCTCGCGAAGGGCCGCGCGCCGGTCGTCGCCTACCTGAGTTCGGTGCTGGGCTCGATCGCTGCGACGCAGAGCTTCTACACACCGAGCTACGCGGTCTCGAAGGCCGCGTTGAATATGGCGGTGCGGATGGCGGCGATCCCCATGGCCGAGCAGGGCATCCGCAGCGTCGCCCTGCACCCCGGCTGGGTGAAAACCGATATGGGTGGCCCTGCCGCACCGCTGGAGGCGCCCGAATCAGTGAGCGGGATGCTGCGGGTGATCGACACGCTGCCGGCCGATGCCCGCGGCGACTTCATCGACTATCGCGGGGAGACGCTGCCATGGTGATGCGCCCATCCGAACCGTGTCGCGCCGGCCACTTCGGCGTGCTGGCCGCGGCTCTTTTCTTCGCCGCACTTCCGGCGTCGGCGGCCTACCGCGAGGAGGTCGGCCTCGCCGCCGATCTCGAGAGCGGGGAAGCGCTCTACCGCGAGCAGCACCTGATGCGCGCCGCGCCGGACGGCGGCCTGCTCGAACGCCTCGTGGTCTACCGCTGCGTCGACGGCACGCCGTTCGCCCGCAAGCGTGTCGACTATCGCGGTGCCGCAGCCGCGCCGGCCTTCCAGTTCGAAGACGTGCGCAGTGGCTACCGCGAAGGCGTGTCGCGCGCCGGTGGCGATGCCCGCGTCTTCGTCGATCGCCCCGATGCGGATCCGCAGCAGGCGCCGCTCCCCGAGGGCAATCTCGTCGCCGACGCCGGCTTCGACCAGTGGGTGCGCCGCGAATGGCCGCGCCTCACGGCCGGCGAGAGCGTGCCGATGGCCTTCCTCGTGCCGTCGCGCCTGACGAGCTACGACTTCAAGGTCTACGAGGTCGAAGGCGATGAGGTCGACCGTGCCGGCGACCGGCGCTTCCGGCTGCGTCTCGGCGGCTTGCTGGGCTGGATCGCCCCGCACATCGACGTGGTCTACGCCGAGCGCGACCAGCGCCTGCTGCGTTTCGAAGGGTTGTCGAACCTGCGCGACGACGCCGGCGACGATCCGCTGAAGGTGCGCATCGAGTTCCCCGAGCCCCCGAAGGCCGCCGATGCCGAGGCGTTCTCGCGCCTCGCCGCCGAACCGCTTCGCGCTTGTCGCGTCGGCGCCTGACAGCGCGCGTCGACGCGGCGATACTCGCGGCCTTCGCGGCCACCTGATCGCCATGTTCCACGTCGTCCTGTTCCAACCCGAGATCCCGCCCAACACCGGCAACGCGATCCGCCTGTGCGCGAACACCGGCGCGACCCTGCACCTGGTGCGCCCGCTCGGCTTCGATGTCGACGACGCGCGCCTGCGCCGCGCCGGGCTCGACTACCGCGAGTTCGCGTCGATGCGCGTGCACGACGACCTCGATGCCTGCATCGCCGCGATCGGCCCGACGCGCTGGTGGGTGGTGGAGACCGGCCAAGCGACCCGTTTCGATCGCGTCGCCTACCGCGAAGGCGATGCCTTCCTGTTCGGTCGCGAGACGAGTGGGTTGCCCGACGACGTGCTCGCACGATTCGACGCCGGCACGCGCATCGCGCTGCCGATGCGCGAAGGCAATCGCTCACTCAATCTCTCCAACGCCGTCGCTGTCGCCGTGTTCGAGGCGTGGCGGCAGTGCGGCTATGTCGGAAGTCACGATGCGGCGGACGATTGAGGGCGCGCGGAGTCGCGTCTTCCGGAACCGCAAGTCCCCGTGGTCAGCGACGCGTGGATTCAATGCCAACGCTGCGCTGAATGTTCACTCTTCGTTGGGTTGTTGCTGCGCTGCGCGGCTGTTTCTCTGTAGCCGTCGCCCAGCCCCGGCTTCGCGACTCCCCACACAAGAAAGAGAAACGCCACGAAAAAGACCCTGATTGCCCTCGCCCTCGTCGCCATGCTGCCGCTGTCGGCCAACGCCGCCGAGCGCAGCTACACCTACGTCGAAGGCACCTACAACAACATCGACAGCGACGTCGACGGTTTCGGCGTGCGCGGCTCGGTGGAGTTCGCGGACTCCGGCTTCTATGCCCTCGGCGACTACCGCAACTACTCGGAGCGCGGCGCCGACATCGACACCTGGGAACTGGCCCTCGGCTACGCGCTCGGCCTGTCGGACAACCTCGACCTGATCGCCGAAGCCGCCCACACCGACTACGAAGTCGTTGACGGCTACCGCCTCTCGACCGGCCTCCGTGGCAATTTCACCGAGAACTTCGAGTACCTCGGCAAGGTGAACTACCGCAACCTCGACGCCGCTGGCGACAGCGACGATTTCACCTACACGGCCGGCCTGCAGTACAAGTTCAGCCCGACCTGGGGCGTGACCGGTGAAGTCGAGTTCGACGGCGATAGCGCCGAGATCTACACGGTCGGCCTGCGCGCCAGCTTCTGATCCATCCGCGGCGACGCTGCCGTCCCGCGGCAGCGGTTGCGCAACCTTCAACGCCCGGCTTCGGCCGGGCGTTGTCGTTGGCGTCGCCGCAGCGCGCGACTTGACGCTTCATGCCGAACTGCGCCCGTCGGGCGGGCCTCAGCCGTCGCGGAACAGGCTTTCCGGGTATTCCGGCTTCTGCTCGCGCGCCAGCAGTTCCTTGAGGCCTTCCACCGGCGTGATCTCGCCATGCAGCACGCGCTGCACCTGGTGGCTGATCGGCAGTTCGATGCCGTGGGCATCGGCCTGGCGCATCACTTCGTCGGCGGTCTGCACCGATTCGACGACCTGGCCGATGGCGGCGACGGCTTCGGCGAGGGTCTGGCCCTTGCCCAGCGCGAGGCCGAGGCGGCGGTTGCGCGAGAGGTCGCCGGTGCAGGTGAGCACGAGGTCGCCGACACCGGCGAGGCCCATCAGGGTCTCGGGGCGGGCGCCGAGCGCCGCGCCGAGGCGCAGCATCTCGTTCATGCCGCGGGTGATCAGGCCGGCGCGGGCGTTCAGCCCGAGGCCCATGCCATCGGCCACGCCGGTGGCCACGGCCAGCACGTTCTTCATGGCGCCGCCGAGTTCGGCGCCGAGCATGTCGGTGCCAGTGTAGGCGCGGAACGCCGGGCCGTGCAGCTTCTCCGCCACGAGCTGGGCGAAGTCGGCGTCATCCGAATGCGCGGTGACGGCGGTCGGCAGGCCTTGGGCGACTTCCTTGGCGAACGACGGGCCGGTGACGACGGCCAGCGGCACGCCGCGGCCGAGCAGTTCACCCGCGACTTCATGCAGGAAGCGCCCGGTGCCGGGCTCGAAGCCCTTCGTGGCCCAGGCCACGCCGCAGCCTTCCGGGCGCAACGGGGCCAGACGGCGGATGGTCTCGGTGAAGGCGTGGCTGGGGGTGACCACCAGCAGCATCGAGGCGGCGCGCACGGCGGCCTCGAAATCGGTGGTGGCGCGCAGGCTGGGCGGCAGCGCCACGCCCGGCAGGTAGCGGGTGTTCTCGTGGCGGGTGTTGATGCCCTCGACCTGGGCCGCGTCGCGGCCCCAGATCAGGGTGTCGTGGCCCTGCCGCGCCATCTGAGCGGCGAGGGCGGTGCCCCAGGAGCCGGAGCCCAGCACGGTGACGGTGGTCGTCGCGGTCATGGGGGCGTCCTCTCGAAGCGGGGCGGTGCCTCGCCCGGCGGGTGGGCCGGGCGGACGATCCGGTGGCGGATCAGGCGTTGCCGACGGCCGGGGCGCTGACCGACTTCAGCTGTTCGGCGCGGCGGCGCAGGCTCTCGGCGTAGATCGCCTCGAAGTTGATCGGCTGCAGGTAGAAGGGCGGGAAGCCACCGGCCTGGATCAGCTCCGACGCCATCTGGCGGGCGTACGGGAACAGCACGTTCGGGCAGTAGGTGCCGAGCATGAAGTCGAGATTGCGCTCGTCGAAGCCGTTCAGGCCGAAGATGCCCGCCTGCTCGAGTTCGACGATGTAGACCGTCTTTTCGCCGAGCTTGCAGGTGAGATTGATGCCGAGGATGACTTCGTAGACGTCGTCCGCCAGCTTGCCGACCTTCTGGTTCAGGTTGAGGTTCAGGTCGGGATTGCCCTGCTCGTTGAACACCATCGGCGTGCCCGGGGCCTCGAACGAGATGTCCTTGACGTAGATCTTCTGGATCGCGAACTGGGCCTGCTGGTCGGCGCCGGCGGCGCCCTGGATGTTTTCGTCAGCCACGGGTGGAACTCCGAATCAGAGAAGTGAATGGGTCAGCGCGCCAGTATCGCATGCGCCGGATTTCCGGATGGGGGCGCCGGACGGGGAGGGCAAGGGGGCGGAAGCCCCGGTGGCTTCAGCGGCCCTTGCCGACCGGCATCTCGGCCTGGCGCCAGCCGGCGAGCCCGCCGTCCAGCACGCTGACCTTGGTGAAGCCGGCCTTCTTGAGCTTCGCTGCGGCCCCGTGGGCGCTCATGCCGGTGCGGCAGGTGACGATGACCGGGCGCTCCTTGGCCTTCGACAGCTGCTTGTGCTTCTCCGGGTCGAGGTCCGCCAGCGGCGCGGAGACCGAGCCGGGGATGTGGGCCTTGGCGAAATCGGCGGCCGGCGAGACGTCGACGACGAGGGCGTCCTCGCGGTTCATCAGCAGGGTGGCCTGCGCCGGCGACAGCCCGGCGATGCCGGACAGGCGATGCTTCACCTCGGTGAAGATCACGGCCAACGTCAGGCCGGCGAACGCGATGCTGAGCAGCGGAGAGGATTGGGCGAAGGCGGTGAGCTGGTCCCAGGACATCGGGGCCTCAGGGGAACGGAAGGGCCGGCATTATCCGTCGGCCCGGGGCCGGCCACCAGCGCGGCGGCCGCCCGGGCGGGGAATCAGCGGTCCTGGGCGAGGACCGGCAGGCCCTCGGTCTGCCACCAGCGCTGCGCCTCCTCGTCGTAGCGCCAGATCTCGCGGACGCGCACCACGCGCTCGGCCTGGGTGTGGCGGTTGACCACCCCGAGCTCGACTTCGCGGGCGATGCGGCCGTCCGGCAGCGTGACGCTGGCGACGAGGTTGTAGTTCGTGATCTGCACCTGCTTGAGGCGCTCGAGCTCGAAATCGCTGAGCGGCTTGGCCTCGCGCACCTTCGGGTCGACCATGTCCCAGGCGACCTCGAAGTTGTTCCAGCGGATGGCGCCGGAATAGTCGTAGAGCGTGCGGTCGAGGGCGTCGGGCTTGCTGCCCGCGCCGCTGCTGCAGGCGGCCAGCAGCGCGACGAGGAGGGCGAGGGCGATGCGGGGGAGTCGGCTCATGCGGCGAGTATGTCAGCGGGAGGCGACGGCGGCATAACGGGCGCTGAGCGTGGTGATGGGCTGGCCTGTGGCATCACGTACCGACGCTTCCAGCACGATGCCGCCGCGACCGCGCTGGGCGAGCTTGCTCAGCAGGGCGTCGAGCGCTTCGGCCCCCGGCACCTCGGCCACCGCAATGAGGTCGGCATAGAGCGGCGCGTGGAACTTGAGCGTGCTGTCCGCCACGTAGACCTCGGCCTTGACGCCGCGGGCGTGGAGCGCCGACTCCAGTGCGCCCCAGCCGGCCAGGGTCAGCAGGCTGGCCAAACTGCCGCCGAAAGCGCAGGCCTTGTCGTTGACGTTGAGCGCCAGCGGGGCTTCCAGCACCACGCGCTCGGCGTCGCAGCGGGTCACGCGCACGCCGAGGGCGGCGACGGGCGGCATCGCGTCGAGCAGGGACCGGAGGCGGGATGCGGCGTCGTCAGGCATGGCGCTGTGCGAGAGTTCGGGAATGGACACGGCAACGATATCGACGCTCTGGTCGCTGCGGCCGGCGGGCGAGCATGCGGCGCTGCGCCGGGTGGCGCAAGGCGCGGGATTCCGCCTGCGCGTGCTGCCGTTGCAGCGCCTGGTCGCACGCCCCGACGCCGCGCGACTCGCCGCTGCATTGGCCGCGCCGATCCGGCTTTACACCAGTCCGGCGGCGGTGCGCTTCGCGGCCTTCCAAGCGGCGGGCGGACTGTGTCGCGAGGGCCTTGATCTCGCCGTCGGCAGCGGCACGGCCGCCGCGCTGCGCCGTGCTGGCGTGGCCGACACGCGGTCGCCAGCGCGCATGGACAGCGAGGGCGTGCTGGCGATGACGGAGCTGCAGTCGGTCGGCGGGCTTGCGCTGGGTGTGGTCACGGCGCCGGGTGGCCGCGGCCTGCTGGTGCCCGCGCTTCGCGAGCGCGGCGCCGAGGTACGGGCGGCCGAGGTCTACCAACGCACCGATCTGCGGGGCGGGGCGCGCCGCCTCGCGGCCTTTGCGGACGATCCCGGCGCCGTGCTGGTGGCCAGCAGCGCGGAAGCCTTCGGTCGGCTCGAAGCGCTCCTTCCGGACGCGTCATCGGTCCGGGGCCGCGCCCTGCGGGTGCGACCGGTGGTGGTGAGCAGCCCGCGGCTCGCGGCGCTGGCCGCCCACGCCGGGTTCGTTCGGGTGGTCGTCGCGGAAGGCCCCACGCCGGCGGCGCTCGTCGCGGCGGCGTCGCGCGCACCGAACGTACAATGACGTTCGCGGCACTGCGCCGCGCACCCCCCTGATGACGCCCTCGATGGATCGCCCGTTCCTCCGCCCGCTGCTGATCGCCCTTCCCCTGCTGGCCGCCGGCGGTGCCGGTGTGTGGTGGTGGTCCACGCGGCCCGCGCCCGAGGCCACGCCGGATCCGCTCTCCAACGCGGTGCTCGACCAGCGCCTGCTGGCGGTGGAGCAGGCGATCGCCTCGATCGAACGGGGGCAGTCGCGCACGTCGCAGCGGCTCGCCGATCTCGAGGCGCGGAGCACAGTGCAGCGCGAAGAACTGCTTGGCTGGGGCCAGCGCACGGCCCTGCTCGAGGAAAGCGTGCAGCAGGTCGCGGCGGGTCCGCAGGGCGAGAGCGGTATCGCGCTCCGTCTCGACGAGGTCGACTTGCTGTTGAGTTTCGCGGAAACGCGGCTGGCGCTGTCTGGCGACATCGATGGCGCGCGCCGCGCCTACGGTTTCGCCGACGGTCTGCTGTCCGCGCTCACGGCACCGCAGTACGTGAACCTCCGCCAGTCGCTGGCGCAGGAGCAGGCGGCGCTTGCCGCGCTGCCGCCCGATCCGCGGCTGGCGGCGCGTGGGGCCATCGATGCCATCGAAGCCGCCCTGCCGGCGCTCGAGACCGCGCCGGCCGAGACGGCTGCAGCGGCCCCGGCATCGGCGCTCGACAAGGTGCTGGATGCGCTGGTCGACGTGCGTCCGCGCGGCGCGCAGGACCTGTTGGCCCCGGCCGACCGCCAGCGCGGCCTCGCGGCCCTGCGCCTCGAACTCGGCCTCGCGCGCCTTGCCATCGAGCGTCGCGACAGCGAAGGGCTGCAGGCCGCGGCCATCCGTGCGCAGGACTGGATGCGCCGCCTGTATGCCACGAGTGCCTCGCTGGAGGCCGAAGCCGCCCGGCTTGATGCGCTCGCCAAGACGAGCCTCGCCCTCGACGTGCCGGTGCTCGGCAGCACCCTGGTCCAGCTTCGCGCGCAGCGGCGGAGCGAGGGGGCGCGATGAAGCTGTTTCCCGCGCTGCTGCTGGGACTGCTGATCGCCTTGTTGGCGGGCTTCGGTTGGCAGTTGCTGCGCGAACAGGACGGCTTGCTGGTGCTGCAATGGGGCGACACCCTGGTGAGCCTGCGTGCCGAGGTCGCAGCACTGGCCTGGGGCCTCGCCACCGTCGTGCTGCTCGGGCTGATCGCCCTGCTGCGCCTGCCCTTCCGCGCGGTGCGGAAGTATTCCCAGCGCCTCGCGCGCGAGCGCCTGAGCAACGGCCTGCTCGCGCTGCAGCAGGGTCGTCCGGAGCGCGCCGAGCACTTGCTCGCGTTGGCGGCCAAGCGCAGCAGCATCGATCGCGTGCCCGCCCTGCTGCATGCCATTAGCGCGGCCCGTGCGGCGGGTTTGGCCGAGCGCGTTCGGGCGCATCGCGTGGCCTTGTCCAAGGCCGACCCGTTGGCTGCTTCGCTCGAACAAAGTGCGGCATGGCTGGCGGAGGACCGCGCGCTGGAAGCGCTGGCCAGCCTCGACACCGCCGCGGCCGGCACCACCCTGCCGCCGGCCGGCGTCCTGCTCCGGGCCGAGGCGCTGGCGCGGCTCGGGCGCGCGGACGAGGCGCTGCCGATGGTGGCGCGCCTGCGCAGCGAGCGCGGCACCGATGCGGCGGCCCTCGCGACCCTCGAGACCCGCCTCGCGGAGTCCGCCCTGATCGACGCCCAGGAAGCCGGCACCCTGCTGATCCGCTGGAAGGGCCTGCCGCCCGCGTTGCGCGCCCAGTCGTCGGTGCTGGTGGCCTTTGCACGCCGCGCCGCCGCCCTGCACGTCGAGGCACAGGCGGCCCAGGCGCTCGCCGAAGCCATCGACGCCCGCTGGGACGAGGAGGCGGTGGCGGCTTTCGGTGCCCTGCCGGCCTTCGCCGGCGACGAGCGTCTTGCCCGGGCCGAAGCCTGGCTGGCCGCGCATTCCACCTCGCCGGCCCTGCTGCTGGCCTTGGGCCGCTTGTGCCGCGCCAAGGCGCTGCCGGGCAAGGCCGAAACCTACTTCCACCGCGCCATCGCGCAGGGTGCCGGCGCCGAGGCCTGGGAAGCGCTGGGCGACCTGATGGCCGCGGGGAACGATCCGCGCGCCGCGATCGCGTTCGGCAATGCGTTGAAGGTGGCCCGCGCCGAGCCGCCGCTGGCCTTCCCGGGCCGCGGCCTGCGCGAGCGGATCGGCGACGCCGCCGCTGGCGAGGAACGTGACGAATTCGGCCATCCGCGACTGCCGGCGGCCTGAGGCGACGACTGCCCTGCGGTGCCGCGCTTACACTGCGCGGCAATGACCGCGCTTCCGCCCCTCACCATCCCCGACAGCGAGCTCGAGGAGCGCTTCGTGCGCAGCTCGGGGCCGGGCGGGCAGAACGTCAACAAGGTCGCCAGCGCGGTGGAGCTCCGCTTCGACGTGCGCGCCTCGGCCACCTTGCCCGAGGCCGTGCGCGACCGCCTGCTCGCGCGCCGCGACCGGCGCATGACCGAGGACGGCGTGCTGGTGATCCAGGCGCAGCGGTTCCGCACGCAGGATCGCAACCGCGAGGATGCGCGGGAGCGCCTGCAGGCCTTGATCGAAGCCTGTCGCGTGGCGCCGAAAAAGCGCATCGCCACCAAGCCGACGAAGGGTTCGCAGGAGCGTCGGCTCGGCAGCAAGCGTGAGCGCGCGCAGGTGAAGCGGGAGCGCGCCTCGCGGCGCTGGGAGCGCGAACCATGAACGCGACCACGGCCAAGGCCCGCGCGGCTGACGCCCCGGTCCCGGTCCTGCCGCCGAACGCGCCGCGTGGCGGCACCGCACCGCTGTGGCGACGCGTCGCGACGGCGATCCTTCGCCTCGGGCGCTGGCGCATGGAGGGCGAGTGGCCCGACGAACCACGACTGGTGGTGATCGCCGCCCCGCATTCCTCGGCTTGGGATGCGGTGTGGGGCTTCGCGATGCTGCTGGCCATGGATCTCGGCGTGGTTTTCATGGCGAAGAAGGAGATCTTCGTCGGCCCCCTCGCTTGGTACATGCGACGCATGGGTGGTCTTCCGGTCGACCGCGCCGCACCGGGTGGTGTGGCCGACCAGGTGGCCACGCGCCTCCGTGAGGCGGACCGCATGTGGTTCGTGCTGGCGCCGGAGGGCACGCGCCGCCGCGTCGACAAGTGGAAGACCGGCTTCTGGAAGATCGCGCGCGCCGCCGACGTGCCGGTGCTCTGCGTGGCCTTCGACTACCCCAACCGCTGCGTCCGCATCGGTCCGCTGATGCGCTGCAGCGAGGATTTCGACGTCGACATGGTCGGCATCCGCGCGTGGTACCGGCCGTTCATGGGCAAGAACCGGGGTACGGTCTAGCGCGCGAGGCTTGGGCCGTGCGGGCGCGCCCGTGTGGCATCGGCGGCCGTTGCGGCCGCGCAATGCGGCGTTCCGGCCCGCGCCTTGAGCGGCTGGGGCAGGGCGCGGAGCATCGTCGGCATGAACGCGATCCCCGCCTCCACCACGCCGCTGCGGCACGCCCCGCGCCACGTCCTTCGCCTCACCGCCGGCCAGCCGACCTCGGACGGTGCCGGTGTGAAGCTCACGCGCCTGATCGGCACGCCGCAGCAGCCGCCGGTCGATCCCTTCCTGATGCTCGATGCCTTCGGCACCGAGCGGCCGCAGGACTACATCGCCGGCTTCCCGCCGCATCCGCACCGCGGCTTCGAGACTGTCACCTACATGCTCAAGGGGCGCATGCGCCATCGCGACAACAAGGGCGGCGAAGGCCTCCTGGTGCCCGGTAGCGTGCAGTGGATGACCGCGGGCCGCGGCATCGTGCATTCCGAGATGCCTGAACAGGTGGAAGGCGAGATGCGCGGCTTCCAGCTGTGGGTGAACCTGCCGGCCAAGGACAAGATGCGCGCGCCGCGCTACCAGGACATCGGGCCGGAGCACCTGCCGGTGCTGCAGTTCGACGCGAATGGCGAAGTGCTCGCACGGGGCGCGGGACTCGAGGCGCCGGTCATCGACGCGCCCGGCGCGATCGCGGCGCTGAAGGTGATCGCCGGTGCGGTGGCCGGGGTGGAAGGCCCCGTGCAGGCCGAAGCCACGCAGCCGCTCTTCGTCGATGTGGTGTTGGCGCCCAACGCGACCCTCGCGCTGCCGATCGCGATCGGCCACCAGGGCTTCGTGCATGTGTTCGGCGGCGCCTTGCGCTTGGCTGCCAGCGGCGGTGAGGCCGAGGTGCGCATGGGCCAGCTCGCCGTGCTGTCGGACGGCGACCACCTCGCCTTGCGCGCCGGCAGCGAGGGCGCGCGCTTGATCGTCGTCGCGGGCCGGCCGCTGCGCGAGCCGGTGGCCTGGCACGGGCCCTTCGTGATGAACACCGCCGACGAGATCCGCGAGGCGATCGCCGACTTCCAGGCCGGGCGCTTCTAGGGCGGTACCCCAGCGCGCAGTCAGGGTGGCACACTGCGGGCGTCTTCATCCCGGGAACGCCATGCCAGCCGCCCGCTTCCCTGATGACGAGTCGGCGCGCCTCGCTGCGCTGCGAAAGCTTGGCTTGCTCGATACGCCGCCGGAGCCGGAGCTCGATGCCCTGGTCCGCGCCGCGGCGGCCATTTGCGGCACGCCGATCTCCCTCGTGAGCCTGGTCGATGCGGATCGGCAGTGGTTCAAGGCCAACCTCGGTCTGGAGGGCGTGGAGGAAACCCCCCGCGAGCTCGCCTTCTGTGCCCATGCCTTGCTGGACGGAAACCTGCTCGAGGTCGAGGACGCGACGCGCGACGCCCGTTTCGCTGACAACGCGCTGGTGACCGGCGCGCCGGACATCCGCTTCTATGCCGGGATGCCGCTGGCCTTCGCCGATGGCGCGCGCATCGGCACCTTGTGTGTGATCGACCGCGTGCCGCGCCGGCTCGACGACACGCAGCGCGCGGCGTTCTCGGCGTTGGCCGAGGCCGCCGTCCGCATCATGGAGGGACGCCAGCGTGATCGCCGAAACGTGGCGCGAGCCACCGCCGAGTTGGCGCGGCTGTCGCAGGTGGCGCGCTTCACGTCGCACGCGTTGATCATGGCCGACGCCGAGGGGCGGACGACGTGGGTCAACGAGGGCTTCGAGCGCATCACCGGGTTCTCTCCCGACGACGTGATGGGGCGGAAGCCGGGCGAGCTGCTGCAGGTGCCCGAGTCCGATCCGGCGACCGTTGCGACGATCCGGGACGCGCTGCGACGCGGCGAGGGGTGTCGGGTCGAGATCCTCAACGGCCACAAGGATGGCCATCGCTATTGGCTCGATCTCGAGATCCAGCCGCTGTTCGGCGCGGACGGCCGCGTCGAGGGCTTCATGGCCATCGAAAGCGACATCACGGCGCGCAAGCTCGACGAGGAATCCCTGCGTCGCAGCGAGGCCCTGCTGAACAGCATCGGCACCGTCGCCGGGGTGGGCGGCTGGGCGCTGGATCTGGAGAGCGGCCGATTGGAGTGGACGCAGGAGACGCGACGGCTGCACGGCGTACCGGAGGATTTCCTGCCGGACGTCGAGCAGGCGATCGGGTTCTATGCGCCCGAGGCCCGCGACACCATGCGCGCCGCCGTCGAGGCCGGCTTCCGCGACGGGCGGCCATGGGATCTCGAACTGCCCCTGCTCCGCCGGGACGGCACCGCCTTCTGGGCGCGCGCGGTCGGCAGCCCTGTGTTCGAGGGGGATCGAGTGGTCCGGCTCATCGGGGCGTTCCAGGACATCACCGCCCAGCGCGCCCAGCGTCTCGCCATCGAGGACGCCCGCGAACGCATGGCGCTCGCCGTCGACTCCGGCCATCTCGGCGTCTGGCACGTCGATGTCGGCACCAACCAGGCGCACTGGGACGACTGGGTGTTCCGCCAGTACGGTCGCCCGGCCACCGGCCAACCCGTGACTTATGCCGACTGGGTCGAGTGGCTCCACCCCGAGGACCGCGCGCCGCTGCTGGCGGCGCTGCGCCGCGTGATCGCCGGTGAATCGACGACCGGCATCGAGTTCCGCGTGGTGTGGCCGGATGGCAGCGTTCGCCATCTGCGCGCTGCCATCCGTGCGGTACCGGCGGGCGATGGTCGGACCGCGCGCCTCGTCGGCATCAATTGGGACGTGACGGCGCAGCGCCTCGCCGAGGCCGACCTCCGGCGCGAGCGCGAACTGCTGCAGGTCACCCTGCAGTCGATCGGTGACGCGGTGGTCACCACCGACGTCCGCGGCCACGTGACCTGGCTGAATCCCGTGGCGGAGCGCTTGACCGGCTGGTCGAGCGACGAGGCGCAGGGTTTGCCCGCGGCGCAGATCTTCAGGATCGTCGATGAGGAGACCCGCCAGCCGGCGCGGGATCCGGTCGCCGCCTGCCTGCTGGAGGGCCGCGTCGTCGGGCTCGCGCCACAGACCCTGCTGCTGTCGCGGGATGGCCGGGAATACGGCGTCGAGGATTCCGCCGCGCCGATCCGTGATGCCGACGGCACGCTGCTGGGTGCCGTGCTGGTGTTCCACGACGTCACCGAACAGCGCCGGCTCGGCGTCGAGATGCGCTTCCGCGCGACGCACGATGCGCTGACCGGGCTCCACAACCGCGAAGAGATCGAAGCGCGGCTTCGCGAAGCCTTGGCGGACGCCGCGGACGGCGATACGGGGCACGCGCTCATGTACATCGACCTCGACCAGTTCAAGGTCGTCAACGACACCTGCGGCCATGCCGCCGGCGACCAGTTGCTGCAGCAGGTCGCGCGCCTGCTCGGTGACACGGTGCGGTCCCGCGACCTGCTGGCGCGCCTGGGGGGCGATGAGTTCGCCGTGCTGCTGGAGGGCTGCACGCCCGAGCAGGGCCAGCGGGTCGCCCAGCAGATCTGCGACCGCCTCGAGGTCTACCGCTTCGACCACGACGGCCACCGCTTCCGCATCGGCGCCAGCATCGGCCTCGCCCCGGTCGATGCCCGATTCCCGACGGCGGAGTCGGTGCTGCAGGCGGCCGACTCGGCCTGCTTCGCCGCGAAGGAGGAGGGCCGCAACCGCGTCCACCTTTGGTTCGACAGTGATGCGGCGATCCAGGCGAGGCAGGGCGAGGCGCAATGGGCCACGCGGCTGGAGCGGGCGTTGGACGAAGGCCGCTTCGCGCTTTTCGCCCAGCGCATCGACGCGCTGCAGGGCGATGCCGGCGGCCTGCATGCCGAAGTGCTGCTGCGCCTCGTCGATGTCGATGGCGCGCTGGTGTCGCCGGCCGGCTTCCTGCCGGCCGCGGAGCGCTTCCACCTCGCGTCGCGCATCGACCGCTGGGTGCTCGGCGCCGTGTTGGACCGCATGGCCGCCCTCGGCGACGGGCCCGCGCCGGCGATGCTCTGCGTCAATCTCTCCGGCCAGTCCGTCGGCGACCGTGCGTTCCACCGGCATGCCGTCGAGCGCTTGGAAGCGGCCGGTCCGGCGATCTGTGCACGCCTGTGCGTTGAGATCACCGAAACCGCCGCGGTCACCAACATGGCCGACGCCATCGTCTTCATCGAGCGCGTGCGCAGTCTTGGCGTGCGCGTCGCGTTGGACGACTTCGGTGCCGGCGCCTCGTCCTGGGGCTACCTGAAGGCCCTGCGCGTCGACTACCTGAAGATCGACGGCCAGTTCGTCCGGGATGTCGTCGACGATGCGCTCGACGAAGCCGCGGTGCGCAGCTTCGTCGAGGTCGCCCGCGTGCTCGGCGCGCGCACCGTCGCCGAGTTCGTGGATCGCCCTGAGGTGCTGGCCCGGGTGCGCCAGATGGGCGTCGACCATGCGCAGGGCTACCTGCTGCACCGCCCCGAGCCGCTGGAGGCGGTGCTCGGCCAACTGGCCGGCGTGGTGATTCCCGGCTGATCGCGGCCCGCCTGCCCGCGTTTCGCCATCGGTGGCCCGCGGCCGCCACGATTCGGCCTCGGCCGCGTTCGGCGGCTCGTTATGATGCGGTGAACGCGCGGCACCCCGCCGCGCCCGCCGCGCGAGCCCCCCATGAGCGTCACGGACGAATCCACCCCTTCTTCGTGGTCCAACCGCGTGTTCGGCGCGTGGCAGCCGCCGGCCTGGACCGGGCGATCCGCCGCATGGCTGCGGGCGAAGCCGGGCCCGCGCATGGGCGGGCCGCTCGCCGCGCTGGCCCTGGTCGCGCTGGCGACGTGGTGGTTCACCCGCGAGGTGCCGCCGCCGCCGGACGCGATCACCGTGGCCGTCGAGGCGCCGGGCGTCAGCGACTACTCGGCAACGCCGATCACGGTGATGCCGCTGCGGCTGCGCTTCAGCGCCCCGGTGGCGACGCTCGACGCGGTGGGGGCGGAGGAAGGCACCGCGCCGGCCGTCGAAGGCCTCACGCTGAAACCTGCACTGGCCAACCGCTGGGCCTTCGAGGATGAATCGACCCTCGTGTTCACGCCCGCCGAGGATTGGCCCGTGGGCCAGGGCTACGAGGTCACCGTGGATGCGCCGAAGGCCCTCGCGCCCGGTCGCGTCCTCGCCGAATCGCGCTTCGCGTTCGACAGCGCGCCGTTCGTGGCTGGCGTCGACAGCGCCGAGTTCTACCAGGACCCGGAAAGCGCCGGCCTGAAGCGCGCCGTGTGGGCGCTCACGTTCTCGCACCCGGTGGACGCCGACGCGCTGCGCTCGCGACTCTCGACAACGGCATTCGACGGCGCGGACCGGGCGCTCGCCGCGCCGCCCATTGAGTTGCGCTTCGACGAGCCCGGCCTCAAGGCCTGGGTGCAGACCGCGCCGCTCACGGTGCCGGAAAACGGCGGTCGCGTGACCCTCACCCTTGCCGAGGGCGCGAAGAGCCGCCTCGAAGGGCCGGGCCGCGCTGGTGAGAGCGTTTCCAACGTGGCGATGCCGTCGCTTTATTCGGTGGCCCTCGACAATGTCGAAGCCACCGTCGTCGACGACGAAAACGGTGAGCCGAAGCAGCTCGTCGTGCTGTCGTTCAACGACACGCTGAACGACCGCGACATCGCCTCGCAGGTGAAGCTCTGGCTGCTGCCGGAAGCGTTCGTGCCGAGCCCGCAGCGCCGGGCCGATCCGGACAGCGATTACCAGAAGACCGTGCCGTATCCGTGGTCGGAGGGCGAGGTCGACGCGGCCACGCTCAAGGCCGCCACGCCGCTGCGTTTCGAGCTGCTGCCCGGCGAACGCGAGTGGGTGGAAACGCACACGCTGCGTTTCGAGGCGCCGCCCGGCCGCCGGCTGTGGTTGGAAATGCCGAAGGGACTGAAGAGCTTCGGCGGCTTCCTGCTCGGCCAGCCGCAGCGCCGCCTGCTCGTCGTGCCCGAATACCCGAAGCTGCTGCGCTTCGTAGGCGAAGGCGCGTTGCTTTCGCTGCGTGGCGAGCGCCGCGTGAGCCTCGTCGCGCGCAACACGCCGGACGTGCGCCTCGAGATCGGCCGCGTGCTGCCCGAGCAGCTGCAGGTGCTGGTCGGGACGAACGACGGGCAGCTGCAGAACCCCTCGCTGTGGCGCGTCGACGAGGACATGCTGGTCGAGCGCTTCGAGGAGACGCTGTCGATCCCGACCGACGACCCGGCGAAGGCGAACTATCGCGGCGTCGATCTCGGCACCTACTTCAATGCCAACGAATGCGGCGTGTTCCTGCTGTCGCTGCGCTCGATGAACGCCGACGAGGCCGCGCTGACCACGCGCGAGCGCCTCGACCGCAACGCCGGCCAGCAGACCGACTCGCGACTCGTCGTGCTGACCGACCTCGGCGTGCTGGCCAAGACCGAGCTGGACGGCCGCCGCAAGGTGTTCGTGCAGAGCCTCTCCGACGGCACGCCGGTGGCCGGCGCGCTGGTGTCGGTGGTGGGCCGCAATGGCCAGGTGGTGGTCGCGGCGAACACCGACGGCGAGGGCGTGGCCACGCTGCCGACCTTCGAGCCCTTCGTGCGCGAGCGCACACCGGTGCTGCTGCGGGTCACCCGCGGCGAGGACATGAGTTTCCTGCCGCTGGGTGACTGGTCGCGACGCCTCGACACCTCGCGCTTCGACGTCGGCGGTGAGATCAACCACGTCGATCCGGGCGCGCTGAAGGCGGTGATCTTCAGCGACCGCGGCCTGTACCGCCCCGGCGAGACCGTGCATCTCGGCCTGATCCTGCGCGCACAGGACTGGGCGAAGACGCCCGTGGGTGCGCCGCTGGAGCTCGACATCCTCGATCCCACGGGCAACCTCGCGCGCCGCGAGACGATCCGCTTCGGTGCCGCCGGCTTCGAAGGTTTCGACTTCACGCCGGGCGAGAGCGCGCCCTCCGGTACGTGGATGGCGCAGCTCTACCTCAAGGGCCGCAACGCCTACGACCGCCGCTTGGTCGGCAGCACCACGGTGCAGGTGCGCGAGTTCCAGCCCGACACGCTGCGCGTCAAGACGACGCTATCGACGCCGCCGCAGCGCGGCTGGGTGCGACCGGATGAATTGAAGGCGGTGGTCGACGTCGAGAACCTGTTCGGCACGGCGGCGCAGGACCGTCGTGTCACCGCCCAGTTGCGGCTGACGCCCAGCGTGCCGGCCTTCGACCAGCATCCCGGTTTCCGTTTCAGTGATCCGCAGCAGGCGCGCGAGGGCGTGCAGCAGGACCTCGAAGACGCGCGCACGGACGCGGAAGGCCGCGCCGAGATCGCGCTGGGCCTCGAGCAGTACGAGCGCGCCAGTTACCGCCTCGACCTGCTCGTGCGTGCCTACGAGCCCGGCAGTGGCCGCGGCGTGGCCTCGACGCTGCGCGCGCTGGTCTCCGACCAGCCCTACCTCGTCGGCATCAAGGCGGCTGATTCGCTCGGCTACGTGAATCGCGGCTCGCGCGCCTCGGCCGAGGTGCTGGTGATCGGCCCGGATGGCGCGCCGCTGGCCGTCGATGGCCTTCAGGCCGTGCGCATCGAGAAGCGCATGGTCTCGGTGCTGACGCGCGGCGACGACGGCCTGTTCCGCTTCGTCTCCCGCGAACGTCGCGACGAGAAATCCCGCGCGGCGCTGGCCTCGAAGGCCGGGGCGCAGGCGCTGGCGCTCGACACCGCCACGCCCGGCGATTTCGTGCTCGAGATCCAGGACGCGCAGGGCCGCGTGCTGAACTCGCAGGCTTGGACCGTCGTGGGCGATGCCAACCTTTCGCGCTCGCTGGAGCGCAACGCCGAGCTGCAGCTGAGCCTGTCGAAGCCGAGCTACGCGGCGGGCGAGGAGATCGAGGTCTCGATCCGCGGCCCGTACTCGGGTGCCGGCCTGATCACCATCGAGCGCGACACCGTCGTGGCGCAGCGCTGGTTCAAGGCCGACACCACCAGCACCGTGCAGCGCATCCGCGTTCCGGAGGGCCTCGAGGGCAACGCCTACGTCTCCGTGACCCTCCTGCGTGATCCGGCGAGCGAGGAGATCCACCTGAGCCCGCTGTCCTGGGGCGTGGTGCCCTTCGCCATCGATCGCACGCCGCGGCAGCTGCCGCTGACGATGAGCGCGCCGGCGCGTTCGCGTCCCGGCCAGCCGCTGGCCATCGATGTCGATGCCGGTGGGCCGGCCCGCGTGGCCGTGTTCGCCGTCGACGAGGGCATCCTCCAGGTGGCGGGCTACCGCGTCGACGATCCGCTCGATGCCTTCTTCGCCAAGCGCATGCACCAGGTGGACAGCGCGCAGATACTCGATCTGCTGCTGCCGGAGTTCGCGCGCTTCGCCGATGGCGCGGCCCCCGGCGGTGACGGCGAGGGCGCCGGTGCGCGCCATCTGAATCCGTTCAAGCGCAAGGGCGAGAAGCCGGCGGTGTGGTGGTCGGGCGTGGTCGACATCGAGGGCGCCAAGCGCTTCGAGTTCACGCCGCCGGACCACTTCAACGGCGAGCTGCGCCTCGTGGCCGTCGCGGTGACGCCGGAGCGCGTGGGTTTCCGCGAAGGCAAGGCGACGATCCGCGGTGATTTCGTGCTGACGCCGACGCTGCCGACCCACGTGGCCCCGGGCGACGAGTTCGTCGTGCCCGTTGGGATCGCCAACACCATCGAAGGCGCCACGCAGCCCGCCAACGTGGCGCTGCAGCTCACGCTGCCACCCTCGCTCGCCCTGGTCGGCGCCGCGCCGGCGCCGGTCACGCTGAAACCGGGCGACGAGACCGTCGTGAACGTGCGGCTGAAGGCGTCGCAGGCGCTCGGTGCCGTGCCGATCACGCTGCGGGCGAGCAGCGGGCGATTCGCCGCGCAGCGCCGCCTCGAAGTGTCGGTGCGGCCGCTGCAGCCCTCGCTCACCACCGTGACGGTGCAGCAGGCCTCGCGCAACATGGCGATCACCGACCTGCGCGCGATGTTCGACGAGCGTTCGACCCGCCGGCTTGCGGCGTCGAGCTCGCCGCTGGTCGCCTTGACCGGTCTGCAGGCGTGGCTCGGCGACTACCGCTACAGCTGCACCGAACAGCTCGCCAGCCAAGCGCTGCCCGGCCTCGTGCTGCGCTCGCACCCCGCCTTCGGAAGAACGCGCGGCGACGGCGACCTGAGCGGCCTGTTCAACACGCTGCGCGCGCGACAGAACGGCGATGGCGGCTTCGGCACCTGGACATCGACGCCGGACGTCGACCCGCTGGTGTCGGCCTACGCCGTGATGGTGCTGGTGGAAGCACGAGAGCGCGGCGAACGCGTGCCCGGCGACCTGCTCGACCGCGCCAACCAGTGGCTGGCGCAGGCGGCGACGGATGCGAGCCGCAACGACCTCGCCGGCCTTCGTGCCCGGGCGCTGGCGGTGTACCTGCAGGTGCGCCAGGGCGAGTCGGCCGGCAACGCGCTGGCGGCGCTCGTCGAGCAGCTGGAGCGCGACCAGCCCAAGGCCTGGCGCGAGGATCTCGCCGGTCTGCTGGTGGCCGCGAGCTATGGCGGCCTGCAGCAGACGGCCGCCGCCGCCCCGCTGGCGCGTCGGCACCGCGAGATCGCCAACGAAGTCGCGAAGCCGTGGTCGCAGTTCACCGAAGCGGAGCGCGTGGCGCTGTATTCGCGCTGGGGCTACGGCGACTACTACGACCCCTTCGGCGCGCAGGCCTGGCGCCTGTACCTGCTGGGCAAGCACTTCCCCGACCAGCGTCGCCTGCTGAATGCCGAAGCCACGACCCGCCTGCTGGCATCGGTGAATGAGCAGGGCCTCAACAGCCTTAATAGCGCGCTGGCCGTGTTGGCTCTCGACGCCGTGGGTGGCGAGACCGCGGCGCCGGTGCGCTTCGAGCAGGAATGGCGCGGCGGCAAGGCGGCGTTCGGCGAATCGAAGGACGGCGTGCTTGCCGGGCCGTTCCGCGCCGATGCCACGCGCTTGATGGTGATGCCGGAGGCCGGCAAGACGGTGTGGGTGGCGCGCACGGAAACCGGTTTCGATCGCGCGCCGCCGCCGGCCGTGCAGGACCAGGGCCTTGAAGTGCAGCGCGACTTCCTCGACGAGGCCGGCAAGCCGACCACGACGGTGGCGCAGGGCAAGGAACTTACGGTGCGGCTGCGCGTCCGCGGCACGGGTTGGGACAACGTCGCCATCCTCGATCTGCTGCCCGGTGGCTTCGAGACGGTGCTGACGCCGCCGACGGCCGCCGAAGGCGGCAGCGACCCCGCCGAGGCCCGACAGCGCGATACGGATGGCGACGGTTACGACGATGAAAGCGGCGAGATGATCGAGGGCGACGGCGCGCAGGGCGCGGCCCAGCCCGCCGCGCCGGTGCTGGCCCTGCCGGAATCGACGTTCCGCCCCGTGCACGAAGAGATCCGCGAGGACCGTCTCGTGCTCTACGGCAGCGTGTCGAACGGGATGCAGGAGTTCCGTTACCGCATCCGCGCGACGGCCACCGGCACGTTCCAAGTGCCGCCGATCTTCGCCGAGCACATGTACCGCAACGGCGTGATTGCGCGCGGCGGCCCGGCCGGCACGATCATCGTCACCGAGCCGGCGCGCTGAGCGCCGGTTCGTCTTCCCCACTTTGCGCGTGCCCATGCGTCTGCCGCGCGCGCTGAGGTGGGGCTTGGGTGTCGCGGCGCTGCTGGCCGCGACCCTGCTGGTGGTGCGCCTGTGGCCGAAGCCGCCGCTGTCGGCCGGCGTGCCGGTGTCGACGGCGGTGCTCGATGCCGACGGCCGCCTGCTGCGCCTGACGCTGGCGGCCGATGAGCGCTACCGGCAGTGGCTGCCCATCGAAGCCATTTCTCCAAAGCTTGTGGACGCCGTGCTGCTGCACGAAGACCGCCACTACCGCTGGCATCCCGGCGTCAATCCGATCGCGCTGCTGCGCGCGGCGGGCAGCACCTATTCCGGCGGCCCGCGCATCGGCGGCTCGACGATCACGATGCAGCTCGCGCGCCTGCGCTGGCGGCTGGAAACGCGCGACGTGCCCGGCAAGCTCGTGCAGATCGCCCGTGCGCTGCAGCTCGAGGCGATGTATTCGAAGGACGATCTGCTCGAGGCCTACCTCAACCTCGCGCCCTACGGTGGCAACGTCGAGGGCGTGGGCGCGGCCTCGCGCATCTACTTCGACAAGGCCGCCGCCGAACTCTCATTGCCGGAAGCACTGGCGCTCGCGGTGATGCCGCAGGCGCCCAACCCGCGTGGGCGCTTCGTCGTCGATACTCGCGGCGTCACCACGCTCGGCCCCGGCTTGCAGGCCGCGCGACAGCGCTTGTACATGCGCTGGGTCGAGGCCTACGGCGCCGACTCGGACACCGAGGCCACCACCGACATGGCCGCGCGCATGGCCTTGCCGCTGCGCCTGCGCCCGACGCGGGCGCTGCCGTTCGCGGCACCGCATTACGTCGACCGCGTCTTGGCCGCGCAGCAGCGCCACGGCCCGCGCCCGCCCGAGCTCGCCACGCCGCTCGACCGTCGATTGCAGCGGCTTGTCGAGCGCCGCGTGCGCGCCCACCTGCAGCGCGAAGCGTCGCGAGGGCTCGACAACGCCGCCGTACTCATCGTGGACACCCGCGACATGAGCGTGGTCGCGCTGATGGGTTCGGCCGACTGGCGCAACGCCGCCATCGGCGGGCAGGTCAACGGCACGGCGGCGCTGCGTTCGCCCGGCTCGACACTGAAGCCCTTCCTCTATGCGCTGGCCATCGACCAGGGCCAGCTGCATCCCGCCACCGTGCTGCGCGACGTGCCGAGTGCCTACGGCGCCTACACGCCGGAGAACTACGACGGGCGTTTCCAAGGCCCGGTCACCGCCACCGAGGCGCTGAACCGCAGCCGCAACATCCCGGCCGTCACCGTGGCCTCGCGGCTGCGCTCACCCGACCTCTTCGACCTGCTGCGCGACGCCGGCGTACCGAAGCTGCGGACGCGCGAGCACTACGGTCTCGCCCTCGTTCTTGGTGGCGGCGAGGTGCGCGCGGAAGACCTCGCGCGGCTCTACGCGATGTTCGGCGGCGACGGCCGGCTTCGGCCCCTGCGCTTCCGCGCGGCGGACGAGCGCAGCGAGGGCACGGCGATGCTCAGCCCCGAAGCGGCATTCATGACGCTCGACATGCTGCGTCGCAATCCGCGGCCGGGTGGCGCGACGGCCAGCGATCTAGGTCACTGGCCGGTGGCGTGGAAGACCGGCACCAGCTGGGGCTTCCGCGACGCATGGACGGCGGGTGTCGTCGGGCCATACGCGGTCGTGGTGTGGATGGGGCATTTCGACGGCCGCGCGAACCCGGCGCTGATCGGCGTGGAAGCGGCCGCGCCGCTGTTCTTCTCGATTGCCGACGCGATGCGCGCCGAAGGCCTCGACGTGACGCCGCAGCGCACGACCGCTGCGCGGATGAAGCGCGTGAGCGTGTGCCTCGCCAGCGGCGACCTGCCGAACGCCTGGTGCCCGCAGCGCGGCGAGACCTGGTTCATCCCCGGCGTCTCGCCCATTCGCGTGAGCACCGTGCATCGGCCGGTGCAGCTCGACCGCGCCACCGGGCGCGTCGCTTGTGGCGCCTTCGACCCGGCGACGATGCGCCGCGAGGTCTACGAGTTCTGGCCGAGCGACCTCGCCCGTGTCTTCGCCCAAGCGGGGCTGCCGCGCCGCAAGCCGCCGCCGGGCGCGGATTGCGCGGGCGCGGCCGAGTGGCTGGGCAGCGCGCCGCAGATCACCCAGCCCTATCGGGCCACGCGTTATCGCCTGCATTTCGACGGCCGCGAGCAGCCGGGCATCCCGCTGGCCGCCACCACCGACGCCGACGCGCGCACGGTCTTCTGGTTCGCCGATGGCGCCTTCATCGGTGAATCGGCGAGCGGCCGCGCCATCGCGTGGACGCCGCGCCGCGCGGGCCGCGTGTTGCTGCGCGCCGTCGACGAGCATGGTCGCGGCGACGAGCGCGAGGTGGTGGTGGAGGCGGAGTAGGGCCTACATGCCCTGCGCGGTCTGCTCGCCCTGCTCGTAGACGACGTGGGCGCGGCCGACGATCAGCGGGTCGAGCTTGCCGATCGCCGCGGCCTCCTTGTTCGTGTACGGCAGCTTGTGCAGCACGTAGCGCATGGCATTGAGCCGCGCGCGCTTCTTGCAGTCGCTCTTGATGACCGTCCACGGGGAGTCGGCGGTGTCGGTGCCGAAGAACATCGCCTCCTTTGCCCGCGTGTAGTCGTCCCACTTGTCGAGCGAGGCCTTGTCGATGGGCGAGAGCTTCCACTGCTTGAGCGGATGCGATTCGCGCTCCTTGAAGCGGCGGCGTTGCTCCTTGCGGCTCACGCTGAACCAGAACTTCACCAGATGCACGCCGCTGCGCACGAGGTGGCGCTCGAACTCCGGCGCCTGGCGCATGAACTCGGTGTACTCGGCATCACTGCAGAAGCCCATCACCCGCTCGACGCCGGCGCGGTTGTACCAGCTGCGGTCGAACATCACGATCTCGCCTCGCGTCGGCAGGTGCTCGACGTAGCGTTGGAAGTACCACTGGCCCTGCTCGGTGGGCGTGGGCTTCTCGAGCGCGACGACGCGGGCGCCGCGTGGGTTGAGGTGCTCCATGAAGCGCTTGATCGCGCCGCCCTTGCCGGCGGCGTCGCGGCCCTCGAAGAGGATCACCACGCGCTGCCCGGTGTCCTTCACCCAGGCCTGCAGCTTGAGCAGCTCCACCTGCAGGTTGAACTTCGTTCGCTCGTAGGGGCCGCGGCGCAGCAGGTTGAGGTAGGGGTAGCCGCCCTCGCGCCAGTCCGGGGCGAGGACGTCGTCCGGGTCGGGAATGTCTGGCGGCGGCGGTGCCGGGGCGAGCAGGGCGGATCGGAGCACGCGGGCATCCTCCGGGTCGGCGCCTTCGATCAGGGCGCGCAGGGCCCGGGCGCGGTCGCTGACGGCGTCCGGATGGGCGGGGTGCAACAGCCCTTCCGCCGCCGCGACCACGCCGTTCTGTGCGGCGACGGTCCGAACGGCCGCCACGCGGGCGCCGATGGCCTCGGGCTCGAGCTTCGGCGGCACGTCACCGCGGCGGCTGGGCCGGACTTCGCCGGCCACGCGGCGCGGCGAGGGTGGGCGGCGGCGGGACGGGGTGCTCATCGGCGGGGCTCCTTCCGGGGCCGGAGTGGCCCCACCCGTTCACTCTGCGCCGGGCCTCGCGGGCGGGAATTGAGCCGGGTCAAAGGCGCTGTCGGCCTTGTGTCGGGGTCGTGTCGGCCTGCTGTCGTCACGCCACCGTGGGCTCGGGCAGGATGCTGGCGGGGTCGGACGCCGTTCCCCGTAGGAGGAGGACCCCATGCACATCGACAGCACCCGTCTTCGCGAGCTGCGCACCGCCAAGCGGTGGTCGCAGGAGCAACTGGCCGAACTCAGCGGCCTTAACCTGCGAACCATCCAACGTCTGGAAACCGGGGCCAAGGTCTCCACCGAATCGCTGCGCGCCCTTGCCGCGGTGTTCGAGGTGCCGGCCGAGACCCTGCTGGTGCACGATGCCCGCTTCCGCCCCAATGCCCCCAGCCAAGCCGTCCTCGACGCGATGCTGGAGGGCGTGATGCGGGGCCTCGACTTCACCGGCATCAGCCCGCGCCCCGCGTTCTGGTGGTTCATGCTCGCCGTCGTCATGGTGCTCGGCTTGGGCGAGGCGTTCGCGGAACTGCTCGGGCCGTTTCCGGCACGGCTGGTCGGCCTGATCGTGCTGCTGCCGTGGATCGCCGCCAGCTGCCGGCGACTTCGCGATGCCGGCCTGAGCCCCTGGTGGACGCTGATCAGCCTGGCGCCGGTGGGCGGCATCCTGATCCTCCTGTGGCTGTGGACCTTCCCGACCAAGGCCGTCGAAGTCCCGGATGAGGTGAAGGCGTTCTGAGGCCCGGATCAGCGGCCTTCGGCCTCGAACGCCCGCACATCCGCTAGCGCCAGCTCGGCGCGGCGCACGCTCTGTCCGGCGGCATTGGCGCGCATCGACGCGCCGAAGCGCGGATGGCGTTCGGCCCAGCGAAGGATGGCCCACACCGCGGCGGTGCCGCCGACGGCCCACAGCCCCAGCCAGCCGATGAAGGACGGGCGGTGGGTCCACACGTCGAAGCCCAGCACGGCCAGGCCCATCAGCAGCAGCGGCACCCAGATCACGCCGCCGGCGAGGCCCAGCACCCAGCCGACGGTTTCGCGCCAGCGCCGCAGCGCGGCGAGGGCGCCCTGCATGTCGAGCACGGCGCCGGTCATCCGCACGCGGCGGATCAGCGAGAGCTCGTGGCCGGCGGAGGCGATCAGCGCGACGGCATAGGCCTGCACCAGCACGCCGTAGACGACGAAATGCGCGCCGGCGTCCATGCGCTTCGCCCAGAAGGCGACGGCGATCGTGGCGAGCACGACGCCGGCGATCGCCTGCAGGCCGAGGCCGATGGCCAGCGGGCGCAGCGCCCGGTGGCTGGCGAGTTGTCCGGCCTTCGCGCGGGCTTCGGCGTCGCGGGCGCGCTCGAGGTCGTTCGCTTGCGCCTGCAGCGCTTCGATGCGGGCCAGCCGCTCGTCGAGCGCCTTCCACGTGGTCTTGAGGGTGTCGAGGTCCATGGCGGTCTCCACGGTCAGGGGGCCAGTTCAGTGCGCAGTCGCGCTTTCAGTCGGTTGAGGCGGACGCCGACGTTGCTCTCGGAGAGGCCGAGCACGTCGCCGATCTCGCGGTAACCCAAGTCGTCGAGCCAGAGCAGGAGCAGCGCGCGGTTCAGCGGGTCGAGCGCGGCGATAACGCGGTGCAGGTCGCGTTGCTGCGCGATCTGTTCCGGCGTGGCGCCGGGATCGACGAGGTGGTCGAGCGGGTCGTGTGCGTCGTCGTCGAGCGAGTCCGTCGCGCCCGAGGTGCCGCGCCCCGGGGCACGCATCGCGCGGCCGCCGCGCACCTGCGTCGCGCGCCGCCCACTCAGGCAGACGTTGAGCGCCACGCGGTAGGCCCAGGTGGCAAAGGGACGTTCGCCGTCCCAGGCGGGAAATACGGCCCACAGCTGCGCGGCCATGTCCTGCTCGAGGTCGGCGCGGTCGGCCGGGCAGTCGCTGAAGCCCCAGGCGATCTTGCGCAGCAGTCCGCGGTGCTGGGCGAGCAGCATCGCGAAGCGTTCGCGGCGGAGGTCGATGGTGTCGTTCATCGGGGCGGTGAGGGCGTCCATGCCGGGGTGATACGCGCCGGCATCGCGGATCCTTACACGACGGCTTCAGCGCTCCGAATGCCCCGCCTCGAACCAGTCCTTGCGCTTGAACAATCCGGGTTTGATCAGATCGACGAACGCCCGCGCAGGGCCGCTCAGTGATCGCCCTTTGCGCACCAGCACGCCGTAGGTGCGCGATGGGAAGTACTCGCGAAGCGGGCGCGCGACGAGGCGCGCCTTGTCGGCGTCGGTGAGGCAGAGCGCAGAAACGACCGAGATGCCGAGGTCCTGCGCGACGTACTGCTTGATCACCTCCCAGCCGCCGACCTCGATCGCGACGCTGTAGGGCACGCGGCGCTGTTCGAAGGCGGTGGTCACCATGCGCCACGTCGAGAGCTGCTTCGGCGGCAGGATCAGGCCGTGCGGCGACAGGTCTTCGAGCTTGATCGCCGACTTCTTCGCCAGCGGATGCTGCGGCGCGGTGATCAGCATCGCGTCGAAGCGCTGCAATGGCGCGTAGTCGATGTCGTTGGGCACTTCCCACATCGCGCCGACGGCGAAGTCCACTTCATCGGCGCGCAGTTTCGCGAGGCCGGCCTGGCCGGTGACGCTGTGCAGGTGCAGGCGCACGTCGGGGCGCAGCGCGCGGAAGGCGGCCAAAGGCTCCGGCAGCAGGTGCAGCAGGGTGGAGCTGCCCGCGGCGATGTGCAGTTCGCCGCCGTCAAGCCCACCCTGGCTGCCGCGGAAGGCCTCGTCGAGGCCCTCGAAGCCGTCGATCAGCGGCCGCGCCAGGTCGTAGAGCGCCTGCCCGTCGCGGGTCAGCGAGAGGCGCCGGCCGACACGTTCCAAGAGGGGCACCCCGTAATGGCTTTCCAGCGCCTTGAGCTGGAGGGAAACCGCCGGCTGGCTGAGGAACAGGGCTTCCGCGGCGCGGCTCACCGAGCCCAGTCGGGCGACCTGGCAGAAGGCCTGCAAGGGCTTGAGGCGGCTGCCCTTGTAGTAGAAGCGCCCCGAGTCGACCTCGGGCTTCCGCTCCGTAGCCGCCTTTTGAGCGCGCTTTCGCGTCACGTTGGCCATGTTTTCCTATAGGTATTTGAGGAACTCATACATCGTATCCAAAGATTTGCTTTGTCAACACTCGCTCGGAGGGTGAGTTTGGGGTCCATGCCCGACGCCGGTTGCGTCCGGCCCCCGACACCGCCCTACGGACCCGCCTCGCCCCATGAGCACCGCCACCGAGCCCACCCGCACCCCCGACTCCCCCACGCAGGCCGCGACCGGCTTCCGCCGCGTCGGCCGCCCGGTCGAGGGTGAGGCCACGATCCTGGTGCCGGAGCTGCAGGCCCTGCTCACCGACCTGCACCGCCTGTTCGAGCCGGCCCGCCGCCAGCGCCTGGCCGCCCGCGTCGCCCGCCAGGCCGAGTTTGATGCTGGGATGCTGCCGGACTTCCGCGCCGACACGCGTTCGATCCGCGAAGGCGACTGGACCGTGGCGCCGATCCCGGCCGCCCTGCAGGACCGCCGCGTCGAGATCACCGGCCCGGTCGACCCGAAGATGGTCATCAACGCGCTGAACTCCGGCGCGAACTGCTTCATGGCCGACTTTGAGGACAGCAACGCGCCGTCTTTCGCCAACCAGATCACCGGCCAGCGCGCGCTGCGCGACGCCGTCGACGGCATCCTGACCTTCACCGCCCCCGAGACCGGCAAGCGCTACGCGCTCGACCCGGCGAGCAAGACCGTGCTGATCGTCCGCCCGCGCGGCTGGCACCTCGACGAGATGCACGTGACGGTCGACGGCCAGCCGATGGGTGGCGGCCTGTTCGACCTCGCCACCTTCGCCTTCCACAACGCCAAGACGCTCGCCTGGCGCGAGCGCGGCCCGTACTTCTACCTGCCGAAGATGGAGTGCATGGAGGAAGCGCGCCTGTGGGACGAGGTGATGGCTTTCCTCGAAGTGCGCCTCAACCTGCCGGTGGGCACGATGAAGGCGACGGTGCTGATCGAAACGCTGCCGGCCGTGTTCGAGATGCACGAGATCCTGCACGCGCTGCGCGGCCGCATCGTCGGCCTGAACTGCGGTCGCTGGGACTACATCTTCAGCTGGCTGAAGACGCTGCGCCGCCACGCCGACAAGGTGCTGCCGGAGCGTGGCCAGGTGACGATGGCCCAGCCGTTCCTGAAGGCCTATTCGGAACTGTTGATCCAGACCTGCCACCGCCGTGGTGCGCATGCGATGGGCGGCATGGCCGCGCAGATCCCGATCAAGGGCGATGACGAGGCCAACGAGCGCGCGATGCAGCGCGTGCGCGCCGACAAGCTGCGCGAAGTCACCGCCGGCCACGACGGCACCTGGGTGGCGCATCCGGCCCTGATCCCGATCGCGCGCGAGGTCTTCGACGCGCACATGCCGAAGCCCAACCAGCACCACGTCAAGCGCGAGGACGTGCAGGTGACGCGCGACGACCTGCTGAAGCCCTCTCTCGGCACCATCACCCGCGCCGGCTTCGACAACAACGTCGACGTCTGCGTGCGCTACATGGCGGCGTGGCTGGCCGGAAGCGGCTGCGTGCCGATCCACCACCTGATGGAGGACGCCGCCACCGCCGAGATCAGCCGTACCCAACTGTGGCGCTGGCTGCACCACCCGCAGGTCGCCGCGAAGAACGGCGTCCCCGCCGAACCACTGCACCTCGACGACGGCACGCCGGTCGACTGGGCGCTGTTCGAGCGCGCGCTGATCAACCTGCCGTCGCGGCTGGGCGACCGCCTCGCGATCCCGGGAGGCGACCGCATCGACGCCGCCATCGCCCTGCTCGACCGCCTCACCCACGCCACCACGCTCGAACCCTTCCTCACCGGTGCGGCCTATCCGCAGCTGGTCGAGGCCGAACTCCGTACCCCCTGATCCCCCTCCCTCCGCTCCCCGACCCCACGACACCTCGCAAGGACACCGCCATGAGCACGCTGCCGACCGCCGACCAACTGAAGCACGACTGGGCCACCAACCCCCGCTGGAAGGGCGTGACCCGCAACTACACCGCCCACGACGTCGTGCGCCTCCGCGGCACCGTCCCGGTCGAGCACAGCATCGCCAAGCTCGGCGCGCAGAAGCTGTGGCGCTACCTGCAGACGGAAGACTTCATCAACGCGCTCGGCGCGCTGACCGGCAACCAGGCCATGCAGCAGGTCAAGGCGGGGCTCAAGGCCATCTACCTCTCGGGCTGGCAGGTCGCGGCCGACGCCAACCTTGCCGGCGAGATGTACCCCGACCAGTCGCTGTACCCGGCCAACTCGGTGCCGCAGGTGGTCAAGCGCATCAACAACACCCTGCTGCGCGCCGACCAGATCCAGTGCGCCGAAGGCCAGGGCGACATCGACTACCTGCAGCCGATCGTGGCCGACGCCGAAGCCGGCTTCGGCGGCGTGCTGAACGCCTTCGAGCTGATGAAGGCGATGATCGAAGCCGGCGCCTCGGGCGTGCACTTCGAGGACCAGCTCGCCTCGGTGAAGAAGTGCGGCCACATGGGCGGCAAGGTGCTGGTGCCGACCCGCGAAGCCATCGAGAAGCTCAACGCCGCGCGCCTCGCCGCCGACGTGATGGGCGTGCCCACGCTCATCGTCGCCCGCACCGACGCCGAGGCCGCCGACCTGCTTACCAGCGACATCGACGCCAACGACAAGCCGTTCTGCACCGGCCAGCGCACCGTCGAAGGCTTCTACAAGACGCGTCCGGGTGCGGAGCAGGCGATCAGCCGCGGCCTCGCCTACGCCCCCTACGCCGATCTCGTGTGGTGCGAGACGGGCAAGCCCGACCTCGCCTTCGCCAAGCGCTTCGCCGAGGCCATTCACGCCAAGTACCCGGGCAAGCCGCTGGCCTACAACTGCTCGCCGTCCTTCAACTGGAAGAAGAACCTCGACGACGCCACCATCGCGCGCTTCCAGAAGGAACTCGCGGCCATGGGCTACAAGTTCCAGTTCATCACCCTGGCCGGCTTCCACAGCCTCAACTACGGCATGTTCGACCTGGCCCACGGCTACGCCCGCCGCCAGATGAGCGCCTTCGTCGAGCTGCAGGAGCGCGAGTTCGCCGCCGCTGATCGCGGCTTCACCGCGGTCAAGCACCAGCGCGAGGTCGGCACCGGCTACTTCGACGCGGTGACGCAGACGATCCAGGCCGGCCAGAGCTCGACCACGGCGATGCGCGGCAGCACCGAGGAAGAGCAGTTCCACGGCGAGAAGGAAACCGTCGCGGCCTGAGCCGCGGCGATCGGCCCCGCGGGGAGCGGGGCCGGGTTCCGATCCACCAGTGCAAAAAAAGAACGGGCCCCGAAGGGCCCGTTCTTTTTGCCTGATCCCGCGGGCCTTACGGCGTCACGGTCAGGTTCACGCGGACGGTGGCCGTCGCGCGGTTCGGGTCGTTGCTGCCCAGGCAGACGAAGCCCGAGTAGTTGCCCGGCGCGAGGCCCGCAGTGTTGACGTTGAAGCTCACCGTGGACGGTGCACCTGCCACCGCGCGACCCGAGGCCGGGGCCAGGCCGCTGATCCACGGGGCGCCGCAGCCCACCGTTCCGTTCAGCGTGTAGGCGAGGCCCGTGGGCGCACCGGCCGGGGTCGTCCACACGTTGTTGGGCGCCGCGTTGCTGGGGACGATCGTGCGCGGCGCCGTGCCGTTGCCCTGCTGCGAGAAGAACCATGCGAACCGGTTGGCGAAGACGGCATTCACCTGCGGAACCAGCCAGTAGCGCCCCGGCTGCAGGGTGACGTTCTGGCCCGCGGCCGCAAGGTTCAGGCGAAGCACGCCACCCGCGGTGCTGATCCCCGCGGAGTTGGCCGGCGCCGAGTAGCGCCACACGGCCGCATTCGGCGAGGTCTCCGGGTTGCCGGCCGGCACGCCGCCGGCGTCCGCGAAGATCGACCAGCCGATCACCGTCGTCGCCGGGATGGTGCCGGTGCCCAGCACGAAGCCCTCGTTGGCGATGCTGGCGAGCGTGGTCGCCTGCGTCAACACGAAGTCATCGGCGGCGAACTGGCCGATGCCGAGATCGCTGTAGCGACCCGTGGCGTAACCGCTGGTAGCGCCCGTGCTGCTTTGCGAAACGACCGCGCCGGTGCCAGTGCCCGTGGTGCTCGTGGTGAAGTCGACCGGGTTGCTGTTGCTCCACAGGGTGAAGTTGGCGCTGCGCGTGGTGTTGGCCGGGGCGCTGATGGCGATCGAATCGGCGCTGAGGCCCAGCTCCGGGTTGCGCACCGCGACGGCGATCGGCAGGCGCAGGATCGGCGAGCGCGTGCTGGCGTCATCGCCGGTCGAGGTCAGCGCCAGCGTGCCGAAGCGGTACGTGCCATCGGCCGGCTGGCCCGCCGTGTTCACGGTGACCGTGACCGTCTGCGTGCCGAAGGGCGCGATGGTGAACACCGGCGTGCTGATCGTGCCAGTCACGCCCGACAGCGAGAGGCTGAAGGTCTGGAAGGTGCCGCGCGTGCTGCGGAAGGTGCGGGTGAAGGTGCAACTGGTCGTGCTGCAGCCGCGGTTGGTCATGCTGGCGAGGTTGAGCGCCGAGACATCACCGCCCAGCGCCGGGTTCGCCGCCGTGTAGTCGGCGCGCTGCTCGTCGAGCACGAGGCCGGCCTTCGCCGCGGCGTCGACCTGCACGCGGCCCGCACCGGCCTGGAAGGGCGTGGCGACAGCCCCCGACTCATTGAGCACGCCCTGGCGCGCCGTCATCATCAGCGCCGACTTGATCTCGGCCGGCGTCCAGGTCGGGAACAGCTGGCGCAGAAGGGCGCCGCTGCCCGCCACCTGCGGCGAGGACATGGACGTACCGCTGAGGAAGCCGATCGCGTTGCCGCAGGCCGCCGTGGGAAGCTGCGTCGGATCGGTGCACGTCAGCGGCTCGAGGATGTTGACGCCATGTCCGGTGATGTCTGGCTTCAGCACCGAGAACGGCGACGGGCCGCGCGAGCTGAAGGCCGCCAGCTGGTCGGCGGTATTGTCGATGCGGGTGGCCGGGAAGGGCACCGTCGAGGCCAGCGCCGGGTTCGACACCGTCAGCGCCTGCAGGGCCACGCCGCTGTCCTGCGCCATGCCGAACACCGGCACGGTGGCGCCCGGCACCGACGGCGCGATGCCGCCGGCCGCGTTGTTGACGATGATCACCGCACGCGCACCAGCGGCGGCCGCGTTCGCGGCCTTCTCGGTGAAGGCGCAGGTGCCGCGGCGCACGAGGGCGATGCGGTTGCTGAAGAAGCCGGCCGGGAACGCGCCGCTGGCGGTGCAGCCGTCGGCCGTGCCGGTGAAGCCAGGGCCCGCGCGCAGCACGCTGCTCGGAATCGAGCCGGTCAGCTCGACGCCGCCCGTGCCCGCGTTGAGCAGCACCTGCGAGAGGTTGGTCGGCACGCCGGCGCCGCTGGTGTTGAGGGTGAACTCAAAGCCCGAGCGGCCCGACTGGGCGGCGGCCACGGTCATCACCCATGGCTGGTTGTGACCGTTTGTTGAGGGGTTCGGGCCGCTATTGCCCGCCGAAGCGGAAATGAAGATCCCGGCGTCGGCCGCAGCGAGGAAAGCCTGCGAGATGGCTTCCGACCAGGGCTGGCCGCCGCCGCCAATCGAGTAGTTGATGACGTCGACGCCGTCGGCGACGGCTTGGTTGATGGCCGCGAGCGTCGCGACGTTGGGGCAGGGGCCTTGATTCGTTGCGATGATGGTGTAGCAGGCGTCGTAAGCGATGATGTTGGCGCGCGGCGCGATGCCGCTCAGCGTCAGGGCATTGCCGCGGAAGCTCACGTCGCGCGTATTGCCGACGCTGGTGCCGGCCGTGTGCGAGCCGTGGCCGTCGGTGTCGCCGAAGCTTGGGTCTTCGCGCGACGGGCCGCCCGGTCGGCACGGATCGGTCGCTGGCGTGGCGGGGGTGCAGTGCGCGCTGTAAGCGAAGTCGTAGCCGCCCACCAGTTTGTCGTTGCAACGTCCGGCATCAATGCTGCCGTTTGCGCACTGGCCGCGGTAGTTGCCCTCACCGAACGGATTGCGGAACTCGAAGCCCGTTTCCGCCTCGACACCGGCAAAGGAGGGGCTGTTGAAGTTGATGCCGGAATCGATGACGCCCACCAGCACGCCCTCGCCCTTCGCGCGACGGTTGTAGACCGACACTTCGGTGCGGCCGCGCGTCATGAAGGCGGCGCGGTGGAAGCCGGTGCCGTCCTCCCAGACCGTGTTTGCGCCAATCACCGAGGGGGCGGCGTCGTCATCCAGCAAGTACTCGGCGTAGGGCTCGACTAGGGTGACCGTCGGGTCGTTGGCGAACGCCGCCGCTTCCGCCGGCGTCAGCTCGGCGATGATGCCGTTGAAGGCATGCTGCATGCGGTGTTGGACCTCGAAATTGCGGCCGACGCTCGCCTTCAGGCGTGCCTCGTTGCTGCGCTGGCGCCCTTCGAGCTGAGTGGCGTAGGCGGCCACCGAGGCGTCGAGGTCGACGGCCATCTTGCCGCGCAGCGGCGGCGTCGGCGCCTGCTTCAGCTGTGCTTCGTAGGTGACGGTGGGCATGTCGCGGAAGCCCACGATGTAGGGCATGCGGCCCGTCGCGGCGAAGGCCTTCAGCGCCGGCGAATCGGACTTCGCCACCGCGGCGTTGTCCAACGAAGCCGCTTGTGCCGCACCCACCATGGCCACGAGGGCCGACGAAACCGCGATCGAACACCACTTCTGCTGCAAGCGACGCATGGATGACTCCCCAACGAAACGTTCAGATGAAGTCCGCGCCCCCGCGGGTCGATGGTCTTGGCATCGACGCCTTGGCGGGTTCGCGGGGACAGGACGACCGGAAGCGGGGGCGCGACGGTCGTACCGTTACTGTGTAACGTGAAGCGCGCGGGCCCGCAAGTGCGCGAGGTCCTGCTCCGGCCTGGATGCCGGTCTTGCGCTGCGCTGCATCAGAACGCGCGCTTCAGACGCTCACGCCATCCTGACATCCAGCGCTGCAGCCGGCCCAGCGAGTCGGTGTGGAAGACGATGCCGATCTCGGTCGCGCGGCCGTCGCGGATGCGTCGCGCCACCAGGGTGGCGCCGCCGAGGGCGATCCGGTCGCCGATGTGCACTTCGCCCTCGAAGCGCGTCGCGAACATCTCGCTGGCGGTGTGTGCCGCGTAGCGCGGCGGGATCGGCAGCCCGTAGAAGCCGGCCAGTTCGCCCAGCGGCACGTCCCCCGCCAGGCTGAAGGCCCCGAAGGTCTCGTGTTCGGCCTCGCGCGCCTCGTTGCCCTCGGCGAACAGCCAGTCGAGGCGGTAGACCTCGCCCGGCGGCGCGAGGAAATAGGCGGTGTCGTCGGCCTGCGCGGGCCCGGCCTCGGTTGGCAGCAGGATGCGCCCCTCGCGCACCACCATCGCCGGCCGCGCCCAGCCGGGCAGCTCGGCGTTCTTGGTCAGCACGGCGCTGGTCGGCCCGACGCGATAGCCCACCAGTTCGAACTCGAGCTGGCCCGGCAGGTCGAGTTCGATGCGGCGCGTGGCCGTGTCGCGGCGCGGCAGCGCCACGCGGAAGAGCTTCGCCGCCGGCTTCAACGTCCAGCCCTGCACCAGCAGCGAGGTCACCACGACGACGAAGGCGACGTTGAAGTACAGCGAGGCCTGCGGCAGCGCCATCAGCAGCGGCAGGGAGGCGAGGAAGATGCCCACCGCGCCGCGCAGCCCGACCCAGCCGACGAAGCCGATCTCGCGCTTGTGGAAGCCGAACGGCGCCAGGCAGGCGGCCACGGCGACGGGGCGCGCCACCAGCATCAGCACCGCGGCCAGGGCCAGCGCCGGGCCGAGCACATCGAGCAGGGTGGAGGGCACGACCAGCATGCCGAGCAGCAGGAACATGCCGCCCTGCGCCAGCCAGGTGGAAGCGTTGAGCACGGTGGTGACGTTGGCGATCGCGCGTACCGGCCTCTGCCCAAGCACGAGGCCCGCGACATAGACGGCGAGGAAGCCGCTGCCGTGCAGGGTGTTGGTCGCCGCGAACAAGCCCACGGCGCCCGCCAGCGCGAACAGTGGGTGCAGGCCTTCGGGCAACGACAGGCGATTGAGGCCGAGGGCGATCAGGCGACCCCCGAGGACCCCCAAGCCCAGGCCCAGCACGAGGTGGAGTACGAGGGTCAGCGCCAGTCCGCCCGGTCCGCCGACGTTGCCCACCGACAGCCAGGTGCACAGCAGCACGGTCAGGAACACGGCGACGGGATCGTTGCTGCCGGATTCGATCTCCAGCACGCCGTTGACGCGCTTCGGCAACGCGATGCCGGCACCGCGCAGCAGGAAGAACACGGCCGCGGCGTCGGTCGAGGCCAACACCGCGCCCAGCAGCAGGCCTTCCACCCAGCCCAGGCCGAGCAGCCACATGGCCGCCAGGGCCGTAAGCACCGCGGTGATGGCCACGCCGGCCGTCGCCAGCCAAAGCGCCGGGGCGATGGCTGGGCGCAGCGGTGCGAGGCGGGTCTGCAGGCCGCCGTCGAACAGGATGATGGCCAGCGCCAGCGCGCCGATCGCGTAGACGATGCCCGGCGCCATGGTGAAGCCGGCGCCCTCCGGGCCGAGCGCGACACCGAGCGCGAGGAACACCAGCAGCAGCGGCGCGCCGAAACGGCGGGCAACGAGGCTCGAGCCAATGCCCAGCAGGGCGACGAGGGCGCCGCCCAGCAACCACGTGTCAGTGCGTGCCAACCACTCCATGCCCGGCCCGGTGCTCCGTTTGCGTCGAGGCTTGCAGCGTAGCCTGCAACGGCGGATTCGAGTCGATGCTCATCGCGCGGAAGCCGATCGCCTCGGCCATGTGTGGCGTTTCGACCGCGTCGTCACCGGCCAGGTCGGCGAGGGTGCGCGCCACCCGCAGCGTGCGATGCACTGCGCGCGCCGAGAGGGTGAGGCGATCGGCCGCGCGTTCGAGCAAGGCCCGCGCCGCTGGCGTGGCGGCGATGACGGCCTCGAGCTCGCCCGGGGCGAGATGCGCGTTCGGCTTGCCTTGCCGGGCCTGCTGTCGCTCGCGGGCCCGCACCACGCGGGCGCGGACGGTGGCGCTGGTCTCGTTCGCCGGCGACGCCTCGACCGTGGTCGAAGGGCCGGGAGCGCCCGCAGCCATCAATGCCGCGGCCGGCACCCGGCCCAGTGCCACGTGCAGGTCGATGCGGTCGAGCAGCGGGCCGCTGACGCGCGACTGGTAGCGCGCGATGGCGTCGGTCGGACAGTCGCAGCGGCCGGAAGGGTCGCCGGCCCAGCCGCAGGGGCAGGGGTTCATCGCGGTGACGAGCAGCGGGCGCGCGGGAAACACCGCTTGCATCGCCGCGCGCGCGATCTGCACATCGCCGGATTCCAGCGGTTCGCGAAGCGCTTCGAGGGTGCTGCGGCTCCACTCGGGGAGTTCGTCGAGGAACAGAACGCCGTGGTGTGACAGCGACAACTCGCCGGGCCGCGGAATCCCGCCGCCGCCGACGAGCGCGACGGCGCTGGCGCCGTGCATCGGAGCGCGGAACGGTCGCGCCGTGGGCCAGCCGCCGGCCTCCCGCAGGGGTGCGGCGAGGCTACGAATCACCGCCAGCTCCAATGCCTCCGTTTCGGTGAGCGGCGGCATCAGCCCCGGCAGGCAGCGCGCGAGCAGTGTCTTGCCGCAGCCCGGCGGACCGGTGAAACGCAGGCCGTGCATGCCGGCCGCGGCGACTTCGAGCGCGCGCTTGCCGAGGGTCTGGCCAATCACATCGGCGAGGTCGGCGCCTTCGGCACCGCGCGTCGTGGCTTCTTCCGGCAGGGGCGATGGCACGGGTGCCAGCATCCGTTCGCCGCGCAGGTGGGCCACCACCTGCGCCAGCGTGCGTGCGCCGAATATCTTCGCCTGGCTCGCATACGCCGCGTCGGTGGCGTTCTCCTCGGGCACGATCAGCGCGCGCCCCGCCTCACCGGCGGCGATGGCGGCCGGCAGCGCGCCACTGATGCCCCGCAGGGCGCCGGACAGCGACAGTTCGCCGAGCAGTTCGACCTCGCACAGGGCCCCCAGCGGGATCTGTCCCGCGGCGGCAAGCAGGCCGACCGCCATCGGCAGGTCGAAGCGCGCGCCGTCCTTCGGCAATTCGGCGGGCGCCACGTTGATGGTGACGCGCTTGCTCGGCAGCTCGAACTGGCTGGCCTGTAGCGCAGCGCGGATGCGTTCGCGCGATTCGCGGGCGACCGTGCCGGCGAGCCCCGCAATGGTCACTTGCGGCAGGCCGCCGGCCATGAAGACTTCGACGCGCACTTCGGGCGCGCGCACGCCGCAGCGTGCACGGGTGTGCACCAACGCCAACGCCATGGCGGCGACTCAGTTGCGGGTGTCGGGCGACGCAGGACGCGAGGCGGCGTCCAGCGCGTCGAGCTGGCGCTCCAGCGCCTCCAGCTTCTCGCGGGTGCGGCGAAGCACGGCCTTCTGCACTTCGAATTCCTCGCGGGTGACGAGGTCGAGCTTGCCGAGGCCGGCCTGCAGCGCGGCGCGGAAATTCTTCTCGAGATCGGCGCGCGCGCCCTCCAGACCGGGCGGCACGAGGTCGTTGAGGCGGCGGGCGAGGTCGTCGATGGCCTTGAGGTCGATCATGGCGGAGGTCCGTGGGCGGTCGACGACAGCGTGGCGGCGGGACGGCCGCGCGAATGTCAGGAGACGTCGCGGCGAGAGGTGGGCCGATGCCGGCAGGCCGGGGTCCCGAGCGAGGGCCAGTATCAAAGCACAGCCCGCGTGACGTAGACAATCGATCCGTTTCTGGTCGCATCGATGGTGGGGATCACTTCACCTGGGGAGACAACGATGCGAATGCGAGTTCGAGGGGAGGGCGCGCTTCGACGCGCCGCGAAAGGGGCGTCGGCGTGGGCGGTCGGCCTGGCTGGCCTGACGGCAGCGGGTGCAGCGAGTGCCCAAGAGGCCACGATCTCGGCGGGTGACACCGCCTGGATGCTGGTGGCCACGGCACTGGTGCTGCTGATGACCCTGCCGGGCCTGGCGCTGTTCTACGCCGGCATGGTGCGGGCCAAGAACGTGCTGTCGGTGCTGATGCAGTGCTTCGCCATTGCTGGCCTGATCACCGTGCTGTGGGTGGTCTACGGCTATTCGCTGGCCTTCGACACCACGGGGATGGTGGAAGGCGAGATCAACCTGGCCAGCTTCATCGGCGGCACCTCGAAGCTGTTCCTCGAGGGCGTCACCCGCGATTCGCTGGTGCTGGCCATCCCGGAAAGCCTGTTCGTGGCCTTCCAGATGACCTTCGCCATCATCACGCCGGCGCTGATCGTCGGTGCTTTCGCCGAACGCATGCGCTTCGCCGCGCTCCTGGTGTTCTCGGCGCTGTGGTTCACCTTCGCCTACCTGCCGATCGCGCACATGACCTGGGCCGGCGCGGGTGGCCTGTTCTGGGACTGGGGCGTCATCGACTTCGCGGGTGGCACGGTCGTGCACATCAATGCGGGCGTCGCCGGCCTCGTGGCCGCGATCATGCTCGGCAAGCGCAAGGGCTGGCCGACCACGGCGATGGCTCCGCACCACCTCGGCTACACGCTGATCGGCGCCGCCCTGCTGTGGGTGGGCTGGTTCGGCTTCAACGCCGGCAGTGCGGTGGCGGCCAATGGCGGCGCCGCGATGGCCCTGCTGGTCACGCAGATCGCGGCGGCCACCGCGGCGCTGGGCTGGATCGCCGCGGAGTGGATCACCCACGGCAAGCCCTCGGTGCTGGGCATCGCCTCCGGTGCGGTCGCGGGCCTCGTCGCCATCACGCCGGCCGCCGGCACGGCCGGTCCGATGGGCGCGTTGGCCATCGGCGCGATCTCGGGCGTGGTCTGCTTCTTCGCCGCGACCAAGCTCAAGCGCATTTTCGGCTACGACGATTCGCTGGATGTGTTCGGTGTGCACGGCGTGGGCGGCATCATTGGCGCCCTGCTGACCGGCGTGTTCGCGTCGGCTGCTCTCGGCGGTGCCGGCCTGCCCGGCGACCGCACGATCGGCGAGCAGGTGTTCTGGCAGGCCGCGGCCGTCGGCATCACCGTGGTGTGGTCGGCGGTGGTCACCGTCATCACGCTGAAGATCGCCGGTCTCTTCGGCGGGCTGCGCGCCACGCCGGAAGAAGAGCAGGAAGGCCTCGACCTCGCCCTGCACGGCGAGAACGGCTACAACCTCTGATCGCGGCCATAGCGCGGGGAATGCCCCGCGCCTTAGGCTTCGCACTGAACTGACGAAAGGACATCCCGATGAAAATGGTCACGGCCATCATCAAGCCCTTCAAGCTCGACGACGTGCGCGAAGCGCTGTCCGAGGTGGGGGTCACCGGCATCACCGCCACCGAGGTCAAGGGCTTCGGGCGGCAGAAGGGCCACACCGAGCTTTACCGCGGCGCCGAGTACGTCGTCGACTTCCTGCCGAAGATCAAACTGGAAGTGGCGGTCACCAACGACCAGGTCGACCGCGTGGTCGAAGCCATCGCCGGCGCCGCGAACAGCGGAAAGATCGGCGACGGCAAGATCTTCGTCTACGACCTCGAGCGGGTGATGCGCATCCGCACCGGCGAGCTGGACGGCGACGCGCTCTAAGCCGAGGGATCGGCGCAACGGAGAAGGGCGCCTCGCGGCGCCCTTTCTCTTTTCCCTCTCCCGTGCCGGCCGGGTTACTTCGCCAACGCCTTCTCGACGAAGGGTGGCAGGGCGAGCGCGGCCTGGTGGATGGCGGCGCTGTAGTACTGCGTCTCGAACGGGCGCGCGGCGGCGTCCTTCATGCGGAACTGCGTGAGATCACGCGATTCCTTCGAGGCGACAAGGCAGCTCCAGTAGCCCGTCGGATAGCAGGGCTGCGGGAAGGGCAGCACGCGGAAATCCTTGAAGCCGGCGTCGCGCATCGCGGCGCGCATGTCGAGGATCAGGTGCATCAGCGCCAGCGGGCTCTCGCTCTGCTGCACGAGCAGGCCGCCCGGCTTCAGCGCGCGCAGGCAGTCTTCGTAGAAGGCGCGGTTGAACAGGCCTTCGGCCGGGCCCACCGGGTCGGTCGAGTCGACGATCACGACATCGATGCTCTCCGGGGCGGCGTTCTTCATGTAGGCGATGCCGTCATCGAACATCACCGTCGCGCGCGGGTCGTCGTTGCTCTCGCACAGCTCCGGGAAGTATTTGCGGGCCATCACCGTGACCTGCTCGTCGATGTCGCACTGCACGGCGGTCTTCACGCCCGGGTGCTTGAGCACTTCGCGCAGCGTGCCGCAGTCGCCGCCGCCGATGATGACGACGTTCTCCGGGTTGGCGTGGGTGAACAGCGGCGCGTGCGCCATCATCTCGTGATAGAAGAAATTGTCGCGCGTCGTGACCATCATCGCGCCGTCGATCAGCATGACCTTGCCCCAGTCGGTGCTGTCGTAGATCTCGATCTTCTGAAACGGCGACTGCACCTCATCCAGCTTCGCCGTCACGCGCAGGCCGAAGGCCGAACCGGTGTGATCGAAGGTCTCGTGGAGCCAAGTCGGGGATGAGTTCACTGTCGGTACTCCTCGAAGGAATGAAGGCGAAGCGGGTCGGTGGGGCGCGAGCCCCGCTCTGGATGCGCGGCGCGAGCCCTGCTCGCCGCCGCCGCGCGGGCCGCCCCGCCCCGGGCGGCGCGCAGTCTACCCCCGTTTGTCCGGCGCGGCCCCGGCCATCGTCCCCCTGTTCACCCCCCGGTCGTACACTACGCGCCCTTTGTTTCCACCTGGCCCCCAGCCCATGACCGCCTGGACGCTCGACCGCGCCCGCCACACCTATTCCGTGCCGTACTGGTCGGACGGGTATTTCGACATCGACGGTCGCGGCCGCCTCGTGGCACGCCCGAACGGCGACGAGGGCCCGGCGATCGCGCTCTCCGACGTGGTGGAACGGGCGCGCGGCATGGGCCACAAGCTGCCCTTGCTGGTGCGCTTCTCCGACGTGCTCGGCCATCGCCTCGGCAAGCTGCAGCAGGCGTTCGCGCAGGCCATGCGTGAGCTCGACTACCGCGGCGGCTATACGGCGGTCTACCCGATCAAGGTGAACCAGCACGCCGGCGTGGCTGGCGAGCTGGCGCGGGTGGGTGCGGCGGTCGGCGAAGCGCCCTATACCGCGGACTTCGGCCTCGAGGCCGGCAGCAAGCCGGAGCTGATGGCCGTGCTGGCGCTGGCGCAGCCGGGCAGCGTCGTGGTGTGCAACGGCTACAAGGACCGCGAGTTCATCCGCCTCGCCCTGATGAGCCGCAAGCTCGGCCTCGACACCATCCTTGTCATCGAGAAGCCGTCGGAAGTCGGGCTGATCATCGAGGAGTCGCGCGAACTCGGCATCACGCCGGTCGTGGGCATCCGCCTGCGCCTGGCGTCGCTCGGGGCCGGCAAGTGGCAGAACAGCGGTGGCGACAAGGCCAAGTTCGGCCTCTCGCCGCGCCACGTGCTGGATGCCGTCGACAAGCTGCAGGCCGCGGGCCTCGGCGAGAGCGTCGCGATGCTCCATTTCCACATGGGCTCGCAGATCAGCAACGTGCGTGACATCGCCAGCGGCATGCGCGAGGCGGTGAACTACTTCGTCGAGCTGTCGAAGCGCGGCTGCCCGATTCGCCTGATGGATTCCGGCGGCGGCCTCGGCGTCGACTACGAAGGCACGCGTTCGCGCTCCTTCTGCTCGATCAACTACGGCCTCGACCAGTACGCCTACACCCTGCTGCAGCCGCTGGCCGAGGCCTGCGCCGAGCACGGCCTGCCGCAGCCGCGCCTGATCACCGAGGCCGGCCGCGCGATGACCGCGCACCACGCGGTGATGGTGGTGAATGTCTCGGAAGTGGAGCGTGCGCCGGAAGGCCGCGTCGGCCCTTCGCAGCCCGGCGAGCCGTCGGTGATCCGCCACCTGCGCGAAGTGCAGGCCGAGCTCGATGTGCGCCCGCCGGTCGAACTCTTCCACGAGGCCCAGCACCATCTCGCCGAGGGCCAGACGCTGTTCGCGCTGGGCCAGCTCGGCGTCGAGCAGCGCGCCCAGCTGGATGATCTCTTCTACGCCATCGCCCACGCGGTTCGGCAGCGCCTGTCGGCCGAAGAGAAGAGCCACCGCCCGGTGCTCGACGAGCTCAATGAGCGCCTGGTCGACAAGTACTTCGTCAACTTCTCGGTGTTCGAATCCATCCCGGACGTCTGGGCCATCGAACAGGTGTTCCCGATCGTGCCGGTCGAGCGCCTCGACGAAGAGCCGACGCGTCGTGGCGTGATCGCCGACCTGACCTGTGATTCCGACGGCCGCATCGATACTTATGTCGAGAGCGAGGCGCTGGATGCCTCCTTGCCGCTGCATGCATTGAAGCCCGGTGAGTCCTACCTGCTGGCCATCGCGATGGTGGGCGCGTATCAGGAAACGCTCGGCGACATCCACAACCTGTTCGGCGACACCGACACCGTGGCCGTGCACCTCGATGGTACGGACGGCTACCGGCTCGACACCCAGCGTCGCGGCGACACCACCGACGTGATGCTCGACTACGTCGGCTACAAGCTCGCCGACCTGCGCGCGCGCTACCGCGCCAACGTCGAAGCGGCCAACCTGCCGGGAGCGACGTCGGCCGAGTTCCTCGCGGCGCTCGAAACCGGTCTGACCGGCTACACCTACCTCTCCGAAGAGCCCTTGGAGTGAGCGCGACGATGACCACCGTGCTTCCGACCGGTCCGCGTGCCGGGTTCATCGGCCTCGGCGCCATGGGCCATTCCATGGCCGGCCACCTTGCCGACCGCGGCCTGCTCGCTGTCGTGGGCAACCGAACGTCTGCGAAGGCGCGGGCCTTCGCCGAAGGCCGCGCGGGCGTGACAGCGGCGACGGCCTTCGGCGACTACGCCGGTTGCGACGTGGTCGCGCTCTGTGTTTCAGCCGATGCCGACGTGCTGGAGAACGTCGACGGCCTGGCCGCGGTGCTGGCCGCGGGCGCCATCGTCATCGACCACAGCACCGTCGCCGTCGAGACCGCCCGCGAAGCGGCGAAGCGCCTCGGCGCGCGCGGCATCGGCTTCCTCGACGCGCCGGTCTCGGGCGGCGTCGAAGGGGCGAAGAACGGCAAGCTCTCGATCATGGTCGGCGGCGACGAGGGCACCCTCGAACGCGCCCGTCCGGTGCTTGAGGCCTACGGCGCGCGCATCGCCCTGATGGGCCCGACCGGTGCCGGGCAGGCGACCAAGGCCGTGAACCAGATCCTGGTCGCCGGCATCAACGAAGCGGTCTGCGAGGGCCTGGCCTTCGCCGAGAAGCTGGGCCTCGACGCCGAACGCCTGCTCCCGACCCTGATGGCCGGTGCGGCCAGCAACTGGTTTCTCGAAAAGCGCGGTGCGACAATGCTCCGCGACGAGTTCAAGCCCGGCTTCAAGTGCGCGCACATGGCCAAAGATCTGCGGATCGTCCAAGCGATGGCTGAGGCAGCCGGCATCCGGCATCCGGTCATCGACCGCACGCTGGCGGATTACAGCGAACTCGAGCGCCGCGGTGACGGCGACCTCGACACCTCGGCCCTGATCCAACTCAAGCGCTGAGGTCCCCGCATGGCGCCGGACCGACCCCGCCAATCGCCCCCGATGCGATGGTTGGTGATCACAGCGCTTGTGCTGGCGCTGGCGCCGGCCCCGGCCCCGCCTTCAGCGGCGGCCCCGGCCGACGAGCGCGCGCGGAGCGAGGCCGCGCTGCAGGGCCTCGAAGGGCAAGCGCGCATCGCTCCCCTGGTGGACCTCGTGGTGGCCTCGCGACAGGAGGCCCCCGAGCGCGCCCTCTCGGCTGGCGGGGAGGCGTTGGCGCTCCTTGCACAATGGCCGGACCCGGCTTCCGAAGTGCGCGTGCTCAACGAGATGGGCTGGGCGCACATGGTGCTCGGCCGCTACGACGAGGCAACGACCATCGCCGGCCGCGCGCGTGCGCTGGCCGAGCGCGAGGGTGATTCGCCCGGACTCGCGCGCGCCCTGAACAATCTCGGCGTGATCGCGCGGAGCCGCGGTGAGCCGGGACAAGCCATCGTTCTGTTCGAACAGGCGCTCGTGATCGAGCGTTCGCTGGCGCGCCCCCGCGAAATCGCCGGGGTATTGAACAACCTCGGCGTGGCGCACGGCTTCGATCTCGCCGATTACGACACCGCCCTGCGCTACACGCACGAAGCCCTGCGCCTGCGCGAATCGCTGGGCGAGGCGCAGGACATCGCGTTGTCCGAGAACAATCTCGGCGTGCTGTATGCCCGACTCGGCGACCGCGAGCGTGCCCTCGAGCACTACCAGCTCGCGCTGGCGGTTCGTCGCGAGCTCGGCGTGCCGACACGCATCGCGGGAACCCTGCACAACCTCGGGGACCTCGCGCTCGACGCGGAGGATGTCGCCACCGCCCGTGCCCACCACGAGGAAGCTCTCGCCCTGCGGCGGCAGGCGGGTGACCGGCCCGGCGAACTGATCTCCCTGATCGCCCTGGCCCAGGTCGGGCTCGAAGACGACCGGCTGGCCGATGCGGCGGAGCACCTGCGCGACGCCGAGGCCATCGCCGAAGCGCTCGACCAACCCCGGGAGCGGATGCTGGTGGGGCTTGCCCAAGGGCGCCTTGCCTTCCGCCAGGGCGATTGGGCGACGGCGGAGGCCCGGATCCTCGGCGCCCTCGCGCAGGCCGAGCAGGGCGAAGCCCACGAGGTGCAGCGCCAAGCCACGCTGCAGCTTTCCGAGGTGCAGGCGGCGGCCGGGCGCCATCGCGAGGCCCTCGATACCTTTCGCCGCCACAAAGCGCTCAGCGACCGCATCTTCGACGAGGAGCGCACGCGCCGCCTCGACGCCCTCGACCGCCGTTACGAGGCCGAACAACGGGAGCTGGAGCTCGAGACCTTGCGACGCGAGCGGGCCGAGCAGGGCCTGCAGCTCAGCGAGGAGCGGACGACGCGTCTTTGGCTTGCCGCCGCCCTCGTCGCCCTTGCCCTGGTGTTCGGCGGCTTCCTGCTGCGTCGTCGCGAACTGCAGGCGATCAACCGCCGTCTGGCCGATCTGACGCGAACCGACCAGCTCACTGGCCTCGGCAATCGCCGCTTGCTCGAAGACACGCTGCAGGCCGACCTGCCGCTCAGCCTGCGGCGGCGCGCCGACGGCCAGCGTGCCGCCGACAGCGATCTGGTGGCCCTGCTCATCGACATCGACCACTTCAAGGCCGTGAACGACCAGCGCGGGCATGCCGTGGGCGACCGGGTGCTGGCGCGGTTCGCCGCCGTGCTGAAGGCCACCTGCCGGAGTTCCGACGTGCTGGTGCGGTGGGGTGGCGAGGAGTTCCTCGTCGTCCAGCGTTTCGTCGACCGGGCGCAGGCGCCGGTGCTGGCAGCGCGTCTCGCCGCCGCCGTGCGGTCCGAGCGCTTCGCCATCGACGGTGAAGCCCCGCTCGCGCTCACCTGTTCGATCGGCTTCGCGGCGTTCCCGATCCTTCCGGAGGCCACCGCCGGGGACTGGGACGCCACCCTCGCGCTGGCGGACGAGGCCCTGTATCTCGCGAAGGCACGCCGCGATGCTTGGGTGGGCGTCGTGCGGCGGCTCGACGACGAGCCCGCCACCGAGTGCCAGGACGTGAGGTCGCTACTGCGGGCCGGGGCTTTCGAACTGGTGCGATCCTTCGATCGCGAGGGCGGCGGGGCCCCGTAGGCCCGAGCCGCCGACGGATTCCTCAGCGCGCCGGTGTCGCGGTGACGCCGGCTTCCGCCAGCGCCTTCTGCGCGGCATCGCGGGCGGCCACGTCGGCATAGGGGCCAAGGCGGACGCGATGCAGGGTGCGGCCATTGGCCTGCACGGTTTCGATGCGCGCCATCTGCCCGACCAGGGCCAGCCGCGCGCGGAGCGCTTCGGCGTCGCCGGCATTGCCGAAGGCGCCGGCCTGCAGCTGCAGGCCGCTTGGCGCCGCAGGCGCCGCTGACGGCGTCGTCGTACCAGCGTTTGCCGCAGGTGTCGTCGTCGGAGCCGCCGATGCCGGCGCCGTGCTGCCCGGCGCGGCCGCCTCGGCGGTCTCGCCCGGCAGTTCCACTTCCTTCTCCGGCAGCACGGTGTAGAAGTCGTAGGTCGGCTTCGGCGCTTCCGTCGCCTCTTCCGGCTCCTGCGCGACCGGCTCGGCGTCGCGGCGCGGCGCCGGGGCTTCGGCCTGCGGGTTCGGCTGCGGCAGGATCGCGTCGAGCTTCTGCCGGTCGCCGAACATCAGGTAGGCCGCCGCGAGGCCGAGGCCCAGCGCGAGGCCGGTGACGAGGATCAGGCCGGTCTTCAGGCCGCCACCGCGCTTCGCCTGCGTTTTTCCGCCACGCTTCGACGCCATCACATGCTCTCCGGGGCCGAGACGCCCAGCAGGCCGAGGCCGTTCGCCAGCACCTGGCGCGTCGCCGCGGCGAGGCCGAGGCGCGCATGGCGCAGTTCCTCGTCGGCGATCAGGATCGGCTGGGCGTTGTAGAAGGCGTGGAAGCAGGCGGCGAGCTCACGCAGGTAGTTCGCGATGATCTGCGGGCCGCGATGCTGCGCGGCGGCCTGCACGACCTCCGGGAAGCGCATCAGCTCGGTGATCAGCGCGTTCTCCTGCGGCTCGACCAGCTTCGCGCGTGCGGCTTCGGCGGCGGTGCGGTTCCACGCGTAGCCCTTCTCGACCGCCTGACGGAAGATCGAGGCGATGCGCGCGTGGGCGTACTGGATGTAATAGACCGGGTTCTCGTTCGACTCGCTCTTGGCGAGGTCGAGGTCGAAGTCGAGGTGCTGGTCGTTGCCGCGCATCACGTAGAAGAAGCGCGCCGCGTCGGTGCCCACTTCCTCGCGCAGTTCGCGCAGGGTGACGAAGCTGCCGGCGCGGGTCGACATCTGCACGCGCTCGCCGCCGCGGAACAGGATGGCGAACTGCACGAGTTCGATGTCGATCTTCGCCGGGTCGAGGCCGAGGCCCTGCGCCGCGGCCTTCAAGCGGGCGATGTAGCCGTGGTGGTCGGCGCCGAAGATGTAGATGGCGCGCTCGAAGCCGCGCTCGAACTTGCTGAGCAGGTAGCCGAGGTCGGAGGCGAAGTAGGTGGTGACGCCGTTCTCGCGCTTGACCACGCGGTCCTTGTCGTCGCCGAAGGTGGTCGCGCGGAACCACAGCGCGCCTTCCTGCTCGTACAGGTGGCCGTTGGCCTGCAGCGTGTCGATGGCGCGCTGCACGTAGCCGTCGGTCATCAGCGAGCGTTCGCTGAAGAAGTTGTCGTGGACGACGCCGAAGCCCTTGAGGTCGTCCTTGATGTCCGCGAGGCACCACGACAGGCCGGCATCGAACACCTTGCGGTAGTCGGCGTCGCCCAGCAGCGCCTTGGCGCGGGCGATCAGCCCGTCGACGTGGGCTTCCTTGTCGCCGCCCTGCGATTCGTCCGCCGGCAGGCCGTCCGTCACCTCGGTGGCGCCGCGCTTGAACGCATCACCGACCTTGCCGCGCAGCTTGCGGGCGATCTCGATGACGTAGTCGCCCTTGTAGCCGTTGTCGGGGAAGCGCAGGGCCACGCCCGCCAGCTCGTGGTAGCGCACCCACACCGAGACGGCGAGGATGTCCATCTGCCGGCCGGCGTCGTTGACGTAGTACTCGCGCTGCACGGTGTGCCCGGCGGCCTCGAGCAGGGTGGCGACGGTGGCGCCGTAGGCGGCGCCGCGGCCATGGCCCACGTGCAGCGGGCCATTCGGATTGGCCGAGACGAACTCGACCGTCACCGACTCCAGCGAGCCCGGGTCGCCGCGACCGTAGGCCTCGCCCTGCTCGAAGACTTTGCGGATCGTCGCGAGGCGGCAGCCCTGCGAGATGTGGAAATTCAGGAAGCCGGGGCCGGCGATGTCGACCTTGGCCACGTGCTGCGACGTCGGCAGCGCGTCGACCAGCGCCTGCGCGGCGTCGCGCGGCTTCATCCCGGCCGGCTTGGCCAGCATCAGGGCGAGGCTGGTCGCGTAGTCGCCGTGTTCGGGCGTCTTGGTGCGATCGATGACGACTTCGGGGAGGACGAGGTCCGCCGGCAGGCGGCCATGGCGACGGAGGTCGAGCAGGGCCTGGGCAAGCAGTTCGCGGAGGTGTTCTTTCACGGCGGGTTCCGGGGTGGCCGGCGGGGCCGGTCCGACATCGAGGCGCGGCGCGGGCCTGGGGGCCCGCTCGCAGGCGGTCGCGAAGTTTACCGGAAGGCCGGCAGGGCGGCCGAACTGCAACCTGACCGTCAAGAAAGCCTCGTCGGGCTGTCATCGACGGGCCCGAGCATGGCGGCGCTCGACGGCAACCGGCCGTCGCCGGTCCCGTTTCCCGACTTCTGGAGTTCCGACATGTCCGCCACGACCCGTCTCACCCGACTCGCGCTGGCCAGCGCCATTGCGCTCGCCGCCACCCAGGCCCACGCCTCGGTGCGTCTGTCCGAAGCCTTCGACGGCGCCTGGTTCGACCCGGCCGCCTCCGGCCGCGGCGTCCTGATCGACTTCATCCCGAACGCGCAGCGCGCGGGCGGCACGCTGTTCGCGGCGGACTTCGTGTACGACAACGCTGGCAACCCGTTCTGGATCACGCTCCAGCAGAACTGGTCGGAGTTCCAGAACACCTCGACGACGGTGCCGATCTTCCGTTCGGCGGCGGGCACCTGGCCGGCCCCGGGCACCTCGGCCAACACGCAGATCGGCACCGCGACCTTCACCGTCAACAGCTGCAACTCGATCACCGTCAGCTACACCATGAACGGGAGCACGGGCCTGGCGAACCGCACGCAGACGCTGCAGCGTCTCGGCGGCGTGGACTCCGCCAGCTGCGCCTACCAGCAGGCTTTCACGGCTTGCCCGTCGTTCGCGACGGCCGCCCCGGCCTTCGGCGCACGCGCCTGTCAGCTCCCGGCCACGATCACCGGCGACCAGACCCTCACCAACAACATCACGTGGGTGATGAACGGCAAGGTGCAGGTCGGCACCGACACCGGGCAGGGCGGCACGGCCGCCACGCTGCGGATCCAGCCGGGGACCCTGCTGGTCTCGACCGGCGCGAGCGCGAACTCCTTCGACCACCTTGCCGTCAACCGCGGCTCGAAGATCTTCGCCGAAGGGTCGCGCGCGTTCCCGATCATCATGACCACGGGCAACGAGCTGCCGGGCGCTCCGGGCGCTCCGGCGCCGGGCCAGCTGGGTGGCCTCGTGCTCTCCGGCAACGCCCCGTCGAACTGCAACCCCAACTGCGTGGCCGAGTGGGATACCACCAATCGCTACGGCGGCACCGACGCCAAAGACAACAGCGGCGTCGTGCGCTACATGCAGGTCCGCTACTCGGGCTACATCTTCACCACGAACCGCGAGCTCAACGCCTTCACCTTCAACGGCGTGGGCTCGGGCACGACGCTCGAGTACCTGCAGGCCTTCCGCGGCCAGGACGACGGCTTCGAGTGGTTCGGCGGCACGGCGAACGTCCGCTACGCGCTGGTGACCTGCGGCGGCGACGACGGCTTCGACTGGGACGAGGGCTTCACCGGCAAGCTCCAGTTCGGCGTGGTCGACCAGCGCGGCTGCCCGGGTTCCAACCACGGTTTCGAGCTGTCGAACAGCCCGACGAACGTCGACGCCAACCCGCGTGCTCGTGGCACCGTTGCCAACGTCACGGTCCTGGGCCCGTCGGCCGTCACCGGTAGCGACGGCCTGCTGGTGAACAGCGGTTCGGGCGGCAACTTCTACAACCTGATCATCGCCGGGTTCCCGCGCGCTTGCGTGGCATTCGACGGCGTGGCAACCGAGGCCGCGGCCGGCAACCCGGACATCGGGCTGAGCGGTGTCCTCACCGGCAACAACATCAAGGTCGCCGGCTGCGTGGCGAACACCCGCACCGGCACGGGCCTGTCGACGAACTTCGCCCAGCGCTGGTTCTCGTCGCAGACCGGCAATGAGGTCCTCGCGACGTCGCCGCTCGTCGCCGGCAGCTTCCTGCCGAACGGCAATGCCCCGGCCGGCGTGTTCCCGCCGGGCGGAGCGGCTCCGAGCGTGAATGACTGGTTCGTCCCGACCGATTACGTGGGCGCCTTCCGCAGCAACTCGGACAACGACAACTGGACCCTGAGCTGGTCGCGTCCGTTCAACCCCTGATCTCGAAGCACGGCGGCAAGAAGAGGGGCCGGCGAGCGATCGCCGGCCCTTCCGTTTTCCGGGTGGAGGGTGTGGGCTCAGGGCGCCTGCGCGGCGATCTCGCGGAAGGCGTTGATCACCGCATGCCCCGAGCTCGGCGACGAACCGGCGGGGAAGCGCTCACGGAGCCGGCGCCCGGTCTCGCGCACGCGGGCCGCGTTCGCGTCGCGCTGGGCGCCGAAGGCGGCGCGGCCCTCGCGCGAGGCGAAGCGCTGCAGGGCGAAAACGTAGCGCTCCTGCCCCTCGGTGAGGAAGCCGAGGCAGCCTGCGGCGGATTCCGCAGCGTCCAGCGCACGGCCCGCGCGGTATTGGATCTCGCTGGCGAGCGCGACTGCGGACTGCGCGAAATCGATGTAGGGCGACGCCACGTTGCTGGTGTCGATGTCCGCCGCCATGCGGGCCAGGTGCTCGGCCTCCGCGGCAATTGGATCGTCGCGCCAACCCGGTTGCGAGCCGTCCAGCCATCCGGCAAGCCGATGCGCGAACGCCCCCTGCGACTGCACGTTCTCGTCGTTCCCGGCGGCGAAGGTGCTGCCGACGATGGCGAAGCGCAGCATCATGCGGAGCGTGGTCTCGGAGAGGCCGGCGGCATCGAGCAGCCGTTCGGTTTCGGCCAGGCTCGCCGCTTCGTTGGCGCCGATCGGCTCGTCGTCATGTCGTCGCGCTTCGCGCTGGCGCAGGTCGTGGCAGGCGCAGAACAAGGCCAGCGCTTCGCGTCCGACGGTGGTCAGGCCAGCCTGCGCGAGCAGGGCCGGCAGCTTGTCTTCCAGGAGCTCCAGCAGGTGGTCCTGGTTGTGGTACGCGTGGCCGTCCTGGCCCAGCGGACCGTAGCGCATCGCCATGCGCACCACCGCGACGCTGGCGACGTCGATGACCGCCGCGTTGCCGATCCCGGCTCGTTCGCAGGCCCGGGCGACGCGGTTGGCGTAGGCGCCGGCGCGCGGGTCGAACTCCGCACTCGCCAGCGCGCCAATCGGCACGGCCTGCTCGACGGCATCGGCCGGGTACACCAGACGGTAGTCGATCGGCATGGGCGAGCCCGGGGAGCGGTTCGATCGGAGTATACGGGCGGTTTTCCCCGCCACCGCTAGACCCAGCCGCGCTCGGCCATCGAGACGGCAGGGCCGTCGCCAACCACGAAGTGGTCGAGCAGTCGCACCTCCACGAGGGCCAGCGCCTGCTTGAGTGCCGCGGTGAGTTGGCGGTCGGCCGCGCTCGGCTCGGCGACGCCGCTTGGATGGTTGTGCCCCAGCACCACGGCCGCCGCATTCAAGCCCATGGCGCGCTGCACCACCACGCGGGGGTGCACTGCGGCCGAATCGATGGAGCCCTCGAACAGTACTTCGTGGGCGATCACGCGGTGGCGATTGTCGAGGAACAGCACGCCGAAGCGTTCGCGTGGCGAGGCGCGCAGCCAGCGGCTGAAGTACTCGCCGGCCTGCCGCGGCGAGGCGAGGGCGTCGCCGCGGGCGAGCTCGCCCTGCAACTGGCGTCGCCCCAAGGCCAGCGCCGCCGAGATCAGCGCGGCCCGCGCCGGCCCGATCCCGGGCAATTGGCGTAGCTCAGCGGGAGCGCGGTCGAGCAGGGCACGCAGCCCGCCGCAGCGGTTGATGAGGCCTTGGGCGTGGGCGACGGCATTGCTTCCGCGTGGCCCGGTGCCGAGGAACAGGGCCAGGAGCTCGGCGTCGGACAAGGCATCCGGGCCTTGGGCGTGGAGGCGTTCGCGGGGGCGGTCGGTGGCTGGCCAGTCGTGCAGGGTCATGGCGCCAGCGTGGCGTGCGCGGGGCGGATTGGCCGTCCGAACCCGCGGTGCGCTGGGGTAAGCTTCCCGCTCAATCTTGATGGAGCGCGGCGTGGCGGCATTGCACGGGGAACGGATCCTGCTCGGCGTCAGCGGAGGCATCGCCGCATACAAGTCGGCGGATCTCGTGCGTCGCCTGCGCGAAGCCGGCGCGGAGGTCCGCGTGGTCATGACCGAAGGCGCGGCGCACTTCATCACCGCCACCACGCTGCAGGCCCTCTCCGGCCACCCGGTTCGCACGTCGCTGTGGGACGAGTCGGCCGAAGCGGCCATGGGCCATATCGAGCTGGCGCGCTGGGCCACGCGCGTGCTGGTGGCGCCCGCCACTGCCGACATGCTCGCCCGCCTTGCCCAGGGCCGCGCCGACGACCTGCTCAGCACGCTCTGCCTCGCGACCGAAGCGCCTCTCGCCGTTGCACCGGCGATGAATCGCGTGATGTGGGCGAATGCCGCCACGCAAGCCAATGTCGCCACCCTGCGCCAGCGCGGCGTTGCCGTGTTCGGTCCGGGCGCCGGTGAGCAGGCTTGCGGGGAGACCGGCGAAGGCCGGATGCGCGAGCCCACCGAACTCGTGGCCGATCTCGCTGAGGCGCTCGCCGAGGGCACGACGCCGAAGCGCCTCGCCGGGCGTCGCGTGCTGGTTAGCGCCGGCCCCACCTTCGAGGACATCGATCCGGTGCGTTTCGTCGGCAACCGCAGCAGCGGCCGGATGGGTTTCGCCGTGGCCGAAGCGGCCGTGCGTGCCGGCGCCGAGGTCACGCTGGTGGCCGGCCCCGTGAAGCTGGCCACGCCGGCCGGCGTGCGTCGCATCGATGTCCGCAGCGCCGCCGAGATGCACACCGCCGTGCTGGCCGCCCTGCCCGGGAATGACGCCTACGTGGGCGCCGCGGCCGTCGCCGACTACCGGCCGGCCGAAGTCGCCGGGCAAAAGATCAAGAAGGGCGCCGGCCCGATGACGTTGCTGCTCGAACGCACCGCCGACGTGCTCGCCGAGGTTGCCGTGCACGCGCAGCGCCCGCGTTGCGTGATGGGATTCGCGGCGGAGACGCATGACGTCGAGGCCTACGCGCGCGGCAAGCTCGCGGCCAAGAAGCTCGACGCCATCGCCGCCAACCAGGTTGGCGTGCCGGGTTGCGGGTTCGATGCCGACGAGAACGCGCTCACGCTCTTTTGGAACGGCGGCGAGAAAACCTTCGCCACCGCGCGCAAGGCCGACATCGCCCGCGGCTTGGTCGACTGGATCGCCGACTGGCTGGGCCGTGCATGAGTGCCCTGTCGCCCGCCGTCGACCTGAAGATCCTCGACGCCCGGCTCGGCGCCGAGTTCCCCCTGCCGGACTACGCCACGGCGCAGTCCGCCGGCATGGACCTGCGCGCCATGCTCGAGGCACCGCACACCCTGGCCCCCGGCGAGACCGCCCTCGTGCCCAGCGGGCTGGCGTTCCACATCGGCGACGCTGCGCTGTGCGCCGTGGTCTTGCCGCGTTCGGGCCTTGGCCACAAGCACGGCCTCGTGCTGGGCAACCTCACCGGCCTCATCGACGCCGATTACCAGGGGCCGCTGATGATCAGCCTGTGGAACCGCGGCACCGCTCCTGTCACCGTCCAGCCCGGCGACCGCGTCGCCCAGCTGGTGTTCCTCCCCGTCGCCCGCGCCCGCTGGAACGTCGTGGCCGCCTTCGATGCCTCCGAGCGCGGTGAAGGTGGTTTCGGCCACACTGGCACCCGCTGACCCCCGGACCCCCGCATGCAGAACGCCGAAACGCCCCGTCCGAAGATCCGCATCCTCAACATCCTGCTGGCGGTGTTCGCCATCGTGGCGGGCGCCCTGCTGGCTTGGGGCGGCTGGACCCTGCACTCGGCCTCGGCCCTGTCCGTCACGGCCCAGGAGGCGCGGACGGCCGCGGTCGCCGAGCTGCGTGCCCTGCTCGACGCCGAGCGCGCCAGCCTCGAAGAGCAGCGCAAACTCCCGCGCGTGCGCGACGCCGTGCTCGGCAACAACATCGATGGCGCGCGTGCCGCCTTGGCTGGTAGCTGGGTGGGCATCGAAGCCGTCGAGATCCATCCGGCCGACATCACCCCGCTGTGGGCGAACGCCGAGCGCTTCGGCTACGGAAAGCTCGGACTGCTGGTCACCGCCCTTGATCGCGATGGCGTGCAGATGGCGGTCGTGCAGGACGCCGGGCGTCCGTGGCTGGCGCTCGCCGCCCCGATTCCCGACGAGAACGGTCTGGTCGGCCTTGCCTACGTGCGTCGTCCGCTCGACCTCCTGCAGCCGCTGATCGACCGCGCCGCGCCCTCCGGGGCTTACGCGGCCTTGCGTCAGGGCGGTCGCTCGCTGATCGAGTCCGGAAACATCACCCTTTCGGAAGAGGCGGAACGCGGCGCCGTTGCGCTGGCGGAAAGCCGGCTGCGGGTCGTCGGTACGTCGCCGTACGCCGACCCGGGCACGCTCGACATGGGTGGCTTGGTCGAACTGGTCGCCGGCAGTCTGGTCGTCCTGTTCGGTCTGGCGCTCGTGCTCGTTCCTCGCGAGAAGGCGGCGGCGCTTGCGAGGCGCCTCACGGAGCGCAAGGCCAAGGGGGTCGTGGAAGCGGAGCCGACCCTCGCCGAGCTGCAGGCCGACGGCAAACTCGAAACCGCTCGGCCGTCCCCGGCGAGGCCCGTCGAGGTGAAGCCGAGCGCCCCGGAGTTCACCGTCGAGCGCAGCATTTTCCGCGCCTACGACATTCGTGGCGTGGTTGGCCAGACGCTCAGCCCCGACGTCGCCCGCCTGATCGGCCGCGCCGTCGGCGCGCTGATGAAGGAGAAAGGCCTGCGTGGCATCGCCATCGGTCGCGACGGCCGGATCTCCTCGCCGGAGATGTCGCGCGCGCTCATCGACGGCTTGCGCATGTCGGGTATCGACGTCACCGACGTCGGCATGGTCCCGACGCCGGTCGCGTATTTCGCCGCGCACCACCTGCGCCTCGGCAGCGCCATCGCCGTCACCGGCAGCCACAACCCGCCCGACTACAACGGCTTCAAGATCGTCGTCGACGGCGAAACCCTGTCCGGTGGCGCGATCAGCGATCTCTACGTGCGCATCGCGGAAGGGCGCATGCCGGTGGCCGAGCGCCGCGGCGAACTCGACACCGTCGACATCGGCCAGGACTACATCGACCGCGTCGCTGGCGACATCCAGATCGAGCGCCGCCTTCGCGTGGTGGTCGACGCCGGCAGCGGCGTGGCCGGCGATCTCGGCCCGCGCCTGCTCGAAGCCATCGGCGCCGATGTCGAGACGCTTTACTGCGACATCGACGGCACCTTCCCCTTCCACCATCCGGACCCGAGCGACCCGCACAACCTCGAGGACCTCGTGCAGGCGGTGCAGCGCGCCGGTGCCGACATCGGCCTCGCCTTCGACGGCGACGGCGACCGCCTCGGCGTGGTGACCCGCGACGGGGAGATGATCTACCCCGATCGCCTGCTGATGCTGTTCGCGGCCGACGTGCTGGAGCGCAACCCGGGTGCTTGCATCATCTACGACGTGAAGTGCTCGGGGCACCTCGCCGGCTACGTGCTGCGCCATGGCGGCAGCCCGCTGATGTGGAAGACCGGTCATTCGCTGATCAAGGCGAAGATGAAGGAGACGGAGGCGGAGCTCGCCGGCGAGATGAGCGGCCACTTCTTCTTCAAGGAGCGCTGGTACGGGTTCGACGACGGCCTCTATGCGGCCGCGCGCCTGCTCGAGATCCTCGCCACCCGCGCGGAGGAGCCGGAAGCGGTCTTTGCCGAGCTGCCGAAGGCCACCAGCACGCCCGAGCTCAAGATCGAGATGCAGGAGGGCGAGCCGCATGCCTTCATCGAGGCCTTCGTGGCCGGGGCCCGTTTCGAAGGGGCCCGCGTCTCCACGATCGACGGCCTTCGCGCCGATTGGCCGGATGGCTGGGGGCTGGTTCGAGCTTCGAACACGACGCCCATCCTCGTGTTGCGCTTCGAGGCGGACAACGAGGAGGCGCTGGCCCGGGTGCAGGAAGGTTTCCGCGCCGCGATCCTCGCTATCCGGAGCGATCTGACCCTGCCGTTCTGATCCCAGCCCCTCGCGCCGGTGTCCGCTCGCGGACCCGGCACCGGGCGGTTACATCTCGGTGGCCATCCCGCGCTCGCGGGCCGCTTGGCGCTCGCGGAACAGCACGACCAGCCGTTCCATCTCCTCGCCAAGCACCTGGCGCTCCGCCGCACGCTCGACGCGCGCCTGCTCCTGCTTCTGCACCTCCTCGCGCAGTTCGAGGATGACGTCGATCGTGCGCCGCGGCACCGGGCGGCCGGCCAGCTCGGCATCGCCAGCGACGCCCAGCTGCTGGTGCAGGCTGCCGCGCTGCGAATTGATGGCGGCCTCGAGGCTTTCGAGCGTCTCGTCGATGACCCTCTGGCGGTCGATGTAGGCCATGCGCAGGTCCTCTTCGGTGCGGAAGCTGCTGACCTTTGCCTCTTCGGAGCGCTGTGAGTTCTCGACGCGCGCCTGGGCCTCGGCGGCACGGAGGGCCTCCGCTTCGGCGGCGCGGCGTTCTTCGGCCGTCAGGGCGCGGTCGACGGTACTGCGCACCAGGCCCGTGGCCACGCTCAGTTCGGCGCGCGCTTGGTTCACCACGTCGGCCGGCAGGGCGTCGGTGTAGTGGACCTTGCCGCTGGAATCCGTCCAGCGGTAGAGCTTCTTCTCCGCGGTTGCTTCGGTGCCCTGGGCCGCCACCGGCGCGATGGCGATGGGCAGGGCGGCCAGCAGGGCGACCGCGAGCGCGGCGGGCCGGATCACGCGGCGGGGAAGGGCGGTACGGGCCATGCCAGATCATCCGTCGATCGAACCGTAGGCCGCACGATACGCCAGCAGGCGCTCGCGATGCAGGGCCAGTTCGGGGCGGTCCGCGACAAAGGTGAACAGGTCGTCCAGCCGGGCGACCGAGACCACCGGCACGCCCAGTGCCGCCGAGGCCTCCTGGGCCGCGGAACGCTGGCCTTCCGCACCTCGCTCCTGGCGGTCCAGCGCGATCAGCACGCCGCAGGGCGTACCACCGGCAGCGCGGATGATCTCCACCGACTCGCGGACGGCGGTGCCGGCGGTGATCACGTCGTCGACGATCAGCACGCGGCCCTTGAGCGGGGCGCCAATCAGCGTGCCGCCCTCGCCATGGGTCTTGGCTTCCTTGCGGTTGAACGCGACCGGCACGTCGCGGCCGCGCTTCGCCAGCGCCATCGCCAGCGCGGTGGCCAGCGGGATGCCCTTGTAGGCGGGGCCGAACAGCATGTCGAAGGCCACGCCGCTCTCCAGCAGCGCCTCGGCGTAGCAGTCGGCGAGGCCCGACAGCGTGGCGCCAGTGTTGAACTGCCCGGCATTGAAGAAGTAGGGGCTGGTGCGGCCGGATTTCAGGTGGAACTCGCCGAAGCGCAGCGCTTCCGCGCGCAGCGACAGATCGAGGAAAGCTTGGCGGTAGGTGCTCACGCGGGCTCCGGCATGGATCGGAAAGGTCGTCAGGCTAGCGGAAAGCCCATTCCCCGCGCATCTGCAGGGCTGCGACGCGCGGCGGCACGGCCGGATCGGCGACAATCCGGCTGTGATCCCTGACCCGCCTTTTCATGCGCATCTGCAGCTTCAACGCCAACGGCCTGCGCTCCGCGGCCAGCAAGGGGTTCTTCGACTGGTTTGCTGCGTCCGGCATCGACGTGCTGTGCGTGCAGGAGACCAAGGCGCAGGAGCACCAGCTGGCCGACGCGCTGTTCCGTCCGGCGGGCTGGCACGTGGCGTTTCGCGACGCGTCGACGAAGAAGGGCTATTCGGGCGTGGCGGTCTACAGCCGCACGAAGCCGGATGCGTACGCCACCGGCCTCGGCTGGGCGCCCTTCGACGAAGAGGGGCGCTGGCTGGAGGCCCGCATCGGCAACCTGTCCGTCGTTTCCCTGTACTTGCCTTCCGGCAGCTCGGGCGACGAGCGCCAAGGCTTCAAGTTCGAAGTGATGCGCTGGTTCCGGCCGCAGTTGCAGGCGCTGCTGGCCTCGGGCCGCGATGTGGTGGTCTGCGGCGACTGGAACATCGCGCACACGCCGAAGGACATCCGCAACGCCAAGTCGAACGAGAAGAACTCCGGTTTCCTTCCGGAAGAGCGCCAGTGGCTGACAGCCCTGCTCGAAGAAGACGGCTGGGTCGACGCCTACCGGCGCCTGCGCCCGGACGGGCAGGACTACACGTGGTGGAGCCAGCGCGGCGCGGCCCGGGCCAAGAACGTCGGCTGGCGCATCGATTACCAGCTGGTCAGCCCCGGTCTGGCGTCGCGGCTGAAGGATTGCGCGATCCACCCGGAACCGCGCTTCTCTGATCACGCGCCCTTCGTCGTCGACTATGCCGACTGATTCAACCGCCACCTCGACGCCTGCAGCGGCCCCGCGCCCCGGCTGGCGCGAAGTGCTGCGCGGCGTGCGCGATCCGAAGGTGGCGCTGCTGCTGGTGCTTGGCCTCGCCGCCGGCCTGCCTTTCATGCTGGTCGGGAACACGCTGGGCTTCTGGCTGCGCACCGAGGGCATCGAGCTGGGGGCCATCGGTTTCCTCTCGTGGGTCGGTATCGCCTATTCCGTGAAGTTCCTCTGGGCACCGGTGGTCGATCGCACCACGGTGCCGCTGCTCGGCCGCCTCGGTCGGCGCCGCGGCTGGTTGCTGCTGGCGCAGGGCGGGGTGGTGCTCGGCCTGCTCGCCATGGCGATCCTCACGCCAAAGGGCCATCTGCAGCTGTTCGGGGCGATTGCGCTGGGCGTTGCCCTCGCTTCCGCCACGCAAGACATCGTCATCGACGCCTGGCGCATCGAGTGCGCCGAGAGCAGCGACCAGCTGGCGATCCTCAGCGCGGCCTACCAGCTCGGTTACCGCACGGCGCTGCTGCTGACCGACGCCCTGATCTTCCTCGTGGCCGCCCAGGTTGGTTGGGCCTCGTCCTACGCCGCCTTCGCCGCGATGGCTTTCGCCGGCCTCGTCGTGGTGCTGTTCGTCGGTGAACCGCGCAGCGCCGGGCCGTCGTCGACGGTGGGCCTTCCGCCGCTGTGGACGCCGCGCGGGCTTTACGACGCCATCCTCGGCCCGTTCATCGCCTTCTTCCTCCAGCACCGGCAGATGGCCTTGGCCGTCCTCGCCGCGATCAGCCTGTACCGCCTCGCCGACTTCGTGATGGGGCCGATGGCGAACCCGCTGTATGCCGATCTCGGCATCGCCGAGCAGACGATCGGCAAGGTGCGTGGCGGCATCGGCCTCGCGGCCACGTTCTTCGGCACCGCGGCGGCGGGCGTGGCCGCCCTGCGCCTCGGCTTGTTCCCGACCCTGCTGCTCGGCGCGGTGCTGGGCCCGTTGTCGAACCTCGCGTTCGCTTGGCTCGCCCTGTCCGGTGCGAACAACGTTGTGTTCGGCATCGCCATGGCGATCGACAACTTCAGCGCCGGTTTCGCCGGCATCGCGCTGATCGCCTACATGTCGAGCCTCACCAACGTCGGCTACACCGCCACCCAGTACGCGTTGCTGAGTTCGTTTTATGCATTGCTTGGCAAGGTGATGAAGGGCTTTTCCGGCGTCATCGTCGAGACGCTGGCCCAGACGCGGCCGCTGATGGAGGCCTACGCCTTGTTCTTCGCCGGCACCGCAGCGCTGGCTGTGCCCGCGATCGCGCTGGTGGCGTGGCTGGCGCGCCATGCGCCCGCGGGCGTAAGCTCGAAATCCTGATCCCTTCCACGGAGCGCGGCCCGCCCCCATGGCCGATTTCCTCGTCCGCGACATCGATGAGCGTGTGGCCGAACGGCTGAAAGAGCTGGCCCGTCAGAAGGGCTGGCCGCTCAACGACGTGATCCTGCACCTGCTCAAGCAGGCGCTCGGCATGGCCGAGCCCGAGCCGCCGCCGGTGCCGGGCGACATCGCCCGCCTGCGTGGCGCGTGGAACGACGAGGAAGCCCGCGCGTTCTACGAAGCCATGAACGCGATGACCGATCTGCCCAACGACGCGCCGGCGTACACGCGCAATCCTTCCGAAGGCAGCTGATTCCGCCGGCAGGGTTCAGTCGCCGCGACGCCCCGGAACGATCACGCCCAGCACGCGCGGGCCGGCGGCCCCCGTCACTTCCGGGCGATTGCCCGGCCGCCCCTCCAGCGTTTGCCAGGCCAGCCACGCGAAGCCCGCCGCCTCGACCGCATCGGGGTCGATGCCGTGCGCGGCGCTGCTTTCCACCGCCACGCCCGGCAGCAGGGCGGCAAGGCGCGCCATCAGCAGGGCGTTGTGCACGCCGCCACCGCAGGCGATCAGACGCGTGGTGTCCGGCTGCGTGGCACGCAGCGCATCGACGATGCTGCGCGCACTGAATTCCACCAGCGTCGCCTGCACGTCCTGCGGCGCCTCGTCGCCTTCCAGCCGCTCGCGCAGCCAGCCCAGATGGAACTGGTCGCGGCCGCTGCTCTTGGGCGGTGGTAGGGCCAGCCACGGCTCGGCCAGGCAGCGCTGCAGCAGCCCGGGCAGCACGCGGCCGGTGGCGCCCCAGGCGCCGTGAGCGTCATAGGCATGGCCGGTGTGCTCGAAGCACCACGCGTCCATCAATCCGTTCGCCGGGCCCGTGTCGAAGCCGCGCACCGGGCCCGTCGTCGGGAGCAGGGTGAGGTTGCCGATGCCCCCGAGGTTCAACACCGCACGCACTTCGCGGGCGTCGCCGAGTACGGCGGCATGGAAAGCCGGCATCAAGGGCGCGCCTTCACCGCCGGCGGCCACGTCGCGGCGGCGGAAATCGGCCACCACGTCGCAGCCGGTGCGCTCCGCGATCACATTCGGGTCGCCCACCTGTAGGGTGAACCGGTGCGGCGGCCGCGGCCGGTGCCGCAGGGTCTGCCCGTGCGAGCCGATCGCACGCACCTGCGCCGGTGCGATGCCGGCCTCGTCCAGCAGCGCCAGGGTCGCCTGCGCGAAAGCCTCGCCGATCGCGCTGTCCAGCGCGCCGAACTCATCGAGATGCACCGTGGCCTCGCTTTGCGAGACGCGCAGGATCGTGGCGCGAAGGTCGGGTTCGTAAGGGGTGGTGCGGGCGCGCAGCACCGCGATGCGCGGCGCGGTGCCCACGATGGGCGGCGAAACCGAGATCAGCGCGGCATCGATGCCATCGGCGCTGGTGCCGGAAATCAGCCCGACGAACAGCGCGTCGCCCTGCGAAGGCACGGCCGGTCAGCGCGCCGCGAGCTGGAAGCCTTCGATGCGCTTCAGCTGGGCCAGCGCCGGGGCGGTGGCGCGGCGGTACTCGGCCAGCGCCGCGCCGGTCAGCGGCTCGGGCTTCGGCATCGTCACGGTCAACGGGTTGCGGTGCACGCCGTTGACGCGGAATTCGTAGTGCAGGTGCGGACCGGACGACAGGCCGCTGGTGCCGACGTAGCCGATGGTGCGGCCCTGCTGCACGCGCTGGCCCACGCGATAGCTGCCGAGGCGCGACATGTGCGCATACAGCGTGGTGATGCCATTGCCGTGGTCGAGGATGACCGTGCGGCCATAGCCGTTCTGCCAACCGGCGAACTTCACCCGCGCGTCGCCGGCCGCGAAGATCGGTGTGCCGGTCGGCGCGGCGTAATCGACGCCCTTGTGCATGCGCATGCGGCCGAGGATCGGATGGCGACGCGCACCGAAGCCGGAGCTCAGGCGCGCGAATTCGATCGGCGTGCGCATGAAGCTCTTGCGCAGCGGGCGGCCGTCGAGGTCGAAGAACTCCTGCTGGCCGTTATGTTCGAAGCGCACTGCCGTGTACGGCTTCCCCTGGTTGATGAAGTTGACCGCGACCACGCCGCCGTCGCGCAGGCGCTCGCCTTCGCGCCACAGTTCCTCGTAGACGATCTGGAAGGCGTCGCCTTCACGCAGGTCCTGCGCGAAGTCGATGTCGTACTGCAGCGCCTTCACCATGTCGTTCATGACGGCGGCGCTGAGGCCGGCCTTGGCGCCGTCAGCGAACAGCGAGCTGCGGATCGTGCCGCCGGCGATCACCACCCGGCGCTCCATCGGCCGCTCGATCACTTCGCGCTCGATGGCGTCCTCCGAGACCGCCAACTGCACGCGCTTGCTCTCGTCCTGGTCGAAGCGCAGGCCCTTGAGCTCGCCGTCCGCGCCGATCTCGAAGGCGAGTTCGCTGCCCACGCGCAGACGCGTGGCCATCTGGCTGGCTTCCGGCACTTCCAGCACGCGATGCATGGTGCTGGCGGGCAAGCCGAGGTCGGCGAACACGCTGCCGAGGGTCTGGCCGGAAGCGATGCGCACCGTCTGCCAGTCATTGCGCGGCGCGCTGGCGACCGTTGCGGCCGGCGGCGGGGGCAGGGCGATGGCCTGCGTCACGCGCTCCGGCTGGGCTTCCCGCTCCATCGCGCCATCCAGCGCCGGAACGATCGAACCCAGCAGCACGGCAAGGGCGCCCGCGAGGGCGATCGGCAGGGCTCGCGGCGCCTTGGGCGCGAGACGGCGGGCATTCGACAAGGCGCAACTCCGGAGGACGGAAACGGCCGTAACTTACCCACAGCGGAAAACCATCGTCAAACCTTTGAAGCGATTGGTTTTTTTGGCCCCGGCGTTTAACCTGAGGTTAACGCGCTGGCGCCCGAACCGGGCCCCTGCTCACCTTTTCATCTTCATGAAGTGCCGCCCATGACCACGCCGGACACCGCCCTTGCGCAACTCGCGCGCGGGACGGACGACATCATCAAGCTCGAGGACCTCGCCGCCCGCCTCGCCACCGGCCGTCCCCTGCGCATCAAGGCGGGCTTCGATCCGACGGCGCCCGACCTGCATCTGGGCCACACCGTCCTGCTCAACAAGATGCGGCAGTTCCAGGACCTCGGGCACCAGGTCATCTTCCTGATCGGCGATTTCACCGGAATGATCGGCGACCCGACCGGCAAGAGCGCCACCCGCAAGCCACTGACCCGCGAGGACGTGCTGGCGAACGCGAAGACCTACGCCGACCAAGTCTTCAAGGTCCTCGACCGCGAGAAGACCGAGGTCCGCTTCAATAGTGAGTGGTTCGGCGCCATGTCCGCGGCCGACATGATCAAGCTGGCGGCCCAGCACACCGTGGCGCGCATGCTGGAGCGCGACGACTTCCAAAAGCGCTTCAGCGGCCAGCAGCCGATCGCCATCCATGAGTTCCTCTACCCGCTGGTGCAGGGCTACGACTCGGTGGCGCTGAAGGCTGACGTGGAATTGGGCGGCACCGACCAGCGCTTCAACCTGCTGATGGGCCGCGGCCTGCAGGAGCACCACGGGCAGGCGCCACAGGTGGTCATGACGATGCCGCTGCTCGAGGGCCTCGACGGCGTCAACAAGATGAGCAAGTCGCTCGGCAACTACATCGGCATCAATGAACCAGCCATCGACATCGTCACCAAGACGATGAAGATCGGTGACGAGCTGATGTGGCGATGGATCGAGCTGCTGAGCTTCGAGATTTCGCTGGCCGAGCTCGCCACGCTGAAGGCGGACGTCGCGGGTGGCACCCTCCATCCGCGCGATCTGAAGCTGCGCCTCGCGCGCGAACTGACGGTCCGCTTCCATGGCGTGGCCGAGGCCGAAAAGGCGATCGCGGGCTGGCAGGCGGTGGTCACCGGCGCAGGCGATACCTCACAGCTGCCGCTGACGGAACTCGCGGCACCGGCGGAAGGGCTGCGAATCGCCGCCCTTCTGACGCAGGCCGGACTGACGCCGAGCAACTCCGAGGCGATGCGCAAACTGAAAGAGCGCGCTGTACGTATTGATGGCGAGGTGTTCGAAGACCCTCAGCGCTTGTTCGAGCCCGGGTTCGAAGCCGTGCTGCAGGTGGGCAAGCGCACCTTCGCGCGCATCCGCCTCGTGGTGGCTTGAGGGCTTCGCGCCCCGTCGTTCAGTTTTGATGCGCGTTCGGCCGCGTTTTCGCGGCCGAAACTGAACGGCGATCGCCCTTGGCGGACAAAACACCGTGAAGGGCTTGCGACGCCCTCCCTCGGTTGCCTATAGTTCGCGCCCCTTCGCAGGGTGGCTCGGAAACGAGCGGCGCGGCGGAGGGGGGTTGAGAAGAAAGTTTCGCTTTACGGTGTTGACGAACTTCGAAACTGCTGTATAGTGTGCGGCTCCCTCGGGCGAAACG
>NZ_JAPZSC010000021.1 GCF_027531545.1 Silanimonas sp. | reverse complement strand
AGCGTGATCGGCGAGGTCACGACAGCCGCCCCATGCACCGCGGCAGCAGCGCTGCAGCCCCAAGTGGACGATGGACCGCGATCGTCGATGCCATCGGCACCAGCCAGGCTGTCGCGGGCTTTGGGGTCACGGATTCAGGTGTTGCTTTAGGCAAGCTTTGTCCATGCGCCATGCGCAACCACCGCAGGCCACCTCGCCGTCAGGGCTCGAAACGCGGCATCGCGCGCCGCATGAAGGCATCGAACAGCGGCACGGTGAAGGCCATCTCGCCGTGCGAAGGGCTGTAGACCATGCCCTTCTTGATCAGGTTGGCGCGAACCGGAGCCAGGCTCGTGGTCTTCACGCCCAGCTTGTCGGCGATGTCGCCGGTTCGGTAGGGGCCTTCGCCCAGTTCGGCCATGGCGCGCAGGTAGGTCTTCTCCCGCGGCGTCAGCCGATCGAAGCGCACGCGAAAGAAGTTCTCGTCCAGGCGCTGCGACACCAGCTCGCTCGCATCAAGGATCACGTCTGCGCCAATGGGCGAGGCCGTTGCGTGGTTCCAGGCCTGGTAGCCCCACTCCTGCAGAAAGTACGGATACCCCTGGGTGAGCCGGAAGATCTCGTGCAACGCATCGAGGTCGAACGCCACGCCCTCGGCCTGCACGGGGTCCTGCAGTGCACGCGCAGCGTCGGGCTCAGGCAGCGGCCCCACGGCGGGGAAGTTGAACAGCCGCTCGGCGTATGACTTCGACTCACCGGCCAGCCCGGGCAGGATCGGGAGGCCCGCGCCCACCAGCACCAGCGGCAACTGGCGCTGCTGCATGCGGTGCATGGCCATGATCAGCGCGCTCAGCTCCTCGGTGCTGAAGTACTGGATCTCGTCGATCAGGATCGCGACCGCCGCGCCTCGCTCCTGCGCCGCCTCGCCTACGGCCACAAACAGGTTGGGGAGGTCGACTTCCAGATCGCCGCTGTCGGCCGAGCCAGGCTCGGGTTCGATGTCCAGGCCGATGTCCAGATCACCCACCTTCACCTTGATGGCACCGATGAAGCTGCGCAGCACGCTCAAGGCCCGGCGCGCCTTGTTGCCAGCCGCCTTCACCCGGTCCAGGTCGAACAGCAAGCGGCGCAGATGAGGCGCCAGCAGCACGGCCAGCGGCTTGCGTTCGTGCGCTTCGACCAAGATGGTTCGAAAGCCTTCGGCCAGGGCAATGCGTTCGATTTGGTTGAGCAGCACCGTCTTGCCCACCCCGCGCAGGCCCGTCAGCAGCAGGCTTTTCTCCGGCCGCCTGGCCTGCACCCGCCCGAACAGCACCCGAGCCTGCTCCAGGATGCCTTCGCGGCCGGCCAACTCGGGTGGCGGCGAGCCCGCGCCCGGCGAGAAGGGGTTGCGGATCTTGTCCATGGCAGGTGCCACTATAGCGACTTATGCCGATTTATACGACGTCTGCCGCATAAAGACGAATAGATGGCCATCTGCCCAGGAGCGAGACAATCGGCGCCATGCCAGACCATCCGGATTCCGTTGCACTCCAAGGGCACTGCCCGCGACCGTTTGGTTGCGGCCCAGGCGGCGCTGGGACTGGCGCCGCCCGACCTGGCAGCGGCCCTGCCCGATCAAAACCGCCACCTCACTGGCGAATGGTGTCGGTTCCTGACCGGCGTTCACCGCAGCACTCGGTGCGCGACTTCATTCGCTGGACGGCCGAGGAGCTGGGCCTGGAACTGCGCTTCGAGGGCGAGGGCGCGAACGAGCGGGCCGTGGTGGCCGCCGTGCACGACGCCGCCAAGGCCCCGGCGCTGAAGCCGGGCGACGTGGTGGTGCGCGTCGATCCC
>NZ_JAPZSC010000072.1 GCF_027531545.1 Silanimonas sp. | reverse complement strand
ATCGACAGCCCCTTCTGGTACTGAACCCTGTTCTGCGCCATGGCCGACCTCCTGTTTGGCGGCCACATGCTCGCAGTCGTGTGGCTCACTGGGAGAGCCAGCTACTCGGTAGGCTGAGTCATCTTGCTGATCAGGTGCGGCCATTGCACGCGCCGCAGGCCGTGACCAGGTTCATCCAGGTCCAAGCACCACCGCGCGACTGCGGCACGACGTGGTCGCACGACAGCTCGCGCTCGGCAAAGCGCTGCCCGCAATACGCGCAGGTGAAGCGGTCGCGGCGGAACAGCTTGGCCTTGGCGAAGGCCGGGACGATGTCGAACAGGTTGCGCTTCGAGGCGCCGGCCAGCGCGATGATCGGGTGGACCTCGATCACCGACTGGCACCCGCGCGCGACATTGAAGCCGCCACGCAGCACGGCCAGCGGACCCGCACCGTCGACCCAGGCCACCGAGGCGGTGGCCATGTGCACGGCCGCCTGCTCAAGCGAGATCCACGCCTGCGGCGTGCCCTGGAGGTCGAGTTGCAGCACGTGGCTGTGGGTGTTGGGGTGCATGGGTGGCCTCCTTTCTGTGGCCGTGGGAGTGAATGGGTCTGGCTGCGGCGGTTGGGTTCGAACCAACGTCCCCAGCTTCAAAGGCTGGTGTCTGAGGCCTCTCGACTACGCCGCATCGGATCGCTGACCCGCGGGGCTCAGCGCTGGTAGTGATCGCGGTTCACGCCGTCGAAAGCAACCGCTGCGCAGGCAGCAGTGCTTGAAACAACCGCGATGAGCCACAAGGGCACGGGTCGTTTCGGCCGAGCTTCTCGCTCAGCTCCTTCGTCCCGTGCACGATGCGATCACCGCGCTTGACGCCGGTCTCAGACGGGAACCCTTGGCGTCGCTTGCTCATCGTCGTGAAAGCACACGTCGTCTTCGAAGCGCTTCATGGCACACCTCCTTGTTTCGTTGATGAATCTGGTCGTCCGGGGTGGGAACGATCCACCGGCCTTCGCCTCATGAGGGCGCTTCTCTGCCGCTCGAGGTCGCGACGCGAGGGATTCGCATGTGCTTGGGGGTGACCGGCCGGAGTCGAACCGGCACCAGCGGGTTCACGGCCCACGGCTCTTCCGTTGAGCTACGGCCACACCCAAGCACACGCATGCAACTGGTCTCGGTGGCAGGTCTCGAACCTGCGGCCTCGTGATCCCAAATCACGCGCGCTGCCCTCTGCGCCACACCGAGCTGAACTGCACTGGCTCCACGACGTGGCTTTGCTCTGCAGGGCGCAGCCACGCAGGACGTTGCGCAGCAACGGGCCGAAGGCCGCGGGTTTTACCCGCGCAACCACGGACCTCCTGGTTAACGGCCAGGTGCCCTGCCAACTGCGCTATCGGGGAACTCAACAGGACTCGACGATCCGATTGCTCGCTGCGCTCGGCCTTCGGCCCGTTGCTGCGCAACGTCCTGGCCGGCATGCCGGCCAGAGCGAACGGATGTGGGCTTTCGTCAACGGCTTTGCAAGCCGCCGACTTCGACCACTTGGCTACGTCGAGATGGACTGGCGCCGGACCACGGGTTCGAACCGCGAACCTTCGGCTTTGGAGGCCGCTGCTCTGCCAGTTGAGCTAGCCCGGATGTTTCACCAGTCGCCGACTGGATGACCGTTTGAGGCGTTTTGGGCGATCCTGACGGCTGCGTTGGCTGCCTGCCTGGGGATTTGTGTTCGCCGCTGCAGGAGTCTGCGTGTTGCGGGCGTGACTTACCCTTCCCCGGCTTGGGATGCGGGCCTTGTTGGTGTCAACGCGCGGGCCAGGCACTGGATGGATGGCTACGGACCGAGCGCGGCCAGCCGGGTGGCTGCGACTGCGAACAGATCGCGCAGCGGGTGGTAGCTGGCTAGCATGACCCGCACGCGCCGGGTGTTGCGCAGGATGGCCGCGCCGAGCTTGAGCAGCCGCACGCGGATGGTGGCGGCACTGGCCCGTTCCAGCTCGGTGCCTTGCAGGGCCAGCGCGCGCAGCCGCTGCATCAATGTGTAGGCCAGCGCCGCCAGCAGCAGCCGGAACTGGTTGGCGACGAAGCGCGAGCAACTCGCCCGCGTGCCGAACAGGTCCAGTTGCGCCTCCTTGATGCGGTTCTCGGCCTCCCCACGCTGGCAATACAGGCGGTCGTACAGTGCCTCGGGCTCACCGTGGAGGTTGGTGACGACGAAGCGCGGGTTGGTGCCCTGCTGGCCGTACTCCAGCCGCGTGATCACGCGCCGCTCGTGGGGCCAGCTCTGGGCCGCGTAGTGGAACTCGCCGATCAGGCGCTGCTTGGTGCCGCTGGCACTGTAGGCATCGGCCAAGGCGGCCTCGGCCACCTCCACTGCCGCGTGCAGCCTGGCGTTGCGCGCCAGCCCGATGAGGTAGCCCACGTCCGAGCGCTCGCACCATTGCAGCAGCCGGCGGCGGCAGAAGCCCGAGTCCGCACGCACGATGAACCGCGTGGCAGGCCAGGCACGACGCAGCCGCGTGATGAGCAGCTTGACTACAGCCGCCGCATGCCGCGCGCCGTCGATCTTGCTGGGCCGCAGCACGCAACCCAGCATCGCCTGGCCACAGAACACGTACAGCGGCAGGTAGCAGTGGTGGTCGTAGTAGGCGTGGAACTGCGACTGCTCTTGGTTGCCATGCAGCGGCACGTCCGAGGCATCGATGTCCAGCACCAGCTCCTTCGGCGCGGTCTTGTGGCTGGCGATGAACTGCTCGATGAGCACGCCGTGCAATGCCCAGGCCTGGGCACGCGTGGCGCGGTTCTCCAGGCGGCTGAAGGTCGGAGCCGAGGCCAGTGGCTCAGCGCGACCGACGGCTGTTTGCATCAGCACATCGTCGCGCAAGGTCTTGTGGTCGTTCAAGTCCTCGTAGCCGCAGCACAGGCCGTACAGGCGCTGGGCCAGCAGGTCACGCAGGCTGTGTTCGATGCGCGTCGGATCGCGTGGATCAGGGATCACCGCAGCCGCTGCGCGACTCAGACCCAGGTGTTGATCGATCTGGCGCAACAACAGCAAGCCGCCATCGCTGCTGAGGTCCCCGCCGCTGAAGTCGGCTTCGATCAGGCGCCGGCCAAAGCGGCCAAACTCGATCTTGGCATCCGTACACTTTGGCATCGGCAGTCCTCGGTTGGCATAGGGGGTCGAATACCTATGACAACGCGCCTCGGCACGAGGCTGCCGACCTTATGGTGATGAA
>NZ_JAPZSC010000052.1 GCF_027531545.1 Silanimonas sp. | reverse complement strand
GGCCACGTGGCGCTTCCTGATCGACTACAACGAGCACCGCCCCCACGACGCCCTCGGCGGCATGACGCCCGCCGAGTTCCGAAATCACCACGACGCCAGAAGCTCTACTTTCGAACTGTCCGCTTGACGGGGGAGGTTACGCCGGGACTGGGAAGCGCTTCAGCGTTGAAGCATTCAGGTTTTGCTGCGAGCCCCCAAGCTTCAGATTGACCAGATTCTGGTAGTTCGCCTTGAGGTAGTAGTAGAGGAACAGGTAGTGAGCCTTTCGCTCATCAACGACGAAGTTGCAGCACGCCTGGTTCGTCGTGACCGGGATCCTGTTGACAGCCACGTTGCCAGCCGTATCACCGTCGCCGTACATAGCGACGATCAGGCTGTTTGCGGGGATGAGCTTCGCTGCCGAGTTCTCCAGGCCGAGTTCGGTGATGTGTTCAGCAGCGCTGTGGATAAAGCCCTACTTCACTTCGCCAGTCTTGATCCAAGGGATCGTCCCGCCGTCGAAGTACTCAGGAAGGGTGCGCAAAGGCGTGCCGCCAGAGGTGATGCGACTGCACAGGCTCTGAAGCTCCACCATGCGTTGCTGCATCACGCTTCACCTGCGAGAAGGCGTTGCATGTTGGCGTTGATCACACCTTCGAGTTGCCGCGCGTCGCCAGCGAGCGCGTTGAGCTCATCAAAGCTGAGGCTAAGTTCCTCCAGGAACTCCTCCTCCGTCTTCCCGTCCTCCTCAATCACCACACCCACATACCGCCCCGGGTTCAGCGACCAGTCCTGCTCGGCGATCTCCTCGCGGCTGGCCAGCTTGCAAAGACCGGTGACGTCTTCGTAAGCCGCCTTGGGGAAGCGCTCCTGCAGCCACAGCACATGCTGGTAATACAGCTCGGCGGTCTTCAGCTCGTCGTGCAGGGCTTGCACCGCGGCCTTCACGCCCTTGGTCTGGCGGTTGGCGGTGGCGCGCTTGCCCTCAAGCTTGGCGGCCTCGGCCTTGCGCTTGTCCATCTCGCGGATGGCCTTGTCGAGCTGCTTCACGGCCGCATGCAGGCCGCTGAAGAAGGGCGTGAACTGGGCACGCAGCTGCTGCTGGGCGGCGTTGCGCTCGTCCACGCTGTGCTTCTGGCCCCGCGTGCGCTCGTGCTGGGCCTGGGCCTGTTGCAGCGCGGTGAGTTGGCCCCACCGGGCCTGCAGCGCGGCGATTGCATCGCGTGCAGCCAAGCTTGTCGCAGCGTCTTCCGCCGCTTCCTCGGCCAGCACCGCCAGCAGGCGTTCGCTCAAGGCCGGCAGGTGCTCGGCGGCTTCCTTGAGCTGCGCCATGCCCTGATGCAGGTAGCGGTCTACCTGATCCACAAACTCCTGGCGGCGGCCCTTGTGCAGGCGGGGGATGAGGGCGATGCTCTGGATTTGCGCGTCGCTGAGCTCGCGGTGAGCGCGGTCGATTTGCGTAAAGATGTTGCGGGCGTCGATGAAGAGCACTTTTTCATCGGTCTTGCCCTTGTCGAAGAACCACAAGGTGGCCGGCAGAGTGACCGTGTAGAACAGATTCGACGGCAGGGTGAGCATGCCGTAGATGAGATTCTTCTCGATGAGCGTGCGGCGGATGTCGGCCTCGGAGTGGCGGGCATCGCTGGCCGAGTTGGCCATCACCAGCGCAGCGCGGCCGCCGGGCTTCAGCGAGGTGGCGAAGAGGTTGATCCACAGGTAATTGGCGTTCGGGACGGTTTCGACGGCTTTTTCCTTGCCGTCCTTCCCGTCTGACTTCTTGGCCTTGGTCTTGTTGCGCGGAACGCCGTAGGTGTTGAAGCGGCGATCCTTCTCGACGCTGTCCAAGGCCACGTCATCGACGTTGAAGGGCGGGTTGGCCAACACGTAATCGAAGGCGCCAAAGGCGCTGAACGGGTCTTCGTAATGGCTGTTGGCCTGCTTGATGTCGCCACGCAGGTTGTTCACCGCGAGGTTCATCTTGGCGAGCTTGACCGTTTCCAGCGTCTTCTCGGTGCCACAGACGAAGACGTCGAGGTCGGCCGCCTTGTCGGTCTGGTGCTGCAGGATGAACTCGCCCGACTGCACGAACATGCCACCGGAGCCGCAGGCGGGGTCGAACACCTTGCCGCCATGGGGCTCGATGATCTCGGTCATCAGCTTGACGACAGAGCGCGGCGTGAAGAACTCACCGCCACCCTGGCCCTCGCTGAGTGCAAAGTTGCCGAGGAAGTACTCGTAGATCTGGCCGAACACGTCGCCCGAGGCGTCGACCGGGATGTCGGAGAACAGCTTCAGCAGGTCTTTGGGGATGTGCTTGTTCTTGTCGCTTCGCGTGAAGCGGTCGTACTCCTCCTGGGGGAGCACGCCGAGGAGTTCCGGCTTGGTTTTCTCGATGCTGGCCATCGCGGCGCGGATCGCCTTGGCGATGTCCTCTTGTTCGGGAAGCGCCAGCAAGTAGCCGTAGCGGGCCTCAGGAGCAAGATAGAAGCCGCACTTCTCGATGGCGATTTCTTCCACGCTGCGCTCGCGGCGTGTGCCCTAGAGCTTGCGGAACTCCTGCTCGATGGCGGCCTCGTGCTGGGAGTAGCGGTTGTCAGCGAACTTCAGAAAGATCAGGCCCAGCACGGGCGTGCTGTACTCGCTGGCCTTGAGGTCGGAGTTGGCGCGCAGCTTGTCGGCCGCGGCCCAGAGATCCTTCTCGAGCTGTTTGAGCTGTTCCCTGTTCATCGGCACCGAATCGTTGTGACTGTAGGCCGGATTCTCTCAGATCAGCTGCCCAGCTCGGCCATGGCATCCCGAATGCATCGAGCTTGGTGGTTGCTGGTGTCGTCGGCCGCCGCGGCGCACGCCATGGCGCCTCTGAGCGGCACCGCATCGAGCTGCATCACCCGGCGGATAACGCCTTTTCCAAGCTGGCCGCGAAACACGTCGATGTCGTAGTCGTCTTGGGCGCGCAGGTCGACCCAGGTGGGCTTGGCGAGCTCGCCACCCGGAATGCCAAGGGCGAATCCGGGGTACGGATCGCCATGGTGGCAGCCGGGTGGCCGATGGCTCGCGTAGCGACTGGTCAACATCCGATAGACAACGTCATTGCCCTGCGGGAGCGCGAGCACCAGCAGGTACTTGCCGAGCAGCTCGCCGGTGTCCGGGTGGGGGTAGTAGGCAGCGTGATGGTAGATGCCGCCTACCGCGATCATCCCGGCATCGCACCCAGGGCAACGCGGACGGCAGCCTGCTCGTCGGCATAGGCGCGTACCGCATCGGCATGCGCGTCACTGTCGGCGATCGCCAAAGCGTAGGGGATGTGCTGGTTGACCCCACGCCCCGAGTCCCAAATCTTCGACCACGGGCCGCGCTCCTGGTGGGTGACATTCACCATGGGCATCGACAGATCGTCCTTGAACCGCTCGGCAAGGCTTTGCATGAGGCGGAGCTCACGCGGCGAGAAGTGGCTTTCGTCGAACGCCACTTTTGGCACAACGGTCAGGCGGTCGTAATCGATCACTCGCTCGGGACGGATCTCGACGGCGGCAGAGAAATCCGTCTGTGGCTGCTCCCACTCCGCAAAAAATGCGGTCGGCACAGGGCCGAACTTCCAAGCACTGTAGTCAAGGCCAGTGACACTGCGGCCCGTCTGGCGGAAGTGCTCGAAATCCAACAGGTAGAGCAGCTTGATGAGCTTGATCTTGCCGCAGAACGCCGTGTTCGAGGCAAAGAACACGATGGCATTGATCAGCTTTTCCCGCTCGCGGGGCTTCAACATCCGAATTGCTCCTCTGGAGCCGGTGCTTAGCGTAAGCCCGCACCGGCGATGCAGCAAGAAACCTCACGTTCGCAGGAGAACTCGCTCATTCTGGCCTCAAGGCCTGAATGAAGAAGGCCCGCTTTCGCGGGCCTTCTTGTTTCACAGCGCGGGAGGCGTGGATCAGAAATCCATGTCGCCCATGCCGCCCATGCCACCACCGCCCGGAGCAGCCGGAGCGTCCTTCTTCGGGGCTTCGGCAACCATCGCTTCGGTCGTGATCATCAGGCCGGCGATCGACGCGGCGTTCTGCAGCGCCGTGCGCGTGACCTTGGTCGGGTCCAGGATGCCGAACTGCACCATGTCACCGAACTCGCCGTTCGCCGCGTTGTAGCCATAGTTGCCCGACTGCTCGAGCACCTTGTTGAGGATGACCGACGGCTCGTCACCGGCGTTGGTCACGATCTCGCGCAGCGGGGCTTCCATCGCGCGCAGGGCGATCTGGATGCCGTGGTTCTGGTCTTCGTTGATGCCCTTGACGTTGGCGATCGCGGCCTTGGCGCGCAGCAGGGCCACGCCGCCGCCCGGGACGATGCCTTCCTCGACCGCAGCGCGCGTGGCGTGCAGGGCGTCTTCGACGCGGGCCTTCTTTTCCTTCATCTCGACTTCCGTCGCGGCGCCGACCTTGATGACGGCCACGCCGCCGGCCAGCTTCGCCACGCGCTCCTGCAGCTTCTCGCGGTCGTAGTCCGAGGTGGTCTCCTCGATCTGCGCCTTGATCTGCTTGATGCGGGCCTGGATGGCTTCGGCATTGCCGGCGCCGTCGATGATCGTCGAGTTCTCCTTCGAGACCTGGATCTTCTTGGCGCGGCCGAGGTCCTTGATGGTCGCCTTGTCGAGCTGCAGGCCGACCTCTTCCGAGATCACCGTGCCGCCGGTCAGGATGGCCATGTCTTCCAGCATCGCCTTGCGGCGGTCACCGAAGCCCGGGGCCTTCACGGCGCAGACCTTCACGATGCCGCGGATGGTGTTGACGACGAGCGTGGCCAGGGCCTCGCCCTCGACTTCCTCGGCGACGATCAGCAGCGGCTTGCCGGCCTTGGCGACACCCTCGAGCACCGGGAGCAGCTCGCGGACGTTCGAGATCTTCTTGTCGTGCAGCAGGATGAACGGATCGTCCAGTTCGGCCTGCATCGACTGCTGGTTGTTGATGAAGTACGGCGAGAGGTAGCCGCGGTCGAACTGCATGCCCTCGACGACGTCGAGTTCGTTGTCCAGGCCCGAGCCTTCTTCAACGGTGATGACGCCTTCCTTGCCGACCTTGTCCATCGCCTTGGCGATCAGCTCGCCGATGTTGGCGTCGGAGTTGGCCGAGATCGAACCGACCTGGGCGATCTCCTTCGAGGTCGAGCAGGGCTTCGAGAGCTTCTTCAGCTCGGCGGTGGCTTCGGTCACGGCCTTGTCGATGCCGCGCTTCAGGTCCATCGGGTTCATGCCGGCGGCGACCGCCTTCATGCCCTCGCGGATCAGCGCCTGGGCGAGAACCGTGGCGGTGGTGGTGCCGTCACCGGCGACGTCCGAGGTCTTGGAAGCGACTTCCTTGACCATCTGGGCGCCCATGTTCTCGAACTTGTCGGCCAGCTCGATCTCCTTGGCGACGGACACGCCGTCCTTGGTGATCGTCGGGGCGCCGAAGCTCTTCTCGAGCACGACGTTGCGGCCCTTCGGGCCGAGGGTCGCCTTGACGGCGTTGGCGAGGATGTTCACGCCGCGAACCATGCGGACGCGGGCGTCTTCACCGAAACGGATGTCTTTTGCTGCCATGGGAATGACTCCAGGAATTCAGTAGTGGGGATGGGGTTCGCGGCCGAAGCCAGCGATCAACCCAGGATGGCGAAGATGTCGTCTTCGCGGACGACCAGGTAATCGGTGCCGTCCAGCTTCACTTCGGTGCCGGCGTACTTGCCGAACAGCACCCTGTCGCCGACCTTCACGGCCGGGGGGCGCGTCGAACCGTTGTCCAGCGCCTTGCCGGCGCCGACGGCCACGACCTCACCCTTGATCGGCTTCTCGGTGGCCGAATCGGGGATGACGATGCCACCAGCGGAGACTTTTTCTTCTTCCATACGCTTGATGACCACGCGGTCGAACAGCGGCTTGATGCTCATGAGGGAAACCTCTTTGCCTTGTTGATCAATGGGTTGCGGAAAATCGAACCGTTTCCCGGCCGGGCACTGCTAGCACTCGGGCCGGGTGAGTGCCAATTCTAGCGCGCACCGGTGACGCCAAGGTCACCGGGTCGCGGGTCAGGAGGTGGGGCCCAGCCGTCCGGTTTCAAGGGGCACAATCGGCGCATGTCCGCCCTTCTTGTCTTTTGCACCGTTCCCGCCGCCGCGGCCGACCAGCTCGCCCGCCTGCTGGTCGAGGAGCGGCTGGCCGCCTGCGTGCAGGCGCTGCCCGGCCTGCGTTCCACCTACCGCTGGGAGGGCGAGCTGCAGCAGAGCGACGAGAGCCTGCTGTTGATCAAGACCACGGCCGAGCGCTACCCGGCGCTGGAACGGACGCTGGCCGCCCACCATCCCTACGACCTGCCCGAGATCCTCGCGGTCGATGCCGCCGCCGGCCTGCCCGCTTACCTGCGCTGGCTGCAGGACGAAACCGCGACCGGCGAGCCCGGCGACGCGGACTGAGTGGCGACGACGCTCCCACCAGCGAACGAAGGCAAGCCCGGCCTCGGCCGACGCCTGGGCGCCGCCGCCCTCTGGCTGCTGGTGCTCAATGGCATGGTCGGCGCCGGCATCTTCGGCATCCCCGCCGAAGCCGCGCGACTGGCCGGGGCGTGGAGCCCCGCACTCTTCCTCCTCACGGCCCTGCTGGTCGCCCCGGTGCTGCTGTGCTTCTCGCAGTTGGCCAGCGGCACGCGCGAGAGCGGGGGCCCGGCGCGCTACGTGCAGATCGCCTTCGGCGCGCAGGCGGGCTTCCAGACCGGCTGGGCCCTATACATCGCCCGGCTCACCGCCTTCGCCGCCAACCTGAGCCTGATGCTGGCGGCGATCGCGCACTTCCTTCCCAGCCTCGGCGAAGGCCCGGCGCGCATCGTGGCCCTGGCCGCGATCGTCAGCGTCGTGGCCACGCTCAACATCGTCGGCGTGTCCTGGGCGATGCGCTCCTTGGGCGCCCTCACCGTCGCCAAACTGCTGCCGCTGCTCGGGCTGGTGGCACTCGGCCTCGCGCAGTTGCCGGCGGCACCGGCAACGGTGGCTCTCCTGCCGGCGGAAGGCCTCGCGTTCGGCCCGGCCCTGCTGCTGATGGTCTACGCCTTCGTCGGTTTCGAATCGGGACTGATCCCGGGCGGTGAAGCGCGCCATCCGGCGCGCGACATGCCGCGCGCCCTGCTCGGCGCCCTGCTCCTCTGCGGCCTGCTCTACGCGGCGCTGCAGTGGCTGTGCCTTCGCTTCGTGCCCGAACTGGCGACGCAGACGCGCCCGCTGGTGGCCTTGGGCGAAGCCCTGCTCGGGCCCTGGGGGGCCAGCCTCGTGCTGGCCACGATCGTCGCCTCGGTCGGCGGCAACCTGCTGAGCTCGATGTTCGCGGTGCCGCGCGTCACCCACAGCCTCGCCGAGCAAGGCCTTTTGCCGCGGCCGCTGGCGGCGGTCTCGGTGCGCTTCCGCACGCCTTGGGCTTCGGTGTTGCTCTACGCCGTCCTCGCTTGGGCCTTGGCCGCCACCGGCAGCTTCGTCCTGCTGGCGGCGATGAGCGTGCTGGTGCGGCTGCTGATGTACCTCGCCTGCCTCGCTTCCATGCCCGCCGTTGATCGCCAAGGCCCCGAGGACCGCTGGCGCCTGCCGGGCGGCCCGACGGTCGCTTTGCTCGCGGCCGGCGTCTGCCTGGCCTTGCTCACCCAGGTGGAATGGCGGGCCGTGCTCGGCACCGCCGGCCTGCTGGCATCGGGCAGCCTGCTGTACGCCCTCGCGCGATGGCGGAAGCGGCCCGCTCCCGTCGCCTGAGCACCGCGGCGGCGGTGACGCCCACTGCTGCGCTGCGGCGGGCGCTTGTCACAAAGCTTTCCTAGACTTTGCGCCACTGCCGGCCCCCCGACGCCGGCACACCAGGGGAAAATCCGTGTCTTTCCGTCCGTTCCGCGCCCTCGCGGCGCTGGGCCTTGTCGCGTGCGTGCCCGCCGCGCAGGCCGAGGTCTTCATCAACGAGATCCACTACGACAATGCCGGGACGGACTCCGGCGAGCGCATCGAGGTCGTGGCCACCGCCGGCGAATCGCTGAGCGGCTGGCGCATCCACCTCTACAACGGCACCGGCAGCACCACCGCCGCCACCGCCTACGACAACGACCCGCTGCCGACCGGCGCGCTCGCCACCTGCGGCGGCGCCACCGTGCGCTTCGCCACGTTGAGCTATGCCGCCAACGGGATGCAGAACGGCACCCACGACGGCATAGCGCTGGTGAACCCCAGCGGCACCGTCGTGCAGTTCATCAGCTACGAAGGCCAGATCCGCGCCAGCAGCGGCGTGGCCTCGGGCCGCACCAGCGTCAACCTGCCGGTCAGCGAAAGCGAAGCCACGGCGGTCGGCCACTCGCTGCAGCTCGGCGGCACCGCCAGCGGCTCGGCGGGCTTCACCTGGCAGGCCGCGCAGGCCTCGACCTTCGGCGCCTGCAACCGCAACCAGAGTTTCGGCAGCGCCAACACGCCGCCCAGCATCACGACCACCACGCCGGCCAGCGGCGCGGCGGGCATCAGCCCGACGGCGACGTTGAGCGTCGCCTTCAGCGAGAGCGTCACGCTCTCCACGGGTGCCTTCGCGCTCAGCTGCGCCAGCAGCGGCAGCCATCCGCTCAGCCACGCGACCAGCGGCAGCAGCTTCACCATCACGCCCTCGGGCGCCTTCGCTGATGGCGAAAGCTGCACGCTCACCGTCACGGCCAGCGCGGTGAGGGACAGCGGCAACGCCTCGCCGACGGCCAACACCACGGTGGCCTACACGCTGGTGAATGCCGCACCGCGCGTCACGGCCACCACGCCCGCCAACGGCGCGACCAACGTTGCGCCGACCGCCGCGCTGAGCGTGGACTTCAGTGAACCCGTCACCGCCGGCACGACGGCTTTCGCGTTGAACTGCGCCAGCAGCGGCAACCACCCGCTGAGCTACCCGACCACCGGCAGCCGCTTCACGCTGACGCCATCGGGCGCCTTCACCGGCGGCGAGGCCTGCACGCTGTCGATCAGCGCCGCCGGCCTGCGTGATGCCAACAACGCCACGCCCACCGGCAACGCCACGGTCGGCTACACGCTGGCGTCCGCCGCGCCGACGGGCTACTACAGCCGCGTCAACACGAGTTCGGCGAGCCAGCTGCGCTGCTCGCTGCACGAAACGATCAAGGGCCACACGGCCTACCCGTACTCGGCCAGCACCACGGACAGCTGGGACATCCTCGAGATCGCCGACGAAGACCCGGCCAACACCGCGCGCATCCTCGACGTCTACAAGAACCGCAGCTTCGCCAAGGTGAGCGAACGCGCCGGCACCGGCACGGGCATCACCTACAATCGCGAGCACACGTGGCCGAACTCGCTCGGCTTCAGCTCGCAGACCGGCAACCTCGGCCTGCCCTACGCGCCCTACACCGACACGCACATTCTTTACCTGTCGGACACCGCGTACAACGCCGACCGCGGCAACAAGCCTTACGCCAACTGCCCGATGAGCAGCGGCTGCAGCGAACGCGCCACGGAAGTGAACAACGGCACCGGCGGCGGCACCGGCATGTATCCCGGCAATTCGAACTGGGTGAAGGGCCCCGACGGCAACGCCGGCAGCTTCGAGGTGTTCAATGCCCGTAAGGGCGACATCGCCCGCGCCATCCTGTACATGGCGATCCGCTACGAAGGCGGTGCGCATCCGGTGAACGGCCAGGGCGAGCCCGACCTCGAGCTCACCGACGACCGCTCGAAGATCGTCATCACCTCGGCCTCGCCGGCCTACATGGGCCTGCTCAGCACCCTGCTGCAGTGGCACCAGCAGGACCCGCCGAACGCGGCCGAGCGCATCCGCAACGAAGCGATCCAGCAGTTCCAGGGCAACCGCAATCCGTTCATCGACCACCCCGAGTGGGCGACGGCGGCGCTGTTCAACTCGGCGAAGCCGGCCACCTGCCAGTTGAACTGAACCGAGTCCACGGCCCGCGTCCCGGTCACCGGGGCGCGGGCTTTCCGGGCATCGCCCACAGCGACCGAACGAAAGCCCGCCAGGTCGGCGCGTCGCGCAGTTCGCGCCACCAGCGCCCGATCTCCAGCGTGTGCACCGTCCACGGGTTGCTGGACGTGATCGGTTCCGTGAGCCCGTAGCGCACCGGCTCGTCTTCCCTCGCATAGGTGCCGAACAGGCGGTCCCAGACCATCAGGATCGCGCCGTAGTTGCGGTCGATGTACTGCGGCTGCATGCCGTGGTGCACGCGGTGGTTCGACGGCGTGTTGAGCCAACCGTCGAACCACGGCAGGCGGCCCACCGTTTCCGTGTGCAGCCACTGCTGCCAAGCGAGGATCACGCCGAAGCAAGCGGCGACCAGCAGCGGGTCGAAGCCGACGAGCACGGCCGGCACGTAGAACCACGGCGAGAACGCGCCATCGACGAAGGACACGCGCAGCGCGGTCGTCTGGTCGAACTGCGGCGAGCTGTGGTGCACCGAATGCGCCATCGCCCAGTAGGGCCGGAAGTGGTGCGCGCAGCGGTGGTCCCAGTAGTAGAGGAAATCCACCAGCAGCAGGCAGGCGAATGCCGTCCACCCCGTGGTCGGGATCGACCACGGCACCAGGGCCGCCGCCCCGCCCCACAGCGCGGTGACGAAGGCGAGCACCCAACCGCCCACCAGCAGCGGCGGCAGCGAAACGCTGGCCGAGGCCAGCATTTCCAGCACGGCCTTGCGGTCCAGCGTGCCGGCGCGATGGCGCCGCCAGAGTTCGAGCGGGAGGAAGACCACCAGCAGGGCCGCCAGCAGCACGGCCACGAGGCCCAGCCACTGGGCGATGCCACTGGGGGGGAAGGCGGGAAGGGTGTCCACGGTGGGGCTCCATTCGATGAATGAGCGCTCACCTTATTAATGCCCGGGGCCGCCGTCAAGCTAAACTTGAGCGGTCGTTCATCGAATCGTCGCCATGCGCACCGCCAACCCCGAACTGCAGGAACAGCGCCGCCGTCAGATCCTCCGCGCCGCCGGGCAGTGCTTCGCGGAAAAAGGCTTCCACCAGGCCAGCATGGCCGAGATCGCCAAGGCCGCCGGCCTGAGCATGGGCCTGCTGTACCGCTACTTCGCCAACAAGGACGCGCTGGTGCTGGCCTTCGCCGAGCTGAGCCGGGCGAACTCCGTGGCTCTCTTCGAAGCGCTCGCCACCAGCGACCATCCGAAGCGCGACCTCGCCGGCATCGTCGACGCCCTGCTCGGCGAAGCGCTGGATCCGGCCCTGCTGCGCCTGCAGATGGAAGTGATGGCCGAGGCCTGCCGCAACGACACGCTGATGGCCTCCCTGCGCCGCGAGGACGCCCTGGCCCGCGACGCCCTGCTGGCCAGCATCGAGGCGCTGCGGAAGCGCGGCCTGGCGAAGCCGGCCGTGCCCGCGCCAGCACTCGTCGAACTGCTGAACGCGCTGTTCGAAGGCCTCACCGTCCGCCTTGCCATGCAGCCCGACCTCGACCGTGAGCGCCTCGCGAAAGCGACGCTGAAGGCCCTCGTCGCGCTGGTCGGCATCGATTCGCGCTGACCTGCCGATTCACCCCGCCACGACCTCGCAGCGCAGGGGCGAAGGCAGGATGCGGAACGGTTTCGACCGTCCCGTCTTCTTCCTTACCGAGGTGCATCGATGCGACATCGCGTGGTCCCGTTCCTGGCCCTGTCCGTCCTCTTCGTGTCGCCCGCCGACGCCCAGCGCGCGTTGGCCATCGCCGACTACGCCCTGCCGGAAACCGGCGCCGTCGCGGTCGCCGTCCGCCAGGGCGTGCCGGATGAAGGCGCCTTCGCGGCACTCGACCAGCGCAGCAATGGCGCCCTGCGTCGCGCCGTGCGCACGGCCGGTTTCCTCGGCGACCGCGGCACGGTGCTGAACCTGCCCGGCGTCGGGCCCTACGACCAGGTGCTGCTCGTCGGCACCGGCAGCGACCCGGTCACGCCGCGCTTGCTGGAGGATGTCGGCGGCCTCGTCGGACAGGCGGGCGTGCTCAGCGCCGCCGCCGACCTCACCCTGCTCTGGCCCGAGGCGGGCATGCCAACCGCCGGCGCCCATCTCGCCCTCGGCGCCTCGCTGGGCCAGTACACCTTCCGCCAGTACAAGACGCCGAAGCCGGGCGCGCCGGTGCTCGGCCAAGGCACCCTCACCGTCCGCGTCGCCGATGCCGCCGCGGCGAGCGCGGCCTGGCGCAGCGACTGGGCCCACGTGGCCGAGGGTGTGCGCTTCGCCCGCGACCTCAAGACCGAACCCGGCAACGTCATCTATCCGGAAACCTTCGTCGAGCGCACGCGCGAAGCCTTCAAGGGCGTTCGCGGCGTCAGCATCGAGGTGGTGGATGAAGCGCGGATGCGCGAAATCGGCATGGGCGCGATGCTCTCGGTGGGCGGCGGCAGCGCGCAGCCGCCGAAGCTGTTGCTGGTGCGCTACCGGGGCGCGGGCGACGCCGCGCCGGTGGCCTTCGTCGGCAAGGGCATCACCTTCGACAGCGGCGGCATCTCCATCAAGCCGTCCGACAACATGTGGCGGATGAAGCACGACATGGCCGGCGCAGCGGCCGCTACCGGCACGGTGCTGGCGCTGGCGAAGCGCGGCGCCCGCGTGAATGCCATCGCGGTGGCGGCGCTCGCCGAGAACATGCCCGATGGCGAAGCGGCGCGCCCCGGCGACGTGGTGCGCACGCTGGGCGGCCTGACCTTCGAGAACCTCAACACCGACGCCGAAGGCCGCCTCGTGCTGGTGGACGCCATCGCCTACGTGCAGCGCCAGGACAAGCCGGCGATGTTGATCGACATCGCCACGTTGACCGGTTCGCAGGTGACGGCGGTGGGCGACGAGTACGGCGGCCTGTTCTCGCGCGACGACGCGCTGGTGGCCGACCTCGTGGCTGCTGGCGCCACGAGCGGCGAGGAGCTGTGGCGCCTGCCGCTGCACCCCAGCTACGCGAAGGACCTCGAATCGCCGATCGCCGACCTGCGCAACGTCGGCAGCGGTGGCCGCGCGGGCGCGGGCCTCGGCGCGCACTTCATCGGCGCCTGGGTGGACCCGGCCGTGCGCTGGGCCCACATCGACATGGCCTCGATGGCGTGGCGCGACGATGCGCCGCTCCCGACCGTGCCGCTCGGCGCCTCCGCCTACGGCGTGCGCCTGTTCGACCGCTTCGTCCGCGACACGATCGAAGCACCGAAGCGCGCGGACTGACCGTCGCCAAATGCCGGGGCGTCGGACGACGCCCCGGCAGTGACCGGCCTCAGGGCACCGGCGGCGGCGCGGCGTTGTTGTGGATGAACTTCTCGAAGATGCGCGAGTAGTCGCGCGTCGTGTGGCGGTCGAGCATCGCCGAGTTGAGGTTGTCGAGCACCGCGTTGAAGTGCGACACGACGGCCGCTTCGCCCTGCAGGTTGCCGAGCTTCAGCATGCCGCCCATCGCATCGAGCGTGCGCACGGCGTTGTCGCGCGAGATGGCGTCGCGCGACTGCTGGCGGCCGATGGCGATCAGCGCCTTGTAGATGTCCTTCACCTGCTCGATGAAGCTCTTCTTGACGTCGATGCTGAAGTGCGCCTCGCCGATCGAGAACTTCAGCTCGACGTCCATGTCCATGTTGCCGGCCGTCTCGATGGCGCAGTAACCGATGCGGTTGCTGGCGTACTCGTAGCGCTTCACCGTGCGCTTGGTCGACACGGCCGACTCGCCGTCGACGTGGATCAGCGCCTGGTTGGTGAAGCAGTACTCGTCCTTCTTCGACTTGATCAGGAAGAAGATGCGCTCGCCGTCCTCGTGGAAGAGGTAGTCGTCGGCGTCGACCTTGTCGAACTCCGCGGCGGGGACGATGACGCCGATGTCGCTGATGCCGAGGGCTTCGGCGGCGAGTTTCTTGAACATGGGGTGGGCTCCTGAACGAGGGGATGGGGCCGTAACGATGGCCTGAAACCGGTGACCGCCGGGTTACGAACCGGTGAGCGGACGCACCCTGTCCACGCCCGGCCGACGCGGCGCGGCGATAATGCCCGACCGCGCCCGGAACCGACCCCTACCCGATGTCACGCTTCTTCGCCCCGACGATCCGCCTTCTGCGCAACGCCGCGCTGGCCTCTTTGCTGCTCGGCGGCACGGCTGCCCAGGCCATCGACCAGGACGACCTGCTCCCCGTCGACGAGGCTTTCGCGCTCAGCGCGGCCGCACCGGCGCGCGACACCGTGGCGGTCCGTTTCGCCATCGCCGAGGGCTACTACCTTTACCGGCACCGCACCAGCGTGGAGGTGCTCGACGGCGGCTTCACCGCCGCCCCGCTGGTCCTGCCAGCCGGCGACAAGCACACCGACGAGTTCTTCGGCGAAGTCGAAACCTATCGCGATGCGCTCGAAGCGACCCTGCCCGGCAGCGCCGACGCCTCGGCGACGACGCTTCGCCTGCGCGTGAAGTACCAGGGCTGCGCGGACCTCGGCATCTGCTACCCGCCGCAGGCGCGCGAGATCACGGTCGCGCTGCCGCCGGCGCCCGCAGGCGAAGCGTCAGCGGCCCTAGCCCCCGTCACCGGCCTGCTTTCCAGCGGTCGCAGCAGCGGCCTGCTCTCGACCAGCACGTCGGGCGGGGATGCCGGATTGACGGCGACCGGTAGCGCCGGCCTGCCCCTGCCCGACACCGAGGCCTACCGGCTCGAGGCCGTCACCGACGGCCCGGACCGGATCGTCGTGCGCTTCACCATCGCGCCGGGCTACTACCTCTATCGCGACAAAACCACCTTCGCGGCGCAGAGCGAGCGCGGGGCCGTGGTGCGCCCGGGCGAGTGGCCGGCGGCGCGCACGCACAGCGACGAGTACTTCGGCGAGCAGGCCGTCTACTACGACGAAGTGCTCGTGCCGCTCGAGGTCGTCCGCACGCAAAGCGGGGCCGACACGCTGCGCCTGACGGTCGGCTTCATGGGCTGCCAGGAGAACGGCGTCTGCTACCCGCCGCTGAAGCGCGAGCTGGCGATCGATCTCGCCGATGCGCCGGCCAACGCCGACGCGACGGCCGCGGACGGAGCGTCGTCCGACACGACCAGCAGCGGGGCGAACCGCGCTGCGGACGGCATCGGCCTGTTCGCGGCCCTCGGCCTCGCCCTGCTCGGCGGCCTGATCCTCAACCTGATGCCCTGCGTGCTGCCGATCCTCTCGCTCAAGGCGCTGGGCCTGGCAGGCAGCGGCGAAAGCGTCGCCAAGGCCCGCTCGCACGCGCTCTGGTACACGGCGGGCGTGGTGCTCAGCTTCGCGGCACTCGGAGGACTCGCGCTCGCACTGCGCGAAGCCGGCCTGGCGCTGGGCTGGGGCTTCCAACTGCAGCAGCCGGCGGTCGTCGGCGGCCTCGCCCTGCTGATGTTCTCGGTGGGCCTGTCGCTCTCCGGCGTGTTCAACCTCGGCGGCGGGCTGGCCAATGTCGGCGGCGCGCTCACGCAGAAGTCCGGCCCGGCGGGCGATTTCTTCACTGGCGTGCTGGCCGTCGTGGTCGCCGCGCCCTGCACCGCGCCCTTCATGGGCGCCGCGCTGGCCTACGCCTTTGCGGCCTCGCCCATCGTCGCCATCGGCGTATTCGTCGCGCTTGGGCTGGGCTTGGCCCTGCCCTTCCTCGCCATCGGCTTCGTGCCGGGTCTCGCGCAGCGCCTGCCGAAGCCGGGCGCCTGGATGGACACGCTCAAGCAGATGCTGGCCTTCCCGATGTACCTCACCGCCGTCTGGCTGGTGTGGGTGCTGGCCAAGCAGCGCGGCGCCGATGCCGTGGGCTGGGTGCTGGGTGGCGCGGTGCTGCTCGCCCTCGGCCTGTGGGCCTGGGAGCAGGCGCGCTTCAAGAGCGCCACGATGCGGGCCTTCGCCGTCGGCATCGCGGTGCTCGGCGTGGCCGCGTTGTGGCCGGTGCAGCAGTTGCCCTCGGCACGGGAAGCCGCAGGCGCCGATGCCGCCACAAGCGCGCCCTCGCAGCCCGCAGCGGACGGCAGCGTCCCCTACTCGGCCGATGCACTGGCCGCGCTGCGCGCCGAAGGGCGCGTGGTCTTCGTCAACATGACCGCCGACTGGTGCGTGAGCTGCAAGGCCAACGAGCGCGCGGTGCTGTCCACCGACGCTTTCGCCGCCGCGCGCGACGGCGCCAACGCCGTGTACATGAAGGGCGACTGGACCGACGTCGATCCCGCCATCACCGGCTACTTGCAGCAGTACGGTGCGGTGGGCGTGCCGTTCTATGCGGTGTACCCGGTCGGCGGCGGCGAGCCCGAGATCCTGCCCAACCTGCTCACCACCGGCATCGTCGAGACGGCGTTGGCGAAAGCCGCCGCGAAGTGAGGCGCCGCGCATGAAGCCTTGGCAGCAGTGGGCGTTGATCGGCATGTTCGCCGTGGCCAGCGCCGCGCTCGGCATCTGGCTGCGCGGCGAGTTCGACGACGCGCGCACGCCACCCGCGCCGGAAGGCCTGAAGGTCGTCGCGCTGGGTGAGTCGGCGGAACCGCTGCTGGGCACCACGCTCGACGGCGTGAACCAGCCGCTGCCAGGCGAGGGCCGCTGGCGGCTGATCAACTTCTGGGCCAGCTGGTGCCCGCCCTGCGTCAAGGAGATGCCGGTGCTCGACGCCTACCACCGCGCGCAGGGCGCGGACGGCGTGCAGGTGATCGGCATCGCCCTGGAAGACGCCGCCGACGCGCGCGCTTTCCTCGATCGCGTGCCGGTGGGCTTTCCGATCTTCGCGGAGCCGAACTCGATCCGCGACAGCTCGGTGCGCCTGGGCAATGCCCGTGGCCTGCTGCCCTACACCGTACTGATCGACCCGCAGGGCCGGCTGGTGGCGCAGCACTTGAGCCCCTTCCCGGACGCGGACGACATCGGCGGCTGGGTGGAGGCCGCGAAGGCCGACGCTCCGCGCTGAGTCTCGACCGTCAAGAAAAGCGAAGCCCCGCTAAAGCGGGGCTTCGGCAGCTGCGTCGCGGCGGATCAGCGACCGTTGGCGGCGTCGATCAGCGCATTGCCCGTGCGGGCGGTCGAGCCGGTAGGCGGCCGCGAGGACGAGGCACTTCTTCATTGGGGGAAACCCCATTCGATGGGGGGCTCTCGACCGGGGGGCTCGGGACGGGGGTGCTCGGCGGGGGCAAGTTAGCGGACTGGCGCCCAGCACCATCGGAAACGGGCGCGAACGGAAGCCCCGCCCGGCGCCAGCGCCGCGGCACATAACCAAATTCAAACGGCTGCGATCTCCGGGGATCTCACCCCTAAAGCCTAGACAGGCGGCTCTAGGGCGGGCAGGCTGTGCACCTTGCCCTCCCCGGCCCGCTCCCGCGTCATGGCCTCGATCCTCGTCCTGCACGGCCCCAACCTCAACCTGCTCGGCACCCGCGAGCCGGAGGTCTATGGCCATGACACGCTGGTCGACATCGACGCCCGTCTGGCCGACCGGGCCGCGGCCGCGGGCCACGCGCTCACCGCCTTCCAGAGCAATGCCGAGCATGCGCTCGTCGATCGGGTGCAGGCCACCCGGGCCGACGGCACCGCCATCGTGCTCATCAATCCGGCGGCCTACACCCATACCTCGGTGGCCCTGCGCGACGCCTTCGCAGCGGTGCGCACGCCCTTCATCGAGGTGCACCTCAGCAACCCCCACGCTCGCGAGCCCTTCCGCCACCACAGCTACCTGTCCGACCTCGCCGTCGGCGTGGTCTGCGGTTTCGGGGCGCAGAGCTACCTGCTGGCCCTCGAGGCGGCGATCGCCCGGCTCGATGCGCCCCGGCACGAAGCCGGCGGCCGCTGAGCGCCCTCTCCCTTTCCACTTTCACCGCACGCGAGACCGTCCATGGACCTCCGCAAAATCAAGGCACTGATCGACCTGCTCGAGAAGTCCAACCTCACCGAAATCGAGATCAAGGAAGGCGAGGAATCCGTCCGCCTGTCGCGCGCCAGTCGCGCCGCGCCGATGCCCACCTACGTGCAGGCCGCGCCCATCGAGCATGCCCCGGCCCCCGCCCCGGTCGCGCACGCCGCGCCGGCCGCGGGCAAGGCGCCGGCCGCCGAGCACGCCAGCGAATCGCACGGCAAGCCGGGCAAGGACGTGCCCGATGGCCACACCATCCGCTCGCCGATGGTCGGCACCTTCTACGCCAGCCCGAACCCGGACGCGCCGGCCTTCGTGAAGGTCGGGCAGACGGTGAAGGCCGGCGACACGCTCGGCATCATCGAGGCCATGAAGATGTTCAACCCGATCGAGGCCGACGTCAGCGGCACGGTGCGCGCCATCCTCGTGAAGAGCGGCCAGCCGATCGAGTTCGATGAACCCATGTTCGTGATCGGCTGAGGCCGGCGCCATGCTCAAGAAAGTCGTCATCGCCAACCGCGGCGAAATCGCGCTCCGCGTGATGCGCGCCTGCCACGCGCTGGGCATCCAGACCGTGGCCGTGCACAGCACCGTCGACCGCAACCTCAAGCACGTGGCCATGGCCGACGAGTCCGTCTGCATCGGCCCGGCGCCCTCGGCCGAGAGCTACCTCAACATCCCGGCGATCATCGCCGCGGCCGAAGTGACCGACGCCGACGGCATCCACCCGGGCTACGGCTTCCTCTCCGAGAACGCCACCTTCGCCGAACGCGTCGAGGGCTCGGGCTTCGTCTTCATCGGCCCCACGGCCGACGTCATCCGCATGATGGGCGACAAGGTCGAAGCCATCCGCGCGATGAAGGACGCCGGCGTGCCCTGCGTGCCCGGCTCCGGCGGCCCGCTGCCCGAGGACGAAGAGGAATGCCTGCGCATCGGCCGCGAGATCGGCTATCCGGTGATCATCAAGGCCGCGGGCGGCGGCGGCGGCCGCGGCATGCGCGTCGTCCGCGAGGAAGGCGCGCTCATCGCCTCCATCGCTACCACGCAGGCCGAGGCCAAGGCGGCCTTCGGCAACGGCATGGTGTACATGGAGAAGTTCCTCGAGAACCCGCGCCACGTCGAGATCCAGGTGCTGGCCGACGGCCAGGGCAATGCCATCCACCTCGGTGAGCGCGACTGCTCGATGCAGCGCCGCCACCAGAAGGTCGTCGAGGAGGCGCCGGCCCCCGGCATCACCGAGGAGCAACGCGCCGAGATCGGCCGCGTCTGCACCGACGCCTGCATCCGCATCGGCTACCGCGGCGCCGGCACCTTCGAGTTCCTTTACGAGAACGGCCGCTTCTACTTCATCGAGATGAACACCCGCATCCAGGTGGAGCATCCGGTGACCGAGCTCGTCACCGGCATCGACCTGGTGCGCGAGCAGCTGCTGATCGCCGGCGGCGAGAAGCTCTCGATCAAGCAGGAAGACATCGTGCTGCGCGGGCATTCGATCGAATGCCGCATCAATGCGGAAGACCCGGAAACCTTCGCGCCCTGCCCCGGCCTGATCAAGCATTTCCATGCCGCCGGCGGCCCCGGCGTGCGCGTCGATTCGCACATCTACGAGGGCTACAAGGTCCCGCCGAACTACGATTCGATGATCGGCAAGCTGATCGTGCACGGCGCCACCCGCGCGCAGGCCATCGCCCGCATGCGCGTGGCGCTCGCCGAGATGATCGTCGACGGCATCAAGACGAACATCCCGCTGCAGCAGCGGATCATGGCCGACATCGGCTTCCAGCAAGGCGGCACCAACATCCACTACCTCGAGAAGCGGCTGGCCGAGCGCAAGGAAAAGAGCTTCGGCCTCGGCTGAAGCCCGCCGCCATGACCATGATCGAACCCGCCGCCGCCGACTTCACGATGACCGTGCTGATGACGCCCGACAAGGCGAACTTCAGCGGCAAGGTGCACGGCGGCGCGCTGCTCAAGCTGCTCGACGAAGTGGCCTATGCCTGCGCGTCGCGCTACGCGGGGCGCTACTGCGTGACGCTGTCGGTCGACCAGGTGACTTTCCGCGAAGCGATCCACGTCGGCGAACTCGTGCACTTCATGGCGCGGGTGAACTACACCGGCACCAGCTCGATGGAGGTCGGCGTCAAGGTCGTGGCGGAGAACATCCGCGAGCGCTCGGTGCGGCACGTGAACAGCTGCTTCTTCACCATGGTGGCGATGGGCGACGACGGCCGGCCCAAGCCGGTGCCGCCACTCGAACCGCAGACCGAAGACGAGCAGCGCCGCTTCCGCAAGGGCGAGCAACGCCGCGCCTTGCGCGCCGAGAACGCGAAGCGCCTCGCCGAGATCAAGTCCGGCAGCTGAGGCCCCGACGCCCGGGCCGCCGCCACGGGTTCAGGGCGGTGGTGCCACAATGCCGGCATGACGACGCCCTTCGCCTCGCTCGGCCTGCCCGAGCCCCTTGCCCGCGCCTGCGAGTCGCTCGGCTTCACCGAGCCCACGCCGATCCAGCAGCAGGCCATCGGCCCCGCACTGCAGGGCCGCGACCTGCTCGCGCAGGCGCGCACCGGCAGCGGCAAGACCCTCGCGTTCGGACTGCCCTTACTGGCGAAGGTCGAACCGGCCGCGCTGCGCACGCAGGCGCTGGTGCTCTGCCCCACGCGCGAGCTCGCCGACCAGGTGGCCAAGGACCTGCGCGCCGCGGCGCGCTTCCTGCCCAACCTGAAGATCGTGACGCTCTGCGGCGGCATCCCGCTTCGCCCGCAGCTGGCTTCGCTCGAGGTCGCGCCGGACGTCGTCGTCGGCACGCCGGGCCGCATCCTCGAACTGATCGCCGAGAACGCCTTGTCGCTCGAACAGGTGGCGACGTTCGTGCTCGACGAAGCCGACCGCATGCTCGACATGGGCTTCGTCGAGGACATCCGCACGCTGGCCAAGCGCCTGCCGAAGACGGCGCAGACGCTGCTGTTCTCCGCCACCTTCAGCAAGGACATCCGCGCCATCGCCGCGACCTTGCTGCGCGACCCTGTCGAGATCGCCGCCGCGCTCGACGACGCGCCGAAGATCGACGAGTGGGTGCATGTGGTCGAAGGCGGCCAGCGCCACTGGGCCGTGATGCAGGTGCTGGCCGACAAGGCCCCCGAGGCCACGCTGGTGTTCTGCAACACGCGCAAGGAAACCGCCGCGCTCACCGAAGCGCTGCAGCGCGAGGGCTTCGCCGCCGATGCCCTGCACGGCGACCTCGAACAGCGCGAGCGCGAGGAAGTGCTGGCCCGCTTCGCCAACGGCAGCCTGCGCGTGCTCGTCGCCACCGACGTGGCCGCGCGCGGCATCGATATCGCCGGCCTGCCGATGGTGCTCAGCGCCGAGATCGCCTCGGACGCCGACCAGCACGTGCACCGCATCGGCCGCACCGGCCGTGCCGGTGAGACGGGCCTCGCCATCAGCATCGTCACGCCCTCGGAAGGCCACTGGCGGCGCAGCATCGAAGCCGCGCGTGGCGCACCGTTCCAGGAACGTGGCCTGCGCCTCTCGCAGCAGCGTCCGAAGCCGCTGCCCGCCGCGTTCCGCACGCTGCAAATCGACGCCGGCCGGCAGGACAAACTGCGCCCCGGCGACGTGATGGGCGCACTGACCGGCGCCGCCGGCCTGCCCGCCGAGGCGGTGGGCAAGATCAGCCTGTACCCGACGCGCTGCTACGTCGCGGTGGCGCGGGCACAGGCCGAAAAGGCGCTGGCCAAGCTGCGCGAGCAGGGCATCAAGGGCCGCAAGCTGCGGGTGAAGGCCATCGGCTGACGGCAGCGATGGCTAGACTGGGCGCATGAGCCCGACGCCCTCGCGAACCCTCGTCCTCCTCGCCCATCCCCGCCTTTCCGCCAGCCGCATCAACGCGGCACTGCGGGAGGGCCTCCGCGACCTCGACGGCGTCGCGGTGCACGACCTCTACCACGCGTATCCGGACGGCGATATCGACGTCGCCGCCGAGCAGCAGCGACCGCTGGCGCACGACACCGTCGTGCTGCAGTTCCCGATCCAGTGGTACGCGATGCCCGCGCTGCTGAAGCACTGGTTCGACGAGGTGCTGCAGTCGGGCTGGGCCTATGGGCAGGACGGCCATGCGCTGAGGGGCAAGGGGCTGTTCGTCGCGGCGACCAGCGGCGGCGACCCCGCCGGCTACGGCCGCCACGCGGCGCAGTTCACGCTGGCCGAGCTGTTCCGGCCCATCGAAGCCAGCGCCCGCTACTGCGGCATGCGCTGGCTCGGGCACGCGGCCTATGGCGCGAGCGAACGCATCAATGCGCGGCTGCCCGAATTCGCCGCCGACTACCGGGCGCGACTCGCGGCATTCACGCGTGGCGACGCCCACCCCGAACACGACAGCCGCTGAGGGCCACCCCATGCTGCACGACGCCCTGATCTACCTCGCGGCCGCCGTCATCGCCGTGCCACTGTTCAAGCGCCTCGGCCTCGGCGCCGTGCTGGGCTACCTGATCGCCGGCGTGCTGATCGGCCCCTCGGTGCTGCGCCTCATCGACGATCCAGAGACGGTGCTCAAGTTCTCCGAGCTCGGCGTCGTCCTGCTGCTCTTCCTCGTCGGCCTGGAATTGAACCCGCGCAAACTCTGGCAGCTGCGTGTGCCGATCTTCGGCATGGGCAGCCTGCAGGTGTTCGGCACCATCGGCCTCGTCGGTGGCGCGCTGTGGGCGCTGGGCACGCCATGGCCGGTGGCGCTGATCGTCGGCATCGCCGCGTCGCTCAGTTCCACCAGCCTCGGCCTCGCATTGATGGGTGAACGCGGCCTGCTGCCGACGGCGGGCGGGCGCAGCGCGCTGTCCGTGCTGCTGTTCCAGGACATCCTCGTCATTCCCATCCTGCTGCTGGTGGCCTGGCTGGCGCCGCCCGGTGCGGCCCACGCCGACGGGGGCGGCCATGGCCCGTTCTCGCCGCTGGCCGCTGCCGGCCTCGTCGTCGGCATGGTGGTGCTGGCGCGCTTCGCCATGCGTCCGCTGCTGCGCTTCATCGCCAACACCGGCCTGCGCGAGGTGTTCGTCGCCTTCGCCCTGCTGCTGGTGATCGGCGCGGCGCTCGCGGCTGAAGGCGTCGGCGCCTCCGCCGCGCTTGGCACCTTCCTCGCCGGCGTGCTGCTCGCGGAAAGCGAATACCGCCACGAACTCAACATCGTCATCGAGCCCTTCAAGGGCCTGTTGCTGGGCCTGTTCTTCATCGCCGTCGGCATGGGCGTGCAGCTGTCGCTGTTCGTCGAGCAACCACTGCTCGTGGTCGGCGGCACCGTCGCCTTGGTCGCGGCCAAGCTCGCCGTGCTGTTCGCCGCGGCGCGGGCGTTCCGCCTCTGCGGCCAGGACGGCCTCGTGTTCTCCGTCGTCCTTTCGCAAGTAGGTGAATTCGCCTTCGTGGTGCTCGCCGCGGCGCGCGCCAACGGCAGCCTGCCTGCCGACGTCGCGGCCACGATGAACGCGATCGTCGCCGCCAGCATCCTCAGCACACCGCTGCTCTTCCTCGCCGTCTCGCGCTTCGTGATGCCGCGGATGAACCGCGCCGAGGCCCGCGAGGCCGACGCCATCGACGAGCGCAATGAAGTGATCGTCGCCGGCGTGGGCCGCTTCGGCCAGGTCGTCTCGCGCCTGCTGATCGGCCGCGGCTACGGCGTCACCCTCATCGACCACGACCCCGAGCAGGTCGAGCTGATGCGCCGCTTCGGCTTCCGCACCTACTACGGCGACGCCGCGCGCCGCGACGTGCTGGAGGCCGCGGGGATCGAGGAGGCGAAACTGCTGGTGCTGGCCTTCGACGACCCCGAGCGCGTGCACGAGACGGCGGCGCTGGTTCGCGAACGCTTCCCGCACCTGAAGCTGATCGCCCGGGCACGCGGCCGCACCGAAGCCTTCGAGTTGGCCGAGCTGGGCGTGGCGTTCGAGCGCGAGACCTTCCGCGCCGCCGCAGCCGTCGGCGAACGCGCCCTGGTGGCGCTCGGCGAGCACCCGCACGACGCGCACCGGGCGCAGCAGGCCTTCGTGCGTCACGACCTGCAAATGCTGCATGAAGCCGCCAAGGTCCGGGACGACGACCAGACTCTCATCAGCCTGGCCGAACGCGCCCGCGCCGACCTCGCGCAACTGCTGAAGCGCGAAGGCCTGCCGGACGCCGCGGACGGCGATGGTGAAGGCGCGCCGATACCGGGCGACTGGACGCGCTGAGTCCCGGCGCGGTGCTAGGCTGGCTTATTGGGGATAGCACGCAGGGAAGGCCATGACGGCGCAGCCGAGGCGATCCGCGAGGGAACGGTGGAGCCGCACGCTGCTGCTCGCCGCCGCCCTGTTCGCCGCGGCGCCGTCTCAGGCGGCGGATCGGGCGCTGCAGGACCTCTACCGCGACCACTGGACCACCCGCGACGGCCTGCCGCACAACTCCATCAACGCCATCGCACAGACGCCCGAAGGCTATCTGTGGTTCGCCACCTGGGAAGGCCTGGTCCGCTACAACGGCCAGTCGTTCACCCAGTTCGACCGCCGCCAGATCCCGGTGCTTCAGGATGGCGCGCTTCGCGCCTTGCACGTCGATGCCCGCGGACGCCTCGTGGCAGGCGGCGCCCGCGGCAGCCTGGTCCGGCAGGACGGCGAGGGCGGCTGGGAGCCCCTGCCTTCCGCGCCCGTCATGGTCACCATGATCCACGGCGGGCCCGACGGCGGCCTGTGGGTGGGCACGGAGACCGCGGGCGTGGTGCATCTGCCCGCCGCCGGCGCCGCGCAGGTGCTGGAGCCGCCGGCCGACGATCCGGTCGGCAGCAGTTTCGATATCGCCGTCGATGCGCGGGGGCGGCACTGGTCGGCCCACGCAGGCGGCCTCCGCCGCGTCGACGGCGATGGCTTGCGACGCGCGGACGTGAGCGGCCTGCCCGACGGGCCGATCACCGCGCTGGCCAACGATGGCACCCGGCTGGTCGCCGGCAGCGCCCGCGGTGTCTACGTCGCCGACGGCGCCGCGGAATCGCTGGTGTTCAAGGCCCTCGACCCCGCGCTCGACACCGTGAGCATCTCGCGCCTGCTGCCGGACGGTGCCGGCGGGCTGTGGATCGGCACGCTCACCGACGGCCTGATGCGCTGGACCGCGAACGGCCTCGAACGCCTGGGCGTGGGGCCGGACCGGCCGAGCTCGCGCATCGTTTCGCTGTTCGTCGACCGCGAAGACAACCTCTGGGTCGGCACGAACAGCGGCCTGTACCGATTCACCGATGCGCCGTTCTCCAGCATCGTGCGCCAACACGGCCTGCCCGACGACTACGTGCGCAGCGTGCTCGCGCGCGACGACGGCAGCGTGCTCATCGGCACCGCCCAAGGGCTGGCGAGCAGCCGCGCCGACGGCACGGTGACGCGGCTGGGTGCCGGCACGACGCTCGCCGACGCGTCGGTGCTCAGCCTCGCCGATGCCGGCGGGGGCCGCGTGTGGGTGGGCACCTACGACGACGGCGCGATGCTGTGGGATGGCGAACGTGTCGTCTCCCGGCTCGATACCGCGAATGGCCTGCCCGCGAACGAAGTGCGCGCCCTGGTCGCCGATGGCGACGCCCTGTGGCTGGGCACCTCCCGCGGCCTCGCGCGCTGGTCCGACGGCGCCATGCAGCAGTGGACCGAAGCGCAGGGCCTGCCGACGAACTTCGTCATCGCCCTGCATCGCGACGCCCGGGGCCGGCTCTGGGTGGGCACGGGCTTCGGCGCCGTCATCGTCGAGAACGCACGGCTGCGGCCCATCGACCTCCGGGCGAATGAGGACGCGGAGTACGCCTTCGGCTTCCTCGAAGACCGGCAGCGTGGCGCGATGTGGATCGCCTCCGACCGCGGCCTGCTTCGCTTCGACGCCGACGGCCGGCCCACCGGTGCGGTCGGCCTCGCCGCGGGCCTGCCCTACGAGAAGGTGTTCGGCCTGCTGCTCGATCCGCAGGACCAGCTCTGGGCCAGCGGCAATCGCGGCATCCTTCGCATCGACATGGGTCGCGTGAATGCGGTGGCCGATGGCAAGGCCCTGCCGCTCGACGTCGAGCGCTTCACCGAAGCCGACGGCATGGCCAGCGCGCAGTGCAACGGCGGTTCGCAGCCGGTGGTCGCGCTCGACCGCGGCGGCCGTCGATGGTTCGCGACCTCGGTCGGCGCCACCCACGTCGATCCTGCCGACCTGCAGCGCCACACCCGCCATGCGCCGCCCGTGGTGATCGAATCGGTGATCGCCGACGGCCGTGCGCTACCGCTTTCCTCCCAGGCCGAAGTGGTGCTGCCTGCCGGCGCACGCCGGCTGGAACTGCGCTATGCCGGCCTTGGTTTCGTGCTGCCCGAGCGCCTGCGCTACCGCCATCGCCTCGACGGGTTCGACAGCGACTGGGTGGAGCGCGGCAGCGAAACCTTCGTCGAATACACGCGGCTTCCGCCCGGCCGTTACGCGTTCCTGGTGGAAGCCGCCCACCCGCGTGGCGCCTGGGGCCAGAGCCGCGCCCGCGTCGTGATCGAGGTGCCGCCCTTGTGGTGGCAGCGCACGCTGGTGGTCTGGAGCTTTGCGATCGCCGCCGTGCTGGGCGCTGGCCTGCTGCTGCGCTGGCGCCTGCACCGCCTCGCCGCCAACGAGCGCCACCTCGCGCAGCTGGTCGACGAACGCACGCTGGAGATCGAGCAGCAGAAAGCCCGCCTGCGCCACCAGGCCGAGGAGTTCGCACGCCAGGCGCGCGAGGATGCGCTCACCGGCATCAGCAACCGCCGCGCCTTCGACGAAGCACTTTCGCGCGAGTTCGCCCGCGCCAAGCGCAACGACGCCCCGCTGAGCATCGCCATCGTCGACCTCGACCACTTCAAGCAGGTCAACGACCGCTTCAGCCACGCGGTCGGCGACGTCGTGCTGAAGCGCGTGGCCGCCCGCCTGAAGGCCGACTCGCGCGGGTTCGACGTGGTGGCGCGCTGGGGCGGCGAGGAATTCGCCCTGCTGTTGCCGGAAACCACCCTCGAGGCCGCGCTGGCCACCGGCGAGCGCCTGCGCCAAGGCGTGATGGCCATCGACTTCAGCGACATCGACCCGACGCTGGGCATCACCGCCAGCTTCGGCGTGGCCGAAGCGGCCGGCGCCGACACCCATCACCGGCTTCTGCTTCAGGCCGACGAAGCGCTGTACCGCGCCAAGGCCAACGGCCGCAATCGCGTGGAAGGCTGAGCCGGCACCACGCGCCGGCTGCCACCCTCAGTGCAGGTTCGGGTCGGGCCCGGCGGCCACCGCGGCGGCGCGCTTCTTCTCGGCATGCTCGGCGCGCTCGGCCTCCAGCATCGCCAGCCATTCCTCGAGCGTGTGCCCGCCCTCGGCGGCTTCCTCGGCAGCGGCCTTCTCCAGCACCGGCGACATCCGCAGCGTGGTGCCGCGGCCTTCCGATTCGCAGCGCGACGCCGTGTGCTTGAGCATGGCGATCAGCAGGCCCGGGCTGTCGATGCCGTCCAGGGCGCGCCCCGCCACCACCATCACCCACTCGTCGCCGTAGAGCCCGCCCGCGGCCACGAGGGCGTCGGCGTCATCGACGAGTTGCGCATGCGCGACGAAGGGCGTGCCGGTGCGGCGAGAGGCCGCCGCGTTCGCGGCCTTCTTTTCGCGCTTCTTTCGGGCCGCGCGCTTGGCCTGGGAGTGCTGGGACATGCAGGCATCCTACAATGCCCCCATGCCCCACCTCGAACTCTCCCTGCGCTGCCGAGCCAAAGACGAGCCCTGGCTCGAGCGCGCCCTTACCGACCTCGGCGCGATGAGCGTCACCCTGCTCGATCCGCAGGCCGACACCACGAACGAGCAGGCCATCCTCGAGCCCGGCGTGGGCGAGACGCCGCTGTGGGCGGATTGCCTCGTGGTGGCGCTGTTCGATGAAAGCGTGCCGCGCGAACCGCTGCTGGCCGCGCTGGAATCGATCGACCCGCGCGCCGATCTCGCCTCCGCCTCGTTCCGCGTGGTCGACGACCAGGATTGGGTGCGGGCGTGGATGGACCAGTTCCAGCCGATGGCCTTCGGCACGCGCACGTGGATCGTGCCGTGGGATCACGAACTGCCCGGGGCTGCGCAGGCCGCGAACGCCGCCGTGGTGCGCCTCGATCCCGGCCTCGCCTTCGGCTCGGGCACGCACGCCACCACGGCGCTCTGCCTCGAGTGGCTCGATGGCCTCCATCTCGCTGGCAAGACCGTGCTCGATTTCGGCTGCGGCAGCGGCATCCTGGCGCTCGCCGCGCTGAAGCTGGGCGCGGAGCGCGCCGTCGGCGTCGACAACGACCCGCAGGCCATCCTCGCCACCACCGACAACGCGCTGCGCAACAGCGTGGCGGAGCGGATGAACGTCCATCTGCCGCCGGAGGAGCCAAAGGCGACGTACCCCGTCGTCGTGGCCAACATCCTTGCCGTCGCCCTCGACGCGCTGGCCGACGTGCTCGCCTCGCGCGTGGCGCCGGGCGGCGTGATCGCGCTCTCGGGCATCCTGAAAGGCCAGGACGAGGCGCTGGTCGAACGCTATTCGGCCTGGTTCGACGACCTGGTGGTGACGCAGCGCGAAGACTGGGTGCGCATCACCGGGCGCCGTCGGCCGGACTGAAGCCTTTACACTCCGCCGCCATGCCGCGCCCGCTGCCCAGCTTCGTCCGCCCACCGCCGAAAATCGCCCCACTCTCGCGGGCGGGACGGTGGCGCGTCGGCGCCCTGCTGGTTGGCGCGGGCCTCCTACTGCTCGTGCAGATCGTGCTGGCCGACCGCGAACGCTTCGCCGCCAGCCCCACGTGGCGCCCGTGGATGGAACAGGCCTGCGCCTCGCTGGGCTGCACCCTGCCGGCTTGGCACGAGCCGCGAGCCTTCGTCGTGCTCAGCCGCGAGATCCAACCCCACCCGACCAACCGCCAGGCCCTGCTGGTGACGGCCAGCTTCCGCAACGACGCGGCCTGGACGCAGGGCTGGCCGCTGCTGGAACTGGCCCTTACCGACCTCGACGGCCAACGCATCGGCCTGCGGCGTTTCCGGCCGGTGGAATACCTCGGCGGCAGCCCGTCCCGGGAGGGCCTGGCCCCCGGCCAATCGGCCACGGTGGCCTTGGAAATCCTCGATCCGGGCAACCGCGCCGTGGCCTTCGAGTTCGATTTCCACTGACACCAAAATCGAGGTCGCGCGGCGTCCGGAATTGGGGCAGACTCCCCCCCCCCGTCGTCCACTGGACGGTCGACGGGTTCGATCCTGGGGTCTCCGTGAACGCTCTCCATTCCCGTGCCGAAGCCGCTCCGGCCGTGCCCGCATTGCGCGAGGCCGTGGCCCGTGCCACGCGCCGCTATCTCAGCGACCGTGGCGACTGCGAGGCGGATTCGCTCTACGCGCTGATGCTGTCCGAAATGGAAACCGGCCTGCTGACCGAAGTGATGAAGCACTGCGAGGGCAACCAGAGCCGCGCCGCGGCCGTGCTGGGCATCAACCGCGCGACGCTGCGCAAGAAGCTCGAAGCCGTCGGGCTGCTGCGCTGATCCTGACGGGACCCGCGCCCGTATAATTCGCGTCTTTCCGCCCGTGATGGGCCGAGGGAGACGCATGACCGACCACCGCCAGCCCGTCCGCCGGGCCCTGCTGTCCGTTTCCGACAAGACCGGCCTGTTGCCGCTGGCGCAAGCCCTCGCCGCGAAGGGCGTCGTTCTGCTCTCGACGGGCGGCACGGCCAAGGCGCTGCGCGAGGCGGGCCTCGACGTCACCGACGTCTCGTCGGTGACCGGCTTCCCGGAAATCATGGACGGTCGCGTCAAGACCCTGCACCCCAAGGTGCATGGTGGCCTGCTCGGCCGCGCCGGCACCGATGACGCGGTGATGGCCCAGCACGGCATCGAAGCGATTGATCTGCTGGTGGTGAACCTCTACCCGTTCGAAGCGACGGTCGCGCAGCCGGATTGCTCGTACGAGGACGCCGTCGAGAACATCGACATCGGCGGCCCCGCCATGCTGCGTGCGGCGGCGAAGAACCACGCCCGCGTCGCCGTGCTCACCGACCCGGCCGACTACGAGGGCTTCCTCGAAGCGCTCGCCGCCGGCGGCACCACCGCCGCGCAGCGCCGCGGCTACGCCGCCAAGGGTTATGCGCACACCGCACGCTACGACGGCAAGGTGAGCATGTGGCTCTCCGCGCGCGTCGAGGACGAGGCCCAGGCCGCCGAGTGGCCGAGCACGCTGAACCTGCAGCTCGACCTGACGAGCAAGCTGCGCTACGGCGAGAACCCGCACCAGCGCGGCGCGCTGTACGTCGAGCGCGGCGCGCCGATGGGCATCGTCGCCACCGCGCGCTTCCTGCAGGGCAAGGAACTCAGCTACAACAACCTCGCCGATGCCGACGCCGCGCTGGAATGCGTGAAGCAGTTCCACCAGCCGGCCTGTGTGATCGTGAAGCACGCCAACCCCTGCGGCGTGGCCGTGGCGCAGGACATCTTCGCCGCCTACGACCGCGCCTACGCCACCGACCCGACCTCGGCCTTCGGCGGCATCATCGCCTTCAACCGCCCGCTCGATGCGGGCACGGCCGAAGAGATCCTCAAGCGCCAGTTCGTCGAAGTGGTGATCGCGCCGGTCGTCAGCGACGAAGCCGTGGCCGTGTTCGCCAAGAAGCCGAACGTGCGCGTGCTGTCCTGCGGCGCGCTCGATGTGCCGGCCAAGGCTCTGGACTACAAGCGCATCGCCGGTGGCCTGCTGGTGCAGGACGCCGACGTCACGCCCTGGGCCGCCGGTGATGGCCGCATCGTCACGAAGCGCCAGCCGAGCGCCGAGGAGATGGCCGACCTCGTGTTCGCGTGGCAGGTGGCGATGTACGTGAAGTCGAACGCCATCGTCTACGCGAAAGACGCGCAGACGGTAGGCATTGGCGCGGGCCAGATGAGCCGCGTTGTGAGCGCGAAAATCGCTGCACTGAAGGCCGAAGAAGCCGGCCTCGTCGTGCCCGGCGCGGTGATGGCCAGCGATGCGTTCTTCCCGTTCCGTGACGGCATTGATGCCGCAGGCAAGGCCGGCATCCGCGCGGTGATCCAGCCGGGCGGCTCGATGCGCGACGCCGAGGTGATCGCCGCCGCCGACGAGCACGGCATGGCCATGGTTTTCACCGGCACCCGCCACTTCCGTCACTGACCGCCGGCCGATGCCGATCCGGACTGCCACCACCGCCGACCACGCGCGCATCGTCGCGCTGAATGCGGCGGAGGTGGCGCAGACCAGCGCGATGGACGCAGCGCGGCTCGCCGAACTCGAGGCCCTCGCCTGCGCGCACTGGGTCGTCGAGCACGACGGCGAGGCCGTGGCCTTCCTGTTGGCGATGAACGAGACGGCGGCCTACGACAACGACAATTTCCGTTGGTTTGCCGCGCAGCTTCCGCGCTTCGTCTACATCGACCGCATCGTGGTCGACGCCCGCGCCGCGGGCCAAGGCCTCGGAAAGCAGCTCTACCAGCACCTGGCCGATCACGCGCGCGAGCGGGGCATCGACGCCCTCGTGTGCGAGTACAACATCGACCCGCCGAATCCCGGATCGAAGGCCTTCCATGATCGACTCGGCTTCCGCGAGATCGGACAGCAACGCGTTGCGGGCGGCCAGAAACTCGTGTCCATGCAACTTTTGAATCTTCGCGAAGGCAGCTCCCCATGAAAATCCTCGTCATCGGCAACGGCGGCCGCGAGCACGCGCTGGCTTGGAAGCTCGCGCAGAGTGCGCGCGTCAGCGAAGTACTCGTCGCGCCCGGAAACTCCGGCACGGCGACCGAGCCGAAGTGCCGCAACGTCGATACGAAGGCCACCGATCTCGACGGCCTGCTGGCGCTCGTGCAGCGCGAGGGCGTGGCGCTCACCGTCGTCGGCCCCGAGGCCCCGCTCGTCGCCGGCGTGGTGGATCGCTTCCGCACCGCGGGCCTGCGCATCTTCGGGCCCACGGCCAAGGCCGCGCAGCTCGAAGGCAGCAAGGCCTTCGCGAAGGATTTCCTGAAGCGCCATGGCATCCCCACTGCCGGCTATGAAGTGTTCACCGAGGTCGACGCTGCGATTGCGTACATCCGCGCGCGCACCACGCAACTGGGCGACACCCGCATCGTGGTCAAGGCCGACGGCCTTGCTGCCGGCAAGGGCGTCATCGTCGCGATGAGCGTCGCAGAGGCTGAAGACGCCGTCCGCGACATGCTGGCCGGCAACGCCTTCGGCAGCGCCGGTTCGCGCGTCGTCATCGAGGATTTCCTCGACGGCGAGGAAGCCAGCTTCATCTCGATGGTCGACGGCGTGAACGCGCTGCCAATGGCGACGTCGCAGGACCACAAGCGCGTGGGCGACGGCGACACCGGCCCGAACACCGGCGGCATGGGCGCGTATTCGCCCGCCCCGGTCGTCACGCCCGAGGTGCATGCGCGCGTGATGCGCGAAGTGGTTGAACCCACCGTGCGCGGCATGGCCAGCGATGGCATCCCGTTCACCGGCTTCCTCTACGCCGGCCTGATGATCGATACCGCGGGGAACCCCAAGGTCATCGAGTTCAACGTGCGCTTCGGCGACCCGGAAACGCAGCCGGTGATGCTGCGCCTCGACTCCGATCTCGTCGGTCTCGTCGAAGCGGCCATCGACGGCAAGCTCGACACCGTGGAAGCCCAGTGGTCGCCCGAACCCGCCCTCGGCGTGGTCATGGCCGCGAAGCCCTATCCCGAAACGCCCATCACCGGCGATGTGATCCACGGCCTCGATGCCGTGCCCGCGTTCGCGAAGGTGTTCCATGCCGGCGCCATTCTCGACGCCGGCACGGTAAAGACGAGCGGTGGTCGCGTGCTCTGTGTGTGCGCCAAGGGCGCCGACATCCGCGAGGCGCAGCGCAAGGCCTACGCAGCCGTCGCCAAGATTTCGTGGGCGAACGAGCTTCACCGCAGCGACATCGGCTGGCGCGCGGTGGCGCGCGAGCAGGGCTGATTTCCACCGCGAATCGGAGGCGACCATGAAGCTCTTCTGCTCCCTGCCCTCGCCCTTCGCGCGCAAGGTGCGCGCCCTCGCCGCCGAGAAGGGCTTGGCCCTCGAACTCGTCGAAGTCGACGTGCTCGATCCCGCCAGCCCGGTCGCCGCGCTGAACCCGCTGCGCAAGGTGCCCTGCCTCGTCACCAATGACGGCGAGGCCTGGTTCGATTCGCCGCTGATCTGCGAGTGGCTGGATGCCCGGCCCGGCCCGCGGCTCATTCCCGAGACCTTCGATGCGCGGATGCGGGTGAAGCGCATCGAAGCCCTCGCGGACGGCTTGCTGGATGCCGCCGTGCTCACGCGCCTCGAGGGCGTGTGGCCCGGGCGCACGCCGGAACAACGCAGCACGGCGTGGATGGACTGGCAGTGGCTGAAGGTCGAGGGCGCCATCGGCGAGCTCGAGCGCCACCTAGCGGCGCGCGCGACGGAGGGCGTGCCGCCGGCCTTCTTCGAGGGCGAAGGCGTGACGCTCGCCGACCTCGCCGTCGCCAGCGCGCTGGAGTGGATCGACTTCCGCCTTCCCGACCGCCCCTGGCGCGCGCAGGCCCCGCTTCTCGCGACCTGGCTGGCGCGTTTCTCGATGCGCCCCGCGTTCGCCGCCAGCGCGCCGGTGCCGCCGAAGCCCTGAGCCCTCGCAGGTTTGCTACGTTCTGCGGGCCCTCGGAGATCCGCATGTCGCACAGCCAGTTCGCGCTGCTCACCCAACGCCGCTTCTCGCCGTTCTTCGTCGCGCAGTCGCTCGGCGCGTTCAACGACAACGTCTTCAAGCAGGCGCTGGTCATCCTCGTCACCGTCAAGGCGGTGGGGCTGAGCAGCGACGAGCGCAGCCTCTGGGCCAACCTCGCCAGCGCGCTGTTCATCCTGCCCTTCTTCCTGTTTTCCGCCACCGCCGGCCAGTGGGCGGAGAAGTACGAGAAGGCGCGCTCGATCCGCCGCATCAAGCTGCTGGAGATCGTCATCGCGGTCCTCGCGGCCGTGGGCTTCTGGCTGGATTCGCTGCCCTTCCTGCTCGGCGTGCTGTTCCTGCTTGGCGCGCAGAGCACGCTGTTCGGGCCGATCAAGTACGCAATCCTCCCGCAGGCGCTGAAGCCCGAAGAGCTCACCGGCGGCAACGGCCTCGTCGAGACCGGCACCTTCCTCGCCATTCTCGTTGGCACGATCTTCGGCGGCGTGCTGATCAGCGAGTTCGAGAACGGCCCCTTCCTTGCTTCCCTCGCGGTGATCGCCATCGCCGTCGCCGGCTACGTCGCCGCGCGCTTCGTGCCCGAAGCCCCGGCCACCGCACCCGACCTCACCATCGACCGCAATCCGCTCCGCGCCACGCTCTCGACGCTGGCCACGCTGAAGGGCCAGCGCGCGGTGTTGAACTCGGTGCTTGGCATCAGCTGGTTCTTCTTCTTCGGCGCGCTGTTCCTCGCCCAGTTGCCGAAGTACGCCATCGACGTACTCGGCGGCGATGCGACGGTGATCCCGCTGCTGCTCACCCTGTTCTCGCTCGGCATCGGCCTCGGCTCGCTGCTCTGCGAAACCCTGTCGCGGCGGACGGTCGAGATCGGCCTCGTGCCGCTCGGCGCCATCGGCATGACGGTGTTCGGCGTCGACCTCTGGCTGGCGCAGCCGCAGGCCAGCGTGCATGCACTGGAAGTCGCCGCCGGAACCGCCAGCGCGCTCGACTGGCGCGGCTTCCTCGCCACCGAAGGCAGCGTGCGCATCGCCATCGACCTCGCGCTGATCGGCGTCTTCGGCGGCTTCTTCATCGTGCCGCTGTTCGCGCTGGTGCAGCAGCGCGCGCCGCGCGAGCAGCTCTCGCGCGTCATCGCGGCCAACAACATCGTCAACGCCCTCTTCATCGTGATCGCCGCGGGCCTCGCGGTGCTGCTGCTCGGCCCCGTGGGCCTGTCGATCCCGGAGCTCTTCCTCGTCACCGCGGCGCTGAATGCCGTCGTCGCGGTGTACATCTTCAGCCTCGTGCCCGAGTTCCTGATGCGCTTCCTGGTGTGGCTGGCGACGCTCGCCATGTACCGCATCGACACCAAGGGCATCGAGGAGAACATCCCGGACGAAGGCGCGGCCCTCGTGGTCTGCAACCATGTCGGCTACATGGACGCGCTGCTGCTGGCCGGCGCCATCCCGCGCCCGGTGAAGTTCGTCATGTACTACAAGATCTTCCGCATCCCGGTCATGAACTGGGTGTTCCGCGCGGCGGGCGCCATTCCCATCGCCGGCAGCAAGGAAGACCCCGAACTGATGCGGCGCGCCTTCGACCGCATCGACGCGGCGCTGGCGAACGGCGAGATCGTCGGCATCTTCCCCGAGGGCGGTCTGACGAAGGACGGCGAGATCGCGACGTTCCGCCCCGGCGTCGAGAAGATCCTCGGCCGCCGCGCGGTGCCCGTGGTGCCGATGGCGCTGAAGAACCTCTGGGGCAGCCTCTTCAGCCGCCGCGATTCCGCGCTGGGCCGCATGCGTTTGCCGCGGCGCTTCCGCGCGGCGATCGGCATCGAGGCGACGACGGCGGTGCCCGGTGAAGTCGCCACCGCGGCCCTGCTCGAGGAGAACGTGCGCGCGTTGCGCGGTGACGCGGCATAGCGGAAGAGCTCGCTGTCGCGCCTGCCGCGCGGACGCTGCAGGCCGCTTTCCGCGGACTCGGGGCTCCGCCGTCTTCCGACACTGATGGAGGATGAGCGAGGCGCGCGCCTTGGCGAAGGCCGCCAGCGAGGCGACTAAGGAGCCCCGGCGCGATCTCCAGGCGCTGCCCGAAGGGTGGCGCAGGATGCGCCATCGATCCGAGGGGCAGGGACGCCCCCTTCGGATCGACCGCCGGGAACGTCGCGAGCAAGGTGACGGGGCGGGCCAGCCTCGTTGGCGGCCTTCGCCATGGCGCGCCTACCCGCCGTCGCTACCCGACAAACCCCGCGACGACGAACAGCGCCAGCACGCCCATCCAGATCACCAGGACGCGCCACACCAGGCTCATCGCATCGCGCAGTTCCAACAGCGCTGGGGCCTGCGCCGGGCCATCGGCCGCGTAGGCTTCTTCCTCGGCGAGTTCGACGGCCACGCTCACGCGCGCGGCGGCTTCCAGGTGGCCGAGGCCGAGGCGCACGCCATCGGCGTGCCAGCGGCGCCAGGCGCCGATCACCGCGTCGAAATCCGCAGCAAGAGCCAGCGTCAGCGTCATCAACTGCGCCACCGGCCAGTCGAGCACGCCGAGCAGAATAGTCGCGGTGCCGCGCTGCGCCTGCGGCAGGCGCTCCTGCGCCGCGCCTTGCGCGGAGAGAGCGACAAGCCGGTAGCCGACCGCGCCGACCGGCCCGAGGACGAGAAACCAGAACAGCGGCCCGAACCAGCGCCACAGGGCGCAGCGGAACACCGCCTCCACCAGCGGGCCGCCCTCGATGACCACATCGTCGCGCTGCGGGAACAGCGGCTTGGCCGCCTCGCGCCGGGCCTCCGCGCCGTCGGCTTCGATGACCGCTTCGACGTCGAGGTCGAGATCGCGCGGGCCCCAGGCGTAGAACACCGCCGCGATGCCGAGCAGCAGGCTCGGAAGGCCGTAGGCCCAGCCCGACAGCCACCATTGCAGCGCGGCGAGCAGAACCAGCGGCAGGCCGAGGCCGAACCAGAGCGCGGCGCGACGGAGGCTGCCGCCTTCGGCGCCCAACACGCCCAGCCACGCGACGAAGCCATCGTGGTGGCGAAGCGCGGCCAGCGGCTTGGCGAAGTGGCCGAGCAGCAGGGCGGCGATGACGGCGACGAGGGTGATGGACATCCGGTCTCGAGGCGGCGGGCTCGTGCGGAGGGGCAGTCTAGCGCGCGGGCGCGAAGGGCTCGTGGGGTCGCGTCAGGCGCCCCCGTTGGCCCAGGCTTCGATCAACGCGCGGGCGATCGAGAGCCGGGGCGCGAAGGCCAGCGGCGGCGGCTCGGCGCCGCGCGGCGTGTCGCCGACCGCCAATCCGGCCAGCACCTCCTCGCGGGTGAACCAGCGTGCAGCTTCCAATTCGTCGTCGACTTCCGGGGCCGGGGCATCGGGCGCGGCTTCGGCATGGAAGCCGAGCATCAGGGCCATCGGGAACGGCCAGGGCTGGTCACCGGCGTAGCGCACGGTGCCGACGTCGATGTGGGTTTCCTCGAACACCTCGCGGCGCACGGCCTGGGCCAGCGACTCGCCGGGCTCGACGAAGCCGGCCACCACCGACCAGCGGCCCGGGGGCCAACTGCGCTGGCGGCCGAGCAACAGCCGATCCCCGGAGCTGACGGCCACGATGATGGCGGGGTCGGTGCGCGGGTAGGCCTCGAGGCCGCAGCCCGGGCAGCGCGCGGCCCAGCCGGCCTGGCGACGCTCCACGGCCGTGCCGCAGGCGCCGCAGAAGCGCGCGCGGCGCTGCCAGTTCAACAGGCCTGCAGCTGCCGCGAACAGGGCAGCCTCGCGGCCCGGCCACTGCAGGCCGGCGCGGCGCAAGTCGACGGCAGGGGCCCCTTCGGCCAGACGCTCCCAGACGAAACAGGGCACGCCGTCGACCAAGCCGATGAAGGCTGCGTCCTCGGGGCGCTCGCTGGCCAGCGCCTCGCCCGAGGGCCAGGTCCCGAATTCGCCGTCCTCGAGGCTGCGCGATTCGGCATCGAGCCGCAGCACGCGGGCGGCGGGCCAAGCAGCGTCGAGGGTTTCGGCCGAGGAACGCAGGTGCGCGGCGCGGTCGAAGCCGCCGTCGATGAAGGCGAAGCCCGAGAGACTCACACCGAGAAGCTGCTGCCGCAGCCGCAGGTGGTCTTGGCGTTCGGGTTGCGGATGACGAACTGCGAGCCCGCGAGGCTTTCGCGATAGTCGACCTCGGCGCCCATCAGGTACTGCAGGCTCAGCGGGTCGACGACGAGGGTGACGCCATCGCGGTGCACCGCCACGTCGTCCTCATTGCTCGCCTCGTCGAACTCGAAGCCGTACTGGAAGCCCGAGCAGCCGCCGCCGGTGATGTAGACGCGCAGCTTCAGTTCGGCGTTGCCCTCGTCGGCGATCAGCGCCGCGACCTTGGCCGCGGCGGCGGGCGTGAAGCCCAAGGGGGCGTCGAGATCCTGGTAGCTGGGCGTGTTCATGGGCATGAGGTGGCGTTCGGCGACGTCGGATTCAAGCACGTCGCCCGTCAGGCCGGCGTCGCTTCGCGCTCGCCGGCGGTGCGGGGCGACGAGGCGGGCTTGCCGCCGCCACCGTTGCCGGACGCCACTGCCGCCGAGGACAGCACATGCACCAGTTGCCCCGTCACCGCGGCGCCGGCCGCCATCTCGATGACGGCGTAATGCAGGTTGCCTTCGACGCGGGCTTCCGGGCCCAGCTCGAGCCGCTCGAAGGCATGCACGTCGCCCTTCACGAAACCGTTGATCACGATGACCGGCGCATGCAGCTCGCCTTCGACACGGCCACGGGCCGCCACGGTGATCGTCGCTTCGGTCCCCACCTCGGCCAGCGCGCGGCCGACCAGCTGCCCTTCGAGGTACAGGCCACCGGCGAACTGCACGTCGCCGCGCAGCACGACCTTCGGGCCGATGAGGGTGTCGACACTGCCGCCGGCGCGGGGCGCGCGGGCCTTGGAATCTCTGAAACCGAGCATGGAACGATCCTTTCGGGGGAATCAGGGGGGCGCGCCGCCCTGCCAGGGCAGGGTGGCGTCGATCGGGCCCCCGCCGCCGTCCAGGGTCACGCGGACGCGCTGCGGGGTGAAGCCGGCCGGCAGCACGATGCTGCCTTCGAGCTTCTGGAAGTAGCGGAAAGAATACGCCTGCCCCGGGGCCTTGTCGGCCTGCCGCAACGTATCCCAGTCGATGGTTTTCAGGGCCCCGTCGGCCACGCCTTCCACGGCGAAACGCAGGCGTCCGGCGCTGATCGCGCCGCGATTGAGGTTCTGCGTGAGGGTCAGGGTGTAGCGCCAGCTGCCGCCGGCTTCGGGCTGGAACTCGGCCGCATGCACGGAAAGGCCGCGGCGCTGCCCGGTGGCGCCCACCAGTCGCTCATAAAAGGCCACGTCGGCGCGCAGGGCGGCGATTTCCTCGTCGCGCTCGGCCAGGGTCTCCTGCACTTCGAGGTTCGCGGCGCGACTGATCTGCTCGGAGCGCGACAGCGTCGCCACTTGCTGTTTCGCGGTTTCAAGCTCGGAGCGCACCTCGGCATGCAGCTTCAGGAGCTCGCCGTGCTCGGCCCGCAGCGCCGTGAGCGCCGGCTCGGCGCGCCATTCCATCCAGCCCCAGAGCAGCGCCAGCGACAGGGGCCAGCCGACCAGCACGGCGAGGCGACGCATGCGGTCGGAGGTACGGCGGGGCACCACGATGAAGCGGGAATCGTCGTCGCGTTGGTGGCTCACGGCTCGGATCCGGCACGGGGGCGACCGGTATAGCGGCCCCCTTCAGGCAGGGTCAAGCCATCGCTTCCATACTCGGGCCGTCCCCCGCCGCCCCGTGGAGTGCCGCCGTGCCCGAAGCGCCCCTGTTCGCCCTTGGTCTCGCCCTCGCCTGCCTAGCGGGTGTCCGCGCCTACCTCACGGTGTTCGGCGTCGGCATCGCCGCCCTGCTCGGCTGGGTGTCCCTGCCGGCCGGGATGGACGTCGTCACCTCCCCATGGGTGCTCGGCACCGCCGGCGCCCTCGCCGTGGTCGAGTTCTTCGCCGACAAGATCCCCGGCGTCGATTCCGCCTGGGACCTCGTGAACACGCTCGCCCGCGTGCCGGCCGGCGCCTTCCTGGCCTCGGCGGCGTTCGCGCCGGACGGTGAGTGGAGCATTGCCGCCGCGGCCCTCGGCGGTGCCGCCGCGCTGTCCACCCACACCCTGAAAAGCAGCACCCGCGTGGCCATCAACGCCTCGCCCGAACCGGTCTCGAACTGGGTGGCCTCGGGCACCGAGGACGCCGTGGCCGTCGGCGGGCTGACCCTCACCCTGCTCGCGCCGGTCCTGGCGGCCGCGCTGCTGCTCGTCTTGACGTCCGGCGGGCTCTACCTGGGCTGGCGGCTGGTCCGCGGCTTCAGCAAAAGACAAGAAAACAAAACGCGAACCGCGTCACAAGTGTGAATCTTGATGAACGCGGATTGCCGCGTTCCGGGGGGCGACCAACAATGCGGAAACCCCTTGGAGCACGCCGCCCGTGTCCGTTGCCGCCGCCCTTGAAGCCGGCCGAATCGCGGCCGAAGACCTAGCGCCTGTCCTGCGCCACCGCTGCCGGCTGCTGGAACGGCGCGTGCGTCGTGCGCGCCGCAGCGGCTGGGACATCAATGCCGTCGCCCAGATCCGCGAAGAGCTGGGGCCCCTCGTGCATGGCCTGCACGCGCTCGGCCGCAGCCCCGCCGTCGACACCGCGCTGCTGCTGGCCGAGTCGCTCGCCCGCCCGCTGGAGAAACAGGACCTGCCGGACCCGATCCTCGGGGCCCGGTTCAGTGCCCTGCTCGAGACCCTGATCGACCAGCTGCCCGCCGGCGGCCACGACGAGCTCGAGCGGTCCTTGGTGATGCTGCCGCATCCGCCACGCGCCGAAGCCCTTCCCCTGGGGTTCTGGCGACGCTGGGTGGCCGATGCCGCGCCGCCCCGTTGCGTGCCGGCCATGCCCGTGAATCGCCCCCCGCTCCCCACCTCTGGTACACGCCCGACCCCCGCTGACGCGTCTACACTCGAAAATCCTCGTTTTGGCAATGGATCGCTGCCCATGACCGCACTGCGGCTGTACCTCCTGTCCGACGAAAGCCGCGAGGCCGAGACCCTGGCCGAGCAGTTGCGCTCCCGCCAGTTCGAGGTCGACGTGCTGTCGGACATCGACGAACTCGTCGAACTGATGGGTGCGCTGCCCGCGGACGTGGTGCTGGTCGACCGCATGCATGCGGGCTCGATCGAGCGCATCGGCAACGCGATGAAGCCGATCCGCATGCGCGCGAACCAGCCGATCCGCATGGCGCTCATCACCGACACCGACGACGTGATGGCGCGGCTCTCGGCCCGCCGCGCCGGCATGGACGCGGTGCTGGTCCGGCCGCACGGCGGCATCGACGTGGCCAACCGCCTGCGCGACCTGTTCAGCACCGGCGAGCCGGTCTACCGCGTGCTGATCGTCGAGGACGACCGCGCCCAGGCCCTGTTCGCCGAGGGCGTGCTGCGCAACGCCGGCATGGACACGCGCATCGTGCTCGAGGCGCTCGACGTGCTGCCGACGCTCGACACCTTCGAGCCGGACCTGATCCTGATGGACTTCCACATGCCGGTGGCGAACGGCATCGAGCTCACCGCCCTGATCCGCGAGCGCGAGGCGTTCGCGCATACGCCGATCGTTTTCCTCACCGGCGAACAGGACGAGGAAGTGCGCTTCAACGCGCTCGATGCCGGCGGCGACGACTTCCTCTCCAAGCCGATCCGCCCGAAGCACCTGATCGCCAGCGTGCAGGGCCGCATCCGCCGCTACCGCGACGTGCAGCAGATCCGCGAGCGCGAATCTGATGGCGCCGCCGCAACGTCCAGCAGCGTCGACAGCGGCATCGTCGAGCGCGGCCGGATGATGGCGAGGATCGACCAGCTCATCACCGAGGGGCGTGCCCGCGGCGGCATGGTGTTCCTCGAGATGGAAACGATCGCCAAGCTGCGCGAGCGGCTCGGCCTCGGACAGTTCGAGCGCCTGCACGTCGAAACCCTCGACCTGCTCAAGCCGCTGGCCGGCGAGCGCATGCTGTGCCGCTTCGCGGACGGCGGCTTCCTGGTGCTCGACGCGAGCCTCGACCCCGACGAGCTGCTGATGCTCGGCGTGCAGCTGCGCGAAGCGCTGGTCGCGCACGAGTTCCGCCTCGGCGACCAGAGCGTCATCACCCCGGCCGTGGCCGGCGTCGCCCCGCTGGTGGAGGAGTTCACCGACGCGGGCGCCCTGCTCAACGCCGTCGAGAAGACCGCGCACAACGCCCGCAAGCGCCCCGACCGCATCGACATCTACCGCCCGCTGGCGGCCGAAGAGGCGCAGCGCCAGAAGGCGCTCATCGACGACATGCGCAAGGCCATGTCCGATGGCCGACTGTCGCTGCTCTACCAGCCGATCGTCGCCGTCGCCGGCGGCGAAGACAGCCGCTACCAGGCCCTGTTGCGCCTCGACACCAGCAGCGGCAAGCGCATGACCGCCGCCGAGGTGATCCCGGCTGCCGAGCGTTCCGGCTTCATCGTCGAGATCGACCGCTGGGTGCTGCGCGAATCGATCGCGAAGATCGCCAAGGCGCGCGAGCGCGGCGCGGCGATGACGTTGTTCGTCACCCAGTCGCCCTACACGCTCGCGCACGGCGGCCACGCCGAATGGCTGCGCAATGAATTGCGCGCGCTCGACGTGCCGGGCGGTTCGCTGGTGCTCGAGATGCGGCTGTCCGACGCCAGCGTGCACACCGGCACGCTGCGCGAGTTCTGCTCGGCGATGGTGGCGGACGGCGTGCAGTTCTGCCTGTCGCAGTTCGAGCCGGGCCAGGAGGTCGAATCGACGATGGAACAGCTGCCGCTGTCGTTGATCAAGCTGGCCGGCAAGTACTCCACCGGCGCGCTGTCGTCGGCCGTCCGCGACGAGTTGAAGGTCATCATCGACCGCGCGCACCGGCGGAGCCTCGAAGTGATCGGCCACGGCGTCGAAGACCCGCAGGCCGCCGCCACGCTGTGGATGAGCGGCGTCGACTTCGTGCAGGGCAACCTCGTCCAGCAGGCGGCCGACGCACTCGACTTCGACTTCAACCAGGCGATCCTCTGACGTGCTGCCGCCCCGCCTCCCGAACCGGCTGCTCGCGGGCTGGCTGCTGCTGGCGGCTGCCTGTGGCCTGCTCCTCGCGGTGCTCTTCGCCCTGCTGCCCTTCGGTGGCTTCTGGCCCACCGTCATCGCCGCCTTGGCCTTCACCATCGGCGCGACCTTCGTCGTACCAGGCGGCCTGCGCCAGGCGCGCGAGCTGCTCGCCGAGCACCAGCGCCTCACCAGCGAGAACCAACGCATGGTCGAGACGCTTCAGCAGGAGCTGGAGCGCCACCGCCGCCTCGAGCTCGAGCTGAAGGACGCGAAGAAGCAGACCGAGGCCGCGATGATGGCCAAGGGCGAGTTCCTCGCCACGATGAGCCACGAGATCCGCACGCCGCTCAACGGCATCCTGCCGGTGATCGACATGCTGCTGGCCGCGCGCCTCACCGCCGACCAGGCCGACCTGCTGCGCACCGCGCACGGCTCGGCCAAGCAGATGCTGCGGATCGTCGACGACATCCTCGACTACTCGAAGCTCGAGGCGAACAAGGTCGACCTCGAAACCACCGGCTTCAACCTGCGCGAGCTCGCCGAGTCGGTCGTCCGGCTGATGACCAAGCAGGCCGAGACCAAGGGCCTGCTGCTGCACCTCGAGATCGATCCCGGCGTGCGCCTGCCGGTGCGCGGCGACCCGACGCGCCTGCGCCAGGTGCTGTCGAACCTGCTCAGCAACGCGATCAAGTTCACCGACCGGGGCCGCGTCACCCTGCGCATCCAGAAGAACGGCGAGGAGCGCTTGCACCACCCGCTGCGCTTCGAAGTGGTGGACACCGGCATCGGCATCCCGAAGGACAAGCTCTCGCAGCTCTTCGTGGCCTTCTCGCAGGCCGACGCCTCGACCACGCGCATGTACGGCGGCACTGGCCTCGGCCTGGTGATCTGCAAGCGCATCATCACCCTGATGGGCGGCCGCATCGGCGTCGACAGCGACCCCGGCCAGGGCTCCCGCTTCTGGTTCGAAGTGCCGCTGTCCAAGGCCGTCGGCGACCTGCCCGCGGCGCGCGCCGACCTCTCCGGCGCCCGCGTCCTGCTGATGACGCCCGACCCGGCGCAGCGCGAACGCCTCGCCACCGCCATGCAGAACTGGGGCTTGCGCCTGTCCTACTCGAGCACGCCGCCGGAAGCGCTGCAGATGCTGCGTTCCGCCGCGGCCCGCGGCATGGGTGGCGGCTTCGAGGCGTTGGTGGCCGACCTGCGCGACGGCGCCTCCGCCGCCGTGGTGCTGCAGCGTGCGCTCTCGCGCTCGCCGGAAGTCGCGGGGCTGAAGCTGCTGCTCCTGACCGGCGCCGAGCCGCTTCCGCCGGAGACCACCGCCGCAGCGACCGTCGCCGTGCTGCGACGCGACGCCGCGTCGGCCGACCTGAAGTCGGGGCTGGCTGACCTGCTCGTGCCCGACCAGGCCATGCCCTTGCCCGGCGCGGCCGATGCCGAGGACTTCGGCCTCGGCACCGAACCCGCGCCCTCACTGGCCCTGGCCGCCCTGCCGCAAGGCAGCAGCGTCGGCGCGTTCTCGGAGGCCGCCATCGGCCGGCGCGCGCGCGTGCTGCTGGTCGAGGACAACCCCGTCAACCTGCTCGTCGCGCAGAAGCTGATCGCGCAGATGGACCTCATCTGCGAGTCGGCCGGCGACGGCGAGCGCGCCCTGGAGCGCATGGCCGCGGGCAACCTCGATGTCGTGCTGATGGACTGCCAGATGCCGGTCAAGGATGGCTACACGGCCACCCGCGAATGGCGCGAGTACGAGAACGCGCACCGGCTGCCGCGCTTGCCGATCGTCGCCATGACCGCGAACGCGATGGCCGGCGACCGCCAGCGCTGCCTCGATGCGGGCATGGACGACTACCTGTCGAAGCCGGTCGATCGTTCACAGCTCGAGGACACCCTGAAGCGCTGGCTGCAGCGTGGCGCACTCGCGCGCCGCAACGCCGCTCCGGCCGCTCCCACACAGGCGCCTGCGCCGGCCGCTCCGGCCCTCGCCCCGACCCTGCCCACCATCCCCGGCCTGCAGAGGCCCGAGGCGCCGCTGCCGCCGGCCGTTGCCCCCGCGGCCGTCACCCCGCCCTCTCCGGCGCCGGCGACCCCAGCGCCGAACGTGCTGGACGACGACGTGCTCGCCGAACTGCGCGAGGTGATGGGGGCCGAATTCGGCAACCTCGTGCAGATGTTCCTGGTGGATGCGGCCAAGTACATCCAGCAACTCGAGGAAGCCGCCGCCGGCAGCGACCTGGAGAAGTTGATCGCGCCGGCGCACACGCTGAAATCGTCCAGCGCCAACCTCGGTGCGATGGCGGTCTCGGCCGCCGCGAAGCGCATTGAGGTGGGTGCCCGCGAGGGCGCGCTGCCGCGGCCTGCGGTGGCCGTCGCCGTGCTCGAGGCGGAGTTCCAACGCGCCGGAGAGGCGCTGCGCAAGCTGGTGGCCTGAAACGCGAACGGCCGGGTCGCCCCGGCCGTCCGCTTCTCCTCGCGATGCCGCGTCGCGATCAGTCCTTCGACAGCGTCGTCTGCAGGTAAGGGCCTTCGCCAAGCCGTTTGATCAGGTCGAGCTGCGTTTCCAGCCAGTCGACGTGCTCCTCTTCGGACGCGAGGATCTTGGCGAACAGGTCGCGGCTGACGTAGTCACCCACCGATTCCGCATGCGCGACGCCGGCCTTCAGGTCGGGGATGGCGATCATCTCGAGCTTGAGGTCGCAATCGAAGACTTCCTTCGGGGTCTCGCCGATCATGATCTTGCCGAGGTTCTGCAGGTTCGGCAGGCCCTCAAGGAAGAGGACGCGCTCGATGACCCAGTCGGCGTGCTTCATCTCGTCGATCGACTCGTGATACTCGTGCTCGCCGAGTTCCTTGAAGCCCCAGTTCTTCAGCATGCGCGCATGCAGGAAATACTGGTTGATCGCGGTGAGTTCGTTGTAGAGCACCTTGTTGAGGTGCTGGATGACCTGCGGGTCGCCCTTCATGTCGGCTGCTCCTTGGCGCGTGGTGCGCGAAGCCTAGCGCCGTGCAAGGGACGACGCGTAAACGCGAATCGCTGCGCGAGATGGACGCGAAGTGAAGACCGGCTCGGTGTGGCGCCGCGACGACGCCTCAGGCGGCGATGGGCAGACCGAGGCTCTTCGACTTGGCCTGGAGGATCGCTTCCTCCGCGTACTCGCGGCAGCAGCCGCAGGTGCTGCCGCAACCCGTGCGCGCGGCAAGCGCGTCGAGGCTGTCGCAGCCCTCGTCGACGGCCCGCTGGATATCGCGATCGGTGACCCCGTTGCAGACGCACACGTACACGGCTTGCATCCAGTAATACGAACAGTTCGCATTACAAAACGCAATCTGCGGGCTGTCAAGGGCCGGGGCCACCCGGCCGTGGCCGGATTCAGCCCCGGGTCGACGGCGTGAAGGCTCAGGCCTGGCGGCGGTTCCGCGCTTCGCCCAACGGCGCCGGGAAGGTCGGCTCGGGCACCGCCTCGTTGCCGGCCAAGATGCGGGCGGCCGGGGCCACGTGGCACAGCGCCCGCGTGTAGACGTCGCGCTTGAAGTGCACGACGTGCTCCAACGGGTACCAGTAGTCGACCCAACGGAAGCGGTCGAACTCGGGTTTCTCGTTGGCGTCGAGGCGCACGTTGGATTCGCAGGCCACGAGGCGCAGCAGGAACCACACCTGCTTCTGGCCGATGCAGCGCGGCTTCTCGCCCTGCCTCACGCAGCGCGAGGGCAGGCGGTAGCGCAGCCAGCCGGGCGTCGAATGCATGAGCTCGACGTGCTCGGGGAGCAAGCCGGTCTCTTCCTGCAGCTCGCGGTACATGGCCTCGAGCGGCGTCTCGTCGCTGTTCATTCCGCCCTGGGGGAATTGCCAGCCGTCGCGATGCACGCGACGGGCCCAGAACAGGCGGCCGTCGTCGCGCATCAGGATGATGCCGACATTGGGGCGGTAACCGTCCGGATCGATCACCGTACGGGCTCCAAATTCAATGGGCTCACCATGCCACAGCGGCGAGAGAAGCCTCAAGCCTCGGTGTGTCCACCGAGACGATGCAAAGCCTGTTCGCCGAGATGGCGACCGGCCTCGTGCAGGGTGAGGTGCGCCTCGTCCGCGCCATCGGCACGCAGCAGGGCCACGTGGTCGGCGTAGAGCGCGTGGGCGACGATCGGGCCGCAGAACCCACGGGCGCGCAGATGACGCGCGGCCGCGCGCTTGGCGTCGATGGCATCCATGGCCAGCACGGCCACGCGCAGCGACGCCAGGTCGGCGATGCGCCAGACGTCGGCGTCCTCGGCATCCACCATCACCACGTCGCGTCCGGCCTCCTGGTGCTCGCGGATGCGGAACGGGTCGGCATCCAGGCCAACCACCCCGCCCATCGCATCGCGAAGGCGATCGTAGGCCGCCGTGCCGGTGCGGCCCATGCCGAACACCAAGGCATGGGCATGACCGAGGCCGGGCGCGATCTCGTCGGGATGGCGCGTGTGGCGCTGGAAGCGCACCAGCCAAGGCTCCAGGCGGTCGTACAGGCGCTGCGCATGGCGATTCAAGGGCGCGGCGACGGCGAAGGACAGCGCCACGGCCAGGGCCAAGGGCGTCAGCCAGCCGTCGAGGCCGGCGACGCCCGCGGCAACGATCAGACCGAACTCGCTGTACGCCGAGAGCGACAGCGCGGCGAGGAAGGCATTGCGCGCGCGCAAGCGGAACGCCAGCAGCAGGGCGAAGAACAGGATCGATTTCAGCGGCAGCGCGAGCAGCAGCAGCGCGGCGACAAGCCAGTCGCGGCCGGTGGGCAAGCCCGCGAGGCCGATCCACAGGAAGAAGGCGACGAGGAAAATCTCCTTCATCGCCCACAGGTCGTGGCCCAATTCGCGCGCCCGCGCGTGGCCGCCGACCAGCACGCCCACCACCAGCGCACCGAGCTCGCCCGACAGGCCGAGCGCGGCGAAACCCATGCCACCGAACACCACGGCGAGCCCGAGGCCGGCGAGTACAAGCAGCTCGTCGTGGCCGCAGCGGTCGAGCAACCGGTACAGGAGCGGGCGCAACAAGGGCAATCCGAGCAACAGCAGGGCCCAGGCCGACGGTGTCTTGCCGCCCCAAAGAGCGAGCGCCGCGAGGGCGACGAGGTCCTGCACGATCAGGATGCCGATCGCGATCCGTGCGTAGAACGCCGAGAGTTCGCGCTTGCCCTCCAGCATCTTCGCCGCGAGCACCGTGCTGGAGAACGACAGCGCGATGGCGACCAGCAGCGCCTCCTTGCCACCGGCGCCGGCCAGTAGCACGAGCAGCGGCGCGAACACGGCCGCGATCACGACGCCGTGCGCGAGACCACCGAAGAGCACCGCGGGCTGCGCGATCTGCCCGGGCTTCAGTTTCAGGCCGACGGTGAACAACAGCAGCAGCACGCCGAGGTGCGCGATGCTCTCGACCGTGGCCACGCCGGCGTCGCTGATGACATTCCAGCGCACATCGATGGCATGGAGGGCGAAGCCCGCGGCGAGGAAGCCGACCAAGGGCGGCAAGCCGACGGCGCGGGCCACCAAGCCGAACAGCAGGGCCGCGCCGATGCCGAGCGCTTCAAGCACGTTCAGTCGCCCACGACGCCGGCGGGAACGCGCACGTGGCCTTCCATCAACACGCGGGCGCTGCGGCTCATCAGCGCGCGGCGCACCAACCACTGGCCGTCCACCTGCTCGGCCGCGGCGCCGACGCGCATCGTGCCGCTCGGGTGGCCGAAGTTGACCGCCTCGCGCGCGCCACCACCGGCCGCTTCGTTCACCAACGTCCCGGGGATGGCGGCCGCCGTGGCGATCGCCACCGAAGCCGTACCCATCATCGCGTGGTGCAGCTTGCCCATCGACAGCGCGCGGGCGACGAGATCGATGTCGGCGGCCTTAACGGCCTTGCCGCTCGACGCGACGTAGTCGGCCGGCGTTGCGACGAATGCGACTTTCGGCGTGTGCTGGCGCTTGGCGGCTTCTTCCGGCGCCTTGATGAGGCCCATGCGCAGGGCGCCCGCAGTGCGGATGGCCTCGAACATGGCGAGGCGCTCGCGGCTCTCGTTGATGGCCGGCTGCAGCTCGGTGCCGGCGAGGCCGATGTCGGCGGCACGCACGAAGACGGTGGGGATGCCCGCGGTGATCATCGTCGCCTGCAGCACGCCGACGCCCGGAACGTCGAGGTCATCCACCACGTTCCCGGTCGGGAACATCGCCCCGCCCTCGTCGCCTTCGTCCACTGGATCGAGGAACTCGAGCGGGATCTCGGCACTCGGGAACGTCACGCCGTCGAGCTCGAAATCGCCGTCTTCCTGCACCTCGCCGTTCGCGATGGGCACGTGGGCCACGATCGTCTTGCCGATGTTCTTCTGCCAGATGCGCACCGTGCACACGCCGTCGCGCGGAATGCGATCCGCCGGAATCAAGCCATTCGCGATGGCGAAGGGACCGACGGCGCTCGACAGGTTGCCGCAGTTGCCGCTCCAGTCGACGAAGGCGCTGTCGATGCTGACCTGCCCGTAGAGGTAGTCGACGTCATGGCCAGCCTGCGTGGCTGGCCCGATGATCACGCACTTGCTGGTGCTGCTGGTGGCGCCGCCCATGCCGTCGGTGTGCTTGCCGTAGGGGTCGGGCGAGCCGATCACGCGCAGCAGCAGCGCATCGCGCGCCGCGCCGGGCGCGCGCGCGGCCTCGGGCAGGTCGGCGAGGCGGAAGAACACGCCTTTCGACGTGCCGCCACGCATGTAGGTCGCGGGGATGCGGAGCTGCGGTAGACGCGTGCTCATGTCAGGCCGCCTTGGTCGCTTCGAGGAAATCCTGCGCGAAACGCTGCAGCACGCCGCCGGCCTCGTAGATCGCCACTTCCTCGGCGGTGTCGAGGCGGCAGCGCACCGGGCACTCCACGCGCGTGCCGTCCTTGCGATGCACGACCAAGGTCAGCGTCGCGCCCGGCGTGCGGGCGCCGACGACGTCATACGTCTCGGTGCCGTCGAGGCCGAGCGTGAGGCGCGTGGTGCCGGGCAGGAGCTCGCAGGGCAGCACGCCCATGCCGATCAGGTTGGTTCGGTGAATCCGCTCGAAGCCCTCGGCCACGATCGCCTCGACGCCGGCGAGGCGCACGCCCTTGGCCGCCCAGTCGCGCGAGCTGCCCTGGCCGTAGTCGGCGCCGGCGATGATGATCAGCGGCTGGCCGCGCTCCATGTAGGTCTCGATCGCTTCCCACATGCGCAGCGTCTTGCCCTCGGGCTCGACGCGGGCCAACGAGCCCTTGCGGACCTTGCCCTCGGCATCGCGGACCATCTCGTTCTGCAGCGTCGGGTTCGCGAAGGTGGCGCGCTGCGCGGTCAGGTGGTCGCCGCGGTGCGTGGCGTAGGAATTGAAGTCCTCTTCCGGCAGGCCCATCTTCGCGAGGTATTCGCCCGCCGCGCTGTTGAGCAGGATCGCGTTCGACGGCGAGAGATGATCGGTGGTGATGTTGTCGCCGAGGATTGCCAGCGGACGCAGGCCGGAGAGCGTTCGCGGCTTGGCCAGCGCGCCCTCCCAATACGGCGGGCGGCGGATGTACGTGCTCTGTGCGCGCCAGTCGTACAGCGGCTTCACCGCTTCGCCGTGCTCGACGACCACGCGGAACATCGGCTCGTACACCTTGCGGTACTGCTCCGGCTTCACCGAAGCCTTCACGACGGCGTCGATCTCGGCGTCAGACGGCCACAGGTCCTTCAGCAGGATCGGCGTGCCATCGGCGCGATGGCCCAGCGCGTCCTTCTCGATGTCGAAGCGCACGGTGCCGGCGATGGCGTAGGCCACCACCAGCGGCGGCGAAGCGAGGAAGGCCTGCTTCGCGTACGGGTGGATGCGGCCGTCGAAGTTGCGGTTGCCCGAGAGCACTGCCGTCGCGTACAGGTCGCGGTCGATGATTTCCTTCTGGATGGCCGGATCGAGCGCGCCGCTCATGCCGTTGCAGGTGGTGCAGGCGAAAGCGACGATGCCGAAGCCCAGCGCCTCGAGCTCGGTCTTCAGGCCGGCCTCTTCGAGGTACAGCGCCACGGCCTTCGAGCCCGGCGCCAGCGAGGTCTTCACCCACGGCTTGCGCACCAGGCCCAGCGCGTTCGCCTTCTTCGCCAGCAGGCCGGCGGCGATGACGTTGCGCGGGTTCGAGGTGTTCGTGCAGGAGGTGATCGCGGCGATGATCACCGCGCCGTCCGGCATAAGCCCTTGCGCTTCCTGCGCCTTGGCGGCGTCGAGGTTCCCCGCGATGCCCTTGGCCGCGAGCTCGCTGGTCGCGACGCGCGCATGCGGGTTCGACGGACCGGCCATGGTGCGCACCACGGTCGAGAGATCGAAGTGCAGCGTGCGCTCGTACTCGGCGGTCTTCAGATCGTCGGCCCAAAGGCCGGCGGTCTTCGCGTAAGTCTCGACCAGCGCCACCTGCTCGTCCGAGCGACCGGTCAGTCGCAGGTAGTCGAGCGTGTTGCCGTCGATGAAGAACATCGCGGCCGTGGCGCCGTACTCCGGCGCCATGTTCGAGATCGTCGCGCGATCGCCGAGCGTCAGCGCCGCGGCGCCTTCGCCGCGGAACTCAAGGTAGGCCCCGACCACTTTCGACTTGCGCAGGAACTCGGTGAGCGAGAGCACCACGTCGGTGGCGGTGATGCCCGGCTGCGGCTTGCCCGACAGCTCGACGGCGATGATGTCCGGCAGGCGCATCCACGAGGCGCGGCCCAGCATCACGTTCTCGGCTTCGAGACCACCGACGCCGACGGCGATGACGCCGAGCGCATCGACGTGCGGCGTGTGCGAGTCGGTGCCGACGCAGGTGTCGGGGTAGGCGACGCCCTGCTCGATGCCGATCACCGGCGACATCTTCTCCAGGTTGATCTGATGCATGATCCCGTTGCCCGGCGGGATCACGTCGACGTTCTTGAACGCGCGCTTCGTCCAGTCGATGAAGTGGAAGCGGTCCTCGTTGCGGCGGTCCTCGATGGCGCGGTTCTTCTCGAAGGCGTTCGGATCGAAGCCGCCGCACTCGACGGCGAGCGAGTGGTCGACGATCAGCTGCACCGGCACCACAGGGTTCACCTGCGCCGGATCGCCACCGAAATCGGCGATGGCGTCGCGCAGGCCGGCGAGGTCGACGAGCGCCGTCTGGCCGAGGATGTCGTGGCAGACCACGCGCGCCGGGAACCACGGGAAGTCGAGGTCGCGCTTGCGCTCGATGAACTGGCGCAGGTAGTCCGGGACGCGCGCCAGCTCGGCGCGGCGGACGATGTTCTCGGCGTGCACGCGCGCGGTGTAGGACAGCGTGGCCCAGGCGCCGGGACGGATCGCATCGACGGCCTCGCGGGCGTCGAAATAGTCGAGGCGGGTGCCGGGCAGCGGCTTGCGGTGGGCGGTGTTCATGGCGGGCGTCGGCTCGAAGCGCAGGCGAAGCCCACGATTATCGATGATCCCGCGTCGCGGCCGGGTCGGACGACCCCCGTTCAGTTGTCCGGTTGACGCGCCGGCGGGCGGCATGGACAATGCCCGCCCCCGTGGCTATGTAGCTCAGCCGGTTAGAGCACAGCACTCATAATGCTGGGGTCGGTGGTTCGAGTCCACCCATAGCCACCACATCTAACCCCGCGATTTTGCGGGGTTTTTTGTGCCTGTCGTTTGGGCTTGGGAGCCTCCGATGGGCGCGCTGTGACGTTCCTGTGCCACTTCTGTGCCCAAACCGGATGGCCGAATTCAAGCGCGCGATTGAAAACGACCCAAGCACGCTCCTTGAACTGCCTCTTGTCCACATCGACCCAAGCACAGAGCGTGTCAGGGTCGGACTAACGAGGGGCGACCCCAGCATTTCCGTGGCGATTTCTCTGGGCTGTGACAGTGCCTGTGAAGGTGAAATGTTCAATCTCGAACCCTGAGATCGAGATCTTCGATACTGCGGACTCTGGATCCCAGACTCAGGAGTCCCGCATGAAGGTCAAACTGGTTGTCGAAGACGAGGGCCGTGTTGCCGAGTGGGAAATCGGCCACAGCTTGGTGGCGGGCTTAATTGGGTACGACTTCCCCTTGCCGCCTCCGGACCATCCCCTCGTCGATCTCCTGTCTCGGCATCCGTCTTCCGCCGTCAGAAAGCAGGTGGCCGAATCGTTCGAGCTGCCCGAGGACGTACTGAAGCGACTCGAGGCGGATCCGATCATTTCGGTCCGAGAAGGGCTGGTAAGCGGTCACTCCACGACCAAGGAGCGGCTGTCGCATGCGTTCCTGACGCGGATCATCCAAGAGTCGATTGAAGCGGCAGACCGAGTGATTTTCGATCTCAGCGAGTTTGGTGAGGCCGATATGGCCGAGATCACGAAGGCCCTGATCTCTCATTCTGATCCCGCCGTCAGGAAGCGTGCCGCAGAAAATGATGTGGGATCGAAGGCAGGGAAGAAGAAGCTCAAGGCCGATGATGATGTCGAGGTTCGGAAGGCGGCAAAAGACAGATGAGCCAAAAGTTGCGGGGTACGGATTGGCCCATCAAGGCCTCGTGAGCCATCAAGGGAACTTGCGCCAATGCCCAAGCAGCACTGCCCCGTTTGTCAAAACAGCATCACGCCTGTCGCCCGCTACCCGAACTACGTGTGCGCCGAATGCGCCACTCTTGCTGAGAGCGCCGATGGTCGCCTCGTGGAGATCACCAACGCCAACATTTGGGGCGGAATCCAATTGCGCTATCGAGACACTGGCGAGCCCCATGAGGAGACGCAGGTATTCATCCGGGGTATCAAGTGCGAAGCGAGAGAGGCCCGCTTCGGCGGCGTCGTGATTCAGGCACTCGCGTCCGATGGAAGGGCGCGGCCGCTCCCGGAACACTGACGCATCAACCGTCCGTCGTCAGGCATCGAGGCCGCGAGCAAGGTGAATCTTCACCACACGAACTTCCCCAGCGACTGCAAGCGGTTGGACGTCGATTCTTCTCGGCTGACGCCTCTAGCCACAATCGTGCACAACCATCCCTCGGGCCTGATGCATGAATAGAATCCGCAGACCGAAGACAGCGCCACTCCGGAATCGGGCAAAGCTGGCGACGCCAACGACGTCGATTAGCGATCAAACCAAGGACGAACGATGAAACACCAACGCATCCTCGACAGCATTCTTGCCGGAAAGTTTGGTCGCGCCGAACTTCTGCGCTTACGGAAAAATGCGGCGTCTCTCTTGGCCAAGGGCGACAAGGATGCCGCCACAGTGATCAGCGCAATTGATGAGAGTGTCCCGACTGACACCTCGATCATCTTCATGGGCTTTTGCCCTGGCGCGACCCTTGAGAACCGACTCGACATCGAGTGGAAGGAGAAGGGCATCTGCACCTTCATCTTCCTCGAAAGCGAGGTTCAGGTGGACCGTTTCAACGACATCTGGCCAGGCGACCTGATCGTTCTGAAGAAGCGGCACAAGTTTGGGGAGAGCATGCGCCTTTACGGCCATGGACGGGCCCGTGCAGTGCGATATGACGAGAACGGCCACCGATACCTTGAGATGGACTGGTCCACGCAAGAGACCATCCTTGAAGTGCCCTTGATGGGATGCAACTCGACGGTTGATGTCCGGTCAATGGAGCAAGTGACTGATGCCATGCCTCAAGCATTTTTCGACTGGCTGAAGTGACGGGAGACGCCTCAAGTAGAGGCGCCGCCCTCGTCTACCGCACGATAGTCAGCGCCACCCCAGAGAAAATCCGAAGCGTCATGCGGGACTCCCCGGCGATCAGCTGACCCAAGCGTCAGCCAACAGCTCAGCCTGCGCGATGACCTTTTCCGTCGCCGCAGGCTGAGCATCCGGCGGGTACTTGTAGATCACGAGCAGGACTTTCACCGCAGCAAGCATCTTCGCCCGCGAAGAAACGCGGTTCTGCCAGTTGATGGTGGCCGATTTCCTGAGCTTTTCCGTCAGCTCATGCGCCAGCTTCTGCAACGTCGGATGCCCCATCTCCCGTACGGCTGACTCGTTCTCGCAGAGCGCCTGATAAAAGGCGTACTCCTCTTCAGTCATGCCATCCGGCGGTTTGGCCGCATTGATCTCCTTGGCCAGCTTGATCAGCTCTTCAATCACCTCGGCTGTCGTCAGTGCACGGTTCTGGTAGCGCGTGATCGCGTCCTCAAGCTTCTCGGTGAACTCCTTGGCCTGCACCTTGTTCTTCGCGCCGCGAGCCTTCACTTGGTCGGCGATGAGCCTCTCAAGCAGTTCGGCGGCGAGGTTCTTGGTCGGCATCTGCTGGATCTGCGCGAGGAAGTTCTCGTCCAGAAGCGAGATGTCTGGCTTGCCAAGCCCGAGGGTGCCGAAGACGTCCTTCACGCCCTCGACCAGAACACCCTTGGCGACCAGTTGGCGCAGGGCGGCTTCCTTTTCGAGGCGCGTCCGGATCTCTGCGGAGCGGGTGAGCTTGATCAGGCAGACCCGGACAGCCTGGAAGAAGGCGATCTCTTCGCGGACCGCCATGGCCGCCTCGCGGGTTCCGGCCAGGCTCTGGGCCTTGGTGAGCTTGAGTACCTGATCGAGGTAGGCGCGAACGCCACGGTTGCGCCCCTTCTCGTCGGGTTCGGGGTCGACGGACAGCACGTGCTCCATCGCCGGGCCCAACAGAGCCAACGCCTTCTTGGGATCGGCGAATCCGACGTAGTCAAAGCCGTAGAAAAACTCCTTGCGGATGACATCCAGCGTGTCGAGCAAGATGCGAAGGGCTTCGCCGGAGGTGTCGACCGGTTCCCGCTCGGCCCCGGCGTCGCGGGTGTACTGGCGGATCGCCTTCTTCAACTCCTCGCCGATGCCGATGTAGTCGACGATCAGGCCGCCGGATTTGTCCTTCCAGATGCGGTTCGTGCGGGCGATGGCCTGCATGAGGCCGTGGCCCTGCATGGGCTTGTCGACATAGAGCGTATGCACCGGAGGGGCGTCGAAGCCCGTGAGCCACATGTCGCGGACGATCACGAGGTCGAGCGGGTCGTCCGGGTCCTTGAAGCGCTTCTCCAGCGTCTTGGCGCCGGCTTTGTCGGTGCGGTGCGGCTGGAAGTGGGCGGGATCGGACGAACTCGAGGTCATCACGATCTTGATTCGGCCCTTGGCAATGTCAGCATCACCCCATTCGGGGCGCAGCTTCACGATGGCGTCGTACAGGCGCACTGCCGCTTCGCGGGAGACGGCGACGATCATCGCCTTGCCGTCCATCTGCTCCTTGCGGGCCTCCCAGTGGGTGAACAGATCGGCGGCGAGGATTTCCAGCCGCCCGTCGGCCATCGCCAGGCCTTCGAGGCGGGTGAGACGGCTGGCGGTCATCGCCTGCTCGTCCTCATCCTCGTCCTCGGTTGCCTCCAGGAACTCGTCCAGCAGGGCCTGCTTCTCGGCCTCGTTGAAGCGCAACTCGATGATCCGGCTCTCGTAAGACACCGGCACGACGGCCTCGTCCTCCTGCGCCGCGATCATGTCGTAGACATCGACGTAGGTCCCGAAGACCGCCTCGGTATCGCGGTCATCCAAGCTGACCGGCGTGCCCGTCATACCGAGGTAGATGGCATTGGGCAGGGCGTCGCGCATGTACTTGGCCAAGCCGTACTTGGTCTGCCCCGTCTGCGTGTCCAAGTCGGCGCGGAAGCCGTACTGCGTGCGGTGGGCCTCGTCGGCGATCACCACGACATTCGACCGCTCGCACAGCACCGGGACGCTGGTCTTTCCGGCCTCGGGGGCGAATTTGTTGATCGTCGTGAAGAACAACCCGCCTGCGACGACGCTGGTCAGCTTCTGGCGCAGGTCGTCCCGGCTGTCGGCCTGCACTGGCGAAGCACGAAGCGACCAACTGGCGTCGGCGAAGGTCTCGAACAGCTGTCCGTCGAGGTCCTTCCGGTCGGTGACCAGCACGATCGTCGGATTGGCGAAGGCCGGGTGGTCCCGCAGGGCCATCACGTAGAACAAGGCCAGCAGGGACTTGCCCGAGCCCTGGGTGAACCAGATGACGCCGCCCTTGCCGTCCTTGCGCTGGGTGAGGGCCTCGACGGCGCGCTCCAGTGCCTTGCGGACGCCGTGGTACTGGTGCCACTGGGCGATGATCTTGAAGCTCGCCCCACCGTTCGCGCCGCCATAGGCGACGAAGCCGCGGAAGAAGTCGAGCAAGGTGACGGGATTCAGCAGGCCGCGAACGAGGGTCTCGAGCTCCAGAGCACCCTTGCCGGCCTTCTTCCCGTCTAGGAGGCGCCACCGCGAGTGGCGGGACAGGTCGGCCGAGACCGAGCCGTACCGGGCCACCGTGCCGTCGGAAATGACGTTGAGCAGGTTGAAGGCGAACAGCTGGGGGATGTCGGCCTTGTAGGTCTGGATCTGGTGGTAGGCCTTCTCGACGTCCGCGTTGAGGTCGGCCGGATTCTTGAGCTCGATGACGACCAACGGCAGGCCGTTGACGAAGAGCACGATGTCCGGCCGCCGGACCTTCTGGCCATGGACGGTGAACTGCCGAACGGCGAGCAGGTCGTTGGGGCCGGTGAGGTCGAGGACAGGCACACGAATCGCAGCGCGGCTGCCATCCGAGCGAACCTGCTCGAGCGGCACCCCGTTCCGGAGCCATTCGTACATCTGGCGGTTTCCGTCGACCAGCGACTGGGAGGCAAAGCGGGCGACGGTGTCGACGACTTCCTCAACCTCGGCAGGACTGAGGGACGGGTTGAGCCGGGCGACTGCCGGGGACAGTCGGGTACGGAGGACGACGTCTGAGAACGCCGCACGGGCAAGCTCCTCGCCGCCTGGCGAAACGACATCGCCGTGCAGTGGCGTCCAGCCCAAGGAGGCGAGCCAGTCGAGGGTGGCGATCTCGAGGTGGTTCTCGTTCACCGATCACCCCTCGAAATCGCCGATCACACTGGCCTCATCTCGCATCTCTTCCCTCAGTCGCGGTGCAATTTGTGCATACAACAGCGCTAGTTTCTGGCCCAACCAGCCATAGAGAGAGGGCCAACCGTCCTCATCCTCTGCGTCCGCACTCAGAGAAATGGTCATCGAACGCGGATGACTGTCGTTTTGCGGTCGGTCAAATGTCCAGCGGTCATTGATCAATCGATCAATGTCCTCTTGATCCAGCAGAAATCGCTCCCAGAGTGGGAATGATGCTTCGCGCCAAAAGTACACATCAATTGCGACTTCGCTCGGCCGAAGTTGGTGGCGTATCTCAAAGCCGACATGTGGAACTCCAGACTTGAGCCTGATCGCTTTGTAATGCCGGGGGTCGAAGCTCGAAACTTCCGGATGCGTCTTTCTGACGTGCTCGAGAAAGCCACTCCAGAACTTCTTTCGCACATCATGTCGATTCAATCGACCGTCAGCCTCCTCTTCCCCTGACTCATCCTTTGCTTGCCACGGCTCTTTCGGCCCGACCCACAGATTCAGTGCAGCCTCAGCCATCAACTCGCCACGTGCGCGAATTGCATCTTCGCCCCAAGTTGGCTGATCCCCTAGCGCTCGCGTCATCACCACGTTGCTCTGAGAGAACCGCGCCCGCTTCAGCTCGAAAGGCTGATTTCCAAGCTCTTGGTTGTAGGCGCTGAGCGTTAGATTGCCCGGTCGGTGCAGCCAGTCGGCGTGAATGCGTGCAGCATTCTCTCCTAGCAGCGCATTCCACTCCGGCCGCAGGGTCTGCGGCATCACGTGTTCGATCTGTGCTGCATGCAAGGCAGCCTGCTCCTTGTGGCCATAGGAACGCTCGATCGTCAAAAGCACCTCGCGTGCATAGCCACGCTTGTAGAGCGGGAATTGCACGAACGCCTCCATGAAGCGTCGATCATCTGGCCAACCACGCTCGAGAAGATAATTCTCCAGCGCGGCCACGGGGTCGCCTTCATTTCGCGCCAACGCACGCACGAACATCTGACCGTAACCCCGAGAACTTTCCCCACAGACGAAGCGGCGCAGGATGAAGCCCTGCAGCATCTTGATGCAGCGCGCGAGCTGACCAGAGTCAACAACGCCCTCGGCGCGGTAATGAAACAGGGCCAAAAGAAGCGGGTACGTTGTCGAGCTCTCTAGCAAGTTAAGTCCTTGCAAGGCATCGGTCACTTCAGCACTGACGTCAGAGCAGCGTCCAGCGATTGCGCAATAGTTCTTGGCTTTTTTCAGAAGTTCCTCAGCCAACTCGGCCGGACGAAAGCCCGTGGCCTCATATCTCGACTCAAAGGTGGCGAAGGTATCCTTGGGCTGCACGTAGCGCCCATCCATCATCAGAACGTCCCGGAAGAAGCGCGAGAATGTGTCTTCGTCGAGCCGGCCAGTGTTGTCGGCAAAAAGCGCCTCCAAAGGCGCCCACTTCTCCCTCTCAAAGGCGTCCTGATCGTCCGGCCTGACATGCATGAACACGAAGTTTCGGATCAGGTCGGATGGACCCAGTGGTACGCCGGTTGAGTTGAGACTCTTGAAGATGTTGTAAGCGCTTTCAGCCTCTAACGTCGCGCACATGAACTCAAAGCGCTGGGCAGCTGCGCTTAGCACGCGCATCAATGAAACCGGATCAGCTTCTACTTCGGCCGATACGCATCTCTCGAAGAACGAGACGGCATCTGCCATCCGACCTGAATCTGGAAGACTCTTTACTAGCGCAGCAAATGTCCCGCCATCCTGTGCCTTCGGAACAAGACGGCCAACTTCTTTGCCATCAAGAAGCTGATGAACGATGTACTTCTCGTGTATGCGACGTGCTAGATCGGACTCACCCGCGCGCCGAGCAACGTTTCGCAGTGCGATCATTAGCAGAAGGCTGGTGGTCAAGCGCTGCTGGCCATCTACCAGATGGAATCGCGAATAGTCCTGGCCCGGGAGTGGCACCCCGGGAACGAACACCAGGAAGCCCATGAAGTGATTTCCAGTCTTCTCAGGCCGCCGGATTTCAGCAAGGCTCGCCCAGTACTTCTCCCATTGCGGCTGTTCCCAGCGGTACCCGCGCTGAAAAATCGGAATGATGTACTGGCTGTTTTTCGAAAGGATGTCGCCTAGTGTCGATATCGACGGGATCATGCTTTTTCCTCCTCAACAAACTCGCTCACATCGGGCATGCGAAGCTTGCCGGAGATCAGACGGGGCAGAAGGGTGTCGCGCAGATCAGCCAGAGCGCGGGCGTGCGCGCCCCCCTCGCAAACACGCGCCATAAGTGGGTTTGCGAGTTCAGAGAATCTGCGAAGAGTGTTTGGACAAGGAATTATGCAGGGCGTTTCGGCAACCACTGATGGCCGAACTGCCGGATACGCTCCGCCATCCGCGAGGTTCTCCAATCGCGCAATCGCTTCTTCGCGTGTCGCGGCAAGATAGACGAAGCTGGATAGGTGTTTGTACTTCGGCGAAAGAACCGCGAAACCTGTGCTGCCGGTTAGCGTTGCCTCCGGCTCGTGGATGTAGGCGAATGCTCTGTTGCCGGGACGAACAGTGCCAATAATGGTGTCGCCATCACGCAAGTGATGGCGAGCACGGCTGGGGGCCTCGCCGAAGATATAGAGAGTCGATTGGTCGATTCGATTCTGGCTGACTCCGCTCAAATCGATGTAGCGGATCGATTGAGGATGATTCTTGCTCGTCCACTTCGAAGCGTTCAGGACGCTGAAATCGCTCAACAAGCCGGCGCGCCACCCCTTCGGAATCAACCCCAATTCCGACTCATCGAACTCGCTTGGGAACAGCGCCGCCGTTTCCGCATCCATGCCCTCGGGCTCGCGACCTTCAGCCTTGGCGCGCACGGGGTCGAAGTCCACGAACCACGACTTGAACAGGGCGTGGGCGATGGCTTCGAGGGTGTCGTTGGTTTGGCGGAATAGGTCGATGCGGTCGTCAATAGTCCCTAAAACCGCCGCGATGCCTCTCTGAACATCGAGCGATGGAATCGGGATCCTAAGCGAGCGAAGGATCCCGAGATTGATGTGCGGGACGCCAGCAGCAACAGCGTTATCGAAGACCTGCCTAGTGAAATCAGCAGAGATACACGCGTAATAGACGAACGCACTATCGGCCTTCGCAGGATCGACAGTCAGCTTCATCTGGCTCTGCGAAATTACGTAGCGGTCAAAAACCCCACCAGGAACCAAGGCCACTTGTCCTAGCGTGCCGCGCTGGGTAAAGACAACATCGCCAGGCTTGGCTGTATTGGTTCTGAGTGCTTCCGCTTTCTCGGGCGTGACGAAGACAAACTCACCGCCTACCCAGCGTGACTGGAGATTCTGTCCTCGAATCACTGGGACCCCCGATTCAACGTAGTCCCGCGAAACCAGGTTCGAGCCAAAGGGCCCGGCGGCAGTTGCATTTGCTGTCTGGGCGGCGATTTCCATGATGGAGGCCGTTGCTGCTTCAGACGCCATAGCCCAGAGCCCCCAGCTTCTCGCGGATCACTGCATCCAACTCTGCCCCCTTGGCCATCTGCTCAGCGAGCTGAGCAGTCAGGCGCTCCATCTTCTCGCCGAAAGCCTCGTCATCGTCATCCGCCGCGACCACACCGACATATCGACCAGGCGCCAGGACAAAGCCGTGCTTCTCCACATCCGCCAGTGAGGCCGAGTAGCACCACCCCAGTTCATCGGCGTACTCGGCTCCGTCGCTGAAATCAGTGCCACGCCAGCGGTGGTAGAGCTGGCCAAGTGCCTCGATCTCGGCGTCGGTGAATTCGATCTGCGTTCGGGAGATGCGCTGCGCGCCCATCTTTCGGGCGTCGATGAACAGGATCTGCTTCCGGCGGTCGATACGGCCGTTGACGCCCGGCGCCTTGTCCTTCGACAGGAACCACAGACAGACCGGGATCTGAGTGTTGGAGAACAGCTGCCCGGGCAGAGCCACCATGCACTCCACCACGTCACCCTCGACCATAGCGCGGCGGATGTCGCCCTCACCGGACTGCTGCGAGCTCATCGAGCCATTGGCGAGAACGACGCCGGCGCGGCCACGCGCGGAAAGCCTGGCCAACATGTGCTGCAGCCATGCGAAATTGGCATTGCCCTTGGGCGGGATGCCATAGACCCAGCGCGGGTCGTCCGCCAACCGCTCACCGCCCCAGTCACTGATATTGAAGGGCGGGTTGGCCAGCACGTAATCGGCGCGAAGCGTCTTGTGCTGGTCGTTACCGAAGGTGTCGCCGTAGCTCTCGCCAAGGTTGCCGTCGAGGCCGTGTACCGCGAGGTTCATCAGGCACAAGCGACGGGTCGCGGCCATCAGCTCCTGGCCATAGATGGCGAGGTCGCCGCGGCGGCCCAACTTGGCCTGGTGGGCATCCTTGAACTTGGAGGACTGCACGAACATGCCGCCGGAGCCGCAGGCGGGGTCATAGATCGTCCCCTTGAAGGGCGCGAGGATCTCGACCAGCAGGTTGACCACGTTCTTGGGCGTGTAGAACTCGCCGGCCCGGGCGCCTTCCTTCAGGGCGAACTTGCCGAGGAAGTACTCGTAGACCTCACCAAAGACGTCCCGGCTGCCGTGGTCTTCCGGATTGAATCGGATGCCTGCAACCAGGCCCATCAGCTCGCCCAACTTGCCGGGCTCGAGCTCGAGGCGGCCGAACTCGCGGTAAAGCACACCCTTCAGTCGCGGGTTCTCGGCTTCGATATCGCCCATGGCGCGGTCCAGCCGTTGGGCCAGATCCGGCGCGGAGGCTTGGGACAGCAGGGTCGTGAAGTGGGCAGACGCGGGGATCCAGAAGACGTTGTCCTGGTCGTAGAACGTCTTGTCCTTGGCGAATTCCGCGGCTGCGCGCTCCCGAGTTTCGGGATCGTCGATGTAGTAGTCCGACGTCGGCTCGGCAATGCGGTGGCGGATCACCTTCGCTTGGGCATCGAACAGGTCGCTGACGTACTTGAGGAACACCAGCCCGAGGACCGGGTACTTGTACTGGGCAGCGGAGACGGAACCGCGGAGCTTGTCGGCGGTGTCCCAAAGGGCGGACGTGAAGTCGTTATTGGTCATGCGTGCAGTCCTTGCGGTGGTGCGCAGGTTTGGCGATTCATGTCTCAGGCATCGCGACGCGGGCTGAGGCGATAAACCTATTCGTCGATGAAAAGCATCAGCTCCCCGGGCTGGCACCCGAAGTACCGGCAGAGCTTGTCGATGATCTCGGTGCCGATGTTCGCCCCCGGCTGATTCGCGACCTTCGATAGCGTGGCCCGATGGATGCCCGTGGCTTGGGCGATCTCGGAGACCGTGACCACCCGCCGTTCCTTGAAGGACTTGTCGGCAATCAGCTCGGCGAGGCGGAAGCGAATCATATGAATGAATCCTAAATGATGTCGCTCATAAGCGACACCTGTCGTTGACAGACGCCCACCGTCGTCTATTATAGCCACCAGATGTCGCCTATACGCGACATCCGTCGAGACCAGACAACAGGAGTAAAGTGCCGTGCAAACGTACCTGACCACCGAGCAGCTGGCTACCCGCATCCACTACGACCCGCGGACCATCCGTACCCGGCTGAAGGACGCCGTCCTGCTTGAAGGCGTGCACTACATCCGCCCCTTCGGCGGGCGGAAGCTGCTCTTCATCTGGGAGACGATCCAGCGAGATATCGGCAAGGCCTCGGCGACGCCGCTGATGGGCATCCCGATGGCGAACGGAGGCCTGGCCAATGCCTAAGATCAACGTCCGCGCCCGCCCGGAGACGGGGGCGCTCTACTTCGACTTCTTTCATCGCGGCGTCCGCTGCCGCGAGCAGACGGCACTGGCCGACACGCCCGAGAACCGCAAGCGGGTCGAGGCGCTGGCCAAGCGCATCCAGAAGGACATGGCGAACGGCACGTTCGACTACGCCACCTACTTCCCGAACAGCCCGCGGGTGGACCAGTTCGCGGGGAACGACGGCGGCGACTCGACCGCTGCGGCCTCTCACGCCGCGCCCCTGAGCCAATCCATTGCGGTGGCCGTCGCGCCGGAGCGCCGCACGCCGACCTTCAGCGACTTCGCCGAGCTCTGGTACCTCGAGATGTCGCCCACCTGGCGCGCCAGCCACCGGCTGGGCGTGCGCGAGGTACTGGACAAGAACCTGCTGCCCGTCTTCGGGGAGCGGCCGGTGCACACCATCACCAAGGCCGACGTCCTCGGTTTCCGCGCCGCCTTGGCTAAGCTGCCGGGCCGCAAAGCCGCCACGCTGGGTGCTGCGCGCATCAACAAAGTGATGTGTTTTCTGCGGCAGATTTTGAATGAAGCCGCCGACCGCTTCGAATTCACTCCGGCGTTTCGCAGCGTGAAGCCGCTCAAGCAGAAGCGCACTGACGTGCAACCCTTCACCTTTGACGAGGTGCGGCGGATCCTCGAAGCCGTGCGTCCCGACTTCCGCGACTACCTGCAGGTGCGCTTCTTCACCGGGATGCGCACGGGCGAGATCAACGGGCTGAAGTGGAAACACATCGACCTCGAGCGCCGCCTGATCCTGGTGCGCGAGTCGGTGGTCAACGGCGAGGAAAACGACGGCGTCAAGAACGACACCTCGGTGCGCGACATCGAGATGCTGCCCATGGTGTGGGAGGCCATCCAGAACCGGCTGAAGGTGAAGCGGGCCGACTGCCCGTGGGTGTTCAGCACCATGGACGGCAGCGCGATCAACGCGAACAACTTCTGCAACCGGCTCTGGTACCCGCTGCTGCGCTACCTCGACCTCGAGAAGCGGCGGCCCTACCAGACCCGCCACACGGCCGCGACGCTGATGCTGGCCGCCGGCGAGAACCCGGAGTGGATCGCCAAGGTGATGGGCCACGCCAGCGTGGAGATGCTCTTCAAGGTGTACAGCCGCTTCGTGCCGAACCTGACGCGCCGCGACGGCCAGGCCTTCGCTGGGCTGATGCACAGCCGGATGGGTGCGCCGCCGGAGGCCTCCGACACGACGGCCGCGCTCACCGTGCTGAAGACCCTGAGCCCCGAACAGCTCGCCGCCCTGATGGCGCAGATGACGCCCCCGACCGCCCCGCCCTCCCCCTGATCTGGAGCCCCCATGCTGGACACGACCCTGAAAGCGCCGCAGACCATGCGCTATGCGGCCATCCTCGAACCCCTCACCGACGCCGACGCCGAGGGCGCGCGCTTGTGCCGCGTGCACCACCGCAACGGCACGCTCGAAGCGTGGACGTGGCTCCCGGCCATCGACACCAGCGCCGCGATGACCGGCGAGGTGACCACGATGGAGATCCAGTGCGCCGACACCGAATTCCTCGTGCTGGGCTTCGAGCCCCTGCCCGAAATTCCGCTCGCCGAAGCCCTCGACGAGCAGCGCTGCCCGATCCCAGGATTGGTACCGCAGGTCAGCGACCTGATCGAGAGCCTGCGCAGTGCCGCCTTGTACCGCTTCGTCCGCGAAGCGCTGCTGCATCCGCAAGCGCTGGCGCAGTTCTGGACCAGCCCAGCGTCGCGTCGCGACCACCACGCCCATGCGGGCGGGCTCGCCGCGCACACGCTCGAGGTCGCGACCATGGTCGCCAGCTCGACCGGAGTCCCCGCCGACGACCGCGAGATCGGCATCGTCTACGCCCTGCTCCACGACTACGGGAAGCTGTGGTGCTACGGCGCCTCTGCTTGGGGCCGGGACAGCCGGGCGCACGAGCAGATCGGCTACGAGGCGCTCTTGCCTGCCCTCGACCGGCTGATCGAGGCCGAACCGGAGGCCGGGGCGAAGCTGGCCGAGCTGCTGGGTGGCCCGAGAGCCCCCCGGGACACGCCCTATCCGCTCGCCATCGGCAAGATCGTCCGCGCCTTCGACCAGATGAGCTGCGAGAAGACCCGGCGCCCAGAACTTTCTCCCCCAACTTTTGGATGGCCCGCGTCGCTGGATGGTGGGTGAGCTACTCCACCAACAAGGACGCTTAGATGCCAAGACGCCCCCTGCTCTCCCTTTTCCATCGACTGCTCGCCGCCCTCCGCATCGCGCGGCCTTGGCACCCCGGCTTGATCCGGGGCGGCCAGGGGCGACTTCCGAAACGGATCAAACGCCCGCGAAACCCGGTGAGTCCGCCGGACGCGCCGCAGCGGATCGCCGCGTCGCGAGCGGTGCGACGGCTCTTCACGACCCTGCACATCCCCTTGGCGAAGTCCGCCCCCCGCGCTGATCTGAAAGGAGACTCCGAATGACCATCCCCCTCGAACGAAGCCGCGCCGTCCTCTGGGCCGGTGGCCTGCTCGTTGCACTCAATGGCGACCGCCGCGTCCCGATGGCGTACCGGCGGATGGCCACGGCGATCGCCCGCCACTTCCCGACCGTCGAGGACGTGGCACATGCCGCCATCTTGTCCTTGCTCCGCGATGCCGGCGGGATGTTCGAACACCCGCGCGACTGCGGGAACTGGCAGGACACCTGCCCTGGGTCGTCGCTGACGCACCACACGCGACTGAACTGGCCCTCCGAGGACCGCGATGACGGCATCGAGGGCGATACCGGTGAGCCGGCAGGTATCGAGATGGACGGCGAAGCGACGCGTGAGGACCTCGAGGAACAGATCGAGTCCGTCGAGCGCGCCGAGATCGCACTTCGGCGCCGCATCGGCCGTCTCTACACGACGTGCGTCCACCTGCATCCGAGCCTGAAAGCCTTCTTCACGGCGATGGCGTGGAAGGAGCAGCAATCCATCGCCTGGATTTCTGGGGCGCATTTCGACGGCGGGACCAAGACCGCCGGCCATCTGATCCTCGAAGACCGCCACGAGGACCTCGACGATCAGCTCTCGGGGCTGCTGCGGCAGTACCCGGCCGGCTAATGCCGCTGGGACTGCCCGCCCGCAATGCCATCATTCCACCCCGTACCGCCCCCCATCCACGCGCCGCGATCCCAAGGAGCCTCCATGTTCGGTTTCCGCTACATCAAATCCGCCCCCAGTGATTACCTGATGCAGGTGCGCGATGGCCAGGTCGTGCGCGAAGGCGCCGGTCTCGCCTTCTTCTACTTCGCCCCGCGCTCCACCCTCGTCAGCGTGCCGACGACGGTCAACGAGGTGCCCTTCATGTTTGAGGAGATCACCCGGGACTTTCAGTCCGTGACCCTGCAAGGCCAGGTGAGCTTCCGCATCAGCGACCCGAAGCTGATCTCGCAGCAGATGAACTATGCGCTGCTGCCCAACGGCAACAACGCCTCGGACGAGCCGGAGAAGCTGCCGCTGCGCGTGCTCAACGCGGTGAAGGCGCAGTTCCGCGGCATGCTGCAGGAGCTCGACCTGAAAGGACTGCTGCAGGCCACCGAGCAGCTCGCCCACTCGGCCCGCCAGCGACTGTCGAACGCCCCGGCCATCCGCGAGCTCGGGCTGCAGGTGATCGACCTGAGCATCCTCGCGGTGAAGCCGACCCCGGAGACCGCCCGCGCCCTGGAAGCGCCGGTGCGCGAGACCATCCTCAAGGAAGCCGACGACGCCACGTACGGGCGTCGGAACGCCGCTATCGAGCAGGAGCGGATCGTCAAGGAGAACGAGCTGCGCAGCGAACTGTCGGTCGAGCAGAAGAAGCGCGAAGTGCAGGAGAACCGGATCGAGTCCGAACGTGCCCTGCTTGAGAAGCGGCAACAGGTGCAGGCGCAGGAGATGGCGGGCAAGGTGAAGCTGGAGCAGCAGAACGCCGAGCTCGTCGCGCTGGAAGGCGAGAACGAGCGCCGCGAGGCCGAAACCCGCGCCTACGGCATCAAGACCATGGCCGACGCCCTGCAGGGGATGGACGCCCGCACCTTGCAGTCCCTCACCATGGCCAACGCCAGCCCTGAGGCGATGATGGCGATGGGCTTCCAGAACCTGGCCGACAACGCCGCCAAGATCGGCGAGTTCAACTTCTCGCCCGACCTGCTCCGCCAGCTGGCCTCGAAGAAGGCCTGAGGCCGTGGACATCACCGACCGCAAGATCGTCCTGGTAACGCGGAAGACGCGTCTCCAGGACATGGTGGTCCGCTACAACACGGTCGAGCAGGCCAAGTTCCAAGCCGAACATCTCGGCTTGGACTTCTCCGACTTCCTCGCCGAGGAGCGGACCTACGCCGAGGCTTTGGCCTCGGTGGCCGAGGTTCTCGAGCGACACGGGAGGCTGCAGCGGCTGGACCGCGGCTTCCTGCCGAACTTCCTGTTTCCCCCGGGCTGCCTTGTGGTGGTGCTGGGGCAGGACGGCCTCGTGGCCAACACCCTGAAGTACCTCGACGGCCAGCCCCTGCTCGCCATCAACCCCGACCCGGCCCGCTGGGACGGCCTGCTGCTGCCCTTCACCGCCGAAGACCTCCCGAAGATCATTCGCGAAGTCATCGTCAACCGCCGCAAGCACCGCGAGGTCACCATGGCCCGGGTGCAGACCAGCGACGGCCAGGTGCTTCGCGCCGTCAATGACGTGTTCATCGGCGTCCGATCGCACGTGTCGGCCCGCTACGAGATCCACCACGCAGGACGCAGCGAGCGGCATTCGTCGAGTGGCGTGATCGTCTCTACCGGCCTGGGATCGACCGGTTGGCTGCGCAGCGTGCTGACCGGCGCCATGGGCGTGAGCGGCAAGGTAGCGAAAGAAGCCAAGCAGCTTCGCGAACACGGCTTTCCGGCTTCGGATCCGCGACTAGTGTTCAGCGTGCGCGAACCGTTTCCGAGCAAGTGGAGTCAGGCCGAGATGGTGTTCGGCCAAGTGCAGGCAAACGAGCCGTTGCGAATCCGCTCCCTGATGCCGGAGAACGGGGTGATCTTCAGCGATGGTATCGAGGCGGATGCGCTGGACTTCCGGGTGGGCATGGAGGCGACGATTGGGGTGGATCCGAGCCGAGGCAGGCTGCTCCTCTAGGCAATGACAGCCTCACGACGCGCTCCCGCCTTGCGAGCAGCACTCGCCTATAGGGCAGTTGAAGAGCAACCGGCTCCTGTGCTCAGAATGCAAGGCAGACAACCGCGCATCCACTACCAGGGACACCGTATGCCTCGCCTCGTCGGAAACTCAGTTCCGGATAGAAAGAGCTGCCTAGCCAATCTGGTCGTCGAGCATCTGGCAGCTAAGAATCTCGATGGTCTCGCAACGGTACTTGTAAACCGTACGAATTCTAGGGGGCACACGGATCAGGTACTGGTAAAAAGCCCGCGATTTGGGCTAATTCACGTCATGGCACTCAGTGGCACTGACCCAAACGGCAGCATTCCGTTCCACCGTGAGGGCGCGAATCATGATTGGCTTGCCGACAAAGCGTACGTAGCGTTTGGTTGGAACGACCGTGATGACAGAACGTTGATCCACTTTGTTGAAGCGGAGACTGTTCGAGCAACGCCGCCGGGGAACAAAGAAAGCGTGAGGCAGATTGCTACTGGCCACCTAACTGCTACGTTTTGGCCGCAACCGGATCAAGCAGCGCCCGAGTGATTTACTAAAGGAAGTTTCCGGCGCCGCAACCTGATCAGGCCTGAAGGGCCTGCCCGAGGCTTTGGAGGCGGTGTTTCCGGCCACGACGCTGCAGACCTGCATCGTTCACCTGATCCGCAACAGCAAGGATCATGACTGGCCTGCCGAAAAAGCGTACGTCGCGTTCGGCTGGAACGACCGTGATGACAGAACGTTGATCCACTTTGTTGAGGCGGCGAAGGTTCGAGCAAGGCTGCCGAAGAACAAAGAAGGCGTGAGGGAAATAGCTGCGGGCCACCTGACCGCCATGCTTTGACCACGGATGGATTCAGCGGCTTCTGACTACTCAGCTTGTGCGGGCAGAAACGCTGACGCTACGCCTCCGCCGGTTGCAGCTGAAAGATCAAGGCATCAACTGAAGTGGGACAAATGAAGGACCCTCCAAAGCGAACGCCCAGCAGATCAGGGTGCATTGCGCGCCAGCGTCGCCAAGCGCATGGCGGAAAAAATACTTGCCGGCCTCACCCTGCTCTTTCTTCAGATCAGGGCGCGTATCGCGAACAGCCTCGATCGCAGTATTGATCGCCTTCGCTATCTTTTCATTCGCTTTTTTGCGATCAAAAAATAGCTTGTATCCACCTTTCTCGCCAAGGTTCTGATTATGGATGGCAGCGAGGTCCGATGACAGCTTGTCACCGTAATCGAGAGAGACCAAGAAGTGGACGTAGACATAGATCGCCTCTGAGCGAGGCGGAGTCGATCTGACTATAGCGCTTGAGCCCAATGCTGCCGCGACTTCCTCTTCGTTGCCTGAGCGTTGGCTGATGAGTTGCTGCCTTGCCTTCTCCATTTCGTTGGCAATTCCGCGTGCTTGATTCACGAAGTTATGCTTGAACTCGACAAACGCGGCCGGAGTGCCGCTCCGACTATCGATCAACTTCAGATCCGCTCGCTTCTTCTTATTTGCCTGCTCAGTGAATGCAACGCAATTTGTCGCTTTTTCGATCCTGTGATTCACCAAAGCACGAAGCAAAGACTCCGAGCCTCCATTACGGAGCGCCGTCAGCATCATCGGAAGCTCGCAGGCCTCGCTCAGCGCTTCACCTACTCCACTGGCAATTTTCTTCGCGAAATCAGGGTTGCACATAACTGGTTCTCCGGCGGATTTATTCAAGCTTCGGTTGGCCGGCTTGAGCATTGAACAAGACACGAGATCTTTCCCAAAGCAGGACCCCATCCACGTCGCCCTGATTCACTCTCGAGGGGAGGAAATGGCCGTAGATCGATCCAGACCAGTTGACGCTTTCACGAGTCCGGGACCACGTAGTAGCGTCGGCACGCGACCATCACCTCGCACCCGGATGCTATCGCCTCGGAAAATCCTTCTTCCCGGTAGTCGAGCGAGTCCAAAGCTGCGACGAACTGCGCAGGCGGCAGCTGCAATCGACCTTCCCGCTTAGCCCACTCGAATAGGTCGCGAACATTTGGCGACCAGCAGAACTGGAACCCGCCGATCGGGAAGATCTTATGGACGTAGCCATGCTCGTCGGCTTGTCTACGATCACCTGTGCAGAACACACCTGCACCGCGATACCGCACGCCAAACTTCTCGCTAAACCAAGCATCGACTGCAGCGTGAATCGTTCTCGGCATTTTCGTCGGCTGGCGATCCCGCTGGACATTCAGCACTGCAAGGGGATCATGCTGCTCCCTAATCCCGCGATAAAGCGGTCGACCACCGGCGCCGAGCAGGGAAAGAAAGGGCTTGCAATCCCGCTGGACGACGTCTTCCTTCATAACTCTACTCATGTGCGCAATTCTTCCTTGATTCTTCGCTATCGATCTGTGCTCGCTGAACGTTCGTGATTGCATCACCATAGCCCCGCAACCACCGCTCCAGCATCAGCGTTTCCACCACCGTCGCCGAGATCCGATAGCGCCCTTTCGGCAGCAGCACCACGTCCTGATCAGCGGATAGCGGCGCCTCGATCAACGACAGGGCTTCATCAGCAGCGATGTCGAACGTCAACCGGATTCTCTTTCCGGTCTGAACGCCGAATCTGCCGTCCTCGTCAAACTTCCTGAGGTCGAATCCGCCGGGCCGCTTGAAGCTCTCCGTCGTCATCCGTGCGGCCTGGATGCGGTGCATCGCGAGAGTGCGCTCGTTGTCGTAGCCACGGTATCGGCAGACGAGGTAGAGGATGGGCCCCTGCTGCGCCAAGCCCAAGGGCATCACCTCGACGGTCGATTCCTTTCCTGATGCGTTCCGGTAATCGAGTGACAGCCAGCGATTCAGGTAGAGCGCCTCGCTGACGGTGTCGAAGACCGCAGGCGCCACCTGCGCCGGAATCCTCGGCTGGCCCGTCGCGACGACGCGGACCTTGCCTTTCCACTCGCGTTCCAGGGCCGCCGAGCCGTCGTTCGCCAAGTTGCGGCGAGCTTGCTCGAAGAAGCCCTCCATCGAGCGCATCAGCTTGGCCGGCAACAGTGCCCGAAGGTGATCTTCCGCGAGGCCCAGCAGTAAGGATTCCTGCGGCGTCAGGTGCGGCAGGGTCATGCCCTTGGCCCGATCGAGCCAGCGATAGCCGAACGGTTTGCTACGCTCGTCGCGCTCGATCTCGAAGTGCTCGCTCAGCATTTCGAGCTGGCGCTGAATGGTCCGCAGATCCCGATCAATCCCGGCATCCTGCAACTGCTCGTGCAGTTCCTTGGCCGTGATCCTCCGGCCGCGCGGAATGCGGCGGAGGATCTCCAGCGCCAGGACCAGCGTCTCGACCGACTCAGGCCGCTTTGGCACGGGTTACTCCTGGAGCTCGCGACCGAGGAAGAACGCCCACAGCTTCACGGTCGCCCACGTGTCCAGCGCGCAGTAGCGAGTGAGCTCGGCGGCAATGGCCTCGCGCCGTTCTTCGGTCGTCTTCGGATCCGTCGCTTCGAGGTACGCCGCCATCGCCATGCCGCCGTCCTTCACGCCATCGAGGTCCTCGTAGCGCAGCTCCGGGAACACCGCCGGCAGCACCACCTTGATGCTCCAACTGCCCTGCTGGCTCGGGTGGTAGTAGTGGTCCCGGGCGACAGGCAGCAAATCCACGACGCGATCATGGATGCGCATCAGCCCTTCGGCGTACGTCGGCACCCGCTCGGCCAGTTCCTTCAGCACTCGCTTTTCGAAGGCTTGGTTGTAGACGTATACCGGCCCGTTAGTCCCGCACGTCGCGACGAGAGCGGCAGCACAGGCCTCGGAAGGGTCGCCGCCGGAGAGATCCAGGAAGCCCTCATTCGCGATCGCGCCGTCCTCGCCCACCCGGTGGACGCTGAACTGGAAGGCCGCGATCTGGTTCGGGCGGAAGCCCTTCCACACCGGGACCACATGGCTGATCGTCTCGAAGTCGAGGAAGTAGGCGGGGAGCCCGTGGCTGGCCAGTGCCGCCCTCGCACCCTCCTGGTCGAAGAAGGGCTCGCCGGACAAGGTGCAGTCCCGTACCCGACGTTGCCGCTCGGTCAGCACTTCGTCGGGAATCTGGACCATCTCGGTCACGCCCTCGACGTCGATCAGGTGTGAGAGCGGCTTGGTCGGATGCGGCAGCCATTCCGCCGGGTGCGTCGGCACCGGCTCCCGGCTTCGACAGTGGGCGAAGAAGCCACACTCGTACGGCTCACGACAGTGGCGCCCGGTGCGGAGCTCCGGCGCGGACGGCGCGGTGACAATGCGCTGGGCCTCCTGCACCCAAGCCACCACCTCGGATTCCCGTGCACGGGCGTCGTCGGTCAGATCGGCCTCGACAAAGAGCCCGTCGTAACGATCGTCGCCCGCATAGACCCACGTACTGTCGATGTGGCCAAGGGCGACGCGTGAAATCGGCACGCCGGCGGCTTTCGCGACATACGCTTGAACAGCAACGTCATCGCGGTGGTAGTCCTTCACCGACGTGGCGGACTTGATCTCCACCATGCGCCACGCGTCCCCGTCGGGCAGAAGCACGTCCGCCATGGCGAAGGCACCGTTCGCCTTGAACGCTGCCTCGAAAAGCGGCTGACGCGAGGCCAGATGCGCTTGGGTCAGTCGCAACGCCTCGTCATAGCCGATCACCTTCGGGTCGATCAGCGTGCCCTGCCCTTCCGGGTCATAGACCCGCTGCGCGACCGCTCCCACGCGGTGGCCTGCCGCAAAGCGCTGCTGGCTTTCGGGCGAGTCCTGTCGCAGTTCGGGTTGATGAACCTCCAACCAAACGCGCTTGGGGCACTGGCGGTAGGCCAACAGCTTGGATTTCGAAAGCGTTCGCATGGTTCGTCCTGTCCTTTGTCGATGAAGATCGATCGTTGCCGGATCCCGCTCCCGGCGAGCGCCTAGTGAATGAACCCGATGGGCCGCTTGGCCTCCCCCTTGAGGGCACATTCGGCCTCCAAGGCTTCGACCAGACCGGCGGGTGACGCCACAGGCTGGAACCGATGCTGCCTTGAGACGGCAGCGAAATCACCGGGGGTGAGGCGCGTCAGCGCGCGGACCCGCCGGTCCTCATCCGCACCCGGCGCCGGGAGCCCCAGCGCGGCGCAGTGGCGAGCAAGGAGTTGGGCCGCCTGGCCCCCGGCGAGGTAGTCGAACTTCACCTTCAGGTCGAAGCGCCGCAAGGCGGCCGTGTCGACGACGTCGGCCAAGTTGGTGGTTGCGATGAGGATGCCGTTGAAGGCCTCCATCTGGGTCAGCATCTCGTTGACCAGCGTGGTCTCCCAGGCGTATTCGGATCGCCGGCGATCCCGGAGGAAGCTGTCGACTTCATCGATCAACAGAACGGCCCCCTCGCGAGTGGCCGCGGCGAAGGCTTTGGCGACGTTGCGCTCGCTGTCACCGACCCATTTGGACAGGAAGTCGGACGCGCGCTGGACATGGCAGGGCAGGCCCAGCGATTCCGCCACCCACTGGCCATACGCCGTCTTCCCGGTTCCCGGCGGACCGTACAGGCACAGTCGCCCCGACGTCGTCCGGCCCAAGCCTTGCGCCACGGCGGCCAAGTCAGCGCTCGCCCGGATGAAGGCCGGGTCGTAGGTCGCTGGCAGGCCGACGCCCTCGCTCTTGCGGGTCGGGGCATGCCCCTGGGCCCGGAGCGCACCATCGATGAGCAGCTGGAAGGCATCGCCCACCATCCCCGGGTCGACGCGCTCCTTGATGAAGCGCACGGTGTCCGCGGCGCGAGAGATCAGCGCCGGCGCCAGGTCTCCGGACTGCGCCAACTGCGACGCCCGACGGTCGTCGATCAGATCGGCGTAGCGTTCCTTGAGCAGGCGCTCGCGTTCGCGACGCGGGGGGACCGGCACCTCGATGACCATGTCGAAGCGTCGCAGGAAGGCCGGTTCCAGTGCATCGATCTCGTTGGCGAGCCAGAGGGCCGGCACGCGGTTCTCTTCGAGGACGCGATTCATCCACGCCTTTCGAGCCTGGGCGGACCCGCGACGCCACCCGTCGCTCCGCGATTCACCGAAAACATCCTCGACCTCATCGAACAGGATCATCGACGACCGCGTGGGCACGAGGTTCTGGGCAAGGCTGTAGGCCCTCAGCCGGCGCTCACCGCTGATGGGGTCACCATCGCCGTCCTCGCTGGCGACCTCGAAGAGGGCCCCGCCGGCCTCGCTCGCGAGGATCTTGGCCAACTGCGTCTTCCCGGTGCCCGGAACCCCGTGCAGCAGCACGTTCACGCCCGGGCGGCCCGAAGCACGCGACTCGCGCAGGTACGGCACCAGAACGCGGAGCGACTCGGCGAGGTACGGATAGTCGGCAAGCGCCAGGGTCGCTGGCGAGGTGGTGCGCGCGGTGCCGCTCAAGAAGGACAGCGGCTCGGCGTCCTCCGCCGCGACGAGCTGCGCGAAGCGCGGGGACAGCACCTCCATGGCCTCTTCCAGCCCGGCGTCGTTCGACCACGCGAACTGCAGCAGACCCGAGCGATGCAGAACCCCCTGCGGGCTCAAGGCTTGGCGGATCGCCTTGTCAGGGATCTCCAACGCGACAGACAGGGCCGTGACGAGCTTCGCGGACGGCAGGCTCCCCATCCAGCCGGCCACTTCCTTCAATGCGAGATCATTCGAAATCCGGACACCGAAGGCCAGCAGCTCACGGTCGGCAGGCGACAGCCCCACCAGATCGGACAGTCGATCGATGTTTCGCCGTAGCGGCGCCTCAGCGCGCACCGCCACGTCGCCCTCGATCCGAGCAAGGTCATCCTCCAACAGCGCCAAGACGTCCTTCGGCGAGAAAGCCTCGAAGTCGACCGTCTCCGCGTCCGGCAGTCCCAAGGCGTGGGCCAGGGCGTCGTCTCGGTAGCCGGCGGCACCGATCAATTCGCGGTAGCCCCCCAGATGAACGAGCAGGCGCAGGATCCAGAGCCGGGTCTCAGACTCCAGCTCCAGTGCACTCTTCACGAACGGCGATGCCCGGCGAAACCCCATACCCACCCCCATCATCGAATCCAGAGGGACTATTGTCCGGATGGGTGCGACACGATGTGTCGCAGCCAACCGCGAGTCAAGGTGGGTCAGAGGCTCAGATTCGGCAGATGCTCGACGCTTTGCAGGAGGGGGCCATGACGCTCCCGAAAGCGCTGCGTCAAGGCCTCAAACAGCGCCGCTTCGTCTTCAGGGTCGAAGAGGGCCGGCGGCTGCGGGACATCGTGACTACGCCGCGGGATCGCGGTGAATCTCTCGTGGATGCGTTCTGACCAGTCGCGTGGGAACCGCAGATCCACGAGCAGGACCTGGAACGCCACATAGACCACGACGTCCACGGAGCGCCCACCGTCCACATATCGCCAGACCCCCGTGCAGCACCGCAAGCACCCGGCCGGTCCGGGGCACGCCCCGAGACTGCACCGCCAGTTCCCGAACTCCACCATGAAGAGCGAACGACGATCGTCAAGGCGGCCGGCTGCCTCTAGGGTGCAGTAGTCCGTATCGATCGACCGGGGCTTCGGGAGCGTTATCGTGTCGCTATCGTTCAAGGAATCACCTCGATTGGATATCCGACAGGGCAATTGCTTCAGCGTTGGCCAAGCAAGCTGAGGGAATTGAGTGGAGTTCATCGGAAGGAGCCGCTCGAACCCATCCGCTGCATCGAGGGGAGAGCTCGCTTCGTCCGTGATGAGTGGCTACTGCGACGCATAGCGTGTTCATGAACGCTGGGAGCATTCCAACTTCCTAGGAAAGCGATTTGCTCAAAGCGACGAGAAACTTCTCGGCGATCTCCGGATCCAGAAGATCGTCGCGGCGCAAAAGAAAAACCAATGCGACCCCAAACGTCTTCAGTTCTTCTTGTGTGAACACAGAAAGCTTGAATGGCACGCCAGTAGACTCTCTCCAACCCGCCATCGACCGCTGCTCGGCCACCGTAAGTGGCGAGAGCCTCCAATCATCAATCTCTAACAAGGATTCGATGATCGCCGCCCCTGAAGATCGTGAAATCGAAATCCGAAAAGTCGTCTTTTCGCCAGACTCCGAGACATCATGCAACACGCATTCCGGAAACCGCTGAAGCAGCTGCGCCACGTGAAATGACGCTCCTTCTCGCATAACCACCTCATTCCTTGTCTGCCGCAGATCGGTACCCATCAGCAGCGCGCGGGAGTTCTATCACTTCGTCCGCGCGCAACTCCTGAGCTGGACAACCGAATGCCGGCGAGTGGCCATAGATTCCGTTCGGCGGCGACCGGATCGTGGTCTCTAGCGCCCATGCCCGCGCACACCAACGAACGACGACACCCTGCGAAATCCCAGGCGCAGCGCTCTCGGCAGAGTCACGGGGATCAGTGTCCGGACGGCTGGGACACTATGTGTCGCAGCGAATCACTAGGTGGACATCACGGCCCGCATGGTGTTCACGTGGAGATCGATCACCTTGGACAGCGGGTCCTGATAGCCGCCCGCCAGCACCCAAGCCACGGGAACGCCACGATCCTTGAGTCCCTTGAACACCTGGGCGTCTCGCTCGGCCATCTGTTCGGTCGTGAGAAAGCCACCGAGCGGATCATCGATGTGGGGATCGGCACCGGCTTGGTAGAGCACGATGTCGCACGCTGACAACGCCACGAAGTCACTCCGTATCTAGGCGTGTCACGATCGCTCAGGGCGTCACCGCGATATTGAATCCACAGCTGCTATCCGGTCGGATCGGATAGTCGCAATTCACTTCACGCGATTGGATCCGTCCGTCGCTGGTTGGATAGAGCCACACGGGCCAGATCGCGTTGTCTGAGAAGCGCCCTGAGCGCTCCAGTACGGTCGTCACATTCCACGTCACCGGGTCGATCCGCCTCACCGCCATTCGCGGCGTACTGGAACCAGGGGTCTCGTGATGGAAGTAAACCGATCCATTGATCATGACGAAATCGAGCGCACCACCGTAGTAATCGCCATTTTCAGCACGGAGCAGCGGAAACTCGACCATCGGCGACCGGTTGAAGTAACCGCTTCCGTCATTAAGCATCACCCCGTTCTTGGCACACGCCGTGCAGCCCTTGGCGAAACTTTCGGGGACAGCGCCGACGAACAAATGCGGCTTTCCATCACCACGAACGTCGATGAGCTCAAGCCCGTAGATTCCCCAGTACTGTTGAGACTCAAATCGATTGTCCACCGCCACGGGGAGCCGAGTCATGTCGACACGGAAGCGCCCGTTGCCCTCATTGATCAGCACGTAGGGTACGGAGTTGGTCACTGCGTCCGGATTGCAGTAGGGCTCGCTCGACTGGCAACTCGTGTTGGTCACCACCACGTCAGGGAGACCATCGCTGTTCAGATCTGCTGCCGTGGCTCCATGGCCGTAACCCACGAACGGAAGCTTGATGTTGTCGTATCGACCGTCGACGCGACTCAACAGGAGCCGCTGATGGTCTCCATAGGGCGGTCGATCGGGGATGTTTGGCTCACCGTCAAAGCCATGGCAGGCGTAGAAGACGTCCGGCTTCCGGTCGGCATTAAAATCCGCGACGACGGCTTTCCGTGGACTGATGCATCCCGTCGTGTCTGACAGCAGCCGCGCCGTATCGTCGAACCAACGGCCCTGGGCGTCGCGGCGGAAGAAGTAGATCTTTCCTGGCGCATTCTGGGGCATACGCCCCACATCAGCCGCGCTCTTCCACATCGTGAGCTGGGCAACCACGCTATAGGTGCGGTCTTGGAAGAAGTCGGCGAAGCCTGCCGACCCGCCCTGGAACCATGGGTGCTGAGAGCTCTCCGGTGTAGGAACGATGCCGAGGGCCGTTGGGCGCGGAAGATTCGGATCTGAATCGCCCCGGCTTTCGTGGACACCTAGTTGCCTGAAAGCCCTGCCTGCCTTTCGAACTCTACCGGAGAGACGCCTCCGATCGTTCCGTGTCGGCGTTTCGGGTTGTAGAACATCTCGATGTAATCGAACACGTCGCT
>NZ_JAPZSC010000035.1 GCF_027531545.1 Silanimonas sp. | reverse complement strand
GCCGTGGCGCCCCAGCACGGGCACCTGGTCATCGCCAAGGTCGAGGGCGAGTTGCTCTGTCGCCGGCTGGTGCGGCAGCGCGGGGGCACGGCACTGGAGACTGCCCAGAACCCGGTCCAGCGGATCGTCTGCAACGAGGCTCGGCCGCTGGAGGTCTGGGGCGTCGTCACCACCGTCATACGACAGCTGCTGACCTGAGAGCCGGGGTGCCGGTTGTTCGCCCTCGTCGACGTCAACAACATGTACTGCTCCGTCGAGCGGGTGTTCGACCCCAGGCTTGAAGGACGGCCGCTGGTCGTGCTCAGCTCCAACGATGGGGCCTGCATCGCCCGGTCCAACGAGGCAAAGGATCTGGGCGTGCAGATGGCGCAGCCCTGGTTCCAGGTGCGTCACCTCCAGAAGACCCACGGCCTGATCGCGCTGTCGGCGAACTTCGAGCTGTACTCCGACATGTCGGCTCGCATGATGGCCATCGCCTCGCGCTACTCGCCGAACGTGGTGCCGTACTCCATCGACGAGGCCTTCATCGACTTTCACGGCATCCATGGGGACCTGACGGCCCAGTCGAGGCATCTGCGCACCACCGTGCTGCAGGAACTCGGTCTGCCCACCTCGGTAGGGATTGCGCCGACCAAGACGCTGGCCAAGCTCGCCAACCACATCGCCAAGACCTGTGATCGCAAGCCGGGCCACTACCCACAGGCGCTATCTCACCGGCTGGCCCAGGTCTGCAACACCACCGACCTCACAGCGACCGAACTGGAGGCCCTGATGTCGGCCACCGACGTGGGCGATGTGTGGGGCGTGGGGCGCAAGATCGCTGCGAAGCTGCACGCTGGCGGCGTGCGCACCGTGCTGGACCTGATGCGCGCCGACATGGCCACGCTCCGGCGCCAGTTCAGCGTGGTCTTCGAGAAGACGGTTCTGGAGCTGCGCGGCACACCCTGCATGGAAGTGGAAGAAGCGCCGGCCGCCAAACAGCAGATCCTCGTCTCCCGGTCCTTCGGCAAGCCGGTCACGCAAGTCGATGGCATCGTCGAGGCGGTCAGCGAGTTCGCCTCGCGCGCCTCTGAGAAGCTCCGCCTGCAAGGCTCGGTCGCGGGTGCGCTTCAGGTCTTCATCCGCACCAGCCCTTTCCGAGAAGGCGACAGGCAGCACAGCCCGAGCATGACGGTGCCGATGCGCCCCACCGCGGACAGCCGCAAGATCGTCCAAGCGGCTTGCGATGCGGCACGTTCGATGTTCAGGCCCGGGTTCAACTACGCCAAGGCCGGCGTGATGCTGATGGACCTGCGAGAAGCCCAAGCGATCGGCGACCAGGGCGAACTCGACCTCGGCGGCAGCGATGGAGGAGAGTCTGCACCTGAGCCAGACCGCCCCGCGCTGATGGCAGCCATGGATGAGCTCAATCGCCGGTTCGGGCGCGGCGCCGTCAGGGTGGGTAGCACGGCGAGCGCCCTTGCCGCCGACAGTGGCGGAGCATCGTGGTCCGTGCGCCAGGACCGCAGAACGCCGCGGTACACCACACGCTGGGAGGAACTCCCTGTCGTGCGGGCCTGAGCACGTTAAGTCAGGCGAGGGCAGGCGCACCCGGACGTGGCGAAGACTCGTTGAGGGCTCGCGCCTCCTTGTTGCGAATTGCAGCCATGTCATCGATTCCATTTGTAGATCGAGCCCGGAAGTGCGAATTCGGCATACGGGAAGACGTATGCTCCTGATTCCATCTTCTTCAGGTATTCAGCGACATGGCAACCAGGAAATCCGGCAGTACCCTCAAGGCCATCCAGGAGCAGATCGCCGCGCTGCAGGCCAAGGCTGAAGCGATCCGCCAACAGGAAGTGGGCGGCGTGATTGCCAAGATCAAGGACGCCATTGCGCACTATGGATTGACAGCCGCGGATCTGGGTTTGGCGGGAACTGCGCCGAAGGCGGCCAAGCCCTCCGCGCCCGGCCGCGAAGCGGGTCGCAAGCCCGGCGGCGGACCTGCCAGCGCTGCGCGTAAGGGCAAGCCGATGCGCGCCGCAAAGTACACCGATGGACAAGGCAACACTTGGAGCGGCGTGGGCAAGAGGCCCAACTGGTTCAAGGCCGCCCTGGCCGCGGGCAAGAAGGAGGACGAACTCCTGGTCAAGAGCTGATCGCGGCAGGGGAGCGACGGGCCGGTCGACAGCGATGCGGACTGGCGCGCTCTC
>NZ_JAPZSC010000063.1 GCF_027531545.1 Silanimonas sp. | reverse complement strand
TCCAGTCGGCGGTGATGTTGCGCAGAGCCAGCCAGATCAGCTTGGTCGCGGCCTCGTCGGTGGGGAAATGCCCGCGGCTCTTGATGATCTTGCGCAGCCGCGAATGCACGCTCTCGATGGCGTTGGTGGTGTAGATGATCCGCCGCACCTCGGGCGGGAATGCGAAGAACGGGATCACCCGGCTCCAGGCCCGACGCCAGGCCGCCACGACGGTCGGGAAGCGCTGTCCCCAAGGTCCTGCTTCGAACGCGTCCAGCTCGTCTTCTGCGGCTTCCGCGCTCGGCGCGGTGTAGACCGGCTTGATCGCTGCGGCCAGCGCCTTGCGGTCCTTCCAGCTCGCATAGTCCAAGCTGTTGCGGATCAGGTGCACGATGCAGGTCTGCAGCGTCGTAGAGGGAAACACCGCCTCCAAGGCCTCGGGTAGCCCCTTCAGGCCATCGGCGACGCCGATCAGGATATCCTGCGTGCCGCGCGTCTTCAGGTCGTTGAAGACCTTCATCCAGAACTTCGCGCCCTCGGTGTTCTCGATCCACAGCCCGAGGATGTCGCGGGTGCCGTCCGGCAGCACGCCCAGCGCCAGGTACACCGCCTTGTTCCGCACAACCCCGCCCTCGCGGATCTTCACCCGCAGCGCGTCGAAGAACACCACCGGGTACATCGGCTCCAGCGGACGGGCCTGCCAGGCCCCCACCTCGGCCATCACCTCGTCGGTGACCGCGCTGATGAACTCCGGTGACACCTCGACCGCGTACATCTCGGCCAGATGCCCTTGGATCTCGCGCACCGACATGCCGCGGGCGTACATCGAGATGATCCGATCGTCGAAACCGGCGAAGCGGCGGTCGTGCTTCGGGATCAGCTGCGGCTCGAAGCTGCCAGCCCGGTCACGGGGCACGTCGATCCGCAACGGCCCCTCGTCGGTCAGCACGGTCTTGCCGCTGCGGCCATTGCGATGGTTGCCGCGGCCGCCCTCGGGGCCGGCCAGGTGCACGCCCAACTCGGCGCCCAAGGCGCGCTCGATGACGGCCTTCTTCAACTTCTGGAATACGGCCTCGACGCCGGCGGCGTCCATCGGGCCGGGGATCAGCTTCTCAAGCAGCTCGTCGGGAAGGATGGCGTCCGGCTTCGCGGCGGGGGTGGTTTTCTTGCGTGGCATGGGGGCTCCTGAACATCGTCATGGTAGGCC
>NZ_JAPZSC010000043.1 GCF_027531545.1 Silanimonas sp. | reverse complement strand
CCTTTTGGAGGTCGCCTGGATGCTGAGCCAGGAGGAGTCGGTGGAGATCAAGGTATTGGCCCGTCAGGGCAAAGGGGTTCGGGAGATTGCCCGGGCGCTGGGGCTGTCGCGGAACACCGTGCGGCGCTATCTGCGTGGCAGCGCGTCGACGTATTCGCCGCGCCCGCGTCGGGTGAGCAAGCTCGATCCGTTCGTGGACTACGTGCGTGAGCGGCTGAAGGCCGCGCGGCCGGACGTCATCCCGGCGACGGTGCTGTTGCGCGAGTTGCAGGAGCGCGGATACACCGGCGGCATCAGCCAGCTGAAAGTGCTGATGGCGCCGATGCGGAAGGCCGAGGAGGAGCCGGTGGTGCGTTTCGAGACACCGCCGGGTCGGCAGATGCAGGCCGACTTCACGACGATCCGGCGCGGTCGGGATCGGCTGGTGGCTTTCGTCGCGAGCCTGGGTTACAGCCGGGCGACGTACGTCCAGTTCGGCGAGAGCGAAGCGTTCGAGGCCTGGGAGGCCGGGCTGGTGGATGCGTTCGACTACTTCGGCGGCGTGCCGCAGGAAGTGTTGTTCGACAACGCCAAGCCGGTGCTGCTGGACCGGGACGTTTATGGTCCCGGCCGTCATCGGTGGAACGGATCGATGCTGGCGCTGTCCGAGCGTTTCGGCTTCACACCCCGGGTCTGCCGGCCGTATCGGGCCAAGACCAAGGGCAAGGTCGAGCGGTTCAACGGCTATCTGAAGGGCAGTTTCGTGGTGCCGCTGGGCGCCACGCTGCGATCGGCGGGCTTGTTGCTGGACGTCCCGACCGCCAACCGGGAGGTGCGACGCTGGCTGGACGACGTGGCCAATCGGCGGATTCACGGCACCACCGGCGCGGTGCCCTTTGATCGCCTTGAGGAGGAGCGGCAGCACCTGTTGCCGCTGCCCGAAGGGCACCTGCCGCGGTCGTGGGTGCGCGATACCGTCGCGATGCCGCCGCCGTGGCCGTCGCTGCAGCATCCGCTGTCGATTTATGGCGAGCTGATGGAGGCGTGGGTATGAGCCTGCAGCAGGAGCGGATCCATGCGTTGTGCGAGCAGCTTCGCCTGCCGGGCATCGCATCGGGATGGTCGGGGCATGCCCAGGCGGCGGCGGCGCAGGACGGCGGCTACGCGGACTTTCTGGAGGCGGTGCTGCGCACGGAGATGGCGGCCCGGCAGGAGCGGACACGCCAGACCCTGCTGAAGCTGGCGACCTTGCCGACGGTGAAGACGATCGAGCAGTTCGACTTCGGCTTCGCCAGCGGCGTGTCCAAGGCACAGGTCATGGATCTGGCGGGCTTGGCCTTTCTGGAGCGGCAGGAGAACGTCGTCCTGCTGGGGCCCAGCGGCGTGGGCAAGACGCATCTGGCGATCGGGCTGGCGATGCGTGCCATCCAAGCAGGGATCAAGACGCGCTTCCTGAGCGCGGCCGACCTGATGATCCAGCTGCGATCGGCCAACGCGCAGGGGCGGCTCAAGGAGTACTTCAACCGCGCGGTGCTTGGCCCACGGCTGTTGGTGGTCGATGAGCTGGGCTATCTGCCCTTCGGGCGGGAAGAAGCCAGCCTGTTCTTCAACGTGGTGGCCAAGCGTTACGAGCGGGGCAGCATGGTGCTGACCAGCAACCTGCCGTTTCCGCAGTGGGCAACCGCCTTGGCCGATGACGCCACGCTGACCGCGGCGCTATTGGACAGGCTGCTGCACCACGCCCACATCGTCCAGATCACGGGGGAGAGCTATCGGTTGAAGGACAAGCGGCGAGCTGGGGCCATCAAGGCACGGGGAGCCAACTGAAGTCCCGAGGTGGGTCAGTTTTCAATCGGCGACAACCACGCAAAGTGGGTCAGATTTCGATCGGCGTTGACAGCGAACGAGGTCTGGTCGATGGATTTCGTGTTCGACCGGACGGCGGAGGGACGGTCGTTGAAGTGCCTGACGATCGTCGACGACGCGACGCATGAGGCGGTCGCCGTTGAAGTCGAGCGAGCGATCTCAGGTCATGGCGTGGCACGCGTGCTGGATCGCTTGGCGCTGTCACGCGGCTTGCCGCAGATCATCCGCAGTGACAACGGCAAGGAGTTCTGCGGCAAAGCGATGCTCGAATGGGCGCATCGGCGTGGCGTCCAGCTTCGTCTCATCGAACCGGGAAAGCCGAACCAGAACGCCTATATCGAAAGCTTCAACGGCCGACTGCGCGACGAATGCCTGAACGAGCACTGGTTCCCGAACCTGCTGCAGGCGCGTGCGGTGATCGAAACATGGCGGTGCGAATACAACCAAGAGCGACCGAAGAAAGCCCTCGGCGGAATGACGCCCGAGGCCTATGCGAAGCACCTTGCCGAGGTTCGGCTACAGTAACCCCGGACTCTAAACAGCCCCGCTACTGAAAGCGGGGGGACGTCGCCTCGTGCCAACGCGGCCATCACTACCTGACCTTGGCTGCCGATGCGGACCGGCGCTCGGTCGTGTTCGTTGCCCCGGGCCGTGGCAGCGACACGCTCGGTACCCTGGCCGATCATCTGCGTGCCCATCAAGCCGTTTGAACCGCCCCGGCTTTTCCGGAGGCTGTTTTCATTGAGTCACGCCGCTTTGGCGTAACTGCTGGTTTCGGCGTAGAACGCCGCTTCTGCTTCCGCCGGGGGAATGTAGCCGATCGGCCCCAGCAGTCGTGTAACGACCCAGCGGTTTCTGCTCAGCTCAAGCCGCTAAAGCGTACGCCTCGGCGGGGGTCTTCATGCCGAGCGCCTGGTGCGGTCGGCGGTGGTTGTAGAACTGGATCCAGTCACCGACCACACGCATGGCGTGGCGCTGGTTCTCGAAACGGTGCCGGTGCACGCACTGTTCCTTGAGCGATCGGATCAGGCGCTCGACCATCCCGTTCTGCTGCGGGCAGTGCGGGGTGATGAACTCCTGCTTCAGGCCGTAGCTCCGAACCAGCCGCGTGTAGATGCGGCTGGTGAAGACCAGACCGTTGTCGGAGCGAAGCAGGAAGGGCCTCGGCACCCGTGCCAGGACGCCGTAATGAATCGCCCCGGCTTTCGTGGACACCTAGTTGCCTGAAAGCCCTGCCTGCCTTTCGAACTCTACCGGAGAGACGCCTCCGATCGTTCCGTGTCGGCGTTTCGGGTTGTAGAACATCTCGATGTAATCGAACACGTCGCTC
>NZ_JAPZSC010000061.1 GCF_027531545.1 Silanimonas sp. | reverse complement strand
AACTGGCGCCGGTCGGCATAACGCGCAATTGACGCACTGGATGGTCAAACGGCGCGCAGGGAGCCCGTGAAAGGCTCCGCAGCGCGACGTTGGCCTGCCCGGTGCGGCGCAGACGCGTCGAACCAGTTCCCACACGGCCTCGGCCGAACCGCGACCGATGCCTATCCCACATGGGCTGCATTCATTCCGCCCGTGGAGCCAGATCATCTGCGGAAGCTGCGCACACACCCCTTCCACGTTGCAAGCTACTGGTGCCTCGGGTCAAAATGAACCGATGCCTGACATCAGCCACTTCATCGCCAGCAACGGCCGCCCTGTGACCAAGCTGATGACGCCTTCTGGCGTAACCGCCTACGTGGCCGATGAGATACCGCTTGAGGCGCTGATCGGCCTGCGCGACCAGCTGCTTAAGGATCAGGGGCTTCCTGCCGAGCACGAGCCGGACCGGATGACGCCGTCGCGCAGCAACGGGGAACCAGGTCTGAAGCCGCGCTGAGCGACCAGGCCTCGGCCGTTGCTGGGCAACGGGGACGGCGGTCTTGCAGGCAGCACGCTGGTCAACGTCTTTCCCACCGCGGCGGCCGTCCGGTACGTCGCAAGCGCCTCCCGGCCGCCGCCGTGGAAAAGCCGCACGCAGGCCGGCGGCCAGATCTTGAGCGAACAGCTGCAGCAAGGCATGGGACACCTGCAAATCGCGGCCAGGGCGCGCTGCTCAGGAAGCCGTGACGGGGGACGGCAAAGGAGGGCTTGCGATCAACCAGGACCTGCTATCCAGACAGGCCGAGGTGGGGACTGCGGTAGGCCGCCTCGCAGCGAGTCAAGAGCGAGGCGACTTCAAGGACGACGCCAAGCTCTTGGAGCCTACCCGACGGCAGATCGACGAGGACAAAGCAACGATCAAGAGCGCACTTCGGTAAGCCACGTCTAGTCGAGGCAGTTGTCGGATGCGTGGAGCTTGCCGACTCTGAATGCCCTGCCAAACAGGTCGCTGGGCAAGCATTGGACCTCTTCCTATTCCCAACAGCCCGAAGGTTTCGGCGCCAACGCGGCTGCGGCGTCTTCCCGCTCCGCCTCCTCCATGCGCGAGACGATGCCAGGTACGTCCGCGGCATAAACCTCGACCAGGCTGCTGCCGTTCAGCAGGCACTACTTATCACCGTTCTTCGTCTGCGCCTTGAAGGGCTTCATCGCAAGTCCTTCGGCCCCAGCGGACTGGGCACGGGCTCGCAGTCCGCAGTCCGATCACCGGTCTTCCAGAACTGGCAGTTCGGCGTGCGCTGCCCCAGCACAGCAGCCCGCCAGTCGGCGATCGCATAGGCCAGAGGCTGCAGGATGTTGGGTTGGGGCTGCACCAGCAGCAGCGCCGCGGTGATCGTTCGCTGCTGGCCGCCGACGCTGTAGCTTCCGGTGAGCTCGAAGTCCTGCTGCGGGCCTTTGCGCCGGGCGCAGGCCTTGGCTGGGGTGATGCAGATCGTGCCCGTCGCATCGGCGCCGAAGAAGGAGTTGAACTTCCGGCGTGCGCCGGTGAGCTCACCGATGTTGCTAAACAGGAAACCGGCCAAGCCCACGGACAGGCCGGTGTCGCCGATCGGCCTATTCCAACCAGCCACAGGCAGGATGACTTCGGTGAGTCGCCCTGGGTCAGGCGCGGCCCCGTCTGCGCTCTTCGCCGCTCCACCGGCCAGCACCTGCTCGATGCTCTGGTCGACCTGGATGTCGGCACGCGTCCGGCTCATGCTGCCGGCAGGCATCAGCCACGCCCGCAGCTGCACATCGATCTCGATGGCGTTTGGCGTTCCTACGGGCACGACGTTGACGCCAGCGCGGGCCATCTCTCGGGACAGCGCTGCTGCCACTGCGGGAGTTGCCGCACTCTTGAAAGCGACTGGCCGGCCCTGGGTATCGCCAGCACCCAGGGCCGGCGATCCTTGATGGCTTGCGGTGCGCCAGGCAAAGACGATGGGATTTGGCCAAGTGTCCTGCTGGGCGCTCGCGGTGGTCCCTGGCTCGGGCGCTGTCGAGTTCGAAGACTTCGGGGTCGTAGCCGGAGAGGACGCGCAGCCAGCCAGCAGCAATGCCGCCGTAGCCCCCATGAGCGCCAGGCCGCCCCGCGCGGCAAGGCGCGATCCGGCCTGAGCGCGAAGGATTTTTGAAGCCACGGAGCACGACTCTTCAGTGCTGCTAGGCTGCTCGTTTCGTTGTTTTCCGCTCATCGCAGGGACTCCGTACTCGTGTGACGGCGCTCAGTTCGATCGAACTGAACATGCCGGTGTGCTGGTCTGGGTTGGTTGAGGCCGCCTGGCAACAGGCGGCAATCAGGGGAGACGCACTCGGCGGCGGTGCGTCAAAAGCCCGTCAAACTGTCCCGGCCGAGGTTGTCACGCCACCGAGCTTGCTCTTCGAGCTCCCGCGCGCCTACAACTCGAGCACGGACCATCACGCTGCTGCAAGCCAGAGCGATCCCCGGATGCCCTTCCGGACCACACGCCAGATCGTGGGCAACATCCTGAGCCGAACTACCAGCCTCGACCTGGACCCGCGGGGACGCGCCGGCCTCCCGCGCGGCGACGATCCCGTCGGGATGGCCGTACAAGTTCTCGCGGTGCGTCCGGATGTCCACGCCCTCCATCGACGCGCCCCAGGAGTCGCTGGCGTCGATCACGGCGGTGCAGAAGCGTTGGAGGAGGTTCATGGCAGGGACTCCGTACTCGTGTGACGGCGCTCAGTTCGATCGAACTCAAGATGCCCGTGTGCTGGTCTGGATTGGTTGAGGCCGTGGAGGCTGGCGGCAGAGTCATCACGGCTCGATGGCGACGCGTCAGTCGCCCAACCAGCGGTCGGCGTCGTCGCTGTCACGCCACCGCGCTTGCTCTTCGAGTTCCCGGTCATGGGCGTGCGAGCGAACCCCTGGATCGGGGCTGTTCAGCGCTATGTGCGTAGGCGGGAACAGCCCCCAGGCCAGGTCCTCGGCGAACGGATCTCGTGCCGGACCATCAGCCTCGACCCGAACACGCGGAGACGCGCCCTCGACACGCGCGGCCACGATCCCGTCGGGATGGCCGTACAGGTTCTCGCGGTGCGTCTTCACGTCCACACCCTGCATCGACGCGCCCCAGGAGTCGCTGGCGTCGATCACGGCGCTGCAGAAGCGTTGGAGGAGGTTCATGTGTGCCTCGCAGTCATGTGATGAGCGACGGTGATCCCTAGCACGCATGCTTTGCACGTTGGTCAAGGGCGTGCCCGCCCGCGCCTGCCGGTGCATACGGTGGATGCACCTCGCGGCCACCATCGTCGGCCGGCGCCGCCGGCCTTCTTGGTTGCCGCACGGCATCGCGCGGGCAGTGAATGAGAGTCGAGCTCTTGAATGTTGTCAATAGACACGTGTCGCTTGGATACATGATCGAGAGAGTCGCTGGGCATGCGTCCCAGCCGGAACCTCCCCTTGATCCAGGCCTTCTCGGCCGTCCTGAAGGCGCGCCGCTTGGAGCTGGGGATGACGCAAGAGGACCTGGCCGGCGCTATCGAGCTCGACAGGCCGTACATCACCATGCTGGAGGCCGGGCGCAAGCAGCCCACACTGAGCGTGCTGTGGCGCATCGCAGCAGGGCTTCAGTTCAGTGCCGGCGAACTCGCAACCCGTGTTGATGAGCAACTTGCGCTGGCCAGGCGGCTGCGGCCGACTAGCCAGCCGGGCCAAGAGCGGGGCAACTGACGGCTGGCAACCTCCCAGAGCAGCTTGGGAATGGTGAAAGCATCCGCTCGGTGGCCCTCGCGGCCAAAGTCGCCCGGCAGGGCGACAGTAAAGGCGCCCGGTGGGCGCCCAGGAATCCTGGCCCAAGGCCAGGTCGGGGAAGCTGCCTGTCGGCAGCCTTCGGGAAGGTGCTGCGCCCCGGCCGGAAGCTCGCCTTCGGCGAGCGCCGCGGTCACGACCTGCGCTTCACGGTCTTCGGTGCTGGGATGGCGAACGCCGGGACGGGGCCGCGGCCAATCTCGAAGATGCTGCCAGTCCCGAGCTCATGTCGGCCCCGTCTTCTCCCGGATCGACAGTCTGCAGGACGGGATGGCCGTGCTCTCTCGTGCGTGTGTTGCGCATTGGCTTGAAGCCCGGCATCCCGCGCTTCACTGACTTGAGCGCAATTGCCACCGGCCCCTTCGGCCCGGGGCTCTCCCGTGGCTCCATGCGGGTGCTGTCAGGCGCCCGATGCGTGCCCGCCGGTTCCGGTCTTCCGTGGCGTACTTGCACGCCACGGTCGTCCGGTTCTCGACGGACTTCGCAGCGTCTGCAGGTTGTTGATGTCGAAGACGCGGCAGCATTCCTACGGAGCGGTCTCGGCGGCGATCAAGGTGTCGCCCAGCTGCGCAGGGTGATTGGCCAAGGCCTGGCACGCGACGGACAGCAAGCGGTCTCACGTCCACCAACAGCCGCGTCGGCTAAGATGGCGTGCCGCAGCGTCTTAGAAAGTGCGGACCCGTCTTCTTGGACGCCGTTACGCGGAGCTCGTTGACATGCTGACCCCCGACAAGACCATCGATCACGGGACCCTGCGCCGCTTGGTCGAGGCCGGCGCGCCGGTCGGCGCCGAGGTGGTCGGCTCGGGCAGCAGCTGGGGCATCGTCATCAACTACGGGCGGTCCAGCCAGACGCTGGCGGCCACCCGCGGCCGGCCGAAAACCTTCCGGCAGTTCGAGACGCTGGCCGGCTACCTGAAGGAGCTGGGCATCGTCGAGTACCGCGTCAACGCGGCCGGGTTCGAGCCGGGGGTCACCCAGAAGCAGGTCCCTGATCGGAGGAGCGTGACCGCCTCCCAGCGCATGAAGCGAGCTCACGAGGCTGCGGCCTACGACACATGGTTCCGCGAGGAGGTCCAGGCGTCTATCGACGATCCCCAGCCGAGTGTGAGCAACGATCAGGCGCGCACCCGCATGGCAGCGCGGCGGCAGACACTGCTCAACAAGGCGGGCGCCAAGCCGGCGGGCAAGTCGTCGCGTTGAGCAGCGCCGTTCTCGAGTTGCGATGGCGGCCGATGGCCCTCGCAGACCGCGAGGCTATCCTGGCGTACGTCGCAGAGGACAACGCCCAGGCCGCCATCGAGCTCGACGAGCAGTTCGAGGCCAAGGCGGAGATCGCACGGCAGCGCCCAGCCCTCTACAGAGCCGGCCGCGTGAAGGGCACGCGCGAACTCGTGGTGCGACCGAACTACGTGCTGGTCTACCGGGTGCTGCCAGACGCCGTGGAAGTGCTGCGCGTGCTGCACGCGACGCAGCAGTGGCCACCGGGGAAGCGCCGCTGAGGCCGGGTGTTGGCAACCCGGCGTCGCCGGCTGATGGGACCCGTACCTCCGCAAAACCTGGACACTTGCGAATTTCCCAATCAAATCAACGGCTTGCGTGAGTCGAACGGGAGCATCGAGCCCAGCTTCCCAGGCGACGAAGTGTCCAGGTTTTGCGGAGCACTGAACTCCTCACCTGGGACCGACGACTACCACCGGCAACTCCTTCGATACCTGTACCTCCGCAAAACCTGGACACTTGCGAATTTCCCAATCAAATCAAAGGCTTGCGTGAGTCGACCGGGAACATCGGACCCAGCTTCCCAGGCGACGAAGTGTCCAGGTTTTGCGGATCACTGAACTCCACCTGGGACCGACGACTACCACCGGCAACTCCTTCGACACCGGAACCTGATGACGCGTGGCATGAAGGGCTGTTTGCGTACGCTACGGATCCGGCCCTTCGCACTCACCTTCGGCTTCGCTCGGGGTTGGGCCGAATGCCAGCCTAGTCTTTGGACGACAGGCTGAAGGCGGCCTCCCTCCCTACCAACGCGACCCTAGAATCCGCCGCCCGGTCCAGCCGCCGCACCTCCGGCGCTCTTGTTTCCCCCACCGTGGCGACCCCGTCCCGGTCTGCCCCCGCCCGGATACCCCGCACGCAGGGTGCAGCACGCCCCATGTCACTCCCCCGCCTGATCGGTGGCTTCGTCGTCCGCCATAGGCGCGCCTATGTCGAGTCGGCCCTGATGCTGCTTGGCATCGCCGTGCTCATCGTCTGGCTGCCGCGCCAGGTGGGGCAGATGGTGGACGCGCTGCTGGCGCGACAGTTGCACGGCGCGATGCTGCTGAGCGAACTCGGCCAGCTGCTGGCCGCAGGCGCGGCCATCTACGGCCTGCGCGTGGGCTGGCGGCTGAAGCTCTACTCGGCTGCCTATCGCATGGGGGTGGAGCTGCGCACCCGGCTCCACCAGCGCCTGCTGCTCCAAGGCCCGCGCTTCTTCCAGACCCGCCGCACGGGCGACCTGATGGCCCTGGCCACCAACGACGTCGATGCGGTGGAGATGGCCGCGGGTGAAGCCCTGTTGGCTGGCTTCGACGGCACGCTGACGCTGGTGCTCGTAATCGCCATGATGACTCTGGGAGTGGACTGGCGCCTCACCTTGGTGGTGCTGCTGCCCTTCCCGGCCATGGCGCTGGCCTTCTGGTGGATCTCGCGTCACGTGCACGAGGCCTCGCGCGAGGCGCTCACCGCCTTCGGCCAACTCAACGACCACGTGCAGGAGAGCCTGACCGGTGTGAGGACGCTGCGGGCCCTGGGGCTGGAGGCACGCAGCCGCCAGCGCTTCGGCGAGCTTGCCAGTCATGCCGCCGACGCCGGCTTCGACGCCCAGCGCTGGGAGGCGGCCTACGAGCCGGCGGTGGGCTTCACGCTGAGCGCGGCCGTCGTGCTCGCGCTGGGCTTTGGCGGCTGGCTGGTGTGGCGCGACGAGATGACGGTGGGCCAGCTCACCAGCTTCGGCATGTACCTCGGCCAGCTCATCTGGCCGATGTTCGCCGCCGGCTGGGTACTGGCGCTGATCGAGCGCGGCCGCGCCGCCTGGGCCCGACTCGAGCCCGTGCTGGCCGAGCCGCTGAGCGTGGACGACCATGGCACGGTGGCCACCGTCCAGCCCGGCGCCATCGCTGTGCAACATCTGCAGTTCAGCTACCCTGACCAGGCCGAGCCGGCCCTGCAGGACGTGTGGCTGCAGCTTCCCGCAGGCCAGACGCTGGGGCTGGTGGGCCCCACGGGGGCCGGCAAGAGCACGCTGTTGAAGCTTCTGCTGCGGCAATGGGCGCCGCAACAGGGCAACATCCAGTGGGGACCCTGGCCGCTGGCCGACTACACGCTGGCCGCCCTGCGCACAGGCATAGCCTGGGTGCCACAGGAGGCCTTCCTGTTCTCGGCCACGGTGGCCGAGAACATCGCATTGGCGCGGCCTGGTGCCAGCCGCGAGGAGATCGAGACCGTGGCGCGCCAGGCGGCCGTGCACGACGACATCGAACGCCTGCCCCAGGGCTACGACACCCCCGTGGGCGAGCGTGGGGTAACGCTGTCAGGCGGCCAACGCCAGCGCGTGGCCATTGCACGCGCGCTGCTCGCCGACGCTCCCCTGCTGCTGCTGGATGACGCCCTGTCGGCAGTGGACACCGCGACAGAGGCGCAGATCCTGGCCGAGCTGCACAAGCAGCGCCAGGGCCGCACGGTGATCGTCGCGAGCCACCGCCTGTCGACACTGCTCGACGCCGACCAGATCCTGGTACTGCGTCATGGCCGGGTCACCGAACGCGGAAACCACCGCGAGCTGGTGGCGCAGGGCGGCTGGTACGCCAAGCAGTGGCGCGTGCAGCAACTCGAGGCCTCGCTGAATGCCGAGTGAGCCCACGCCCAGCGGCCCTGCGCCGGCCGGGGAGCGCCGCGCCGCCCTGCAGCTGCTTCTGCGCGCCGCACTGCCAGAGGTTGCTCTGCTGAAGGGCGCCATGCTCTGGCTGACGGTGGCCGCCGCGCTCGAGGCGCTCGGGCCGCTGCTGGGCAAGGCCTTCATCGACCGCTACCTGTTGCCGCGCGACGCCGATGTGCCGGCCATCGCCGGGCTGCTGGGCGGCGCGCTGCTGGCAGGATGCCTTGCCAGCTGGCTGCGCTACGGGCAGCTCGTGCGACTGGCGGGTCTTGCGATGCGCTCGGTACAACGCATCCGCGAGTCGGTGTACGGACACGTGCTGCGGCTGCCGATGCGCTTCTTCGACGGCGCCATCACGGGGCAGTTGGTCAGCCGCGTCACCAACGACACCGAGGCCGTGAAGTCGCTGTACGTGCAGGTGCTGTTCGTGATGCTCGACAGCGTCATAACGCTGGTGGGCATGCTGGCCGTCATGGCCTGGTTGGACTGGCGGCTGATGGTCGTCGTGGCCCTGCTCGGGCCGGCGGTGTTCGGCATCGTCTGGCTGTACCAGCGGCTGTCGGCGCCCGCCGTCACGCGAAGCCGCGCTCTGCGCAGCGACATCAACGCGCAGACGGCAGAGTCGATCGCGGGCATGGCGGTGGTCCAAGCCAGCGGCGCGACCGCCGCCTTCGCCGCGCGCTTTTCCGCCACCAACGCGGCGCACTACGCTGCGCGCCGCCAGGAACTGCGCGCCAATGCCTGGCTCTTGCGGCCGGCGCTGGACCTTCTCAACGTCATGCTGCTGGCCGCCGTGATCGGTGTGTTCAGCTGGCGGAGCACGCAGGCGCTGGGCGGCCTGTCGGCCATCGAGGTGGGCGTGCTGTACGCCTTCATCAGCTACATCGCGCGCGTGGTCGAACCGCTGATCCAGATCACCATGCAGTTCTCGCAGTTGCAGCAAGCCATGGTGGCGGCCGCGCGCGTGAACGCCCTGCTGGACGAAGCCGAGGCGCCACAGCCCGCTGCGCAGGCGCAGATGCGGCATGGCCGGATCAGCTTACGCGCTCTGGACTTCGCCTACCTGCCGGGGCGGCCTGTGCTGCACGAGCTGAACCTGGAGATCGCAGCCGGCAGCTTCGTGGGCATCGTCGGTCACACGGGATCGGGCAAGAGCACTCTGTTGTCACTGCTGCTGCGCTTCTACACCGCTCCGCCCGGCACGCTCTACATCGACGACCAGCCGATCGAGCGCTTCGGCGACGCCGACTTCCGGCGTGCGGTAGGCCTGGTACCCCAGGAGCCCTTCCTGCTGGCCGCCAGCGCGCGCGAGAACATCGACATGGGCCGCGGCCTGAGCGACGCCGAGATCGAGGCCGCGGCGCGCGCCGCGCACGCCGACGGCTTCATCCGCCGGCTTGAGCGCGGCTACGACACGCCACTGGGCGAAGGCGGCGCGCGCCTGTCGGTGGGCGAGAAGCAGCTCGTGGCCATCGCGCGCGCGCTGGCCGGCCAGCCGCGCATCCTGCTCCTCGACGAGGCCACTTCCAACATCGACAGCGAAACCGAGGCCGCGGTGCAGCAGGCGCTGGCCGGCATGCGCGGGCGGGTCACGGTGGTGGCCATCGCACACCGGCTGTCGACCATCCGCACCGCCGACACGGTCGTGGTGCTCAACCATGGCCGCATCGCGGAGAGGGGCACGCACGGCGAGCTCATGGCTATCGAAGGCGGCCTCTACCAGCGGCTGGTGCAGCTGCAGCAACTGGCGGCGCTGGCCGAGCCGAACTGACGCCGCCATGAGCCGGCAACGCTGCCGCCTGCACCACGCAGGAGGCCGTGGCCGATCCGTGCCGTCGCGCCTGTCGTTTCGGAGCCCGGCATCGCCGCCAAGCCGCCGCTGGGCGACCGCTCGGCCCACACTCCGGCCATGTACGCCCGCGCAAGTGTCCGCGGCCAGGCAGCAGCATAGACGCGCGACGCCGTCTCGCACGCGCGCCCGCTCCGCCTTCAGGCGTTGCACCTTGGCCAGTGCAGCCCGCACTGTCGGCAACGCACCAAAGGACGCATCCTGAAGCCTATCGTGCCCGCATCGGCAGCTCTGTGCATGCGGCCACATGAGCTGGCCGCGTAGCATCGTGCGGATTCGAAATTGCCCCAAGGTAAGCAGATGCCGACTACCCGATTGCTGGTCGCGACCATCGCCATGGCTCTGCCACTGCAAGCGTGTGCGGAGGAGCCACCGTCGGTAACCCGTGTGGCCTGGCTGGACCAATGCCCGTCCGAACCTGAGCAGCCTGGCCTGCAGGCGTTCAGCGGCTTCGGCGCAGCGATCATCGCCGCCGTGGGGCCGAAGCTGGTAGACGGCGCCATCGACGCAGCCGCTGGCGCGCTCAAGGCTGCCGGCGAGAGCAAAGCCGAATCGACGAGCGCGCGTGCCTTCTACAGCTTCTACTCCGTCAATCAGATGGCTGACCTGGTGCCGAACCCGGACCTGGGCTGCGTCGTTGTCGTGCGGGGCAAGTTTGGGTCCGGTGCTAGTCACGCTAGCTTTCCATGGGCCGACAAGGCCGAGACGCTGAAGGGCCTGCAGTCGATCGACTTCCGGTTCGAGGCGCGTATGCAAGCCGTCAGCGGGCTGAAGTCGTTCCAGCTAGTGCCCATCCTTGCCCAACTGCAGCGGGTGCAGAAGAAGCCCTGGTGGGCGTTCGGCGCCCGGCAGACGCGCGACTACAACGTGTCGCTCGCCTTGCAGGTGCCTGGTGCAGCCTCGCCCTTTGCGTCGGTGAGCTTCACGATCACCGCCCTCGAGGAGGGCCAGTCTGCCAGCTTCGACGACTGGCGATTGGCCCAACAGGTTAGCGAGCCCATGGCCTTTCCGGCGGCGCCGGCCGACGTCGAAGCGGTACGAGCCAAGCGCGAGAAGGCCGTGGCACCACTACTGGCCGCTGTCGACATCTTGACGCCGCGACCGGCCACCGATCCCGCGCCCAGCCTGTTCGTCAAGGAGCCTCAAGTGATGGAGGCTCTGGAGGCGTACTGCACAGCTCAGGTCAAGTTCAACACGCTGTTGCCCGAGGCCGCGAGGCAACTGGACGCCCGCTGCGGGCAGCAGTACGGTCTGGAGCAACGGCGCGATGCGCTCGACCAAGCGCTGCAGACGGCTCTGCGCACACCGAAAGACAAGGGTGGCAGCGGACGCTCGATTGAGTGGGCTGAGCGGGTGTGTGATCCGAAGGTGAGGCCACCCAAGAACGGGCCAGAGACCGACTGCAAAGGCTTCAAGTCTGACCCGACCCTTGCCGCAGCCAAGTTCAGCAAGTTCACAACCAGGCTCACTCTGGTGGAAACCCGCGAAGGCAGCCGCTTCCTGGCCTTTCTGGGGACCGCACTGGGCGCCGCCAAGGCGGATCTGAGCAAGACCATCTCGGATCGAGTCGTGCCTGCGGTCAAGAATCCGGCGGCCGACGAGGCCACGTCGCGCGCGGCAGGGCGTGCCGTCGGGCTGGCGGATCTGGACGTGCTACGGGCCGAGCAGGTTCTGGCGGAGGCCCTGGAAGCAAAGAAGAGCGCGAGCGAGGTTACGACCGCACGTGTAGCTCTGCTCAAGGCAAAGACAGCAGCCAACGACGCCTACCGCAACGCTGGCCAGCCTGTGCCCTTCCCTGAGGTGGATTGAGCCGTGCGACGTCGGACCTGGTCTTGGCAGCTCCTTGGCGTGCTCTCTGCATGCGCGATGGGCATGCTGTGGCTTTGGGCGCCTGGCGCAGGCCCCGGCCGTGCTCTCGCTGCGCCAGCGGCGGTGGCCAATGCCGATCGCGTATGGAGCAGCGAAGAGTGGAAGGCGGTCGGTGGTCGTGATGCGAAGCGGCCCGAGGTGCCCTGGATTGCCGCCCTCTTCGACGACAACCACCCGATTGCGCGCGGGCCAGTTTGCGGTGGCACATTCATCAGCAACCAGGTCGTGCTGACGGCTGCACACTGTGTGATCTCAGACCTGCGGTGCGATGATCCCCCCCGCACAGGCTCGCTTCGCGTGATGTACGGCGGCGTCGATCTTCGGCTGCCAATGCGATCTATCGGCGTGCGCCAGGTGCATCTTCCCAAGGGCGGCTACGGATGCGGCGGCAACCGCGTCAACGACATCGCTCTGCTGGAGCTGGAAGCACCCGCGGACATCACAGCCGTGATGCCGCTGGTTGATCCGCAACGCGATGCCCAGCGGCCCGGCGGCGGACATGGCACCCTTTCCGTCACGGGATGGGGTGTTTCGGCCGTCGGCGGCGTCCACCGCCAGGTGCTCCAGTTGGTCCCCGACGTTCCCTTGGTCGATGTAGGCGTCTGCAACGGCCCAGCCATGTTGAACGGGCGGGCCCCCCCGGGAATCCTGTGTGCCGGCGCCCTCAACAAGGCGGCATGCAAGGGAGACAGCGGCGGGCCGTTGTTTCACCGCGCCGCCAACGGTGCAGTCGAGCAGCACGGTGTGGTGTCACAGGGCAGTGGCTGCGGAGCGCAGAACTTGCCCACCGTCTATACCCGGGTAGGACCTCACGTCGTCTGGGCCAAGTCCGTTGCCTACGAGGTGGCCTGCTTCACGCCACCCGGGATGCCGAAGAAGTGTTGAGCGCTGACCGATGACGCTCTCCGCGAAGGCTACCTCGATGGTGCTGGCGGTGTAGCAAGTGCCGAGAGCGTTTGCGCCGCCCGGATCGGGATCGTCGAAAAGGTAGCCCCCGGCCGACCAGTACGGTTCAGTAGCCGGATGCCGGCTCAAGCACACGAGCGACGCAGCTTCGATCTTGGTCAGTCGCAGCAGATCCTCGAACGAACCGCGATCCGGCATCCGCTGTGACACGCGAAGAGCCTCGGTCGCGCGCCCATGACGCCGCCAAGCGCTCCACCTCGGCCAGGGCAGTCCCCCCATCCAGCGCGGAGGCCACGCTCTTTCCTGCGAGCGCGCCGTGCTCGGTAAGCGTCCGGCCAACCCGTCTTGACGACGGGTGCGGAGCTCAGACCGAGTTGGTGGGCTGCCAGTGATGCGGCAGCAGTTCGGTGATCCGGCTGGCGGGCTGTGTCGGCAATCGCTCGAGCACTTCACGTATGTAGGCGTACGGGTCTAGCCCATTGAGCTTGGCTGAGTGGATCAAGCTCATGATGGCCGCGGCGCGTTTGCCAGCCCGCAGGGAGCCGGCGAACAGCCAGTTCTGTCGCCCGAGCGCGACCGGCCGGATGCGGTTCTCCACCCAGTTGTTGTCGATCGGCAGATCGCCGTCATCCAGGAAGCGCGTCAGCGCCACCCAACGGTTCAGGCTGTAGTCGATCGCCCTGGCAGTTGCTGAACCGTCCGGGATCTTCTGCCGCTGCTGCCGCATCCACTGGTGCAGCGCATCGGCGACCGGTCGTGATCGTCGTCGTGCTTCGAGTCGAGTCTGGCTGTCGGCGTCGGCCACCTCGCGCTCCACGTCGTACAGCGCGCCGAAGAACTTCAGCGCCTGCTCGCCGACCTGGCTGCCGTGGTTGACCCACAGCTCGTGGAACTTGCGCCGCGCATGCGCCATGCAGCCCACCTCGGTGACGCCCAGCTCGAAGCAGGCCTTGTAGCCGCTGAAGTCGTCGGTGACGAGCTTGCCTTGCCAGCCAGGCTTGTCGTTCGTGCCCGGCAGGCCGAGGAAGCCGCGAACATGCTGGCCGCCGCGGCTGTCGGCGAAGTCGAAGACGACCGCCTTGATAGGGTTGAACGGCGTCGTGCAGTAGCTCCACAGATATGCGCGGTGGGTCTTGCCGTGACCGGGCTTGAGCATGGCCACCGGCGTTTCGTCGGCATGCAGCACGGGCTGGCGCAGCAGCTCTGCCGCCAGGGCGTCCACCAGCGGCTGCAGCTGCACGCCGCATTCGCCGACCCACTGTGCAAGCGTAGACCGGGCGATGAGATGACCGGCGCGCTCGAAGATCGCTTCCTGGCGGTACAGCGGCAGGTGGTCCAGGTACTTGGCTACCAGCACCTGGGCCAGCAGGCCCGTCGTGGGCAGCCCCTTGTCGATGACGTGCGGTGCCACTGGCGCCTGCGTGATCTTCTCGCAGCACTTGCACACCCACTTGCCACGGATGTGCCGCTCCACCGTGAAGACGCCCGGCTGGTAGTCCAGCTTCTCGGCCACGTCCTCGCCGATGCGCTGCATCGGTGTGCCGCAGCCGCAGGTGGTGTCCTCGGGCTCGTGGCGGACCTCGCGGCGCGGTAGGTTCGCCGGCAGCTTCTCACGCTTGGGGGCGTGCTTCTCACCGGCCGCCTTGGCCGCAGGTTGCATACCCTCGATCTCGGCAGCAACTGCCGCCAGGTCGCTGTCCAGCGTCTCGTCCAGCAGGCTCTTCTGCTCGGCGCTGTAGGCCTCGCTCTTCGCAGCGAACTTCAGCCGCTTGAGGATCGCGTTCTCGTGAGTGAGCTTGTCGATGACTGCCTGCTTGAACGCGATCTCGGTGCGCGAGGCACGCAATGCCTGGCGCAGTTGTTCCGGATTCAGCGTGTCGAGGTCTTCGGCGATCACGGAGTGTGATCGTGCCAAGCGAAGCTTGCGACAACCATTGGCAGATGCCGCAATGGACGAGCTATAGCAACGTGATCACGCCCGCTTCTCCGATGCGTTGCCAGGGCAGGCCCAGCACGAGCGCATCGAACTGCGACCGGCTCAGCGTCAGCGTGCCACTGACGTCCTTGGGCCAAGCGAACTTGCCGCTGTTCAGGCGCCGAGCCGCCAGCCACACGCCGATGCCATCGTGCACCAGCACCTTCATGCGATTGGCGCGCCGGTTGGCGAACAGATAGGCATGGTGCGGCCGAGCTGCGCCAAACACCGCGACCACCCGGGCCAGTGCAGCTTCAGTGCCGGCGCGCATGTCCAGTGGCTCCACGGCCATCCACAACGCCTCAACCTTGATCATGGGCTCGGATCAACGAAGCAGCTCTCGTGTCCAGGCTGCGAAGTCCGCTGCGGCCGCCACCGGCCACGTCACCTTCATCACCACCGCGCCGCGGCGCAGCTCAACCTCTATGGTCTGCCTGTCCGCCGACGGCACCGCGGTCGTCGCGACGGCCACCGGCACGAACTGCTGCGACACAGTCGCTGCACCTGCCTCGCGGGCCAGCTTGCGCCAGCCATGCACGATGTTGGCGTTGATCCCGTGCGCCATTGCGACCTTCGCTACTGACGCGCCCGGCACGGCGCACTCTGCCAGGATCTGCGCCTTCAGCTCTGCGCTGTGGCGCCGGCGCTTACGACTGTTCTCCGTATCCATCGTGTCCAGCTATTCGTTAGCTGGACAGGATCGTTATCGCCGCGCGGGTTCAGTTCAAGACGGGTTCACCGGACGCTTACCGTGCTCGCGCAGCCAGAACATCAGCTTCTCGCTCGCGACGAGGTTCCCGAGCGCGCGGCAGATGCCCACGCATCCGGCCAGCCGCATCGACGAGTTGCTGCCCCACCGCTGGGCACCGGCAACCTGAACGCCGACATCACTGCGGCAGCGGCCGTCAAGGTGACTTGGCCGGACGCTTACCGTCTAGGAGCTCCGTCGCCAGATGACGGGCATGGTCAGCCTCATGGCCGAGCTCAAGGACCAGGTCAGCAAGATCGCCGAGAGCGCCAGGCGCCAGGAAGAGATAGGGCAGGGCCTGGCCAAACGCCAGCTCGTCTTCCAGGACCAGTCCCAGCTCTACCAGCGTCAGATCGAGCAGCTCACCGCTACCGTCGACTCAGCCCTGCGCCAGGTCGGCAAGGAGGTCGACCGCCTGAGCCGAGCCGCAGCGGACATCACCCTGGACTCCCATCGCCTCTCGGCGAACATCCAGCAGGCAGCCCGGACCATCTCCGAGGCAGCCGATCGCCTGACAGGCGCCTCCAGGGCTTGACCCCGGGGCGTCCAGAGTGGGCACGGGCCCACAGGATCCGAGACGCGGCCTCCCGCGGCCGCGCTGTGCTCAGGGGCTGGGCTGCCCAGGCGACTCGAGTCAAGCCAGCCCCCCTCGGAGCCCGGGCGGTGGCTGGCCCCCCCTCAGGACCAAGATCAGCTGCGGGCCGGGACCAGGGCTGCATTCCTGGTCGCCATGCGCTCGGCGTGGTCTTCCAGCGCCTTCATCCGGGCGGCCTCGATCTGGGGCGATGTCCCGAGGTCTGTTGAACGCGTGAGCTGAAGGTGGCGGTTCCTTTCGCCTGGATGAGACCATCCAGGTGCCTAGCAAGCAAAGAAAGGAACCACCGAGATGAAGTCTCGCACGAAGCCCGCGCTGCGGGCATT
>NZ_JAPZSC010000047.1 GCF_027531545.1 Silanimonas sp. | reverse complement strand
GGGGTAATCGTATCTTTCCAGCAAATTGACACGGTTGGCGCTGACTAGTCCATCGCGTGCCCGAGCCGGCCACCGGGCAGGTAGGGATTCGCGCCGCGCTCGACGCAGGTAGATTGGCGGTTTCGACTGCCCGAAGGGTGTCACCGTGTCCTTCGCCAAGCGCTTCATTGGCGCGGAGAGCCTGCCCACGAGGCTGTCGGAGTTCGACGTCCAGCAATCGTTCTGCCTGAGTGCAGACGACATCGCCTCGGTCGCCGAGCGGTTCCGGCACGATCGCCGGGTCGCGGTAGCCATCCAGATGCTGTTCCTGCGGGCCAGCGGCCGCCCCATGGACCGGTTCGCGTCGGTGCCCAAGACCCTGCTGCGTGCCGTCTGTGAGGCGTTTCAAACCCCTGCCGTCAGCATCGCCAGTCTGCGGTCCCTCTACGCTCGCCGCCAGACGCTGTATGAACACCAAGCATGGGCTCGCACCTACCTCGGCCTGCAGGACCTGGATGCGGCCGGTGTCGACCAACTTCAAAAGGTTCTGGCAATCTCCGCGCTCGAGGCCGCGCATCCCGACGATCTCGCCGAAACCGCCCGCATGTGGCTGTACGAACGGCGCATCGTCATTCCTGGGCCGCGCCGCCTTGCAGACTTGGCGCGCGAGGCCTTCGACGCCACCGAGGCGGCCATGGCAGCCACGATCGAGGCCGGCGTCGGCAAGGCAGCCCTCCTCAAGGCCATCGACTGGTGCTATGCAACGCAGTCCGGAGGCGTAGGCACCCGGCTTGAATGGCTCAAGACGCCACCCAAGCGGCACTCTCCTGGCACGATGGCTGAAACGCTGGAGAAGATGCGGGCGTTGAAGGAACTGGGCGTGCACGCCTGGCCCCTGGACGCCGTGGCCCTGAGCAAGCAGCAGGCCTACGCCGCCCACGTCCAGATGCGGCGTCCGTCGATGACCGCACGCATAGAGCGGCAGCGCCAGACCGTCGAGATCACCTGCTTCCTGCGCGTCACACTGTTGGAGCTGACCGACATGGCGCTGTTGCAGGCTTCGCGCCGCAGCCAAGACCTGTTCCGTCGCGCCGCCGAGCGTGTCGAGAAGGGACGCTCGCGCAGCGGCGGCGTGACGCTGCAGCAGGCCCTCAAAGCCAAGTCGGTGCTCCACGACGAGTCCAAGCCGTGGCGCGATCGCGTGCTCGAAGCCCGCGCCTTGCTCCACGACATCGGCGAAGCTGGCACAAGCTCTTTCGCGTCCCAGGTTCGTAGGGCGCTGGCCGAGGACAACCGGCGCGTTCATGCCCACCTGGCGGGCCTTCGCGACATCGAGTTTGCCGGCGCGTCGGGCGACCCCGGCCACGACCAATGGCAGGCCTGGCAGCGTCTGCAAGCTCTCGGCACCAAGGAGATCCCGCAGGACTTCGAGCTGCCGCCGGTGGGCGCCGCATGGAACACGATCGTCAGCGACCTGGATCCTCAGTCTCGGTACCGGGCATTCGAGGCCAGCACGATGATGGCGCTGCGCAAGAGCCTGCGGCGCGGCAGCGCGTGGGTGAACCACTCGATCAGTTTCCGCGCCCGCGAGTCGATGCTGCTGGCAGGTGCCGACTGGAGCCGCACGAAGGAACTGCACCACCAGATTCTCGGCCTGCCCGACCAGGCCATGGCGTTTTTGGAGCCAATCCTGGCGGGCGTGTCGGTCGGCCTGACGGCCTTGGCTGAGGCCGCCGGTCGCGGGCAGATCGAGATCGGCGCAGACAAGCTCCTGCACTTGCCGCCGATCCGACCGTTGGACGAGGAAGTGGAACCACGCAAGACCCGGGAGGCTGTCTTCAAGCACATCGGCTCCGTCCAGTTGCCAGACCTGCTGCTGGAAGTCGACGCCGCCACCCACTTCAGCGAGGCGCTGCTGGCCCGCCGTCCGTCGTCGAGTAACGAGCTGCTGGTCATCTACGGCGCGCTCCTGGCCCATGGCACCGATCTCGACGCCAAGGGCGTGGGCTCGATGATCCCCGGCATCGACGCGGCGCGCATCTCCACGGCGATGCGAGCCGTCGAGCTGAGCGGCCGGCTGCGCCGGGCCAACGAACGCGTGTCGGAGTACCAGAACGCGCTGCCGATCGCGGCGCTCTGGGGCGACGGCACCAAGGGCTCTGCCGACATGATGGCCATGGACGCCAGCCGCCACCTGTGGACGGCCCGGCTGGACCCGCGCCGGCGCACCTATGCCGCGGGGCTGTACACCCACGTTCGCGACCGCTGGGGCTTGTTCTACGACCAACCCGTCGTGCTCAACGAGCGGCAGGCAGGCGTGGCCGTCGAAGGCGTCGAGCAGCACAACCGTGCCGAAGACCGGATTCGCATCTCTCTGCTGGCCGTTGATACCCACGGCGTCACGAACGTGGCGATGGCCATCGCCAAGCTTTTGGGTTTTGACCTGTGCCCGCGCCTGCGCGATCTGCGTGAGCGAAAGCTCTTCGTGCCCAGGGGCTGGCCGGTGCCGGAAAGCCTGGAGGGTGTCACCCTGCGCCGGGTGTCGGTCAAGGCGATCGAGCGCGGCTGGGACGACCTGGTGCGCCTGGCGGCGTCGATCCGGGCGGGCAAGGTGTCTGCCGCGCATGCCATCCACCGGCTGGGGTCAGCAGCGGTCGGCGACCCGCTGCACCGCGCTGCAGAACACCTTGGGCGCCTGCTGCGAACGCTGTTTCTGTGCGACTACCTGGCCATCCCAGACTATCGGCGCGAGATACACACCCTGCTCAACCGGGGCGAGTCGGTGCATCAGCTGCAGCGTGCCATTCATGGCGGCCAGGTGGCCCCTGAGCGTGGCCGCCGGCGGCAGGAGATGGCGGCCATCTCGGGCGCACACGCGCTGTTGACGAACATTGTGCTGGCGTGGAACACGAATCGCATGGACACCGTGGTGGCGCGGCTCAACCGGGATGGTGTCGGCATCGAGGAGGACTGGCTGCGGCGGATTGGCCCGGCGCACTTCTCGCACATCAACTTTCGTGGGACGTTTCGGTTCAACGTCGAGCGGTACGCGGACGTGCTGGTGGAGCGCGCCGCCGGGCTTGGCGCGGCCAAGCCTGGCCGGTGAGGCCCGCGGCCGCATCCCGGAGGCCAGGGTGTCGGCGATGAGACGGTCAGCTGACCTTCAGCGGCGACTGGTGACGGACGGCCAACGACCC
>NZ_JAPZSC010000012.1 GCF_027531545.1 Silanimonas sp. | reverse complement strand
AGCCCTCGGTCGGCTCCACCGGCGACAGCTACGACAACGCGCTGGCCGAGACCATCAATGGGCTGTACAAGGCCGAGATCATCCACCGGCGCGGGCCGTGGAAGACGCGCGAGGCGGTCGAGCTGGCGACGCTGGAGTGGGGGTGTCGTGGTTCAACCACCATCGCCTGCTTGAGCCCATCGGCTACATCCCGCCGGCCGAGGCCGAGGCACACTACTGGCGCGAGCAGGCACATGCCACCGCACCAACGAAGCCTGCCGAACAGGCGGCGCTGCAGGAGGGTTGAACCATGAGTACATGGCTCAACCGGGGGGGCCTCCGGCGGCCCCTGCGGGGGGCTGGAAGAGAGAAGACCTGAACCCCAAAACCGTCAGGCCAAGGCGGTCTGACTCAAGCCAACAGGCCTCCTCGAAACCCGGTGCGGTTCAAGCCTGGCCCGGTGGTCCTATGTCAACAAAGATTCGAGGTCTGAGGCCCGAGGCTCGACTTGCACCTGATTGGGCTCGAGCAGCCTGTGCTTGCCATGACCGCGCTTTCGGGCCGCCTTGGCTTGTGCCTGCTCCAGCTGCGCGGCGCTCGGGGCGGGCAGGTCTTCGAACAGACCTCCCTCGTCGGGCTATGCGTCGGAATCAGTGGGTGTCGTCATGCCAAAACACAAGCCAGTCGCGTGCCAGGTTCGGGGGCTCGGAGAAGAACTCTCAAGCTCTCAGTCGCCGGTGACGCCTCGCTGCAGGCCGTGCTTGCGCACCAGCTTGCCGAAGCGGCTGCGCTCCTTGCCGGCCAGGCGCGCGGCCAGGCTCAGGTTGCCGTCGGCGCGGCGCAGCACTTCGGCGAGGTAGGTGCGCTCGAAGGCGTCGATGGCGCGGGCCTTGGCGTGGTCGTAGCCGGCGTCGGAGCCGCAGCCCGCCGCATGGGCCGCGTGACCGCCCGGGATTGCGGCGGCCAGCGTGTCCAGGTGCAGGTCGAGCCGGTCGCCCTGCGCCAGCAGGAAGGCGCGGTGCACGCGGTGCTCGAGCTCGCGCACGTTGCCCGGCCAGGGCAGCGGCAGGGCTAGATGGGCCGTGCTCGCCGCGCACAGCTCGCGCGGCGCGGTACGGTACTGGCGCACCAGGCGTTGCACGAAGGCCTGCGCCAGCAGCAGCGCGTCGCCTTCGCGCTCGCGCAGCGGCGGCAGCGGCACCGTCAGCACGTTAAGGCGGAACAGCAGGTCGCTGCGGAACAGGCCGCGCGCCACGAGGGCGTCGAGGTCGGCGTTGGTGGCGGCCACCAGGCGCAGGTCGGCCTGCTCGATGCGCGAGCCGCCCAGGGCGCGGTAGCTGTGGTCCTGCGCAAAGCGCAGCAGCGCCGACTGCGCACGCGGGCTCAGCGAGTCGACCTCGTCGAGGAACAGCGTGCCGCCCTCGGCCAGGCCGACCACGCCGCGGCAGGCGGCCTTGGCGTCGGTGAAAGCGCCTCGCACGTGGCCGAAGAGTTCGGCCTCGAGGATGGTGTCGGGTATGGCGCCGCAATTGATGGGGACGAAAGGTTCGCTGCGACGATTGCTGAGATAGTGGATGGCGCGCGCGGCGAGTTCCTTGCCGGTGCCAGTCTCACCACACAGCAGCACGGTGGCATCGACGGCGGCGCACTGCTGCAGCATGGCCAGCGCCTGCCGGAAGACCACCGAGTGGCCGATGAGGTTGAGCGAGCCCCAATCGGGTTGTTCCTGCGCTTGCGCCGCCATCATGACGCCCCCAGCCGGAAGCGCTGAGGCCAGCCGACATGGCCCGCCCCGAGCGCTATCGCGGGCACATTATCGTAAAGCGGGGCTTCCCGCCGTCGCCATCCCTAGAACTGCCCCACCATCCGCCTGCCGGGGGACGCTGCAGGATGTCGCGGGGCGCGGCTGCTGATACCCCAGTCAGAGTGATCGCTGCCGTGCACACCCCCGCTGCTAGACATGATGGTTGTCGCCCCAGGCTAGCCGGCTGGTCTACAACATCGGAGGTTACGCCTCAAGGCGTGTAGAGCCGCATGCCGTGCGTTGCGCTGTCAGCAAGCAGGAGAACGACTGCAGAAGAGGTTACCAAGTCCAACGTGGGCTTGGACGTCCAAAAGGGCACATCAGCGTGGCCGCGGCCGAGTTGGGTCCAGCTTCGACCCTGTTCATCGGCAAGGCGGCGCACGACTCGAAAAAGCTGCGCAAGGTGCTATTCAAGGCTGGTTCACCGAGGTGCTTGAGGAGCTGTTCCATGAAGTGTGTCGCCTGCACACGAGCTGGCGTGAGACACCTGCCTGGAAGCTGCCGCTCGCCAGCGTCCGCTCTTGGCCGGGGCGAGCCGACGATAGGTCCAGATCCATCGCCGAAAAGCTACCCTTCAGCCTAGATCCGGCAGTTCCCGTGATGCGATGACCTGATTTGCGAGCGCTGACCTGCACTTGCGGCGTGCTGGCACACTCACCCGATGGGTGAGGCAAGACGCAAGGCGCTGGCGGCGCGCCGAGGTGGGGGCGACGAGCCTTCGCAGCCGCTGGTCGTGGACACGCTGGGCGGGCGCATGCACGTGCGCTGGGACGAGGGTGCGG
>NZ_JAPZSC010000036.1 GCF_027531545.1 Silanimonas sp. | reverse complement strand
CCCACTCCAGCGTCGCCAGCTCGACCGCCTCGCGCGTCTTCCACGGCCCGCGCCGGTGGATGATCTCGGCCTTGTACAGCCCATTGATGGTCTCGGCCAGCGCGTTGTCGTAGCTGTCGCCGGTGGAGCCGACCGAGGGCTCGATGCCAGCCTCTGCCAGGCGCTCGCTGTAGCGGATCGAGACGTACTGGCTGCCGCGGTCGCTGTGGTGGGTCAGGCCACCGTCGCGCCAGGGCTGGCGGGCGTACAGCGCCTGCTCCAGCGCGTCGAGCACGAAGTCGGTCTGCATCGAGCTGCTGACCCGCCAGCCCACGATGTAGCGCGCGAACACGTCGATGACGAAGGCGACATACACGAAGCCCTGCCAGGTCGAGACGTAGGTGAAGTCCGCCACCCACAGCTGGTTCGGCCGCTCGGCGCGGAACTGCCGGTTCACCCGGTCAAGCGGGCACGCTGCCTTGGCGTCGGGCACCGTGGTGCGCACGCCCTTGCCGCGGCGCACACCCTGCAGCCCGAGCCGGCGCATCAGCCGCTCGACCGTGCAGCGCGCCACCGCCACGCCTTCGCGCCGCAGTTGCCGCCAGACCTTGTCGGCGCCGTACACGCGCAGGTTCTGCTCGAACACGCGTTGCACTTCGGGCAGCAACTGCGCATCACGCTGCGCACGCGCGCTCAGCAGCGCCGGCTCACGCACGCGCGCGGCATGGCGCCGCTACGCCGACGGGGCGACCTGCAACGCGCTGCAGATCGGCTCGACCCCGTGAGCAGCCCGCTGCTCGTCGATGAAGGCGTTCACTTCCTGTGATGGCGGTCGAGCTCTGCCTGGGCGAAATACGCGCTGGCCAGCTTCAGGATCTCGTTGGTCTTGCGCAGTTCGCGCACCTCGCGCTCGAGTTCCTTGATGCGCTGCTGCTCGGCGGTCGTCGGGCCAGGCCGCACGCCGCTTTCGCGCTCGCCCTGACGCACCCACTTGCGCAGCGTCTCGGCCGTGCAGCCGATCTTGCCGGCGATCGACTCGATCGCCGCCCACTGCGACGGGTACTGGTCCTTGGCGTCGAACACCATGCGCACCGCGCGCTCGATCACCTCGGGGGAAAACTTCGGGGACTTCCTCATCTTGGCTCCATTCTCAATCGAAGGAGCCTCCTCA
>NZ_JAPZSC010000073.1 GCF_027531545.1 Silanimonas sp. | reverse complement strand
CGGTCCCGGCCTGATTCCTTCGCCCGGTACAGGGCCTTGTCCGCACGATCGAGCAGGCTGGCGAAGTCGGCGTCCTGGCGGTCGAGCGCGGCCACGCCGAGGCTGATGGTGACGCGCAGCCCGGGCACGAGGTCGTCGAGGGCGAGGGCCGCGACGCCGCCACGGATCCGTTCGGCCACCTGCACCGCCGTCTCCAGCGAGGTCCCCGGGAGCAGGCCGGTGAACTCCTCGCCACCGATGCGGCCGATCAGGTCGTGCTGCCGAAGCGTGCGTTGGCATTCCTGCGCGATGCGGGCCAGCACCGCGTCGCCGGTCGCGTGCCCGTACGCGTCGTTGACCGCCTTGAAGTGGTCGATGTCGATGGCGAGCAGCGCCAGCGGGGTGCCGGCCGTCCGCGCCTCGCGCACGGCGATGCGGCCTTGGAACTCCATGCGACGACGGTTCGCCAGCCCGGTCAGCGGGTCGGTCATCGCCATCGCCTGCAAGCGCTTCGCCCTCGCGATCTGCCGAAGGACGAGGATCGCGAGGAGGGCGGCCAGCAGGAGGCCCAGGCCCAGCGCCATCCTCTGCCAGCGCCGTACCTGGTCGAGAGCCTGGATCTCCTGCTCGCGCAATCGCTCCCTCGCGCGGAGTTGGGCATTCTCGATTTCGCGTCGCTCGGCCTCGAACTGTTCGCGGATCAGGTCAGTGCGCTGATCGGCCCTCCGGTCATTGTCCCGGTCTTTCACAGCGATGAAGGCGCGCAGGTCCGCGATCACCGCCTCGTAGCGGCGAATCCGTTCCAGGACGGCGGCGCGTACGGGCAGCGCCAGCGCGAGGTAGCGCGCGTTGTCTTCCTTGGTCCATGCCGCGACGGCCTCGTCCAGCATCGCCAGCGCGTCCGCGTCACGGCCTTGGCGGGCCAGCGCCTGTCCCCGGATGAAGTTCGCCATGACGATGTCCCCAGGCTCGCCGGCTGCTTGGAAGTCGGCCATCGAACGCTCGACCAGAGCCAGCGCCTTTCCCGGGTCGCCGTCCTTCGCCTCGACGCTCGCCAAGGCGAGTCGGGCGTAACCGCAGTAGGTCGGGCTGTCATTCGCCGTGCAGACGTCGATGGCCTTGCCCAGCACAGCCCTCGCGTCATCGGAGCGCAGCGTCTCTTCGTAGAGGTAGCCGAGCTGGAGCAGACTGATGAGCCTGTACCACCAGCGTGACTGGATCTCGGGGTCATCGAGGCTTCGCTCGAGGTACTCGCCGGCCCGCGCGTACTCGCCCATGCGCCGGTAGGCGATGCCTACGTTCTGCAGGTTGGCCGCGATCAGGAACGGTTCGCCCGATTCTTCAAGCACGCGCTGCGCCGCCAGCGCATCGATCAGGGACTCGGTGAAGTCGCCCGACACCGAATGGGCACCGGACCGCCAAGAAAGCACCTGCCCGAGCAGGATCGGGTCGGCGCTGCGCTGCGCCGCCTCCACCGCTGCGTCGTAGGCGACCTTGATGATGGCGGCGTCGGTGGTGGGTGCAAGGAAGGCTGCACGGCAGGTGTGGACCAACGCCAGACTGGTGGGGTCGGGCGAAGGTCGCGCCTGTTCGGCGACCAGAAGTGTGTCGGCCCAGGCGAGGGCGGCCGTGCGATCGTTCTGGGCCGCACTGCAGGCCATCGCAACGAAACGGCGCTCCCGCAGCAGGTCGTTGGCAGGCAGCGTGGCCCGCAACGCAGCGACCGCAGCGGCCCCCTCCGCTGGCGTGGTGCCCATGCCTTCGCGCAGCGCTGTCGCAAAAGCGGCATCGAAGGCGGCGGGATCCGCGACCGGGGGTGCCGGGGACGCCCAGACCACCGACGTCACCAGGAGGAGGCAGAGGGCCGATCCATGACGGAACGATCGCAGCATCGGGCATCCGGCGGGCGGGATGTGCGGAGCATGAACACTTCCCTCCCGAAATCAAGGCGACAGCACGCATGGCCGATCCGACGGCGCGCAGGAACCGGCCCGCTGCCCCGGAGTCTCGTCGCACGGGTCGTGCCCGTCGTTCCTCGTCTGCCCACCCCCTTCCGCG
>NZ_JAPZSC010000033.1 GCF_027531545.1 Silanimonas sp. | reverse complement strand
GAACCGGTCGCCCGTGATCGAGCACCTGCTTGGCCGCCTCAACCTTGAACTCGGTCGTGTACTTCTTGCCACCCATAACCACCTCCGTGAATGCCGTAATGTACGGCGTGGAGGTGTCCATCAAAACCGGGGCGATTCACTGCGCCTACCGAAGCGTTCGCAGTTGCGGCTGTCGTCGGCGCTTTCCACGCGCTGGGAAGACGGAAGCGCCCGTGACCTCAAACTCACCGGCAGCGTTCGCTTCTATCGCGAAACCGGCCGCAACCGGCTGTTCTTCGTCACCGTGGACGGCCAGTACGGCCATCACTTGGACCTCGACAACCGTAGCTACTTGGGTGGTGACTCCGGCCTGCGCGGTTACCCGCAGCGCTGGGCCGGAGGCGAAAGCTTCGCGCGGTTCAGCGTTGAGCAGCGCTACTACACCGATTGGTTTCCATGGCGCCTGTTCCGCGTCGGCGGTGCCATCTTTGCTGACGTCGGCCGCACGTGGGGTCCGGATGGCCTGGGCAGTGAGAACCCTGGTGTGCTGGCGAGCATTGGCCTCGGCTTGCGCCTGAGCAATGCGCGCAGCGCGTTTGCGCGAGTGATCCATGTCGATTTCGCCGTCCCGCTGGATTCGGACCCCGGCTTGAAGAAAGTCCAGTTTCTGATTGAGGCGCGTCGGGAGTTCTGATGCGCCGCCTTTTTCCGATCAGTGTGCGAGCGCGCGCCTGGACGTCAGCACGCCTTCGCAACTCGCCATGGACCTCCTTCGTCTCGACAAACTCGGCCACTCCACGAAGGCTGCGCACCGCCGCAGGGTCGAGTGGGTCTTCCAGCAGTTCTCTCGCGAACTGCCCGTCGATCTTCAAGGTGTTCACCGGGAGGCTCTTGAATTCGCCGAAAGACGAGATGCCAGCACCAAAGTCGTCCAGCGCCACTTGAGTGCCCAGTGCGCGCACTTGCTCGACCTCTGGGCCGGCGTACTGAAGGTCCGGTTGTTGCACTTAGTCGGGCGCCAGCTCGCCGCTGGCCCGAAGCTCGTCGCGTCGCCGGGCGTTGACGATGGTGAGGAGCTTGCGCATGCAAGCCACCAGCGCGACCTTCGCCGGCTTGCCGTGGTCGCGAAGCTGCCGATAGTGCGCCTTCATCGCCGGGTCGCAGCGCACGGCGGAGAGGGTGGCCATGTACAGCGCCACCCGCATGCTGGCCCGCCCGCCACGGATACGGCGTCTGCCCTGGCTGTGGCCGCTTTCCTTCGCCATCGGCGCGACACCGACGAGTTTGGCGACTTGCCGGCGGCTCAGTCGTCCCAGCTCGGGCAGCAGGGCGAGGGTCGTGGCCTGGAAGATCGGGCCCATGCCCTTCGATGAGCGGATGGCCGCTGTGCCATTCGCGTCGACGAGGACCTTCATGGCCTGCTCGATGGCCGCGATTTCCCGCCGGAGGGCGGCCATGGTGCGGTGGATCAGGGTGCGCACCGCGGGCGGCGTGCGATCAGCCTGCTGTTTCTGCGCCTGCAGGGTCATGACGACCTGACCGCGGCGGCGCAGCCACGCGCGCAGTTCGCGTTGCCAGGGCGGTGCCGGGACGTGGCATCGCAGTCGATCGCGGAAGAGCCGCGCGAACAGGCAGAGCAACCGCGCATCGATGGCGTCGGACTTGGCGAGTTCACCGATGGCGCGGGCGAAGGCGTTCGACTGTCGGCGGTTGATCCGCGCCACGTGGAGCCCGGCGTCCACGCAGGCGTCCAGCAGCGCGTCCTCGTAGCCGCCGGTGGCTTCGACGACGACGAAGGCATCGTCGAGGCCGGCCAGCCCGCGGATGAGCTTCCGTCGCCCGGTGGCATCGTTGCTGAAACGGGTGGTCCGGGCTCGCCCGTCGATGGCGAGATCGAGGAAGTCCTTGCCGACATCGACACCTGCGGCCGTCATCACGATGCTCCAAGGGAAGGGGAAGCCGTGGGAGCCGGCGTGCGTCCCTTCAGGAGCTACGGTGGCGCGGCACCCAAGCGTTATCGGGCGCGCACGCCGGACTCCCGGTGCCTACATTAGGGAAACGCGCCGCCGCTGTTCTTCGGGACCTTCATTCCAGCCATCGTCGGCCGGCCAGTTCGTCCAGCCGGCGTTTCAGCCCAGCGCCTTCATTCCCGAAGCCGCGAGCAGCTCCACCATCTGTCCGGCCTGCTGCGCCTGCTCGCTGCTGGCGTTGCCCTGCTCGGCGCGCTTCGCGACGCCCTGCGCGATGGCGGCGAGACGGAAGAAGCTGAAGGCCAGCACAAAGCCCCAATCCTCCGGGATCGCGCGACCGGTCGTCGCTGCGTAACGCGCCAGCAGCTCGCGCTCGGAGGGGATGCCAAGCGCGGCGCGGTCCATGCCGGCAAGGCCGGGCAGGGCGGGATTGCGCGGCAGGCGCAAGGCCATGCAGAAATAGCCGAGGTCGGCCAGCGGGTGACCGAGGGTGGCGAGTTCCCAGTCCATCACCGCGAGCACGCGCGGGGCGTCCCTCGCCCACATCAGGTTGTCGATGCGGAAATCGCCGTGCACGAGCGCCACGACGCCGTCGTCGCCGCTCCCATCAACATCCCGACAGCGCTTGGGCAGTTCATGGATCAGCGCGTCCATCGCCGGGATCTCGCGGGTGCGGCTCTGCGCGTACTGCTCGCTCCAGCGCGAGAGCTGGCGGGCGAAGTAGTTGCCGGATTTGCCGAAATCGGCGAGACCCGCGGCCGCCACGTCGAGGCCGTGGATGGCGGCGAGCGTGTCGATGATCGATTCGAAATGCGCCGCGCGTTGCTCGGGCTTGTGGTTCGGCAGCGCCGGGTCCCACTCGACGCGGCCATCGACGAAATCCATCACGTAGAACATCGAGCCGATCACCGCGTCATCGCTGCACAGCCAGCGCGGCGTGGCCACGGGCACGCGGCCCTGAAGCGCCTGCAGCACGCGGAACTCACGGTCGACGGCGTGCGCTGAAGCGAGCAGCGCCCCCGGCGGCTTGCGGCGAAGCACGAGCGGGCCGGACGCCGCGTCGAGGCGGTAGGTCGGGTTGCTTTGGCCGCCCTTGAACTTCGTCGCTGTCAGCGGGCCGCGGAAGCCGGGCACGTTCGCTTCGAGCGCCTCAACGAGTGCCGCCTCGTCCAGGGCGAAAGGCGTGCTCATGCGCGCGGGCCCTTCAGCATCCCCTTGGCCAGCGAAGCGAGGTGCACTTCATCCGGGCCGTCGGCGAGGCGCAGGCAGCGCGCACCGGTGTAGGCGGCCGACAGGAAGGGGTCGGCGAGGCCGCCCGCGCCGTGGATCTGGATGGCGCGGTCGACCACCGCGCAGGCCATGCGCGGCGCGACGATCTTGATCATGCCGATGGCGTCCTTCGCGCCCTTGTTGCCCTTGGCGTCGAGCTGGGCGGCGGCATCGAGCGTCAGCAGGCGGGCCTGCTCGATCTCGCAGCGCGAGAGCGCGATCGCCTCCTGCAGCATCCCCTGCGCGCCCAGCGGTTTGCCGAAGGCGATGCGCGACTGCGCGCGGGCCACCATCATTTCCAGCGCGCGCTGAGCCATGCCGATGGTGCGCATGCAGTGGTGGATGCGGCCGGGCCCGAGGCGCGCCTGCGCCAGGGCGAAGCCCTGGCCTTCGCCGCCGATCAGGTTCGCCACCGGCACGCGTACGTCGGTGAATTCGAGTTCGACGTGGCCGCCCGGCGCGTCGTCGTGGCCCAGCGCTTCGAGCGGGCGAACGACTCGAACGCCGGGCGTGTCCATCGGCACCAGCACCATCGCGTGGCGCGCGTGCGGCTCGGCCTCCGGCGTGGTCACGCCCATCACCATGAGGATCCGGCAGCGCGGGTCGCCGGCGCCGGTGATCCACCACTTGCGGCCATCAAGCACGTACGTGTCACCGTCACGGCGGATGCGCAGGGCGATGTTGGTGGCGTCCGACGAGGCGACGTCGGGCTCGGTCATCGCGAAGGCCGAGCGGATCTCGCCTCGGAGCAGCGGCGCCAGCCACGTCGCCTTGTGCTCCGGCGTGCCGAAGTGCGCGAGCACCTCCATGTTGCCGGTGTCGGGCGCGTTGCAGTTGAAGACCTCGCTGGCCCACAGCACGCGGCCCATGCGCTCGGCCAGCGGCGCGTAGTCGAGGTTCGAAAGGCCGGCGCCGTGCGCGGCGTCGGGCAGGAACAGATTCCACAGCCCGGCAGCCTTCGCTTCGGCCTTCAGCGTTTCAATGCGCGGGCACACCGTCCAGTGCGTGGCGGGGTCGGAAGCCCACGCATGCACCTCGGCTTCGGCCGGCAGCACGCGTTCGGCCATGAAGGCCGCGAGCCGCGCGTCGAGCTCGCGGGCGCGGTCGGAGAAGGGGAAGAGCGGGCTCATCGGCAGTCCTTCAGAAATGCGTCCACAGCCGGCGGTCGTGGGCGAGGTGCGGCAGGGTGTTGAAGCTGCCGAAGCGCAACGCGCCGTGGCGCGCGCTGAATTCGTTGATCGAGGCGTTGCGGATCGCGAGGTTGAGGTCGACGGCGCGCGTGGCCGGCACCTCGAGGGCCTGCTGCGCCAGCCGGGCGATGACGCCACCGGAGCTGACCACGAGGGCGGGGCCCTCGCTCGTCGCCTGCACCGCGGCCGCGCCGGCGCGCGCCACGCGTTCGCCGAACACGCTCCAGCGTTCGGGCACGGCGTCCAGCTCGTCATTCGCCCACGCGAGAATCGCGGCGTAGAGCATCGGGCCGACCACCGTCGGATCATGCGAGCCGGCGCGGGCGCGCATGTCGGCATCGGCGCGCTCGACGAGGTAGGCGCGGATCACCGCGCCATGGTCGAACTCGTTGAGGTCGGCATCCTCTTCCGGCTCGGGCAGTGGATGCCCGGCCTCGGCGAAGGCGCGGCGGATGGCTTCGAAGGTCTCGCGATGCCGGCGCATCGCGCCGACGCGCGCGCGCGCGAAGCCGTGCGGTTCGCCGGCCAGCCAGGTGCCGAGGTGGCCGGCCTGGGTCCAGCCCAGCGGCGAGAGGCGATCGTAGTCGTCGGTGCCGTAGCTGGCCTGGGCGTGGCGGACGAAGAGCAGAGCCATGCGTCAGCGCGCCGGAATCGCGGGCCAGAACGCCTGCGCGTAGCGGGCGTTGATCGGCGTGCCGCCCTCCGGCGTGACGACCAGTTCGAACACGATGTCGTCGCGCTCCTCGATGCGGGCTTCGCCGAGGTAGTAGATCGCACCACGGTCGCGCACTTCGCGCAGGTTCAAGGCCTGTCGCTGGCCGGCGCTGTTGATGGCGGTGGCTTCGATGCGCGCCGTCACGGCGACGGCGGTGGCCGCACGCGGGCCCTTCATCACCGAGACATTGAGCAGGGCGCGGTTGGCGGAACGCGTGATGCCGTAGCGCGTCGCGATCTCCGGCGTGAGCTGGGTGCTCGGCATCGCGTTGTAGTGCACGGTGAACTCGCCGGACTGCGTGCTGTTGAGCCCGGAGCTGAGCGTCAGAGAGGGCTTCGGCGGAGGCGCGGACGGCGGCGTGGCGCTGGCCGTGGGCGCAACGAGCGCGGCGGCGAGCGCGACGCCGATCAGCGGCAGGGTCGGGCGGAAAGCGGGCATGGCGGAAGGCTCCGGATCAGTCGTTCGCCGCGGAGAGTTCCGCGCCGCGGCTCCGCGCAGCGTGAACGGCCGCGGCGACCAGGGGCGTGAAGCCGCCGGCGGCGAAGGCGTCGAGGGCGGCCTGCGTGGTGCCGTTCGGCGAGGTGACGCGCTGGCGCAGCGTCGTCGCGGTTTCACCGCTTTCCTTCAGCATCCGCGCCGCGCCGGCGATCGTTTCGACGACCAGCGTGCGCGCGGCATCGGTCGGCAGCCCCTCGGCTTCCGCAGCCGCCTGCATCGCTTCGGCCAGCAGGAAGACATAGGCCGGGCCGCTACCCGAGGCCGCGGTGACGGCATCCATCAGCGCTTCGTCGTCGATCCACACGGTCTCGCCGGCCGGCCGCAGCAATTGGTCGGCCAGGGCGCGCTGGGCATTCGACGTGGCTGCCGTCGCATACAGCCCGGTGACGCCGGCACCGAGCAGTGCAGGCGTGTTGGGCATGGTGCGCACCACGGCGATGCCGCCGCCCAGCCAGCGGTCGAGCTGCGCGCTGGTGATGCCTGCCGCGATCGAGACCACCAGGGGGCGCTGCGCCTGCGCCAGCGGCGCGAGGGCTTCGCAGACGCCGCGCAGCACCTGTGGCTTGGTCGCCAGCACCCACACTGCACCCTTCGACGCGGCGGCGGCGTTGTCCTCGGTGGTGGCCACGCCGAATTCCGCAGCGAGGCCCTCGCGGTTGGGCGCGTAGGGCTCGCTGACTTGGATGTCCTGGGCCGAGGCGCCACCGCGGACCATGCCGCCGATCAGGGCGCGGGCCATGTTGCCGCCGCCGATGAAGGCGACGGGAGGAAGGGCGGTCGGTGTGGCGCTCATGGGTTCGCGGGTACGGAGGCGGAAGCCCTGCATCATGGCCGGGCCGCGCAGCGTTCGGAACCCCGGATCAGGCCTTGGCGGGCCGCGCCCCGAACAGCGCGGAGCCGACGCGCACCAGCGTCGCGCCCTCGGCCACGGCCAGCGGCCAGTCGTCGCTCATGCCCATCGAGAGGGTGTCGACGCTGGCGTGCCGCTCGCGCACACGTTCGAACAGCGCCCGCATCCGCGCGAAGGCGGCGCGGCGATGCGCTTCGTCCGGGTGCGGCTCGGGGATGGCCATGAGGCCGCGGAGCGCCAGGCGGGGCAGGGCGGCGGCCTCGTCGGCCAGGGCCATCACCTCGTCGGCTGCGCAGCCGGACTTGCTGGCTTCGCCGTCGATGTTGACCTGCAGCAGCACGTTCAGCGGGCCACGATCGGCCGGGCGCTCCTTGTCGAGCAGCGGCAGCAGTTTGGCCCGGTCCACCGACTGCACCCAGTTGAAGTGGCGGGCGGCCTCGCGGCACTTGTTGCTCTGCAGGGGGCCGATCAGGTGCCACTCCAGATCCAGGTCGGCGAGCTCGCGCTGCTTGGCCAGCGCCTCCTGCACGTAGTTCTCGCCAAAGGCCCGCTGGCCGAGCGCGGCGAGGGCGCGGACCGCCTCGGCAGGCTGGGTTTTCGACACCGCGACGACTCGCGCCGAAGCCCCTGCCACGGGGTGGGCGAGGGCGTCGACGAGCGGGCGGTAGCGGGCTTCCAGAGCGTCCATGGGCTGGGGCTATACTGCCGGAGAACATGCCGTCGCACGAGGCTGTGCGACTCAATCGGCTTCGGCCGGCTCTGGGGAGTGAACGAATGGATATCGCGGAACTGTTGGCCTTCTCGGTCAAGAACAAGGCCTCCGACCTCCACCTTTCGGCCGGCCTGCCGCCGATGATCCGCGTGGATGGCGACGTCCGCCGCATCAACATCCCGGCGCTCGACCACAAGACCGTGCATGCGCTGATCTACGACATCATGTCGGACAAGCAGCGTCGCGATTACGAAGAGTTCCTCGAGACCGACTTCTCGTTCGAGATCCCCGGCCTCGCGCGCTTCCGCGTGAATGCCTTCAACCAGAATCGCGGCGCGGGTGCGGTGTTCCGTACGATTCCCTCCGAAATCCTGACGCTCGAAGACTTGAATGCGCCGCGCATTTTCCGCGAGCTCATCGACCAGCCGCAGGGTTTGATTCTGGTCACCGGCCCGACCGGCTCGGGCAAGTCCACCACGCTGGCAGGCATGGTCGACCACATCAACAAGAACGAGTACGCGCACATCCTCACCGTCGAGGACCCGATCGAGTTCGTGCACACCTCGCAGAAGTGCCTCGTCAACCAGCGCGAAGTCCACCGCGACACCCACGGTTTCAACGAGGCCCTGCGCTCGGCGCTCCGCGAAGACCCCGACTACATCCTCGTCGGCGAGCTCCGCGACCTCGAGACCATCCGCCTGGCGCTCACCGCCGCCGAAACCGGCCACCTGGTGTTCGGCACCCTGCACACCAGCTCGGCCGCCAAGACCATCGACCGCATCATCGACGTGTTCCCCGCTGGCGAGAAGCCGATGGTGCGCTCGATGCTCTCTGAATCGCTGCGCGCTGTGGTGTCGCAATCGCTGCTGAAGAAAGTGGGTGGCGGCCGCGTGGCGGCGCACGAGATCATGGTGGGCATCCCGGCCATCCGTAACCTGATCCGCGAGGACAAGGTCGCCCAGATGTACAGCTCCATCCAGACCGGCCAGCAGTACGGCATGCAAACGCTCGACCAGTGCCTGCAAGACTTGCTGAAGCGCGGGCTGATTACCCGTGCCCAGGCCGCCACCTACGCCAAGGACAAGCGCATCTTCGAGTGATCGAACGCGTCGACTGAGCGCCCATGAGAACCGGCCGGAGCCCCCAATGAGCAGCATCGATTTCACTTCGTTCCTCAAGCTGATGGCGCACAAGAAGGCGTCCGACCTGTTCATCACGGCCGGCGTCCCGCCGTCCATGAAGCTGCACGGCAAGCTGGTGCCGATCACGCAGGAGCCGCTCACGCCCACGCAGAGCCGCGACCTCGTGCTGAACGTGATGAACCCCTCGCAGCGCGAGGAGTTCGAGAAGACCCACGAGTGCAACTTCGCCATCGGCCTCGCCGGCGTCGGCCGCTTCCGCGTCTCGTGCTTCTACCAGCGAAACCAGGTCGGCATGGTGCTGCGCCGCATCGAGACCAAGATCCCGACCATCGACGAGCTCAACCTGCCGGCGGTGATCAAGACGCTGGCCATGACCAAGCGCGGCCTGATCATCTTCGTCGGCGCCACGGGTACCGGTAAGTCGACCTCGCTGGCGGCGATGATCGGCTACCGCAACATCAACTCCTCGGGCCACATCATCACCATCGAGGACCCGATCGAGTTCGTGCACAAGCACGAGGGCTGCATCGTCACGCAGCGCGAGGTCGGCATCGACACCGACAGCTGGGAGGCCGCGCTGAAGAACACCCTGCGCCAGGCCCCCGACGTCATCATGATCGGCGAGGTGCGTACCCGCGAGGGCATGGACCACGCCATCGCCTTCGCCGAAACCGGCCACCTGGTGCTGTGCACGCTGCACGCGAACAACTCGAACCAGGCGATGGACCGCATCATCAACTTCTTCCCGGAGGAGCGTCGCAACCAGCTCCTGATGGATCTCTCGCTGAACTTGAAGGGCATCGTCGCCCAGCAGCTGATCCCGACGCCGGACGGCAAGGGCCGCCGTTGCGCGATGGAGATCCTGCTCGGCACGCCGCTGGTGCAGGACTACATCCGCGACGGCGAGATCCACAAGCTGAAGGACGTGATGAAGGAGTCCACCCAGCTCGGCATGAAGACCTTCGACCAGGCGCTTTTCGAGCTCTACCAGTCCGGTGAGATCACTTACGAAGACGCGCTGCGTTACGCCGACTCGGCCAACGAGGTGCGTCTCAAGATCAAGCTGGCGCAGGGCGGCGACGCCCGCTCGCTGTCGGCGGGCTTGGACGGCGTGGAAGTCTCGAAGGTCGAGTAAGCGCCTCGCCGGCAACAAGGGAACGGGCCACCCCCCGATGGCCCGGATGCAAGGGCGTGCATGTACCTCCATCGCTGGTTTTCACGGGCCGGTCGGCTCCTCGACCGCCTTCCGCCGTTCATCTGGATCAACCGCGCGGTGTATCGCCGCGCATTCGCGCGCAACCGCCACGAGAACCTCTTCCTCGGACGCTATGCGAGCTTCGCCGAGGCCGCCGCGGCCGCGCCTCCGGTCAAGCCGGTGGGCTATGACAACGCCGATTCGGTCGCGCTCTATGGCGACGAACTGCGGCCGCGCGATTATCCGGCGGTGTTCTGGATCGATCGCCTCGTGCGCGCGGGTGCGCGCCGGGTCTTCGACCTCGGCGGCTACACCGGCATCAAGCACTACGGCTTCGCGCGGCTGATCGATTACCCGGACGACCTCGTCTGGACCGTCGGCGACGTGCCGGCCGTCGTCGAGGCGGGGCGTCGCGTGGCGGCCGAGCGCGGCATCGAAGCTCGCCTGAAATTCACCGCCGACCTGTCCGACGTCGCCGAGGCGGACCTGCTGTTCGCGTCGGGCAGCGTGCAGTTCCTCGAGGAATCCCCCGGCGCGCTGCTGTCGCGCACCGGGGCGCGGCCGCGCTGGATCCTGCTGAACACCTCGGCCATCCATCCGAAGCAGTCGTACATCACGCTCAACAGCATCGGCACCGCCTTCTGCCCCTACCGCGTGCAGTCGCGCGACGCGCTGGTGGCCGAGCTCGAGGCGCTGGGCTACCGGCTGCTCGACGAATTGCGGAACCCCGGCAAGGGCATCACCGTGCCCTTCCACCCGGAGTTGGACCTCGAGGAATACCGCGGCTTCTGCTTCGAGCGCGCTGCTTCGGCCTGAGTCAGCCGCCGGCCTGGTAGCGGCCGATGTCGAAGCCGCCCACCTCGAAGTCGATCGGGTCGGCGCGGCCGTCCACCGGCGCGATGCGCACGGTGCTGGCGGCATCGAGCGCGCGGATGAAGCCGGCATCGTCTTTGATGAACAGGGCCGGCCGGGTGCCCGTGCTGGAGGCCTCGCCGGCGAAGCGCTTCGGCGCGGCCTCGTCGAGGGTGATGTTGAAGGCGCAGGGGCGGCCGCATTCGAACACGCCCTCTTCGATCACGAGGTAGACGCTCTGGCCCCAGCGCGGGTCGTTGCGCAGCACCAGTTGCACGGTCGGCACCACGGCGAAGCTGGCCGGGTCGTCGGCCTCCGGGCGCCGGTTGCGCATCGAGGCGGCTTTCTGCGGGTTCGACTCCCCTGCGATGGGCGTGGATACGTAGCTCCACAGCGCCTCGAGGCGTTCGGTTTCCACCTGCGTCTTCGCCGCCTCGCGCAGGGCGTCCAGGCCTTCCGACACCTCGGTGGCGGCCGCCGTGCCGGGGCCGTCGGCGAGGATGACCTCGGCGCTGGCGACGGCGATGCGGGCGTCGCCACGGGCCCTGGCGTCGCGGTAGACCTGCAGGGTCGGGGCCATCGCGGCTTCGCGGGCGGCCGCGGCGGCTTCGGCGGCTGCACGCTGCTCTTCCGGGCTCGGGCCGCAGCCGGTCAGCGCCAGCACGGCCGCTGCCAGAAGAGTGGGGCGCACGCGGAAGAGAGACGGGCGGCAGGGCAGGGGCATGGGCGCGTCGAGCTGGGGTTGGCCTTCAGCTTAAGCGCACCTCCGCCCGGGGCGCACGGCCTACAATGCCGGCATGCCGCTGGAAAACACGCTCGCGTCGTCGCTCCTGCTCGCCATGCCCGGCATGGACGACCCGAATTTCGCCCGCTCCGCGGTGCTGGTCTGCCAGCACGACGGAGACGGCGCCATGGGCGTGGTGTTGAACCGCCGCACCGACGTGTTGCTCGGCGAACTGTTCGAACAGCTCGGCATCGAGGGCGCCTCGCACGAGATGATGGGCCGGCAGGTGCTGTGGGGCGGCCCGGTGCAGGTCGATCGCGGCTTCGTGCTGCACGACGACCCGCGTCCGTGGCCCTCGACCCTGCGCTTCGGCGGCTTCAGCCTCACCAGCTCGCGCGAGATCCTGCACGCCATGGCGCGCGGCGACGGCCCCGAGCGCTACCTCGTCATGGTCGGCCATGCCGGCTGGGGCGGCGAGCAGCTGGAAGGCGAGCTCGCGCAGAACGCCTGGCTCACCGTGCCGGCGCCCGAGGCCATGGTCTTCGACACCGACAGCGAGCAGCTGTGGCAGGTGGCGGCGGGCCAGATCGGCGTCGACATGGCGAACATGGCCGATTACAGCGGCCACGCGTGAGCGACCCTCGCGCATGAGCCTCGGTGCCGTGCTCGGCTTCGACGTCGGCGCGAAGCGCATCGGCGTTGCCGTGGGCAACGGCATCACCGGCACCGCCAGCGAACTCGGCCTGATCGAGGTGCGCGACGGCATCCCGGACTGGGCGCGCTTCGAGAAGTTGTTGAAGGAGTGGGCCCCGGTGCAGCTCATCGTCGGCGACCCGCTCACCTTCGATGACGACGACCCCGACCCGCCGGCCCGCCAGCGTGCCCGCGGCTTCGCCCGCGCCGCCGCGAAGCGCAGCGGCCTGCCCGTGGTGATGGTGGACGAACGCAGAAGCTCGAAAGAAGCCGCGCGCCGCTTCGCCGACCAGCGCCGCGCGGGCCTTAAGCGCCGCAGCGACGCCGAGGAAATCGACGCCTTGGCCGCCGTGGTGATCGTCGAGCGCTTCCTCGCCAGCTATCCTTCGCCCCCATGACGACCGAACGCCTGCGCCACCTGCTCACACTCGACGGCCTGGGCGGCGACCGCCTCGACGCCCTGCTCGACACCGCCGAGGCCCTGCACCCCAACGCCCTCGGTGGCACGGCGCTTCGCCACGTGCTGGCCGGCCGCACGGTGTGCAACCTGTTCTTCGAGAACTCGACGCGCACGCGCAGCAGCTTCCAGCTGGCAGCGCAGCGCCTCGGTGCCGACGTGCTGAATTTCGACATCAGCGCCTCGTCGGTGAAGAAGGGCGAGAGCGCGCTCGACACGCTGCGCACGCTGGAGGCGATGGGCATCGATGCCTTCGTCGTGCGCCACGCCGAGAACGGCGCCGTCGCGGCGCTGGCTGCGGGCGCGAAGCCGACGACCTCGCTGTTGAACGCGGGCGACGGTCGCAGCGCGCATCCCACGCAGGGCCTGCTCGACATGCTGACGATCCGCCAGCGCAAGGGCCGCGATTTCAGCGGCCTGTCGGTGCTGGTCGTCGGCGATGTGCTGCATTCGCGCGTGGCGCGCTCCGACCTTCATGCCTTGCGCCAGCTCGGCTGTCGCGACATCCGCGTCTGCGGTCCGGCCAGCCTGCTGCCCGGTTCGAACATCACCGCGGGTTGCACGGTCGGCCAGAACCTCGACGCGATGGTCGAAGGCGCCGACGTGGTGATGATGCTGCGCCTGCAGCGCGAGCGCATGGAGGAGGGCCTGGTGCCCTCGCTCGACCAGTATTTCCGCGAGTACGGCCTGACGCCGGCGCGTCTGGCGCGCGCCAAGCCGGATGCGATCGTCATGCATCCCGGCCCGATGAACCGCGGCGTCGAGATCGCCGACGCCGTGGCCGACGGCCCGCAGTCGGTGATCCTCGACCAGGTGGCGAACGGCGTGGCCGTGCGGATGGCGGTGCTCAAGCACCTGCTCGGCGGCTAGCGCGCGAGCACGTCCGCCTGCGGCGTGCCGTCCATCGGCTCCAGCGTGGTGTCCGCGACCGCGAGGCCCTCGGCATCGAGGCGGTAGCGGATCACGCGGGCGAAGCCGGCACTCGGGCTCGCGTTGTCGTCGTCCTCGCGGTAGAGCGGGAAGCTGCGGACCAACACATCACCTTGCACGCCGAACTGGTCCCGCCCGCGCCAGCCGATCGACGCCTCGTCGTCGAGGGGTGGCACCTGGATCGCCGTGGCACTGCCCGCGGCGTCGAAGCGCCAGCCGCGCACTTCGCCTTCGGCCGAGCTCCCGCTGCTGCGCGTCCAGAGCAGCAGCTCAGGGACGGCATCGCCGTCGAGGTCGGTGGCGAAGGCCTCGGCGAGGCCCCCTTCCACGTCCAGCCGGAGGCGCTGCGGGGCGGCACCGACCGTGGCAGTGCGCACCAGCACGTCGATGCGGGTGGCGTCGCCGACGGTGGCGGTATCGAGATCGAACTGCCAGCCCGAACCGGACAGGCGAAGGCTGCGGATGAACGGCGTGTCCGGCACTGGCGGGCCCGGAGCTTGCGCGTCGATCGCCGTCGGCGGGATGTCCGGCGTGGCCGCGGGGGCGGGTGGCGCGGGCTCTCGGCCGGTGTCGCCGCATCCCGCCAGGATCGCCGTGGCGACGAGCAGCAGTGCGAGGCGGCCCGTCGCGCGCATCGTCAGTGCAGCAGGAAGACGGTGGCCAGGCCGAGGAAGGCGAAGAAACCCATCACGTCGGTGACGGTGGTGAGGATCACGCCGCCGCCAACGGCTGGATCGACGTTGAAGCGGCGCAGCAGCATCGGCACCAGCACGCCCGCGCAGGCCGCGAAGCCGAGGTTGATCACCATCGCGGCGAAGATCACCGCGGCGATGCCCGGGCTGCGGAACCACGCCAGCGTCACCGTGGCGACCACAAGGCCGAGCAGCACGCCGTTCATCAGCGCGATGCGGATCTCCTTCCACACCAGCGTGCGCAGGTTGGCGGCGGAGACCTGGCCGAGGGCGAGGCCGCGCACCATCAGGGCCAGCACCTGCGTGCCGGCGTTGCCGCCCATGCCGGCGACGATCGGCATCAGCACCGCCAAGGCGACCACTTCGGCCAGCGTGGCCTGGAAGCGGCCCACGACGCTGGCGGCGAGGAAGGCAGTGCCGAGGTTGATGCTCAGCCACAGGAAGCGGCCGCGGAAAGCGCGCAGCACCGGGCTGAACAGGCTTTCGTCCTCGCTGACGCCGGCCGCGGAGAGCACCTGGTAATCGGCCTGCTCGCGGATGATGTCGACGACGTCGTCGATGGTGATGCGGCCGAGCAGCACGTTGTTGTCGTCCACCACCGGGGCCGAGATCCAGTCGTGGTCGGAGAACTGCCTTGCCACCTCGTCGGACAGGGTGTCGACGGCGATGGCGGGCTGCTCGCCATCCATCAGCGTGTTGATCGGCGTCGTTGGCTCATGCGTGAGCAACTGGGCCAGCGCGATGCGGCCGAGGTACTGGTGCCGACGGCTGACGACGTAAAGGTGGTCGGTGTTGTCCGGCAGCTCGCCGCGCAGGCGCAGGAAGCGCAGCACCACGTCGACGCTGACGTCGGCGCGCACCGTCACCACGTCGGGGTTCATCAGGCGGCCCGCGCTGTCCTCGGGGTAGGAGAGCACCTGCTCGAGCCGCTCGCGGTTCTCGCGGTCCATCGACTTCAGCACTTCATCGATGACCGTGTCCGGCAGATCCTCCATCAGTTCGGCGAGGTCGTCGATGTCGAGGTCCTCGACCGCGGCGACGAGCTCGTCGGCGTCCATCGCCGCGATCAGGCCCTCGCGGACCTCGTCGTCGACGTGCAGCAGCACTTCGCCGTCGTCTTCCGGATCGACCAGCCCCCAGACCACGTCGCGCTTGGCCGGCGGCAAGGATTCGAGCAGGTTGCCGATCTCGGCCGCGGACAGCGAGTTCACCAACCGGCGCACGGGCCCGAGCCGCCCGCTGTCGAGGGACTCCGACAGCATGCGCAGCTGGTGGGCGGTGCGTTCGTGGCGGGCGGCGTCGACCATCGAGGAGCCTGGGCGTGCAGGGCGCGCGCATTATGGCCCGTGGGCGCGGGGGCGAACAGCGCGCGGCGCGTGCTTGCGGCGTTCATCGAGGCTCCGGCACGCTGGCGCACCGTCGAACCGACCCGCCCGCCATGCGAATCACCGCCATCGCCGCTGCTGTCCTGCTGCTCGCCGCCTGCACGCCGGACGAGATCGTGCCGACGGCGCCGATGGCGCTCGATGGCGTGAGTTTCGAGGTGGAGGCCTTGCCGCAAGCCGAGGGGCCCTGCGATCCGGCGCAGCCGTTCCCCGCGCGCGTCACCTGGGACGTCACCGACTGGACCGACCCGAAGTTCGACTTCCTGCTGGGCAGCACGAACGGCCAGCTCGTCGCGCGCGACAACACGTCGAAAGGCGAACTCGTCACTGATCCCTGGGCTCGCGAGGGCCTCTGGATCCTTTTCGTCGATCGCAACACGCGGCTACTGGTCGCGGCGGAGCCGGTGCCCGCGCTGGTTTGTCCAGCCGATTGAGTCGCGCGCCGGCGCGGCAGCTCAGAGGCCGCGCACCCGCTCCAGCCAGCGCTCGACCTCGGCGCGTTCGCGACACTGCAGCAGTGAGGCGGCGCGCCGCCGGAGTTTACCGACGTCGGCGCCGCGGATCGCTTCGCGCACTTCCAGCACCGCGCCGGGATGCACGCTGAAATCGCGCAGGCCGAGGGCCAGCAGCAGCGGGACGTCCTCGGCACGCGCGGCCAGTTCACCGCAGACATGGATGGGCAGCCGGGCATCGCGCGCCTGCGCGAACAGCTGGTGCAGCAGGCGGAGCACGGCCGGGTGGCGCTCGCTGTAGAGGCCATCGAGCGCTTCGTGCGTGCGGTCGGCGGCCAGCAGGTATTGCACGAGGTCGTTGGTGCCGACGGCGGCGAAGTCGATCAGGTCGGCGAAGTCCAGCAGCGTCAGCGCCGCGGCCGGCACCTCCACCATCACGCCGAAGCGCACGTGTTCGCCGATCGGCACGCCGTCGTCGCGCAACCGCGCGGCCAGCGCATTGAGCCGGAACTTGACCGCTTCGATTTCCTCGCGCGCGGTCACCATCGGTACCAGCACGCGCACCGGGCCGAAGGCCGAGGCGCGAAGCATCGCGCGAAGCTGCGCGTCAAGCAGCATCGGGCGCGACAGTGACAGGCGCACGCCGCGCAGGCCGAGCGCCGGATTGGGCTCGTTGCGCAGGGCGAGCCCGCTGTTGTCGGCCTTGTCCGCACCGAGATCGAGCGTGCGCAGGGTCACTGGCTTGCCGGCCATGCCGAGCACGGCGTCGCGGTAGGCGTGGAACTGCTCGTCCTCGTCCGGCACCTGTGCACGGCCCATGAACAGGAACTCGGTGCGGTAGAGGCCGATGCCGTCCGCGCCCATTGCCAGCGCTTCGGCGATCTCTTCGCGCCGTTCGCCGTTCGCGTACAGGCCGATGTCCATGCCGTCCTGCGTCCGCGTCGGCGCGCGTTTCAGGCGGTCGAGCTGGGCGCGCTTCTTCTCGATCTTCGCCCGGGCGACGTGGTAGCGGGCGAGGTCGTCGGCATGCGGCTCGACCACCAGCAGGCCGTCGCGGCCGTCGACCAGCAGCGCGTCGCCATCGTTGACGTGGGAGAGCGCGTCGGCACAGCCCACCACCATGGGCAGGTGGAGGCCGCGGGCGATGATCGCGCTGTGCGACAGCGGGCTGCCGGCGCGGGTGACGACGGCGAGCAACTGTTGCCGTGACAGCTCGGCGAGTTCGGCCGGGGCGATGTCGTCGGCGACGAGGATCTCGCCGGCCAGGCCCAGCTGGCCGTCGTCCGCGCGGCGATGCAGGGCGGCGTGCACGCGACCGATCACGTGGTCGAGGTCGTCGAGCCGCGTGCGGAAGTAGTCGTTGTCCATCGCCTGGAACACCGCGGCGAGGCGGTCGCGCTGCAGCTTCAGCGCGTAGTCGGCGGAGTAGCGCCCGGTCTGGATCAGGTCGCGCAGGCCTGCGCGAAGCTCCGGGTCGTCGAGGATCAGCACGTGCAGGTCGAGGAACTCGCCGATCTCCTGCGCCAGCGCGCCGTGGAGTTTTTCGCGCAGCCCGCCAAGCTCGTCGCGGGCGGCCTGCATCGCGCTGTCGAGGCGGGCCAGCTCGGCCTCGATGGCCTCCGGCGCGATGGTTTCCTCGGAGAGCGTGAGGACGTGCGGGTGGCGGACGCGGGCGCGGCCGAGGGCGAGACCCTTCGATGCCCCGACGCCGGCCAGCGCGCGCCGCATCAGCTCTCCTCGTCGAAGCGTCGAGCGAACAGGGCTTCCGCGGCGGCCATGGCTTCGGCCTCGTCCGGGCCGTCGGTGCGCAGCGTCACCGTGCTGCCTTGGCCGGCGGCGAGCAGCAGCACGCCCATGATGGATTTCGCGTTCACCTCGCGGCCGCTACCCACCAGCGTGGCCTGCGCCTTGAAGCCGCCGAGCAGTTGCACGAGCTTGGCCGAGGCCCGCGCGTGCAGGCCGAGGCGGTTGATGACGGGGATCTGCCGTTCAAGCATCGTCGAGCACCACGCCGTTGCGGCCGCCATTGGCGGCGGTTCGCGCCAGGTCTTCGAGGCCCTGGTCGCCGTAATTCATCACCCGCAACAGCATCGGCAGCGACAGCCCGGCCACGCGGCGGCAGGGCGAGGCGATCTGCGTGAGCTGGTGCGCCAGCCGGGCCGGCGAGGCGCCGTAGACGTCGGTCAGCAGCAGGGCGCCATCGTCGCCCATGACCTTCTTCAGCGCGGCGCTGGCGCGCGGCAACTGCACGCCGAGGTCGGCGTCGAACTCGAGCTCGAACGCCCGCGCCTCCAGCGGCAGCTTGCCGAGCAGGCGTGACGCGGTTTCGAGCAGGGCGTTGCCGAGCCCGGGATGGGTGACGAGGAGGATGCCGACGGCCATGCATCGAACCTTAGCAAACCCCCGTGGCGCGTCGGCAAGCGACGGCGCCGCGGGCTCACTCGAGTTCGCGGTGGTACGTCAGGGCGTCGTCGCGCCCGCGGTCGCGGAAATGCGCGGCGAGGGTCTCGGCCAGGTACACGGAGCGATGCCGGCCGCCGGTGCAACCGAAGGCGATCGTGAGGTAGCTGCGGGTTTCGGATTCGAAGCGCGGCAGCCAGCGCTCCACGAAGTCCCGCACCTCGGCCACGTACTCCTGCACCTCGGCGATTCCGGCGAAGTGCGCCTGGATCAGCGCGTCGCGGCCCGTCAGCGGGCGCAGGGCCGGGTCCCAGTGCGGGTTGGGCAGGCAGCGGGTGTCGAAGACGAAATCGGCGTCGACCGGCAGGCCGCGCTTGTAGGCGAAGCTCTCGAACAGCACGGTGAGGCCCGGCCGGCGCCCGGCCTCGAGCTCGGTGAGCACGAGCTTGCGCAGTTGGTGGACGTTGAGCGCCGTGGTGTCGAACACGTGGTCGGCCAAGGCGCGCACTGGGCGCAGCACCTGGCGCTCCAGCGCGATGGCGTCGGGCAGAGCCAGCCCGAGCTGGGACAGCGGGTGCCGGCGGCGGGTGTCGGAGTAGCGCTTCACCAGCGTCGCGTCGGCCGCGTCGAAGAACACGAGGCGGTGCTGGTAGCCGCGCTCGCCGACCGCCGAGAGCCATTGCCCGATGCTGCCCAGGTCGGCGTGGTGGTTGCGCACGTCGATGCCGACCGCGAGCTTCTGGTGCGTCTCGCTGGCGCCGACGCTGTCGACGAAGCCGGGCAGCAGGTCGGCCGGCAGGTTGTCGACGCAGTAATAGCCGAGGTCCTCGAGCGTCCGCAGGGCGACGGACTTGCCGGCCCCGGACAGCCCCGAGACGACGGTGAGCGAGCGGCTCATGGCGCGGCCTTGTCGAGCAGCGCGGAGTGGCGCGCGAGGAAGGCGGCCGCCGGGTCATCGCCCTTGGCGCGCAGGATGTGCAGGCGTGCGGCGGCTTCCGTCAGCACCGCGAGGTTGCGGCCCGCGGCCACCGGCAGGTTGATCACCGGGACGTCAAGGCCGAACACGGGGCGTGCGGCGGTTTCGCCGGTGAGGCGCGAGAGGCCTTCCACGTCGACCGCCTCGCCGGGACGCACGAGGTTGACGATCAGGCGCAGGTACTTGTTCCGCTTCACCGCGGTGTCGCCGAACATCTGGCGGATGTTCATGATCCCGAGGCCGCGCACTTCCAGCAGGTCCTGTAGCAGTTCCGGGCAGGTGCCGTCGAGCACGTCCGGCGCGATCTGGGTGAACTCGGGCGCGTCGTCGGCAACGAGGCGATGGCCGCGCGAGATCAGCTCGAGGGCGAGTTCGCTCTTGCCGAGGCCGGATTCGCCGGTGATCAGCACGCCGATGGAATAGATCTCCATGAACACGCCGTGCAGCGTGATGCGCGGCGCCAGCGCACGGGCAAGCACGTATTGCAGTTGCGACAGCAGCTCATGGCCGGCCTGCGGCGAGATCCACAGCGGCGTGCCGGTTTCCTCGGCGATGTCGCGCAGGTCGGTGGGGCAGCCCTGGTCGCGGGTGATCACCAGCGCCAGCGGCCGGAAGTCGACGATCTTCTGAAGGGTTTCCCAACGCTGGCGGGCGTCGAGCGAATCGAGCCACTGCAGCTCCTCGCGGCCCAGGATCTGCAGCTTGTTCGGGTGGATGACGTTGAGGTACCCGACCAGCGAGGGGCGCCGCGTGCGGTGCTCCTCGGCTTCGAGGGCCCTATCGCCGCCGGCCTGGCCGGAGAGCCAGCGCAACCCGAGCCGGTCGCGGTGTTGCTCGAAGAGTTCGCGGGCGCTGAGTCGGCGCGGCAGCATGCGGTGGCCGTCTCAGGCCGCCGCGGAGTGGCCGGGACGCCAGTCGGCGACCAGCCGGTACAGCGCGTCGCCGTCGGTGGCCGCGCGCAGCCGCGAGCGAAAGCCTTCGTCGGCGAACATCTCGGCGAGCTGGGCGAGCAGCACGAGATGCTGCTGCGTGAAGTGCTCCGGCACGGCCAGCGCGAACAGCAGATCGACCGGCTGGCCGTCACTGGCGCCGAAATCCACCGGCTCGGCGAGGCGGATGAAGGCCCCCGTCGCGACGGTCAGTGCCGGACTGCGGCCGTGCGGGATGGCGACACCGTGGCCGAGCCCGGTGCTGCCGAGGCGCTCGCGCTGGCACAGGCTGTCGAAGAGCGCGCGTTCGCGCTCGGCATTGCCCTCGCCGAGCAGCTGGGCCAGTTGTTCGAGCAGGCGTTTCTTGGAAGAAACCTTGGCGCCCGCGAGCACGCGCGCGGGCGCCAGGAGGTCGAGGAGGTGCATGGGGGATGGGGCTGGGTGGGGCCGCGATGCCTTCAGCCGAAGCTGCCGGAGCGGACGGCGGATTCGCCGCGGTGGTGGTCGGTGATGCGCTCTTTTTCCTTGAGCACGATGCGGTCGAGCTTGTCGACCAGAAGGTCGATGGCGGCATACATGTCGGCAGCCTCGGCTTCGGCGTGAAGCGCCTTGCCGCGGGGGGTGAACGTGGCTTCGGCCTTGTGCTGGAGCTTGTCGACGGAAAGCAGGACGCGCACGTCGAGATGGTGGTCGAAATGGCGGGATATCCGCTCGAGCTTCGCCGTGACGAAGTCCTTCAGGGCCGGGGTGATGTCGATCTGGTGGCCGCTCACTTCAAGGCGCATGGGCGCGTTCTCCTCGCTGGGACAAACAAACCTTCACTTCGCGCCCAGCATACGCCCCTCGGGGGAGGGGGCGAAGGGGACCCACGTCAAACTTCGGTGTCAGCGTTGCCCGCGCTCGGAGGACGGCGGAATGCCCAGCCCTTCACGGTACTTCGCCACGGTGCGCCGCGCCACGGCGATGCCCTCGGCCTTCAGTGCGTCGGCAAGCGCTTGATCCGAAAGCGGTTTCCCCGAGGGTTCGGCCTCGATCATCTTGCGGATCATGGCCTGCACGGCGGTGGACGAGGCCGCGCCGCCGTGCTCGGTGGCCAGCCCGGCGCTGAAGAAGAACTTGAACTCGAAGGTGCCGCGCGGAGTCCGCAGGTATTTGCGCGTCGTGGCGCGCGAGATCGTCGATTCGTGGAGATCGAGCTGCTCGGCGACGTCGCGCAGGGTGAGTGGCCGCATCGCTTCGAGGCCGTGGTCGAGGAAGGCGCTCTGCGTGCGGACGATGGCCTCGGCGACGCGCTGCAGGGTCTCGCCGCGGTTCTCCAGGGCTTTGATGAGCCAGCGCGCCTCCTGCAGCTGGCCACGCAGGTAGGCGTCGTCGTCACGGCTGCAGCGCCCGATCAGGCCCTGGTAGTGCGCGTTCAGCCGAAGCCCACCACCGCCACGGGCCATGCGCACCCGCCAGACGCCGCGCTGCTTCAGCGCGATGGCATCCGGCTGCACGTACTCGGCCGGTGCACCGTCGAAGCGCGCGCCGGGTTTCGGGTCGAGCGACTTCACCAAGGCGATCGCTTCGAGCACGGCTGCCGGATCCGCGCCGAGTTCCGCGGCGAGGCGGTCCGGACGTTGCCGGGCGATGGCGTCGAGGTGCCCGGCCACCAGCCGCTGCGCCAGGGCCAGGCCCGGCGTGTCCGAGGACAAGGCGGCCAGCTGCAGGCCGAGGCACTCGGCGAGGTCGCGCGCGCCGCAGCCGATCGGGTCGAACTGCTGCACGAGGCGCAGCAGGGCCCGCACGTCGTCGAGCGTGACTTCGAGCGCTGAGGGCAGGGCGGCGGGCAGGGCGTCGAGCGGTTCGCGCAGGTAGCCGTCGTCGCCCAGCGCATCGATCACGGCTTCGCCGATGGCCTCGTCGCGGGCGGAGTGCACGCTCATCCGGAGCTGCCATCGGAGGTGCTCATGCAGGCCCGGCGCGGCGCCGGCATCCTCGCGCTCACCGTCGTCGTCGCTGTCGCGCTGCCGCGGGCCGGCCTCGTCGTCGCCGAGCGTCCAGTCGTCGTGGCCGAGGTCGTCGATCCCTGCAACGTCGTCGCCCGCCTCGGCGCCGGGGCCCTCCGCATCCCCCGGCGACTCGTCGCCGGAGCTGCCCTCCAGCGTCGCGGCGGTGGCGCCGTCCTCGTCGCCCGGTTCGGCGAGTTCGAGCAGGGGGTTCGATTCGACGGCGGCCTGCAGCTCGGCCTCGAGTTCGATCTGCGAAAGCTGCAACAGGCGGATCGCCTGCCGGAGTTGGGGGGTGAGTGCCAGCGCCGTGGCGAGCTTGGCCTGCAGGGCGGGCTTCATCGCCGTTACATCGTGAAGCTGGAGCCGAGGTAGACGCGGCGGACGTCGGGATTCATCAGCACGTCGTTCGGCGAGCCCTGCGCCAGCACCGTGCCGGCGTTGAGGATGTAGGCGCGGTCGCAGATGCCCAGCGTCTCGCGGACGTTGTGGTCGGTGATCAGCACGCCGATCCCGCGGTGCTTCAGGTGCCGGATGATCCCCTGGATTTCGCCGACGGAAATCGGGTCGACGCCGGCGAAGGGTTCATCGAGCAGCATGTAGCGCGGGTTCGCGGCGAGGGCGCGGGCGATCTCGATGCGTCGGCGTTCGCCACCCGAGAGGCTCTCGCCCAACTGTTCGGCGACATGGCCGATGTGCAGTTCGTCGAGCAGGTGGCCGAGCTCGGCCTCGCGCTGCGCGGGCGAGAGGTCTTCGCGCAGCTCGAGCGCGGCGCGCACGTTGTCGGCCGCCGACAGGCTGCGGAAGACGCTGGCTTCCTGCGGCAGGTAGCCCACGCCGCGGCGCGCGCGCTGGTGCATGGCGAGGGTGCTGATGTCCTGGCCGTCGAGCAGGATCTCACCGGCGTCGCTCGGCACCAGCCCCACCACCATGTAGAAGCAGGTGGTCTTGCCGGCGCCGTTCGGGCCGAGCAGGCCGACGACCTCGCCGGGGTGCAGGTCGAAGCCGAAATCCTTGACGACTTCGCGCTTCTTGTAGCGTTTGGAGAGCGCGCGCGCCGACAGCATCAGTTGCCGGCCGGGCGGGCTTTGGGCTGGATGGTCGTTATCACGCGGCCGCCGTCGCCGCCGCTGTCGATGCTGCCGGTGTCGAGGTTGTAGCGAATCGTCCCGGCTGTGAATTCGCCGCGGTCCTGGGCCACGCGTGCGTCGCCGGCGAGCAGGATGATCTCGTCGTCGGGCGCGTAGGTGACGCGCGCCGCCTGCGCATCGACGACCTCGCCGCGATCGTTTTCCTGACGGATCCGCACCGGGCTGCCCTCGAGGACGATGCGCTGGACGTCGCCGCCGCGGCGCTCGACCGTGGCCGTCGCGGCGTTCACCTGCAGCGTGCCCTGGGTGATCTCGACGTTGCCATTGAAGACGACGTTGTCGTCGTCGCCGAGGCCGCCGGTCTGGCGGTCGGAGCGCACGTTCATCGGCTGCTCGCGGTCGTTCTTGCGCGCCTCAAGGGCGGGGGACGTCAGCAGGGGCAGCAGGACGAGGAGAAGGCTCGGAATAGAACGTCGCATCGACATCGGCGAGGAGCTCGTAGGTTTTGGCCTGCATGTCCACGTCGAGGCCGGTCGCCTGAAGTATAGAGCGGCCTTGCGTGACGGTCACCGCGGCGTCGGTGCGCACCCGCTCCGATTCAGTGAACACGCTCAGGTGGTCGGTGCTGAATCGCATCTGGCGGCCGTCGCCCTCCGGGGGCGCCAGCATCTCCACGCCGCCTTCCAGCCGGACTTCATCGTTGTCGGGGCCGATCCACGCGCTCGCCGAACGGGCGTCCCAGCGCTGCCCGGGGGCTTCGCCCGGGAAACCGAAGCGTGGTTCGGTCAGCGTGGTGACCTGTGCGTCCTGGTCGCGCTCGAGCAGGGGCCCCACCACCGTGAAGCCCTCGCTGCCGTCCTTCCTGAGGGCGGTCATTTCGAAGCCTTCGAGCCGATAGTCGGCACGGGCGTCGGTGCTGGGCGGTGCCGGAGGCTCGCGCAGCCACCACAGCGCGACGCCGGTGGCGGCGGCACCGACGGCGAGCAGCACGCCCAGCCAGAAACGATTCATCGCAGGAAGCCCGCCAGCACGGCCTCGGCCTTGCCCTGCGCGCCGAGGATCAGGTCGCAGAGCTCGCGGGCGGCGCCCTGGCCACCGCCGGCGCGGGTGCGCCAATGTGCGCGCTCCTTCACCCAGGCGTGCGCGCTCGCGGGTGCGACGGCGAGGCCGGCGATGCCCATCGCGGCGAGGTCGACGAGGTCGTCGCCCATCATCGCGGTCTCGGCCGGGGTGAGGCCGTACTTCGCGCACAGCGATTCGAGCAGGGCGCGCTTGTCCTTGACGCCGATATGCACCTCGGTGAGGCGCAACTCGCGCCCGCGCGCTTCCGCGACGGCGCTGTGGCGGGCCGTCACCAGCGCGACCCGCACGCCGTGCTCTTCGAGCAGGCGCAGGCCCATGCCGTCATGGATGTCGAAGGCCTTGAGCTCGCGGCCCTCGGCATCGAGCCACAGGCGGCCGTCGGTCAGAGTGCCGTCGACGTCGAAGCAGGCGAGGCGCACGCGCGCCGCGCGCTCGCGGATATCGGCGGGATAGTCGGCGAGGTGGGCGTAGGCCATGGCTCAGACCACCCGCGCGTTGAGCAGGTCGATGAAGTTCAGCGCACCGACGACGCGCCGCTCGGCGTCGACGACCACCAGCGCGTTGACCTTGTGCTCCTCCATCGCGTGGACGGCCGCACTGGCGAGCTCGTCCGGCGCGATGGTCTTGGGCGAGCGGCCCATCACCTTCGCCACCGCGTCGCCGCGCACGTCCAGCGCCGGGTCGTCGAGCGCGCGACGCAGGTCGCCGTCGGTGAACACGCCGACGAGGCGGCCGTCCGCATCGACGACGGCGGTCATGCCGAGGCGGCCGCGGCTCATCACCACCAGCGCCTCGGCGATCGAGGCCTCCGCGGCGACGCGCGGCACGTCGTCGCCGGCGTGCATGACGTCGCGGATGGTCAGCAGCAGGCGGCGGCCCAAGGCGCCGGCCGGGTGCGAGCGGGCGAAGTCCTCGGGCGTGAAGCCGCGGGCCTCGAGCACCGCCACGGCCAGCGCGTCGCCGAGGGCCAGCGAGGCGGTGGTGCTGGTGGTCGGGGCGAGGTTGTGCGGGCAGGCCTCGGAGGGCACCGAGACGTCGAGGTGCACATCGGCCAATTGGGCCATCGACGAGCCCGGGCGCCCGGTCATGGCGATCAGCGGCACGCCCATGCGCTTCAGCGCCGGCGCGATCATCAGGATCTCGTCGCTCTCGCCGGAATAGGACAGCGCCAACACGACGTCGCGCTCGGTGACCATGCCGAGGTCGCCGTGGCTGGCCTCGCCCGGATGCATGAAGAAGGCCGGGGTGCCGGTGGAGGCGAGCGTGGCGGCGATCTTCCGGGCGATATGGCCCGACTTGCCCATGCCGGTGCACACGACGCGGCCGTGGCAGGCCAGCACCCGCGCGCAGGCCGCGCCGAAGGCGCCGTCGAGGCGGCTGGCCAGGGCCGAGAGGGCGGCGGCTTCCTCGCCGATCACGCGCCGGCCGGTGCGGGCGAAATCGGGCAATCCGGGGGCGGCGGCGGCCGCTGGAGCACTCATGGGAAGCCTTCGGGGAGTACAATGAGGTTCCTAGTTTACGGCAGGGCCTTCGGCCCTCTTCGCCTCCTCCATGAATGCAGATTTCGTGCGCCAGCTGATCGAAGCTGGCCTGCCCGGCGCCCGGGTCCACGTCGAGGGCGCCGACGGCGTGCACTTCGAAGCCACGGTCGTCAGTCCGGCCTTCGCCGGCAAGCTGCCCTTGGCCCGCCACCGCATGGTCTACGCGACGCTTGGCGAGCGCATGGGCGGCGAGATCCACGCCCTGGCCCTCCGTACCCTCACCCCTGACGAAGCCGACCGGAACTGACATGGCCAAGATCGTGATTGCCGGCGGCGAAGCGCTGAACGGCGAAGTGCAGATTTCCGGCGCCAAGAACGCCGTCCTCCCGATCCTGTGCGCCACCCTGCTGGCCGACAGCGCCGTCGAGATCGGCAACGTGCCGCACCTGCACGACGTCACCACGACGATGGAGCTGCTGGGCGAGCTCGGCGTGCAGCTGATCGTCGACGAGAAGCTCACCATCACGGCGGATCCGCGCCACGTGACCAGCACGATCGCGCCGTACGAGTTGGTGAAGACCATGCGCGCCTCGATCCTCGTGCTCGGCCCGCTGCTGGCCCGCTTCGGCCACGCGCAGGTCGCACTGCCGGGCGGCTGCGCCATCGGCTCGCGCCCGGTCGACCAGCACATCCGCGGCCTGCAGGCGCTGGGTGCCGACGTGCTCGTCGAAGGCGGCTTCATCAAGGCCTCGGCCAAGCGCCTGAAGGGCGCGCGCTTCGTGTTCGACATGGTCACCGTCACCGGCACCGAGAACGTGCTGATGGCCGCCACGCTGGCCGAGGGCACCACGGTACTCGAGAACTGCGCGCAGGAGCCCGAGGTCGTCGACCTCGCGAACTGCCTGATCGCCATGGGTGCGCGCATCGAAGGCGCCGGCAGCAACAAGATCATCATCCACGGCGTCGACCGCCTGCACGGTGGGCACTACGACGTGCTGCCCGACCGCATCGAGACGGGCACCTTCCTCGTCGCCGGCGCGATGACCGGTGGACGCGTGATGGCGAAGAAGACCCGCGCCGACATCATGGACTCGGTGCTGCAGAAGCTCGAAGAGGCCGGTGCGCACGTCAACACGGGCGATGACTTCATCGAAGTGGACATGCGCGGCAACCGCCCGAAGGCGGTCAGCCTGACCACCGCGCCGTACCCGGCCTTCCCGACCGACATGCAGGCGCAGTTCGCGGCGATGAACACCATCGCCGAGGGCGTGGGCGTGATCACCGAGACGATCTTCGAGAACCGCTTCATGCACTTGAACGAGCTGACGCGCCTCGGCGCCGACGTCCGCATCGAGGGCAACACGGCGATCATCCGCGGCGTGCCGAAGATGACCGGCGCGCCGATCATGGCCACCGACCTGCGCGCCTCGGCCTCGCTGGTGCTGGCGGGCCTCGTCGCCGAAGGCGAAACCACCGTCGACCGCGTGTACCACATCGATCGCGGCTACGAGAACATCGAAGAGAAGCTGGGCGGGCTCGGCGCGCGCATCCGCCGCTTGCCGGGCTGATCGCGTGCAGCGCGTCGGCGAGGACATCCTCGCGGCCCTCGACGCCGCGGCCAACGCCCCGGTGCCGCCGCGCATCGGCGAAGTACTGGGTGCGGGCGGTGCCTCGGCCTTCGGCTTCACCCTCGTGGTGCTTTGCCTGCCCTTCCTCCAGCCGATCTCGCTCGGCCCCCTCGGCACGATCGGCGGCCTCGCTCTGGCCGGCATCGGCTGGCAGCTGGCGCGCGGCGATGCGCGGCCGTGGCTGCCCGAGTCACTCTCGCAGGCGCAGCTTGATGCGAACCAGTGGCGCCAGCTCGCCGCGGCCGCGCGCAAGGTGCTGGGCTGGGCGTCGAAACTCGTGCGCCCGCGCCTCGGGCATTGGACCGAAGGCCGTCGTGGCCATCGCATCGCCGGCTCGCTCGTCGTGGTCGCCGCGCTGCTGCTGGCGATCCCCGTGGGCGGAATCCCGCTGAACAACCTGCTGCCGGCGCTCGCCATCATCTGCGCCGCCTTGGCGTTGATGGCCGACGACGGCCTGATGTTCCTGTTCGCGCTGTTCTGGCTCGCCGTGACGGTGGGCTACTTCATCTTCCTGTACGAAGTCTTCGTAGCGATGGCGATGAAGGCCTGGGCGTTGTTCCACCTCTGGCCGACGGCCTGGGGCCTGGTCGAAGTCGGCTGGCGGGCCCTCGGCGCCTGATCGTCCGTCGCGGCGCGACCGCCGCCCGCCTCAGCCCCTGCGCAGCAGCCGCATCTCGACGGTCTCGCCGTCGTCCTCGCGCTGTTCGATGCGCAAGGGCAGATGGCCGTCGTCGCGATCCAGCCAGAGCACCGTCGTGCGGCCGCTGGCGTCCTCGCGGCGGCGTTCGATGCGCAGGCCCTGTTCGGAGGCGGCGCCCATCGGCACCGCTTCGGCCTCGCCGATCCACCAAGTCTGCGCTTCCACGGCGCTGCGGCCGGCGACCTGCAGGGCCTGCGCGCCGCGGCGCCCGCCGGCAACGGCCTGCATCAGTGCGACGGTGAGCAGCTGCCGGTCGAGGATGCCTTGCACGTACGGGGCCTCCTGACGCTCGTTGCGGTTGCGCAGCGTGATGCGGCCGGCGGCGGCGTCGACGACGGCGCTGCGTTCGCGCGAGTTGAAGCTCGTCTTTTGCGCGTAGCGGTAGTCGAGCGTTTCCGGGCGGCCATCGACGTAGCGGAAGCGGCTCGATTCGTCGATGCGCACGCCCGCGATCTTCGCCAGGCCCTGGGTGCCGCGCGTTTCGCTGGTGAAGCGCCAGTCGGCGCCGTCGCGGGCGAGGCGCAGCGTGGCCTCACCCAGCACATCGCCGTTGCGACGAACCTCGTAGGTCGCGCTGAACGGGGCCACCGGCGTGGCCGTGGCCGGAAGGGCCAGCGCCAGCGAGAGCGCCAGGGCGCTGCGAAGCAGGATCGAACGCATGGGAGGTCCTTCGTCGTGTCGTCGGGGGCGCCGCGCTCAGGGCGCGGCGTGCAGGCGGTCGTCGTCGCCGAGGCGCAGGGGTTCGCGCAGCGGCGCGCCCTGCCAGCGGATGGCGTCGGCGTCGAGCCGGAGGTTTCCGTTGGCGACGGCCGCGACGCTGGCGAGCAGCAAGGGATGCTCGCGCGTGAGCACGCGCGCGGCCAGCGTTTCCGCCGTGTCGCCGCCGTGCACCGGCACGCGCGCCTGCGCCAGCACCGGGCCGGCGTCCAGTTCCGGGATGACGATGTGGACGCTCGCGCCGTGCTCGGCATCGCCGGCCTCCAGCGCGCGCTGGTGCGTATGCAGGCCGGGGTGGCGCGGCAGCAGCGAGGGATGGATGTTGATCATGCGGTTCGGGAAACGGGCGATCGCGGCGGCGCCGATGATGCGCATGTATCCCGCACAGACGATGAGGTCGGGCTGAACCGCGTCGATGGCGTCGAACATGGCCGCGTCGAAGGCGTCGCGCGTTTCGAACGTGTTCGGCTTCATCGCCCAGGCCTGGATGCCGGCCTCGGCGGCGAGGGCCACGGCACCGCTCTGCGGCTTGTCGGAGAACACGCCGACCACGCCGCCGTGGATGCGCCCCTCGGCGCAGGCCTGCAACAGGGCCGCGAAGTTGCTGCCGCGCCCCGAGGCGAGCACCGCGAGGCGCAAGCTCATCGCGCGGTCGGGCGGCGGGGCAACGCGAGACGCCACGCCAGCGCTGCCGCGCCCAGCGCGGTCAGCAGGCACATGGCGAAGAGCGGTACGGCGGCCTGCAGCAGCAACCAGCCGAACTCGACATCGCGCTGCATGTGCTGGATGAAGGCGAAATCGTCTTTATGGACCAGCGGCCACAGGGCCATCGCCGCGACCGAGGTCGCGACCGCCACGAGGGCGGACAGCGCGATGCCGATGCGGCGTGCCGTGCCCATGCCTCCGGCCCTCAGCCGATGCGCACGCGCTCGTGCACCGACGCGCCAGCGCTCTTCACCACGCGGCCGATCGGGCGTGGCGGCAGGCCGGCGGCGGCGAGCGGCGCGGTGAGCGTCGCGATGGACGCCTCAGGCACCACCAGCACGAAGCCGATGCCGCAATTGAAGGTGCGCCACATCTCGGCGTCGGCGATGGCGCCTTCGCGCTGCAGCCACTCGAACACCGGCGGCAGCACGATGGTGCTGGCGTCGATGTCGAGGCCGAGGCCGTCGGGGATGACGCGGATGATGTTCTCGGTGAGGCCACCGCCGGTGATGTGCGCCATGCCGTGGATCGGCGAATCGGCGCCCGGGAAGGCCTGCAGCAGCGACAGGATCGGCTTCACGTAGAGCTGGGTCGGCGCCATCAGCGCGTCGATCAGCGGCACGCCGCCCACCTGCACATCGAGGCCGCCCTGGGCCGCGTCGAAACCGGCGCGGGCGAGCACTTTGCGGATCAGCGAGTAGCCATTGCTGTGCGGGCCCGACGAGGGCAGGGCGAGCAGCACGTCGCCTTCGCGTATGCGGCCGCCGTCGCGGAGTTCGCTCTTCTCCACCGCCGCCACGCAGAAGCCGGCGAGGTCGTACTCGCCCGGCGCGTACATGTCGGGCATCTCGGCCGTTTCGCCACCGATCAGCGCGCAGCCCGAGAGCTCGCAGCCGCGGGCGATGCCGCCGATGACCGCAGCCGCGGTGTCGATGTGCAGCTTGCCGGTGGCGAAATAGTCGAGGAAGAACAGCGGCTCGGCACCCTGCACCAGCACGTCGTTGACGCACATGGCCACGAGGTCGATGCCGATGGTGTCGTGGCGGTTCAGCTGCTGGGCGAGCTTGAGCTTGGTGCCCACGCCGTCGGTGCCCGAGACCAGCACCGGCTCGCGGTACTTGCCGGAGAGGTCGAACAGGGCGCCGAAGCCGCCGAGGCCACCCATCACCTCGGGGCGGAAGCTGCGCTTCACCAGCGGCTTGATGCGTTCGACGAGGTCGTTGCCGGCGTCGATATCGACCCCCGCGTCGCGGTAGGTCAGGGGCGTCGGGGTGCTCACGGGTGGCGGGCCTTCGGGCATCAAGCGAAGCGCGCAGTTTACCAGCCGGGCTCCGGCCGACGGTCGCCGGGGCCCCCTCGCGGCTGAACCGGGGCCGCCGCGGCCGGTGCCGCGTTGGACGCTTCCGCGCGCCCTGCGGCACCATGGCATGTCCCTCGGAGTCCACGATGCACGCGTTTTCCTCCCGATCCCTCCGCACCCTCGCGCTGTCCGGCCTGCTCCTCGGGGCCTCGATGCCCTCGGCCGACGCGCAGGCGCAGGCCGCAGGCGGAGCGCCCGTCGCGAGCTCATCGGCCCCGGCGGAACCCGCTGCGGCGCCCGCGCGGGAGCTCGAGTGGTACACCGCCGAAGTGCCGGTGAGCTCGCAGGAGAGCCGCGAGCGTGACGCCGCACTTGGCCGGGCGTTGGCCCAGGTGCTGGTGCGGGTGAGCGGGCAGGTCGCGGCGCCGAACGACCCCGTGGCGCAGCGGGCGCTTCGCGTCGCCGAATCGATGGTGGTGGGCACCGAATACCGTGATGTCGAGGAATTGGCCGGTGGCGTGCCGGTGCAGCGCCAGGTGCTGGCGGCCAGCTTCGACCCCGATGCCGTGGATGCGCTGGTGGTCGCGGCCGGCCTGCCGCTGTGGGCGGGCGAGCGGCCGAAGCCGATGCTGTGGCTGGTGGTCGACGATGGCGGCGGCGCCGGTCCGCGCCTGGTTTCGGCGCAACAGATCAACGTGGTGAAGCCGCTGGCGCAGCGCGGCCTGGAGCGCGGCCTGCGTTTCCTGCTGCCCGGCGGTACCGCCGTGGAGCAGCCCGCCTCCGGCAGCATCTGGGCCCTCGATGCCGCCGCGGTCGGCGTGCTGTCCAGCCGCTATGGCGCCCGCGTGCAGTTGCTCGGCAAGGTGGCCCGCGCCGGCGCCGCGGGCTGGACCAGCGAGTGGCTGCTGGCCGACGGCGCCGAGGAGTTGGCGCGCTGGAGCGTCACCGACCCCAGCCCGCAGCGCGCCATCGCCGCCGGTGCGGACCGTGCGGCCGACACCCTCGCGGCGCGGCAGGCGAAGCGCGTCGAGGCCGGCAAGGCCGAGGTGATCGAGGCCGAGATCCTCGGCATCGACAGCCAGTCCGCGTGGCTCGATCTCGCCGCCTACCTGCAGTCGCTGCCGGTGCTGCGCGGCTTCGACGTGATCGAAGCCCAGCCCGACGCGATGCGTGTTCGCCTCGATCTCGCCGTCGACCGGACGCGCTTCGAGGCGATGCTCGCGGGTTCCGGCCATCTCGTTCCGGAAGCCACGGCGCCAGCCACGGATCCGACCCTGCCCACGCGGGTGCGCTACCGCGTGGCCCGCTGACCCGACGCAAAGGACGGCCCGATGAATCCACCGCTGCTCTGGTTGCGCCCCTGGCTCTGGCTCGGCGGCTTCGTCGTGCTCGGCCTGCTGCTCTGGCTGCTGGGCCCCGTGCTGACGCCCTTCGCCGTCGCCGCCCTGCTGGCCTGGGTGGCTGATCCGCTGGTCTCGCGCATCGAGCGCCGCGGCCGTTCGCGGAGCACGGCGGTGACCCTCGTCTTCCTGATGATGAGCCTGCTGGTGGTGCTCGTCGTGCTGCTGCTGGTGCCGATGCTGAAGACGCAGATCGAGCAGGCGGGGGAATGGGGCCCGAAGCTCGGCGTGTGGATCACCGGAACGGCGATTCCCTGGGTGGAGGCCCGCTTCAGCGTGTCGATCGCCACTTATGTCGATCCGGCGGAACTCGGCAACCTGCTGAAACAACACTGGCAGCAGGCTGGCGGGGTGGCAGCGAACGTGATCGGCGGCCTGTCGAAATCCGGCCTCGCCTTCCTCGCGCTGGTGGCCAACCTGCTGCTGATTCCGCTGGTCACGTTCTATTTCATGCGTGACTGGCGCGGGATGATCGACGCGGTGCACGGGCTGATCCCGCGCCCGCTGGAGCCCACGGTGGTTCGCCTCGCTCGCGAGTCCGACGACGTGCTGGGCGGTTTCCTGCGCGGTCAGGTGAGCGTGATGATCGCTCTGGGCCTGATCTACGGCGTGGGCTTGAGCCTCATCGGCCTCGACCTCGGTTTCCTGATCGGTATGATCGCCGGCCTGCTCAGCTTCGTGCCCTACCTCGGCACGGCCATCGGGCTGGTGGCGGCGGTCATCGCCACCCTCGTCGAGCACGGCGATCTCTTCCACCTCGTCCTCGTGTGCGCGGTGTTCAGCGGCGGCCAACTCATCGAGGGCTTCGTGCTGACGCCGTGGCTGGTGGGCGATCGCATCGGCCTGCATCCGGTGGCGGTGATCTTCGCGATCATGGCCGGCGGCCAGCTCTTCGGCTTCCTCGGCATCCTGCTGGCGCTGCCCGCGGCGGCGGTGTTCATGGTGCTGCTGCGTTACGCGCATGAGCGCTACAAGCAGAGCCTGCTGTACCGCGAGGACCGCGACGGCGACGGCGTTCTGGAAGGCGAGGCTGAAGGCCCGCCCGCCGACGAGGCTGGCGACACGCGTCCGGCATGAGCGCCCAGCTGCCGCTGGCGCTGCCGGTGGGGCCGGACCAGCGCTTCGAGCTCTTCGTGGGCCACGACTGGGCCGTCGAGCTGCTGCGTGCCGCTGCGACGGGTGAACGCGTCGATGCGTCGATCGATGCCGGCCTGTTCGTCGAAGGCGTCGAGGGCAGCGGCAAGAGCCACCTGCTGCTGGCCGCGTGTCGCGAGGCGCACGAGGCCGGTCGTCGCGCGCGCTACCTGCCGGTGCCGGCCTTTGCTGGCGCGCTCGGCACGATGCTCGAGGGCCTCGACGCGAACGACCTCGTCGCCCTCGATGGCATCGAGGCTGTTTCCGCTTCACGCGAGGACTGCGAAGCCCTGTTCCACCTGCACAACCGCCTGCGTGACGCGGGACGAACGCTGCTCTACGCATCGCGCCTTCCGGCCGGGGACACGGCTTGGGCGCTGCCGGACCTGCGCTCGCGTTTGGGGCAGGGCCTGAGGGTGTCGCTCGACGTCCTCGATGACGACGGGCGCCGCGAGGCACTGCGTCGCCGCGCCGGACGCCGTGGCCTCGAGCTCGACGACGCCGTGCTCGACTGGCTGTTCCGTCGCGTCGACCGCGACCTGAAATCGTTGACGGCGCTGCTCGATCGCCTCGACCGCGCGGCGATGGCTGCCCAGCGCCGCCTGACCGTGCCCTTCGTTCGCAAATGCCTTGATGGCCCCATGTCCCCGGAGAATGTCCAATGAGCGAACAGCCCATCATCCATTTGGTCGACGAACCGACCGACAGCGAGCTCGCAGCCATTGTCGTCCGACTCGAGCAGTGCCTCGGCGACGGCTTCGATGCTCGTTCCGAAGAGGGGCTCGCCGAACTGCTGGCCTTGTCCTCGAAGGTGGTGGTCGCCTGTCAGGCGATGTTCGCGAGAGGGAAGCAGCGCATCGAGATCGTCGATCACCTTGTTGCCATGGGTGTCCGAGCGGACACGATGACTCCCTTCGTCGAGCGCGCAGAGGTCTTCCATCGCGACGGCGTAAAGCCTGTGGGCGGTGCCTTGAACGGCACTTCGCCCCTTCGCGAAGTCGCGATCCTGTTCATTCTGGCCGTCGCGGCGGCCGTCGTGGGATTCGTCCTGTTCTGATCGGTCAGCGCGATCGGCACACCAGCGTCGGCAAGCCGATGTCATCCTTCGGGCCCGCGTGGCAGGGAATTCCCAGCGCCTTCAGTGACCGGTCGAGGGCTGCGAGCGTGTACGGGGAGTCTCCGCTGTATCCGGCCTGTGCCAAAGGGCATTGCGCGGACACGGACTCGGCTTGGTGCTCATCGAAGCGGGTCACCGCGATGTCCTCCCATGGCTGTTCGGACCAGTGCTCCTGGAGGCGAAGAAGGGCGGGCGTCGTCTCGGGAACCTGCTCTTGCGGGTCGACAAGCTCCCAGAACGCGGCATTCACCCAGTTGCAGTAGGCCGCCGCCGAGGGCGGTGTGTGCACGAGCATCTCGACGGCGGCATCCGCCGCCAAAGTGGCGGGGGCGGCGGACTTCGGCAATTCGATATTCCGCCATTGGATCGCTGCCCGCCGTGCTTCGTCGACGGCGCTGGTGATCCGTTCGATGTCCTGCGAATTCCGGGGCGGGATCGTCTTGCCGTACCAGCGCGCCAGCGACGGGCATTGCTCGATGGACTTCCCCCCGGGCAAGCCAAGGGTCGTCGGGATGACGGTGTCGATGTTCTGCGTGTTGTGCGGATCGAAGCGGGCCAGGATCAGCGCGTCCAGCAGTTGGCGAGCGTGTTCGATCGATGGCTTCACACCCTTTTGGGTGAGGAACTCGGCGTAGCTTGCGTCGCAGTGGCGGTTGGCGAAGTAGAAGTCATGGTCGGCGTAGCCGCCGGTGTAGGGCACTTCCGGCGAGCCGACAGCGGCGGCGATCATCATCGGGTTGGCGATGGCCAGCCGGGCGTAGACCGAGGCCGTCCGCACTTGCTCTTCGGTATACGACTCCGCGGTCATGCTGGGCATGTGGGCGGCAAGGTCGCCCAGCCCTCGCGCGTAAAGCGCGTAGCGGTGATGAGGACGAATGTCCTCTTCCCCCGGCAAGGACTGCTTCACCTGCTCGTCCGTGCCTTCGACCAGGATCAGGTCGAACACCGTCATCCCGGCTCGCTGGGAGGGGGGGATCCGATCTGACAGGCGCTGGCGCAACGACGGCCCAAAGCGATCCAGCGGCAAGGCGATGACATCGGTGGATCCTAGGCCGTTGGCATTCGACAGGAAGGTGGCGACGTCGCCTCGAACCAGGGCCGACTCGGCCGCCTCGCCATTGGCCAGGGTTTTCTCACCCTCATCGCCACAGGGCGCGCGCCAGGTCGCGAGCACAGATTCATCGTAGGTGTCCGGCGCGAGATGCCGCTCGAGCCGCAACAGCAGCCAGCGGTCCGATCGCCACGTAGGGCACAGGATCTCGATTTCGGCGCCGCTCTCGTCCGTTTCGCCCGTGGCGATCCTCGTCAAGGTGACGCGCTGGCCCCAGGGCTGCACGACGACCTCCGGGAGCGCTTGGCGGGTCATTACCCAACGGCCCGCGTTGTCCCGCAGGTGAATCTCCGGGCCGAGCAGGAGCACCGCCAGCAGCCATGCGGCGCTCGTCCGCTTCCCCAGCCAAGGCGCGCGACGGCCGCGCTCGCCGAAGGCCATCGTCATCAGCGCCAGTGTGGCGAAGCCCATCCCGATCACCGTCGCCAACATCTGGAGCCGCTCGCGACCGACCCGGGCGACGCCAAGGATCTCCAGGCCCGCGTCGAAGCGCAGGCATGCGCCGGCAGCGACGGCCATCGCCAGCATCCACACCGAGGCCGCAGCGAACCACAGCAGGCGATCGCTGGCCCATGCGCGCCCAGAAGCACGGAGTCGCCTGCACGCGACGGCCAACGCGGCTGCCGTGAGCCCGCTCACGCCGAAAAACAGAGCCGAGCGGGCGTCTTCGTTGGAGGCGGCAACCGCTGCGAGCAGGGAGCACGCGGCCGCGATGAGTTGCCAGAAGGCGAGATGACCGGCGGCACCCGCCGCGGCGGGATCGATCGTCGCGGGCGAACTCCCGGAGGGTTGGGGGGGCGTTGTCGTGCATCGGGGGAGTCAGGAAGGGGGGAGTTGGGCGTCCAGCGCCGCCAGCCGTTCGGGCGTGCCGACGTCGGTCCAGCGGCCGTCGTGCCGCTGGCCGGTGATCGCGCCGCGGGCGATGGCGGCATCGAACAGCGGGCGCAGCTTGAAGCGCGGCGGCGTTTCGTTGGCGCCGGGTGCGTCGCCGACAGTGCCGCGCCAGCCATCGAGGAATTCGCGGCGGTACAGGCCGATGCCGGAGAAAGTGAGCGCCTCGGCGCCGGCGGTCGCAAGCTGCAGGCGCCCGTCGTCGCTGAGGGCGAAATCGCCGCGGCCGTGGTGTTCGGGGTTCGCCACCATCAGCAGGTGCGCGAGGCCTGCGGGTTCGCGAGGCAGCGTGGCGAAGTCGAAATCCGTCCACACGTCCGCGGCGATGGCGAGGAAGGGGGGCTCGCCCAGCAGCGGCAGGGCGTTGAGCATGCCGCCGCCCGTTTCGAGTGGTTCCGCGCCTTCGTACACGTAGTGGAGGCGCAGGCCCCAGGCGCTGCCGTCACCGAGCGCTGGCGCGAAGCAGTCGGCCAGCCAACTCGTGTTGATCACGACCTCGCGCACGCCGAGGGCGGCGAGCTTTTCGAGGTGCCAGGCGATCAGCGGTTTTCCACCAGCGATGAGCAAGGGCTTCGGCGTGTGCTCGGTGAGCGGGCGCATGCGCTCGCCCTTGCCGGCGGCGAAGACGAGGGCGTGCGTCGGGCGATCGCTCATGCGCGGTGGCGGATCAGCGCGACGGCAGCGCGCCGACCTGCGGCAGCACGCGCTCCTCGATCACCGCCTGCAGGGGCTGCAGCATCCGGTGCCTCGGGATCACGTCGAGCAGGTAGCGCACGAAGCGCGGCGCGTCGGCGAGGTACTTCGGCTTGCCGTCGCGGTGGTTCAGGCGCGCGAAGATGCCGAGCACCTTCAAGTGCCGTTGCACGCCGATGAGGTCGACGTCGCGGCGGAAGTCGGTGAGCCCCGGCACCAGCAGGCCGGCGGCGCTTGCGCGCTCGTGGTAGCGCGCCACTCCCCAGTCCACGAGCTCCTGCGGCCAGCCGTGGAAGGCGTCCTTGAACAGCGAGAGCACGTCGTAGCTGATCGGCCCGACCACGGCGTCCTGGAAATCCAGCACGGCGAGCCCGCCATCGCGAAGCGGCATCAGGTTGCGCGGCATGAAGTCACGATGCACCAGCACGCTGGGCTGCGCGAGGATGGCGTCCATCAGCCGGCGGTAGACCAGCTCCAGCGGGTCGGTCAGCGCGCAGTCGAGCGGGTGGCCAAGGTGCGTGCCCAGCAGCCAGTCGTCGAACAGCTTCAGTTCGCGGGTGAGCAGGGCTTCGTCGTAGCGCGGGAAGCCGGCCGGCGGGGCGATCTTCTGCAGCGGCAAAAGCTGGTCGAGTGCGGCATCGAACCAGGTCGCGGCGTTCGAGTCGTCGACGACCTGCAGCAGGGTCTGCGTGCCGAGATCTTCCAGCAGCAGGAAGCCGGCCTCGACCTCGCGGGCCAGCACGCGCGGCACGCGCACGCCGCCTTGTTCGAGCAGGTCGCGGATCGCGAGCCATGGCCGCACATCTTCCTTGCCGGGCGGCGCGTCCATGACGATGCGCGTCGGCTCGCCACTGCTGCGCCAGTAGCTGCGGAAGCCGGCGTCCATCGACGCGCGCTCCAGCGTTGCGCCGTGATCGCCCAGCGCCGCACGGGCGAAAGCGAGGCGGTCGTCGGCGCGTGCGGCATCGTCGGCCGTCGCGGCCGTTCCGGTGTTCGTCATCGCGTCACTTGCCCTTCAGCGACTTGACCAGCGCGAGCAGCGCCACCGCGCCGCCCACCGCGGCGGCGAAGCGCATCCAGCGCCCGCCGACGGTGATGTCGAAGGTGTCCAGCACCCACGAGGCGCAGATCGCGCCGGCCATGCCGAGCAGGGTGGTGAGGATCAGGCCGAGCTTCTGCTTGCCCGGGAAGATCCAGCGCGCGAGCAGGCCGGCGACGAAGCCCAGCAGCAGGATCTGCACCCAGCCGTAGCCGAGGAAAGCGAGGTCCATCGAACGTTCTCCCTAGAGATCAGCAGCAGCCGTGGTCGCCGAATTCCGCGCCACCCGCGGCAACGCCGACGCCGCGCGTCAGGCCCTTCTGCGAGGCCTCGTAGTGCTCGGCGATCACTTGCGCCACCGCCTGCGTCACGCGCTTGCCGGTGGGGATGTGCAGGAATTCGTTCGGGCCGTGCGCATTGCTGTGCGGGCCGAGCACGCCGGTGATCATGAACTGCGCGCCCGGGAACTTCTCGCCGAGCATGCCCATAAACGGGATGGTGCCGCCTTCGCCCATGTACATGGCCGGCGCGCCGAAGGCGTGCTTCGACGCATGGTCGATGGCGTGCGACAGCCACGGGCTCATCGCCGGGGCGTTCCAGCCGGTGCTGCTCTTCTCCAGCTCGAAGCTCACCTTCGCGCCGTAGGGCGGGCTCTTGATGAGCGCGTCGCGCAGCGCGTGGCCGGCGGTCTTGCCGTCGGCGGTGGGCGGCAGGCGCATCGACAGCTTCACCGCGGTGAAGGGGCGCAGCACGTTGCCGGCGTTCGACAGCGAGGGCCAGCCCTCTTGGCCGGTGACCGACAGCGCCGGTCGCCAGGTGCGGTTGAGCACCAGCTCGGCGAGGTCGTCGAGCGCGGGCTGCATGCCCTTCACGAAGGGGAACTTGCTGTACACCTCGTCGCCGAGAACGGCGGCGGCCTTCTTCGCCTGCTCGATGCGTTCCGGCGGGATGGCGACGTGCAGGGCGTCCAGCGTGACGCGCCCGGTCTCGATGTCCTCGATGCGCGCCAGCAGCTGGCGCAGCACGCGGAACGACGACGGCACGACGCCGCTGGCGTCGCCCGAGTGCACGCCTTCGTCCAGCACGTCGACGCGCAGGTTGCCGCCGGCGAGGCCGCGCAGCGAGGTGGTGCACCAGAGCTGGTCGTAGTTGCCGCAGCCGGAGTCGAGGCAGACCACCAGCGAAGGCTTGCCGATGCGCGCGGCGAGATGGTCGACGTAGAAGGGCAGGTCGTAGCTGCCGGATTCCTCGCAGGCTTCGATGAGGATCACCGCGCGGCAGTGCGGCTTGCCCTGATCCTGCAGGGCCTGGATCGCGGCCAGCGAACCGAACAGCGCGTAGCCGTCGTCGGCGCCGCCGCGGCCGTAGAGCTTGTCACCCTTGATCACCGGCACCCAGGGGCCGAGGTCCGGGTCCCAGCCGGTCATCTCCGGCTGCTTGTCGAGGTGGCCGTAGAGCAGCACCGTGTCGCCATCCGCGCCGCCGCCGTCGGTGCCCGGGACCTCGATGAAGATCAGCGGCGTGCGGCCCTCGAGGCGCACGATCTCGACGGTCATGCCCTTCACCGGCTGCCGCTTCGCCCAGTTGGCGAGCAGCTGCGTGGCGTCTTCCATGTAGCCGTGCTTCACCCAGTCGGCGTCGAACATCGGCGACTTGTTGGGGATGCGGATGTACTCGACGAGGCGCGGGACGATGTCGTCGTCCCACATCTGGCCAACGAAAGACTGGGTGCGGGCGTGGTCCATGGCGGGCTCCGTTGCGGCCGCGGCGGGCCGTCGTGAATGGCGTTCCTTGGATTGTAGTCGGCGGGCGGAGCGGGGGTAGGAAAATTCCTACAAGACGTCGCGCAGAACTCCTAGCCGACATCGGGCGCTCGGTCGATAACCTGACGCCCGTCGGATCGCGATGCTGTCTCCACCGCGGCACGAACCCCGCCGCGGCCCCAAGGATGACGGACACGGAGCCCCCCAATGAACTTCCTCAGCAAGACTTTCGCCGCGCTGCTGCTGGCCCTCGCCTTCGCCGGCGCGGCCCAGGCCAACGAGCGCATCAACATCAACACCGCCGATGCCGCCACGCTGGATCGCGTGATGGACGGCGTCGGCCCGGCGAAAGCCGCGGCCATCGTCGAGCACCGCCGCGTGCACGGCCCGTTCCGCTCGATCGACCAGCTCGTGAACGTGAAGGGCATCGGCCCCGCCACGCTCGAGCTGAATCGAGCGCGGATCATGGTGGGCGGCGCACCGGCCGCGGCTCCCGGGACGGCCCGAGCGGCCACGAGCGCTCCGCGCCCCACCGCACCAGCCCCCCGGGTGCGTTGAGGCATGGTCTCAAGGACGAGCGCGTCGCCCACGGATGGGCGCAAGGATGAACCAGGAAGCGCTGCCCCGGACGGCGGCGTGACCGGCAAGGACGCTGCCCGGTGTCGCCCACGGAATGGGCGGCCGGGCCTTCTTCTTCCGCCCCTTTCCGCAGGGCGAAGGGCGGGCCAGACTGACGGGGACCTGTGTTCCGATGTCGGCCCCCGCATGATCGAGCTGCTCCCCGCCACCAACCACCGTCGCGAACGCTGGAAGAACGGCGGCGGCTGGACGCGCGAGATCTTGCGCTTCCCGGCGGACGGCGCCTGGGACTGGCGGATCTCGGTGGCGGAAGTGGGCTGCGACGGTCCGTTTTCGCCCTTCCCCGGCTGCGAGCGCGAGATCGTCCTCCTCTCGGGGCAGGGGATGGAACTGCACTTCACCGATGGCGAGATGCATCGCCTGGTGCCGCCGCACGGTCGGCTGCGCTTCTCCGGCGAGCGGCCGCTGACGGCCCTGCTGGTGGACGGCCCGACGGTCGATTTCAACCTGATGTGGCGGCGCGAGGCCATCGATGCCCAGCTGCTGCATCGCCCGATCGTCGGCTCGATGCTGTTCTTCGGCGAGCCCGGCGTGACCTGGCTGCTCTACGTGCTGGCCGGGCAGGTGCGCACGCCGGCCGGCGTGCTCGAGGTCGGCGATGCGGCGCGCATCGCCATTCCCCCCGGGGAACGGCGCGTCATCGAAGGCGGCGGGGAACTGTTGTTGGCGAAGCTGCAGCCGAAGGCTTGAAACCCGGCCTTGCCCGGCGCGTCAGCGGTCGTCGCGGGTCCAGACGGCGCCGTCCTCGACCTTCACCGGGAACTTCACCAGCGGCAGGTAGGCCGGGGCGCATTGCGCCTCGCCGCTGCGCAGGTCGAAGGTCGCCGAGTGCAGCAGGCAGACCAGCCGGCCCTGTTCGGCATCGAAGGGACCCGCCGAGAGCTCGTAGTCCTCGTGGGTGCACTTGTCCTCGACGGCGTAGAGCGCGCCGTCGAAATTGAGGACGAGGATCGGTGTGTCGCCATCCCACACCACGCGCGTCTCGCCGGGGGCAAGCTCGTTCTCGGCGCAGACCTTCACCCACGTCACAGGGTTTTCTCCAGCACCTCGAAGCGCAGGTCGTCACGCTTCGGATGGCCGAAACGCGCGTCGCCGTAAGGGAAGGGCTTCGTGATGCCGGTGCGCCGGTAGCCGCGGCGCTCGTACCAGGCGATCAGTTCGTCGCGGACGTCGATCACGGTCATCTTCATGCTCGTCAGACGCCAGTCGTCGCGGGCGACGCGCTCGCACTCCTTCAGCACGGCGTCGCCGAGGCCACCGCCCTGGCGCGTCGGGTCGACGGCGAACATGCCGAAGTAGCCGGCGCCGGCGTCGTCGCAGACGTGCGCGCAGGCCACCAGGGTGCCTTCGCGTTCGGCGAGCACGACGCGGCTGCGCTCGCGGATGAGATCGTGCTCCAGCACCTCGGGGGCCACGCGCGGGCCGTCCAGCAGGTCGGCTTCGGTGGTCCAGCCGGCGCGGCTGGCGTCGCCGCGGTAGGCCGAGGTGACCAGCGCGATGATCTCGTCGCGGTCGGCGAGCGTGGCGGTTCGGAACTGCAGCGGTGCGGTCATGGCGTTGGCGTTGGCGTGCGGCGTTGGGCGTGGCGATGCGTTCAGAGCAACAGCTGGCGCACTTTTTGGAGCGCGGCCACCAGCGCGTCGATCTCGGCTTCCGTGTTGTAGAACGCCAGCGAGGCGCGGCAGGTGGCGGAGACGCCGAACCACGCCAACAGCGGGTGGGCGCAGTGCTGGCCGGAACGCACGGCGATGCCTTCGAGGTCGAGCAAGGTGGCGAGGTCGTGGGCGTGCGTGCCTTCGATGGCGAAGGAAATCACCGCCGCCTTCTCGCGGGCGGTGCCGAAGATGCGCAGGCCCGGCACGGTGGAGAGCGCCGCGTTCGCGTGGGCGAGCAAGTGCTGCTCGCGGGCTTCGATGGCCGCCATGCCGACGCCGTCCAGCCACGCCGCCGCCGCACCCAGCCCGATGTGCCCGGCGATGTTGGGCGTGCCGGCTTCGAAGCGCATCGGCGGATCGTTGAACACCGTTCCTTCGAAGCGCACTTCCTTGATCATCTCGCCGCCGCCCAGGAAGGGCGGCATCTGCGCCAGCAGTTCGCGCCGGCCCCACAGGCCGCCGGTGCCGGTCGGGCCGCACATCTTGTGGCCGGTGAAGGCGTAGAAATCGCAGCCCAGCGCGGCGACGTCGACCGGGCGGTGCGGCACGGCCTGCGAGCCATCGACGACCGTGACGATGCCGCGCTTCGCCGCTTCCCGGCAGATCTCGCGCACCGGGTTCACGGTGCCGAGCACGTTGGACACGTGGGCGAAGGCGAGCAGCTTCACCTCCGGCGTGAGCAGGCGCCACAGGCCGTCGAGGTCGAGTTCGCCCTCGGGCGTCAGCTCGGCGACCTTGATCGTCGCGCCCGTGCGTTCGGCGATGAGCTGCCACGGCACGATGTTGGCGTGGTGCTCCATGCGCGTGAGCACGATGGCATCGCCGGGCTTCAGTCGCGGCAGCGCCCACGAGTACGCGACGAGGTTCAGGGCGAAGGTGGTGCCGCTGCACAGCACCAGCTCGTCGCGGCGCACGTTGAGGAAGCGCGCCAGCGCACTGCGGGCGCCCTCGTAGGCTTCGGTGGCCTCGCTGCCCAGTGCATGCACCGCGCGGCTGACGTTGGCGTTGTGGTGCGCGGTGAATTCGTTCACCGCATCGATGACCGCCTGCGGCTTCTGCCCGGTATTGGCCGAGTCGAGGTAGACCAGCGGCTTGCCGTGCACCGTGCGTTCGAGCACCGGGAACTGCGCGCGGATCGCCGCCCAGTCGAGTGCGGCTGGGGTGTCGCGCGGCGTGGGGGCAGGCGTGCTCATTCGCGGGCCGACGCGGCAGAGGCGAGGCGTGCGTCGAGCGTGGCGGCCAGCGCGGCTTCCAGCGGCTCGTTCGCGAGTACGCCCAGTGGCTCGCGCAGGAAGGCGGCGGTCAGCATCGCCGTGGCCTCGGGCAGCGGCACGCCGCGGGCGCGCAGGTAGAACAGGGCGGTGTCGTCGAGGCGGCCCACGGTCGCGCCGTGCGCGGCCTGCACGTCGTCGGCGTGGATGACGAGCACCGGCTGGGTGTCGATCTCAGCGCCGTCGTCGAGCAGCAGGTTCTTGTTGGAGAGCGTGGCGTTGCTGCCGTCGGCGCCCTCGGCGATCAGGATGCCGCCGTGGAACACCGCTCGACCGCGCTGCGCGCCGAGGCCGCGCCAGGTGAGCTCGCAGCGGGTGTTGCCGGCGCGATGCTCGATGCCGAGGCGGGTGTCGAGGTGGCGGCGGCCGTCGGCCAGAAGTACGCCGTTGGCGTCGAGCTGGGCGCCGTCGCCGGCCAGGGCGACGTCGAGCTCGTGGCGCGACAGCGCGCCGCCGAGTTCGAGGTCGAGCCTGCGGTAATGCGCGTTGGCGCCGAGCGTGGCCTGGGTTTGCTGGATCAGGGTGGCGCCGTCCGCTTCGCGCTGCACGCGAGCCTGCGTGAGCGTCGCGCCTTCGCCCAGCTCGACGTGCAGGACCGTGTTCAGAAGGTGGCGGTGCGCGCCGGCGCCGAGGTGGTGCTTGGCGACGGTGAGCGCCGCACCGGCGCCGAGGGCGATGCGGTGGCGGAGGTGGAAGGCGCGATCCGCACCGTCTTCCACGCCGATGACAACGAGGTGCAGCGGCGTGGCCACGCGAACGCCGGGCTCGACCTCGAGCACGAAGCCCTCGTCCGCGAGGGCGCCATTCCATTGCTGGAAAGCGGCGTCGGTGGCCGCGGTGTCAGTGGCGAGCCAGGCCGCCGCTTCGGTCGGCGCGTCGCGCAGCACTTCGGACAGCAGGCGCACGCGCAGGCCTTCGGCCAGGCCGTGCAGGTCGGAGAGGGCCGGGGCGTAGCGGCCGTTGGCGATGACGAGGCGCGGCGCCGGAATGTCGGCGATCACCTTGAGGTCGACGTCGACGCGGGCCGCGGCGGCCTCGAAACGACGCGCGGCCAGCGCGCGCAGGGCGGTGTACTTCCAGCGCTCGTTTCGGGTGGTCGGGACGCCGTGCGCGAGGGCGGCCTCGCGGGCCAGTGCGCGCGCCGGTGCGAGCGCCGGGGGCGCTTCGGCCAGCGCGTTGGCCTGTGCGTCCAGCGCCTCGACCAGCGGGCTGGTCGCGGCCGTGCTCATGCCGAGGCTCCCGGGGCGATGCGGTCCTTCACCCAGCTGTAGCCGTGCTGCTCGAGCTCGAGCGCGAGTTCCGGGCCGCCGCTCTCGACGATGCGGCCGTCGGCCAGCACGTGCACCACGTCCGGCTTGATGTAGTCGAGCAGGCGCTGGTAGTGCGTGACCACGAGGAAGCTGCGCTCCGGCGAGCGCATCAGGTTCACGCCTTCGGCCACCAGCTTCAGCGCGTCGATGTCGAGGCCGGAGTCGGTCTCGTCGAGGATGGCCAGCGTCGGCTCCAGCACGGCGAGCTGGAAGATCTCGTTGCGCTTCTTCTCGCCGCCGGAGAAGCCGACGTTGACGGCGCGGTTCAGCAGCTCGTCCTTGATGTGCAGCACCGAGAGCTTCTGGCGCACGAGCTTCAGGAAGCCCATCGAATCGATCTCGGGCTCGCCGCGGTGCTTGCGCTGGGCGTTGAGCGCGGCGCGCAGGAAGTAGGTGTTGTTCACGCCTGGGATCTCGACCGGGTACTGGAAGGCGAGGAACACGCCTTCCGCGGCGCGCTCTTCCGGCTCCAGCGCCAGCAGGTCCTTGCCCTGGTAGGTCACCGAGCCCTCGGTGACCTCGTAGCCGTCGCGGCCGGCGAGGATGTGGCCGAGCGTGCTCTTGCCGGCGCCGTTCGGTCCCATGATGGCGTGCACCTGGCCGGGCGCGACCTCAAGCGTGAGGCCCTTGAGGATCTCGCGCTGGCCCGCGCGGACGTGGAGGTTGTCGATCTTCAGCATGGGGCGGCTCAGCGGTGCTCGGCGGAAAGGGTCTGGAGGGCGGCCATCGCGGCGTCGCGCTGGGCCCACGGGACGAATAGATGGTCGTGGTGCATCGCGGCCACGACGTTGCAGGGAATGCCGGCGTCACCGAGGGCTTTCGCCACGGCGGCGGTGAGGCCCACGGCTTCCAGGCTGGAATCGACGGCCAGCGTGATCTGCGCCCACTGCGGCTCGCCTTCGGAGGGCGTGTGGTCAGCGATCGATTCGATCACCGTCGTGCCTTCGGCTTCGCGCACCACGACGATGGCGTTGGGCGGCAGCGCCGCCTCGACCGGCTGTGCGCGGATGATCCGTGGGATGGCCCACAGCTGCGGCGAAAGCCCGGCGAGCAGGGCACGCAGCGCGGTCTGGCCAGGAAGAAAGGGGCTGGCGGTGGCGTTCGTCATGGGCCTACTCCAGCCAAGGCTTCAGGTCGTCCGGGATCGGCATGGGCTTCAGGGGGTGGACGTTGGCCCCTCCCGTGTTGCCCGCCGGGACCCAGAAGACCGTCTTGGTGAGGGCGGCGACGCTGCGGACGACCTGTCCGAACAGTTCCCGCGCATCGGCGCGCTTCCACCCGTTGCGCAGCATCCTGAGGTGGGTCCGCGTGTGTGCCAGTGTGTGGCGCTGCCCGAGGATATGGGCGCGCTCGAGGTGGCGGAAGGCGCCTGCCCAGTCGCCGGCCGACTCGAGCGCATCGGCTTGCGCCAACTCGCCGCGGTACGCGGCACGAAGGTCGCTGTCCATGCTCATCCCACGGCCCCTTCGAGGCTGACTTCGAGCAGCTTCTTGGCTTCGACGGCGAATTCCATCGGCAGCTCCTTGAAGACCTGCTTGCAGAAGCCGTCGACGATGAGGCTGACCGCGTCTTCCTCGCCGATGCCGCGGGCGCGGCAGTAGAACAGCTGGTCGTCGCTGATCTTCGAGGTGGTGGCTTCGTGCTCGACGGTGGCGCTGGCGTTCTTCACCTCGATGTAGGGGAAGGTGTGCGCGCCGCAGCGCTTGCCGATCAGCAGCGAGTCGCACTGCGTGTAGTTGCGGGCGTTGGCGGCGGTCTTCTCCACTTTCACCAGCCCGCGGTAGGTGTTCTGGCCGTGGCCGGCGCTGATGCCCTTGGAGACGATGGTGCTCTTGGTGTTCTTGCCGATGTGCACCATCTTGGTGCCGGTGTCGGCCTGCTGGCGGTGGTGGGTAAGGGCCACCGAGTAGAACTCGCCCACCGAGTCGTCGCCGAGCAGCACGCAGCTCGGGTACTTCCAGGTGATGGCCGAGCCGGTTTCCACCTGCGTCCAGCTGATCTTCGAGCGCGCGCCGCGGCACTCGCCGCGCTTGGTCACGAAGTTGTAGATGCCGCCCACGCCGTTCTCGTCGCCGGGGTACCAGTTCTGCACCGTCGAGTACTTGATCTCGGCGTCGTCCAGCGCCACCAGCTCGACCACCGCCGCGTGCAGCTGGTTCTCGTCGCGCATCGGCGCGGTGCAGCCTTCGAGGTAGGAGACGTAGGCCTTCTCCTCGCAGATGATCAGCGTGCGCTCGAACTGGCCGGTGTGGCCGGCGTTGATGCGGAAGTAGGTGCTGAGCTCCATCGGGCAGCGGGTGTTCTTCGGGATGAAGACGAAGCTACCGTCCGAGAACACCGCCGAGTTCAGCGCGGCGAAGTAGTTGTCGCCCACCGGCACGACCGAGCCGAGGTACTGCTTCACCAGCTCGGGATGCTCGTGCATCGCCTCGCTGATCGAGCAGAAGATCACGCCGGCTTTCTTCAGCTCGTCCTTGTACGTGGTGCCGACCGAGACCGAATCGAACACGGCGTCGACGGCGATGCCGGCCAGGCGCGCTCGCTCGTGGAGCGGCACGCCGAGCTTGTCGTAGGCCTCGAGCAGCTTGGGGTCGATTTCGTCCAGCGACTTCGGCGCGTTCTTCGGCGCGGCGAAATACGAGATGGCCTGGTAGTCGATCGGCGCGATGTTGAGCTTCGCCCACTCCGGCGGCGTCATCGTCAGCCAATGGCGATAGGCCTTGAGGCGCCACTCGGTCATCCACTCGGGCTCGTTCTTTTTCGCCGAGATGGCGCGGACGACGTCCTCGCCCAAGCCGGCGGCGAAGGACTCGGTCTCGATGTCGGTGATGAAACCGGCGTCGTAGCGGCGGTTGAGGGCTTCCTCGACGCCGGCCTCGAGCGGGGTGCCGGAGGGCAGGAGGGTCTCGACGGTGGGTGTGGTCATGGTGGCTCTCCTCGGGGCGCGCTCAGGTCGACGGGACCAGGGCGGCCGGGATGGCTTTGGGGTTCTTCGGGGCCGGGACCGGCACGGGCGCCAGCATGTCGGCCAAGGTGGTGCGGTTCAGCGCATCGAGCAGCACGTCGTTGATGCGCTGCCAGCCGGCCCGGATGCCGCAATGGGCCTCGATGCCGCAGTCGCCGTCGTGGACGCTGCAGGCGGTCATGCCCAGCGGGCCCTCCAGGGCCTCGACGATGTCGGCCAAGCGGATGTGCGCCGCCGGCCGTGCCAGCCGGTAGCCGCCGGCCGCGCCGCGGAAACTCTCGACCAGTCCGGCCTGTGCCAGGAGCTTCAGCACCTTGGCGACCGTCGCCGCTTCCACCCGCGAGCGCTCGGCCAGCTCGGCGGCGCTGTGCACGCGCTCGGCCTGCTCGGCGAGCACCGTGAGCACCACGGTGGCGTAGTCGGTGAGCTTGGTGACGCGGAGCATCGGGGCGGTCGCTCGCAGGGGCTGGCGGAGGGGCTGGCCGGAGCCCGGGCGGCCCCGGGCTGAATCAGGACCGGAATTGTACGGATTGACCCCGGCCCGCTCAATCGGCGGGGTGTGAAGGGCCCGCCAGCCGTGTGGCCGGGCCCGGTTCCGGAGACAATGCGCGCTCGCAGGCGGCGCCTGCCGACACGCCTTCGATCAGCGCTGACGCGCCTTCTCTTTGCGCAATCGCGCTTCACGGCCTACCCCATGACCCAAACGCTTCACACCTCGCCCGTTGACGAGGCTGCTTCCTTCCCTGATCGCGCCCGCACGGCGATTGAGCTGCTCGAAGCCGTGCGCGACGACCGCGCGCTGCTCGAGGCTTTGCCCGAGGCCGAGCGTGTTCGCCTGCTGCAGGCGGTGGCCTTGGTGCATCACCCGGAGCCGCGCGAACGACGCAAGAAAAACAAAGAAGCGCTGCGGGAAGCCGCTCGCGAGAAGGCGAAGAAGACCGAAGCCTTGCTCGACCAAACCGGCATCCGCACCTTGCGCAGCAAGCCGGTGTTCACCACGCCGAATTGTTTCCCGCCGCATCCTGCCGGCCAGCACGATCCGCGCAACAATGCGGCCGAGCCGGTTCTGCTGGGCGAATCGCCCGAGCTTCTGCACTGCTATGTGTGCAAGCAGAAGTACACGCACGTGCACCACTTCTACGACCAGCTCTGCCCGCCCTGCGCGGAGCTGAACTTCTTCAAGCGCACCGAGACCACGGATCTCCGTGGGCGTGTGGCGCTGCTCACCGGCGGCCGGGTGAAGATTGGCTACCAGGCCGGATTGAAGCTGCTTCGTGCCGGTGCCGACCTGATCGTGACCACGCGATTCCCCCGCGACTCCGCGCAGCGCTACGCGCAGGAGCCGGATTTCGCGGAGTGGGGCCATCGGCTTGAAGTGTTCGGACTCGACCTTCGCCACACGCCCAGCGTGGAAGCGTTCTGTGCCGAGTTGGTCGCGACCCGGCCGCGCCTCGACTTCATCATCAACAACGCCTGCCAGACGGTGCGCCGCCCGCCAGCCTTCTATGCCCACATGATGGCTGGCGAAACGAAAGCCCTGCACGAGTTGCCGGAGCACATTCGCAAGCTGGTGGGCGGCTACGAAGGCTTGCGCGCGGCGGACCTGCTGCCGGGTGGCAGTCAGGCCTTGGTGGATGGCCCGAACTTGGCCACGCAGGCGGGCATTGCGCGTGCGGCCGAGCTTTCGCAGGTTCCGCTGCTGGCCGACGAGCTGCTGGGGCAGGCGCATCTGTTTCCGGAAGGCCGCGTCGACAAAGACCTGCAGCAAGTGGATTTGCGCGGTCGGAACTCGTGGCGTTTGCAGATGGATGAAGTGCCGGCGGTGGAGCTGCTCGAAACACAGCTGGTCAACGCGGTCGCGCCCTTCATCATCAATGCGCGCCTGAAGACCCTCATGCTGCGCACGCCGGAACGCGACAAGCACATCGTGAACGTGTCGGCGGTGGAGGGGCAGTTCTATCGCAACTTCAAGACCACCAAGCATCCGCATACGAACATGGCGAAGGCGGCGCTGAACATGATGACGCGCACGTCCGCCGCCGATTACCACGGTGACGGCATCCACATGAATGCGGTCGACACCGGATGGGTGACCGACGAAGACCCGATTGAAATCGCGGCACGCAAGGCCATCGAGGAGCGCTTCCATCCGCCGCTCGACATCGTGGACGGTGCGGCGCGCATCGTTGATCCCATCATCGGCGGCATCAATAGCGGCCAGCACGTATGGGGCCAGTTCTTGAAGGATTACGCCCCGACCGATTGGTGAGCCTCTGGCGCCGCTGGCCCAGGTGACACCCGTCACCCACAAGTCCTGACGCCCGTGGATGGGGCCATGTGCAGGCCTTCGCGACACTGTCCCCACGCTTCGATGGTCGAAGCGATGAGGAGAGCACCATGGAATCGCGTGACCTGACCCGCATCGCCCTGATCGCCGGCGCCGCCTTCGTGGCGGGCAAGGCCATCAAGGCGGCCAAGGGCTTCGGCTGGGCCAGCTTTGGCTTCGCCTGGGTGGCGTACTGGACCGGTGGCTTTGGATGGATGCGCCATGTCTTTTTCTGAGCGCAGCCTTGAAATCCAGCGCGCCGAGTTCGCGGCCGCGCGTGGGCTGGCCATGCCGCTGGCTGGCACGATCGCCTGGGCCGCGGTGGGCGTGGCCGGCCTGTTCCTCCCGGAGTCGACGATGCTGCTGGTGCTGGTGATCGCCACCGGCATGATCGCCTACCTCGGCATGGGGCTCTCGAAGCTCACCGGCGAGGATTTCCTCGACAAGACCAAGCCGAAGAACGCGTTCCAGAACCTGTTCTTCGTCGGCATGGCGCAGGCCCTGCTGGCCTACGCCATCGCCATCCCTTTCGGCATCGTCGAGCCCAGCGCGATGCCGCTCGGCGTCGCCGTGCTCAGTGTCTCGATGTGGATGGTCTACAGCTGGATCATCGGCCACTGGATCGGCTACGCCCACGCGGTGGCCCGTGTCGTGGCCGTGCTGGGGCTGCACTACGCGCTGCCCGACCATCGTTATGTGGCGATTCCTGCAGCTGTGGTCGTGCTCTATCTCGCGGTAATCGTGCTGCAGGAGCGGCGCTGGCGGATGAACCGCGACGCGCGCCCCGTGGCTGCCTGAGCCGCGGCCTCAGGCGATCACGCCACCCAGCAGGTGGCCGATCGCGAAGGTGAGGGCGCCGGCCCCGCCGCCGATGGCCAGCATCCGGAAGCCGCCGCCGAAGGCATTGCGCCCCGAGAACAGGCTCATCGCCGCACCGGTGGCGAACAGGCCGACGGCCGAGAGCGCGCCGCCGACGTAGGCCGCCATTGGCAAGGCAGCGCCGAAGAGGAAGGGCAGCAAGGGCAGGGTGGCGCCGACGGCGAAGGCGAGGAAGGACGAAATCGCCGCGCCCCAGGGGGAGCCGAGGTCGTCGGGGTTCAGGCCCAGCTCCTCGCGCGCCAGCACGTCGAGCGCGTGCTCGGGGTTGGCGACCAGCTGGTCGGCCATGCGCCGCGCGTCCGCCGGATCGATGCCGCGGGCGGCGTAGATCAGGGCCAGCTCCTCCGCTTCGGCTTCGGGGTACTCGGCGAGCTCCTCGCGCTCCAGCCCGATCTGGTACTCGAACAGCTCGCGCTGCGAGCGCACCGAGACGTACTCGCCGGCCGCCATCGACAGCGCGCCGGCGAGCAGGCCGGCGACACCGGCGGCCAGCACCGTCGCATCGCCGGAGCCCGCGCCGACCATGCCGAGGATCAGGCTGGCATTGGAAACGAGGCCGTCGTTGATGCCGAACACCGCGGCACGCAAGGAGCCGCCACCCGGCCCGCGATGGCGATGGCCGATGTCCTCGACGCGGGTGTGCCGGGCATGGCCGGCCGGTGCGGCGTCGTAGGCCGAGAGCCCGCGCACCTTCAGGGCGCGCAGCAGGGGCAGCAGTCGACGCGGTGGCACGCGGCGCAGGAGGGCGGCGGCCAGCTTGGCCCGGGGTGTCGGAGCGAATGCGGGTAGGGCGGGCGCCAATGCCGCCCAGCGCTGGGCCTGCTGCTCGGCCGTTCCGGCCAGCCGCTCGAACAGCGCGGCCATCCGCGCATCGCGCTCGGCGAGGGCGAGGCGCCGGTAGAGCCAAGCCGACTGCATTTCCTCGTGCCAACTCTCGACGGCGGACATGGGCTGTTCCTGCGCTCGGTACACGGCCAGAATAGGCTTCTTCCTGCCACGCGCCTTGACCCATGCCAAAGAAAATCGAACGCCGCCAGTCGTCCATCCATGGCAACGGCGTGTTCGCCACCGAGGCCATCGCCAAGGGCGAGCGCGTGGTGCGTTACAAGGGCGAAGTGCGCGCCCATGCCGACGTCGATGCCGATTACGCCGGCCACGACGAGACCGGCCACACCTTCCTGTTCAGCCTCAACGACGAGTTCGTGATCGACGCGAACATCGACGGCAACGTGGCGCGCTGGATCAACCACAGCTGCGCGCCGAACTGCGAGGCCGTGCAGGAAGAGAACGCCAAGGGCAAGAAGCACAAGGACAAGGTCTACATCCACGCCCTGCGCGACATCGCCGCGGGCGAGGAGCTGAGCTACAACTACGGCATCGTGCTCGACGAGCCCTACACCCCGGCGCTGAAGAAGCTGTGGGAATGCCGCTGCGGCTCGGCCAAGTGCACCGGCACCATGCTGCAGCCCAAGGACGAGCCGAAGCCGAAGAAGCCGCGCAAGAAGGCCGCGGCGAAGAAGTGAATCGCGGCTGACCCTGCCCCCGGGCGGGGTGACTTCCGGGTGACGCGTGCGCCCGGTCGACGTTTAGGCTGTCGGCCGTTGTTCGCCCCGAGGCCGCCATGCGCCCAGTGTTCCCTCCCTCGCCGACGCGCCTCGGCCTCGCCCTGCTCGCTGCCCTGTCCGCGCAGGGGCTCGCTGCAAGGACGGCGATCACGCTCGACGGCCGCATCGATTCCGCCGAGTGGGCGGACGCCCGTCACATCACCGATTTCCGCGGGGTGCAGCCGCTGACCCGCGAGCCGGCGTCGCTCGGCACCGAAGCCTGGGTGAAATCGACCCCTGACGGCCTCGCCATCGCCTTCCGCAACCACCAGCCCGCCGGCGTGCCTCGGCTCGCGCCGCGCGGCGGCCGCGACAACGTTCCGCCCGCGGACCGCGTCAACGTCTATGTCGATTTCGACGGCGACGGCCGCAATGGCTACAACTTCGTGGTGACGATGGCGGGCGACATCGGCGACACCACGATCGCCAACGAGAACCAGTTCAACGACGACTGGGACGGCGACTGGCGGCAGGCCACCTCGGAGGACCCCGAGGGCTGGTCGGCGGAGGTGCTGATCCCGTGGCACGTCGCGCCGATGGCGCAGGCGAAGGACGGCCAACGCACGATCGGGCTCTCGCTGGACCGCGTGATCGGCCACAGCAATGCGCGCTACGGCTGGCCGGCGGTGAGTTGGAACGAGCCGCGCTTCCTGTCGGTACTCGAGAAGATCGAGGTGCCGGCCTTCGAGCAGTCGCTGCTCGCCATCACGCCCTATGTCTCGGGCCTGCAGGACCAAGTGGACGGCCGCTTCCGCGGCGCCGCCGGTGCCGACCTGTTCTGGAAGCCGAACGGGCGCTTCCAGCTCTCGGCCACGCTGAACCCGGATTTCGGACAGGTGGAGAGCGACGAGCTGGTGGTGAACTTCGGCGCGACCGAGGTGTTCTTCAACGACAAGCGGCCGTTCTTCACCGAGAACCAGGCCTACTTCGACGTCGGCTTCGGCGGCCTGAACAACGCCAACCGGCTGCTCTACACCCGCCGCGTTGGCGCTGGCGCCGACGATGGCCGCGGTGCCGGCGACGTGACCGGCGCGGTGAAGCTCAACGGCAGCGCGGGCCGCATCGGCTATGGCCTGTTCGCGGCGACCGAGGACGGCCCGGCGGGGCGCGATTTCGTCGCGGCGCGCGCCAGCACGGCCGGCGAAGGCTGGACCAGCGGCGCGATGCTGACCGAAGTGAAGCGGCCCTTCCTCGACCGCGTGGCGCGCGTGGCCTCGTTCGACCAGGCCTGGACGCCGCATGACGGCCTGACCGTGCGCGGCGGGCTCGCGGCCTCCGACATCGAGGATCCCACCCGCGGCGGCCGCGACAGCGGCGGGCAGCTGCGCATCGACCACGAGCTCGGACAGGGCTGGCGGCAGCAGCTGTATGCGCTGCACCTCGGCAAGAACCTGCAGCTGAACGATTTCGGCTTCCTCGAGCGCAACAATTTCAACTACGTGCGCTACGAGGTCGCGAAGCGCGAGGCCGATCTTCCCGAGGACAGCCGGTTCGCCTCGCACCAGACGCGCTACGCCGCCTCGAGCCGCTACAACGACCGCGGCCTGCGCCTCTTCAACACCGTGGCGATCAACCAGTACAGCGAGTACCGCGACGGCGGCAACCGGCTCTGGGACGTGTTCGTCACCGGCCCGTTCAACGACGATCTCGTCCTGCGCGGCAACGGCCACGTGCGCCTGCCGCGTCGCGTGGGGATCTTCGCCGAGCGTTACTGGGCGCGTTCGCCCGAGGGGCGCTTCGAGCACTACGGCAAATTCCGCAGCGCCAATGAAGGTTTCGATGGTGGCGGTCGGCGGATGGTCGAACTTCTCGGCGAAACCACCTATCACGCCAACGAGCGCCTGCGTTTCACGGCGAGCCTGCAGCTCATCGACAACCCGGACTGGGTGATCTGGCGTGGCGGCAACGCGCTGGGGCAATTCGCCGGCCAGCAGGCCTTCCTCTCGGCCGGCACCACCTGGCAGATCGATGCGAAGCAGGAACTGCGCGTGCGCCTCGAAGCCATCGGCCTCGACGCCGAGGCCCGTGCGCTCTGGCGCGTGGCGCCGGGCGGCGTCGCAAGCCGCACTACCGAGCCGCTCGACGACTTCGCGCTGCGCAACCTCGGCTTCCAGGTGCGCTACCGCTACCAGATCGCGCCGCTCTCCGACCTCTACATCGCCTACGTGCGCGGCGGTTCGCTGTTCCAGGAATCGCAGGACGGCTTCAGCCTCGGCGACGAGTTCAGCAACGCCTTCGACCTGCGCGACTCGGAGCAGCTGCTCGTCAAGCTGAGCTACCGCTTCACGATCTGAGGCGGGGTCAGCGCCGGCCGCGCCGCTTCGGCGGCACGAGCCACCACAGGGCCAGCGACAGCGCGGCCCAGCCGAGATAGACCGGGATCAGAACGGCCAGCGGCACGTCGACATAGAGGGCCTCGGCGAGCAGGGTTTCGATGAAGCCGCCGCCGCTGCCGTGTTCGCCGGCGCCGCGGCGCAGCTCGGCCTCCCAGACGGTAAGGAAGCACAGGTCGCCGAGCGCGGCCTGCAGGGCGACCACGGCCATGCCGCCGAGATGCAGCACGCGCAGCCCGCGATGCCGCACCCAGCGCCAGTCACGCCACGCGCCGGCGAGAATCGCCGGCGGCATCACGACGTTGAAGGCGACGATGGCGAGGTGCAACGCGAGGATCGCGTCGGCCAGCGCCAGCGCCGTGGTCGGGCTGAACGCGCTGGCCATCGCGGATCCCGCCAAGGCTCAGCGCGCGGTAACCACGGCTTGGTCGACGGCCTTCTCCGGCATCGGCACCACCCGGCCGGCGGCCACCACGAGGCGGATGCGGTCGCGCTGCAGGGCGGCGAGGTCGGCGAGCGGGTCGCCTTCCACCACCACCACGTCGCCCGAGAAGCCCGGTGCCAGCTGGCCGACCTCGGTTTCGAGGCCCAGCAAGGTCGCGGCACTGCGGGTGGCCGAGACGACGACCTCCTTCGGGCTCATGCCGCCGTACTGCACCATCAGCGGCATCTCCTCGGCATTGCGGCCGTGCTCGGAGACGCCGGAGTCGGTGCCGTAGGCGATGGGCAGGCCGGCCTGTCGCGCGGCGGCGATGTTCTTGCCGGTGGCTTCGAGGCGCACGCGGATCTTCGCCGCGACGACGGCCGTGTAGAGGCCCTTCGGCAGGTTCTCGCGGTAGGCGATGGTCGGCGAGAGGGTCGGCACGAGGTAGGTGCCGCTGGCCTTCATCGCGCGGATGCCGGCCTCGTCCACGTAGGTGCCGTGCTCGATCGAATCGACGCCGGCGCGCGCCGCGGCGGCCACGCCCTCGGCGCCGTGCGCGTGCGAGGCCACTTTCAGGCCCAGCTGGTGCGCGGTATCGACGATCGCTTTCATCTCGGCGTCGGTGAAGTGCTGGCCGAGGCCGCGGTTCTGCTGCGAGAGCACGCCGCCGGTGGCCGCGAACTTGATGACGTCCGCCCCCGCGCGCGACAGCGTGCGCACGACTTCGGCGCACTGCTCCGGGCCGGTGCAGGTGTTGCCGCCGTCCATCGCCCGCGTCACTTCGGGACGGAAGCCGGTGAGGTCGCCGTGGCCGCCGATGATCGAAACCATCCGCCCAGCGGAGAGGATGCGCGGGCCCGGCACGTCACCCTCGCGGATGGCGTCGCGCAGGGCGTAGCCGGCGTTGCCGGGTGCGCCGAGGTCGCGCACCGTGGTGAAGCCGGCCTGCACGGTGCGCAGGGCATTGCGCACGCCGGTGATCGCGGCGCGTTCGTCGGTTTCGACCACGGACTGCCAGAACGGCTCGGCCGGATTGCCGGTGAGGTGCACGTGGCTGTCGATCAGGCCAGGCAGCACGGTGTGCGCGGTGCCTTCGAAGCGGAATTCGCGCACCCGGCCCTGGCCCTCGGGCGTGGCGACCTCGGCGTCGGCGCCGGGCAGCACGGCCTCGATGCGGTCGCCGCGGATCACCAGCGTGGCCGGTGCCACGCGGCCGGTGGCCGGATCAGCCAGCACCCGCTCGGCGCGGACGATAACGACGTCCTGCGGGGAGGCGGGAGCGCCTTGGGCGATCACGCCGGCGGGCAGCAGGCAGGCGAGGGTGAGCAGCGGTCGACGAAAACGGCGCATGGGAACCTGGGCGGGCTCGGGACGAGCCGCGAGCATAGCCCCCGATGGGCCGCGTCGCGGCGGGCAGGGGCGGGCCCTTCCCAGCAAGCCGCCTGCTGCAGGGCGGGCGTAGACTCCGGCCCTCCACCCCCACCCGAGGAATGCCGCCATGGCCACGCTGCCCCGCACCGCCACCGCCTTCTGGGAAGGCGCCCTGAAAACCGGACGCGGCGGCATCAGCACGCCGCAGAGCGGGGTGTTCGCCGAGCAGCGATTCGGCTTCGGCACGCGCTTCGGCGACGAGAAGGGAACGAATCCCGAAGAGCTCATCGCCGCCGCGCACGCCGGCTGCTACTCGATGGCGCTCGGCTTCATGTTGGAAACCGCCGGCCACGTCGTCACGCGCATCGACACCGAAGCGAAGCTCGCGCTGTCGGTCGGCGAAGCCAGCGGCCCGGCCATCACCGGGATCGCGCTGACGGTGCGTGCCACCGTGCCCGGACTCGACGCCGCGACCTTCGCCGAGTTCGCCAACAACGCCAAAGCCAACTGCGTGGTATCGAAGGCGCTGTCGGTGCCGATCACGCTGGACGCCGCGCTCCGTTGAGCCCGCGCGCGCTGTTCCTGCATGGCGCCGGTGCCTGGGGCGGCCAGTGGGCGATCTGGCGACGCCTGTTCGAAGCCGAGGGTTGGCGGGTCGATGCGCCGGACTTCGAGCCGGCCGCCGGTGGCCTCGCGGCGACTCGACTCGACGATTACCTAGCGCAGGCGGTCGATGCGGTGGAGGCGGCGCCCGTCGACGTCCTGGTGGGTGCCAGCCTCGGTGGGCTGTTGGCCGTCGCGGCCATGGCGCGCGTGGCGACGGCATCGCGCCCCCGGGCCCTCGTCCTCGTGAATCCGCTGCCGCCGGCGCCCTGGATCACGGCCGTTCCGTCATTCACTGCCTCCAGCGATGTCGTGCCCTGGTGCACCGAGGGGCGCTTCGCGAGCACGCAACGCGCCTTGGCCGGGGCGGGCTTCGCCGACCAGCAGTTCGCGTTCCGGCATTGGCGCGACGAGAGCGCGGCCGTGCTGTGTGAAGCGCACGCCGGCTTGGCGCTGCCCGATGCCGGCGCCCCCACGCTGGTCATCGCCAGCGACGCCGATGACGACATCCCGCCCGCGGCGTCGGCTGCTTACGCGAACGCCATCGGTGCCAGCCTATGCCGTGTGCCCGGCGGGCACGTCGCGCCGGTGATGGGGGCCTCCGCGGCGCGGTCTGCGCAGGCCGCCCTGGCCTGGCTGGCGCCTGCGCTGTCGGTGCCTTGAACGCCGGCTTTCGGCCCGCTGAACGCGCCGTCGCCCTGCCGTCCGATTAAGCCTGTGTTGACCCGCGCGGCCCGAGTCTCTCCTTGCGCCGCACTCCCGCGGCCCGGAGAGACCCGATGATCCGCCGCACCGCCCTCGTGGCCGCCCTTGCCCTCGTCGCCGGCACCGCTTCGGCGCAGTACTACGACAGCCGCTACGACTCGGGCTATCGCGGCGACAACGGGCCGCGCTGGGACACCGCGCGCGTGGTGAACGTCGATCCGATCCTCGCCCCGGGCGAGCCCAGCTACCGCCAGCAGTGCTGGCAGGAGCCGGTGCGTTACGTCAGCCGGGAGCGCGGTTACGGCTACGACGACCGCCGCTATGCGCGCCAGGGCGGCCCGGGCACGGCCACCAATACCGTGCTGGGCGGCATCGTCGGCGCGGCCATCGGCCGCCAGTTCGGCGACGGTGACGGCCGTCGTGCCGCGACGGTGGCCGGTGCGCTGCTTGGCGGTGCCATCGCCAACGACCGCAGCCGCCAGCGCTACGACGACGGCTACGGCCGCAGCTACGAGCGCGAGACGGTGCGCTACGAGCAGCGCTGCCAGACGGTGTCGGACGGTCGTGCCGAAGACCGCGTGGTTGGCTACCGCGTCGCCTACGACTACAACGGCCACGTCTACACGACCGAGACGCCCTACCACCCGGGCGATTCGATCCGCGTCCGCGTGGACGTGGTGCCGGAAACCTGAGCTACCAGCGCAGGGACCCGGCGACCACCGTCTGCGTGGTGCCGCCCACCCAGATGCGTCCGCCCTCGCGGACCAGCGACAAGCGCGCGTCGCGGCCGACTTCGCGACCCTGGCTGACGACATAGCGGTCGCTGAGCTCGCGGGCTTGCCCCGTGGCATGCAGATAGCCGGCCAGCGCGGCGTTCGCCGCGCCCGAGGCCGGGTCTTCGTAGTGGCCGTGGAAGGGCATCAGCGCGCGCACGACGAGGCCGTAGTCGGTGCCGTGGCAGCGCGCGAACACGGCGAGGCCCATCGCCTCGTGCGGAGCGGCCAATGCGGCGATGCCATTGAAGTCCGGCGTCCAGCCGCGCACCGCGGCTTCGTCCACGAGTTCGGCGGCCCACCAGCGGCGGCCGCTGTCGATCAGCGCGGCGCCGGCCGTCGAGAGCCGCTCACCGAGCAGCGCCCGCAGGCCCGCATCCTCGCCGTCGCGGCGCGCCAGCACCTGCGTGGCCGGCGCCTGGACGAACAGGGCCTGCGTCGGCCCGTCGCCTTCCACGCGCACCGGCAAGAGGCCGGCACCGCATTCCTGCACCAGCAGGCGCGTGCCCTCGGCGGCCTCACGCGGCGTGGCGAGGCCTGCGGCCAGCACCGCATGCGCGGTGCCGACGCTGGGGTGCCCGGCGAAGGCCAATTCGCGGCGCGGTGTGAAGATGCGCACCCGGTAGCTGGCCTCCGGCGTGGTCGGCGGCAGCACGAAGGTGGTTTCGATGACGTTCGTCCACGCGGCGATGCGCTGCATGGCCGCGGTGTCGAGGCCCTCGGCGTCGAGGACGACGGCCAGCGGATTGCCGGCGCCCGCCCGCGGCGCGAAGACGTCGAGATGCATGAAGCGCCGCGTCACCACGCCAGCGTGCCCTCGATGACGGTCTGCGTCAGGCCGCCGATCCAGACCTCGCCTTCGGCGTCGACCTCGATCTCGACCACGCCGTCGCGGCCCACTTCGCGGCCCTGCGAGCTGCGGAAGCGCGCCGACGGCAAAGCGATGTTCGCCTGCAGCCACGCGGCGATGGCGGCGTTGGCGCTGCCGGTGACCGGGTCTTCCGGAATGCCGTCGGCGGGGACGAAAGCCCTGACGACGAGGGCGTAATCCGGCCCGCTGCAGCGCGCGAACACGGCGACACCGACGCTGCCGTCGGCCTGGTTCGCCGCGGCCATCGCTTCGAGGTCCGGTGCCAACCGGCGCACGGTCGCTTCGTTGGCGAGCTCGATGCACCACCAGCGCGGGCCGTTGTCGACCAAGGCGGGACGCACGGCGCCCAGCGGCGCGCCGAGGAGGCTGGCCAGCACGGCGCGGGCATCCGCCGCGCGCTCGACACCACGCGGTGCGCGCACGTGGATCACGCGCGCCGCACCTTCGCCGCAGATGCGCAGGGGCAGCAGGCCGGCCGCGCATTCCTGCACGAGGGCGCCACGATCGGCCGCCGCCTTCGGCGTCGCGAGGCCGCGCTCCAGCACCGCGTGCGCGGTCCCGACGCTCGGGTGGCCGGCGAAGGGCAGTTCCTGCCGCGGCGTGAAGATGCGCAGGCGGTAGTCGGCCGCGGGCTGCGTGGCCGGAAGCACGAAGGTGGTTTCGGAAAGATTGAGCCACGCGGCGAGGGCCTGCATGGCGGCGGTGTCGAAGTCGTCTGCGCCGAACACCACGCCCAGGGGATTGCCCCGGCCCGGCTGGTCGGCGAAGACGTCGAGTTGCATGTAGTCGCGTTGGACAGGATCACGAGTCGTCATGCGCACAGTGTCCCCGCTGCCCGCGCATCGCCACAAGACGCGCAGCGGATCGACCACGGCCCCTCGGCGTCCACGGTGGGGCCACGGTATCCTTGCGCTGCCGCCTCTCGAGGCGGCATTCCTTTTTCCCGAAGCCCCAGAACCCACGGCCCTGTGAGGTGCCAACCCCGATGAGCGTGCCCCGATGAGTAGCCCTGTCCCCGCGTTCGCCAATGACTGGATCGTCCTGAAGTTCGGGGGCACCAGCGTGTCGAAAAAATCGCGCTGGGACACGATCGGGAAACTCATGCGCCGCCGCGCGGAGGAGGACGGCGCGCGCGTACTGGTGGTGGTTTCGGCCCTCTCGGGCGTGACGAATGCGCTGCAGGCCATGATCGATGGGCATCAGGACATGCCCGGCCTTCATGCCCAGGCGGAAGCTCTCATCGCGCGCCATGCCGCGTTCGCCGCCGAACTCGGCGTCGACGTCGAGGCGTGCTTGGGTGCGCGCTTCGCCGCCTTGCGCGCCTTGGCGTCCGACCCGCGTGCCGCGTCGGCCGAGCTGGCGTGGCAGGCCGAGGTACTGGCCCAGGGCGAGCTGCTCAGTTCGACGCTCGGCGTGGCCTACCTGCGCACGCAAGGCATGGTGTTGGAATGGTGGGACGCGCGCGATTCGATGCGCGCCATCGAGCAGCCCAACGCCAGCGCATGGGCGCAGCGCCTGTCGGTGTCCTGCGACTTCATGGACCCGGTGGCACGGGAGCGGCTGATGGCGAAGCCCGAACGTTTCGCGATCACGCAGGGCTTCATCGCCCGCCATCGCGACGGCGGCACGGCGATTCTTGGTCGCGGGGGGTCGGATACGTCGGCCGCCTACTTCGGCGCCCTGCTGAAGGCGCGTCGCGTCGAGATCTGGACCGACGTGCCCGGCATGTTCAGCGCCAACCCGCGCCAGGTGCCGGACGCGCGCCTGCTCTCGCGGTTGGACTTCGCCGAAGCGCAGGAGATCGCGACGACTGGCGCCAAGGTGCTGCACCCGCGCTGCCTGACGCCCTGCCGCGAGGCGGGCGTGCCGATGTGGATCCGCGACACCGAGAACCCCGACCTCGCCGGCACCGTCATTGACGGGCAGGCGGCGACGGTGGCCGGGGTCAAGGCGATCAGCGCGCGGCGCGGCATCGTGCTGGTGTCGATGGAGACCATCGGCATGTGGCAGCAGGTGGGCTTCCTCGCGGAGGTCTTCGGCTGCTTCAAGTCGCACGGCCTGTCGGTGGACCTGATCGGTTCCTCGGAGACCAACGTCACCGTGTCGTTGGACCCGAGCGACAACCTGGTCAGCACCAACGTGCTCGAAGCGCTGTGCCGCGACCTCGAGCGCATCTGCCGGGTCAAGGTGATCGCGCCGTGCTCGGCGATCACGCTGGTCGGCCGCGGCATGCGCTCGCGCCTGCACCGGCTCACCGAGGTGCTGGCCACCTTCGGCCGGGAGCGCGTGCACCTGATCTCGCAGAGCTCGAACGACCTCAACCTCACCTTCGTCGTCGACGAGGCGATCGCGGAAGGCCTGCTGCCGACGCTGCATGGCCTGCTCATCGCTTCCAACGCGATGCCGGTGGACGAGACGGCGGTGTTTGGCCCGAGCTGGCGCGAGCTGGGTGCGCCGCGCACGCCGCGCGCCACGTGGTGGCAGGCCGACCGTGCCCGCTTGATCGCGCTCGCGGAACGCGCTGCGCCCGTCTACGCCTACCACCTGCCGACCGTGCGCGAGCGCGCCCGCCAGCTGAAGGCCCTGACCGCGGTGGACCGCGCGCATTACGCGCTGAAGGCCAACCCGCACCCCGTCATTCTGAAGGCGCTGGAGGCCGAGGGCCTCGGCTTCGAGTGCGTGTCGCTGGCCGAGGTGGAACACGTGCTGGCGACGCTGCCCGGCCTCGATCCGAAGCGCGTGCTGTTCACGCCGAGCTTCGCGCCGCGCGTCGAGTTCGAGAAGGCGTTCGATCTCGGCGTGCACGTGACGCTCGACAACGCCGCGCTGCTCGCTGAGTGGCCCGAGGTGTTCCGCGGCCGCGAGCTCACGCTGCGCGTCGATCCGGGCTTCGGCTCGGGCCACCACGACAAGGTGAAGACCGGCGGCAAGGAAGCGAAGTTTGGCCTGCCGCTGGACGACGCGCCCGCCGCCGCCGCCGCCGCGAAGGCGCTCGGCGCGCGCCTCACCGGCCTGCATTCGCACATCGGCAGCGGGATCTTCGACGCCAACCACTGGCGCGAGGTGTACGCGCGGCTGGCCTCGGTGGCCGACGCCATCGGCACCGTCGAACGCATCGACGTGGGCGGTGGCATCGGCATCCCCTACCAGCCGGAGAGCGAGCCCTTCGACATGGCGGCCTTCGGCGCGATGCTGGCCGAGATGAAGTCGGTGTATCCGCAGTACGCGCTGTGGATCGAGCCCGGCCGCTTCCTCGTCGCCGAGGCCGGCGTGCTGCTGGCCCGCGTCACATCGACCATGCACAAGCAGGGCGTGCGACGCGTGGGCCTGGATGCCGGCATGAACGCCCTGCTGCGCCCGGCGCTCTACAACGCCTGGCACGGCATCGTGAACCTCACGCGCTTCGACGATCCGCCGGGTGAGCCCGCCGAGGTCGTGGGCCCCATCTGCGAAACCGGCGACGTGCTGGGCCGCCGCCGTCGCCTGCCCGATGCCACGGCCGAAGGCGACGTGGTGCTGCTCGCCGACGCCGGCGCCTACGGCATGGTGATGGCCAGCCGCTACAACCTGCGTGCACTGCCCGCCGAGGAGATCCTGGAATGAGCTGGACCTTCGATCGCGCGGCCATCCGCGCCTTCCGCTTCACCTCGAAACGCTTCGACCCGGCCACGGGCGAAATCGCGCTGGGCTACGCCTTCGTCAACCACGACGGCGCGACCAGCGCCGAACTGGTGGAGCGCATCACCGTCCCCGGCGCCCCGTTCACCGCGGTGCAGCCCGGTTCGGCGGATTTCGACGCAGCGAAAGCGGCGGCGGTCGACGCCGCGCTTCGCCTGCTGCACTTCGTCGCCGGCGTCAGCTACTACAAGGCCGCCGCACCGTCGGTGATCGAATGCGCCGACGGGCCGGTCGACGAGGCCACGGCGGGCTTCGTCGCCAGCGTCTACGAGAACGGCCTCGGCGAATTTGCCTACCGCAACGGTCTCGACCTGCGCGGGCACCTCGCTTGGCCGCGGGGCGGTGCGGCACGGCCCGTCGCGGCAACGCTGGGCCTCGAAGCCCCCGGCGCTTTCGGTCGCCGCGCTCTCGTGGCCATCGGCGGCGGCAAGGATTCGCTGGTCTCGATCGAAGCGCTGCGTGCGCTGGGCGCTTCGCCCACCGTCACCTGGATCGGCAGCTCGCCGTTGATCCGCGCCTGCGCCGAACGCACCGGTCTGCCCACGCTCAACATCACCCGCGCGCTGGCCCCCGAGCTGTTCGCCTTCAATCGCGAGGGCGCATTGAACGGCCACATCCCGGTGACGGCGGTGAACTCGGCGATCCTCGTGCTTTCCGCCCTGCTCACTGGCCACGGCAGCGTGGTGTTCTCCAACGAGCACTCGGCGAGCTACGGCAGCCTGATCCCGGGCACCGGCGAGGTGAACCACCAGTGGTCGAAGGGCTGGGACTTCGAGCGCGATTTCGCCGCGCTCGTCCGCGCGCAGGTCGCGGCGGATTTCGACTACGTCTCGCTGTTGCGGCCGTTCTCGGAGCTGGCCGTGGCGCGGCAGTTCGCGCGCCTCGAGCACTACGACGCGCATTTCTCCAGCTGCAACCGCAACTTCCACCTGCTCGGCGAAAAGCCCACGCAGCGCTGGTGCGGCGCCTGCCCGAAGTGCCATTTCGTCTTCCTCGCTCTGGCGCCCTTCATGCCCAAGCCGCGCCTGCTCGGCATCTTCGGCCGCAACTTTCTGGACGATGCGGGGCTGGCCGCCGAGTACGACGCCCTGCTCGAGATCGAAGGCCACAAGCCCTTCGAATGCGTGGGCGAGGGCCGCGAATCGCGTGCGGCCATGGCCGCGCTGGCGGCCAGCCCGGCGTGGCGCGAGGACGCCCTCGTGGCGCGTTTCGCCGCATCGCAGCAGCCGGCCCTCGATCCGGCTACCCTGCGCCTCGAACCACTGCTCAGCCCCCAGGGCGAGCACGGGCTGGGGACGGCACGGATGGAGGCGCTGGGTGCGCATTTCGGAGCTTGACGGCAAGAAAGTCGCGATCTGGGGCTACGGCCGCGAAGGCCGCGCCGCGCTGGCGGCGCTGCGCTGGCGCCTGCCGGGCCGGCCGCTGACGGTCTTCTGCAAAGACGACGAGGTCGCCGACCTGCAGGCGCAGGAAGACCCGACCCTCGTCATCCGCACCGAGGTCGATTCCGTCGCGCTCTCGGCCTTCGACGTGGTCATCAAGTCGCCGGGCATCAGCGCGTATTCGTCGCCGAAGATCGATGCCGAACTCCACGGCGCGCGCTTCACGAGCGGCACGGCGATCTGGTTCGCTGAAAACGCCGGTGCCCACAGCGTCTGCGTCACCGGCACCAAGGGCAAGAGCACGGTCACCGCGCTGATCGCCTTCCTGCTTCGCGCGGCGGGCGAGCGCACCGCGCTGGCCGGGAACATCGGTCTGCCCCTCCTTGAATTGCTCGACGTGCAGCCGCCCCCGGATGCCTGGGCCATTGAACTGTCGAGCTACCAGACCGCCGATGCCCTGCGCCCCGCCGTGGCCGTGGTGCTCAACCTGTTCCCCGAACACCTCGACTGGCACGGTTCCGAGGCGCGCTATTTCGCCGACAAACTGAAGCTCGTCACCGAGGCGCAGCCCGGCATCACCCTGCTCAACGCGTCCGATGCCCGATTGTGCGATGTCGGCACGGCGCTCGCTGCCCGCGGGCAACGGGTGCAGTGGTTCAACACTGACGACGGTTGGCATGTGCGTGATCGCTGGATCATGCGCGGTGGCCGGGCCGTGATCGACGTGAAGTTCCTGCCGCTGCCGGGCCGCCACAACTGGGTGAACCTCTGCGCGGCCATGGCCGCCGTCGAGGCGCTGGGCATCGACCCCGTGCCGCTCGCCGAACGCGTCGCCGATTTCCAGCCGCTGCCGCACCGCCTGCAGCGCATCGGGGAGAAGGACGGGCTGGTCTACGTCAACGATTCGATCAGCACCACGCCGATGGCTTCGATCGCGGCGCTTGACTGGTACCCGGGCAAGGGCACGGCCATCCTGGTCGGCGGCTACGACCGCGGGCTGGATTGGGGCGTGTTCGCCGAGCGCGTCGCTGCGGATGCCCCGGGCGCGATCATCACCATGGGCCAGAACGGCCCGGCGATCTTCGAGCGCCTGAAGGCCATCGCCACCGCCGCCAAGTTCGTGATGCGCGAGTCGACCTCGATGGAGGAAGCGGTGCGCTACGCGCAGGAGGTACTGGGCACCAAGGGCACGGTGCTGCTCTCGCCCGGCGCCCCGAGTTTCCCGCGCTATCGCGACTACGCCGAACGCGGCAAGCACTTCGCCCAAGCGGCGGGTTTCGACGGCGCCCAGATCAGCGCGATCCCCGGGCTCGGCGTGCGCTGAAATCCCAGCACGTCGCGGTCACGACACGGCCGGGGCATCGGCCTACACTCAGGCGCTCGTCTTCCGGAGCCTTCGCCATGCGCCTCGTCCCGCGTCTTGCCGCCCTCGCCGTGGCCACGGCAGCCGCCTTCGCCTCGATCGCTTCCGCCGCGCCGACCACGAGGCCGGTCAGCTGGACCGTGGGCGAAACGACCTTCGACGGTGTGCTCGTCTACGACGACGCCAACGCCGCGCCGCGTCCCGGCCTGCTGATGGTGCCCAACTGGTACGGCGTCACCGATTCGGCGGTCGAGAAGGCGAGGACGGTCGCTGGCGACGATTACGTGGTGCTGCTGGTCGACATGTACGGCCGCGGCGTGCGTCCGGCCAACCCGCAGGAGGCCGGTCAGGCCGCCGGCGCCGTGTACGCGGACCGCGCGCAGATGCGCGAACGCATCAACACCGCGCTGGCCACGCTGCGCGCCACCGAGGGCGCACCGCTGGCGAAGGACGACATCGGCGCGATCGGCTTCTGCTTCGGCGGCGCGACGGTGATCGAACTCGCCCGCAGCGGTGCGGAACTCGCTGGCGTCGCCAGCTTCCATGGTTCGCTCGGCACCAGCGCGCCCGCGATCGCCGGCGCGGTGAAGACGCCGCTGCTGGTCATGAACGGCGCCGACGACGCGTTCGTGAAGCCCGAGGAAATCGACGGCTTCGAGAAGGAGATGCGCGACGCCGGGGCCGACTGGCAGTTCGTCAACTTCGGTGGCGCCGTGCACTGCTTCGCCGAGCCCGACGAGGACGGCAGCGTCATCCCGGGCTGCAAGTACCACGAGCCGAGCTACCGCCGCTCGATGGCGATGATGCGCGGCTTCTTCGATGAGCGCTTCGCCGCGGAGTAAGGCATTCCTCTCCGGCGCGCCTCAGTGGGCGCGCTGGAGTGCGTACTGCGCCAGGCCGGCCAGCGCGGCCTTCGCCTCGGAATCCGGCAGCGCGGCGAGGGCGTCGATCGCCGAATCCGCGTACTTCTGCGCGGCGGCGCGGCTGTAGTCGAGGCTGCCACAGGCCTCGATCGCGGCCAGCACTTCCGGGAAGCCGTCGGCGTCACCGTCGAGGACGATCTGCTTCAATCGGGCCTGGATGTCCGGCGCGCTGTGCGCCATGGCGTGGATCAGCGGCAGCGTCGCCTTGCCCTCGGCGAGGTCGTCGCCCAAGTTCTTGCCGAGCGTGGCCGCGTCGCCGGCGTAGTCGAGCACGTCATCGGCGATCTGGAAGGCGTAGCCCAGCGCCATGCCGTAGTCGAACAGCGCCTTCTCCCCGGCGGCGCCGAGGCCCGCGAGATGCCCGCCAAGCTGGGTGGCGGCAGCGAAGAGCACGGCCGTCTTGCGCTCGATCACGCGCAGGTAGGCGGCCTCGTCGGTGTCCGGGTTTCGCACGTGAAGCAGCTGCAGCACCTCGCCCTCGGCGATCCGGTTGGTGGTGTCGGCCAGCACTTTCTGGATCGTCATCGATTCCAGCTCGACCATCAGCTGGAAGGCGCGCGAATAGAGGAAATCACCGACCAGGACGCTGGCGGCATTGCCGAAGGCGGCATTGGCCGTCGCCCGGCCGCGGCGCAGGTCGGATTCGTCGACCACGTCGTCGTGCAGCAGGGTGGCGGTGTGGATGAACTCGACCACCGCCGCGAGCTGGTGGTGGGCGTCGCCGCGGTAGCCGGCCGCGCGGGCCGCTAGCACGGTGAGCATCGGGCGCAGGCGCTTGCCGCCCGCGCCGATGATGTATTCGGCTACCTGGTTGACCAGCACCACTTCGGAGGCGAGCCGCCGGCGGATCAGGGCGTCGACGGCAGCCATGTCGCTCGCGGCCAGAGCCTGGACGGCGGGGAAGGGCAGGGCGGGCGCGGGTGCGGAGTCGACGGCGGCGTGCATGCTGGAATTATAGGCCGCCGCCCCCTCGTGAAGACGTGTTCCGACCCTCGCACGAGGGGTCGGCCGACCCCGGGCGGGTGGGGGCTGTCATACTCTGTGGCCTGTTTCGACATTCAGCGGCCGGAGGACCCCATGGCGCGCGGTATCAACAAAGTCATTCTCGTTGGCAACCTCGGCAACGACCCGGAAGTGCGCTACAGCCAGAGCGGCTCGGCGCTGACGACCATCAGCGTGGCCACGTCCGAGAGCTGGAAGGACAAGGACGGCAACATGCAGGAACGCACCGAGTGGCATCGGGTGAAGTTCTTCGGCCGTCTGGCGGAAATCGCCGGCGAGTACCTGAAGAAGGGCCGTCAGGTGTACATCGAGGGCCGCCTGCGCACCGAGAAGTACACGGACAAGGCGGGCGTCGAGAAGTACAGCACCGACATCATTGCCGATGAAATGCAGATGCTCGGCGGCAACCCGGGCATGGGCGGCGAAGGCGGCGGTGAGCGCGCCGAGCGTCCGGCCCGTTCGGGCGGCGGTGGCGGCTACGGCGGTGGTGGCGGTCGCGGTGCAGGCGGCGGCGGTGGCGGCTACGGCGGTGCGCGTGGTGGCAGCGGTGGCGGTTCGGGTGGCGGCGGCGGTTACGGCAACCGCGGTGGCGGCAGCGCGCCGCCGGCCCAGAGCAACGACCCGTTCCCGGACGACGACATCCCCTTCTGATCCGGCCGTCCGCGGGGCTTGCGCGCTAGGGGGCGCTGGATAGACTTCGCCTTCCCCCACCCCCCACGGACGTTGCCATGAATGGACTCCGACGGGCCGCTTTCGCGGCCCTGTTGCTTTTTGCCCCCCTCCACGTTGCGGCGCAGGGCGATCCCGCCCTGGCGGCCCCGGCCCCGCTGCCTGCCGACGTTGCCGGTCTCGTCGCCCATCTCGTCCGCGACGAGAAGTTCATCGACATCGCGCTCTCGCCGACCGGCGAGTACTTCGCCGCCACGGCCGCGCGCGACAAGCAGACCTTCCTCGTCATCGGCACGCTGGCGGAGCGCAAGGTGCTCGCCCACCTGTCCGGTGGTGAGGAAGCCCATGTGCTGGATTTCTGGTGGGTGAGCGACACCAGGATCGTCGCCTCGATGGGCGAGAGCATTGGCTCCCTCGAGGCGCCGCGCGATTACGGCGAGCTCTGGGTGCTGAGCGCGGTCGAAGGGGCGGAGCCAAGGCTGATCGCCGGTTGGCGCGGTGCCGAGAACACGATGGTTTCCCGCGCGGCGGCGCGCAACACGGACCACAGCCGCTGGGTGTACCTGGCCGACCCGCTGCGCAACGATGATGAGACTGTCCTGGTCTCGGTTGTGAGCATGCAGTCGCGTGGCGAGGGCTTCGCTACCGCGGAACTGATGGATCTCACCTCCGGCCGCCGCCGCGTCGTCGCGCGCGCCCGTGCCGCGCGCCGACTTCCTCGCCGACCATTCGGGCGAGGTGCGGTTCGCCACCGGCCAGAACAGCCAGAACGACACGATCACCTACTACCGCAGGGACGCGAAGAGCGACTGGCAACTGGTCAACGACCAGGGCACGAGCGGCGTCTGGATCGAACCGATCGGGTTCTCGAAGGACAACGCGGTGGCCTACGTGCTGTCGAGCCGCGAGGAGGGCCCCGACGCCATCGAGCGGCTCGACCTCGCGACCCTGGAGCGCACCGAGGTGTTGCGGGATCCCCGTGTCGACCCCAGCCGGATCATCTACGACCCCGCCACGGACGAGCCGATCGGTGCGGTGTTCATGGATGGCAGGCCGAAGTCGGTGTTTTTCGACCCGGCCTCACCGCAGGCCCGCACGCAGCGCAGCCTGGAAGCGGCCTTTCCCGGACAGTCGGTGCAGCTGCGCAGCGCCAGCGCCGACGGCAACCAGCAGCTGGTGATCGTCACCAGCGACCGCAACCCGGGCGACTTCTACCACTTCGACCGGGCGAAGCGTTCGGCGGACCTCTGGGGCAGCCGCGCCGACTGGGTGATGCCCGACCAGATGGCCGAAACCAGGCCGGTCGAGTTGAAGGCCCGCGACGGATTGCCGCTGCATGGCTACCTCACCGTCCCGCCCGGCCGGGACGCCAAGGGCCTGCCGCTGGTCGTGCTGCCGCATGGTGGGCCGCACCAGGTGCGTGACACCTGGTCTTTCGACCTGGAGCGCCAGTTGCTCGCCGCCCGCGGCTACGCCGTGCTGCAGGTGAACTTCCGTGGCTCCGGCGGTTACGGCGGCGCGTTCGAGTCGGCGGGCTACCGCGAGTGGGGGGGTGCTATCCAGGATGACATCACCGACGCCACCCGCTGGGCGATCGAGCAGGGCATCGCCGATCCCAAGCGAATCTGCCTGTACGGCGCGAGCTTCGGCGGCTACGCGGCGTTGATGGGCGTCGCGCGCGAACCGTCGCTCTACGCTTGCGCCGCCGGCAACGTCGGCGTCTACGATCTCGACATGATGTACGGCCGAGGCGACATCCAAGCCCGCCGCTGGGGCGAGAACTACCTGAAGCTCGTGGTCGGCGAGGAAGGGCTCGACGCCCGCTCGCCGGCCAAGCTCGCCGCATCGATCCGGGTGCCGGTGTTCCTCGCGGCGGGCAGGAGGACGAGCGCACCCCGCCGGAACAGACGCGCGCGATGGAGCGCGCGCTGAAGGCCGCGGGTGTGCCGGTCGAAGCGCACTACTACGACGGCGAAGGCCACGGCTACTTCCTGTTGCCGAACCGCCGCGACTACTACACGAAGCTTCTGGCCTTCCTCGGCCGCCATCTCGATGGCGACCAAGCGGCCCGCTGAGGGCTTCGCCGGGGCCGGGCTTCACGCTCTGCCCGGCGGATCCGCCCGGTTGGGCGGTGGATGGGCGTCGCAGGGCTTGTCGTCGACACCGCCCTGTCGCGCCTCTGGTAAGGTTTCGCGCATTCGCCCGCAGGGCGTTCAACCATCATCTGGGGAGATCATGGCAATGGGTTCCAATCGTCTTCTGTTCCTGGCTTCGATGGCGCTCTCGGGCGCCTTGCAGGCGTCCGACGCGCCGACGACTGTTCCGCTCGAGGACTTCAATCGGCACGCCGAGTACACGGCTGTGCGCATTTCGCCCAACGGCGAGTATCTCGCCGCCACGGCGCCGATCGGCGATCGCGACGTGCTGGTGGTTCTGGACATGAAGGACCTGAAGCCCATCAAGGTCCACCAGCTGCCGGACAACAAGAGCATCGCCGGCTTCTTCTGGGCCGGGCCTGATCGCCTGATGTTCACGGCGACGCGCAAGTTCGGCCAGTTCGCCCAGCCCGGCGGTACGGGCGAGTGGTATGCGGTCGACGCCAACGGGGAGCGACCGCGCGTGCTCGTCACTTACGAGGGGACGACGACCAGCGGTTCGACGAGCTTCTCGCAGAGAGTCAGCCCGGTCTCGGCCCTGCGCGAGGACGCCTCGCGCGTGCTGGTCCAGGTGACCACGGGCACCGGTAGCGAGGAGGGCGACCGGGCCGAGCTCATGGAGATGGACACCTTCACGGGCCGCATGAAGCGACTGGCGCGCGCACCCGCGCGCAACTGCGATTTCGTGCTCGATGCCGATGACAAGCCGGCCTTCGCGAACTGCGCCGACAACAAGGACCGCGACAGCTTCACGGAAGGCCATGGCCAAGTCTATCGCCGCGCCGACGGCGATTGGACCAAGATCTTCGACTCCCGCGAGACGGCGGGCCGCCTGCGTGTCTCGCACGTCGACCCCGACGGCACGGTGTATGCCGTGCAGCACGACAACGCCAAGCCCAACGTCATGGGCCGCCTGGACCCGCAGACCGGTGCGTTCTCACCGCTCGATAGCGACCCCCGCGTCGACATGCTGGGCGAAGTGATCGCGGCGGACGGCAAGACCCTCATCGGCGTGACCCGCATGCCCGGCAAGCCGGAAGTGCGTTACATCCGCGAAGAGCATCCGGACGCCCAGCTGCTTGCCCAGCTTTCGGCAGCCTTCCCCGGGCAGTACGTCAGCCTCGGCGGCGCGACCCTCGATGGCAACAAGATGGTTGTTTCGGTCCAGAGCGACCGGAATCCCGGCGAGTTCTACCTGTACGACAAGTCCACCAAGCAGGCGCGTTACCTGGTGAGCACGCGCCGCTGGATCGATCCCGAGCTGATGTCGGAGATGCGTCCCTTCACGATGACGGCGCGCGATGGCGTGACGCTTTCGGGTTACCTGACGGTCCCGAAGGGCCGTGAGCTCAAGGGCCTGCCGATGATCGTCAACCCGCATGGCGGCCCGCACGGCCCGCGCGACATGTGGGGCTTCAATCCCGAGGTGCAGCTGTTCGCCAACCGCGGCTACCTCGTGTTGCAGGTCGATTTCCGCGGGTCAGGCGGCTACGGTAAGGCCTTCGAGCAGATGGGCTACGGCGAATGGGGCGGCACGATGCAGGACGACGTCACCGACGCGACGCAGTGGGCCATTGCCCAGGGCTACGCGGATCCGGAGCGAATCTGCATCTACGGCGCCAGCTACGGTGCCTATGCGGCGCTGATGGGGGCGGTGCGCGAGCCCGACCTGTACCGTTGCACGGTCGGCTACGTCGGCGTCTATGACCTGCGCTTGATGTACTCCGAGGGCGACATCCGCGAGTCCGATACCGGCGGCAACTACCTGGAAAGCGTGATCGGCAAGGACCGCAGCAAGCTCGACGAGCGCTCGCCGGCGGCGCGAGCCAGCGAGATCAAGATCCCGGTGTTCCTCGCCGCGGGCGGCCGCGATCGCCGCACGCCGCCGGAGCAGACGGACGCGATGGAAGCCGCGCTCATCGCCGCGGGCAATGCACCGCGGGAGAACATCCTCGAGCCGAAGGAAGGCCACGGCTTCTATGAGGTGCCTGCCCGCAACAACATCTACTCGAAGATGCTGGCCTTCTTCGGGGAGCACATTGGCGGCACGGTCACGGTGGGCGAGTCGCGCACCGAGTCGGCGTCGGGCGGTTCGGACTGATTGGGCTTGTGGCTGCCGGTCACGGCAGCCCCAAGGATCACGGGAAGGGCGCGACTCCGGTCGCGCCCTTCGTCGTTCATGGGGCCGCGTGGGGATCAGTCCGCGCGCAGCAGGCGGTTCAACAGCGGCGTCGCAATGAACATCGCCAGGCCTGCCCCGAGCCCGATCCACATCATCTGGGTGAAGAACGGCGCGTAGACGGCCAGGGCCTCGGCGGCGGAGATCACGCCGTCAGGCCCGGGCGCCACTTCGGCCATCGTGCCGAGGCGGCCAGCGATCATTTCGCCGAAGGCCGAGAACAGGAACCACGCGCCCATCATGGTGCTGACCACGCGCGGGATCGACAGCGAGGTGACCGCCGCGAGTCCGATCGGACTCAGCGCCATTTCGCCGAGCACCAGCACCGCGTAGGCGAGGATCAGCCACCAGAGGCTGACGAGGCCGTCGCTGCCGGGGTTCGCCGCCGCGAAGGCCAGCACGCCGAACGAGCCGCCGCAGAACACCAGCGCCCAGGCGAACTTCGCCGCATAGCCCGGATTGATGCCCGCGCGGTCGAGGCGGGGCCACAGCCATGCGAAGAGGGGCGTCATCGCGATGACGCAGAACGCGCCGATCGCCGTGGTCTGGCCGGCCGTCCATTCGATGCCGAAGGTGCTGCGGTCCATGGCTCGCTCGGCCAGCGTCACCCACGGGCCATAGCTCTGCTCGTAGAGGCCCCAGAACAAGGCGCTTACGGTGGTGAGCACCAGCAGCAGGATCATCTTTCCGCGTGCGACACGGTCGATCCCCGAAAACATCAGCGCAATGAACCAACCGTACAAAACGGTGCCCGCCACGACGGCGACGAGTTCAGTCAGCGTCACCTGGTGGCCGCCCAGCAGGGCGTTCAAGGGCGCGAAATCGATGCGCGTCTGCAGGATCTGCCAGACCGCGACCACGCCGGCCAGCGCGCCGAGATAGATCAGCCACTCGCGGCTGAGGCCACCCAACGCCCGCTCGCGCAGCAGGGCCGGGTCGGCCGGTTCGGCCTGGCCCCGCAGATGTGGCTGGCCGAGCAAGAAGATCACCAGCCCCACGGCCATCATCAGGCCGCCCAGCGCGAAGCCGTAGCTCCAGCTGATGTTCTCGCCGACGTAGCCGACGATGAAGGAGGCGAGCAAGGCGCCGATATTGATGCCCATGTAGAAGATCGAGAAGCCGGAGTCGCGGCGAGGATCGTTCTCCGCGTAGAGCCGCCCGACGATCGTCGAGATGTTCGGCTTCAGGAAGCCCACGCCCATCGCGATCAGGGCCAGCGAGGCGTACATCACCTGCACGGCGGTCTCGTCGCGCGTGCCGCCGTCGATCGGGGTGCCGATCCACGCCATCCCGAATTGCCCGAGCACGAGCAGCACGCCGCCGAAGACGACCGCCTTGCGCATGCCGAGGTAGCGGTCGGCCAACATGCCGCCCAGCAAGGGCAGGGCGTAGGCGAGCCCGGCGTAGGTGCCCATCAGCAGGTAGCCGTCGGCGTCGGAGAAGCCGTGGTGCTTGATGAGGTACAGCACGAGGATGGCCTTCATGCCGTAGAACGCGAAGCGTTCCCACATCTCGGTCAGGAAGCAGACGTAGAGGCCTTTGGGGTGGCCAAGGAACTCGGCCGGCGCGGCGGTGGTGGTCAAGCGGCGTTCCTGCGGTGGTGGCCGGGGTGTGAAGCCCGAGTGTACGGGGCGTGATGGCTCAAGGGGCGCGTTATCCTTGGCCCCTCGTCCCGGAGACCGAACCGCCCATGCGCCTGTCCGTCCTTGCTCTGTCGCTGGCCCTCGCGGGGCCGGCACTCGCCGCCGAGCCCGCCGCCACCGCCAATCCGCGCGGCTTCACGGCGAAAGACCTCGTGATGCTCGACCGCGTGTCGGCCCCGCAGTTCTCGCCGGACGGCGATCGCATCCTCTATGCGTTGCGCGAGACGAACTGGGAAGCGGACCGCGGCGTGGGCTCGCTGTGGGTGACGGATGCTTCGGGCGGCCCTGGTACGCGCCTGACGCCGGCGGACCTCCCCGCCTCGGCCGGTGCGTGGTCGCCGGATGGCGCTTTCGTCTATTTCCTCAGCGCGAAGTCCGGCTCGATGCAGGTCTGGCGCGTGCCGGCCGCCGGCGGTGATGCCGCGCAGGTGACGGCCTATCCCTTGGACGTCGGCAGCTTCCGCCTCGCGCCGGACGGCAAGGCCATCGCCCTCGCGTTCGAGGTGTTCGCCGATTGTGGAACGCTCGCCTGCACAGCGGAGCGCCACGCCACCAACGCCAATGACAAGCGCACCGGCGTGCAGTACGACCGGATCTTCGTGCGCCATTGGGACACCTGGAAGGACGGCACGCGCTCGCAGGTGTTCCTGGCCCCGATCGGCGCGGACGGCAAGGCCGCAGGCGAGCCGCGCCTGCTGACCACGGGCATCGACGGCGACGTGCCGGGCAAGCCCTTCGGCGACCAGTCCGACTACGTGTTCTCGCCGGACGGTTCGACGCTCGTGTTCAGCGTGCGCATCGCCGGCATGAGCGAGCCGTGGTCGACCAACTTCGACCTCTTCGAAGTACCGGTGGACGGCAGCGCCGCGCCGAAGAACCTCACCGACGCCAACGACGCGACGGACACCAACCCGGTGTTCTCGGCGGACGGCAAGACGTTGTTCTGGCGAGCGATGAAGCGCCCGGGCTTCGAGGCCGACCGCTTCGGCCTGATGGCGCTGGACCGCGCCACCGGCGCCACCCGCGAGATCGCCGCCGACTGGGACCGCAGTTTCGACATGCTTGTTCCCGGCGACGACGGCCGCACGATGTACACGGCCACGCTCGACACTGGCACGCACCCGGTCTTCGAGGTGAACCTTGCCAGCGGCGCGGTGCGCAAGGTGGTGCAGGGCGGCAACATCGGTGCCTTCGACATCGACGGCGACCGCATCGTCTTCACCCGCGACAGCATCGCGCAGCCGGCCGACCTCTACCTCGGCGCGATCCGCGCGCGCATCGCCGAGCGTCGCTTGACCACCTACAACGCCGATGCACTCAGTGGCGTGCGCATGGGCGAGTACGAGCAGTTCAGCTTCAAGGGCTGGAACGACGCCACGGTGCACGGCTACGTCATCAAGCCGTGGAACGCCGAGCCCGGCAAGAAGGCGCCGGTGGCCTTCCTGATCCACGGCGGCCCGCAGGGCAGCTTCCACAACCAGTGGCACTACCGCTGGAACGCGCAGACCTATGCCGGCATGGGCTTCGCGGTGGTGATGATCGATTTCCACGGCAGCACCGGCTATGGCCAGGCCTTCACCGATGCCATCTCGGAGGACTGGGGCGGCAAGCCGCTGGTCGATCTGCAGAAGGGCTGGGCGGCCGCGCTCGAGAAGTACGACTTCCTCGACGGCGAGCGCGCCTGCGCGCTGGGCGGCAGCTACGGCGGCTACATGGTCAACTGGATCGCCGGCAACTGGAACGAGCCGTGGGACTGCTTCGTGAGCCACGCCGGCGTGTTCGACCTGCGCTCGATGGCCTACTCGACGGAAGAGCTGTGGTTCACCGAGTGGGAGAACGGCGGCGTGCCGTGGGAGAACGCCGCCGCCATGGAGAAGCACAACCCGGTGAACTTCGTGCAGAACTGGCGCGTGCCGATGCTCGTCATCCACGGGCAGAAGGACTATCGCGTTCTCGTCGAACAAGGCCTCGCGACCTTTGGTGCGCTGCAGCGTCGCGGAGTCGAATCGGAACTGCTCTACTTCCCGGACGAGAACCACTGGATCCTGCGGCCGCATAACAGCGTGCAGTGGCATGAGTCGGTGAACGCCTGGCTGCAGGAGCACACGGGGCGCTGACATGAGCTTGATCGAACTGAAGGCCCTCGCCGGCCAGCGCAGCTGCGATGAGTGCGTGCTGCACCCGATGTGCAAGCCGGCGCTGGTCGGCATCGAGGACATCGAGCGCCTGTCCGGCGCGGTGCTGGCGCGGCGCCCGATGGGCAAGGATGCCGTGCTGTTCCGCGCGGGCGAACCGATGCGCTCGGTGTTCGTCGCCCAGAGCGGCGGCTTCAAGACCGTGGCCATCAACGAGGCCGGCGACGAGCAGGTGATCGGCTTCTATTTCCCCGGCGAGCTGATCGGCCTCGAAGGGCTGCGCGACGGCCGCTTCAGTACCGACGCCGTGGCCCTCGAATCCGCGCAGGTCTGCGAGGTGCCGCTGCCGGCGCTGGAGCGCGTGGCCACCCAGCGTCTTGAGTTCCAGCGGCAGATGATGAAGGCCTTGGGCGAGGGTATGGCCCGCCACCAGGACCACCTCGAGCTGCTGGGTCGCAAGCAGGCGCAGGAGCGGTTGGCGATGTTCCTGCACGGTCTGTGCGAGCGGCAGCAGCGGCTCGGCCGCGATCCCTCGCGCCTGCACCTGCCGATGAGCCGCTCCGACATCGGCAGTTACCTGAGCCTCGTGATCGAGACCGTCAGTCGCGGCCTGTCGAAGCTGCAGGACGAGGGCGTGATTTCGGTGAAGGGCCGACAGCTGGAAGTGCTCGAGCCGGAGCGCCTCGCGAGCATCGCGCACGGCGAAGAAGGCGACGGAGAGCGCTGCGCCGGCCGTCGCTGAGCGCGGCGATCAGCCGGCGAGGCTGCGGCAGCCCAGCGCCGCAAGCGCCGAGTGCAGCATTGGTAGCGAGACCAGCCAGGGCGCGGCGAGCGTCAACACGCCGCTGCTGCCGATGGCGATCGCGCCGATCGTCCGCCAGCGGGGTGTGTCGAGCCCGAGCCGCGCGCCGCTCCAGCCGAGGCTCGTCATCAGCGGCAGCGTGCCGAGGCCGAAGGCCCCCATCAGCAGGGCGCCGTGGAGCGCATCCGCTTCCAGCCACGCGGCGGTGAGCACGGTCGCCGAGAAGCCGCAGGGCAGCCAGCCCCAGAGCAGGCCCAGCAACCAGGGCCGCAGCGGCCCGTCGCCGGGCAGGCGCGCGCGCAGCGGAGCCAGCCAGCGCCAGATCGGCAGGGCCGGCAAAGCCGCGGCGAAACGCGGGCGCGCGATGCGCACCGCCGCCCACAGCAGCACCAGGCCGACGCCGGTGCGCAGGGCGGTGGCGAGGCCTTCGATGGCGAGCACGCCGAGCAGTCCACCGCCGATGCCGCCGACGAGCGCACCGGCCGCGGCATAGCCCAGGACGCGCCCGACGTTCGTTGCGGCGGCGCGATAGGCGGCGCCGGAGGCGGGGCCCGCGCTGCCGAGACCGACGGCGATGCCGCCGCACATTGCGCCGCAGTGTGCGCTGCCGAGCAGGCCCGTGAGCAGCGCCGCGCCGAGCACCAGCAGGTCAATCGGCATCGCGAGGGGCGTCCGCTGGAGGTTTCGCGGGACAGGGCGGCGGGGCGCGCTCGTCGCCGAGGATGTCGAGCGAGGGCGTGTCGAGGTCTTCGAACTGCCCGCTTTGAACGGCCCAGGCGAACACCGCCAGCGCCAAGCCGACCAGCAGCAGCGAGATCGGCACCAGGAACAGCAGTACGTTCATGGCGTATCGCCCTCGAGGCCGCGGCCGATGCGCCAGGCGTTCGCAGTGACGGCCAGCGACGACAGCGCCATGCCCAGTGCCGCCAGCCCGGGCCCGACAATGCCGAGGGCGGCCAAGGGCAACATCAGCGCGTTGTAGGCGATGGCCCAGACGATGTTCTGGCGGACGATCGCTTGCGTCTGGCCGGCCAGTCGCATGGCGTAACGCAAGGGCGTCAGGCGCGAACCCAACAGCACGAGGTCGGCCTGGCGCTGCGCCAGCGAGGCGCCACTCGCCATGGCCGCCGACACGTCCGCTGCGGCGAGCACGGCGGCATCGTTGACGCCGTCGCCCACCATCAGCACGCGGTGCCCCTCGGACTGCAGCACGCGCAGCGCGGCGAGCTTGCCCTCCGGCGACAGGCGGGATTGACGATGGGCGGCGTCGATGCCCAGCCGTTCGCCGAGCGCGGCCACGCGCGCGCCGGCATCGCCACTGAGGATGCGCGGTGCCATCCCGTCCCGGGCCAGGGCCGCGACCGTGGCCGCGGCATCGTCGCGGGGCGCGTCATCGACGTCGAAGCGGGCTTCCAGCCTGCCCTCGCGCGACAGCCAGAGTCCGCCGTCATCCGCGGCGTCCGCGCCAGCGGTGGCGTCGACGAAGCGCCGGCGACCAAGGCGCCAAAGGGCACCGTCGATGCGGCCTTCCACCCCTTCGCCGGGGTGCAGGACGGCGCCGCTCGCGGATCGACCTGCGGGCGCCTCGCCGAAGGCCTTGGCCAGCGGATGCGCGACGCCGAGTTCGAGGCAGGCGGCGATGCCGCGGAGGCTCTCGGCATCGCGCCCGGCGAGTGGTTGGATGTCGAGCAGCTGCGGTTCGCCGCGGGTGAGGGTGCCGGTCTTGTCGAAGGCGACGCGATCGATGCTCGCGAGGCGCGGCAGCGCGTCCGGCCCCAGCGCGAGCACGCCGCGGGCCAGCAGCCGCGATTGCGCGCGGGCGATGGCGGCCGGCACGGCCAAGGCCAGCGCGCAGGGGCAGGTGGCGACCAGCACGGCGAGCGTCGCGGGAAAGGCGTTCGCCGGTTCGATGAACCACCACGCGATCGCGACCAGCGCCGAGAGCACGAGCGTGGCCGCCACGACACGCCGCGCGATGGCTTCCGCCCAGCCGGCCATGGCCGGCCGCTGCTCGCGAGCCTGCGCGACCTGTCGAGCGACCTGCGACATCGCGGTGGCCGCGCCGACGGCCGTGGCCTGCAGGCGCAGCGTGCCGGCGTGCACGTGGCTGCCAGCCAGCACTGCCTCGCCGTGGCGACGGCGGAGCGGCGTCGATTCGCCGGTGAGCAGGGCCTCGTCGACCCAGGCGTCGTCGCCGACGACCGTGCCATCGCAGGGCAGGGCATGCCCGGTGCCGACCTGCACGAGGTCACCGACCACCAGTTCACGGGCCGGAACCGCTTCGAGCCGGTCGTCGCGAAGGCGCCAGGCCATCGCGGGCTGCGCGCCGGCGATGGCATCCAGCCGCGCGGTGTTGGCATCGCGCAAACGGGCTTCAAGGAAACGCGCCGCCAGCAGGAACAGCACGAACATCACCGCGGCGTCGAACCACACCTGCGGGCCGCCGCGCAGGGTTTCGAACAAGGAGCCGGTCCAGGCCAGGAGGATGCCGCCGCCGATCAGGGTGTCCATGCCCGGCAGTCGCATGCGCCACTCGGACCACATGCCGCGGAGGAAGGGGGCGCCGGCGATGAAGACCACCGGGGCGGAAACGGCGGCCGTCACCCAGCGGAAGGCGTCGCGCGTGGCCTCCGGCATCTGGCCCGCGGTGTCGAGGTAGAGCGCTTCGGAAAACATCATCGCCTGCAGCGTGCCGAGCCCGGCGATGCCCAGCGCGATCAGTTGGCGACGGCGTTCGCGGCGTTGTTCGGCGTCGCGCGCCGGCGAGGCGAGCAGGGCCGGTCGATAGCCAAGCCGCCCGACCCGCTGCAGCAGGGCCGAGAGCGGCGTCCGCGCCGGGTCCCAACGAAGGTGGAGGCGCCCATCGACGGCGTTGGCCCGAACGTTGAGCACGCCGGGGGCCTGCCGCAGGGCCTTGTCGACCAGCCAGGCGCAGGCGGCGCAGTGCATGCCGCCCAAGGCGAGCCGGATGGCCCGGCCACCGTCCGCTGCTTCCGAATGGGCCTCGAGCATCTCGGCGCGGTCCCAGTCGCCGTAGTCGTCGGCCGCCTCGACCCGTGGGCCGGGTGCGCTGCGCCAGCGGTAGTAGTCGCCGAAGCCTTCCGAGGCGATCCACGCCGCGGCGCCGGCGCAGCCCTGGCAGCAGTAGGCGTGCTCGACGCCATCGACGGCGGCGTGGACGACACGGGTGGCCGTTTCGCCGCAGTGGGCGCAGGCCATCGCCGACGCGGCGGCAGCGGCGTCGCGCCTCACCGCGGCCTGGCCGTCAGCCGGGGCCATCGCCGGTGCCGAGGTTCGCGGGTTCGTCGCTCGCCACGGCGGGAGCGAGATCGATGCTGCGGGCGCCGCGCGGCCAGCGCGCGACCAGCCGCCATGCGCCGTCGGCCGGGGCCAGCGACACCCGCCAGCCCACGTTCGGGTCGAAGGCCGGCGCCTGCCAAGCGCCATCGGCCGGGGCCAGCGCGAGCGCGACGTCCTGCGCGGCGTCCAGCGGATGCTCGAGCTGCAGGCGGAGATCCGACCCGTCGTCGAGGCCGGGCACCACCACCCGCACCTGCGCCCCGTCGAGCGATAGCCGCCCGCCCAAGTCGAGCCGTCGCGCCGCGGCGTCGGCGGCGAGGTCGACCTGCTGCACCTGGGCGGTGCGGCGGACCGGATCCCCCACCGTGTCGAGGCCACCCCGCCCGATGATGGCCAGCGTGGCGACGCCCGCGGCCAGCGTGGCCACGGGCAGGCCGATGAGCACCAGCAGCACGGGATTTTTCGCTTTCAGGGGCATGGCGGGCACAAGGAAGGCCCGTGGAACCGGGCAGGAACAGGGCCAGTGTGGCCGAGGCCGCCCCGGCCGTGTTTGCGTTCGATCAATCGCCCCCTGTCAGCGATGGCAAATCCTTGACGCAACCCCCTGTGGACACCGCCGTGAGGTCGTAAGCTGGTGACGATGATCAAGCCCGTTTCCATCAGCCGCGCGCGCGCCGGCATGTGGTTCCACCGCCTCGGCGGTTCGGGCTTGCACCACGCGTTCGTGAAGAACGGCTTCCTGCTCGAAGCCCGCGACATCGCGGTGTTGGCCGAAGGTGGCGTCGAGGAGTTGATCATCGACACCGACAAGGGCCTCGATGTCGAGGACGACGGCACCACCGCCATCGCGCCGGCGACCTCGGCGACGGAGGCTGCGGAGGTCGAAGCCGCGGCATCGGCAGAGGAGGCGGCGGCTCCGGCCCCGTTGCCCGCCGACGACCCGCCGCAAGGATCCGATGAGGCCAGCGCGATGCCGGCGGCGGTCGCCGTCGATGCCGTAGCCGCGCCGGTGGCCGCGCCCGTGGCCGCTCCGCTGGTTCCGCGCGAAAGCATGGACCAGGAGCTGCATCGCGCCCGGCGCATCTGCCAGGACAGCAAGGCGCAGGTGGTCGCGCTGTTCAACGACGCGCGCCTCGGCCGGGCCATCCAGCCCGAGGCCGTCATGCCGATGGTCGAGGAGATCAACGAATCGGTGAGCCGGCATCCCGATGCCCTGCTCAGCGTCGTGCGGCTGAAGAACCACGACGAATACACCTACATGCATTCGGTGGCGGTCTGCGCGCTGATGGTCGCGCTGGCGCGCCGTTTGGGCCTGCCGGAAGAGCAGGTCCGCGATGCGGGCGCCGCGGGGATGCTGCACGACCTCGGCAAGGCCGCGATGCCGCTGAACGTGCTGAACAAGCCCGGCGCGCTCAGCGACGACGAGTTCAAGATCATGAAGGCGCATCCTGTGCGCGGTTACCACATGCTCGTGCAGTCGGGCAGCGCGTCCGAGGCGGTACTGGACGTGGCCCTGCACCACCACGAGAAGTTCGACGGCAGCGGCTACCCGCACAACCTCAAGGGCGACGCCATCGGCCTGATGGCGCGCATGGGCGCGGTCTGCGATGTCTACGACGCGATCACCTCGAACCGGCCCTACAAGAAGGCCTGGGGCCCGGCCGAGTCCCTGCAGCGCATGGTCAGCTGGAAGGGGCACTTCGACGAACTGGTGCTCAAGGCCTTCATCCGCAGCGTCGGCATCTACCCGATCGGCGCGCTGGTGCGGCTCGAATCCGACCGCCTCGGCGTGGTGCTGGAGCAGGGCGAAAGCTCGCTGCTGGCGCCGAAAGTCCGTGTGTTCTTCAACGCCCGCAAGCGCGAGCCGGTGTTCATCAAGGACATCGACCTCGGCGCGCCCGACTGCGGCGACCGCATCGTCGGGCTCGAGTCGGCCGACAAGTGGAACTTCCCGAACATGGAGAGGCTCTGGCTGTCGCAGTAGGCGCGGCATCGCGCGGCGAAGCCGCGCGATGCGTCAGAGCGGTCCGAAGAAGCGGGTTTCCTCGGCCACGGTCGTCTCGCCGTCCAGCGTCGCCACTTCCAGCGTCACGTCGATACGGCCCGACACCGCGCCGGCGGGCGCCTTCAGCGCGATGCCCACGCTGCGCACCTCGCCGGGCCCGACGCCGATCACGCCGGGATCCGCGCCGAGGGCGATGCCCGCCGGGGCGTCGACCACGCGGATGCGGTAGGCGGCGGGTTCCTCGGACTTGTTGATCAGCCGCAGCGTGTAGCCGTTCTCGATGCTGCCGTCCATGTTGGCGCGATACAGCGCATTGCGGTCGCGCAGCACGTCGACGATCAGCGGGCTGCGGGTGGCGATGCCAATGGCGATGCCGGCACCGATGGCCGCCAGCAGGGTGGCGTAGACCCAGACGCGGGCGCGCAGGACCTTCGTCGGCTTGCCATCGACCGCGTTCTGGCTGGTGTAGCGGACGAGTCCCTTGGGGTATCCGAGCTTGCCCATCACGTCGTCGCAGGCGTCGATGCAGGCGCCGCAGGCGATGCACTCGTACTGCAGGCCATTGCGGATGTCGATGCCGGTGGGGCAGACCTGCACGCACATCGTGCAGTCGATGCAGTCGCCCAAGGCTTCGCCGGCGGGCTTCTCGCGCTCGTCGACGTGGATGGCGGCGTCGACGATCGAAGTCGTACCGCGCGCGCCGGCCGCGAGATCCGCGGCGCTTTTGTGGCGGGCGAACCACGCCACCCAGCCGTCGGCGTCCTCCTTGCCGATGAGGCCGCGGGCGCGTTCCAGCACGCTGGCGAGGCTGCCCTTCTTGCGCGGTCCGCGCGGTTCGCCGCGGCGCTCGTCGTAGGCGATGATCAGGGTGTTGCGGTCGAACATCGCGCTCTGGAAGCGCGCATACGGGCACATGTACTTGCAGACCTGCTCGCGCAGGAAGCCGGCGTTGCCCCAGGTGGCCACCGCGTAGAACAGGGTCCAGAAAGTCTCGTAGCCACCCCATTCGAAGGGGACGAGGCGCGCGCCGAGCTCTCGGATGGGCGTGAAGTAGCCGACGAAGGTGAAGCCCGTCCACAGCGCGAACACCGCCCACAGCGCGTGTTTCGAGCTCTTGCGCAGCAGCTTCTCGCGCGACCACGGCGCGGCGTCGAGCTTCATGCGCTTGGACCGGTCGCCCTCCGTCCAGCGCTCCATCCAGATGAAGACTTCCGTCCACACGGTCTGCGGGCAGGCGTAGCCGCACCACAGGCGTCCCGCGAGCGCGGTGAAGAAGAACAGCGACAGCCCCGCCATCACCAGCAGGAGGGCGAGGAAGATGAAATCTTGCGGCCAGAAGACGAGGCCGAACACGTGGAACTTGCGCGCCGGCAGGTCCCAGAGCACGGCCTGCTGGCCGTCGAGGTTGATCCAGGCGACGCCGTAGAACAGGCCCAGCAGCACGAACACGGCGAGATGCCGCAATCGCTGGAAGTGCCCCGAGACCTCGCGCGGGTAGACCTTGGCCTCGGAGACGTACATCGCGCCGTCGTCGACGACCTTCAGCGGCAGCGGCTTGCCCATCGATTCAGTCCTTGAGCGGGCCGTTGAAGCGGCTGGCGGGGCGCAGCAGAATCCAGGTGAACAGGCTCGAACTCGCCGTCGCCGCCCAGAACATGAAGAAGCAGATCGTGTAGCCCACGCCGCGCCCGATCTCGTGGTCGAGATCGGGGAAGCTGATGTCGCGCAGGTCGAGCGGATCGACGAAGGCGAAGAACACCATCGTCATCACGCCGGCGGCGAAGAACGACGGCCAGAGGATCGCGCCCAGCCGCTGGGTCCAGCTGCGCGGCGGGTGTTCGATGATCGGGCCGTCGTCCATGGTCGACGCCTCAGCCTTCCGCGCCGGCGGCCGGCGCTGCGGCGTCGGCGGCAGCGGCTTCGGCGGCAGCGGCTTCGGCGGGTGCGGCCTCGACCGGCGCGGCCTCCGCAGGTGCCGGAGCCGGTGCGGGCGCCGCGGCGAGTTCCGGCTCGCCGCTCAGCGAGTGCACGTAGGCCGCCAACAGGCGGACGCGTTCGGCGCCCAGCACCGGCTCGAAGGCCGGCATCTGGCCGTTGCGGCCCTTGATGATGCCTTCGCGGATCGTGGCGAGGTCCGGCGCATAGAGCCAGTCGGCGTCGGTGAGGTTCGGTGCGCCGAGGACCGGATTGCCCTTGCCTTCCGTGCCGTGGCAGGCCGCGCAGACGAGGTCGAACTTCGCCTTGCCGACCGAGGCGAGACCCGGATCGACCGTGGCGCCCGAGAGCGACTGCACGTAGGTGGCGACCGCGGTCACCGCGGCATCGTCGCCGATCGCCGCGCCGAGGGCGGGCATCACGGCGGTGCGGCCATGGGTGATGGTGGCCAGCATCGTCACTTCGTCCTTGCCCCACTGCCAAGCCGTGTCGGTGAGGTTCGGGAACCCTCGCGCACCGCGGGCATCCGAGCCGTGGCACTGCGCGCAGTTGTTGGCGAACAGGTTGCGGCCCACGGACAGCGCTTCCGACGAGGCCGCGATCTCGGCGATCGGCATCGTCGCGAACTGCGAATAGCGCTCCGCGAACGCCGCGTCGGCCTTGGCCTTCTCGGCGTCATGCTGCTTCTGCGAACTCCAACCGAAGGTGCCTTCGGCCTTGCCGAAGCCCGGGTAGACCACGAAGTAGCCGATGGTGAACGCGATCGTCAGGTAGAACAGGTTGATCCACCAGCGCGGCAGCGGCTTGTTGTACTCAGTGACGTCGCCGTCCCAGACGTGGCCGGTGGTCTCGCCGGTGGGCAGGCTGCTGTTGCGCTGCTTCGAGGTGTACCAGAGCAGCCACACGCAACCGACGAGGTTGAGGACGACGAGGGCGATCAGGAACCAGGACCAGAAGTCGCTCACGGGCGTTCCTCCGTCGTTTCGTCGTCAAGGGCCATGCGGGCCAGTCGGTCGAAGTCCGCGGCGCGGCGCACCACGAACAGCCAGTAGGCGCCGCCGAGGAAGGCGGCAAGAAGGATTGCGGTAACGGTGCCGGCGATCATGTCAACCTCGCGGTGCGTGCTTGCCGAGGCCCTGGAGATAGGCCACCAGCGCATCGAGTTCCGACTTGCCCTCGACGGCCGCCGCGGCGCCCTGCAGGTCTTCGTCGGTGTAGGGGTGGCCCAGCGTGCGCAGCGCGGCGAGGTTCGCCGTGATCGCCGCGCCATCGACCGGCGTTTCGGCCAGCCACGGGTAGGCCGGCATGTTCGATTCCGGCACCACGGCGCGGGGATCGAGCAGGTGCACGCGGTGCCAGTCGTCGGAGTAGCGGCCGCCCACGCGGGCGAGGTCCGGGCCGGTGCGCTTGCTGCCCCACTGGAAGGGGCGGTCGTACACCGATTCACCGGCCAGCGAGTAGTGGCCGTAGCGCTCGGTCTCGAAGCGCAGGGTGCGCACCATCTGCGAGTGGCAGTTGTAGCAACCCTCGCGCACGTAGACGTCGAAACCGGCCTGCTCGAGGGCGGGGCGGGGCTTCATGCCGGGCAGGGGTTCCACCTGCTCGGCGCTGTACATCAGCGGGACGATCTCGGCGAGGCCGCCGAAGCTGATCGCGACGGCGATCAGCACGCCCATCAGGCCCACGTTGCGTTCGATCTTGTCATGGCTCATCGCAGCGACTCCTTAGGCGTGGGCCGGTTCGAGGACGGGGTGTTCGACCGCGCCGCGCGAGGCCTGCAGGGTCTTCCAGACGTTCACGACCATCAGCACCATGCCGATGATCACGAGCACGCCACCCACCAGGCGGATCAGGTAGTAGGGATAGGTGAACTTGACGATCTCGATCCAGGCGTAGGTCAGCGTGCCGTCGACGTTCGCCGCGCGGCTCATCAGGCCCTGGCCGATGCCCGAGACCCACATCGAGGCGGCGTAGAGCACCACGCCGATCGTGTGCGTCCAGAAGTGCGCGTCGATCAGCTTGGTCGAGGCCATTTCCTTCAGGCCCAGGCACTTCGGGATCAGCATGTAGATCGCGCCGATCGAGATCATCGCGACCCAGCCCAGCGCGCCGGAATGCACGTGGCCGATGGTCCAGTCGCTGTAATGCGAGAGGGCGTTCACCGACTTGATGGACATCATCGGGCCCTCGAAGGTGCTCATCATGTAGAACGACAGCGACACGATGAGGAACTTCAGGATCGGGTCGGTGCGCAGCAGGTGCCACACGCCCGAGAGGGTCATGATGCCGTTGATGGCGCCGCCCCAGCTCGGGGCCAGCAGCACCAGCGAGAACACCATGCCGAGGCTCTGCGCCCAGTCCGGAATGGCCGTGTACTGCAGGTGGTGCGGGCCCGCCCACATGTAGATGGCGATCAGCGCCCAGAAGTGCACGATCGACAGGCGATAGCTGTAGATCGGACGGCCGGCGCGCTTCGGGACGAAGTAATACATGATCCCGAGGAAGCCGGCGGTCAGGAAGAAGCCCACCGCGTTGTGGCCGTACCACCACTGCACCATCGCGTCGACGGCGCCCGAATAGATCGGATAGCTGTGGATCGCCGAAGTGGGTAGGGCCAGCGAGTTGACGATGTGCAGCACCGCGACGGCGATGATGAAGGCGCCGTAGAACCAGTTGGCCACGTAGATGTGGCTCACCCGGCGCTTCACGATCGTGCCGAAGAAGAGCACGGCGTAGGCCACCCAGACCACCGCGATGGCGATGTCGATCGGCCACACCAGCTCGGCGTACTCCTTGCCCTGGGTGAGGCCCAGCGGCAGCGAGACGGCGGCCGCGACGATGATCGCCTGCCAGCCCCAGAACACGAAGCTCGCGAGCTTGTCGGAGAGCAGCCGCACGTGGCAGGTGCGCTGCACCACGTAGAGCGAGGTCGCGAACAGCGCGCTGCCGCCGAAGGCGAAGATCACCGCGTTGGTGTGCAGCGGCCGCAGGCGGCCGAAACTCAGCCAGGCGGTGTCGAAGTTCAGGGCCGGCCAGTAGAGCTGGGCCGCCAGCAGGACGCCGACGGCCATGCCGACCACGCCCCAGATCACGGTGGCCAGTGAGAACTGGAGGACGACCCGGTCGTTGTAGGTCGCGGGTGGGGCTTCGGGGTGCCGGGTGGGCGCGGACGCGCTCATGGGAGGCCTCTTCTGGGAAGTGAGGCCAGTGTGATGGCCGGCGGGATGCGACCGATTGACGCTGGTCAAAACCCCGGACGCTCTCGCGGGGTGCTTCGAAGGGTGGTGGGGCCTGCGCAATCGACCGGCCGCGGTGGCGAATTCCGGGGGTATTCAGGATTCACAAGGAAATCCAAGACTCTTTAGTGCCAAGGCTTAACTGTTTCGCAAGGAAACCATTGCTTGCAGCAACCAATGTGACGGAGTTTCTTCAGTCCGGTGATGAAAACGTGACCCGCTTCACCGCACGTCCCCGTCACGACTCTCCCGCGACTCCCCTGTCCCGGCTGGCCCTCCCGGCTTGCCACGGGCCGGTCTGGTCGATGGGGGCGGCCCGCAGAACGCGCCAGCGCGTCGGGGTCGGCAACTGGCGCAGGGACGCCAAGGGCCTCGGCCCGACCTTCCGTTCGTTCAATTCGACCAGGGGAAACATCACGTGAATCGCAAGTCCTTCAAGCCCCACGCCCTCGCTGCCGCGCTGATCGTCGCGATGGCGCCGATGGGTGCTGCCGTCGCCGCCGATGGCGCGCGCATCGTCAACAAGGCCGCCATCGAGTCCGGCGCCGAGTTCTCGGGCTTCATCGTCAAGTTCCGCGACGGCACCGCCCAGCGCGCCAATGCGGCCATGGTCGCGCGTTCGCTCCAGGGGGCGAACGCGGTGATGGCCAAGTCGTCGCGCGGCGCCGCCGGCCTGCGCCACTTCCGCCGCATGAGCCTCGGTGCCGACGTCATCCGCGCCAGCCGCGAGCTGACCTCGGCCGAAGCCGTGCAGGCCATGCAGCAGCTGGCCGCCATGCCGGGCGTCGAGTACGTCGAGCCCGATCTGATCATGCGCCCGGCGCTGACGCCGAACGACACCCGCTACAACGAGCAGTGGGGCTTCTTCGACGCCGACGCCGGCATCCGCGCCAACACGGCGTGGGACGTCGCCACCGGCGCGGGCGTGATCGTCGCCGTCATCGACACCGGCCGCACCACCCACAGCGACCTCGATGCCAACACGGTCGCCGGTTACGACTTCATCTCCAGCGCCACGACCGGCAACGACGGCAACGGCCGCGATGCCAACGAGTTCGACCCCGGTGACTGGACCACGGGGCAGTGCGGCGCCGCCAGCAACTCCAGCTGGCACGGCACCCACGTGGCCGGCACCATCGCCGCCGTGACCAACAACGCCAAGGGCGTGGCCGGTACGGCGTTCGGCGCCAAGGTCATGCACGTCCGCGCGCTGGGCACCTGCGGCGGCTCGACCTCGGACATCGCCGACGCCATCACCTGGTCCTCGGGTGGCACCGTCTCGGGCGTGCCGACCCTGTCGGCCGCGCAGGCGGCAAAGGTCATCAACCTGTCGCTCGGCGGTTCGGGCGCTTGCGGCACCACCACGCAGAACGCCATCAACGGCGCCGTGGGTCGCGGCTCGACGCTGGTCATCGCCGCCGGCAACAGCAACACCAACGTCTCGACCGCCACGCCGGCCAACTGCGCCAACGTGGTCGCCGTCGCTTCGGTGACCAGCGCCTCGGCCCGTTCGAGCTTCTCGAACTTCGGCACCCTGATCGACGTCTCCGGCCCGGGCTCGGCCATCCTGTCGACGCTGAACTCGGGCACCACGGCCCCGGGCGCTGAGACCTACGCCAGCTACAGCGGCACCTCGATGGCTACCCCGCACGTGGCCGGCGTCGTCGCCCTGATGCAGAGCCGTCGCATCGCGCTGGGCCTGCCGCTGCTGACGCCCGCCCAAGTCGAGTCGACGCTGAAGAGCACGGCCTACGCCCTGGCGGGTGCCTGCACGGGCGGCTGCGGCGCGGGCATCGTCGATGCCAAGCGTGCGGTCGATGCCGCGGGTGGCGGCGGTGGCGGCGGCGGCACGCCCCCGACCACGCAGACCTACGCTAACGAGACCGACTTCGCGATCCGCGACAACACCACGATCAATTCGCCGATCACGGTGTCGGGCCGCAGCGGCAACGCCTCGGCCACCGCCTCGGTGTCGGTGGACATCCTCCACACCTACCGCGGCGACATGCTGGTCCAGCTGGTCGCGCCCGACGGTTCGCTCTACACGATCTCGAATCGTGCGGGCGGCAGCGCGGACAACCTGATCGGCACCTACACGATCAACCTGTCCTCGGAACTGCTCAACGGCACCTGGAACCTGCGCGTCAACGACAATGCGGCTGGCGACACCGGCACGCTGCGTCGCTGGACGATCACGTTCTAAAGGCCTCCAGGGGAGCGACGGCGGGTCCGGGCTTCGGCCCGGGCCCGACGGCGCCACCCCCGCCTTGCATCACGCAGAAGCCCGCGCCGGAAGGTGCGGGCTTCTTCGTTGTGGCCTCAGCCGATCGCTTCGAAGCGGTTCGCGGCGACGTTCTTGCGCACCTTGAACGGGTCCCACACACGGCCGTTCATCGCGATGTACACCCCGGGCGGCATCGACTGCACCGCACCGACCGCGCAGCCGACGTTGAACTCGGTGTCGGAGCCGCGGAAGCGCGCGGGGCTGAGCGCGCCGGTGAGCACGATGGTCTTGCCGAGGTCGGCCAGCACCTTCGCGGTCTCCACCATGGTGTCAGTGCCGTGGGTGATCAGCACGTGCTTCTGCGGCTGCGCCGCGATCAGCGTGCGCACCATCTGCCGGTCGTCGTCGGTGATGTGCAGGCTGTCCTTGCGGAGCGCCGGGATCACGGTGAAGCGGAAGGCGACGCCGAGCTCGCGAAGGATGGTGCCGATCTGCGGTTCGCCGACCTGGTAGTCCGACTTGTCGTCGAAGTAGACCTTGTCGATCGTGCCGCCGGTGGTGACGATCAGCAGTTCGTCCATCGCGGTGCTCCGTGGGCGTCAGGGGGCGGCAGTTTACTGCGCGTCCGGGCCGGCGGCGGTGTCGGATTCCGCGGCCTTCGGCCGCCGTGCCGTAGCCCGAGCCTGCAGCCCGCGCCAGCTGGCCGCGACGACCAGTCCCACGGAGAGCAGCGTCTCCACCCAGGCCAGCGCGGTCACCGCCGGGTTGCTCCACAGCTCCATGACGCCGTGCGAGAAGTACAGCAGGGCGGCCACCCCGCCCCAGAAGCCGGCGCTCGGGCGGCGAAACAGCCCCAGCAGCACGGCAGGCAGGATCGGCAGGCTCATCACCACGACGACGAAGATCGGCGGCAGCGAGGTGGAGGGCGCCAGCCACAGGTGCCAGGCGGGTTGCAGCAGGGCCAGGGCGAGGATCCACGGCAGCGGGCGGAGCAGGGCGTTCATCGGTGCGGGTCTCGTCGGTGGGGCGTTGCAGTGGAAGCGTTCAGCCGAGGCGCCGGGCGACATCGGCCAGCCGGCGGCCGAGCGCCTGCGCCAGCGCCTTTTCGTCCTCGCTCAGGGTGGCGTCGTCGCTGGCGCCGGCCACGTGGCTGGCGCCGTAGGGCGTGCCGCCGCTTCGCGTGCTGGACAGGGCTGATTCGGAGAACGGCAGGCCGACGATCAGGCAGCCGTGATGCAGCAGCGGCAGGTGCATCGAGAGCAGGGTGGATTCCTGCCCGCCGTGCATCGACGCCGTCGAGGTGAACACGGCGGCCGGCTTGCCGACCAGCGTGCCCGAGGCCCACTCCGCCCCGGTGGTGTCGAGGAAATGCTTCATCGGCGCGGCCATGTTGCCGAAGCGCGTGGGGCTGCCCAGGGCGACGCCGGCGCATTCCGCCAGATCGGCCTTGCTGACGTAGGGCGCGCCGTCCTCGGGGACTGGCGGGCTGGCCGTGGTCGTCGTCGGCGCGACCGGCGGCACGGTGCGCAGGCGTGCCGTCATGCCCTCGACCGATTCGATGCCGCGGGCGATCTGGCGCGCCAGCGCGGCCACCGAGCCGCCACGGCTGTAGTAGAGGACAAGCACGTCGGCCATGGCGGCTCCGGGCGGGAAAGACGGGCGCGAAGGCTAACGCATCGCGGGTGCTCGCCGGCGTGAGGCGCGATCGCCGCCTGCCGCGCTAGTCTTCGGCCCATGACCTGGCTTGCCGTCCTCCAGCGCTGGTGGGATCGCCTCGACCGCGACCTCAGCACCACCTTCTTCCGTTTCCTCGCCCGGCGCTTCGTCGACGACCGCTGCTTCGAGTCGGCGGGCGCGCTGTCCTACACCACGGTGTTCGCGCTGGTGCCGCTGTCGGCGGTGGTGTTCGCCATCCTCGCGGCGTTTCCGGTGTTCGATGCCTGGACGCAGGCGCTGGTCGATTTCGTGTTCCAGAACTTCGTGCCCGAAGCGGCCTCGGCGGTGGCCGACACCCTCCGACAGCTCGCGGGCAGCGCCCGCCAGCTCAGCCTGAAGGGCCTCGTCGCGCTGCTGGTCTCCGTGCTGCTGGTGATGCTGGCCATCGAGCAGACCTTCGACCGCATCTGGCGCGTGCCGCAGCCGCGGCCGACGCTGTGGCGGCTGGTGGTGTACTGGACGCTGCTGACCCTGGGCGCCGTGCTGGCGGCCTCCAGCCTCGCCGTCAGCACCTGGCTGTTCGCGCTGCCGGCCTTCGCCAAGGCGAACGCCACGTTGGGGCAGCAGGCCCTCGGTGCGATGCCCTTCGTCGTCGCCTTCATCGTGTTCACCGCGGCCTACCGGTTGATCCCGAACCGACCCGTGCCGCTGCGCTTTGCGCTGGCTGGCGCGCTGCTGGCCGCCGCGCTCTTCGAAACCGCCAAGCACGGCTTTGCGTGGTACTTGCGCAACACCAATTTCGAGCAACTGTATGGCGCGCTGGCCGTCATCCCGATCTTCCTCGTCTGGGTGTGGCTGAGCTGGCTGGTGGTGCTGCTGGGGGCCTCGCTGGCGGCCTCGCTGGGCGCCTTCCGCTACCAGCCGCGGCACCAGCGCCTGCCCGCCGGAGCCGAGCTCTACGCCTGCCTGCGCCTGCTGGCCCGCCTCGAGGAAAGCCGCCGCCACGGCCGCGGCCTCGATGCCGAGGCGCTGCGCGCGCTGGAGCCGGCGCTCACCGACGACCTCTGCCAGCGCCTGCTGGGCGGCTTGGCCGAACGCCACATCGTGCAGCGCGGGGAAAGCGGGGCGTGGCTGCCGGTACGCGACCTGTCGACGGTGACGCTGGAAGACCTGCATGAGCGCCTAGGCCTGCGCCTGCCGCCCTCCGATTGCGCGCTGCCGGGGGCCGAGGACGCCATCGGCCGGGCCGCTCTGGCGGCGCTGCGCCACCTGCGACAGCCCCTCGACAGCGCGCTCAGGCATCCTCTCTCCGATTTCCTCCTTCCCGAACCGGATTCCCCGTGATGCCCTCCTGCTCCGCCTTCGCTCGTCCCGCGCTCGCCGCCGCCGTCGCCCTCGTGCTTGCCGCCTGCGGGCCGTCCGAGTCGGTGTCGCCGGATGCCGGCCCGGTCGAGGCCGCCACGCCGATCGGTGAGGCCGCACCCGCCGAAGCCGCACCGGCAGCGGCCGAGGCCGCACCTGCTGCTTCGTCAGCGCCGCTGGCCGACGCCGCGAAGCCCACGCATCCCACGCTCGCCGTCGACACCGTCGATCACGGTCGTTTCGACCTCGCCTCGCAGCGCGGCCAATGGGTGGTGGTGAACTTCTGGGCGACCTGGTGCGCGCCCTGCTTGAAAGAGATCCCCGACCTCAACGCGCTCGACGCGAAGCGCGAGGACCTCATCGTCATCGGCCTCGCCTACGAGGAAATCACGCCCGAGGCGATGCGTGCCTTCTACGGCGAAAAGGTGAAGCCGGAATACCCCGTCGCCATCGTCGACGTGTACAGCCCGCCGGCCGATTTCGACACGCCGCGCGGCCTGCCGTTCACCGTGCTGGTCGCGCCCGACGGCACCGTGGGCCACAAGTTCCTTGGCCCCGTCACCGGCGCTGAGATCGAAGCGAAGATCAGCGAGGTTTCCGCGGCTTCGACGTCGACGGGCGGGGTCGCGTCGACGCCGGCGTGACCGGCGCCTCCGATTCCGAAGCGTCCGCGATCGGCGCCAGGGTCACGTAGCGCTCCGGCAGGGGCTTCCCGGCCAGCTTCGGCAGCTTGAGCGCCCGATCGTCCGGCGCCTGCCACGGCAGGCCGCCGAGCCAGTGGCGGATCATCGTCAGCCGGCCGCGGCGTTGGTCGTTGAAGTCCACCAGATTCCACGGGGCGTGCGCGGTGTGCGTGGCGGCGATCATCGCCTCGCGCGCCTTCGTGTACTCGGCGTACTTCTCGCGCGCCTGCAGGTCGATCGGCGAAAGCTTGTAGCGCTTCAGCGGGTCCTCGGCGCGTTCGGCAAAGCGCTCCTCCTGCTTCGCCTGGTCGACGCCCAGCCAGTACTTGGCGATGCGGATGCCGTCATCGACGAGCAGTTTCTCGAACACCGGCACCTGTTCGAGGAACGCGCGGTACTGCGCATCGGTGCAGAAACCCATCACCTTCTCGACGCCAGCCCGGTTGTACCAGCTGCGGTCCATCAGCACGATCTCGCCGGCCCCGGGCAGGTGCGTGACGTAACGTTGGAAATACCATTGCCCGCGCTCCGTCTCGGTGGGCTTGTTGAGCGCGACGACGCGACAGTGGCGCGGGTTCAAGGTTTCGGCGATGGCATGGATCACGCCACCCTTCCCGGCGGTGTCGCGGCCTTCGACGATCACCAGCAGGCGCTGGCCGGTGGCGGCCACCCATCGCTCCGCTTCGGAAAGCGCGAGTTGAAGCGGCGCGAGGCGCTCGAGGTAGTCCTTCTTCCTCAGCTTGCCGTTGCCATTGCCGTTGTCGGCGCCGTTGCTGGTGTCGTCGCGTTTGGCCGCCGCCTTGGTCTTTGCCATCCGCCGACATTAGCGCGCTGCTCGCCGGGCCGCATCGTGGTGCCCGAGACGGTCCAGAGAGGACTCAGGCCGCTTCGGTCAGCAGCTTGAGCTCGTCGGCCTGCGCTTCCTGCGCAAGACGTTGCACCAGTTCGTCGAGGTCGCCCTCGATGATCGTCGGCAGGGCGTAGAGCGTCAGGCCTTCGACGCGGTGGTCGGTGACGCGGCCCTGTGGGAAGTTCCAGGTGCGGATGCGGGCGCTGCGGTCGCCGCTGCCTACCTGCAGGCGCCGGGAGGCCGCCGTGGCGGCCTGCTGTGCGGCCACCTGCTGCTCGTACAGGGCCGACTTCAGACGCTGCATGGCCTTGTCGCGGTTGGCGTGCTGGCTGCGCTCGGTCTGGCACTCCACCACGAGGCCGCTGGGCACGTGGGTGATGCGGATGGCCGATTCGGTCTTGTTGACGTGCTGGCCGCCGGCGCCCGAGCTGCGGAAGGTGTCGACCTTCAGGTCCGCGGGGTTGATGACGACTTCCGCGACGTCCTCGAGTTCGGGGAGGATCGCCACCGTCGCCGCCGAGGTGTGGATGCGGCCTTGGGCTTCGGTTTCCGGCACGCGCTGCACGCGATGCGTGCCGGATTCGTACTTCAGCTTGGAATACGCGCCGCGGCCCTCGACGCGCGCGACGATCTCCTTGAAGCCGCCATGCTCGCCCGGGTTGGCGCTCTGCACCTCGACGCGCCAGCCCTGCCGTTCGGCGAAGCGGGCGTACATGCGGAACAGGTCGCCGGCGAAAATCGCCGCTTCATCGCCACCGGTGCCGGCGCGGATCTCGAGGAAGAGGTTGCCCTCGTCGCGCGGGTCCTTCGGCACCAGCAGCAGGGTGAGTTCGTCGTCGAGCGCGGCGAGTGCGTCGCGGATGGTCGGCAGCTCGTCCTCAGCCATGGCGCGCAGGTCCGGGTCGGCCAGCATGGCCTCGGCCTCGCGCCGGTCGGCCTGCAGCGCGGCCTCGCGCGCCAGCGCGTCGGCTACCGGCTGCAACTGGGAGAACTCGCGGGAAAGCGCGCGGAACTTCGCGTTGTCGGCGATCACCGAGGGCTCGGCGAGCAGGCGCCCCACCTCTTCATGGCGCTCAGCGAGCGCCAGCAGCTTGCGACGCAGTCCCGGGCTCATGCGGATTCGCTGGGGGCGGAGGGCGAACCGTCGGCCGCGAAGAGCTTCGCCGCGGCGGCCAGCGTGGCCGCATCGCCGTCCAGCGCCGCCTGCCTCAGCGCCGTGGAGGGCGCATGCAGCAGCTGGTTGGTGAGTTGGTGCGCGAGGCGCTCCATCACCGCCTCGGCCGGTTCGCCGGCGGCCAGCCGCTCGCGTGCCTTGGCCAGCGCATCGGCCTTGGCCAGCTCAGCGGTGCGGCGCAGCGCCCGCAGGCTGTCCTGCTGTCCCTGCGCCCGCCACCAGGCCATGAAGTGCTCGACCGACAGGTCGATGATCGCCTCGGCCTGCTCGGCCGCCGCCTGCCGCGAGGCTTTGCTTTCGCTGATGACCTGCTCGAGGTCGTCGACGGTGTAGAGGTAGACGTTCGCCAGCGCCGCCACGCCCGCCTCGATGTCGCGCGGCACGGCGAGGTCGAGCAGGAACATCGGGCGCTGCCGGCGGGCCTTCAGCGCATCGCGGACGTCGGCGGCACGCAGCACCGGCTCGCGCGCGGCGGTGGCGGAGATCACCACGTCGGCTTCGGGCAGGTGGCGCGGCAGTTCGGAGAGGGGCAGGGCGTAGCCACCCACGCGGGAGGCCAGCGTCTGCGCGTGCTCGAGCGTGCGGTTCGCGATCAGCAGGCGCTTGGCCTCGGCGTTGACGAGGTGCTTGGCGGCCAGTTCGATGGTGTCGCCGGCGCCGACCAGCAGCACGGTGGCGCGGTCGAGGTCGGCGAACACCTGGCGCACGAGGCGCACGCCGGCGTAGGCGACGGACACCGGATGGGCGCCGATGCGGGTGTCGGTGCGCACGCGCTTGGCCACCGCGAAGCTCTGCTGGAACAGGCGGTCCAGCGGCGTCCGAAGGCTGCCGGCGCCGCGCGCCTGCTGCCAGGCGTCCTTCACCTGGCCGAGGATCTGCGGTTCGCCGAGCACCAGCGAATCCAGGCCGGTCGCCACGCGGAACAGGTGGCGTACGGCCGCATCGCCCTCGTGGGTGTAGAGGTAGGTGGCCAGCGCGTCGGTGGCGAGGCCGTTGCGGCGCGCCAGCCAGTCGATGACCGCCGGCACGCGGCCATCGTCGATGCGCGCGTAGATCTCGGTGCGGTTGCAGGTGCTGACCAGCGCCGCTTCCTCGACCCCCTCGACCTGCTGGAGCTGCAGCAGCGTCTCGGCCATCTGCGCTTCGCCCACGGCCACCTTCTCGCGCACCTCGACGGGCGCGGTCTGGTGATTCACTCCGAGGGCGATCAAGGGCATGGCGGGCGCGGAAGCGGGCGCAGGGCGGTGACGGGGCGTTATTCTAGCGGCCCCGCTTGGAGTCCCGATGAATCGCCGTTCTTGGAGTCCGTTCGCGCTGCCCCTTGCCGCGCTGCTGTCGTTCGGACCCGTGGCCTCGTCACCGTCCCGGGCGGCCGCGATGCCCCCCGAAGTCCTCGAAGCCCTGCTCGCGGCCGAATTCGCCCGCATCGGCGGCGATACCGAAGCCGCCGCGGCGCATGCGCTGGTGGCATCACGGGCGTCGCGCGACGCCGTGCTGGCCGAGCGCGCGGTCGAGTCGGCACTCGAGGCGGGCGACACCTTCCGCGCTGCCGCGGCGCTCGAACGCTGGACGTTGCTGCAGCCGCAGTCGGCGCGTCGCGATGCGCTGGCCCTGCGCTTCCACATCGTGCAGGGCGACGACGACCGCGCCGTGGACACCGCGCTGCGGCTGCTGGGCGACGAATCGAATCTCTCCGTCCTGGTCGCCGGGCTGGAGGCGCCGTATCCCGACCAGGGCGTGATCGCCCGCGCGGTGCTGCGCGCCCTGCTGGTCGATCCGCGCTTCCCGCAGCGCCTCGACACTTGGCTGGCGATGGCCGGCCTGTCGCAGCGGCTCGGCGACAGCGGGCTCTCGGCGCAGTGGGTCGACGCGCTCGTGCGGCGCTTTCCCGCTGATCCGCGTTCAGGGCTGCTGCGCGCGGAGCGCCTGACGCAGCGCGGCGAGCGCGAGGCCGCCCGCGCCGAGGTGCGATTGGTGCTCTCGCGCGGCGACCTGCCGGCCGAACAGCGCCGCATCGCCGCCGAGGCCCTCGCCGTGCTGGGCGATCCCGAAGGCGCCGCGGCGGCCATGGCCCGTGGGCCGCAGGACGCCCGCTCGATGACGCTGCGTTCCACCTGGTTGGCCCGTGCCGGCGATCTGGAAGGATTGCGGCTGCTGTTCAACGAGGCCGAGGCGCTCGCCGCAAGCCGCGCTGCGCCGGAGCCCGCGCTGCCCCTGCTGCTGGGCGAACTCGCCGAACGCCTGCAGGACTGGCCGGCTGCCGAGCGCTGGTACCGCCGTCTCGACCAGGGCGAAGCCCGCGATCGCGCCCGGCTGCGGCTGGGCGTGGTGCTGGCCCGGCAGTCCCGCTTCGACGACAGCCTCGCCGCCCTGCGTGAACTGCAGGCCGACGACAGCGCCGATGGCGCCATCCGCCGCGACGCCTTCATCGCCGAGGCCGACCAGTGGGAATCCCGCCGCCGCCGTTCCGAGGCCGAATCGGCGCTGACCCGCGGCCTCGCGGTGCTCGAGGACGACCCCGGCCTGCGCGTGGCCCGTGCCCGCGTCGCCCGAAATTCCAGCAAGCCGGCCGAGGCCGAAGCAGATTTGCGCGCGGTTCTCGCGCGCGACCCACGCTATGCGCCGGCCTTGCGAGCGCTTGGCAGCCTGATGCTGGCCCGCGGCCAGCCCGCCTCGGCCGAGCCGCTGCTCGCCACCGCATGGGCGGTCGAAGCCGGTGCCCCGACCGCCGCCGCCTGGGGCGAGGCGCTGTGGCTGCTGGGTCGCACCGCCGAGGCCCGCGCCGCCTGGCAGCGCGGTCGCCAGCTCGACCCCGCGGACCCGGTGCTCGCGGACACCTTGGAGCGCTACGGCCAATGACCCGCGTCACCCTTGCTCTGCTCGTGCTCCTGCTCACCACCGGCTGCGCCACGCAGCGCGCGGTGGCTCCGTCGCCCACGGCCCGGGAAAGCGCCCCTGTCGCCGAGGCCGTGGCGCCCCCGGTCGATTCCCCCGAAGCCTTCGCTGCCCTGGCCGCCCGCGACGCCCAGTTGCGCGACGCCGCGGGCTGGGCGCTGACCGGTCGCCTTGCCGTGGCCCGCGGGAACGACGGCGGGACGCTCAACGTGCAATGGGTGCAGACGGGCGCCTCGTTCGACATTCGTCTGAGTGCCCCCGTCACCGGCCGGCAGTGGCGCCTGTCCGGGAGCGCCGACGGCGCCACCCTCGAGGGCTTGGGCGATGGCATCCGGCAAGGACCGGACGCCGAGTCCCTGCTGCTCGAGGCCACCGGCTGGCGCCTGCCGATCCGCCAGATGCCCGACTGGGTGCGCGGCCTGCGCGGCCCGGGGCCGGTCGCGGGCCTGTCGGTCGATGCGGAAGGGCGCCCCGTGGGCTTCCGGCAGGACGCCTGGACCCTGTCTTTCCGCGACTGGTGGCCCGGCGCCCCCCCCCTGCCGCGGCGCGTGTTCGCGGAAGCGGAGGGCGCTTCGGTCCGGCTGGTCGTCAGCGAGTGGAAGGCGCGTCCGGAATGACGGCCCCGCCCGACGATCGCCCCGGCTGGCGGGCCTTCCCGGCCCCGGCCAAGCTGAACCTGTTTCTTGCCATCACCGGGCGACGGCCCGACGGCTACCACGCCCTCCAGACGGTCTTCCAACTGTTGGACTGGGGCGACACCGTCTGGCTGCGTCCCCGCGACGACGCCCGCATCGAGCGGGTCGGCGCACCGGCCTACGCGCCGGACCCCGCGAAAGACCTAGTCATCCGCGCGGCGGAACGCTTGCGCTCCGAAGTGATTGGCCTCGATCAGGCGCTCAACGTTCAATATGGTGTCGACATCGCCGTCGAAAAGCGCGTTCCTGTCGGCGGGGGCTTCGGTGGCGGCTCAGCCGATGCGGCCACCGTGCTGGTCGCCCTCGACCAGCTCTGGGGTCTGCATCTCGGCGTCGATCGCCTCGCGGCCTTGGGCTTGGCTCTCGGCGCCGACGTTCCGGTATTCGTCCGCGGCCGCAGTGGATGGGCCGAGGGGGTGGGGGAGGCCCTCACCCCGATGGCCTTGGGGGAGCGTCATTACCTCGTCGCCGACTCCGGGGTTTCCGTCCCGACGGCTGAACTCTTCAAAGCCCCTGATTTGAAGCGGGATGCGGCCCCCGCTACAATCGCCGACTTCCTTTCCGGGATGGTCCACGGCAACGCCTTCGAGCCGGTGCTGCGCAAGCGCGCGCCACTCGTGTCGACGCTGCTGGATCGTCTGGGGGCATTCGGGGATGCGCGGCTCACCGGTACCGGGGGCGGTTGCTTCGTCGAATTGCCTTCGCGGGCCGAGGCCGAAGCCGCGCAGCGCCAGCTGTCGGCCGAGGGCTGGGATTGCCGGGCCTGCGTCGGCGTCGATCGTTCTCCCCTCGGGGCGGCGCTCGTCGGCTGAGCGCGACAGACACACAGGGGCGTCGCCAAGTGGCCCAAGGCACCGGGTTTTGATCCCGGCATTCGTAGGTTCGAATCCTACCGCCCCTGCCAGACCGATCCGCCCGGCCACACCTTCCCGGAGCCCAAGCGATGCGCAAGCAAAACCTGCTGCTGTTCACCGGCAATGCGAACCGCCCGCTGGCCCTCTCGGTGTGCCGTGAACTTGGCGTGCCGCTGGGCAAGGCCCTCGTGGGCCGTTTCTCCGACGGCGAAGTGCAGGTCGAGATCGAAGAGAACGTCCGCGGTCAGGACGTCTTCGTGCTGCAGCCCACCAACGCGCCCACCGCCGAGAACCTGATGGAGCTGCTGGTGCTGGTCGACGCGCTGAAGCGCGCGTCGGTCAACAGCGTCACCGCCGTCGTCCCGTACTTCGGCTACGCCCGCCAGGACCGCCGGCCGCGCTCGGCGCGCGTGCCGATCACCGCGAAGGTCGCGGCCAAGATGTTCGGCGCCGTCGGCACCGACCGCCTGCTCACCATCGACCTGCACGCCGACCAGATCCAGGGCTTCTTCGACATCCCGGTCGACAACGTCTACTCCTCGCCGCTGCTGCTGGCCGATATCTGGCGCACGCACGGCACCGAGAACCTGATCGTCGTCTCGCCGGACGTCGGCGGCGTGGTCCGCGCGCGCAGCATCGCCAAGCGCCTCGACGACGCCGACCTCGCGATCATCGACAAGCGCCGTCCGCGCGCGAACGTCGCCACGGTGATGAACATCATCGGCGACGTCGAGGGCAAGACCTGCGTCCTCGTCGACGATATCGTCGATACCGCCGGCACGCTCTGCGCCGCGGCGGCCGCGCTGAAGGCGCAGGGCGCCCGCAAGGTCGTCGCCTACTGCACCCACCCGGTGCTGTCGGGCGCGGCCATCAGCAACGTCACCAACAGCCAGCTCGACGAGCTGGTCGTCACCGACACCATCCCGCTCTCGGAGACCGCGCGCCTGTGCCCGCGGATCCGCCAGCTCAGCGTCGCCGAACTGCTTGCCGAGACCATCCGCCGCATCGCCTTCGGCGAATCGGTCTCCGAGCTCTACGTCGACTGACCCATCCGCCGCGCCGGGCCTTCCCGTCGCGGCTGCTGCACCACTGCCCTGGTCGCGGGGCAGTGTCCCAACCGCCGCGAGGCGGTCACTTCCAAGCAAGGCAACACGAACATGGCAACCCACATCATCAACGCCACCAGCCGCAAGGACGAGGGTAAGGGTGCGAGCCGCCGCCTCCGTCTCACCGGCCAGGTCCCGGCGATCGTCTACGGCGCCAACGCCAACCCGGAGTCGATCCAGCTCAACCACGAGAAGCTCTGGCTGATCCAGCAGAACGAGTGGTTCTACGCCTCGATCCTCGACCTCGACGTCGACGGCAAGGTGCAGAAGGTGCTGCTGCGTGACATGCAGCGCCATCCGTACAAGCAGATCGTCATGCACATCGACTTCCAGCGCATCGACGAGAACTCGCCGATCCGCTTCAAGGTGCCGCTGCACTTCGTCAACCAGGAAACCTCGCCGGCCGGCAAGACGGCGGGCGTCGTCATCACCCACGAACTGAACGACGTCGAAGTCTCGGCCCTGCCGAAGGACCTGCCGGAGTTCATCGAGGTCGACCTGTCGGCCCTGACCCTCGGCGACATCGTCCACCTGTCGGCGCTCAAGCTGCCGGCCGGCGTGACGATCCCCGAGCTGAAGCTGGGCAAGGAGCACGACCTCGCCGTCGTGATCGCCAAGCAGGCCCGCGCCGCCGAGGAAGAGATCGCTGCTCCGGCCGCCGCCGAAGTGCCGAGCACCAAGTCGGCCAAGGCTGCTGCCGCCCCGGCCGCCGCCGCGCCGGCCAAGCCCGCGAAGAAGAAGTAATCGTGCCGTCCGTGGCGCCCTGATCGGGCGCCACGGCGGAGTCAGCGATTACCGAATCAGCGATGGCTGGCTTGCGCCTCATTGTCGGGCTGGGAAATCCCGGTGCCGAATACGACCGGACCCGGCACAACGCCGGGTTCTGGTTTGTTGACGTCCTCGCGGAGCAGGCGAATGCCCGCTGGGGCCTCGATTCGAAGCTGCAAGGCGAGATCGCGAAGGCCGAGGTCGCCGGGCACGCGCTGTGGCTGCTCAAGCCCAGCACCTTCATGAACGCCTCGGGCCGCTCGGTGGCCGCGGCGCTGCGCTACTGGAAGATCGAGCCGTCCGAGTGCCTCGTCGCGCACGACGAACTCGACCTCGCGCCGGGCCTCGCACGCCTGAAGTTCGACGGCGGCCACGGCGGCCAGAACGGTTTGCGCGACATCCATGCCCAGCTCGGGCATGGCAAGTACCACCGCCTGCGGGTTGGCATCGGCCACCCCGGCGACAAGACCAAGGTCACGCCCTGGGTGCTCGGACGCCCCGGTCGTGACGACCAGGCCGCCATCCGTGCCGCCCTCGACGACGCGCTGCGCGTGCTGCCTTTGGCGCTCGCCGGCGATTTCCCCGAGGCGATGAAGCGCCTCCACACCCCCGCCTCGCGCTGACCGCACCGCGGCCGCGCCACCTCGAACCGGAGTCACCATGGGCATCAAGTGCGGCATCGTCGGCCTGCCGAACGTCGGCAAGTCCACCCTCTTCAACGCGCTGACGAAGGCCGGCATCGCCGCGGAGAACTACCCGTTCTGCACGATCGAGCCGAACGTCGGCATCGTCGAGGTGCCGGATAAGCGCCTTGACGCGCTCGCCGCCATCGTCAAACCGCAGAAGGTGCAGCCGGCCATCGTCGAGTTCGTCGACATCGCCGGCCTCGTCGCCGGCGCGAGCAAGGGCGAGGGCCTCGGCAACCAGTTCCTTGCCAACATCCGCGAGACCGACGCCATCGTGAACGTCGTGCGCTGCTTCGACGACGCCAACGTCGTGCATGTGTCCGGCCGCGTCGATCCGCTCGCCGACATCGAAACCATCGTCACCGAGCTGGCGCTCGCCGACCTCAGTGCCGTCGAGAAGGCGATCCAGCGCGAAGGCAAGCGCGCGAAGTCCGGCGACAAGGACGCGCAGAAGCTGGTCGCCGTGCTCGAGCGCCTGATGCCGGTGCTGAACGAAGGCCGCCCCGCGCGCGCCATCGAGTTCAGCGACGACGAGAAGCTGCTGCTGAAGCCGCTCTGCCTGCTGACCATCAAGCCGGCCATGTATGTCGGCAACGTGCTCGAGGACGGCTTCGAGAACAATCCGCACCTCGACCGCCTGCGCGAGTTCGCCTCGCGCGAAAGGGCGCCGGTCGTGGCCGTGTGCGCCAAGATCGAGGCCGAACTCGCCGACCTCGAGGACGCCGACAAGCAGGCTTTCCTCGAGGACCTCGGTTTCGAGGAGCCGGGCCTGAACCGCCTGATCCGCGCCGGGTACGACCTGCTCGGCCTGCAGACCTACTTCACCGCCGGCGTGAAGGAAGTCCGCGCCTGGACCATCCTCAAGGGCGACACCGCCCCGAAGGCGGCTGGCGTGATCCACACCGATTTCGAGAAGGGCTTCATCCGCGCCCAGACCATCGCCTTCGACGACTACGTCGCCTACAAGGGCGAGCAGGGCGCCAAGGAAGCCGGCAAGCAGCGCGCCGAAGGCAAGGACTACGTGGTCAAGGATGGCGACGTCCTGAACTTCCTGTTCAACGTCTGAATCGAGGGCGGCGGGGCGGCGCGCGCGGTGGCTCCGGCGCGTTGACAAGTCGTCACGCCCTCGACAGAATATGCGGCTCTGTCGGAGGAATACCCAAGCGGCCAACGGGGGCAGACTGTAAATCTGCTGGCTCACGCCTTCGGTGGTTCGAATCCACCTTCCTCCACCACTCCCGGCGCTTCATGGCGACGAGGGTGGCAAGAACGGTCCAGCCTTCGGGCGGGAGTAGTTCAATGGTAGAACCTCAGCCTTCCAAGCTGATGGTGCGGGTTCGATTCCCGTCTCCCGCTCCATGGTTCCACCGGCAACACCAAAAACTCGCTCACATAGCTCAGTCGGTAGAGCACTTCCTTGGTAAGGAAGAGGTCGCAGGTTCGATTCCTGTTGTGAGCACCATCCTACGAACCATCATCACCGGGTAGACGGCAATGGCAAAGGGCAAGTTCGAGCGCACCAAGCCTCACGTGAACGTGGGCACGATCGGTCACGTTGACCACGGCAAGACGACGCTGACGGCGGCGCTGACGAAGATTGGCGCCGAGCGTTTCGGTGGTGAGTTCAAGGCGTAC
>NZ_JAPZSC010000010.1 GCF_027531545.1 Silanimonas sp. | reverse complement strand
AGCGACGTGTTCGATTACATCGAGATGTTCTACAACCCGAAACGCCGACACGGAACGATCGGAGGCGTCTCTCCGGTAGAGTTCGAAAGGCAGGCAGGGCTTTCAGGCAACTAGGTGTCCACGAAAGCCGGGGCGATTCAGTTCGCCTACTACTCGCACAGCCTCCGCATGGCGATCTTCTTCCTGCTGGCGGGTTTCTTCGCCAGCATGGTGGTCGGAAAGCGCGGGCTTCGTTCCTTCCTCAAGGATCGTGCCATCCGCATCGCGCTGGCCTTCGTTGTCGCGCTCTATCCGATGAAGCTGCTCCTCAACGGCTTGTGGATCATCGGCGGCAGGCACGCCGGCTGGCTGGAACCCTCGCCCGAGGCTGCGGCGATGCCGTGGTGGGACGTTGCCTTGGAGGGGGCAAGGGGAGAGCGATGGCCCGAAATCGGACTGACGCACCTGTGGTTCCTCTACTACGTGCTTCTCATCACCGTGCCTTTCCTGATGCTTCGCGCCGCGGTCGCACTGCTGCTCTCGAACGACAGCCCCGTGCGCACGACAATGCACGGGATTTTTCGTCGGTTGGCCGGCAGCTGGCTGGCGCCGCTGGTTCTGGCGGTCCTGGTGATGCCGATGATCGGATCGATGGCGGGCCCGACGATCGACACGCCCGACCGGACCTTCGCCTGGCACCTGCCAGTGCTCGCCCTCTACGGGCTGTTCTTCGCCTTCGGTTGGATGCTCCACCGCCACGTCGATCTTCTCGCCGTGTTCGGGAGACGGTGGAAGGCATTCCTGCCACTCAGCCTGATCGTCGCTCTGGTCGCGATCGCAGGCGTGGGCCTTCGCCTCTCGGGGAGCCCGTGGGCGTTGGATAACGCGGACATGCTGCGCTGGGGCACCGCCTTTGGTACGGGGATGACCATGAGCCTGGCCGTGCTCGGCTGGCTCGGCCTGTTCGTCACGGTCTTCGGCCGCCCCCGGGCGTGGGTGCGCTATCTCGCCGATTCGGCGTATTGGATCTACATCGTGCACCTGCCGCTGGTGGTGGCGCTGCAGATCGCTCTCGCGCCCTGGTCCGCGGCGTGGTGGTTCAAATGGCTGCTCGTCAACCTGATGGCGTTCCCGCTGTTGATCGCCAGCTATCACCTCTTGGTGCGGCGAACCTGGATCGGTGTCTGGCTCGGCGGCAAGGCGTCTTCCCCCGTGATCCGCGCACCAGCCTGATGGCCCATTCCCCCGCGTCCCATGGAAGCCCCGCTGCGCGACGTCGTGGCCAGCGCTGGCGACAAGTCGTTGGCGATACTCGACATGGTGCAGGCTCCCGGGCCCGGCCAAGGTGACCCGCACGGCGCTGCAGAACGCCGCGTCGATCGCCGGCCTGATGATCACGACCGAAGCGATGGTCGCCGAAGCCCCGAAGAAGGACGCTCCGGCTCCGGGCGGCGGCGGTGGCATGGGCGGCATGGGCGACATGGATTTCTGATCCAGCGCGCCAAGCGGTACTGCGTCAAACGAAGCCCGGCCTTGTACCGGGCTTTGTGCTTTTTTGCCTCCCGCTGCTTCGCCTTCGACGCTGTTTCGCCGCTGACGGTCCGGGGGGCTGCGTTACAATCCGGCCGGCCAAAAAGGAGGCAATACAGCGTGCGACGTACCGAAAAGGACCTGCGGATCGCGGTGCTCATCCCCTGCCGCGACGAAGCTGCGGCCATCGCTCGTGTCGTCGCCGATTTCCGTGCTTACCTGCCGGATGCCGAGGTGCATGTGTTTGACAACGGGTCGCGAGACGATTCCTGCGCATTGGCGAAGGCCGCTGGCGCTCAGGTGCACCGCGTCGTGTTGGTCGGCAAGGGCAACGTGGTGCGCCGCGCATTCGCCGACATCGAGGCGGACGTGTACGTGATGGTCGATGGTGACGACACATACGAAGCGGCCGCGGCGCCGTCCATGGTCGCGAGGCTGCTGGACGAAGAGCTGGATATGCTGGTCGGCAAGCGGGTTGGAAACGAGGCGGCGGCCTATCGCCGTGGCCACCGGTTCGGCAACCGCATGCTGACCGAGACGCTGGCGATGCTGTTTGGACGCAGCTTCGATGACCTCTTGTCCGGGTACCGCGTCTTCTCGCGACGCTATGTCAAGTCGTTCCCGGCACACGCGCACGGTTTCGAGATTGAGACCGAGCTGGCTGTTCATGCCCTCCAGCTTCGGATGCCGGTGGGTGAAGTGCCGACGCGCTACGGAGCACGTGGAGACGGATCGGCCAGCAAGCTCCGTACCTACCGAGACGGCTGGCGCATCCTCGGCACCCTCGTCGGACTCTTCAAGACTGAGCGGCCGCTGCGCTTCTTCGGCATCGGCGGCGTCGCCTGCGCGGTGCTGGCCTTGGTGCTTTCGGTTCCGCTGTTCGCCACCTGGTGGTCAACCGGGCTGGTGCCGCGTTTCCCAACCGCTGTTCTCTGCGCAGCATTGTTCCTGCTGGGCGCTTTGCTTGGTGTCTGCGGCCTCTTGCTTGACACGGTCACGCGTGGCCGTGTCGAGGCCAAGCGTCTGGCCTACCTCGCCTTGCCTGGCCCCGGTGTCTTGCAGTCGCATGCGGGCAAGGGAGATTCCCTGCATGGCTGAAGCCACATCAATAGTGCGCGGCTGGCTCTCGCGAAACTTCGCTTTCGACACTCGCGCCAACGTCGTGCGAGCCTGTGTGGTGGCTTGCGCGCTTGCCGCCATGGTTTCGCTGCTGCTCGGACAGGACGCGAACGCGGATCTGCGCAATTACCATCTGTACAACGGTTGGGCGGCCCTGTACTCGCGGCTTTCGATCGATCTTGCTCCGGCGCAGATGCAGAGCTATTTCGTGCCTTGGCTGGACGTGGGCTACTACCTGGTGGCGGTGAAGGGCTCGGCAATGCTGGCCGGGATAGTGTTGGGCGCCTGGCACGGCCTGGTCTTCGCTGCGGTGGCGGCGGTGGCTTGGCAGGTGCTCGAAGGCGACCAACGCCGTAGCCGGCTGGTACCGATGCTCGCGTTCGCCGGGTGCTGTAGCGCCGTTTTTCTGGCCGAGCTTGGCAACACGATGGGCGACAACACCACGGCGCCACTGGTGCTGGCGGCGGTGGCGCTGACGATACGTGCGGTCAAGTCGCAATCATCGGCGACGTTGCACTGGCTGGTGGCGGGCTTGCTGCTTGGCTTGGCGCTCGGATTGAAACTGACCAATGCCATCTACGCCCTGGGGCTAGGCGTTGCCGTGCTTACCGGTCGCCCGGGCTGGAGGCGCCGCTTCGCCGATGCAACGCTGCTGACGGTGGTGACAACCATCGTGTTCGGTGTCGTCGCCGGCCCATGGTTCTTTCAGGTATGGAGCCAGTTCGGCAATCCGCTGTTTCCGCAGTTCAACACCTGGTTCCAGGCCCCCTTGGCGCAGCCGATCGGCGTGGCTGATCTGCGCTGGCTGCCCGATGGCGTACTGCAGGCCGTGCTTTGGCCGATCTGGATCACGCTCAATCCGCGCGAGATCAGCGAAAGCGCGATGCCGCAATTGGCGTGGGCCGCGCTTTACCTGCTGGGCATCGCGGCCGCCTTCATCGCCTTGATGCGCCGATTCGGCCCTGGGCGCTCGCAGCCAAGCGCGCCGGTCGGCTTCGCCATTGCTGAGCGGATGCTGCTGGTTTTCGTCGCGGTTTCTTTTCTGGCGTGGATGTGGATGTTCAGCATTCACCGTTACCTCGCGGCATTGGAAGCGTTGGCACCGCTAGCCATCTGGCTGTTGGCGCTGCGGGTGTTTCCCGCGGCATCTGCGAGGCAGTGGGGCGCACGAATCGTGACGGCATGTGTGTTCGTTGCCGTGCTTGGTTGGAATACGTGGGGGAACAACGGTTGGGACCGCCATGGTTTCTTCGTGGAAACTCCGCCGATGCGCGGGCCTGAGCGCGCCACAGTGCTGCTCGTCGGCGGCTATCCACAGGCGTGGCGCGTACCCTTCCTGCCGGCGAAGGCGACCTATGCCTCGGTGGGGACGAACTTCCCTGCGTCGCCCGCCTATTCGCTACGTGTGAACGAAACAATCGCCGAGCGCGGTGGAGAGATCTTTGCGATGTTCCCCGCTGAAGAGTCGCGGTTTAGCGCGCGGCTCGTGAAGATCAATCGGTGGGCGAAAAGGCTGGGCTTGACCAGCGGCGACTGTGGGGTGCTCGGTCGCTTTGCCAAGCCCGGGCGATTCGAGTTGCGTGCTGCCGTCGGCGACGTTCCCTGCCAACTGGTGCTTGCCGCTGCGGCTGAGGAGGCGCGCGAACGCGGCAACCAGGCGCTGATTCACAACGCCAGTGAGCTGCTGCGCGCCCACGGATTGAGCTTGCGCCCCGGTAGCTGCGCGGTGCTCGATTCGCGTATCGGCGATGAGGGGTATCCATTTCGCTGGTGCGAGGTGGAGCGAAGCCCCTGAAGGTGTGGAGAGCAAAGCCTGGATAACGTCGTGCCTTGAAGGATGTGATCCGCGGCAGGCCGATCAGGTCCGAGAGAGTGGCATTCTCATCGATGGTGCTGAAGCCGAGGCCGTCCATGCGCGCATAGCGACGCTCAGTGGACGCCGCTCGCGTAAACTGAGGCCCAGCCTCCCGCTCAACCTTCCCCATGTCGGCCTGTGTCCACTGCGGTACCGTCGCCGCGACCGTCGCGCTGGCGCTTGATCGTCGCGCATTGATCCGCTGCACCGGCTGCCACCTCGTCCGCCTCGATCCGGTGCCGACGCCCGCGGAGCTCAGCGCCGTCTACGACAGCGGTCACTACTACACGACCGAACCGCCGTCGCTGCGTTCGGGCCTCGCGGCGCGCCTGCAGGACCTCGTTCTGAGGACCTTCTGGAACTATCCCGAAGCCCTCTCGCCGCTGGTGCGCGCGGTCGCGTCGATCGTTCTGCGTCCGCTGCGCGCGCGCTTCCTGCCGGTCCCTTTCCCCGGCGATGCGCCGGTGCTCGACATCGGCTGCGGCAATGGGCAACGCCTGCTCGAACTCGAACGCTATGGCTGCTCGGCGCTGTTCGGCCTGGAGCCGACCGTCGGCGCCGCCGAGCAGGCGCGACGCGCGACGCGCGCGGACATCCGCACCGCCTTTCTCGACGACGCTGGGCTGCCGCGCGGGCATTTCGGCCTCGTCATCCTCAACCAGGTGCTCGAGCACGTTCCGTCGCCGAAGGACACGCTGGCGTCGATCCACGCGCACCTTCGCCCTGGCGGCACGCTGTACCTGACGGTGCCGAACTTCGACTCCGCCGAGGCGGGCTTCTTCGGGCCGTCCTGGTCCGGCCTGCAGATTCCCGAGCATCTCCACCACTTCACCGAGTCGTCGCTGCGGCCGATTGTGGAAGCGGCCGGGTTCCGCATCACGTTGTGGCGCACGGACAGCGTCTGGTCGGTGACGAGGATGAGCCTCAAGACGTGGAAGCAGTCCGCCCCCAAGGGCTGGCGTGCGCTTCTCGCCGCGCTGCCGCCCCTCGCCTGGCTGCCGCTGACCGTTGCCGCGGATCTTGTCGGGCGCGGCCAGATGCTGCGGATCGTGGCGACGCGGATCGATGGTTGATCGCGCTCGCTTCGGACGAATGATCGTCCTCGCGTTCCTGTGCGCGGCCACGCTGTGCGCGGCCGCGCCGGCGGAGAACGCGCTGACGACGCTCAAGGCTGATCCGATTCCTGTCGTGGCCAAGCCGGCGACGAAGGCGACCGGGCTGGACGCGCCGAGCTACATCGACCCGGTGTACGGCACCCGGGTGTTCAAGGCGACCGACGCCAGCGACCTCGCCGGCGCGACGCACGTGCGCCACAACTACAGTCGCCGGCAGGCCTTCAATGCCGACAACAGCCGCTACCTCGGCGCGGCCAGCAACGGCTATTGGGTGCTGTACGACGGCGGCACGTTCGGCATGCTGGCGCGCAGCGGCGAGGGCGGTGCACTTCGCGGTCTGGCGGGCGACGCCGAGCCGATCTGGCACCCGACCGACCCCCGCATCCTGTTCTACAACCAAGGCATGGCCTGGTACGCCAAGGACGTCGAGACCGATCGGGACACGCTGATGGCCGATTTCCGCGGCCGGCTGCCGTGGCCCGGGGCGACGCAGGTGTGGACGAAGTCGGAAGGCACCGCGTCGGCCGACGGCCGCTACTGGGCGTTCATGGCCACCTCCTACAACGACGCCACGAAGGCCAACACGATCCACGGCCTGGTCACGTACGACCGCGAGGAAGATCGCATCGTCGGCACGCTGGATGCCTCGGCCTTCGGCGGGGCGTTTCCCGACCACATCAGCATCAGTCCGAGCGGCCGCTGGGCCGTGCCCTCGTGGGCCTTCAACAAGGCGCTCGGCACGCGGGCCTACCCGCTCGACTTCTCCCGCTCGCGCCAGCTGCACGTGATGAGCGAGCACAGCGACCTGACGTTCGGCCCCGGGGGCGAAGACCTGTATGTCTTCACCGACTACGAGGCCGGTGCGATCCGGGCGATGGACATCGCCACCGGGAGGGCCTTCGACCTGCTGCCGCTCTATCCCCGCAGCGGTGCCGGCTATGCCGCGCACCTCTCCGGCCAGGCCTTCGACCGACCCGGCTGGGTCGTCATCAGCACCTACGCCGACTCGGCCGAGTACGGCAGGGTCGTGCCTGACGCCACCCTGGAGCCGATGCACCGTAAGGTCATGCTGCTCGAACTCAAGCCGGGCGGGCGGAAGCTCTCGGTGGCGCACACCCGAGCCGCCGCGAACTTCGGCGGCTACTTCGGCGAGCCCCAGGCCACGATCAGCCGCGACGGTTCACGCATCCTGTTCGTGACCAATTTCGACGATGGCGGCCCGCCGAGCAGCTACATGGTCCTCGTTCCTGCCGGGGTATACCGCTAGGTCACGGAACGGGCGCTTGAACGCTGGCGCCGTGCTTCTGGAACAGGTCTCATAGCCGTCCCCCGCGCCGGATCGATGCCGGCCCGCCCCCCACGCTGAAGAATGGACGCCCTCCCGATGAAGAAGACCCCCCTCGCCCTTGCCCTCCTTCTGTCGTCGCCCTGGGCGCTGGCCCAGAACGCCGCCGACGCCGCGGCCCTGCCTCTTGGCATGGGTGCCGGCGTGCGTGGCGAGATCACGACCGCCAACCGCATCAACTACAGCGACGGCAGCCGCAGCATCGTCTATGCCATCGACCTCGACGCCGGCCAGGCGGTGAGCTTCGAGGCCAGCGGCGCGCTGTGCGCCCGGCTGTTCGTGATGCGCGAAGGCGACGCGGTGGCCGGCCCCACCCAGAGCCAATGCGGTGAAGCGCCCGCGGGTGTCCGGCTGACGATGCTGGCGAGCGAGAAAGGGCGCTACGAGGTGGCGGTGAGCGGCAGCGGCCCCCGCGCCTTTGGCCCGTTCCGTCTCGACGCCAAGCCGCTGCAGGTCCATCGCGGCGAGGGCCCGTTGCGTCCCGGTGCCGACATCGCCGACCTGATCGGCCGTGACGGCAAGAGCTACCGACTCGAGATCCGGCAAGCCGGCTACTACCAGATCGAGATGCGTTCCAGCGAGTTCGATTCCGCGCTGGAGTTGCAAGGGAATGGCGTTTCGATCAGCGACGACGACGGCGGTGGCGGCCTGAACGCGCGCCTGAACGCGCCGCTGGAAGCCGGCACCTACACCCTGCGCGCGAAATCGGTGGACGAGGCGACGGGCCTGTTCCAGCTGGCCGTGGGGATGGGAGAGCTGCCGGATGGCGTGCGTCTGCGCAACAGCGGTGCGCTGGCCCTCGACGGCAGCGTCGTGCACGGCGCCCTGACCGGCAGCCCGCGCGAGTACCAGCTGCGGGTGAGGCAGCCGGGGCGCGTCATCATCGAACTCGGCAGCGAGTCCTTCGACACCCAGCTGGAGCTGCGCGGCAACGACGTTTCGCTCAGCGACGACGACGGTGGCGGCAACGGCACCGACTCGCGGATTGCCGCCATGCTGCAGCCGGGGACGTACACCGTGGTCGCCCGTGCGCTGAACGAGGGTTCGAACGGCCTGTTCCGGTTGTCCGCCACCCAAACCGCCCTGCCCGCGGGCACCGAGCTGCGCAGCGGCGGCACCCTGACGCTGGATGCGCCGGTCACCGGGATGAGCGCCGGCGAGGCCCACGGCTACCAGCTGACCATCACCGAAGCGGGGACGCTGGTCGTCGACATGCGCAGCGAAGACTTCGACACGATGCTGGAGCTGCGTCGCAACGGAAGCGTGGTGGCCGAAGATGACGACGGCGGCGATGGCGGCGGCACCAATGCGCGCCTTTCGGTCGACGTGCAGCCGGGGACGTACACCGTGATGGCGAAGGCGTACGAAGGCGGCAGCGGTGGGCTCTACGAGCTGCGTGCGCGGATGGGACTCGAATGACGCGTTGTTCGACCCGGCCGGTCCTGTTGCTGCCGTTGCTGCTCGCGCTGGCACCCATGGCGGCGGCGTCGGTCCCTGCACTCGAGGGGGCGAGCACCGTCGCCTTCGAGCACACCAGCGATCCCCATTTCGTCCAGCTCGGCGATGGGCGTGCGCTGACGGTGATCTATGCCGAGGGTGATTGGGAGAAGACCGAGGATTGGGCGGAAGGCCGCTCGCTGATCCTGGGTTTCGACCCGGAGCGTGGCACCGTGCTCGCCGATCCACGGAGTGGCCTCGTGCTGCCGGTGGTCGACGACCTCGGCGCGCAGCATCCGATCGATGTCGCCAACGACGCCTGCCAGCAGGACGACAGCAGCACCCTCGGGATCAGCAGCTGCCTTGCAGAAGCCACGGCGCGCTGGGACCGCCAGCTCAACCTCAACTACCAGCGCCTCCTCGGTCGCCTTGATGCGGAGCAGCAGGCGCCAGTGAAAGCGGCGCAGCGCGCGTGGCTGGCCTGGCGCGACGCGCAGTTCGCGGCGATTTCCGCGACCTACCAGCGCGAAGGGACGATATGGGGCCTGGTCAGCGCGGGCCGTCGACTCGATCTCGTCCGTGAGCAGGCGGTCCGGCTCGGCCAACTCGCCGCGGATTGATGCCGCATCCGCTGGCTTTGGGATACGTCGCGCCCGTTCCGCCGCAGGGTGCCTGCGTTATTCCGGCTCGTCGCGGCGCAGCGGCGCGGACAGCGGCGCGCGCAGCAAAAAGCGCGCGCCCTCGCCGGGCGTCGATTCCACGGTCAATCGCCCGCCGAGCACGGTGGCGGCCAATTGCCGGCTGATCGAAAGGCCGAGGCCCGAGCCCTCTTCGTCGCCACGGGTGGTGAAGTAGGGTTCGAAGATGCGCGCGAGGACTTCCGGCGCGATACCCACGCCGTTGTCGATGACCTCGAGTTCGAAGCCGGTGCTTGAGCGGCGCCCGTCGATGGCGATGCGCCCGTCGGTGCGGTCGGCGAAGCCGTGGAGGACGGCGTTCTGCAGCAGGTTGGTGATGATCTGGCCCAGCGGCCCCGGGTAGCCCTGCAGTTCGATGCCGGGCTCGATGCGGGTCTCCACGAGCATCCGGCGGTGGCCCTTGGAGGCTTTGAACGTGCGCACGAGGTCGGCGATGCACTCGTCGAGCATGAAGGCACGGCGCCGCCCCGAGGCCTGGTCGACCGACACGCGCTTGAAGCTCTGCACGAGGTCGCGCGCGCGGTCGAGCGAGCGCATCAGCAGCGCGGAGTGGTCGCGGGCGTCGGTGACGAAGGCCTCGAGCTCGCTTTTCCGCAGCGTTCCCGCGGTCATCTTGGCGCCGAGTTCCGTGGCCGCGTCCTCGAGCGCCGAAGCCACGACCACCGCGTTGCTGATCGGCGTGGCGAGCTCGTGGGTGACGCCGGAAACCGCGCTTCCGAGGGTGGCGAGGCGTTCGCTGCGCACGAGCTCGCGCGAGGCGCGTTCAATGCGGTCCACCGCCGCTTCGAGCTCGGCGTTGCTGGCTTCGAGCTCGGCCGTGCGCCGCTGCACCGCGCGCTCCAGATCGGCGTTGTGTGCGGCCAGGGCATCCAGCAGGAAGTTCAGCGCCCAGGACGCCGTCATGCCGACGAAGGTGGCGAAGGCGAGGATCAGCACCACGACGGGCGCCGTGCGCATCGCCAGCTCCGCCTCGGCCGGCGAAGGCGGCCTCGGCAGGAAGTCGTTGGCCGTCGCCAGGGCGAGGAACCCGGCAGAGGCCGCCGCCAGCACGCCGGTCAGCAGCGTGGCGCGTGGCCGCGCCACGAGGCCGATGGCCACCACGCTGGCCGGAAGGATCAGCATCGACACGTCGTGCATCCCGTACCCACTCCAAGCCAGAACGAGGGGCATGCCCACCAGCACGGCGGCGGCGATGGCGACGGCGGGCCCGGTCCGGCCCCGATGGGCCAGCCATAGGCCGAGCGACCCGAGCAGGACGGCGACCGCGGTCGTCGCGACGACCACGCCCGAGTAGTGGAAGATCCCCATGCAGATCAGCGAGCCGAGCGTGATCGAGGCGTGGATCCCCAGGACCGTGCGCTGGCGGAAGAAGCGGATGGGCCCGAGAAAGGTTTCCCCGGCGGTGTGGTCGACCAAGGGCATGCTCCGTCCAGTACGGACCCCTGAAGTGTAATCGGCGCCGGCCCGCCATGGCGGACCCCGGTCGGCCGCGATGCGACAATCCCGGAACCGAAGACCACCCCCGGAAGGCCATGCGTACGTTCGTCCTGCGCGCCCGTGCCGCACCCACCGACAGCGCCAAGCTGCTGGCCGGCGTGGGTGGCGAAGCGCACTCCGAGATCCTCGCCCACGTGCTGATGAACGCGATCTTCGTCGCGCAATCGCATCGCGATGATGTCGTGGTGTACCTCGTGCTCGAAAGCACATCGGACTACTCGCGGACGGTCCGCTTCGAGCCGCGCGCCATGCATGAGCTGGGCGGCTTCGACGAGCGCGCCCTGCTCGGCAAGGTGGCGAAGGCGTTGGACGCCTCGCGGGGCATGGGCAAGGAGGAGACGCGGCCAGTCGAGTCCGGCGTCACGGTGCAGACGATCAGCTTCGAACGGCTCGTGCAGCAGCTCGGCGCCGACCACAGGCTCTTCGTCCTCGACCGCAAGGGCACGCCGATCGGCGAGCAGGCCTTTGGCGGCAACCCCTGCTTCCTGCTCACCGACCACATCCCGATGCCGAAGAAGACCTTCGGCAGCCTCGAGCGGCTCGGCGCGACGAAGCTGTCGCTGGGCTCGCGGATGCTGTTCGCCTCGCAGTGCGTGGTGCTGATCCACCACGCGCTCGACCAGCGCTGAGCCCCAAACGAAGAACCCCGCGGCAAGCCGCGGGGTTCCGGGTGCAGCGATGGCGCTGGGATCAGCCGCTGAAGCCGACCGTCAGCAGGAACTTGTCTTCCGACAGGTCGGGGCCGAAGTTGTCCTCACCCTCGCTGTCGGTGCCCACGTAGCTCAGCGCCACGGTGGCCGGGCCGAACGCGCGGCTCACGCCGACGCTGAAGTCGATGAAGTTCTCCAGCGGGCCCTGGTCGATCACGGTGACGCCGGCGCCCGCATTGAAGGTGTAGTGCTCGGCGAAATCCCAGCTGCCGCCGAGGTTGTAGTAGTAGCTGTCGACGTCGGCGTTGAAGTAGTCGTTGGTGTAGCCGAAGGTGAACGTGTAGTTCTCCGCGAAGCCCAGCTTGGAGATCAGCTCGTTGTAGGCGTAATCGGTGCCGTTCGGCTCGTTGAGGTAGTTGTAGCGGACGACCTGCACGTCGAGGCTGGTGGTGTCCGACAGGTCGCCGGCCCAGCCGACGAAGGTGTCGATCTCGGCGTCCGTGCTGCCATCGCCGAAGTCGACGTTCGAGGCCCAGGCGCCGACGTACAGACCGTTCTCGAAGCCGTAGCCGGCGCCGAGCTGCAGCGCGGGCTGGTCGTCGTTCTGGTCGATGCCGCGGTAGAGGTAGTCGGACGCCAGGGTGGCGTTCCAGTTGAAGCCTTCAGCGGCAGCGGCGCCGGGGAGGGCGGCGAGGAGCAGGGCGGCAATCAGGGTCTTGCGGGTCATGGGAGGCGATTCCTTCTCTTGGGCTCGTCGAATGCGGCCGGGGCGGGGCCCGGCGGGTTAGGGGCAAGAGTGGCTAAGCGTAAACGCTTTGCCATCAAGCCTTCACTTTCTAGAGCTTGGGCACGAATCCGTCGACCCGCTATCGGGCGGGTGCCCCCGGGAGGTAGCGGTCGAAGCAGGCGGCCACCACCCGGAGCAGCAGCCGGCCCCGGTCGGTGACCCGCACGCGGTGGTCGCGGCAGGCCACCAGCCCGTCGGCTTCCAGCGCGGCGAGGCGCGGCCGGGCTTCCTCGAGGACGGCCAGGGTTTCCGCGCCGGTCCGCCGGCTGAGGGCGTCGAAATCCACCTCGCCCTGGCACATCAGGTCCTGGATCAGGGTGGCGCGGAGCTGGTCGTCGTCGTCCAGCACCAGGCCGCGCCACACCGGCAGCCGGCCGGCGTCGACGGCGGCCTCCCACAGGCCGAGTTCGCGCGGGTTCTGCGCGTAGGCGTCGGCGATGCGGGAGATGGCGCTGGCCCCGAAACCGACGAGGTCGGTGTCGGCGTGCGTGGTGTAGCCCATGAAGTTGCGGTGCAGGCCGCCCTTGCGTTGCGCGACGGCGAGTTCGTCGAAGGGCAGGGCAAAGTGGTCCATGCCGATGTAGACGTACCCGGCGGCGGTCAGGCGCTCGATGGCGAGGCCGAGCAGGGCGATCTTCCCGGCGGGGCTCGGCAGGTCGGCGGCATCGATGCGCTTCTGCGGCCGGAACATCTGCGGCAGATGCGCGTAGCTGTAGACGGCCACGCGGTCGGGGCGCAATTCCACGACCTTCTCCAGCGTCGCGCGGAAACCGTCGAGCGTCTGCTTCGGCAGGCCGTAGATCAGGTCGACGTTGATCGAGCGCATGCCGGCGGCGCGCGCGGCCTCGAGCACGTCGCGCGTGGCTTCGAAAGGCTGCACGCGGTTCACCGCCACCTGCACGTCGGGATCGAAATCCTGGATGCCGAAGCTGGCGCGGTTGAAGCCGATGTCGCGCAGCATCGCCATTGCCGCCGGCGTGGTGCTGCGTGGATCGATTTCGATCGACAGGTCGCTGTGCTGCTCGTCCGTGAAGCGGAAGGCCTGGCGCAGGTGCCCCACCAGCCCGGCGAGCGTCGTTTCGTCGAGGAAGTTCGGGGTGCCACCACCGAAGTGGAGCTGCACCACTTCGCGGTCGTCGTCGAACAGCGGGGCGATGCGGTCGATCTCGCGGCGCAGGCGCTCCGCGTAGGCCGGCCCGCGGGCGGTGTCGCGGGTGACGATGCGCGTGCAGCCGCAGTAGAAGCAGGGGCTCAGGCAGAAGGGGACGTGCACGTACAGCGACAGCGGCCGGGGGATCAGCGCGTCGTTGCTGCGGGTGATGGCGGCCCGCAGCGCCGACTCGCCGAAAGCGGCATCGAAGTGCGGGGCCGTCGGATACGAGGTGTAGCGCGGCCCTGGCGTGTCGTGCCGGGCCAGCAGGTCGGGGTCGAAGCGGGGGCGGCCGGTGGTCATGGCGCCACGGTAGGCGCGGTGCGCGGACCGGGCCTTGACCCGGATCAAGCCACGCACGCGAGGGTGGACCGTGCGGGACGCCACGATTTCACGGCGGGGTCATGGAACGCGGTGGAATGCCGGCGCATGCTGCGGCGATGGCGACACGATCCCAGGGGCAATGGTGGCGGCGGATGGCGGGCCTGGCGGCCCTGCTTTGCACGGCTGGCGTGCTCGCGGCGGCCGCTCCCCCGGAGCAGCGTTTCGCCACGTCGGAGTTCCTGCCCTACATCGACCGCACGGCGCCGGAAGGGGGCTACTACCCGGCGTTGGTGACACGGGTGCTCGCGCACCATGGCGAGCGTGCGGTGTTCGTCGACCGCCCTTGGGCCCGTGCCCATGAGGAAACGCGGGCGGGGCGCTTCGATGGCAGCTTCCCCTACCTGCGCAGCCCCGCGCGCGAGCGCGAGTTCCTGTTCTCCGACCCGCTGCTCGAGGTGCCCTCGCTGCTGTTCGTCCGCCGCGACACGCTTGCCGGGGGCGGCGATGTCGAGCGCAACCGGCACATGCAGTCGGCGCGCCGCACCTGCTACCTGCGCGATTCGCTGATGCCCACGCCCCTCGAGGCGCGTGTCGCGGCGGGCGGGCTGGAGGTGTTGCGCGTCGACGACATGGCGCAGTGCTTCCGCATGCTCGAGGCCGGTCGGGTCGATGTCGTTGCCGCCGGGGCCTACAACGGCCGCAGCACCCTGCGACGGCTGCACGGCGCCGGGGGCCCGATCGCCGCCGTCGGCGGCGCCATCGATGTCTCGACCCTGCACCTCGTCTGGCCGCGCCGTGATCCCCGCGCCGAGGCGAGGCGTCTAGCCTTCAACGCCTCGCTCGCCGAGCTCAGGCGCTCCGGTGTCGTCGCCGACCTGCAGGCGCGACTCCTCCTGCAAGCGGAGTAACACTGCAGCGCGGATAATCCGCCGCATGACGCCCCCCGACGAACTTCACCGGCACCACGCGCGATGGCTGCAGCGCCGACGGCGCCTGCGCCGCCTGCTGCGGCCGCTGCCGCGCCGCGCCAACCTCACGCGCTACCCGGTGCTGAAGTGGTTCGCCGAGCACGCCCGCCGTGCGGCATTCCTGTGGTCGTTCAAGCGCGCCAACGTGATGCCGTCCCTCTACGTGGGCTCGGTGCTGGCTTTCCTGCCGGTCTATGGCCTGCAGATCCTGTTCGGCTTCGGCCTTGCGCTGGGCCTGCGCGGCAACCTGACGTTGATGGTGGCGCTGCAGATGATCACCAACCCGCTGACCATCGTCCCGATCTACGGATTCACCGCGTGGGTGGGCCTGGGCGCGATGGCCCTCGCCGGCGTCGGCGCCGGTTGGCCCGACGCCTTGCGCTACACCAACGCGCTGTTCGTCGGCGGGGTGATCGTGGGCCTGGCCTTCGCGCTGCTCGCCGACCTCACCTGGCGCCTGCTGGCCTGGGAGGCGCGGGTGTTCCGCCAGCGGCTCGACGCGCTGCGTCGGCATCGAGGCGCAGTACCGGATAGCGACTGAATTCGCTGTCGAAGTACGGCGTGCGCTCGTAGAAGAAGCGCAGCCGCTGGCGCGGATCGGCGGCAAACGCGGCGTCGGCCGCGAGCTTGGCCTCGAAGGCCGCCTTCAGCGCGCGGTCCTTCGCCATCATCTCGCGGGCCATGGCTTCCATCACGCGCGGTTCCGCGTATTCCTTCTCTTCGAAGATCGCGTCGAAGAAGCCCCAACGCAGGAAGCTGTCGGGCGAGGCCGGTTCGAGCAGCAGCGCGGCGAGGCGCGCCTTCGGTTGGTCCATCGGCACCAGCCAGCTGCCCGCGGGGACGGCCTGCTCGCCGGTCTCGAGGGTCTGTTCCAGCTCGGCGATGGCGTGCCGCCCTTCGAACGGGCGCGGCGCCCACGCCACCTTGCCGAAGCGGTAGCGGCCGGCCTCGACGGTGGTGGCCGCCTCGATGCGCGTCATCGCGACGCCGTGCATCCGCAGCCGCTCGATCACCGCGGTCCACTGCGGGGGCACGACGTAGGCCGCGGGCGCCGGGGCTTCGGCCGTGACGGTGACGGCCCGTTGCACGGGCACGCGGATCGTCTCCGGCTTCGACGTTTCGTAGCGCACCCACGTGCCGCCCGAAACCTCGCTGTCAGTTCGCGAGTCGGCATAGCCGAGGAAGTCGATCGTCTCGGTGGTGTCGGCGAGGCCGAAGGCCAGCGGCACGCGGCGGTCACCGGTGAAGCGCGCCGCATCGGCCTGGGCATTCGCGGCCTGCAGGGCTTCGCCTTCCTTGCCGAGCATCCTCAGGATCTCGACCAGCAGGGCCTCGTTGACCGCCGCGCGGGTGCGGAAGTCCTTGAGCATGTGGGTTTCGACCAGCAGGCCGGGGCGATTCACGGCGGCGGCGTAGCCCACCGAGAAGCGCGGCCCCGAGGCCCCTTCGACGAGGCCGGCGCGGAGGTTCGTGCCGTCCTTCAGGCTGACGTAGAACGCCACCGGCCAGTCCTGCGCGGCGAGGGCGGGCTTCACCACGCCGTCGAAGGCGCGACGCTGCCAATCGGCGAGCGGGGCCTCGATGTTCTGCGCCGTCTCGAAGGCCCAGGTCATCGCGTACTGGTAGTCGGCGCCGTTGGTGTTGTGCAGGTCGATCAGCAGGTCGGGGTTCCACGCGTGCCACAGGCGCATCCACGCCTGCATTTCCGGCGCGTCGAGCTTGGTGTAGCCGCGATTGAGGTTGAGGTTCTGCGCGGTGGCGCGCCAGCCCATCGCCTCGGGGCCGTTCTGGTTGATGCGGTTGAACGGGCCGAAGCGCTCGTGCCCGTCGACATTGAAGATGGGCACCAGCACCAGCACGGACGCATCGACGAGGTCGGCGTACTTGCCGCCCACGGTGAGGTCGCGCACCAGGGCCATCAGCACGTCCTTGCCCTCGTGCTCGCCGGGATGGATGGCGGCCTGGATGAAGACCACCGGCTTGCCCGTCGCCTGCGCGGCCTGCGGCGTGGTCACGCCCTCCTTCGACACGATCACCGCGCGCATCGCGCGGCCCTGCGGCGTGGTGCCGAACTCAAGCATCGCGACCTGCGGGCTGGCCGCGTCGAGACGCTCGAAGTACGCCATCGTCTCGGCGTAGCGCGGTGTGCGCGTGAAGCCGCTGGCTTCCGCGGGCGTGGCCCAGCCATCGGCCGCGGCAAAGGCCGCGGGCGAGACGGCGAGGCACAGGGCGAATGCGAGGGCGTTCGCGCGCGGACGGACGAGGCGGTTCGACGTGGGCATGCGGTTCTCCGTGAGCAGGCGTCCGATGCTAGCGGAGCCGTGCCGCATGCAGCGAGCATTCAGCCTCCTCGCGACGGCATCGACGGTTTACGGCTTTCTTAGCCTGCAACTAACTCTTGCCTAACCTTGGCCTAAGACTGGCTTAAGTCGGCGCGGCAACGATGCCCCCATGCCGATGACCGCCTTCCCCTTGCCCGCCCGCACCCACGCCGCGCTCGACGCGGCCACCGATCCGGATTGGGTGCCGACCCTGCTCGGCCCCGACGACGACCGCCGGGTGGCCGAGGCCTTCGTCGCCCGCGTGTACCGCGAGCAGTTCGACGCCCACCTCGCCGAGTTCATGCCATGGCTGCTGGTCTTCCACGACCGCCAGGGCGTGCTGCGCGCCGCCGTCGGTTTGCGCCCCGCGAAGGGCCACCCCCTGTTCGTCGAGCAGTATCTGGACCAGCCGGCGGAACAGGCGGTCGCCGCGGCGCTGGGCCGCTGCATCGATCGCGATGCGATGGTCGAAGTGGGCGGCCTCGCCGCCTCCCGCCCCGGTGATGCGCGCCGCCTGATCCTCTGCCTCACCCGCGGACTGCACCGGGCCGGCCTGCGCTGGGTGCTGTTCGCCGCCACGCGCCAACTGCGCAACGCCTTCGATCGTCTCGGCCTGGCCACCGTCGCGCTTGCGCCTGCGCTGGCCTCGCGGCTGCGTCCCGGCGCGACCGATTGGGGCCGCTACTACGACACGTCGCCGACGCTCGTCTCCGGCGACATCGCCGCGGGCATGGCCTTCCTCGAAGCACGCGACGTCGCGGCGCCGATGCGCGGGGTGGGCACGTGAGCGCCGTCCTGCAGTCACTCGCCGATCGCGCCGCCCGCGACGTGCTGATGCACGACGGCGAGCAGGCGCTCACGGCCTCCGCCTTGCGCGATGCGGTGTCGCGCTGCCGCGACCAGCTCGAGACGCTGCCGCCGGGCGCGGTCGCCAGTCGCCTCGACAACGGCTTGGCCGCCGCCGTGCTCGATCTCGCCCTCGCGGCGAGCGCGCGCCCGCACATCGCCCTGCCGCCGTTCTTCACCGAAGCGCAGGCGGCGCATGCCGCGCAGTCGGCCGTGGCCATGGCCCTGCCTGCCGCGGCGGAATCGCCGCTGGACCGACTGCAGTGGCGGACGCTCGATGCCTCGCCTTGCGCCTTGCCGGCGGGCACCGCGATCGTCACCTACACCTCCGGCAGTACCGGCGCCCCGAAGGGCGTCTGCCTCGACCGCGCGTTGCCGGAGCGCGTTGCCGCTTCGCTGGTGCAGGCCATGGCCACCTTGGGCGTGCGCCGCCATCTGTGCCTGCTGCCCTTGGGCGTGTTGCTGGAAACGGTCGGCGGGCTCTATGCACCGCTGCTGGCGGGTGGCGAAGTGCATCTGCCCTCGCTGGCCACGGTCGGCCATCGCGGCAGCGCCGGCCTCGACCTGCAGGCCCTGCTGGCCACGCTGCATCGCCATGCGCCGGAGTCGATCATCCTCGTGCCGCAATTGCTGCAGGGGCTGGTGCAGGCGGCCGAAGCCGGTGCGGCCTTGCCGCGTTCGCTGCGGATGATCGCCGTCGGCGGCGCCCGCGTGCCGCTCAGCCTGCTCGGCCGCGCCGCGGCCCTCGGCTTGCCCGTCTTCGAAGGCTATGGCCTGAGCGAATGTGCCTCGGTCGTCGCCCTGAACCGCCCGGGCGCACAGCGTGCCGGCAGCGTCGGCCGTGCCTTGCCGCATGCGCGGATTCGCGTCGACGGCGAGGGCGAGGTGTGGGTCGACGGCCCTGCCTTCCTCGGCTACACCGGCGAGCCGCTGCGCGCTCCCGGTGCGTACGCGACGGGCGATCTCGGTGAGTTCGACAGCGAAGGCTTCCTGCACCTCCGCGGCCGCCGCAAGGCGATGTACATCACCGCCTGGGGTCGCAACGTCAGCCCCGAATGGCTGGAAAGCGAACTGGTGCAGCACCCGCTGATCGCCCAGGCCTTCGTCTGGGGCGAGGGCCGCGTGCAAGGCGCCGCCGTGCTGGTGCCGCGCCGCGCCGATGCCTCCCCCGCGGCGCTCGAGCGCGCGGTGGCCGAAGTCAACGCTGGCTTGCCCGACTACGCGCGCGTGGCCGCCGTGCTGCCCGCGGACGAACCCTTCACCGTCGCCAATGGCCTGCTCACCGGCAACGGCCGGCCGCGGCGCGAGGCGCTGATGCAGCGCTACGGCGCCGCCATGGTCGCCGCGCCCGATCCGCATGCGCGCACTGCCCTTTCTCCTCCTGTCCACGAGAGCGTCCATCCATGAAGACCTTCAGCCCGCTGCCCGAGATCGGCGGCTTCCACGCTCGCCTCATCGCGCAGAGCGCCGAGGCGCGCGCGGCCTTCCAAGCCCTGCTGATCCTCGGCGAGGCAGTGCAGGGCCGCGTCTCCCGCGAGGACTACATCGCCTTCCTCATCCAGGCCTACCACCACGTCCGCCACACCACGCCGCTGCTGATGGCCTGCGGCAGCCGCCTGCCGGCGCGCCTCGAATGGTTGCGCGAGGCCATCGCCGAGTACATCGAGGAGGAGGTCGGCCACCAGGAGTGGATCCTCGACGACCTCGAGACGCTGGGCGTGTCGCGCGCCGCCGTGCTCGAAGCCGGCCCCTCGCCGGCGACCGAACTGATGGTCGCCTACGCCTACGACACCATCCATCGCGGCAACCCGGTCGGCTTCTTCGGCATGGTGCTGGTGCTCGAAGGCACCAGCGTCGCGCTGGCGACACGCGCGGCGGATGTCATCGAAACCACGCTCGGGCTGCCGAAGAAGGCGTTCCGCTACCTGCGCTCGCACGGCAGCCTCGACGTCGAGCACACCGGCTTCTACGAAGGCCTGATGGACCGCCTGCACGAACCGTCCGACCAGGCGGCCGTGGTGCACGCGGCACGGATGTTCTACGGCCTGTATGGCGCGGTGTTCCAGGGCCTGCGCAACGCGCCCTCGCTGGCGGTGGCCGCTTGAACGGCGTCGCCGGTCGCGGCGTCCTGCTCACCGGGGCCAGCGGCGGCATCGGCCAATGCCTGGCACTGCGCCTCGCCGAGGCCGGCGCCACCGTGTACGCCGTCGGACGCCGTGCCGATGCGCTGCATGCGCTCGCGGCGCGTGCGCGTCCGGGCGCCATCCGTCCCGTGGTGGCCGACCTGGCCACGACGGACGGCATCGACGCGGTCCGCCGCGCGGTGGCCGCGGCGCCGATTCCGGTGTCGCTGCTGATCCTCGGGGCGGCGGATTCGCGTTTTGGCCTGTTCGAGCACAGCAGCGTCGTCGATGTGCAGGCCCAGGTCGCCACGAATCTCGTCGCACCGATGCTGCTGGTGCGCGCCCTGTTGCCCTCGTTGATGCGTCTTCCGGAGGCCGGTGTCGTCGGCATCGGTTCGACCTTCGGCAGCCTCGGCTACCCCGGCTTCGCCGCCTACAGCGCCAGCAAGTTCGGCCTGCGCGGTTTCCTCGAAGCGCTCGCGCGCGAACACGCCGACACCCCGCTGCGCGTGCAGTACCTCTCGCCGCGTGCGACACGCACGGCATTGAACAGCGTGGCGGTCGACGCGATGAACGCCGAACTCGGCGTGGCCGTCGACGATGCCGATCAGGTCGCCGCCGCTTTGCTCGAGGCCATCGAGGCCGGCACGCGCCGTCGTCAGCTCGGCTGGCCCGAGCGCCTGTTCGCCCGCCTCAACGGCCTTCTGCCCGAGCTCGTCGATCGCGCGCTCGCCAAGCAACTTCCCACCGTGCGGCGCTTCGCCCGCGCCGCCGCCCCCGTCGTTTCCGACACCGCCCTGGAGTCCCTCCCATGAATGCCTTCCGTCATCCCCTTGCCGTGGCGATCCTTGCCGGGCTGTTGCCTGTCACCGGACTGTTCGTCGCGACCTCCGTCCGCGCCGCCGACGCGCCCGCCGTGGCGTCCACGGTCGCCGCGAGCGAGGCGTCGACGGTCGCCGGGCTGCAGGCCCGCTGGGCCGAGATCAAGTACGGCATGGCCGCCAATGCGCAGGCCGCCGCGTTCGAGACGCTGGCGAAAGAGGCCGATGCCGTCGTCGCCGCACACCCGCGCGATGCCGCCGCGCTGACCTGGCGAGGGATCATCGAAGCCTCGTGGGCCGGCGCGAAGGGCGGGCTCGGGGCCCTCTCGCTGGTGAAGAAGGCCAAGGCCGATTTCGAAGCCGCGCTCGCCATCGACAACGCCGTCCTCGACGGTTCGGCGCACACCAGCCTCGGCAGCCTCTACTACCAGGTGCCCGGTTGGCCGGTCGGCTTCGGCGACGAGGATGCCGCGCGCGAGCACCTGCAGGCGGGCCTGCGGATGAACCCCGCGGGCATCGACAGCAACTACTTCTGGGCCGACTTCCTGCGCGACCAGGGCGACGATGCCGGCGCCGTGGCGGCCTTCCGCAAGGCCCTCGCCGCACCGCCGCGCCCCGGTCGTGAATCGGCCGACGCCGGCCGTCGCGGCGAGATCGAAGCCGCGCTGGCCGCGCTGGAGGGCTGACGCCTAGACTCCAGCCATGCGAATCCTGTTGGTGGAAGACGACGCCTCGCTCGGCGAGGGCCTTCAGACGGCCCTGCGCCGGGCGGCGATCGCGGTGGACTGGGTGCAGGATGGCGTCGCCGCGCTGACGGCCATCCGTGACGGTGGCTTCGACGCGGTGGTGCTCGATCTCGGCCTGCCGCGGATGGACGGCGTGCAGGTGATCCGCACCGCGCGGCAGGAGGGGCGCCGCGTGCCGATCCTCGTGCTGACCGCCCGTGACCGCGTCAGCGACCGCATCGAGGCGCTGGACCTCGGCGCCGACGATTTCCTCGGCAAGCCCTTCGACCCGAACGAACTGCTTGCCCGCCTGCGGGCGTTGCATCGCCGCGCGCAAGGGCAGGCCCAGTCCACGCTCTCGCACGGCGCGCTGCGCCTCGATCCGGCGACGCTCAGCGTGCACTGGCAGGGGCGCATCATCGATTTGCCGCGCCGCGAGTTCGCCCTGCTCCGTGCCTTGATGGAACAGCCCGGCCGCATCCTGACGCGCGATGCGCTGCAGCAGGCCATCTACGGCTGGGACGAGGACGTGGCCAGCAATTCGCTCGAAGTGCACGTGCACCACCTGCGCAAGCGGCTCGACGCCGACCTGATCCGCACCGTGCGCGGCGTGGGCTACACGCTGTCGGTGCCGGCATGAGGTCGGCGCGCCTTCTTCTCCTCGCCGCGCTGGTCGTCGTGGTCTGTGGCGTGTCGGCCGTGGCGGCGTTCTTCAGTTACCGCGAAGGCCGCACCGAGGCGGCCGAACTGTTCGACGCCAAGCTCGCGCACTCGGCCCGGGTGCTGTCGGCCCTCGTCGCGCCGCACGTCGAGGACCTGCCGCAGGCCGACGGCGCCCCGTCGCTGATCGAGGTGTGGCACGGCGACGCCGAAGGCCGGGGCGATGCCCTCGTGAGTGCCGACGGCCACGTTTACGAAACCAAGCTGGCCTTCCAGGTGCGCGATGCCGAAGGCCGGCTCCTGCTGCGCTCGGAGAGCGGCCCCGCCACGCCGCTGGCTGCGCTGGCATCAGGCTTCGCCGACGTCGAGCTCGAGGGCCAGCCGTGGCGCGTGTTCACGCTGCGCAGCCGCGAGGGCCTGTGGGTGCAGGCGGCCGAAGAGGGCGAGATCCGCGAGGAGCTCGCCACCGGCATCGCCCGCGGCACGCTGCTCCCCCTGCTTTTCGGCCTGCCCGTGCTCGTGCTGATGCTCTGGGTGGTGCTGGAGTTCGCCGCCCGTGGCCTCGCGCGCATCGTCGATGGCATCGAGCGCCGCGCCGGCCATGACCTGACGCCGATCGAGCCTGATTCCGTGCCGCTGGAACTCGGTGGTCTGGTGCGCGCCATCAACGGCCTGTTCGACCGCATGCGGACCGCGCTGGAGCGCGAGCGCCGATTCACGGCGGATGCCGCGCATGAACTGCGCACGCCGCTCGCGGCCTTGCGCGTCCACGCGGCCAACTGCCACGCCGAGGAGGACGCCGCGGCCCGCGACCGGCTGGCGGCACGCGTCGATCGCGCGCTGGTGAGGATGGAGCGCGTGATCGCGCAGATGCTCGACTTGGCGAGGCAGGAATCCGTGTTGCCCGGCGCTGCATTGCTTGGCCGCGGCGCGATCGACCTCGCGGCCCTCGTGCGGCGCGAGGCGGCGGAGCTCGGGGTCGCGGGTTTCGGGCGCGGCCTGCAGCTCGAAGTGACCGGTGACGAGCATGTCCCCGTGTTGGGCGACGAGATCGCCCTCGGCATCATGGTGCGCAACCTGCTCGACAACGCGTTCCGCTACACGCCCGACGGTGGCCGGATCCGCATCGAGGTCGGGACGCAGGGCGCTGGCGCGCTTCTGCGGATCGACGATTCCGGCCCCGGCCTGCCCGTCGAAGCCCGCGAGCGGGTGTTCGATCGCTTCCATCGCGAACTGGGCAGCGGCGCCACCGGCAGCGGCCTTGGTTTGTCGATCGTGCGCTCCGTGCTGGCGCGGCACGAGGGCACGATCACGCTGCGCGATTCCGAGTGGGGTGGGCTGGGCGTCGACGTGCGACTGCCCGGGGCCGCGGACGCGCTACCAGTGCAGCTGCAGGCGAAGTTCGGCGATGGTGGGGTTGTCGACCACGGCCGCGCCGCCGATCGGAGTGCGTTCCGTCCATAGCTTCACGACGTTGCCCATCAGCTTCAGGTGCGCGCCCAGATACGCGTTCGCACCGATCGTGAGCGCCCGGCCGCGGCCGCCGCGCACGGCACCGTCATCGAGATCGGCACCGTCCCAGCGCAGGGTCACCTGCCAGAGCCGCTCACCGGTTGCGGGCACGTTCGTGACCGGCACGCCGCCCTTGTAGCCGAAGCCAGGACCGCCCACGTTCCAAACGCCCTGCAATGCCCAGGCACGGGCGTCGAACGCCCGGCCGAGTGCCGGGGCCCCGGCCACGGCGTAGCGGTCGATGCGGGACTGGAACAGTTCTGCCTGCACGCGCCAGGTGTCTTTCATCCAAAGCGCTTCCAGCCCCAGCGTCTGCTGGGCATCGGTATTGGTGAAGGCGCCGGCATCCAGCAGGCGCACGGTGGCGAAATCCGCGTTCGGGCGCACCCTCACCCGGCTGCGGTCGCCGGGCGTGTCGGCCGATACCCACGAGGCGCCCAAGTGCAGCACCTCGCCATCGGCGTTCAGCGGCGACCACCACCCGCGCGCCGACCAGCCGCGCCCGCGGTTGAAGCCGCGGCTCAGTTCGCGCGTGAATCCGCTCGCCTGCGCGCCGCCGCTGCTGCCCTCGCGGGCCCAGCCGACGCCGAGGCGGCGACCCAGCGCGAACAGGTTGCCGGCCGTGTGCTTGCTGACGAAATCGTTGCTGCGCGTGCTGCTGAGTTCCTCGAGGCCGTTCGGCTGCTTGAACTGCCCCACCGTGACGCTGCCCAACGCGGTCTTCCAGCGCAGGTTCACGTCGAGCGCGCGCTCCGCCTCGGCGTCGTAGCCCAGCGTCCAGTCGACCACGCCGGCCTTGCCACGCCCCTTCAACACCAGTTCGGCGCGGCGGATGCCCTGCTCGCGATCATCGGGGCCGCGACCGTTGAGATCGGCACGGTCGTTGTCGAAGTCGTTGATGTCCCACTGCACCAGGCCTTCCAGGCCCACCTGCGCGCCGGCAAGATCGCCGAGCGGGATTTCCGCGCGGGCCACGGACGCGAGCCCCAGGCCCAGGGCGATGATCAGCGGCGTGCGTGACATGGCGGGCGTCCTCGTGGGGAAGGCACCCATCAAGTCACAAAAGTGCAACAAAAACTACATGGAAGGGGTCGGTGTCGTCGAAGGTTCCGCCGCCTCGGCACGCGCCACCTTGCTCGCCACCGTGAGGTCGGCGCTGACGTTGCCGACGGTGGAAAACACGTCGGGGATCAGGTCGACCGCAAGCAGCAGGCCCAGCGGTTCAACAGGCAATCCGGCGGCCTGCACGATCGGCAGGTTGGTGCCCATGAAGCTGGCCTGGCCCGGCAGGCCCACCGAGCCGAGGCTGATCACCACGGCCAGCGCGATGCACGTGGCGATCGTCGTGGCATCGAGTTCAATGCCGTAGGCCCAGGCGATGAAGCTCATCACGCCGAGGTACTGCGCCGGGCTAGTGATGCGGAACAGCGAGACCGCCAGCGGCAGCACGAGCGCGCCGATTTGCGGCGGGTAGCCGAAGCGTTCGTTCGACGCCTGCAGCATGGCTGGCAGGCTGGCCAGCGAACTCTGCGTGCTGGCGGCGACGACCTGCGCCGGGAGGATGGCGCTGGCGAAACGGCGCAGCGGCTCGCCGCCGCCGAGCGGCGCGAGCACGTACAGCGAGGCGGTGATCACGAGGTAGGTGGCGATCAGCACGGCCACGTGCACGCCCAGTGCGCCGAGCACGCTGCCGCCGGCCTGCACGGTGACGGGGAGGATCAGCGCGAAAACGCCGAGCGGACCAACCTTCAGCACCCAGTGCACGATCACGATCATCGCGTCGGCCACGCCCTGTGCCAGCGCCAGCACCGGTGCGCGGCGTTCGGCGGGGATGCGCGTCAATGCGAAGGCGAACAGCAGGGTGAACACCACCAGCGGCACGATGGCGCCCTGCGCGGCGGCGGCGATGGCATTGGTGGGCACGAGGGCGGCGAGGCTGGCGGCGACGCTGCCCTCTGGTGCGGCGACGGTGCCGGTGGCCGCGTGCAGGGCTTCGGTGAGCGCATCGCTGCGCGGCGCGAACGACAGCAGGAAGGGCGCGAAGAACGCGGTGAACACCGCCGAGGCCGTCGCGAGGCCGAGGATCCACGCCAGCGTGCGCCGCGCGATGCGCCCCGAGGCCGCGGCATCACTCGCCTGCGCCACGCCGACGATCAGCAGCCCCATCACCAGCGGGACGATGGTCATCTGCAGCGCATTGAGCCACAGCCGGCCAATGGGCTGCGCGATCGCGGCCGCGTGCTGTGCCGCCGCCGGTGCGGTCGCGTCGAGGACGAGGCCGAGGACGGCGCCGAGCAGCAGGCCGAGGAAGACCTTCGCGGCGCCGCTCATTCGTGGGCGTCCCGGCCGGCCGGTGTCGCACCGGCGGGGCCGGCATTCGGGTTGCCGCTGCCCGGTGCGGGCAGGTCCCACGCAGCCTGGAGGCGCGCATAGGCCTGTACCGGCAGCAGCACGAAGCGCGGCGTCGCGGCCGGGTCGAGCCAGCCGAGCAGCGTGGCCATGTCGGCGTCGGCCATCGCCGTGCAGCCAGCGGTGGGCACGTCCGGCCCTTTCCAGAGGTGGGCGAAGATGCAGCTGCCCGCGCGGTCGACGCCCATGGCGTTGTGCTCGATGACGAAACCAAGGCGATAGCGCTGGTCGCCGTCCTTGTGCAGGTCGCGGCGCATCGGTTCGGTGCTGCCTTCGATGGCTTTCGCGCCGACCTCGCGGGTATCGACGATGCGGTTGTAATCGGGCGAGCCCGGCACGTCGATGCACCAGTGCTCGCGCTGCATCGGCATGTACGCGAGGCGCGTCGAGGCGCTGTCCGCGTAACCGAACGCGGGGCCGATGGCGAATACGCCCGCGGGCGCGCGGCCGTCGCCTTCCGCCTTTCGCGGACCGTCGGTCTGCGGCGCATGAACGCCGAGGCCCCAAGCACTGCCGCTGCGACCCACCATCACTGGGAAGCTCGCGCCGACGGGTCGCCACGCACCGCCCGCGTCCCGCTCGAAGCGCGCGAGGCGGCCCTGCGGCGCGTCCCAGTTCGGCGTCAGCACGACGACGAGCTGGCGGGTGGCCGGGTTCGGCCAAGGGCCGTGGTCGACGTTGCGCGCGGTGTTGCGTCGGTCGGTGGCGTCGCTGGGGCGTGTGTCCTCGCGGCCCCCGAAGCCGGCGCAGCCGGAGAGCATGGCGAGGATCAAGAGAAGGGCGAAGCGGGGCGCGTATGTGCGGTGCATGGGGTCTCAATCGTGCGGCGCGACGATGCGCGCGCGGTTGGCATGGAAACGGGCGGCCGCGTCCGGTTGCGCGTGGAACACGCGCAGGAACAGATCGTCTAGGACGTGCTGCAGCGCGCTCTGGTAGACGAGGTCTTCGATCTGCGGTTGCGGATCGTGTGCGGAAACGACCAGCGTGGCATCCGCCACGGCGCGCAAGGCGCTGGCGCCATTCCGGCAGATCGCCACGACGCGGCCACCGAGCGCATGGGCCTCTCGGGTGGCCCGCAAGAACTCGGGCTGCGCGCCATGCTCGCTGACCAGCAGGATCAGGTCGCGCCGCTGGGCTGCCGATAGGCTGGCCAGCAGCGAGGCGGATTGCACGTGCGCGATGCAGCGTCGGCCCAGCAGCGCGACGCGTGCGCCGAAGCTGTGCGCTGCGTAGCCGTCAGCACCGGCACCGCCGACGAACAGCGTGTCGGCCTCGACGATCCACTGCGCGACCAGTGCGAGCGTGGCGGGCGGATTCAGCGCGCGCGTCTCCTCCTCGGACAATGCCTTTGCGTGCCAGAGCGCCTCGGCGCGGGCACTGTCTGGGTCCGGTGGCGCGACATCACCGGTCTCGGCATGGTCGCTGCCGGTGGGTTCGAGCGCCGACTCCCGGGCCAGGGCTTCGGAGATGGAGAGCTTCAGGTCGGGATAGCCCTTGAAGCCGAGGCGCTGGGCGAACTTCACCACGCTCGACTGGCTGATCTTCAGGGCGTCGGCGAGCTGCTGGCTGGAGTAGTCGCGCAGCAACTGGGCGTTGTCCAGGATGTAGTCGGCGATGCGACGCTCGATGGCCGACATCTGGCCGCGCTCGGCGCGCAACTTCAGCAGGGCGGTCATTGAGGTGGACATCGAGGCGCCTCAGTTCGGCAGCGTCTCGAGGCCCTGCACGTCGGTGACGCCCAGCCCCGGGGCTTCGGTGATGGCGATTTCGGCATCCTCGAAGCGTACGTTGCAAGCGACCGGGTTGAAACGCCCCAGCGAGGGGCCGTCGAGGTCGATCTTGGTGATGACATTGGCCTTGGCGACCGCGAGATGCACGGCCGCAGCCACGCCGATGCTGCCTTCGAGCATGCAGCCGACCATGCATTCGACGCCGTACAGGGCGGCGAGGTCGGCGATGCGGATCGCGTTTGAGAGGCCGCCCGTCTTCATCAGCTTGATGTTGATGATGTCGGCGGCGCGACGCTGGATGATCTCGATCACGTCGATGGGCGAGAACACGCTCTCGTCGGCCATGATCGGCGTCGTCACCCGTTCGGCGACGTACGTCATGCCGTCGATGTCATGGGCCTTCACCGGTTGTTCGACGAGCTCCAGAAGTACGCCGGCGTCCTCGAGTTGGTGCAGGGCGCGCACCGCCTGCTTCGGCGTCCAGCCTTGGTTGGCGTCGAGGCGCAACAAGGCACGCCCGGCCACCGCGGCGTGGATGGCCTTGACGCGTTCGATGTCGACACCGATGTCCTTTCCGACCTTGATCTTCAGGGCCGTGTAGCCCCGCTCCACTGCTGCGATGGCGTCGGCGACCATCTTGTCGATGTAGTCGACGCTGATCGTCAGGTCCGTGGTCAGCGTCGGTTCGCCGCCACCGAGCAGTCGGTAGGTCGGCGCGCCGTAGCGCTGGCCGAAGAGGTCGTAGAGGGCGATCTCGATGGCCGCCTTGGCGCTGGTGTTGTGCGCCATCGCGCCTTGCACGAGGGCGGTGAGGTGGTTGAGGTTGCCCACGTCCTCACCGAGCAGGCGCGGGGCGAGATGGTGCTTCCAGGCCTCGAGGATGGCGCCATGGGTGTCGCCGGTGATCATCGCGGTGGCGGGCGCGCTGCCCCAGCCGGTATGGCCGCTGTCGGTGTCGATCATGACCACGAGGTCGTCGATCGCGTCGACGGCGCGCAATGCGGTCTTGAACGGGGTCGTCAGCGGCACGCGCAGGCGGCCGTAGCGGAATCCGGTGATTTTCATTCGAGGGTGTCCGGGGGCAGGATCTGCTGGAGATGGGTGATGGCGTCGAGGTAGTCGCGATCCGCGTCGAAGCGCAGCGGTAGAAGCGGCGCAACGCTGACGCCATTGGTGGGGAGCGGACGGTCGACGCCGTCACTGCCGCGCGCACGGCCGCCGTGCGCGTCGTGGATGATCCAAGGCCCGTGTTCGTCGAATCCGACCACCATGACGACGTGACCCGGGAGGTAGATGAGGTCGCCGGGCTGCATGGCATTGACGGCGGCGCGGCGTTGTTCGCGCGTCCAGTCGGCCGGTATGGGCGTGTGCTTGGCGAAGGCTGGGCTGACGGCCTGGTCGCGGGTGTTGCGCGGCAACACGAGGCCGAGCGAACGATAGGTTTCGCTGACGAAGCCCGAGCAGTCGCGACTGCCGTAATCGTGGCCCCAGCCATAGCGCTCGCCGAGGAATCGGAAGGCTTGACGCAACAGGTTGGCGCGGGACGCGGGCAGCGGGCCATCGTGAGTCGCTTCGCCGCGCGGCAGCAGGGCGGTCATGGGCGCCAGCGCACCGTTGATGGCGCGGGTGGGGACCTCGACGACATGCGACGCGAGCGCGCCTTGGCCGTTGACCGGCTCGGACAGCGGCCAGTCGCGACGCTCGGGCAGTGCCACCCCCATGTCGAGCACCAGCCCCGACACCGCGGGGGCTTCGGGCGCGTGGGCGAGCCGCGCGATCGGTTCCAGCACGACTCGCGTGGCGCGCTGAGCGAAGCCGAGTGCGGTGGCGCGGTCGGTATGGGCGAGGGCGCCCTCGGGGATCCATGCGGCATACGTCGCCGCGATCACGAAGCGCCAGCGGCCATCGGCGCTGGCGTGCAGCACCGCCACCGGCGTTCCCGGGAATAGCGCCGACTCCTGGAAGCGGTCGATGTCGGTGTCGCCCGGTGCGCTGAAGACCCGCTCCAGCGTCGGAAAGGTCCGCAGCGGGGCGCGCTGCGTGACGAGCGCCCAGCCGAGCACGCGCGTGGCGTCGCCATCGAGACCTTCCAGGGCCAGGGCGGCCTGCCAGCGCTCCCGGTCGGCCGCGCCGGCGAGGCGGCCGTCGGCGAAGTAGCGCAGCGCGGTCGGCACGCTGGAGAGTCGCGTCACCCGCGTGCGGATGTCGGCCAGTGTCATCGCATCGGGCAAGGCCTCGAGGCGCGTCACCGAGGCCTCGCGTTCGAACAGGCGCACGTTGCGGGCGGTGATCTCGTCCGCATCAAGCAGCACGCGCTCGGCGTGCGGCCAGCGCGCGATCCAGTTTGCGGCGTCGAGTTTGGCTTCCGACCAGCCCGGCAGCACCACGTCCCGCGGCGGCGGCGAGGCCTGCGCGGGCAGCGGTGCCAAGGCGAGGAGGGCGAGCGCCAAGGCCCGCGCGTGCATGGATCGCATCTCAGTGCTCCATCAGTGCCGGCATGACGCTGGCCAGGGCGAGGCCGACGCCCGTGCCAAGCAGGTAGCCCAGGAGGGCGAGCAGGACCCCGAGCGGCGCCAGCGCCCTCGCATGCATGGCGGCGAGCAGTGGCGCGCTGGCAACGCCACCGATGTTGGCGAGCGACGCCACGCCGCACAGGGCAAGATCGAGCCTGAAGAGCCGCGCGGCGCCTGCCATCAAGGCCGCGTGCACCGCGAGCACCGTGAAGCCGGCCAGCACGAACCAGGGCGCGGCGGCGAGGCCCTCGAAGCTGCCTTGCGACGCGAGCGTCACGACCACGAGGGCCAGCAGGGCGCTGCCGCAGCCCTCCGCGCCGGGCAGCCGACGCAGCGGCGTCAGGGCCACCAACACTCCGGCGACGCTCACGGCCAACAGCGTCCACGTTGTGGCGTTCACCACGCCCCCTTGCGGGAGCAGCGCGGCCAACTCCCGGGCGCCCGCCCCAACGGCCAGCGACAGGCCCAACCACATCAGCACGTGCCCCGGCGCGGTGGCAGCCTCCGGTTCGGGAAGGAACCCCGCCACGGTCTCCGCACTGCCGCGGGCCTTCACCCAGGCATTGAAGCGCGGTGCGAGCGGAACGGTGGCGAACAGCACCAGCACCCACACGCTGTAGCAGAGTGCATCGGTGAGCAGGGCGAAGCTGAGCAGTTCCGGGGGCGTATCGATCGCTTGACTGACCGCCACGAGATTGGCGGTGCCGCCGACCCAGCCCCCGGCGACCGCAGCAAGTGGCTTCCACGCGTCGTCCGGCAGCACGCCCCGGAACAGCAGCGCCGCGACGATGAAACCGGTGGCGATCGTCGCCGTGGCACATCCGAAGGCCAGCAGCACCCTCGGACCAAGCGCGAGGATGGCGCGCAAGTCGCAGCGCACAAGCAGCAAGAACATCAGTGCCGGCAAGGCTTGCGTCATCACCTGCCTCTGCGTGGCCTCCACGGCCGCGCCCGTGCCCCACACGCCGAGCACCGCCAAGGCCGTGGCGAGGCCGTACGAAAGCACGATCGGTGGCAGCACCTCGAAAAGCCGAAGCGGCCATCGGGCAGCGATCACCGGACACAGGCCCGCGAGCACGAGCAGGGACGCGAGGAACGCGGCGGGTGAGTCCGTCATGCCGAGATAATAATTGCGCGAAAGAAAAAATTACAAGGAATAAAACATTGACGCCTCGATGACCCCGTGGTACTGCTGTGCCATCGCGGATCAGGGGATCGCACGATGGGATGGACGGGGGCAGCCAAGCGGTGTGCGGCCATCATGGCCGCTCTGCTGCTGTGCGTCGCGGTCCCTGGGGTGGCCAGCGACGAGTACCGTCCCGCCGATTCCGGCGAGCGGGCGCGACGCCTGGCGCTGGACTTCCCGCACGACGATGCGGCGTTGCGCCGCCAGCTGGACGCGCGACTCGCCGGCGTCACGGCCGATGACGTCGAGCGATGGGCCGCTAGCGGCGCCCTGGGGTGGACCGTCATCGATGGGCAGCGGCGGTGGTTCCATCGTGCCGTCGGGAATCTGCTGCTGCTCGCGCCCGATGCGGCGGCTCGGGTCAGGACGCCGTCGCGGACGGACGATGGCCCGTTGTACGCCCTGCACCCGATGCACGCCCGGTGGCGGGCCATGGCGGTCGAGGCGGCGGGGGCCGACGCCGAACGGCGCGTGATCGCGGTCGATCCGCAGGTGTTCGAGGTGACGCATACCGTCACGGTCGACGCCGACGCCGTGCCCAGCGGTGAAGCCTTGCGCGTCTGGATTCCGTTTCCACGGGCGATCGCTGGCGTCCAAGACCAGGTCGACGTGGTGGCCACCACGCCGGCGGGGGCGCGCCTCGCCTCCGAGGTCGTGCTTCAGCGCAGTGCGTACTTCGAGACCACGGCCGTCGCAGGGCGCGCCACGGTGGTGTCGATCACCTATCGGGTTCGAACCTACACCCGGGTCGCCCATCTCGATGCGGGAGTCGGCCTTGCCCTCTCGGTGGCCGAGCACAGCGACCTCGCCGAGTACTTGGCCGAGCGGCCGCCGCACGTGGTGTTTCATCCGGAACTCCGGGCGTTCTCTGCCCGCAGCATCGGCGACGCGACGGCGCCTGTGGATGTCGCGCGCCGGTTGTTCGATGCGGTTTCGGCCAAGCCTTGGGCCGTGGCGCGCGAGTACTCGACCGTCGACAACCTCAGTCTCCATGCGCTTCGCCAACCGCATGCCGACTGCGGCGAGAAAGCGATGCTGCTGATCACGCTGCTGCGGATAAATGGGATTCCGGCGCGCTGGCAAAGCGGCTGGCAGCTGTCGCCCGGCACGTTCGACACGATGCACGACTGGCTGCAGGCCTACCTGCCGCCTTGGGGTTGGGTGCCGCTGGACCCGACGCACGGCCCGCTCGCGAGCGACGACCCTGCGCTGCGCCACTTCTACTTCGGCGGTCTCGACGGCTTCCGAATCGCCTTCAACGACGACTGGGGTCGTGCGTTCGACCCGGCGAAGACACATCCGCGCTCCGAGCCGGTCGACGCCCAGCGCGGCGAAGTCGAGTGGCGCGGCGGGAATCTCTACTTCGACGTTTGGGACTACGACGTCCAGTGGCGCCGACTTTCGGCGCGTTGACCGCATCCATCCAACCGAGTGTCCAAGGGGGACCCGCCGTGAACCATCGCCACAACGAACGACGCCTGCCGCGTCACCGCCTGAGCCTTGCGCTCGCTGCGTGCCTCGCCGTGGCCGTCGCGCCCGCCGCTTTCGCCAACGACGGCGCGCTGGTGGGTCGCGTGACCGCGCAGGACGGTTCGCCCGTCACCAACGCCACCGTCACGGTGCGCAATCCGGCCACCGGGCTGGCGCGCAGCGTCGCCACCAATGCCAACGGCGAGTACCGATTCCCCTTCCTGCCGATCGGCGCCTACACGCTGGACGTCGACGGTCCCGGTGATGCCGATGCGCGTGTCGGGGAGGTGCGGATTGCCCTTGGCGCGGCGACGAACCTGCCGGTCAGCGTCGGTGCGACCACGCTGGCGGCGGTCGAGGTTTCGGGGGCGCGGCTGCCGTCCATCGACGTCGGGTCGGTGGAATCGGCGACCAACTTCACCGCCGACGACATCGCGCGGCTGCCCGTGGCGCGCAGCGCGACCGCCGTGGCCCTGCTGACGCCGGGCGTGAATCCGGGCGACCCGGACCTCGGCGGCATCTCGTTCGGCGGCAGCTCGATCGCCGAGAACACGGTGTACATCAACGGACTGAACGTCACTGACTTCTACAACCGCGTCGGTTTCAGCAGCGTGCCCTTCGCGTTCTTCCAGGAGTTCCAGGTCAAGACCGGCGGCTACTCCGTGGAGTTTGGCCGGACCACGGGTGGCGTGATCAACGCGGTGACCAAGAGCGGCACCAACGAGTTCCATGCTGGCGCGGAGCTGGTGTGGGAGCCCGCCTTCCTGCAAACGGCCGCGACCGATCGCTATGACGCCGCCGGCAACCCGGTGCGAATCGCCAGCTACGACCAGTCCGACCGCCTCAACGTCAACGGCTGGGCCTCGGGCGCGCTGATCAAGGATCGACTGTTCTTCTTCGCCATCTACGAAGCCCGGGACCTCGACACGGAAGCCACCAACAGTGCCGGCAACCGCTTCAATCTCGGCGGAACGGGGGACGATTTCTGGGGTGCCAAGCTCGACTGGCAGCTCAACGACAGCAACCTCGTCGAATTGCTCGCGTTCTCCGACAGCAACTCGACCGTCACCCGCGACCTTGCCTTCGATCTCGCCACGGGCGCGCGCGGGGCCTTCCTCGACCGCCGCTTCAGCTTCAGCGGCGGCGACAACCACGCCATCACCTGGACGAGCTACCTGACCGAAGGCCTGTCGATGAAGCTGATGGCGGGTGGGAACGAACGCGAGGCGCGCGCGTTCGCGCAGAGTGCGCTCGACTGCAGCCGTATCCGCGATCGGCGCACCGGCCAGGGCGGCCGCGACCTAGGCTGCACGGCGGCCGGAAGCCAGTTCGCGCGAATTGACGAGCGAGAAGCCCTTCGCGCCGATTTCGAATGGGCGCTGGGTGACCACCAGCTCCGCTTCGGCCTCGACCGCGAGACCAACACCTCCGACCACCGGCAGTTCTACCCGGGCCAGGACCGCCTTCTGTACGAGATCTACACCACCCGTCCGGGTGCCATCGTCAACGGGGCGACCATCCCCGACGGCGTGACTGGCTACGTGCGCACGCGCGAACTGGCCGTGGCGGGTGAATTCGAGACGCTGAACAACGCCTGGTACATCGAGGACAACTGGCAGTTCAACGACACGATGGTGCTGAACCTCGGCTTGCGTAACGAAGGCTTCGACAACAAGAACGGCGAGGGCGCCAGCTACATCAAGATCGACGACATGTGGGCCCCGCGCCTCGGGTTCTCCTGGGATGTCGATGGCGACGGTCGCAGCAAGTTCTTCGCCAATGCCGGCCGCTACTTCCTGCCAGTGGCGAACGTCATCAACATCAAGCAGGCCGGCGGCTTCCTCGATCGGCGCACGTTCTACGTGCTCAATGGCACCACGCCATTCACCTATAGCGGCAACACGTTCCAGCGGCCTGTCCTCGGGGCACAGCTCGGAACGGTGGACACGTCGCAGGGCGACGGCACCGTGGGCGACCTGCGGAGCGAAGTGGATGCCGACATGGATCCGGTGTACCAGGACGAGCTGATCGTTGGCTGGCAAGCCCAGATCGATGCCGACTGGTCCTGGGGCGTCCGCGGCATCTACCGCAAGCTCAACAACGCCATCGACGACATGGAGATCACGGCCACCGCGCAGTGCGGCGAGGACGGCGCGTTGGGCTTCGTGATGGCCAACCCCGGCGAGGTGTTGACCGTCTGGGGTGACAGCAACTGCGATGGCACCAACGACGCCTACATCGACATCGACACGTCGCGCGAAGGTTGGGCGCTGTACGACGACAATGGCAACTACATCGGCCAGCGCGGCTGGGACAAGCCACGCCGAACCTACAAGGCGCTGGAGTTCGTGATCGATCGTGCATGGGACGACCGCTGGGCGTTCAACGCGGCGTACACCCTGAGCTACAGCGAAGGCAATGCCGAAGGCCCGGTCAACTCCGACACTGACTTTGCGGATGCGGGTCGCACCGAGGCGTTCGACAATCCCTCGGTGAACCTCAACGCGTTCGGTCCGTTGCCGAACGACCGACGCCACCAGCTGAAGTTGCGTGGAGCGTATGCGATCAACGAGCAGTGGGAACTCGGCGGCACCTTCAATGCCAACTCCGGCCGACCGATCAGTGGCCTTGGCGTGGCCGCCCCGGGCGACGATACGGCGTTCTACAGCTTCTACACCTGCGTGCGGAACTGCACCGGCACCGACCCGCAGTCGTCGCGCGTCTACGAGCTGGTGCCGCGCGGCGGCTTCGGCCGCACGCCGTGGCTGTACGACGTCGGGCTGAGCGTGGCGTGGACGCCGGCGCTGGCCCTCGGGGACCTGCGCGTCGAGTTGGCGGTCTTCAACCTGTTGAACTCGGAGCGCGTGACGCAGGTCGATGAGATCCGCGAGAGCGACATTGGTTCGCCGAACGACGACTTCCTCGCGCCGACGGGCTGGCAGGGTGCGCGCTCGGCCCAGCTGACGGTCTCGATGAAGTTCTGATGGACGCGCGAATGGACGACGCGCGGCGCATGGATGCGCAGGCGTGGCAGGGCGTGGATTGGGTCGGTCTGGCCCACGCCCTGCCCACGCCCTTCTATGCCTACTCCGCGCCGGCGCTGCGGGCGCGGGTGGCGAGGCTGCAGGCGGCGTTCTCGCCCCGGCCCACGCTGATCGCGTACGCGGTGAAAGCGAACGGCAACCTGGGCCTGCTTCGGCTTCTGGCCGAGGCGGGTCTGGGCGCCGACATCGTTTCGGCGGGCGAGCTGGCCCGCGCGCGGGCCGCCGGCATCCCGGGTGAGCGCATCGTGTTCTCCGGCGTCGGGAAGACGGCCGAGGAGATGCGCCAAGGCCTCGAGGCCGGCGTGCGCCGCTTCAACGTCGAATCGCGCGAGGAGCTGGAGGTGCTCGACGGCGTGGCGCGCGCGATGGGGCGCATCGCCGACGTGGCGCTGCGCATCAACCCCGACATCGACGCGGGCACCCACGGAAAGATCTCCACCGGCCGGGCCGGCAATAAGTTCGGTATCGATCTTCCGGAGGCGCGAAGGCTGTTTTCGGAAAGGGCGACGTGGCGGGCCCTGCGGATCGACGGCCTGCACATGCACATCGGCTCGCAGATCACCGATGAAGTCCCGCTCCGGCGCGCGGCGCACTCGATGGTCGACTTCGCCCGGGAAATCCGCGCCTTGGGCGCCAGCGTGCGCAGCCTGGACTTCGGCGGCGGGCTTGGCGTGCCCTATCGCGAGGGGCAGGCGACGGTGCCGGTCGAGCACCACGCCGCCCTGATCCGCGGCGCGCTGGCGGCCTTCGATCCGCACTTCGATGGCGACTGCATCATCGAGCCGGGCCGCTGGCTGGTGGCCGAGGCGGGCGTGCTCGTGACCCGCGTGCTGCGCGTCAAGCGCGGTGCCGATCGCGAGTTCCTGATCCTCGATGCGGCGATGAACGACCTCATGCGCCCCGCGCTCTACGACGCCTGGCACGACATCGTGCCGCTGGTGTCCGGTCGCCCGATGGCAAGCTACGATGTCGTCGGACCCGTCTGCGAAACCGGCGACACCTTCGCCACAGCACGTGATCTGCCGGCCTGCCGCGCGGGCGACCTCGTGGCCATCCTTGGGGCCGGTGCCTACGGGGCCTCGATGGCCTCGACCTACAACAGCCGCCCCTTGGTGGCCGAAGTACTGGTCGACGGCCCGCATCACGCGCTGCTGCGGCGGGCGCAGTCGATCGAGGCCTTGCTGGCGCAGGACGAGGGCGAGACCGTTTGGGCGGTCTCGCCCCGTGCCACGGTGCGCCGCGCATGAGGCGCCGTAGGCTGGTTGCGCTTGCGGCGGGCCTTCTGGCCACCGCCGCCATCGGCGCGCCGGCAGAGGTCGGGCTCGATCGCCCCGCCCTCGACCGCGCGGTGGACGCCGTTCGCGCGCACTACGGTGTCCCCGGGTTGGCGGTCGGCATCGTCCGGGACGGCGAGGTGGTCTACACGCGGACCGTCGGCGAAGCCGTCGCCGGGTCGGGACTCGCGGTCGATGACGGGACGATCTTCAAGATCGCGTCGAACTCGAAGGCGTTTACTACCGCTTTGTTGGGGCGCCTCGTCGATCGCGGCGTCCTCGGTTGGCAAGATCCGGTCGTGGCACACCGCCCGAACTTTCGCATGGCCGACCCTTGGGTCACGCGCGAGATGCAGGTGCGCGACCTGCTGATCCACAACAGTGGCCTGCGGCCGTTCGCGGGTGACCTGATGTTGTGGCCTGAACCCAATGCCTTCACTCGTGCCGATATCGAAGCCGCGCTCGGGCACCTGCCTCTGGTGTCGAGCTTCCGAAGCCAGTACGCCTACGACAATGTGCTTTACCTCGTGGCCGGCGAGGTGGCGGCCTCGGTCGGCGGTGCAAGCTACGAGACGGTGCTGCAGCGCGAGTTGTTCGAGCCCTTGGGGCTCAACCGCTGCCGTGCGGGCGCATGGTCGCGGCTCGACGACCGCAACGTCGCACAGCCGCACCAGCGCTTGGAGGGCGTGGTCCGGGTGGTCCGTCCCGACCCGGCGCGCATCGAGGCCGCCACGGCGAACGCCGCCGGCGGCCTTCGCTGCAGCTTGGGCGACCTGTTGCGCTGGTCGTCTTTCTGGCTCGACGGGGGCGATGCCCGGCTGTCGCCGGCGCAACGCGCGGCGATCTGGACGCCGCACATCGCGTTGCCGCTCTCGGAGCGTCAGCGCCGATGGGACAACGCCCATTTCCACGCCTATGGCTACGGCTGGCGGCTCTCCGACATGGACGGCCAGCTGAAAGTGGCGCACACCGGCACCCTCGCGGGTGCGATGAGCATGATCGTGCTGCTGCCCGAGAGTGATGCGGGTGTCGTGTTGCTGATGAACCTCGACGATGAAGGGGCCCGCCAGGTGCTGATGCAGGTCCTGGTCAAGGCCATCACCGACCCAGAAGCGGGTGTCGACGCGATGGCGTGGGTCGCGGATTGGGACGCCACGGTGGCCGCGACACCTGGCGACGCCAATCCCCCGAGACAAGATTCGTTGAGCGGGCGTCGCCCGGCCACCGCGGAGGACCTCGGTGACGTGATCGGCCGCTATCGCAGCCCCTGGTTCGGAGAGGTGTCGCTGTGCCCCCGCGGCACGGGGGTCGGCTTCGCCAGCGCCCGTTCGCCGCGCGTCGCAGGCACCCTGTGGCGGGTCGGCGAAGGTCCGGAGGCACCGATCCACCTCGTGTTCGACGACGCGAGCGTGGGGGGGGATGTGCGACTAGCATTCGATGGCGCACTCACGCTCGAGCCGATCGACGCCGCCGATGAGAATGGCTTCGAGGACCTGACGCTCCATCGCGAGGGCGATTGTGGGCCCGCTGCAGCTTCCCAACCGCCACCCGTCTCCACCGCCGCGACCCCGGCGGAGGCCGGGATGATCCGCATGCGGGCCTTGTCGCCCTCGCTGGTGCATGACATCCGCTACGCCACGCGGCACAACTTCACCGGGCGTCGGGTGCCGGGCTATCGCCGTGGCGAATGCCTGCTGCTTCTGCCGGCCGCGGAGGCGCTGGCACGCGTCGAACGACGCCTTCGCGCCGACGGATTCGGATTGGTCGTGCACGACTGCTACCGCCCGGTGCGTGCCGTGCAGGCCTTCGTCGCGTGGGCGAAGAGCACCGATGAGCGCACCAAGCCCGACTACTACCCTGGGCTCGAGAAATCTGCCCTCGTGCCCGACTACATCGCGGAACACAGCGGCCACAGCCGGGGCGCCACCGTCGACGTGGCCCTCCTCGATTGCCGCGCGAGCGCTTGCACCCCGGTCGATATGGGCACGCGCTTCGACTTCTTCGGGCCGGAAGCGCACACCGGATCGCCCGAGGCTGAGCCTGTCCGCGAGGCGCGACGCCGCTTGATCGACGCCATGGCGCTCGAAGGCTTCGTGAACTATCCGCTGGAGTGGTGGCATTTCAGCTGGCGCGCCGGCCCGGTGCCGGATGCCGCCTACGGATTCGACGTCGAATGAGTCTTCCCAAGCGCCCTGCGGCGGTGGCCGATGTCGCCGTGGTCGGCATGGGCATCGTTGGCCTGTCCTGTGCCTGGCACCTGCGGCAGCGGGGTGCCAACGTTTTGATGGTCGACGCGAAAGGGCCCGCCGGCGAGACGTCCTTCGGCAACGCCGGTTCGATCTCGGTCGGCAACCTCATGCCTCAGGCCACGCCGGGCATTGTCGGCAAGGGCTTGCGAATGCTCCTCGATCCCGACGCGCCGCTGAAGCTCGACTGGCCGGCGCTCCCGACCTACGCGCGATGGCTGCTCGATTTCGTGCGTGCCGGACGACGCAACGCGGTACTGCCGGTCGTCGACGCGCTTCACGCGATCAACCACGCCTCGCGCGCGGCCTGGCTCGAGCTGGCGGCGGCCATCAACGCAATGGACCTCGTCGACCCCAGTGGTTACCTGCATGTCTATGCACGCGAGGCGAGTTTCGAAGCGGGGGCCTGGGAGCGTGCGCTCATGCGCGACCGCGGCGTGGCGTTCGAGGTGCTGGACGCCCGGCAGCTGCGTGAGCTCGAACCCGACATCGGCGCCGACTTCGAGCGTGCGGTGTTCCAGACCGAAGCATTGGCCATGCGCGACCCCGGCGGCTTCTGCCAGCGTCTGCATGCGGCGCTCGTTGCCGACGGTGTCGAGGACCTTCGGACGCGCGTGATCGCCCTTCAACGGCGGGGCGACGCCTGGGTGCTCGACACCGCGGCGGGTCCCGTGGCCGCCGCCCAGGTGGTGGTGGCGGCAGGCGCGTGGGCGCCGCGCCTTCTCGCCCCGCTGGGCCTCGTGGTGCCGGTCGTGCCCGCGCGTGGTTACCACCTGATGTTCGCGCCGCAGCCCCGCGCGGCACGCCGACCGACGCTGTGGGCCGAGCGCTACATGGTGATGACGCCGATGAAAGCCGGTGTGCGCGTCACCAGCATCAAGGAACTCACCGCGCTCGATCGTGCACCGCGCTTCGGATTGGTCCGGCGGCTCGTCCCCGCCGCGCGAACGCTGTATCCGGCCCTGCAAGGCGAGCCCTCGCGCGAATGGGCGGGGTTCCGGCCCTGCACGCCCGACTCGCTGCCGATCATCGATGCGGTCGATGGCTTGCACCTCGCCCTCGGGCACGGCCATCTCGGGTTGACCCAGGGGCCTGTGACTGGGGCGATGGTGGCGGCCCGCGTCGCGGGTGGCGTGCCGGCGGTCTCGCTATCGCCCTTCCGGCTGGGCCGGTTCCGGCCCCGGTTCGGGACGTCGACGTCCCGCTGAGCGTGCACGGTTGCAGCGTCGGCGATTGCGCGACATTCACGCGGCCTTCGTCACGTTCGCTTTTTCGTCATCGCCGCGCCTGCCCACCGTGTCCACTGCCTACTCCCGCATCGAGCGCATCGCCCGCGCCATCCCCGACCCGGTGCTGCTGTTCATCGGCTTCTACGTGCTGGCGCTGGCCGCGGCTGCCCTGCTCGGGGGCACCACGTTCTCCACCCTCGGACCGAACGGCCCGGTGGAACAGAGCGTCAAGCCGATGCTCGCCACCGAGCACGTCCGCTGGATTTTCGACAATGCGCTGCTGGCCAACTGGCTGGGCTTCGGCAACGGCGTGCTGGGCGTGATCCTGATCGTGACGCTGGCCATCGGCGTGGCCGAACACGCCGGCCTGCTCGGCGCGTTGATCAAGAAAGCCGGCCGCCAGGTGCCCATGCGCTGGATGCCGCTGTTGCTGGTCTTCCTCGGCATCATGAGTTCGCTGGCCACCGACGCCGGCTACCTCGTGCTGATCCCGCTGGCCGGCCTGCTCTATGCCGCGTTGGGGCAGAACCCGCTGATCGGCATGGCCGCGGCGTTCGCCGGCGTGTCGGCGGGCTTCAGCGCCAACCTGATCCCCGCCACGCCGCCGGACGTGATCGTGGGCCTCAACGCCAAGACGTTCGCCGAGGCCCAAGGCGTTCCTTTCGCCAGCGCCGACGGGACGCCCCTCAACGCGGCCACCATGAACTACTTCTTCATGGTGGCGTCGACCTTCCTGCTCGCTGTCGTCGGCGCGTGGGTGACGAAGCGCTTCGTCGCGCCGAAGCTGAGCCTGCAGCCGTGGACGAAGCCTGCCGACCTCGACCTTGGCGAGTTCACGCTGACCGAGTCCGAGCGTCGCGGCCTTCGCGCCGCCGCTTGGACCACGCCCGTGGCGTTGGCCGTGATCGCCGGATTCGCCTACGGGCCGCTGGCCTCGTTCACAGGTGCGGACGGCCGCGAGGTCCACCCCTTCCTCAACAACGTGATCCTGTTGATCTCGTTCTACTTCGTCGCCGTCGGCATGGCCTTCGGCTTCGCGAGTGGCAAGTTCCGCGCGCTCTCCGACGTCGTCGAGGCGATGACCAAGCAGGCCAACACCACGGGTTACATCCTGGTGCTCACCTTCTTCTCGTACAACTTCCTCGGCCTGCTGACCTACAGCGGCCTGGGCGCCTACATCACCTATCTCGGCGCGCAGGGCCTGCTGGGCCTGGGCCTCGCCGACAACCCGGTGCTGCTGCTGATCGGCTTCATCCTCACGACCACGCTGATCAACCTGTTCGTCGGTGGCCTGACTTCGAAGTGGCTGCTGCTCGGCCCGATCTTCGTGCCCATGCTCTACCAGGTGAACCCGCAGATGACGCCGGACCTGGTCGCCGCGGCCTACCGCGTGGCGGATTCGTCCACCAACATCGTGACGCCGATGATGGCCTACGCCGGCATCATCCTCGCCTTCATGCGGCGCTATCGCCCCGACCTCACCATCGGCGACATGATGCTCATGATGGTGCCCTACTCGGCCTGCTTCCTCGTGAGCTGGACCGCCCTGCTGCTCGCGTTCTTCCTGTTCGGGATCCCGCTGGGGTTCTGAGCCCCGTCGCTGTTCCCTTTCCGTCGTTCCCACCCTGACCCTGATGGAGTCCCGATGATCCGTTCCGTCCTCGCCTCGGCGCTGCTGGTGGCCACCGCGCCAATCGCCGCGCAGACCGCTGCCGCCGCGTCGCCGTCCGGCAAGCAGCCTTTCACCGTCGAGCGCAGCTGGCAGATCCAGCGCCTCGGCAACCCGGTCGTTTCGCCGGATGGCTCGCGCATCGTCGCGCCGGTCACCCGCTTTGAGATGAAGGAAGACAAGGCCTACACCGACCTGTGGATCTGGAACGCCGACGGCAGCGGCGAGCGTGCCTTCACCACCCACGTGGGCAACGAAGGCTCGCCGGCGTTCAGTCCCGACGGCCGCTTCATCGCCTTCACCGCGCAGCGCGAGGACGACAAGGCGCCGCAGCTCTACGTGATGCCGGTCGACGGCGGCGAAGCGCGCCGCCTCACCACGCTGGCCACCGGCGTGCAAAGCCCGAAGTGGTTCGCCGACGGCCGCCGCCTCGCTTTCGTTTCGCGCGTGTTCGCCGACCTGCCACTGGCCGAGCAGGGCAAGCGGATCGACGAGCGAGCCGCCAGCAAGATGACCGGCCAGGTCTGGGACGGCGGCCCGGTCACCGCGTGGGACCGCTACATGGATGAACGCCAGTTCCACGTCTTCGCCGTCGATGTCGGCGGTGGTGCACCGCAGGCGCTGACGCTGGGCACCGGCCTCGAACTGCCACGCGCGGCGGTGCAGGGCACGGACGGCCTGTTCGCGGTCTCGCCGGACGGCACGGAGCTGGCCTTCGTGGCCGATTCGAACCCCGCCCGCGAAGACGCCAACAACGACCTGTTCACCGTGGCCGTCCCCGCCGCGGGTGCCGTTTCGGCCAAGCCGGTGAACCTGACGCCGGACAACCCGGCCAACGACGGCGCGCCGCTGTACAGCCCGGACGGCCGCACGCTCAGCTTCATCCAGCAGCGCATCGAGGGCTTCTACGCCGACAAGGGCCGCCTGATGCTGCGCGACCGCCGCAGCGGCGATACCCGCGAGATGTACGCCGAGTGGGACCGCACGGTCGGTGAGTACCTGTGGGCGCCCGACAGCCGTCGCCTCTACGGTGCGGTCGACGACGCCGGCACCGTGCGCGCCTACGAGTTCCCGCTCACCGGTTCGCCGCGCGCGATCACCGGCCCGGCCTCGTTCAATGGCCTCGCACTGGCGAAGAACGGCCTGATGGTCGGCCTGCGCCAGACCTTCGTCGAACCGCCCACGCTCGTCCGCATCGACGCGCGCAGCGGCCGCGCCACCAAGCTCTCGACGATCAACGACGAGCTGCTGGCCAACACCGATTTCGGCACCTACGAGTCGGTGACCTACAAGGGCGCCAACGGCGCCGACATCCAGATGTGGGTCAACTACCCGCCGGGCTTCGACAAGTCGAAGCAGTACCCGTTCTTCATGTTGATCCACGGCGGCCCGCACAACGGCATCACCGACGGCATGAGCTTCCGCTGGAACGCGCAGGTGTTCGGCAGCTGGGGCTACGTCACTGCGTGGCCGAACTTCCACGGCAGCTCGGGCTTCGGCCAGGCCTTCACCGATTCGATCAACCCCGAGTGGGCCGAGAAGCCCTACCAGGACGTGATCAAGGCGGCCGAGTGGTTCGCCGCCCAGCCGTGGATCGACCAGGACCGCATGGTCGCCGGCGGCGGCAGCTACGGCGGCTACCTCACCAGCGTGATCCTCGGCCGCGAACACCCGTTCCGCGCCCTCGTCGCCCACGCGAAGGTCTACAACCTCTACACCCAGTACGCGGCCGACTTCTCGACCGAGATGCCGCGCTTCGGCGGCTTCTGGGAAAAGGACAACGACGAGGTGCTGCGCCGGAATTCCCCGCACCTCGGCGCCGCGAACTTCGACACGCCGACCCTGGTGATCCACGGCCAGACCGACCTGCGCGTGCCGGTGAACCACGGCCTCGAGCTCTACCAGACCCTGCTGATGAAGGGCGTGCCGAGCCGTTTCGTGTACTTCCCGAACGAGAACCACTGGATCCTGAAGCCGCAGAACTCGGTGTTCTGGTACCAGCAGGTGCAGCAGTGGTTCGAGGCGCACAACGCGCCGAAGGCCGACTGACGCGCGGCATCGGTTAGCCTTGTCGCCTTCGACGGCCGGGGAGGGCAGCGTGGGCGACAAGGCGAGTGACATCACGGCGGATGCGGCTGCGGCAAACGCCGCGGCCCCCGATGTGCAGCACCTCGACACCACGTCGCTGGCTGCACTGCTGAAGCGCGCACCGCCGGCCCGCGCGGCCCAGCTGCTGGCGGCCATGCCGCCCGCTCGGGCGGCGCGCATCCTCGAAGCCCTGCCGGCCGACGTGCGCGCGCCCATCATGGCGGCGGCGCCGCCCGGCACCGATTGGGCGGATGCGCAGCGCTACCCCGAGGGCAGCGTCGGCCGTCTTCTGGAAGACCCGCCGGCGGTGTTTCCTGCCGGTACGCGCGTCGGTGAGGCCATCGACCGCCTGCGTGAGGTCGTCAAGACGCGGATGGTCACCTACCTTTTCGTCGTCGATGCCACGCAGCGCCTGAAGGGCGTCGTCGCTTTCCGCGAGCTGCTGTGCGCCGGACGCGAGCAGGTGCTCGACGACGTGATGATCCGCCAGCCTTTCGTGCTTTCGCCCGCGGCTTCTCTGATCGATGCGATGCGCGAGGTCGTGCAGCGGCACTACCCGGTTTATCCGGTCTGCGAAGCCGACGGCACGCTGGTCGGGCAGGTGCGTGGCCAGGCACTGTTCGAACAGCAGGCCTTCGAGATCTCGGCGCAGGCCGGTGCGATGGTGGGCGTGGAGAAGGAAGAACGCCTCGCCACGCCGTGGGCGCGCAGCTTCCGCTTCCGCCACCCGTGGCTGCTGCTGAACCTGCTGACGGTGTTCGTGGCGGCCGGCGTGGTCGGCGTGTTCCAGGACACGATCAACGAGATCGGCGTGCTGGCCATGTTCCTCCCGGTGCTGGCCGGGCAGAGCGGCAATCTCGGCGCGCAGTCGCTGGCCGTCGTCGTGCGCAGCATGACGCTGGGCGAACTCCGGGGTGCGTCCATCCCGCGCCTGCTCGGCAAGGAGTCGTGGCTGGGCCTGCTGAACGGCTTCGGCACCGGCCTGCTCGCGGCGGCAGCGATGGCGGTGATCGCCCGGGAGCGCGCCGACATGCCGGTGCTGGCCCTCACCGTGCTGGTGGCGATGACGGCGAGCTGCGCCCTCTCCGGCGTCGCCGGCGCGGGCGTGCCCCTGCTGCTGAAGCGCCTCGGCGCCGACCCGGCCACCGCTTCGGCGATCATCCTTTCGACCATCACCGACGTGTGCAGCATGGGCTTTTTCCTCGGGCTCGCCAGCCTCCTGCTGGCCCTTTACGGCTGAAGGTCGGGCGATGTTGCAGTGCAGCGTGCAAGCCGTCGCGGCGGCATCGCAGGATCGAAGCGCTTCCGACGTGGGGGAGGGAGCACGAACCCGCAAGCGCCTTGGCCTTGCGGGTTCTTTTTTTCCGGCGAGGCGCCATGACATCGCTTGAGGCCACCCTCGATGCCCTCGTCGAACGGCGCCTCGACGCGCTCGCCGAAGCCACGCCGCTGGACGCCTCGACCCGCATCGCGCTGCGACCGCTGGCCATCGCCTCCGAGTTCGCGCTCGACGTGTTGCGGCGCCAGCCCGCCGTTCTCGCGGACCGGCACGCGATGCCAACGTTTCCGATGCTTGAGCCCGAGGCGCCGGAGGCGGCGATGGCCGCGCTGCGGCGTTGGCGGACCGCCGCGTCGAGCGTCCTCATCGCCCGCGACGTCGATGGTTTGGACGACGTCGACGCCACCCTCGTCGGCAGCACACGCATCGCCGAGCAAGCCCTGCAGGGCGCATTGGCGCAGGCAGAAGCGGAGTTCGCGCCGCGTTTCGGCACGGTGCGCGACAGCGATGGCCGGGCGCAGCGGCTGGTGGTGTTCGCGCTGGGCAAGCTCGGCGGCGGCGAGCTCAACTTCAGTTCCGACGTCGACCTCGTCTACGCCTACCCGCGCGGCGGCAGCAGCGACGGTGCGCGGTCACTCGACGCCGAGCCCTACTTCGTCCGTCTGGGCCAGCGCTTGGCACAGCTGTTGAACGAGCCGACGGTCGACGGCTTCTCCCATCGCGTCGACCTGCGCCTCCGCCCGTTCGGCGACAGTGGCCGGCTCGCGCTGAGCTTCGATGCGATGGAGGCCTACTTCCAGCGCGAGGGCCGCGACTGGGAGCGCTATGCGTGGCTGAAGGCGCGCCCGGTGGCCGGCGATCTCGCGGCTGGCGATGCGTTGGTCGAGGCACTGCGGCCCTTCGTCTACCGGCGCTACCTCGATTTCACCGCGTTGGATTCGCTGCGCGAGATGAAGGCGATGATCGAGGCGGAAGTCGCGCGCAAGGACATGGCCGACGACCTCAAGCGCGGCCCCGGCGGCATCCGCGAGGTGGAGTTCCTCGTGCAGGCCATCCAGCTCATTCGCGGCGGCCGCGAACCGGCCCTGCGCCGCCGTGGCCTTCTGCCGGCGCTGTCCGCCTTGGCCGCCGCGGGCCACCTGCCGCAAGCCACGGCGCAGCGCCTCGCCGAGGCCTACCGTTTCCTGCGTCGCGTCGAGAACCGCGTGCAGATGCTGCGCGACGCGCAGGAGTACGCGCTGCCCGCCGACCCGCTCGACCGCCTGCGCGTGGCGCGCGGTTTGGGCCATGCCGATGCGGCGGATCTCGAGGCCGCGCTCCGCGCGCATCGCGACGTGGTGGCGGCCGAGTTTGCCGCGGTACTCGGTGGCCGCGATGCGCCTGCGCGGTCCACCACGTCGTCGGATGCCCGCACTGCCGCCTTGGCCGCGTACTGGCAAGCGCTGCCCGAAGGCGGGGCCGCCGCCACGTTGGCCGAGGCGGGCTTCGCCGACGCCGAAGCGGCCGACGACGCGCTGCGTCGTCTCTCGGGCTCCGCCCTCCGGCGCAGCCTGTCGGCACGCGCGGCCGGGTGGTTCGACCGCATCGTCCCGATCCTCGCCGCACAGGCCGCTGCCAGCGACGCGCCCGACGCCAGCCTCGCGCGCGGCATCGCGCTGATCACCGCCATCGGTCGCCGCAGCAGCTATTTCGCCCTGCTGGCCGAGCAGCCCGCGGCCCTCGAACGCCTCGCCCAGGTTTGCGCCGGCAGCGCGCTGCTGGCCGAGCGCCTCACCGAGCATCCGCTGCTGCTGGACGAGTTGCTGGATGTGCGGGCGGCGGGGCCGTTGCCCGACGCAGCGACCATCGCGCAGGAGATCGCCGGACTGGTGCCCGCGCACGACGATGCGGAGGCCGCGTTGATCGCCTTGAACGAGCGGCGGCACAGCCTCGCGTTCCGGATCGGGATGGCGTGGCGCGCGGGCCGCATCGACGCCGTGGCGGCGACGCGCCGCCTTGCCGCGGTGGCGGAAGCCGTGGTCGTGGCGGCGCTGGCCCTCGCCAGGCGCGAAGTGGAGCGCACGCATGGTCGCGTCCCCGAGGGCGGATTCGCGGTGTTGGGCTACGGCAGCATCGGTGCGGAGGAGCTCGGCTTCGCCTCCGACCTCGACCTCGTCTTCGTGCACGGCGCCGACCCCAATGCCGTGTCCGACGGCGCGCGCCCGCTGGATGCCGGCCGCTACTACCTTCGCATCGCGCAGAAGCTCGTCGCGGTTCTTGATACGCCCACCGCGGCCGGCAGGCTCTACGAAGTGGACGTGCGGCTTCGCCCCGATGGCGCGAAGGGGCTGCTGGTCGTGAACTTCGACAGCTTCGCCGGCTACCAGCGCGAGCGCGCCTGGACTTGGGAGCACCAGGCCCTCGTGCGCATGCGCCCGCTGGCCGGCGACGCCCCGCTGCTCGCCCGGCTCGACACGCTTCGCGACGAGATCCTGGCGCGGCCGCGCGATCCGCAGGCGCTGGCGAAGGACATCGCCGACATGCGCGAGCGCATGCGTCGCGAACTCGACCGCAGCGATGCCGCGCACTTCGACTTGAAGCAGGGCGCCGGTGGCCTCGTCGACCTCGAGTTCGCCCTGCAGCACGCGGTGCTGCGGCATGCCGGCGCGCACCCGGCCTTGCGACGGCCGCGGCACAGCGCGGCGCTGGCGACGACGCTCGCGCAGGAGGGCGTGATCGACGCGCCGACGGCCCAGGTGCTCGTCGAGGCGCACGCCGCGCTGGTGGGCCTGTCGCTCGGATGCACGCTGGACCGCCGGCCGCGCCGCGTGCCGGACGCGACGGCTCAGGGCACGGCGTCGGCGCTTCGGGTGGCCTTGTCGGCGATGCCGCTGTCGTCGTCCACCGGCTGACGCGCGGCGATCGCTTCCATCACCCACGGCCGCAGTCGCTCGGCGACGCGGGCGCTCTCGCGCCAGGGCTCGATCGGCCACGGCGTGCCTTCCGGACCCAGCGAGCGGGCGCGGCCGCTGTCGATGGCCTTGGCAACGAGGTGTTGGATGCGGCCACGGTTGTAGCGCGGCACGGCGATCCACACCGGCGCGCGCGTGGCCGCCGCTTCGCTGATGAGATTGGCGGAATCCGGCGTGACCACCAGCCGGTCGGCCCAGGCGATCACGCCCGCGTAGGGGTTTGGGCCATCGGCGTCGCCCATCCAAACCTGCGCGCGGTCGCCGAGGGCCTGCTTGATCTGCCGGCGCATCGCCGACGGCGTGCGGCGCGAGCCGATGACCCACAGCGTGCCGCCATCGCGCTGCCGCCAGCGCAGCAGCAGTTCGAGGATGCCGTCGAGCGCATGGCGGTCCCAGTCGCTGTCGTCGGTCGGGCCGCCGACGAGCAGGGCGGTGACCGGTCCCGGTGCTTCGCCCAGCATCGGATGCGCCGCGCGCTTCTGTTCGAGCCAGGCGTCGTCGATCGGGTTCAGGCTGCCGTCGAGCGTCAGCACGTTGCCGCCCTGAACGCCGTCGTGCGCCGGCAGCACCACCGCGTCCCAATGCGGCGTGGGCAGGCGCGGGTGGAGGACCTGCACGACCTTGCTGCCGCGCTGCCGCAGCAGTCGCGTGGCGAGGGCCGCCTGGCGGCCGCAGCCCACCGCAATGACGGGAGGCGTCTCGAGCACGGCGGCGAAGTCCTCGCCGAACGCGGCGTGGCTGCCCGGCAGGATCCGTGGCGCGGCCCAGCGCCACGGCACGCGCGGCCGCAGCACCAGCTCGTCGAAGGGCAGGGCCCAGGCCTCGGCCAGGGCCAGCGCCTGCCGGCGGTTGCCGGAGGTGCCGTCGTGGACGACAAGGACAGGGGCGGAAGCTGCGGCACTCATGGGCCGAGTGTAGCCAGCCGTGCGACGACGCAGCAGCGCGCCGCGTCGTTCCGGCGTTCACAACGACCTGTTGCAGTGGCGGGCATCGTGCGCCGGCATCGCGCCGCCATACTGCGACCCCATCGCACCGCCCCCACCCCAGGATTCCCCATGACCACCCTCGACGACGCCGCCCTCGACCAGCTCTTCCGCAGCGCCCGCACGCACAACGCCTGGCAGGCCAAGGACGTTCCCGACGCGCTGCTGCACCAGCTCTACGACCTCGTGAAGTGGGCGCCGACCAGCGCCAACAGCTCGCCGGCCCGCTTCGTGTTCGTGAAGTCGCCGGAGGCCAAGGCCAAGCTGAAGGACGCGCTGGCCCCGGGCAACGTCGAGAAGACCATGACGGCGCCGGTCACCGTCATCGTCGCGCAAGACATGGCCTTCTACGACAAGCTGCCGCAGCTCTTCCCGCACGCCGACGCGCGCAGCTGGTTCGCCGGCAACGACGCGCTGATCGAAAGCACGGCCTTCCGCAACGCCAGCCTGCAGGGCGCCTACCTGCTGATGGCCGCGCGCGCGCTGGGCCTCGACACCGGCGCGATGTCCGGCTTCGACGCCGCCAAGCTCGACGCCGCCTTCTTCGCGGGCACCACGATCAAGTCGAACTTCCTGATCAACCTCGGCTACGGCGACGAAGCCGGGCTGTTCCCCCGTTCGCCGCGCCTGGCCTTCGACGACGCCGCGCGCATCGCCTGAGACCCACCCTTCCGCCGCGGCGCCCGCCGCGGCTTGCCCACCCGGAGCACCCCATGAAGAAGACCCTGTTCGCCGCCGCGCTGGCCGCCGCCTTCGCCGCCCCCGCCTTCGCCGCCGATGCCTTCAAGTTCGACGCCGGCCACACCTACGTCGGCTTCGAGATCAACCACCTCGGCTTCTCGCAGACCTTCGGCGAGTTCACCAAGTACGACGGCACGCTGAACCTCGATCGCGCCAACCTCGCGAACTCGTCGATCGAAGTGACCATCGACACCAACAGCATCGACACCGACCAGGCCGATTTCGACGAGCACCTGCGCTCGGCGGATTTCTTCAACGTCACCGCCCACCCGACCATGACCTTCAAGAGCACCAAGGTCGAAGACGCCGGCAACGGTGCACTGAAGGTTACGGGCGACTTCACGATGCTCGGCCAGACCCGCCCGGTCGTGCTCGACGTCAAGCTCAACAAGATCGCGCCGCACCCCTTCCGCCCGACGATCGAGGTTGCCGGCTTCTCGGCCACCACCACGATCGATCGCACGCAGTGGGGCTTCGACAAGTACGCCCCGGCGGTCGGCGCGGAAGTGAAGATCCGCATCGAGACCGAGTTCAACCGCGAGCTGCCGGCGCAGTAAGCCCCGGCGGGTTCCGCGCGCACGACGGGCCTTCGGGCCCGTCGTCGTTTCTGCGGCACAATCCGCGCATGCCCATCGTCTTCCGTCCTGCCGCCGAGCGCGGTCGCCTCGTCGATCCCGGTGTTGCCGGCACCGCCGCCTTCAGCCACGGCAGCGCCTTCGATCGCGAGTGGCTCGGCTTCCATGCGCTGCGCGTGCTGAATCGCGTCGAGCTCGCTCCGGGCACGCGACTGCCCGCGGCGCGACGCGCCAACATGGAAGTGCTCACCCTCGTGCTCGCCGGCACCTACCGCGTGCAGTCGCAGGCCGGGGATTCCGGCCCGGTGGCGGCCGGGCAGTGGCATCGCCTCGGCGCGGGCGCCGGCGTGGATGCCGTCGAACAGAACCTCGACCCGGCCGCGACGCTCCGACTGCTGCAGCTGTGGGTGCAGCCCACGCACAGCAATGCCGCGCCGGCGCAGGCCGTGGCCACCCCGGCCGTGGGCGAATCGCGCATCGCGGCGCCCGGCGACGCGCTGCTGCCCTGGGGCGCCGGGGCTACGGTGCGGCGCGAATCGATCGTCCCCGGCGCGATGTTCGCCGTGCCGGCCACGCGCGGTTCGGCGTGCTGGGTCGAGGTGATCGGCGGTGAACTGGCGTATCGCGGGCAGTTCCTCCGCGCGGGCGACGGGTTGGGCGTGGCCGACGAAGCGGGGTTCGCGCTGGTGTCGTCGTTCGGGGCCGACCTGCTGGTGGTCGAGCTTCCGGCCTGAGGGCGGGCGGCCGGGTCCGCGCCGGGCTAGAATGCGCGCCTTCGCCGTTCGAGCCCGCGCCCATGCTCCGCACCGACGCCACCGCCCAGAAGGCCGCCAACACCGAACGCGTCTATTCCGTGAAGCGCGCCGACCTGCCGCTCTCCTGCCCCACGCCCGAGATGAAGCTGTGGAATTCGCATCCGCGCGTCTACCTGCCGATCGAGAACGAAGGCGGCACGTCGATCTGCCCGTACTGCGGCGCGAAGTACGTCCTCGCCGACTGACGCCGCGGGCCCGGCCTTGCGCCGCCTCACCGTCGTCCAGCTGCTGCCGGCCCTGAACGCGGGCGGCGTTGAACGCTCCACCCTCGAGATCGCCGCGGCCCTCGTCGCCGCCGGGCATGCCTCGCACGTGGTCTCCGCTGGCGGCCGGCTGGTGCCGGCGCTGGAAGCCGGCGGCAGCACGCACCACGCCCTGCCGATCGGTGCGAAATCGCTGGCCACGCCTTTCCAGGTGTTCGCGCTGCGCCGCCTTTTGCAGGCGCTGAAGCCCGACATCGTCCATGCCCGCTCGCGGCTGCCCGCCTGGGTGGGCCTGGGGGCCTTGCGTGGCCTGTCGCCGCGGCCCCGCTTCATCACCACGGTGCATGGGCTGAATTCGCCAGGGCACTACAGCGGGGTGATGGCGCGCGGCGACGCGGTGATCTGCGTGTCGGACACGGTGCGCGACTACGTGCGGCATCACTGGCCCGCGGCCGAGCCGCGCCTCGTGGTGATCCCGCGTGGGGTCGATCCCGCGGCATTCCCGCGGCATGCGCGGCCCGACCCATCCGCGCGCGCGGCCGTGCTCGCCGAACTCGCGCTGCCCGACGACACCCGCCTGCTGCTGATGCCCGGGCGCGGCACGCGGCTCAAGGGCCATGCCGACGCCATCGCCTTGCTGGCCGATCTGCGCGCGCAGGGCGTGCCGGCGGCCCTTTGGCTGCTCGGCACCGACGAGCCGGGGCGCGAGGCCTACGTCGCCGAACTCCGTGACCTCGCGGCCGCGCGAGGCGTCGAATCGGCACTTAGGTTGTCGCCGCCGCGCAGCGAGGTCGTCCGCGCCTACGCCGCTAGCGATCTCGTGCTGCAGCTCTCGCGCAAGCCGGAGGCCTTCGGGCGCACGGTCATCGAGGCCCTGTCGGTCGGCGTGCCCGTGCTCGGCTGGGACCATGGCGGCGTGGGCGAGCAGCTCGCGGCGCTGCAGCCGGACGGCGCCGTGCCGTTGGGCGACGCGGCCGCACTGCTGCGTCGGGCGCGGGCCCTGCTCGAGGCCCCACCGGCCGCGCCGGCCCACATTCCCTACACTCTGGCGGCGATGCAGCAAGCCACCCTCGAGACGTATGCACGACACGCTGGTTGATCGACTCGCCCGGTTGGCACCCTGGTGGGTGCTGCTGCAGGTCGCCTGCTGGCCGTGGCGCGGCGTCGCCGAAGCCGTGCTCTCGCTCGGCGCGCTGCTCGGCTTCGGCCTGATGTGGGCGGTGCGCTTCCGCGGGGCACTGCGCGTGCTGAGCCACGAGGCCTGGGCCCTGACGAGCATCCTGTTCTGCGGCTATTGGCTGCCGCAGGTGCTGTCGATTCCGCTGGCGCTCGACCCCGCGAACACCGCCATCGAAGCGGTGAAGGACCTGCGTTATCTGCCCTTCCTTTGGCTGGCGGCGATGGCGGTCTCCACCGCCCGAGGCGCACGCCTCGTCGGTGTCGGGCTGGCCGCACTGGTGGCCGTGTGGACCCTCGACGGCCTGCTGCAGGCGGCCACCGGCTACAGCGTCGGCGGACCGGCCGTGGCGGACCGTCTCTCCGGCATCTTCGGCGCCGACAACCTGAAACTCGGTCTCGTGCTGGCGACGCTCTCGCCCTTCGCCCTGTTCCCTGCAGCGAAGCGCGGCGTGCTGCCGTGGCTGCTAGTGGCCGGCGCGCTCGGCGTGGTGATCCTGCTCGCCGGCGCCCGCGCAGCCTGGATCAGCTTCGCGCTCGCGCTCGCCGTCACCGGCCTGCGCCATTGGGGCTGGAAGCGCACGGGCATCGGCCTGCTGGCCGGCGGCCTGCTGACCGTGGTTGTCGCCAGCACCAGCGATTTCCTCGGGCCGCGCGTCGAGCGCACGCTCGAAGCGCTGGAGATGAAGGAGGAGGGCGTCGATTTCGCGCTCTCCGGGCGGCTGGTGCTGTGGCGGACCACGGCGCGGATCATCCTCGACCACCCGCTCACCGGCGTCGGCACCGACAACTTCCAGCGTGCCTACAAGGCGTATGCGGCACCCGACGACCAGTTCGTGGAATGGGGCCGCGCCGGCGCCTTCCATGCCCATCAGATCGTGCTCGAAGTGCTGGCGGAAACCGGCATCGTCGGCCTGATGCTGTGGTTGGCGGCCGTGGCGATCGCCCTGCGCGCCTGGCGTTTCGCCGCGCCCGCGGTGCGCGAGCGCGCGTCGGCACCCGCACTCGCGCTGCTGGTCACGGTCTTCCCGCTGAACACGCACCTCGCGTTCTATTCGACCTTCTGGGGCGGCGTCACCCTGCTGCTCGCCGCGCTCTACGCCGGTGCGCTGATGCGTCGCGAGCCGGGCGACACCGCCACGGCATGAGCACGCCGCGCTGCTTCGGCTGGCGCGCGATCGGTGCCGCCGCCGCCCTCCTCGCCCGTCTGCCGCAGCGCGCCACGCTGGCCCTTGGCACGGCGCTCGGCGTGCTGCTGCGCCCGCTGCTCCGCAGGCGCTGGCATGTGGCTCGGGTGAACCTCGCGCTGTGCTTCGCCGCCGAGTCCGTCGCCGAACGCGAACAGCGTTTGCATGACCACCAGCGCTCCCTCGCCGTGGCCCTGCTCGAACTGCTGCGGGCGTGGTTCGCGCCGTCGCCCACATTGGCGGGCTTGGCGGACGTCGAGGGCCTGCAGTCGCTGCTCGACGCGGCCGCGAAGGGGCAGGGCGTGCTGCTCCTCACCGGCCACCTGATGCACACCGAGCTCGCCACGCGCTTCGTCGCCGAAGCCTTGGGCGCTCCGGTGGGCGGCGTGGTGCGGCGCTACCACCGCCATCCTTGCCTCGAGCGCCTGCTCGACGCGGCGCGCATCCGGCGCCTCGGCCCGACGGTGGGGAAGTTCGACGCCCGCGGCATGGCTCGGCATCTGCGCAGCGGCGGGCGGCTGGTGTACTCCGCCGACCAGGATTTCCGCGAGGGCCACGCCTTCGTGCCGTTCTTCGGCGTGCCGGCCGCCACCTTCGTGGGTACGCCGCAGCTGGCGCGCGCCGGGCGCGCCGTCGTGCGTTTCCTGTCGATGGTGCGTGGCCCCGACGGCCGCTACCGCGTGCGCATCGCCGACCCCGGCCTCGACGCCCACCTCGACGATCCGGTGGGCTTCGCGGCGCAGTACATGGCGGTGCTGGAAGCGGCGGTTCGCGAGGCTCCGGACCAGTACCTGTGGGTGCATCGCCGCTTCAAGACGCGTCCACCGGGCGAGGGCTCGCCCTACGCGCGGTAGGCGTCGCCGCGGTCGCCTTCGGGCTGGGTCTTGAAGCGCTGGTGCAGCCACAGGTATTGCGAGGGCGCGCGGCGGATCATCGCCTCGAGGGCCGCCATTACCCGCGCGGTGTCCACGGTGGCGTCCTTCGACGGGAAATCGGCCAGCGGCGCCTGCACTTCCAAGCGGTAACTGCCGTCGGCGAGGCGCTCGTGGAAGAACGGGCAAACGGCCGCGCCCGAGAGTCGCGCGAGCTGATGCGTCGAGGTGAGGCTCCAGGCCGGCCGGCCGAAGAAGGGCACGAACACGCTGTCGCCGCGGCGGCTTTCCTGGTCGGGGGCGAACCACAGGATGCCGCCGCCCTTCAGGTGCTTCAGCGCCGGGCGCAGTTCGTCGCGCGCGAACATCGCGCAGGCGTAGCGCAGGCGGCCGGCCTTCACCGCCCACTCCATCGCCGCGTCGCCGTGCGGCCGGTACATGCCCGCTACCGGCACGTGCCGGCAGAGCAGGCGTGCGCACAGTTCGAGGTGCACGAAGTGCGCCGAGACCAGCAGCACGCCGCGGCCCTGCGCGCGCAGCGCCTCGAGGTGCTCGAGGCCTTCGACGGTGTAGCGCGGCGAGCCCTCCGAAACGCGGCCCCACCACGCGCGCAGGAATTCGAACAGGCCGAGGCCGGTCTGCGCGAGGTTCTCGCGCGCCAGCGCTTCCCGCGCGGCGGCATCGAGGCCGGGGAAACACAGGGCGAGATTGGCTTCGACCACGCGCCGGCGCGCCGGCAGGAGGCGCCACAGCACGGGGCCGAGCGCGCGGCCCACGCGGCGTTGGAACCACGTCGGGGTTCGTGCCGCGCACCAGCCGAGCGCGACGCCCAGCCACGGGCCCCAGTGGCGCGGATGCCCGAGGCGCAGCGTCCGGGGTGTCGGCGGGGAAGGGGCGGGATCACTCATGCGCAGATTGTAAGCGCGCCCCTGCTACCCTTCCGCGCATGTCCATGAGCCTTGGCCGGCGCCTGCTGCTGGCGTTCTATTCCGCCCTGCTGTGGCTGCTGGTGCCGGTCACGCTCTACCACCTCGTGTGGCGGGGTCTGCGCCAGCGCGAGTACCTGCTGCGCTGGAGCGAGCGCTACGCGCAGCTCGACGCGCTGCCCGACCTGCCGCCGGGCGCCCTGTGGGTGCACGCGGTCTCGGTCGGCGAGGTGAACGCGGCGATTCCCCTCATCAACGCGCTCCGCGAGCGGCATCCCGGCCGCCCGCTGCTCATCACGACGATCACGCCCACCGGCTCGGCGCGCGTGCGCTCGCTGTGGGGCGACGACGTGCACCACGTCTACCTGCCCTACGACCTGCGCGGCATGGTGCGTCGCTTCCTCGATCGGGTGCGCCCCGCGCTCGCCGTCGTCATCGAGACCGAACTCTGGCCCAACCTGTTCGTCGCCTGTGCGCGGGCCGAGGTGCCGGTGGTGATCGCCAACGCGCGCCTGTCGGAGCGCTCCCTGCGCGGCTATCGCTGGATGGGCCCGCTGATCCGGCTCGCGTTGTCCGGCGTTCGCCGCGTCGCCGCGCAGTCGGAGGCCGACGCCGCGCGCTTCCGCGTGCTGGCCGGCGATGGTGCGCGGATCGAAGTGACCGGCAACCTGAAGTTCGACCAGCCCCTGCCGAGGGCCTCGCTCGACGAAGCGGTCGGTTGGCGCAAGGCCGGAGGTGGGCGCCCCATCTGGGTGGCGGCCAGCACCCACGCCGACGAAGAGGCGGCGGTGCTCGACGCCCACCAGCGTCTCCGCGAAGCACATCCGGACGCGTTGCTGCTGTGGGCGCCCCGGCACCCCGAGCGCTTCGACGCCGTGGCGAACCGCGTGCGCGGCGCCGGGCTCGACCTGCGCCGGCGCAGCGTCGAGCGCGCCCCGGACGCCCGATGCGCGGTCTTCCTGATCGACAGCCTCGGCGAACTGCCGGGTTTCCTCGCGGCCGGCGATGTCGCCTTCGTCGGCGGCAGCCTCTGCGACATCGGCGGCCACAACCTGCTCGAACCCGCGGCGCTGGGCGTGCCGGTGTTGAGTGGCCCCCACACCTTCAACTTCGCCGAGATCACCGCCCTGTTGAAGGACGTGGGCGCGCTGGAGATCGTCGGCGATGCGGCGCAGCTCGCTGCGGCCGTCCAGTGGCTGGTCGAGCATCCGGAGAAGGCGCGGGCCCGCGGTCGCGCGGGCCGGCAGCGAATCGATCGTGAGCGCGGCGCCCTGCAGCGCACGCTGGCGGTGATCGACGACGTGGCGGGCTTTCCGCGCCCCTGAACGCACGAAGGCGGCCTTGCGGCCGCCTCCATGGAACCTTGCTTCGATGCGGCGCGATTACTTCGTCGCGTCGAGCGTCGCTTCGGCGTCGGCGGTGAGCAGGCGGTTGACCGCCTCGATATCGTCCGGTGACAGGTTGCCCGCGGCCTGCTTCAACGACAGCTCGTTGACCAGGAAGTTGTGGCGCGCCTGGGCGAACTGCGTCTGCGCGGCGAACAGCGTCTGCTGCGCCAGCAGCACGTCGACGACGGTGCGGGTGCCCACTTCGAGACCGGCTTCGCCGGCTTCCAGCGCGGCCTTGGCCGAAACCACCGCCAGGCGGCGGGCTTCGACTTCGGCGGCACCGGCCGCGAGCGAGCGGTAGGCGTTGCGGGTCTGGCGGGTGACGCCACGGCGCTCCTGCTCCAGCTGCTCGGCGACCGCATCGCGGTTGGCGAGGGCCGAGCGCACGCCGGCATGCACGGCGCCACCGCTGTAGATCGGCACGGTCAGGGTGATGCCCACGTTGTGGCCGTCGGACGCACCGTTCGCCGGGAAGCTGAAGGCACCATTGCTGCGCGAGCCCCACGTGGACGAATCATTGACGCCGCCGGAGAGCTCGAGCGTCGGCAGGTGGCCGGCGCGCGCGGTCGAGACGTTGGCTTCGGCGGCGTCGAGGGCGAGCGCCGCGGCCTGCAGCGCCGGGTTCTCGGCCATCGCCTTGTCCACCCAAGCCTGCAGGCCCTCGGTGTCGTCGAGCTTCGGCTGGTAATCGCTGCCCAAGCCCATCAGCGAGCCCGTCGGCTCACCGGTGATCTCGGCCAGCGCTTCGCGGGCGTCGTCGAGGCGCGTTGCCGCGCTGATTGCGTTGGCGCGGGCGCCGTCGTAGCTGGCGCGGGCCTCATGCACGTCGGTGATCGGCGCGAGGCCGACCTCGAGGCGCGTCTCGGCCTGGTCGAGCTGGCGCTTCGCCGCGGCTTCCTGCGCGCGGGCCGAAGCCAGCGATTCGATGGCCGTCAGCACGTCGAAGTAGGCGCGGGCCACGCGCACGCCGAGCGCCTGCTCGGCGGCGACGCGCTGCGCTTCGGCCTGCGCGGCCTGGGCCCTGGCGGCCTTCAGGCGCGTGTAGTCGGCGCGGTCATAGATCGACTGCCGCACGTTGATCCCGTAGGTGCGCGTGCGGGTGTCGGAGTTACCCGTGGCCTCGCCGAAGATCACTTCGCCGGGGCGGTTCGGGTCGGGCTGCGAGCCGATCGAGGTGCTGTCGCCGACGTTGTCGCTGAGGCTGGCCTGCCCGTTCACCTGCGGCAGCAGCGCAGCGCGGGACTGCGAGACACCGGCCTGGGCGGCGGCGGCGCGCGCCTCCGCGGCGGCCAGCTGCGGGTCGCTCTTGCGCGCCAACTCGTAGGCCTGCAACAGGTCGGCGGCGCTGGCCGGCACGGCGAGGCCGGCGGCGAGCAGGGCAAGGGCGAGGGGACGCAGGCGCATGGGGCTTCCTTCGGTCAAACGTTCAGAGGGTGAAGCGCGCTTCCGGGGCGAAGCCGCGCAGATAGGGGATATCGGTTTCGAACAGGCTTTCGATGCGCGGGCCGGCGGCGTCGTTGCGGAGGCAGATCGCCTCCTGCACCGGCGAGGCGCCGCGCACGAGGACGAGGCGGCCACCCGGCTTCAGCCAGCGCACGAAACGCTCGGGCACCTCGGCGACGGCGCCGCCCACGAGGATCGCGTCGAAGCGCAGCGTGGTGTCCCAGGTGCTGGCGTCGCCCTGCTCGAGGCGCACGTTGGCCGCCTCGAGGGCCTGCAGGCGACGCTGCGCCTCGGCGACGAAATCGGCGTGTTGTTCGATGGCCTGCACCGAGCGCGCGAGGCGGGCGAGGCAGGCGGTGAGGAAGCCGCTGCCGGCACCGATCTCCAGAACTTCGTCGGTGGGCGCGACGTCCAGCGCCTGCAGCAGGCGGCCTTCAATCACCGGCTTGAGCATGAACTCGTCGTGGCCGAGCGGCAGGGCGAGGTCGGCGAAGGCCAGCTTGCGATGCGTGGCCGGCACGAAGTCCTCGCGCTTCACGTCGCCGAGCACGTCGAGCACGCGCCGATCCAGCACCTCCCAGGGGCGGACCTGCTGCTCGACCATCGCGTGGCGGGCCTGATTGAAGTCGATGGGCATGGTGGGACGTCCTTGGGAGCAGGGCCGCATAGTGTAAGGGTGTGGCCCCGCTGACGACGGCTACAGTGCCGGAGCGGGGCGTGCCAGGGCAGTGACGAAGGTCACCGCGACGGAGGTCATGGTCGGTCCGCTCCGACGGGGGCATGGGCGCGCAGGAACAGCGCGACGCACTGGTCGACGTGGGCGGTCCGGGCCGCGGCCTCCGGCGGCGGCTCGATGCCGAGCAGGCAGCGGAAGTGGTGGATGCCCTTCAGGAGCACGAAGAACTGGCTGGCGGCGACCTTCGGGTCGTCGAGCCGCAGCTGGCCGCGCTGCTTGGCCAGCGCGAGGAAACCCTCCATCTCCTCCAGCGCGCGCTTCGGGCCGGCCTTGAAGTAGAGCTGGGCGAGGGTCGTCGACTGGCTGGCCTGGGCCGCCATCATCCGCATCAGTTGCACCGCGTCCTCGGCGAAGACGAGGTCGACGAAGCCGGTTCCGATCTGCCGCAGGGCCTCGCCCACGGGCAGGTCTTCGGGCCATTCGAACAGGCCATGGGGCAGCTGGTCGGCGCAGCGGGCTTCGACGGCGGCCGTGAACAGGCCTTCCTTGTCGCCGAAGTGGCTGTAGATCGTCAGCTTGGACACGCCCGCGGCCTGGGCGATGGCTTCGAGGCTCACCGCTTCGAAGCCGTGCTGGCAGAACAGCTGGCCGGCGGCCTCCACCAGGGCGGCGCGCTTCTCGGGATCTTTGGGGCGTCCGGGGTTGCCGGGGTTGCCGGGGTTGCCGGGGCGGGCCTTCGTCGTCACAAGAAATTTATTGAACTCGGGAGTATGCGAAATATACCATACCGGCGAGTTCATGAATCGTGGTCGCCCCGATGCCCGCCCTTCGCCGCTTCCCCCTGTCGTCCCGCGCCGCCTTTCGGATCGCGCCCCTGCTGCTGGCTGCCGGCCTGCTCAGTGCCTGCGGTAACGGCGATACCGCCGAGCCCCCAGCGCGCCCCGTGCTGGTGCAGCAGCCCACCCCGGCTGCCGGCGCCGTGCAGGCCTTCGCCGGCGAGATCCGCGCCCGCCACGAGACGCCCCTGGCCTTCCGGGTTGGCGGCAAGGTCGCGAAGCGGCTGGTCGACGTCGGGGATCGCGTGGTGGCCGGCCAGGCCCTCGCTGAACTGGACGCGCAGGACCTCCGCCTCAGCCGCGATGCGGCGCAGGCCCAGCTCACCGCCGCCGAGGCCGACGCGCGGCTCGCGGCCGCCGAATTCGAGCGGATCGAAGTGATGTTCCAGCGCCAGCTGGTGAGCCGCTCCCTGTTCGACGCCCGCAAGAACGGGCTCGACGCCGCCAATTCGCGCGTCGCCCAGGCGCGGGCGCAGCTGGATGTCGCCGGCAACCAGGCGGCCTACGGTGTCCTCCGCGCCAACGCGTCGGGTGTCGTCGCGGTTCGCAACATCGAGGCCGGGCAGGTGGTTTCGGCCGGACAGACGGCCTTCGGCCTTGCCGAGGACGGCGAGCGCGAAGTCGCCATCGCCCTGCCGGAAGCGGATGTCGCGCGCTTCAAGGACGGGCAGGACGTGCTGGTCGAGCTGTGGGCGGCGCCAGGGCAGCGCGTGCCGGGCACCATTCGCGAGATCGCCCCCGCCGCCGATCCGCAGGCCCGCACCTACGCCACCCGCGTTGCACTCGCCTTGCCCGAGGGCGTGCGCGTCGAACTCGGCCAGAGTGCCCGCGTCTATGCGGCCAATGCCGCGGCGCCGTCGCTGAGCGTGCCGCTCTCGGCCCTGGTGCAGGCCGACGGGCAGGCGGCGGTGTGGGTGCTCGACGCCGACGGCCAGCGCGTGAAGCGCGTGCCGGTCGACGCGGGCGCCTACAGCGAGACCGACGTGCCCGTCTCCAGCGGCCTGCAGCCTGACGACTGGGTGGTGATCAGCGGCGTGCACCTGCTGCGCGAAAACGATGCCGTGAAGCCGGTGGATCGCGAGAACCGCCCGGTGCGCGTCGAAGCGCAGGAGACGCCCGCCGTCGCCGAGGACGCCAGCGCCGCGCTCGAAGCCGGTGCCGATCGCCTCAACGCCGAAATCGCCGGATAAGCCGCGATGTCGTCGTCCTTCAACCTCTCCGCTTGGGCGCTGAAGAACCGCGTCCTCGTGCTCTACGCGATGATCGTGCTCGCGATCGTCGGCGTCTTCAGCTACCAGCGTCTCGGCCAATCGGAAGACCCGCCGTTCACCTTCAAGGTGATGGTGGTCCGCACGATGTGGCCGGGCGCCACGGCGGAGGAGGTGGCCGCACAGGTCACCGACCGCATCGAGAAGAAGCTGATGGAGACCGGGCAGTACGAGCGCATCACCTCGTACTCGCGCGCCGGCGAATCGCTCGTGCTGTTCATGGCCAAGGACTCGATGCTCTCGGCCGAGCTGCCGCAGCTCTGGTACACGGCGCGCAAGAAGATCGGCGACATCCGCCACACGCTGCCGGCCGGCGTTGTCGGCCCCTTCTTCAACGATGAGTTCGGCGACACTTTCGGAAACCTCTACGCCCTTCAGGCCGACGGCCTCGACTACGCGACGCTGAAGGACTACGCGGAACGCATCGAGCTGGAACTGCATCGCGTGCCCGACGTCGCCAAGGTCGAACTGATCGGCCTGCAGGACGAGCGCATCTGGATCGAACTCTCGAACACCAAGCTCGCCACGCTCGGCGTGCCGCTCGATGCCGTGCAGCGTGCGATCGACGAGCAGAACGCCATGGTCGGCGCCAGCTTCTTCGAGACCCCGAGCGACCGCGTGAAGCTGCGCGTGTCCGGCGCTTTCGATTCCGTCGAGGCGATCCGCCAGTTCCCGATCCGCGTGGGCGACCGCACTTTCCGCCTGCAGGACGTGGCCGACGTGAAGCGCGGATTCGTCGATCCGGCCGCGCCGCGCGTGCGCTTCATGGGCCAGGACGCCATCGGCATCGGCGTGTCGATGCGCAAGGGCGGCGACATCATCCAGCTCGGTGAACAGCTCGAAGCCGAGTTCGCGCGCATCCAGCAGACCCTGCCCGCCGGCATGACGCTCTCGAAGGTGAGCGACCAGCCCGCCGCGGTGCGCGATTCGGTCGGCGAGTTCGTGCGCGTGCTCGCCGAGGCCGTGCTGATCGTGCTGCTCGTCAGCTTCCTCAGCCTCGGCTGGCGCTCCGGCCTGGTCGTGGCGCTGTCGATCCCGCTGGTGCTGGCGATGACCTTCGCCGCGATGTACTTCCTCGGCATCGGCCTGCACAAGATCTCGCTGGGCGCGCTGATCCTCGCCCTCGGCCTGCTGGTCGACGACGCGATCATCGCCATCGAGATGATGCAGGTGAAGATGGAGCAGGGCTTCGGGCGCCTCGAGGCCGCGGCCTACGCGTGGCAGAGCACGGCCTTCCCGATGCTCACCGGCACGCTGATCACGGCCGCCGGCTTCCTGCCGATCGCTACCGCTGCCTCGAGCACCGGCGAGTACACCCGTTCGATCTTCCAGGTGGTCGTGCTGGCCCTGATCCTGAGCTGGATCGTCGCCGTGGTCTTCATCCCCTACCTCGGCGACAAGCTGCTGCCGGATCGCGAACAGATGCTCGCCAGCCACGGCGGCGGCTTCATCGGCGCCGTGCGCAAGTCGCTGGCGTCGCGCCTGCCGCCCGGGCTCGCGACCTGGGTCGCGCCGGACGTGACGCACCACGACAACCCCTACGACACGCCGTTCTACTCGCGATTCCGCGCGCTGGTGGCGTGGTGCGTCCGCTATCGCAAGACGGTGATCCTGGTGACCGTGCTGGCCTTCGTCGGCTCGCTGGCGATGTTCCGCTTCATCCCGCAGCAGTTCTTCCCGTCGTCGACGCGGTTGGAGCTGATGGTCGACCTCGAGCTCGCCGAGGGCAGCTCGCTGGCCGCCACCGAGGCCGCCGCGAAGCGCCTCGAGGCGAAGCTCGACGGCCACCCCGACATCGTCAACTACGTGGCCTACGTCGGCACCGGCTCGCCGCGCTTCTACCTGCCGCTCGACCAGAAGCTGCCGCAGGCCAACTTCGCGCAGTTCGTGCTGATCACCCCGGACATCGAGAAGCGCGAGACGGTGAAGGCCTGGTTGCAGGGCGTGCTCGACGCCGAGTTCGCCGACCTGCAGGGCCGCGTGACCCGCCTCGAGAACGGGCCGCCGGTCGGCTTCCCGGTGCAGTTCCGTGTGTCGGGCGAACACCCCGACGAAGTGCTGCGCATCGCCAATGCGGTGAAGGCACAGGTGTTGGCGAACCCGCACGCCCGCAACGTCAACCTCGACTGGGACGAGCTCAGCAAGGTGGTGCGGCTCGAGATCGACCAGGACCGTGCGCGCGCCCTCGGCGTCAGTTCCGCGCAGGTCGCTTCCTTCCTGCAGGGCTCGCTCTCGGGCACGCCGGTGAGCACGTACCGTGAAGGCAACGAGCTGATCGAGATCCTGCTGCGCGGCCCGGAGGAGGAGCGCACGCGCCTCTCGCTGCTCGGTTCGCTCGCGGTGCCAACCGCCAGTGGCAAGTCCGTGCCGCTCTCGCAGATCGCGCGCATCGAGTACGGCTTCGAGCCCGGCATCGTCTGGCGTCGCAACCGCCTGCCGACCGTCACGATCCGCGCGGACGTCGAAGGCGGTGTTACACCGCCGACGGTGACGAACCAGATCCTCCCGGCGCTCGAGCCGATCCGTGCCGAACTGCCGCCCGGCTATCGCCTGGAGACCGGCGGCGCCGTCGAGGAGTCGGCGCGCGGTGGCAAGTCGGTGGCCGCGGGCATGCCGCTGTTCCTGTTCGCCGTCGTGACCTTGCTGATGCTGCAGCTGCGCAGCTTCTCCCGTGCGGCGATGGTGCTGATGACCGCGCCGCTGGGGTTGATCGGCGTGGTCTGGTTCCTGTTGATCCCGCAGGTGCCGTTCGGCTTCGTGGCGATGCTCGGCACGATCGCGCTCTCCGGAATGATCATGCGCAACTCGGTCATCCTCGTGGACCAGATCGAGCACGACATCGCCGAAGGCCTCGCGCCCTTCCAGGCGGTGGTCGATGCGACGGTGCGGCGCTTCCGACCCATCGTGCTGACGGCGCTGGCCGCCGTGCTGGCGATGATCCCGCTGTCGCGCAGCGTGTTCTTCGGGCCCATGGCCGTCGCGATCATGGGCGGCCTGATCGTCGCCACGGCGCTCACGCTGCTGTTCCTGCCGGCCCTCTACGCCGCGTGGTTCCGCATCAAGGCCCCGGAGACGGCGCCGCGCTACTGAGCATTCCCGGGGCCTGCGCCCCGGCCAGAGATTCGCCGCCGGGTCGTCCGCGAACCGGCTCCCTCCCCCGCCTCTCCGGCGGCCCGGCGGCGATCTTCCTGCACGGGCTTTACCTCGTGTCGCGACGGCCTACCATGGGGCCATCTTGGGTTCCCCCGACCATCATGCGCGCCTTTGTCGTCCTCGCCGGCCTGCTGGCCATCGCTCCGCCCGCTTTCGCCAACACCATTCCGGAGGGCCGGCCGGATCGTTATGTGCTCCGCCAAGGCGAATCCATCGACGTTCGTTCGCCCGGCGTTCTTGGCAACGACACCGATGCCGATGGTGATTCGCTGTTCCTCGAGCCCGCGGAGGCTGCGGCGTCGGGGCAATTGATCCTCTTCCCGGATGGCAGCTTCAGTTACACGCCGGATGCGCGCTTCTCGGGTACCGACCGGTTCACGTATCGGGCGTGCGACGCCCTGGTGTGCAGTGCGCCCGTTGAAGTGCGCATCGACTCCGACGGTATCTCGGCGCCCCTGGCTGCGCGGGCGGATCGATTCGAGATCGTGGCCGGGAGTGCGCCGGTCGAGCTTGACGTCCTCGTCAACGACGCATTCGCGGTCGAGCGGCTGTCGGGAGGTCGCTTGGAGGTTCGGACAGCGGCCTCGCTCGGCAACCTCGAGGTGCTGGCAGACGGCGCCGTGCCGACGGGCTTCCGGTACCGTCCGAGGCCCGAAGCGGTGGGGACGGACCGTTTCCGTTACCGGCTGTGCGAGCTCGCGGGTCGCTGCGTCGAGTCCGAGGTCGAGGTGGTGATCCTGCCGGTCGCGCCGGTCAGGCTGGACGTCTCCGGAGGGGCGGGTTTCGCCGATGTGGCACTGCGGGGCCTTCCGGAACTTCCGGCGCCCAACCTCGTCATCACCGGCACCGGGAACGTTTCGCACTACGCGTTCCCCATCTCGATCGATGCCACGCCTCTCGATCCCTGGGCTGGAGGTGGGGCCGCGCAGACGCTGTTCACGGCGGACGGCGGCGAGTCAGGGCGCCAGTTGCGGCTCCGCGTCACGCTTGAATCGACGGATGCCGATGTCGATCTCTATGTGGGGACGGACGACGACACCAACCGTCGTGCGTCATCCGATGAGCTCACCTGCACCGCCGCGAGCGTGGCGGGCGTCGAGAGCTGCGTTCTCGAGCTGGTCATTCCCGCGGACGAGCGGCGCAGCTGGTGGGCGTACGCGCACAACCGCGAAGGACGGCGGGTCGAGGCGCGCCTGCGCGTCCTCGAGGTCGATCTGGCTGACAGCTCGTCGCTCGCGTGGTCGGCCCCGGGCCGCCTCGAGGCGGCTGCGCCGTCGGCGCTGCGCTTCTCGTGGGCCGACCAGACCCTGCTCCCAGGCGAGACCGCGGAGGGCTGGCTGCAGGTCGAGAGCGAGTCCGGCACGTCCTTGGGTTGGGTGCCGTACACCCTTGTGGCCGAGGGGCGCGACGTGGCCCCGCGCCTGCTTCGCGACGGGGACACCGTGCGATTCGACCTGCCCGCCGGCAGCGCGGCGACCGCTCTCGTGCTGGACGTCCCGGATGGCACTGCTTCCTTCACGGTATCGGCAGTGGCCGACGGTGATTTCAGCCTCGCGCTCTTCCGGGCACCGATCCCCGACGACCAGCGGTCCGACGTCAGCGTCGAGGGCATCGTCGATGGGCAGTTGCCCGAGGCAAGCCAGTTCAGCGAAGACGGCGTGGCCAGCATCGACATCGATGTCCCGGCAGGCCGCTGGCTGGTCCGCGTTGGCGACGCGACGGACGATCTCGCGGATGTGGCCGTGGACGTGGTGATCGACACCGCGGACGCTCCCGCATCGCCGTTGGGTCCGGGGCTTTACGCCCCCGGGCGTCGCCCGGGCGAGGGTTTGATCGTGGATCGCACCGGTGGGGACTGGTCTGCGGTCTGGTACGCGTTCGACGACCAGGGTCTCAGCACCTGGCTCTATCTCCAGGGAGCGGCGCCCGCGGGTGGCGAGGCATGGACGCCCACCGTCTATCGCAGCGGGGTGGGTTCGGGCGGCCAGCGCCTCGCCGCCATCGGCCGCGCCAGCCTTTCGAGGATGGATGATGGCGGGCCGATCCTCTCGTTCGAAATCGATGGCCGCGTTGGTTCGCAGCGACTGGCTGACTTCGGTCGCAACTGTCCGGTGGATCGGGGCACGCCGCGTGATCTTTCTGGCCTGTGGTACGACCCAGCGCGCGCTGGCGAGGGCTATGGGGTCTGGATCACCCTCGCGTACGAGTTCTATGGCTTCTTCGGCCATGACGCGCGCGGTCAGCCGCGCTATTTGGCAGCGGAAGGCCGAGGATTCGCGTTCCTCGGTGATCGTACTCTGGCGCTCACGGCTTACCGTGGCAGCTGCCTTTTCTGCCGCGATAGCCCGCGTGTGGGTGAAGCGGTTGGCGAGTTGCGCCGTAGCTTCGCACCTTCACTCAGCCCGATCCTGATGAATGTGGAGGCGATTTTTGGCGCGGGTGTGATTGGCGGCATCTCAAGGCGCGAGACATTGGAGCGGCTGGGCGGTGAGGCCGCGGGCTTCGGTTGCGAGAAGCCGTGATGGCGTGACGCGCCGGCGCTGCCATGCTTCAATGCGCGCCGGAAGCAGGGGTGCCCGTCGTCGGGCTGAGAAAGACCCTTCGAACCTGATGCGGGTGACGCCGCCGTAGGGAGACTTCGACGCGCCAAAGTGCGCCCCTGCCTGCATTCTGCCCGCGCGTCCCGCGCGGGCCCCGGACACGCACGCAGGACAACGCCATGAACGCCGTCGCCAAGGACCTGCTGGACAAGACCCGCCAGCTCTCCGAAGAAGTCACCCGCCCCATCCCCGGCTCCGTGAAGATCCACGTCGAGGGCTCGCGCCCCGACCTGCGCGTGCCGATGCGCGAGATCGCGCTGAGCCCCACGCCGCGCACGGTGGGTGTCGAGAAGAACGCCCCACTGGCGGTCTACGACACCTCGGGCCCCTATACCGACCCGAATGCGAACATCGACCTCGCCCGCGGCCTCGCGGCCTTGCGCGCTCGCTGGATCGAAGAGCGCGGCGATACGGAAGTGCAGGGTGGCTTGACCTCCGCCTTCGGCCGCGCCCGCGAGCACGATGGCAAGCTGGATTCGCTGCGCTTTCCGAACCGCGCGCTGCCGCGCCGTGCGAAGAGCGGCGCCAACGTCACGCAGATGCACTACGCGCGCCGCGGCATCATCACGCCGGAGATGGAATACATCGCCATCCGCGAGAACCAGCGCCTCGAAGCGATCCGCGAAGCGCACCTGCTGAAGCAGCACCCGGGCGAGAGCTTCGGCGCCGTGCTGCCGGCGCGCATCACGCCGGAGTTCGTGCGCGACGAAGTAGCGCGCGGCCGCGCCATCATCCCCGCGAATATCAACCACCCGGAACTCGAGCCGATGATCATCGGCCGCAACTTCCTGGTGAAGATCAACGCCAACATTGGCAACTCGGCGGTGAGCTCCGGTATTGCCGAGGAAGTGGAGAAGCTGGTGTGGTCGATCCGCTGGGGCGGCGACACGGTGATGGACTTGAGCACCGGCAAACACATCCACGAGACCCGCGAGTGGATCCTGCGCAACAGCCCGGTGCCGATCGGCACGGTGCCGATCTACCAGGCGCTGGAGAAGGTCGACGGCAAGGCCGAAGAACTGACGTGGGAGTTGTTCCGCGACACGCTGATTGAGCAGGCCGAACAGGGCGTGGACTACTTCACCATCCACGCCGGCGTGCGCCTGCGCTACGTGCCGCTGACCGCCAAGCGCGTCACTGGCATCGTCTCGCGCGGCGGTTCGATCATGGCGAAGTGGTGCCTAGCGCACCACAAGGAGAATTTCCTCTACACGCACTTCGAGGAAATCTGCGAAATCATGAAGGCCTACGACGTGAGCTTCTCGCTCGGCGACGGCCTGCGCCCCGGCTCTATCGCGGATGCCAACGACGCCGCCCAATTCGGCGAGCTGGAGACGTTGGGTGAGCTGACGAAGATCGCGTGGAAGCACGACGTCCAGACCATGATCGAAGGGCCCGGCCACGTGCCGATGCAGCTGATCAAGGAGAACATGGACAAGCAGCTCCGCGAGTGCGGCGAAGCGCCGTTCTACACGCTGGGCCCGCTGACAACCGACATCGCGCCGGGCTACGACCACATCACCAGCGCGATCGGCGCGGCGATGATCGGCTGGTACGGCACGGCGATGCTCTGCTACGTCACGCCGAAGGAGCACCTTGGCCTGCCGAATCGCGAGGACGTGCGCGAAGGCATCATGGCCTACAAGATCGCCGCGCATGCGGCGGACTTGGCGAAGGGCCATCCGGGCGCGCAGGCCCGCGACAACGCGCTGTCGAAGGCGCGCTTCGAGTTCCGCTGGGAGGACCAGTTCAACCTCGGCCTCGATCCGGAGAAGGCGCGCTCGTACCACGACGAGACCCTGCCGAAGGATGCGCACAAGGTCGCGCACTTCTGCTCGATGTGCGGCCCGCATTTCTGCTCGATGAAGATCACCCAGGACGTGCGCGACTACGCCGCGGAGCAGGGCGTGGCCGAGGAGGCGGAGGCGTTGGAGAAGGGCATGGCCGAGAAGTCGGCCGAGTTCCGGGCGCAGGGTGCGCAGGTGTATCGAAAGGACTGACGCGGCACGGCGCGTTCAGCTTCGACAAGGCTGAACGTTTGCCCACGGCGTGACGCGAGTGGGCCGAAACCAGCCCTCTCCGCGCGCCGTCGAGGCGGTGGCGTCGTAGCATCGGGCCATCGCGTCCCGCTCCGAGGCCTGTCATGTCCCGCTTCCGCACGCTGTTCCGCTCCGCCACGCTGGCACTCGCTGCGCTCTGGCTAGCCGCCTGTGCCACTGGTCCCCGCGTGACCACCGAGGCCGATCCCGAAGCCGACTTCTCGCGCTACCGCAGCTTCGCCTTCTACGAACCCCTGGCGATCGAAACCCGTGGCTACACGACGCTGCTGAGCGCGCGCCTGAAGGACGAGGCGCGTCGGCAGATGGAGTCGCGCGGCTACGTCTACGACGAGGCCGCGCCCGACCTGCGCGTGAACATCAACGCCTTCGTCGAGGAGAAGACCGACGTCGTGTCGGTGCCGACGACGGGCTATGCCACCTACTACAGCTATCGCGCCCGCGCCTTCGTCACGGTGCCGGTATGGCACGAGCGCGCGCAGGTGATGCAGTACACCGAGGGCACCGTCAACGTCGATCTCGTCGACGCGCGGGCGAAGCAGCTGGTGTGGGAGGGCGTGGCCGTGGGCAGCGCCGCGGGGCGCACTCCCGCCGAGCGCCGCGAGCGTGCGGTGCTGTCGATCGCGAAGATCTTCGAAGCCTTTCCGCATCGCGCGGGCGGCGCGCCCGCCACGCCGGCGCCCGCGACGGCCCCCTGAGCACGCCTTCCACTGGAGCCCCCCATGCGCCTGCGCCCTTCGATCTTCGCTTCGACCCTGCTCGCCGCCATCGTCGCCGTGGCGCTGCCCGGCTGTGCGTCGACCTCCATCGCCACCGCCGAGCAGGCGCCGGGCGCCGACGTGCGCACCTATGCGACGTTCGCGTTCTTCGAACCCTTGGCCATGGAGCGCGACGGCTACGGCACGATGGCCGGCGAGCGCGCCCGTGCGGTGCTGCGCCGGGAAATGGAGTCGCGGGGCTATCGCCTCGACCCCGAGAATCCCGCGCTGCGCATCAACGTGATCGCCGCGGCGCGTGACAGCGAGGGTGGCCCGACGTTCAGCCTTGGGCTCGGTGTCGGTGTCGGCGTGGGCGGTGGCCTTGGCGTGGGCATTCCGCTCGGCGGCAGTGGGTCGCGCGAACGCTCGCGCCTTCCCGGCGCGATCGCGATCGACGTGGTCGACACGGGAGCGAAGCGCGTGGTGTGGACCGGCGGCGTGGCCGTGCCTCGGGTCGGCCGGGACGGCGAGGCCGAAGCGTTCGAGGTGGCCCTGCGCCGCGTGATGGCGGCGCTGCCGTCGCGATCGTCGACGCCCTGAGCCTCAGCGTCCCTCGGCCGGCGCGAAGGTGAGGCCGGCGCGCTGGCGCAGGCGTTCGACGAGGCGCATCCCCATCGCGGCGGCCGGTGTCCATACGCCGCCCGGCGTCGTCTCGCGATCGACGTCCTGCACGAGGCACAACGCGGCTTCGCTGATCATCTTGCAAGTCGAGCCGTAACCCGGGTCGCGGTCGCCGGTGACCTTCGTGGTGAGCTTGCGGCCATCGGCGGTTTCGCCGAAGAACAAGGCTTCGTAGCGGCCTTTCTCGCGCTGCTGCTTGTTCGGGCCCTCGCCGGGCTTGGGCAGTGCGAAGCGCCGCAGCAGGGCGCGCGTGGGCGCAAAGGCCAGCAGCATGGTTTGCAGCTTGGAGTTACGCGCCATTGATTTGGCGCGTTTCTCGCCCGCCTTGCCTTCGCCAGTGAGCATGCGCTCGCTGTACACGAACGCCTCGCCCCAGGGATGGCCCAGCAAAGCGTGGCTGCGATGCACGTTCTTGGTGTTGATCGGCGCCATTACAAACGGTGCCGTCCATGCATTGGCCAGATCGTCGAAGGCCGCGGTGTTGTCGTTCGGTTGGCGCGGGCCCTTGAAGCCGGGCACCAGCGCGAACGGATCGCCCAAGGTGCGGATCAGGCTGCGGTCGCGGCCGATGGCTTCCATCGTGGCCAACATGCTGGCCACGGTGCCGCCCGAGAACGTGCCCTTCATGACGCTCACGCGGCCATGAACGCGGGCCAGCGGCGCGCCGAAGCGCTCTTTCGCCTCCTGCTGGGCGTGCAGGACGCCGAGGTCGAAGGGGATGGAATCGAAGCCACACGAGAACACGATGCGCGCTCCGCTGGCTTTTGCGGGTGCCTGCAGCTCGGGGATCATCTTGGCCATCCAGCCAGGCTCACCGCACAGATCGACGTAATCGGTGCCGGCATGGGCGCAGGCGCGGATCAGCGGCTCGCCGTACTGCTGGTAAGGCCCGACGGTGGTGATGACGACCTTCGTGCGTTTGACGAGCGCCGCAAGCGCGGCTTCGTCGCTGGCGTCGGCGACCAGCAAGGGCAGGTCTGCCGGCAAGCCAAGCTCATCGCGAATCTGCGCGAGCTTGGCGGCACTTCGGCCGGCCATGGCCCAGCGCACCGTCCCTGCGGCGCCATAGGTTGCGTGGAGATACTCCGCCACCAAGCGGCCGGTAAAGCCGGTGGCACCAAACACGATGAGGTCGAATTCTTTGTTCATGGGCCGGATGGTCGCACGTTGATGGCGGTCAACGTGAGGTCGATCGCGCTGAGGTTGGAAGGCGGCATGCCGAACATCGCCTTGAAGGTATCGCTGAAATGCGCGCCGCTGGAAAAGCCCGCGGCGTGGGCGGCCTCGGTGAGTGAGGCGCCTGCAATGATGTCGCGCACCGCCGAAGACGTGCGTTGCCACAGGCGCCAGCGACGCCAAGGCAGGCCGGTACTCTGGGTGAAGAGGCGTTGGAATTGCGAGGCCGACAGTCCGGCTTGCGCCGCGTGATCGCTGACGCGATGAGCGAGGCTGGGGTCTGAACGCAGACGGGCCAGCGAGGCTTCGATCCTTCGATCCATGCGGGGCGCTTCGATTCCCAAGCACGACGTTAGTGCGATGAAGTCGGCGCGTTGCACATGGGGCTGTGCACGCAGGTGTCGAAGCAGCTGCAGCGCCATGTCTTCAGCCGCAATGCCGATGGCACACCCTCTCGGCCCCGGCGTGGCCGAGGTGGCAAGCCTTTGCCACGACTGATCGCCGGCATCGAGGTAAAAAAAGGCCATGGTCGAGGCCGGCGAGTGCAGGCGATGCCACTGGCCGGCCGGAATCACCGCACTGCGCGCAAGCCGGCCGGTGCCTGGCGGCTCGTCCAGATGCTCGGCCACTTCGAAGGCATCGTCGAGCCCGAAGGCCAGGACCGTCACACTGTTGCGATGCGCGGCAATCGGAAATGCCGGACCGATATAGAGGATGGCGTGCCCCCCGTCCACCAACTGGCCTCGCGGTGAAGCGCACGTTTCTGGAAGCGCCGGTGTTCTCTGCGGCCTAGGATTCGCCATCGTCGATCCCTCAGGAGCTCTTCACCATGAAAGCATTCTCCGCGGCCTTATGGCTGCTCGTTGGGCTGGTGCACCTCTTGCCGGTGACCGGCGTCCTCGGCGCCGCCTCGCTGCAGCGCCTGTACGGCCTGCCCATCACCGACCCGAACCTGCTCATCCTGATGCAACACCGCGCCGTGCTGTTTGGTCTGGTGGGAGGGGTGCTGGTGGCGGCGGCCTTCGTGCCGGCGTGGCGATCGGTCGCGGCCGTCGTCGGCTTCATCAGCATCAGCAGCTTTCTGCTGATTGCGTGGAGCGTGGGTGGCTACAACGCATTGATCGCGCGGGTGGTGTGGATTGATGTGGGAGCTTTGGTGGCACTTGCGTTGGCAACCGCGCTTCATTGGCGCGCGACGAGGCCTTGAGAGCGACCCGCGTCTTGTCGAAGAGTCGCACTCGGGTCGTTCAACCCACCCCGCTCAATCCCCACGGTCCGCGCCCGCTGGTGGCGGTAATCAGGCCGAGCACGCGCTTCGCCTCCTCGTCGACCATCGGCCAGGTGAAGCGCCAGCTCCAGTTGTGGTCGCCCATCGTGCCGGGGATGTTCATGCGGTGCGCGGCATCGAGGCCAAGCACGTCCTGCAGCGGGAACACCGCGAAACTCGCCACCGAGTTCGCGCAGGCGCGGACCATTGCCCAGTGGATGTCGTGCTCGGAGGCCGGCAGGTAGCTGCCCGCGAACTGGCGCTCGCGCGGCGTCGCGCTGTTCCACCAGCCGCGCACCGTGTCGTTGTCGTGCGTGCCGGTGTAGGCCACGCGCGCCCGCTCGCTGTTGTGCGGCAGGAACGGGTCGGTGGCGTCGCCGCCGAAGGCGAATTGCAGGATGGTCATGCCGGGGAAGCCGCAGCCGTCGCGAAGCTCGATGACGTCGGGCGTGATCAGGCCGAGGTCTTCAGCAACGATGGGCAGCGGACCGAGCGCTTTCTCGATGGCATCGAACAGCGCCTTGCCGGGGCCGGGCACCCACTCGCCTTCCTCGGCCGTCGGGCAGCTCGCGGGGATCTCGTAGTAGCCGGCGAAACCGCGGAAGTGGTCGATGCGGAACACGTCGGCGAGGCCGAGTGCGCGGCGAACGCGATCACTCCACCATGCGAAGTCTTCCTTCGCCATCCGGTCCCAGCGGTACAACGGGTTGCCCCAACGCTGGCCGGTCGGTGCCATCGCGTCGGGCGGGCAGCCGGCCACGGCCGTGGGCTGGCCCTGCGCGTCGAGCTGGTAGAGATCGGGGCGCGCCCAGCAATCGGCACTGTGGTGCGCGATGTAGATGGGGAGATCACCCATCACCGCGATGCCTTGCGCGTTGGCGTAACCCTTCAGCGCCGCAGCCTGCGTGTCGAAGCACCACTGCACCCACGTCCAGTAGCCGATCTCGGCGGCGTGCTCAATGCGCGCGGCGGCCAGTGCCTTCGGGTCGCGGTCGCGCAACGCCGGTGCCCAGGTCCACCACGGCATGCCGCCGTGCGCGGTTTCCAGCGCCATGAACAACACGTAGTCGTCGAGCCAGTAGGCTTCCTGCTTCGCCCACGCCGCTTTCGCTGCGCGCTCGGCGGGCGCGTTCTTCGCAACATAGCCGGCATAGGCCTGGCGCAGCTGCGCGTTGCGCCATTCGACGACCTTGCCGAAGTCGACCTTGTGCGCCTCGAAGCCGCCTTCCGGCAGCGTCGGCGCCTTGAGCCAGCCGTTCGCCACGAGGCCTTCGAGCGCGATCATCAGCGGGCTGCCAGCAAACGCGGAGACGCTCTGGTACGGCGAGTTGCCCGGGCCGATGGGGTTCACCGGCAGCCACTGCCAGATCGTCTGGCCGGCGTCTTTCAGCCAATCGACGAACCGGAACGCGTCCGGACCGAAGTCGCCGATGCCGTGCGGGCCGGGCAGGGAAGTGACATGCAGGAGCACGCCGGCGGCGCGCTGGTCGAGGTTGAACATCAGGTCGGCTCCGGAGCGGAGGTGAGGCGGCGAAGGACGAGCAGGCTGTGGGCCGGGACGAGCACGGCCGGGGCAGCGAGTGTGGTGGTGAGGGCGTGGTCCGGGAAGGTGCCGGAGGTTTCCAGCAGCACGTGCCACGGGCCATCGGGCAGTTCGAAGGGGCGGTCGCTCCCGCCCGGATTGAAGGCGATGCAGCCGCGCGGCGCGGACGAGCCGGCGGCGCGGAGCTGGCAGGCGAAGGCGCCATCGCTGGTGTCGTGCCAGTCTTCCACGCGCATGTCGCTGCCGTCGGGGCGCAGCCAGCGGATGGTCGGGTCGTCCTCGCCGGGCTCCGGCAGGAACCACGTGGGCCAGCGCAGGTAGGCCTCGCTGGCGCGCAGCGCGACGAGTTGTGCGATCAGCGCGCCCGTGTCGTCGTCGGTTCCGAGGCCGGACCAGTCGATCCAACCCGTGGGGTTGTCCTGGCAGTAGGCGTTGTTGTTGCCGGCCTGCGAATTCCCCGCTTCGTCGCCGGCCAGCAGCATCGGCGTGCCCTGCGACAGCAGGGTGGTCGCGAGCAGCGCTCGGCGGACGCGGCGGCGGCGCGCGAGGAGGGCGGCATCGTCGGTGGGCCCTTCCACGCCGAAGTTCGTGCAGACCTCGTGCGCATGGCCATCGCGGTTGTGCTCGCCGTTCGCGTCGTTGTGGCGTCGCGCATAGGCGACGACGTCGGCGAGCGTGCGGCCGTCATGCGCGCTGACGTAGTTGATGCTGGCCTGCGGCCGGCGCTGGCCATGCTGGAACAGGTCGCTGGAGGCGGTGAAGCGCTTGGCGAATTCGCTGCGCGGCACGGGTGCGCGCGGGTGGCCGTCGGCCGTGGCCGCCGCACCGAGCCAGTAGCCGCGCACCGCATCGCGGAAGCGGTCGTTCCATTCGGCGAAGCGGCCGGGGAAGCGCCCGAGCTGGTAGCCCTCGAAGCCGGCGTCCCAGGGCTCGGCGATCAGGTGCACCTGCGCCAGCGTCGGGTCCTGCCGAAGCGCGACGAAGAACGGCGCGGACGGATCGAAGCCGTGGCGCGTGCGGCCCAGCGCGGCGCCGAGGTCGAAGCGGAAGCCGTCGACTCCCATCGTCTCGACCCAGTAGCGCAGCACGTCGAGCGCGAACTGCGTGGTGCGCGGGTGGATCAGGCGCAGGGTGTTGCCGCAGCCGCTGACGTTCTCGTAGCGGCTGCGGTCGTCGCCGACGAGGCGGTACCAGCTGGCGTTGTCGAGGCCGCGGAAGCTGATCGTCGCGCCGTGCTTGTCGCCTTCCGCGGTGTGGTTCAGCACCACGTCGAGCACGACGTCGAAACCTTCGCGCTGCAGGGTGGCGACCATGCGGCGGAATTCATGGATTCCGTCGTTCGGCCGGTGGCACAGGCGGCGCGCCGGGCAGAAAAACGCGACCGTGTTGTAGCCCCAGTAGTTGCGCAGGCCGCGTTCGGCGAGCGGCGCCTCGTCGAGCCACTCCATCACCGGCATCAGCGAGAGCGTGGTGACGCCGAGCGACTTCAGATGCGCGATCGATGCCGGATGGGCGAGGCCTTCGAAGGTGCCGCGCAGTGCCTCGGGGATGCCCGGCAGCTGCATGGTGAAGCCACGCACGTTCAGCTCGTAGAGCACGCTGTCGCGCAGCGGGCGGCGCGGGCGCGAGGCCGCACGTGGCGCGAGGCCATCGGCGAGCGCAGCGGGCGCGTCGACCACGCACGCCTTCAGCGCCAGCGCGGCGTTGTCGCGGGAGTCGGGCTGGCGGCCTTGCGGGTGGCTGGCGGCCCAGCCGTGGTGCTCGGAGCGCCACTGGAAGTCACCGACCAACGCACGCGCATAGGGATCGAGCAGCAGCTTGGCCGGATTGAAGCGGTACCCGGACTCCGGCTGGTATCGGCCGTGCGCGCGGAAGCCGTACACGAGGCCGGCCCCGGCGCCTTCGAGGCGTCCGTGGAACACGCCATCCTCGCCGGCGTGCAGGGGCAGGCGCTCGATCTCACGTTGCCCGTCATCGCTGAACACGCACAGCTCGATGCGCTTCGCGCGCTGCGAGGCCACGGCGACGTCGACGCCGTTGTCGCGTAGGTGCGCGCCCAGCGGCGCATGCAGGCCGGGCAGCAGCGTGCGCCTTGGCGCCGCGGTGACGGCCGCGTTCGCGCTCATGCCGGGCGCAGCACCACGGTGGCCAGGGGTGGCAGCGTCAGCGTCACCGCGCCGTCCTTCGCCTTCAGCACGCCGCCGCCATTCCCGACATCGCTGCCGCCGTAGTGGCGCGAGTCGGTGTTCAAGGCTTCGCGCCAGGCCTTTGGCGCGCCCTTCGGCAGCGGCAGGCGGTAGCCCTCGCGCGGCACTGGCGTGAAGTTGCAGGCGACGAGGGCGATGTTGCCCGCGCCGTCGCGGCGAGCCCAGGCGTAGACGCTCTGTTCGCGGTCGTCGCCGACCAGCCATTCGAAGCCGGCCGCCTCGCCATCCAGCGCATGCAGGGCCGGGGTGTCGCGATACAGCGCGTTGAGGTCGCGCACGAGGTCGCGCACGCCGGCGTGGTGCGGGTACTGCACCAAGTGCCAGGGCAGGGGTTCGGCGTCGCGCCACTCCGTGCCCTGGGCGAACTCCTGGCCCATGAACAGCAGCTTCTTCCCCGGGTGCCCCCACATGAAGCCGTAGTAGGCGCGCAGGTTGGCGAAGCGCTGCCAATCGTCGCCCGGGCACCTCCCGAGGATCGAGCCCTTGCCGTGCACCACTTCATCGTGGGACAGCGGCAGCATGAAGTTCTCGCTGAAGGCGTACACGAGGCCGAAGCTCATCCGGTCGTGGTGCCAGCGCCGATGCACGGGCTCTTCCTGCAGGTAGCGCAGCGTGTCGTTCATCCACCCCATGTTCCATTTGAAGTGGAAGCCGAGCCCCCCGGCGTGTACCGGCGCCGATACCCCGGGGAAGCTCGTGGACTCTTCGGCCAGCGTGATGGCGCCGGGGCATTCGCGGCCGATGGTGGTGTTGATGTGCTTCAGCAGCGCGATGGCCTCGAGGTTCTCGCGCCCGCCGTGCGCGTTCGGGATCCACTCGCCGGCGTCGCGGGAATAATCGCGGTAGAGCATCGAGGCCACCGCATCGACGCGCAGGCCGTCCACGCCCCAGTGCTCGAGCCAGTGCAGCGCGCTGCCGGTGAGGAAGCTCACCACTTCGTTGCGGCCGAAGTTCGGGATCAGCGTGCCCCAATCGCGGTGCTCGCCTTCGCGCGGGTCGGCGTATTCGTAGAGCGCGGTGCCGTCGAAGCGGCCGAGGCCGTGCGCGTCGCGCGGGAAATGTGCCGGCACCCAATCCAGGATCACGCCGAGGCCAGCCGCGTGGCAGGCGGCGACGAAGCGGCCGAAGCCTTCCGGTTCGCCGAAGCGCGCCGTCGGCGCGAAAAGCCCCAAGGTCTGGTAGCCCCAGCTGCCGTCGAAGGGATGCTCGGTGATCGGCAGCAGTTCGACGTGGGTGAATCCGAGCGCCGCCGCGTAGCCCGGCAGCACCGCGGCCAATGCGTCCCAATGCGGGAAGCCGGTGCGCGCGGTGTGCTCGGCGCAGGCCGGAAGCGCGGCGGTCGCGGTGGCGAGATCGGGGTGCCCCCAGGAGCCGAGGTGCACTTCGTAGGTGCTGATGGGCACGCCGCGATGGTTGCGTGCGGCGCGCTCGGCCGGCAGCGGCGTGTCGCCGCGTGGCGTCGCGACGCGGCTGGCATTGCCCGGCCGCAGCTCGCTCGCGAAGGCGTAGGGATCGGCCTTGGCCGGCAGCAGGCTGCCGTTGGCGTCGATGAGCTCGAACTTGTAGTGGTCGCCGGGCGCGGCGTGCGGCACGAACAGCTCCCACACGCCTGCCGTGTGGCGCAGGCGCATCGGATGCCGGCGGCCGTCCCAAGCGTTGAAGTCGCCGACCACCGAGACGCGGCGCGCATTCGGCGCCCAGACCGCGAACCGGACGCCGGCCACGCCTTCGATGCTCAGCGCATGCGCGCCGAGGAAGCGCTGCGGCCGCGTATGGTGGCCTTCGTGGAAGGCACGCAGCTCGTCTTCGCTGATCTGCGGACCAAACGCATAGGCATCGGCATAGACACCATCGTCGCCGTTGGCCCAGCGCACACGCAGGCGGTAGTCGAAGCGCTGTTTGCGGCGCGGAATGCCGCCTTCGAACAGGGGCGTGACGAGACTCTCGCCGGCCGACAGGTCGAGGCGGCGCGGTTCCAGGGTCGCGACGGCCTTGCCGGTCGTGGCGTCGAGTACATCGACCGTGTCGGCGCCCGGCAGCAGGGCGCGCAGCCACAGCGCGCCGGCCGCGTCGGCGTGGAGGCCGAGCACGGCAAAGGGATCGGCGTGGCGCGCCGCGAGCAGGGCCGCGACGGCGCCGGGGTCAAGCATTCGTTTTCGCGGACTTCGCGGCAGCGGGCACGGACCAGACCTTGGCGGCGTACTCGGCCACGGTGCGGTCGGCCGAGAAGAAGCCCATGCCGGCGATGTTGCGGAGCACGGCGGCATTCCACGCCTTCTGATCGCGGTAGAGCCCATCGACGCGCGCCTGCGTGGCGACGTAGTCGGCGAAGTCGGCGAGCAACAGGTAGGTGTCGCGATTCAGCAGGCCGTCGACGAGGGCGCGGTAGCGCTGCGGTTCGCCGGGACTGAAGGCGCCGCTGCCGATGGCGTCGAGCACGGCCTTCAGCGAAGCGTTCTGCGCGGCGATCCAGCGCGGGTCGTAGCCCACGGCCTTCAGGTTCGCCACCGCGTCGGCGCGCAGGCCGAACACAAACACATCCTCTTCGCCGATGTGCTGCGCCATTTCGATGTTCGCGCCGTCCCAGGTGCCGATGGTCAGCGCGCCGTTCATCGCGAACTTCATGTTGCCGGTGCCGCTGGCTTCCGTACCTGCGGTGCTGATCTGCTCGGAGAGGTCGGCGGCCGGGATGATCGACTCGGCCAGCGACACGCCGTAGTTCGGCAGGAAGACCAGCTTCAGCTTGCCGTCCAGGCGCGGGTCGCTGTTGACCACGCGGCCGATGTCGGTGGCGAGGCGGACGATCTGCTTCGCCGCCACGTACGCGCTGGCGGCCTTGCCGGCGATCACGACGGTGCGCGGCGTCCAGCCCTGGCCCTCGGGGCCGGCCGGGTTGGCCAGCATGGCCTGGTAGCGCGCGACGACGTGCAGCAGGTTCAGCAGCTGGCGCTTGTACTCGTGGATGCGCTTGATCTGCACGTCGAACAGGGAGTCGACGTCGACCACCACGCCGAGTTCGCGGCGGATGCGCTCGGCGAGTTTTTCCTTGTTGGCGCGCTTCACCGCGGCAAGGCGCTGGCCCAGTGCGGCGTCGCCGGCCTGCGCGCGCAGGGCCGAGAGCTGGCCAAGGTCGCGGCGCCAGCCGGTGCCGATGTGGTCATCAAGAAGGTTCGACAGGCCCGGGTTGCACTGCTGCAGCCAGCGTCGCGGCGTGACGCCGTTGGTGACGTTGGTGAAGCGCTCCGGGTACAGGCGGGCGTAGTCGGAGAAGATCGTCTCGATCATCAGGTCGGAATGCAGCTTCGCCACGCCGTTGACCTGGTGCGAGGCCACCACCGCGAGCGCGGCCATGCGGACGCGGCGGCCATGCTGCTCGTCGATGATCGACACGCGCTGCACCAAGTCGTCGTCGCCCGGCGCTTTGGCGCGCACGTCGGCGAGGAATTCGTGGTTGATGCGGTAGATGATCTCGAGGTGGCGCGGCAGCAGGCGCTCGACCATCGCGACCGGCCAGGTCTCCAGCGCTTCCGGCATCAGGGTGTGGTTGGTGTAGGCCACCGCTTGGCGGGTGATCGCCCAGGCCTCGCCCCACTCCAAGCCATGCTCATCGACAAGAATCCGCATCAGTTCGGCCGGGGCCAGCGCGGGATGCGTGTCGTTGAGGTGGACGGCATTGCCGCGGCCGAGTTCGGCGAGCGGACGGCCTTCAGCGAGGTGGCGCGCGATCAGGTCCTGCAGCGAGGCGGAGACGAGGAAGGCTTCCTGCTTCAGGCGCAGCGTGCGGCCGGCCTCGGTGCTGTCGTCGGGGTAGAGCACCCAGTTCAGCGTATCGGCCGCGAGCTGCGCGGCGCCGGCGGCGGCGTAGTCGCCGCGGCAGAAGGCGGCGAAGTCGATCGGCTGCTCGGCGCTGGCCTCCCACTGGCGCAGCGTGGCGACGTGGCCGTGCGCATGCGCCGGCACCACGAAGTCGAAGGCGCGGGCGCGCACGCGCTCGGCCGGCACCCAGCGGCGCGTGCCGCCGGCGTCCGACTCGACATGGCCACCGAAGCCCACGACGAAGGCGACGTCGGCGCGTTCGAAATCCCAATGCGTGCCGTCGCGCTGCCAGTCGTCCGGGCGTTCGACTTGTGCGCCGTCCTGCAGGCCCTGCGCGAACATGCCGTAGCGGTAGCGCAGGCCGTAGCCGAAGGAGGGCAGGCCGAGTTCGGCGAACGAATCGAGGAAGCAGGCGGCCAAGCGGCCGAGGCCGCCGTTGCCGAGTGCGGCGTCGGGCTCGGACTCGAGCACGTCGGCCAGCGAGACGCCGTGGCGGTTGAGCTCGTCGCGCAGCGCGGGTTCGAGCTGCAGGGCGGCGAGCGCGTTGCGCATCGCGCGGCCCATCAGGAATTCCATCGACAGGTAATGCACGCGGCGCTGGTCCTTGCCGCGTGCGGCGTCCCTGGCCTGCGTGGCAGCCCAGCGCTCGGCCAGCGGGCCGCGGCAGGCCTCGGCGGCGGCACGCAGCGCGGCGCGGGCAGCGGGGGCTTCGCGGCCGTCGGTGGTCGTCATGGCAAGCGCTCGACGGAAGGCCGCGACAAGGTCGGCGGCGGGCGGGGCGGCCGGCGTCGTGGCCGGAGCGGTAGCAGGCTGGGTCGTCATTCGCGGGAGCTTAAGACCCGCGTCCGCGCTGGGGCGGGCGTGAAAACGTATTCATGGCCATGGGCACGACGGCGTGTCGATCAACGCACGAAAACGGCGACGCTGCGGCCGGGCACCGAAACCCGTCCGTCGGCGTCGAACGTGCCCTCGGTCAGGCCCTCGAGGGCGGGATGCAACGCCCAGATGCCGCCGCCGGTCTCCGCCAACGTCGCCGTGCGGGCGCGCGGGTCGGTGTTGAGCACGTAGGCGAGCTGCCGCCCGTGCGAGGGATGCGTGGCCGGGAGCCTGCGGCCGTCGAGATGCGCGACGACGAGGCCGGGTTCGCCGTCCACCGGAAGGAAACGGAGCGCGGCCTGCACCGCGTCGGTCGTTGCCAGGCGCAGCAGGGGCTCATCGCGGCGCAGGCGGAGCAGGGCTTGCGTCCACGTGTTGACGAATGCGGCGTCCTCGGCGCGCGGGGCGATGTCCGGTGCGCGCTCGAGGACCGCGCGCATCTGCGGCCAGCTGTCCTCGTTGTCCCAGGCCGGTGGCAGGCCGATGCCGAAGGTGCTTCGTTCACCGGTCCAATCGACGACGTTGAAGGCATCGCCCGAGTTGTAGCTGTTGCGGTCGAGCGATTTGCTACGCATCAGCTCCTGCCCGGCGTGCAGGTAGGCCACGCCCTGCGCCAACAGCACGAGTGCGTTGCCGAGCACCTGCACGCGCGCCCGGTCATGACGCGATGTGCCGAGCGGCAGGCGCAGCGCGTTGGAATCGAACAGGGTGAGGTTGTCGTGGTTCTCGGTGTAGTTGACGACCTCGCCGGGCTGACTGACGTAGCCGGCCGGGCCGCTGCCGTATCGGAACTCGCGCAGCGGCTTCACCGCGCCATCGGCGTCGAACGTGGCGTAGTCCATCAGCGTGCCGGCAAGGCCCACGCGCACCAGCGCTTCGGCGCGGCGCAGTTCCGCTTCGGTCTCGGCTTTCGAACGCGCGGCGTTCGCCGCGTTCGGCGCGTGGTGCAGGCCGGAGAGCCAGCCCTGCGCGTTCAGTGCCTCGCCGCGGTCGCCGGCACGGCCGCCGCGCGCGGCATCGCGCATGCGGTCGCTGAAGGTGGCGATGCCCGTGCCGTTCAGGACGCCCTGCGCGGCCTGCGGGAAGCGCGCGCCGTTCGCCACTTCGCCGAAGTTCCAGCCTTCGCCCAAGAGGTGGATGCGGCGCCCCGTCGCGGCATCGACGGCGCGCTGCAGGTCGAGCATCGCCGCCTTGGGCTGGTGGCCCATCAGGTCGAAGCGGAAGGAATCGATGCGGTAGTCGCGCGCCCAGATCACCGCCGACTCGATCATCAGCTTGGCCATCATCGTGGCCTCGGTGGCGGTGTTCGGGCAGCAGGTCGAGGTTTCGACCCCGCCTTGCGCGTTCAGCCGGTGGTAGTAGCCGGGCACGACGCGGTCGAGCACCGACTGCCGGTCCTGCCCGCTGGCCATCGTGTGGTTGTAGACGACATCGAGGCCGACGCGCAGGCCGGTCTGGTGCAGCGCTTGAACCATCGCGCGGAACTCGCGGACACGGGCGGCCGCATCGTCGGGCGCCGTGCTGTAGCTGCCTTCCGGCGCGTTGAAGTGCCACGGGTCGTAGCCCCAGTTGTAGCAGTCGCGCTCGCGCACGGCGCCGATCGCCGCCTGCACGCCTTCGCCCGCCGGGCCTTCACCGGCCGGAAGCTCGGGCCGAGCGCAATCGCGCTCCGGCACGGTGGCGAGATCGTAGGTGGGCAGCAGGTGAACATCGGTGAGACCGGCGCCGGCCAGCGCGCGCAGATGCGTCATGCCCGCCGTGTCGTCGTGGGTGAAGGCGAGGTAGGTGCCACGGTGCGCCTCGGGCACCGTGGCGTCGTCGCGCGAGAAGTCGCGCACGTGCAGCTCGTAGACCACGAGGTCGGTGTTCCCCTGCACGGTGTCCGGGCGGCGGTCGTCGGCCCAGCCGTCGGGTTTCGTCGCCGGGTCGTCGAGATCGAGTACGACTGACGCTTGCGAATCCGCGTTCAGTCCGAGCGCATACGGGTCGGTGACGCGGTTGCGCACGAAGCCAACGCCCGGTACCAGCACATCGACGAGGAAGGCGTAGCGACGCCCGCGGAGGTCGGCGGGGACGGTGTGCGTCCACACGCCGCTGGCGGGTTCGGCACGCATCAGCGGCGCATCAATGGCGGGCGTGGCATCGGCGGTCGACGTCTCGGTGGCGCCGAACAGGCAGAGCGACACGTTCGTGGCCGTCGGCGCCCACAGCGCGAAGCGCGTCGCGCCGGCGTCGATCGTCGCGCCCAGCGTTACGTCCTTGGCATGGGGCGCGAACACGGCATCCAGCGCGCCCGCGTTTTGCAGGCCGGTGGCGTCGAGCACGCGACCTTCGGCGTCGAGGGCGACGACCACGAGGGTTTCGCGCCAAGCCTCCGGCGGCAGCGCGGTGTCCAGTTCAAAGGTGCCGCCGCCCACGTGGCTGAAACGGGCTTCTGTAGTGCGAAGGCGGATCGGCGCCAGTGCATGCCGGATCGCGTGGCCCTCCGGCGCTTCGCCCGGAACCAGCCGCAGCTGCGGGCTCGGTGCGCGCAGCAGCACCACCGATGCGGCCTCCGCCGGCGCGGCCCAGCGCAGTGTCGTGGCATTGAGCCACGCCGCGCGTTGGTGCGCGGGCAGGGCGTCGGACCACGGATGGATCACCGTCGCGCCCGCATGCACACCGCATTCCGCGGGGCGCGTGTCGGGCGGCGGCATCGCGTGGGCCGGGCTCGCGGCGAGGACAAGGGCGACGAAGGCGGTGTTGCGAAGCAGCATGGGAAGTCCGTCGGGCGTGCGGCTTCGCATCCTAGGCCGTGCGCGCTCGAAGGGCGGATCGATCTCGATGCATACGTATGCGTGCGCCGCCAGGGTTCGGGACAGCCGTTACGCTCACAGCCGGTTGGACCAAACGGTCTGCGCATGTTGCGATGCATCACGCTGTTGGCGGTATTGGGACTCGCGGGGCTCGCCCATGCGACGGCATCGCATTGCGCGCCGCAGGGCGACGCGCCGTCACTTCGCTTGCGCCCCGACGGTGGGCCGGAAGGCCGCGGCCAGCGCATCGTCGCCAGCGACCAGCATCGCGGCGACCTCGATGCCCGGGCCTACGAATGGCTGGGCGGCACGGGCTATCGGATGCATGCGTGGTCGGGGCCGGGCGATCGCTCGTTGCTGCGCGGCTTTGCGATCGTCGTTGACGGCGCGCTGCGGCCACGACGCGAGGCGGAGAGCGACACGCTGCGCCCCTGGGGCCACGAGGTGCGGCATGCGGACGGCAGCATCGAAGCCCTGCAGCTGCAGGCCGGGCATCCCGCGGTGTCCGTCTGCGCGGAAGCTGGTGTGGGCCGCCGCGTGGCGGTGGTGCTGATGCTGGGCCCCGATGCCCAAGGGCACGCGTTTTCCGCCAGCGTGCCGGTGCGGCGTGCCGAGGCGGACGCCGCGCTGAGGCGGTCCGTGGGCGCGCCCGCCGAAGTCGAACTGGTGTGGATCGAACCCGAGGTGCCGACCTCGACGCTCGCGGTGCATCTGGCCTTCGGTCGAACGCAGGACGAGGCGAATGCGACCTTGGACGCGCTGCAGCGGGAGGCGAACCACGGTTTCGATGGCGATCTTTGGGCGGCGGGCATCGAGCGCCGTCGGTCGGCTCTGGCATCGCTGCGCTTGCGCACCGGCGACGCGGTCTTCGACGCGGCCTTCCCTTGGGCGGTGGCCAGCAATGCCACCTTCCGCACTGACGAGTTCGGGCCCGGGCTCTGGGCCGGCCTGCCCTGGTTCCGCGACAACTGGGGCCGCGACACCTTCATCGCCCTGCCGGGCACCCATCTGGTCACCGGCGAGTTCGAACGTGCGCAGGCCGTCATCGAGAACTTCACGCGCTGGCAGAACCGCGCCGACGGCCCCGAAAAGGGGCGGGTGCCGAACCGCGTGGCCGCCGCCACCGACACGCTCTACAACACCGTCGATGGCACGCCGTGGTTGATCCGCGCCGCATGGGAAACGGCGCAGGCCAGCGGCGATGTCAGCGGGCTGCCGCAGCTGCGACGCCTCCTCCGCGACTACGTGGACGGTGCCGAACCGCACCTCGACGACGAGGGCCTGCTGCGCCACGCCGAAGCCGACACCTGGATGGATGCGCGCATCCGCGGCGGTCGCGGCTGGTCGCCCCGCGGCGACCGCGCCATCGAGATCCAAGCGCTTTGGCATGCGGTGCTGGTGATCGGGGCCGACCTCGCCGCGCGCGAGGGCGACGACGCCGAGGTCTCCCGCTACCGCGCCATGGCCGAGCGCACGCGCACCGCCGTGCTGTCCCGCTTCTGGAACGACGGCCGCTTGGCCGACCGTCTGCTCGCCGATGGGCGCGTCGATACCAGCCTTCGCGCCAATGCGTGGATGGCGGTGTCGGTGCCACCGTTGGTTGAGCGCGACCCCTTCCTGCCACGGGAGATCGAAGCGTCGGTGACGCGCGACACCGCCGCCGTGCTGCTACTGCCACGCGGGCCGCTGTCGCTCGCTCCCGACGACGCGCGCTTCCATCCGACGCACGTCGCCGACGCCCACCACCACAAGGACGCCGCGTACCACAACGGCACGGTTTGGCAGTGGACGGCGGGCCCGGCGATCACCGCCCTGGCGCGATTCCAGCAGCAGGACACGGCCTATCGCGTCACCCGCGAGCTGGCCCGGCAGATCCTCGAGGACGACGCGCCCGGGCATCTCGCGGAACTCGCCGACGCCACCCTCGACGCTGCGGGGCGCGTGCGCCCGTCCGGCACCTATGCCCAGAGTTGGAGCACCGCCGAGTTCGTGCGTAATGCCGTGCAGGATTACCTCGGCGTGCGCCCGCGGCTGCTCGATGGCGTGGTGGAACTGCACCCGGCACTGCCGGCCGCGTGGACCGACATCGACGCCTTGCTGCCGCTGGGCGATGGCGAGCCGCTGCGCTTCTCCGTGACCCAGCGCGAGGGCCGGCAACGCTGGACCTTCGCTGCGCGCGCCAACCCCTTGCGACTCGCGCTGGGCGGCTCGCTGCGGGCGCACGGCGACGGCGCGCTGACGCTGGGCCAACGTCCCGTCGTCGTCGATGTCGCCATCCCCGCATCCCCAGCCCCGTGGACCCTTGCCGCCGAGCCCGCGCCGCCGCCGGGCGGCTGGCCGGTGCGGCAGGGCCGCGACGTGCTCGAACGCTTCATCGAATCCGGCGGCCTCGACCGCCATCCGCAGCCGACTGCGGCCCAACTGCTGGCGCCTTCCAGCGCCGGGAAGGACATGCCATGACTCCCAGTCTCCGTTCCATCGCCGTCGCGTGCGTTGCCCTGCTGCCGGCGCTGGCTGCCGCCCAGTGGCAGCACTTGGATTCGCTGCCGCAGGTGCAGCGCGAGGGCAACACGGTGACCTTCACGCCCGCGGCGGACAGTGGGCGCACCGAGCACGTGGCCATCAGCGTGCTGGCGCCCGAGGTCGTGCGCGTGCGGTTTTCTCCCGTGGCCTTCGGTAGGGACCACAGCGATGCCGTCGTGGACCGCCAACTCGGCGCGCAGGACTTCCGCTTCGAAACGAGCGCCGCTGGCAGCGTGATCGCCACCGCCTCCCTGCGCGTCGAAGTGCAGGCCGCGCCGTTCCGCCTTGTCATCAAGGACGCTGAGGGCCGCGTGATCCACGCCGACGATCCGGGCCGCGGCATGGCGCACGACGGCTCGGCGGTGCGGGTGTGGACCCGCCTCGAGGACACCGACAACGTCTACGGCTTCGGCGAGAAGAACGGCGCGTTCAACAAGCGCGGCTGGGCGCTGGGCGGCTACCACTACGTGATGTGGAACAGCGACACCTATGGCTACGACAACTCCACCGACCCGATCTATGTCTCCGTGCCGTTCTACCTCGTGCTGCGCGAGGGCCGCGCGCATGGCGTCTTCCTCGACAACACCCACCGCAGCAGCTTCGACGTCGGTCGCGAGCGCCGCGGCTTGCTCAGCTTTGGTGCCGACGGCGGCGAGCTCGACTACACGGTGATCGCCGGGCCGCACCCGCGCGATGTCGTGCGCCGCTACGCGCAACTCACCGGTCGCGCGCCGTTGCCCCCGCGCTGGGCGCTGGGCTACCACCAGAGCCGCTGGAGCTACTACCCCGAGGCGCGCGTGCGCCGCCTCGCCGACACCTTCCGGCAAGAACAGGTGCCGGCCGACACGCTGTGGCTGGACATCGACTACCAGGACGAGTTCAAGCCCTTCACCTGGAGCGCCGAGCGCTTCCCCGACCCGGCCAAGCTCGTCGCCGACCTGCGCGAGCAGGGCTTCCGCACGGTCGTGATCCTCGATCCGCACCCGACCAAGGAGCCGGGCTATCGCATCTTCGACGAGGGCGTGGCCGGCGAGCATTTCGTCAAGAACCCGGACGGCACGCTGTTCGAAGGCCCGGTCTGGCCAGTCAATGCGCCGAACAAGCCGGGCAACAGTGTGTTCCCCGATTTCACCCGGCCGGCCACGCGCGAGTGGTGGGGCCGCCAGCATCGGGTCTTCACCGACGTCGGCATCGCCGGCATCTGGAACGACATGAACGAACCGGCCGTGTGGGTGCCGCCGGCCAACACCATGCCCGACGACGTGCGCTTCGACCACGAAGGCCAGCCGACGAACCATGCCGAAGTGCACAATCTCTACGGCATGCAGATGACGCGCTCGACCTTCGAGGGCCTCACCGCTCTCAAGCCCGACGAGCGCCCCTTCGTGCTGACCCGCGCCACCTTCGCCGGTGGCCAGCGCTACGCCTGGGTGTGGACGGGCGACAACCGCGCCGAGTGGGCGTCGTTGCAGCAGTCGATCCCGATGCTGCTGAATTTCGGGCTCTCGGGCTTTCCTTTCATCGGCGCCGACGTCGGTGGCTTCTCCGGCTACCCGTCCGGTGAGTTGTTCACCCGCTGGCTGCAGGCCGCGATGTTCTCGCCCTTCTTCCGCGGCCACACGGAACAGGCCACGCCCGACCAGGAGCCGTGGTCCTTCGGCCAGCCCTGGACACGGATCAACAAGGGCACGCTGGAGCTTCGCTACCGGTTCCTGCCCCAGCTCTACACCGTGGTCGAGGAATCGAGCCGCACCGGCCTGCCGGTGATGCGGCCGCTGATGCTCGAGTACCCCGAGGACCCGCAAACCCACGGCCACGGCGACCAGTTCCTCGTCGGTACCGACTTGCTGGTGGCACCGGTACTCGTCGAGGCCGCGACCTCGCGCGACGTGTACTTCCCGAAGGGCGAGTGGATCGATTTCCACACCGGTGCGCGCCTCGAAGGCGGCAAGACGCACAAGGTCCCGGCCCCGGTCGACCGCGTGCCGATCTTCGTGCGCGCCGGCTCGATCATCGCGATGCAGCCGGTCGTGCAGCACACCGGCGAAATGGCCGCGCAGCCGATCGTGTTCCGCGCCTTCCCCGATTCGCAAGGCCACGCCACCGGCATGCTCTATGACGACGACGGCGCATCGATGGCCTACCGGGACGGCGCGTTCCTGCGCCAGCAGGCCACGCTGCGCACCGTCCGCGGCAAGGCCTGCGTCGCGCTGGAAACGGTCCAGGGTCGGGTCGAAGCCTCCCCGCGCCCGCGCCGCTTCGAGGGCCCGGAAGGGACGCCGTTGCCGGCCTGTTGAGTGGCCGATGTCACGGAATCACCGGGCATGACGTTTCGAGGCCCGCCGGCCGCTTGACCGTCGCGTGCTCGAGGCGTATCTCGGGGCTACGCATGTGCGTGGCCCCGGGGAGGGACGTGCATGGAGCTCGTGGCTGCCTCCGGACTGGGGCTCAAGATCGGTGACCGCCTCGAGGTGGCCATCGTCGATCGCAGCGGCCAGGTCCTGCTGCAGAAAGGCAAGGTCGTCGGCTCCGAGGCCGTGCTCGAGCGTTTGAACGAGCGCGGCTTCTTCCAGCGGCAGACCATCGAGGAAGAGGAACTCTCCGACCTCGACCGGCTCGAGGAGCAACTGCACCGGGAATCCTCGACCGAAGGTCGCCTCGCCCTGCTCGTCGAGCAGATCGAGAAGCTGCTGCGCTGTCTCGTTCGGCCGCCGTCGGGCACCACCTGGGCCGACCTCGAGTCGGTGGTACGTTGGCTCGACGACCTGTTCGTGCGTGACCAGGACCAGTTCATCGGCGTGCAGCAGCTGCTGGCCCACAGCCACACGCTGTCGGAGCGCGCCCTCCATGCAGCGGCGGTGGCCAAGCTCCTTGCCGTCGCCGAAGGATTGCCCCGGGAAGCCCAGACGAGCCTCGTGGCGGCCGCACTGACGGTCGACGTCGCGGTGGTCGAGGACCACGACGGACTCGCCCTGCATCCGGGCGACCTTCTCGACCACCACAAGCAGATGGTGGCCGAACATCCCCTGCGCGCGGTCGAGCTGCTCGAACACATCGGTGTCCACGATCCGCTGTGGATGCAAGCGGTGGAGATGCACCACGAGCGCCTGGACGGCTCGGGCTACCCGAAAGGCCTGGCGGGCGCGCAGATTCCCATCGGGGCCCGCATCGTCGCGCTTGCGGATGCCTTCACCGCGATGATGCGTCCCCGCGCCGATCGCCCGGCCTACCTCGCGAAGGACGCCCTGCGCGAGCTGTTCGTCGGTGGCGCGGCGAAGTTCGATGCGCGGCTGGTGCAGGTGCTGGTGAAGCAGCTCGGCGTCTACCCACCGGGCACGGTGGTGAAACTGGCGAACGGCGAGATCGGTGTCTGCGTGCGACGCACCAACGACGCCCGCAAACCCGTGCTTCGCGCCGTCATCGATCCCAGCGGCCAGCTTTACGCCACGCCGAAACGGCGCGACGTCGACGAGACAGCCTCGAAGATCGTCGAGGTGCTGCCCTCGGACCGTCACCGAAACATCCGCAGCCTGATCGTGCAGCTGTGGAAGAAAGACCTCGAGCTCACCGAGAGCGGCGGCTGAGTTCAGTCCGCGCGCGGTGGCAGCAGGAAGGTGAACACGCCGTCCATGCGCGCCGCCCAGGCGTTCTCCGAGTGATCGGCACCGGGGAACGCGAGGCTGCGATACGCCGGGAAGGCCCAGCCTTTCGCCACCGCGATGCGATCCACTTCGGCCTGCAGGGGCGGGTAGAACGCGTCCAGCGTCGCGTCGCCGTGGTCGAAGTACAGGCGATGCCGGCCCGGGGCGGGCAGGCGCTCGCGCAGGTAATCGAAAAAGGCCGGCGGCACGGGGTTGTCGGCGCCCGGGAAGATGCCGGGCCAGTGCGTCGACATCGCCCCGAAGCCCCCGAAGACTTCGGGTCGCTCGGACAGGGCGTAGGTCGAGATCAGCCCGCCCATGCTGGCGCCGATCAGCACGCGGTCCTCGGCCGCGGTCGAAACGGCGTAGCGCGATGCCACCTCGGACAGCACGCGATCCGTCAGCCAAGCGACGAAGGCGTCGCTGTAGACGTCCGTGCTGAACAGCGGGGCCTCGCCGCGCTTCGCGCCATGTCGCAGCGCCTCGCGCACCGGGGCGGGCAGGGCCTCGAACGGCCGCTGCGGAAAGTACTCCGCGTGGCGCGCCGCGCCGGGATTCCAGACGCCGACGACGATGAAGGGGCGCGTGCGTCCGGCCGCCTGCAGCGCGCTGGCGGCTTCGTCGACGCGCCATTCCTGCCGGTTCCAAGTGGTGCCGGCGTCGAACAGCATCTGCCCATCGAACATCACCGCCACCGCATAGGGCGCCGCGTCGGGGTAACCCGGCGGGAGCCAGACGTCGATCGGCCGGGCGGCCACCGGGCCCTCGGCAGGAAGGGCGAGACGGTCGATCCGGCCCGCGGCCACCGAGGGCAGCGGTGGGGCGGCGGCGGGTACCTCCGCGGCACCGACTGGCAGGGCCAGTCCGAGCAGCAGGGCCAGGGCGGGCAGGGCGCGGGGCATCGGGGTCTCCGTCCGGTGATGACATGTTCACGCGCTGGAACCGTATTCACGTGGACAGGCCGGGGCGCGCTCGGGTAAAGCTTAGGCTCGCGAAGCGCCCGCCGGGCGCTGCAGTGCAACAGGCTGGACAGGCAGGACGATGAGCGACAATCGCGTGCGGGAACTGGTGATCGTGGGCGGCGGCACTTCGGGCTGGATGACGGCGGCGGCCATGGCAAAGGTGCTGGGCCCCGACTATTCGATCACCCTCGTCGAGTCCGAGGAGATCGGTACCGTCGGCGTCGGCGAAGCCACGATCCCGATGATCAAGCTGTTCAATCAGGCCCTTGAGCTCGATGAGGCCGACTTCATCCGGCGCACCAAGGGCTCGTTCAAGCTCGGCATCGAGTTCGTGAACTGGGGCCAGGTAGGCGATAGCTACATCCATGGATTCGGAAAGATTGGCCAAGACCTCGGCACCGTGGCGTTTCACCACTACTGGTTGAAAGCGCATCAGTTGGGCAAGGCCGGCCCGATGGATGATTACTCCATCAACACCGCGGCCTCGCGCGCCAACAAGTTCATGCCGGCGGTCACGGATCGGCCGAACTCGCCGTTGGCCGACATCGGCTACGCCTACCACTTCGATGCCGGGCTCTACGCGCGTTTCCTACGCGACTACGCCGAGAAGCGCGGTGTCAAGCGCATCGAGGGCAAGGTCAAGGAGGTCCAGCAGCGCCCTGACGACGGCTTCGTCAGCGCGGTCGTCCTCGAGAGCGGCGAGCGCATCGCTGGCCAGCTGTTCGTGGATTGCTCGGGCTTCCGTGGCTTGCTCATCGAGCAGACACTGAATACGGGCTACGAAGATTGGACGCATTGGTTGCCCTGTGACCGCGCTGCGGCCGTGCAGTGCACGACCACCCAGGCGATCACGCCCTACACCCGCTCCACCGCCTACGAGGCGGGTTGGCAGTGGCGCATCCCGTTGCAGCACCGCGTCGGCAATGGCTACGTGTTCTCCAGCAAGTTCATCAGCGAGGACGAGGCTGTCTCGAAGCTGCTCGGCCGCCTCGAGGGCGAACCGACGATGACGCCGAAGATCCTCAAGTTCGTCACCGGCAAGCGTCGAAAGTTCTGGAACAAGAACGTGGTCGCCATCGGCCTGGCCAGTGGCTTCATGGAGCCGCTGGAATCGACGTCGATCCACCTTATCCAGTCGGCGATTGCGCGGCTCACCGCGTTCTGGCCGCACCAAGGCTTCGATGCGAAGGACATCGAGGAATTCAATGCGCACTCGGATTTCGAATTCGAGAAGATCCGCGACTTCCTGATCCTGCATTACTGCGTCACCGAGCGCACCGACACGCCGTTCTGGAACTACGTGCGCACGATGGATCTTCCGGAATCTTTGAAGCGGAAGATGGCCTTGTTCCAAAGCAATGGCCGCGTGTTCCGTCAGGCGGAAGAGCTGTTTGCAGAGCCCTCATGGATTCAGGTCATGATCGGCCAGCGCATGATGCCGAAGGGCTACAACGCGATGGTCGATGCCATCGATGAGGCGGCCTTGCTCCGCCACGTCGATACCGTACGCGGCGTGGTGGCCAACTGCGTTCGCGCCATGCCGACGCATGAGGAATTCATTGCGCGTCACTGTGCGGCGCCGATTGCGGCCTGATGGAGTGGCCGAAGCTCCAGCTGGCAGCGCGCCCTCGTATCGAAACGCTGGCGGTCGATGGACAGCCCGTCTGCCACGTGGTGGACGGGGCTTTGGATAATCCCGAAGCATGGCGGGCCTTTGCGGCGGCCTCGCGGCACGCTTTTGTGGATGCGCCTTTCAACGCATTTCCCGGCCCGGAGTTGCGTTTGCCGGACGCCGTGTCTGCAGGTTTGGGGCAGTTCTTCGATGAGCATTTGCGGCGCTCTTTCGACGCGCGTCGCACCGAGCGCATGTACGCGCGCTTGTCGATGGTGAACCGCAAGCCCGAAGCCTTGCAGCCTTGGCAGTGGCAGCCGCATGTGGACCAGCTGCAAACCGCGCCCGGTCAGTGCGTCGCCGCGTCGGTGCTGTATCTGTTTGAAGATGAGTCTTTGGGCGGCACGAGTTTTTATCGGCCGCGCCGCGACATCGAGGCCACGATGGCCATGATTGAAGACTCGTCGAAGCTGGCCGCCGAAGACTTCAGTAGCAAGCACGGCGTCGCGCCGGGCTACATGACCGAATCGAACCACTGGTACGAAAAGGTTGGCACCGTGCCGGCCGTCTTCAACCGTCTGATCGTCTACTCGGGCACGGTGTTCCATAGCGGCGAGATCGCTCACCCGGAAAAGCTGAGCGACAACCCGTTGACCGGCCGCCTCACGATCAACGGCTTCTTCACCTGCCGACGCAACGCGCGCTGAGCGGGCCTCAGTCGACGCTCATCGTCATCGCGTCCATCACCCGCGGATCGCTCGCGCCGTCACCGCCGCCCATCGTGTGCCCACCGCCCTCGGGCGTGAGGCCGCGCCAGCCGCCGTCCCAGTCCCAGGTCGTGGCATGCACCACGAGCCCCGAGAGGTCGGCCGGGTGGCCGAGCGCTGCGGCCGGAAACTCGAAGCGCACGAGCTTCCGCGCCTGGTCGACGGCGATGCGCGCGCCCGGCACCAGCGGCGTGCCGTCGCGGTCCGCGTCGGCACCTTCGGCGGTGAACGCCGCGTTGCTCCAGCCATGCGTGCGTAGGCGTACCTGCCAGCGTCGGCCCTCGGGCAGGGCCGCGTTCTGGCCGGGCATCGCCGTCGCGCCGTCGCTGCGGCCGGGCAGCGAGAGGAAGATCGAGAAGGCCACGTGGTCGAAGCCGTTCGCGGGGTTCCAACTGTCCAGCACCTCGCCCATCGTCAGTTCGATCGCCAAGGCGCCGCCGGAGCCGAACACCCGCATCCCGCGCAGATCCATGCTGGCTTCGTCGGCGTAGCTGGGGTCGGTGGGGTAGCGGTAGCGGCCCTCGGGGCCGGCGTCGTCGCCTTCCGGATCGGTGGCTTCGGCGAGCAGTGCCCAGTCGCGCTCCACGCGGAAGGTCTGGCCCGGCGAGGCGAGGCCGTCGCCGGCCAGCACCACCACGCGGTGCGTGGCCTTCGGGTCGATGAAGTCGTCGGTCGGAACCGTCTCGCGCCAGCGCCCCTCGGCATCGGCGATCAGGCGTTGCGCGCGCCGCAGGTCGCCGTCCACGACGAGCAGTCCGTCGAGGCCTGGCGGCAAGGTGCCGGTGAGCACGAGGTCGCCGTCCGCCACGGCCAGCACTGGGTCGAGGGTCGGGGCTGTGGGCGTTGATGCGGTCGGTGCCTTGTGCGGAGCCAGTTCCACGCGCCAGACCCCGCCGGCGCGGGCCGGCAGCTCGCCCAGCACGCGTCCGTCGGCACCGGCCTGGAGCACCGGGCCCTCGCCGTCGAGGGCGAGCAGGGGCACCAGTCGCGCGCCGGCGGGCAAGCCGTCGAGGTCGAGCAGGCGGCGGTCCTCGGCGGTGTTGAGCATCACCACCAGCCGGTCGCCGTCGGTGCTGCCGGCTTCGGCATCGCCCTGCATCGCCCAGGCGACCACGCCCGGCCCGGCACCGTCGGCGGCGAGGATCTCGGGCCGGGCACGGGACAGCGCCGGATGCGCACGGCGCAGGTTCACCATCGCGGCGATCTGCCGGTACAGCGGGTGCGCGGTGTCGAAATGGTCGCGCCCGCCGCTGCCGAAGCCCGTGGCGAACATGGCATCGCGCTGGGCGCGGAAACCCTGCTCGGTGCCGTAGTAGAGGACCGGGATGCCGGGCAGGGTGAGCATGGCCAGCAGGGCCTGCTTCAGCGCTGGCTCGCCGGCCCCGGCGAGGAAGCGGTCGACGTCGTGGTTGTCGATGAAGGTGGGCATGCGCCACGGGTCGGCATGAACGGCGAGCGTGCGCTCGATGCGCCAGGCCAGCTCGGCGGGGGCGTGCCCGCGGGCGAAGACATCGCCGAAGGTCCCGTACATCGGGAACTGGATCATCGCCGGGATGCCACCTTCGACGCGCTGGTAGGCGTCGATCTTGCGCATCTGCACGTCTTCGAAAGGCTTGTCGATGCCGAAGCCCTCGCCGAACAGGTGGAAGCGCGGGTTGCCCTGCGCCGCCGCCACGCGCAGCACGCCGGGTGCCTCCGGGTCCTCGGAATGCTGGAAATCCGGGAAGAACTCGGACTCGACATAGAACGCGGTGTCCACGCGGAAGCCGTCCACGCCCACCTTGGTGATCCAGTCGCCGAAGCTCTTGCGGAGCGCGCGCCGTACCACCGGGCTCGAGGTGTCGAGGTCGTCCAGCCCGGCCATCTGGAAGGTCAGTTCCTGCACCTTGTTCGTGTAATCGCGGACCGGCGGGGTCCAGTGGTAGACCGACAGCGCGCGCTGCGCCGGGTCGTTCGGATCGTTTTGCGAGAACGGCCACTGCGTGGGACGGTCCATGGGCCGGCTGCCGCGGGTGCGGCGCCAAGAGTGCGCGGGTTCGCCTTCGCGCCAGTCGTCGTAGGCGAAGAAGTTGCCCATGTGGTTGACCACGATGTCCTGCACCAGGGTCATGCGCCGCCCATCCAAGGCTTGCCCCAGCGCCACATAGTCGTCGAGCGTGCCGTAGTGGGCGTCCACCGCCGAGAAATCGCTGGCCCAGTAGCCGTGGTAGCCCGAGAAGCGGGCTTCCTCGTCCCACCACTGGTTGGCCACCGGGGGGGTGATCCAGAGCCCCGTGACGCCGAGCCCTTCGATGTAGTCGAGCCGCTGGGTGATGCCCCGGAGGTCGCCGCCGCTGTACTTGCTGCCGTCCGCTGGGTCGAACACGCCAGCGTTCTGGTCGTTGTTCGAGGTGTCGCCATCGGCGAAGCGGTCGATCATCGCGAAGTAGAGGACCTGGTCGCGCCAGTCGACCGATTGGGTCTTGGGGGTCTCGGCGGCCGCTGCGCCGGCGAGAAGCCAAGTCACCAAGGCCCAGCCCCAACGCGCCCGTTGCGAACGGGGGGCCATGCGAAAGCGGGGAGCGTTCTTCACAAAGCGCGTGAAGGCGGGCATGGCGAGCGTCCTGCGGCGGGCTAGAACCAGTGTCGCACCGAGTAAAGACGTTAAAAGTCCATGAATACGTATGCAGCAAAGCGCGTGTTTGGAGCCCCAGCACTAACATGAATAAATCGTGACGCGAGCCTGATTCGGGCTGCCACGAATGACCGCGCCGAAAGGCGTTGCTCTATTCCAGCCAGTGTCAGGAGACGGGAATGTTGAATCTCAAGCGCGACATGCTGAGCGTGGCGCTCGCGTCGGCCATCATGGCCATGGCGGCGAACGCCCAAGCGCAGGCCGCACAGGCCGACGATGAGGAAGAGGCCAAGTCCGAAGAGGCGAAGCAACTCGACGCCGTCGAAGTCCGTTCGGGCATCGTGGCCGGCATCGAGAACGCCATAGATACGAAGCGCGATTCCTCGAGCATCGTCGAGGCGGTCTCGGCAGAAGACATCGGCAAGCTGCCGGACATGTCGATCGCCGACTCGCTGGCGCGCCTGCCGGGCGTGACCGCCCAGCGCGTGCGCGGCCGTGCCACCGACATCAACATCCGTGGCCTCTCGGGTGACTTCCACACCACCACGCTGAACGGCCGCGAGCAGGTCAGCATGGGCGTGAACCGTGGCGTCGAGTTCGACCAGTACCCGTCCGAGCTGCTCAAGCAGGTCGTGGTCGCGAAGACCCCGAGCGCGAGCATGGTCGGCCAGGGCCTCACCGGCACCATCGACCTGCAGACCATCCGCCCGCTCGACTTCAGCGAGCGCGTTATCGCGTTCAACGTGCGAGCGGACCAGAACCGCCTCGAGGACTCGAAGATCACCGGCGAGCGCGGCAGCCTCAGCTACGTCGACCAGAACGATGCGCGCACCCTCGGCCTCGTGCTGGGTTACGCGTACCAGAACTCCCCGGGCCAATCGAACGGCTGGCGTGCATGGGGCTATGACGGTACCGGCCTGATCGGCGGTTCCACCATCCAGAGCCGCATCACCGACTCGGTCCGAGAAGGCTTCAATGCCGCGCTCGAGTACCGACCGAACGACGCCCATCGCGGTTCGTTCGATGTCTACTACTCCCAGTTCGACGTGACCACCAACCAGCGCGGCATCGAAATCGGCCTCGGCGGTGGCGGCTACCTGACCGCGCCGAACCCCGTCCGCAACGGCACGACGACCACCTGGACAGGTGCCACCCCGGTCTTCCGCACCGACATCTACGCCAACGAGGACGACCTGCTCTCCTTCGGTTGGAACCACGAGTGGACCATCGACGAGGACTGGAAGCTCACGGCCGATCTCAGCCGCTCCACCGCGGAGCGTGACGGTCGCAACTTCGAGAGCAATGCCGGTTTCGCGCCCGGCACGAGCACGACGCTGACCACCACCCTCAATCCGGGCGGCTGGTACGACATGACGTATGGCCTCGACTTCAACGACCCGTCGATCCTGCGCCTGCGCGACATCGGTGGCTGGGGCGGCGATGGTTTCGACAAGCCTTACAGCACCGAAGACAAGCTCAGCCAGGCCCGCTTCGAGCTCGAGCGTTCGTTCGAGAGTGGCGTGATCAGCAGCCTCGAGTTCGGCCTGAATTACACGACCCGCGAGAAGGAGCGCTTCGCCACCGAAGACCGCCTCTGCATCAACTCCTGCTCGCTGTCGAACCAGTCTGCGCCATACCCGACAGGCGGCAGCTTTGGTTTCGGCTTCTTCGGCATTCCCTTCCTGCCGACCTTCAACCCCAACAGCGTCAACTATGACCGTCTGAACCGCGATGCCGACTTCGGCGGCGCGCGCAAGAGCTTTGGCGTCGAGGAAGACCTGACCACGCTGTACATCCAGGCGAACCTGAGTGGCGACCTCGGCAGCGTGCCGTTCCGCGGCAACGTGGGCGTGCAGGCCATCCGCGCCGATCAGACCGGCTTCGGTCGCATCACCTACAACGGCAACAACCTCGGCTCGCCCTTCTCGGTGAACGAGACTTACACGGAAGTACTGCCGAGCCTCAACCTGATCTTCGAACTGCCGAGCGAGCAGATCCTGCGCACGGCGCTGGCCCGCCAGGCGGCGCGCCCCCGTATGGACGATCTCTCGGCCGGTTTCGGCTACGGGGTCAACCAGACGGCACCGGGTGGTGCGCGCTGGGAGGCCAGCGGCGGCAACCCGACTCTGCGTCCGTGGATCGCCAACGCATTCGACATCAGCTATGAGAAGTACTTCGGCGGCAAGGCCTATGTCTCGGCGGCGTTTTTCTTCAAGGATCTGAAGAACTACATCGCCCGCCAACCGGTGGCCGATGACTTCACCGGTCTGCCGATCCCGGACGGTGTCACCCAGTTGCCGGCGTCGAACATCGGCATCTACACCCGCCCGGTCAACGCCGAGGGTGGCTTGATGGCCGGTTGGGAGTTCGCCGTCTCGGTGCCCTTCGACATGATCTGGGCGCCACTCGAGGGCTTCGGTGCGCAGGCCAGCTACACCGACACCCGCACCAGCATCGATCCTTCGCTGCTGGGCCTGTCGGAAATCCCCGGCCTGTCGCGCTACACCTCGAACCTGACGCTGTACTGGGAGCGCTTCGGCTGGGGCGTCCGCGCCACCCGCCGCACGCGTTCGGCCTATGTGGGTGAGGGCATCAACGTCTTCCTGGAGCCGGTGTTCCCGACCATCGGTAGCGAGGAAATCGTCGACCTGCAGATCAGCTACACGGTGCAGGAGGGGCCGCTGAAAAACCTCGGCATCCTGTTCCAGATCGCCAACCTGACCGACGAGCCGTTCACCACGAACCTCGGCGGCCCGGAACTCCCCGGCCAATACGAGGATTACGGCAACAACGCCCTGCTCGGCATCAGCTACAAGTTCTAAGCCTTCTGGCTTCCCGCCCCCGGCCGGTCCCGTACCGCCGGGGGCTTTTTTTCGCCCCGATGGCGCGCCACCCTCGTGGCCAAGCCGTCGCCAAGACTTCGAAGCATGTTCCACGCCCTCAATCCGAAAGAGTGCTTCCTGCTGACCCTGGTGATCATCTTCACCGTGCCTTGGCTGGTCTGGCGCGTGTTCAAGACCGATCGTTGGGCGCCGCTGGTCGTGGTGCAGATCGTCACCGGGATCATCCTCGGGCCGGGCCTCCTCGGTGCGATGGCACCCGAGTGGCACGCCCACGTGTTCAGCGCGGAGGTCATCAAGGGCATCAACGGCATCGCCGGCTGGGCGGTGATGCTGTTCGTCTTCCTCGCCGGCATCGAGCTGGATTTGAAGGCCGCCTGGACGGACCGCCGCAACACCCTGGTCACCGCCGGGCTCGCCCTCGCCATGCCGATGCTCGCCAGCACGGCGGCGGCCGCGCTCGCGCTGTGGTGGTTGCCCGCCTTGCAGGGCCCGAAGGCGCAGGCCTGGCAGACCCTCGTCGGCATTGGCATGGCCTGCGCGGTGACCGCGCTGCCGATCCTCGTCCTCTTCATGCAGAAGCTCGGCATCCTGCGCGAAGCGCTGGGGCAGCGGATCCTCCGCTATGCGAGCCTCGACGACATTGCCATCTGGGCGGTGCTCGCGCTTATCCTGCTCGACACCGTGCGGCTCGGACGGCAGGCCCTGTTCCTCGTCGTCTTCATCCTGCTGTCGATGGCCCTGCACCGACTGATGCCACGCCTCGCGCCGCGCGACCGCTGGGGCGTGGCGTTGATCTGGTTGGCCTTGTGCGCGCTTGGCGGCGAGTGGAGCGGCCTGCACTTCATGGTCGGTGCTTTCATGGCTGGCGTGGTGATCGACCACGAGTGGATCGGCCACGACGTGCTCGACCAGGCCCGCGATTGGGTGTTGATGCTGTTCATGCCGGTGTTCTTCCTGAGCACCGGGCTGCGCACCGATTTCAATTCCGGCGGAGCCACCGTCCTCGGCGTGGCTGCGCTGCTGCTCGTCGCCTCGGTGGGGGGCAAGCTGCTCGGGGCCCACCTCGCCGGCCGATGGCTGGGTTGGGCCAAGGGCGAGGCTTCGATCATCGGCTGGCTGCTGCAGACCAAGGCGCTGATCATGATCATCTTCGCCAGCATCATGCTCGACAAGCAGCTGATTTCCGCCGATGCATTCACCGCGCTGCTGCTGATGGCGGTGGCGAGCACGATGTTGACCATCCCGATTGTCGGCAAGCGTCTCGCGGCGCTCGGCTACAAAGCGCAGGTCGTCTGACCGGCGCAACCCACAGGAGTCCTGATCCATGGCATCCAGCGGCACCCTTTCCCACGCGTCCGCGAACGACCGGCCGGCCCTGTCGTTCTGGCAGATCTGGAACATGTGCTTCGGCTTCCTGGGCATCCAGTTCGGCTTCGCGCTGCAGAACTCGAACGTCAGCCGCATCTTCGAGACGCTCGGAGCCGCCAAGGACGACATCCCCATGCTGTGGATCGCCGCGCCGCTGACCGGCCTGCTGGTGCAGCCGATCGTCGGCTACCTCAGCGATCGCACTTGGCATCCGCTGCTGGGTCGGCGTCGGCCGTACTTCCTGATCGGCGCGGTGCTGTCGAGCCTTGCGCTGATCGCCATGCCGAACTCGCCGGCGCTATGGATCGCCGCCGGCCTGCTGTGGGTGCTGGACGCGTCGATCAACATCACGATGGAGCCGTTCCGCGCCTTCGTGGCGGACCAGCTGCCGCCGCGTCAGCGCGCCACCGGCTACTCGATGCAGAGTTTCTTCATCGGCATCGGCGCGGTGGTGGCGAGCCTGCTGCCGTGGCTGCTCACGCTCGCCGGCGTGCCGAACACCGCACCCGAAGGCGTGGTGCCTGACAACGTGCGCTACGCGTTCTACGCCGGCGCAGTGGTGCTGTTCACGGCGGTGATGTGGACGATCGTCGGCAGCCGCGAGTACCCGCCGGACGTGCATGCGCCCGCGACCTCGGCCGCGGCCCCGTCGAGCCCGTCCATCGACGGCGCGCGCGCGCGTGCCCAGGGCCGGCTGCTGCTGGCGCTCGGCGTGGCGGCGACCGCGGCGATCACCGGCTTCGGGCTCGAGCGCGATCTGTACGTGCTCAGCGTCGGCATCGCGGTCTACGGCGCGCTGCTGTGGTGGCTGGGCACCGGAAGTGCCTTCGGCATGGCCGGCGAGATCATGCACGACCTCTACACGATGCCGAACCGCATGCGCCAGCTGGCGGTCGTGCAGTTCTTCTCGTGGTTCGCGCTGTTCGCGATGTGGATCTACACCAACAGCACGGTCACGGCCGTCCATTTCGGCGCGACCGACGCCACGTCGCGGGCCTACAATGACGGCGCCGACTGGGTGGGCGTGCTGTTCGCCGCGTACAACGGCTTCGCGGCGATCGCGGCGATCCTGATCCCGTTCATGGTGAAGCGCTACGGCGCGCGCCTATCGCACCTGATCAACCTGTCGCTGGGCGGCCTCGGGCTGATCTCGTTCTACCTCATCGACGATCCGCAGTGGCTGCTGCTCAGCATGGTCGGCGTCGGCTTCGCGTGGGCGTCGATCCTGTCGCTGCCCTATGCGCTGCTCGCCGACTGCCTGCCGGCTGGGAAAATGGGTGTCTACATGGGCATCTTCAATTTCTTCATCGTGATCCCACAGCTCGTCGCCGCGAGCATCCTCGGCTTCGTGCTGACGACCTTCTTCGACGGCCAACCGATCTTCGCGCTGGTGATGGGCGGCTTCTCGATGCTGGTGGCGGGCGTGCTCGCCTTGAACGTCAAGCTCGACTAGCCTCCGCCGCATGGACCGCCGCGACCTGCTGAAAGGCCTCGCCGCGCTGGGGCTGCTCGGCCTCGGCGCTCCGCTACGCGCGCAGGTGCCCGCCGTGACCCCGGCCGGCCGCCGCCATCGCCGGTTGCAGGGCGCGGAAGCGCAGGCGCTGTTCGACGCCGTGTTCGCCCACCTGCCGGCCGCACAGCGTGAGGTGCTGCGCGACCCGCGCCGCGAGGTGCAGATTGCGCTGACGCGCATCGAGCGCGAGGCGGATGGCAGCGCGCGCTTCGCGACCGCGACCTTCGGCGTGCAGCGCCAGCGCTGGTTCCCGGCGGCGAGCGTGGTGAAGCTCCCGATCGCGCTGCTGGTGGCGGAAGTGCTGGAAGCCGCGAACCTCGGGTTCAATGCGCGGACGGTGCTGGCGAGCGCGCCGCGCAGCGGCAACTGGGAGGCCGCGGAGCCGCTGGTCGAGCCGGTGTGGCAGACGCTGTGGCGCCTGCTCGTGGTCAGCGAGAACGTGCCGTTCAACCGGCTCTACGACCTGCTCGGCCCGGATCGGATCCACGCGCGCCTCGCCGAACTGGGCTTCGACGACGTGCGAATGATCTCGCGGCTCGGTTCGCCCGACGCGCGATTGAACCGGCAGACCGTGGCCTCGCGCATCGAGGCGCCGGAAACCGGGCCGGACGGCGAGTTCGCCTGGGTGCCGCGCTGGACCTCGGACGCACGCCGCGCGGCGGCGCGTCGATTCCCGTTCGGCAGCGCGCTGAAGGGCGCGGCTTGGCAGGACGATCGCGGCCGCATCGAAACAGGGCCGCGCGATTTCAGCACGGCGAATTTCCTGCCGCTCGAGGACGCGCACGCGATGCTGCTGCGGCTGGCTTTCCCGGAAGCGACACGGCGCTCGCAGCGCTGGGCGCTGAGCGCGACGACGCGGCTGTCCCTGCTGCGCATCATCGGCTTGTTCCCGCGCGAATCGCCGCTGCTTGCCACCGGCACGCATGCACCGGCGGCGTTCGGCGACGGCTACGCGAAGTTCTTCGTCGTCGGCGATCGCAATGCCGCGCCCCGCGGTTTCCGCAGCTTCGGCAAGACCGGCGAAGCCTTCGGGCACCAGGGCGAAACCGCCCTGCTCACCGAGGCCGACGGGCAGGGCGAGGTGCTGATGAGCGCGAACCTTTACGCCAATGCCGACGGTGTGCTCAACGACGACCGCTACGAGTACGACACGGTCAGCCGGCCCTTCCTCGCGGCCCTCGGTCGCGCCGCGCTGGCGGCCGAACGCGAAAGGCCGCGCCCGCATCGCGCCGGCGCGGCCTTCCTGCCCACGGTGCTGGGGCTGGGCTGATCGCCGCGCCGCGGCGACCGCCCGCTTCGATCGATCAGTACTTCACCGAGCAGCCGTAGGGCTGCGTGGTGCCGCGAGCGACCGCGCGGTTCGCGGCAAGGTCGCCCAGCGCGGCGTCGACGTACTGCGTGGAACCCGGGATGTCGGCCGGGTCGGCGCTGGGGTTCGAGTCGATCGCGCCGTTGTAGCGCAGCACGCCTTCGCCATCGATCACGTACATGTGCGGCGTGGTCTTCGCGCCGTAGGCCTGGCCGACCGTGCCGTCGTGGTCGAGCAGGAAGGCGGTGGGGCTGGCCTTCCACTCGCCAAGGATGGCGTTGGCCTGCTCGGCGTTGACGTGGCCCTGCTTGCCCGCCGCCGAGGAGTTGATGGTCAGCCACACCACGCCCTTGCCGGTCGCCGCGGCCTGCTGCCGCTGCATGTTGCCCGCGCCGTAGTGCTTCTTCACGAACGGGCACTCGTGGTTGAACCACTCCAGCACCACGGTCTTGCCCGCGAAGTCGGCGAGCGAATGCGTGGTGCCCTTCGTGTCCGTCAGGGTGAAGGCGGGGGCGGGCTGGCCGACGGTGGCGGCGGCGTGGAGGCTGCCGGCGAAGGCGAGCGCGGTGCCGAGCGAGGCGGCGAGAAGGGTCTTCATGGCAGTGCTCCGTGGTGGTGGATGGATCGGATCAAGGGGTGCGCGCGTCTTCCGCCGGCAGCGAGACCTGGAGGGCGCGCCATCGGCCGTCTTCGCCCCGCGCGCCGATCACCCAGTCGACGCGGGGCGGCATGCGGTCGAAGTACTCGCTGGCGGGGTGGCGGAAACGCAAGGCACCGTCGGGACCCAAGCGGGCGTCGATGCGCGTGGACGTGACGATCTGCGGCGTGAGCGGGAACACCTCGATGCGCGTCGCGCCGCGCAGCATCGCGTCGGCCTCGTCGATCTGCGTCGCGACGTGGGTGGCGTCGCGCCAGCTGTGGCCGCTCGGTGCATGGGGCGCCGCCGGCACGCGCGCGGCGGTCGCTTCGAAATCCGCCGCATCAACGGACGCGCGCGGCGCGGCTTCGATGGGCAGGTCGAGCGTCAGCGTGGCCTCGTCGGGAATGCAGGCTTCCTCGCAGATCAACCAGCGCGCGCGCAGCGTGGCGCGGAAGCGCGAGCCGGCGACGGCATCCGTCGGCACGCGCAGCGTGGCGGGCAGAAGCAGCGCATCGCTGTAGCCGAAGTTGGTGAGTCCGCTGGCGAGCAGGCGTTCCGGCAGTGGCCATTCGATCGCGCCGGCGCTGGCGCCTGCGGGGAGTGTCCAGTCGAAGCGCGTGGGCAGGCCGGAATCGCCGGGGTTCGCCCAGTACGTATGCCAGCCCTTGTCGTGGACGATGCGAAGGCCGGCCTTGAAGGACTGGCCCGGCACCACGCTGGCGTGGTCGGCGACCAGCGCGACGCGGGCGTTGAGCGTCGGCGTCATCGCGGTGGCGGGCGACGACAGCGACGCGATGGCGAAGCTCGCGGCAAAGCCCATCAATGAGGCGAGAGGAAGGCGCGGCACGGTGGCGGTCGGCACGGGTCGCTGCATCGGAGCGCACAGCGTCGTCATTCGCAGTGAAGCGCGCGTGCACGTCTGGCCGTCACTCCGTCGCCACCGGGCCGCGACAACACCTGCACGCGAAACGCACGCCAGCCCGACGGGGGCTTCGGCAAGGTGTGCCACGTGCACTTCGCACGTCCCCCAATCCCCAGGAGTCGTCCATGCTCTCGTTCGCGCACCGTTCGCTGCTCACCCTCGCCGTGGCCGCCGCCGTCGCCACGCCGGCCGTCGCCCACAACCATGGCGAGAAGGCGCCGGGCACCATCGTCGACGTCGCCGCGGCCAACGCCGATTTCGAAACCCTCGTCGCTGCGGTCAAGGCCGCCGGCCTCGTCGAGACGCTCAGCGGCCCCGGCCCGTTCACGGTGTTCGCGCCGACCGACGAAGCCTTCGCCAAGCTGCCGGCCGGCACGCTCGAAGACCTGCTGAAGCCGGAGAACAAGGCCAAGCTCGCCGCGATCCTCACCTACCACGTGGTGGCGGGTAAGGTGCTTGCCGCCGACGCGGTGAAGCTCGACAAGGCCACGACGGTGAACGGCGCCGATGCCGACATCAATGTCAGCGGCAGCACCGTCACCATCGACGGCGCGACGATCACCGCCACCGACGTGGCCGCCAGCAATGGCGTGATCCACGTGATCGACACGGTGATGCTGCCGGAGTAAGCGCCTCTCAGGCCGCTTCGGCCATCAGGCGATCCGCCAACTCGCGCCATGCCGCCATGCGTGGCGCGAGCCCGGAGGACTCCACCCATGCCTCGTCGAGCGCGATGTCGCCGACGAGCGCGCGGGCAATATGCGTCGTGCCCACCACATCGAGACCGCGTCCGGCGAGCCGTCCCGGCGCGTGGTGGAAGGCGACGGCTTCCACCATTTCCATCGGCAGGCCCCACAGCGCCATCAGGCCCGCGCCCAGCAAGGTCACTCGCGGCGCTACTTGCCAGAGTTCGCTGGGATGGGGCGGTGCGTTCAACAGCGAACCGGGCAGCTGCCGCCCGAGATCGGCGAGCAGTGCCGCGCTGCCGGCGAGCCCCGCGTCGCGCGGCGTCGCCGCGATGCGCATGGCCAAGGTCGACGCCAGCAGCGCGCGCGTCTGCGCCGCTTGACCATCGCCGTCGCCGAGACGGCTGAACACTTCGCTGGCCAGCACGAGCTGCACGAGGGTTTGCAGGCCGAGGCGCTGGGTCGCCACGGTGAGATCGAGGATCGGTCGGCCGCGCGAGTACAGCGCCGAGTTCGCCACGCGCAGCACCCGGGCCGCGAGCACCGGATCACGCCGCAGCACCTGCACGGCCTCGTCGGTCCCGGCGTTGTCGTCCGCCACGACCATGCGCAGGCTCAGGTAGGCGCTTGGCGAGGCGGGCAGGCGCTCGACCTGGCCGAGCTCGGACCGCAGGTCCGGATCGCGCAGCAGGCTCCGCACGGTGAGCACGCGACGCATCGCGGCGCGCACCGTGCTGGCTTCGAAGGGCGCCGACACCACCTGTTGAACGGCGGGTTCAGCGGCGAGGCGCTCGCTTCGCCGCGGATCGAAGCCTGTGGGAAGCACCAGCACGCGCAGCGCTTCCGGGCAGACCCGCTGCAGGCGTTGGAGCAGGGTGGCGCCATCGATCGCGCCGGGGTCGGCGCTGGTGAAAACCGCATCGATGCCGCCCAAGGCGGCATCTTCCAGCAGCTGTTCGGGGCGCAGGCCGTCGATGACGACCCACTCGCGCGGCAGTTCGGCGGCGAGGCGGCGCAGGTCGCCGTGCTGGTCGGGATGGTCGACCAGCGCGACGCGCAGGCTCATGCGCTTTCGGCGTCCGCCAGCTTCTGGTGGATGCGCTGCCACTCGGGCAGCTTGTCGCGCAGGCCGCTGGCGTCGAGCCAGGCCTCGTCGAACGGGATGCTGCCCACGAGGGCGTGCGCCACGTGGACGGCGCCGGGAATCCAGAAGCCGCGCTGGCGGCTGCGCGTCGGTTCGAGGTGGAAGGCCACGCCTTCGACGATCGGCATCGGCAGGCCCCAGAGCCCCAGCAGCCAAGCGCCGGCGTCGGCATAGCTGGCGTGGCCGTCCTTGCCGTAGGCGTCCTTGAAGCCCGGCAGCAGTCGGCCGAGTTCGGCGAGCATCGCGGCCGTGGCGGCCATTTCCGCGCTCGGGCCCGGCAGCAGGCGCGCGGCCAGCTGCGAAGCGAAGAAGGCCCGGCGACGCACCGTCTCGGCGTCGGGGCCGTTGTTCGCCGACAGCGCCTCGGCGGCGAGCACCACGCGGCGCAGCGTCTCAAGACCCAGGCGGACGACCGCAGCCTTCAGGTCGGCCACTGGCCGGCCGCCGGAGAAGAACGCCGAGTTGCAGACGCGCAGCACCTTGGCGACCAGCGCCGGGTCCTTGGTCAGCATCGACACCACCTGCGCGGCACCGACATTCGGGTCGGCCAGCGCCTTCGAGATGGCGAGGTAGCTTTCCGGCGACGGCGGCAGCTGCGCGATGGCGCCGACCTTCGACTTCAGGTCGGGGTTGTCGAGCACCTCGAACAGTTCGCCGATGCCCTCGACGGCATCGACCATCGCGTTCGCCTGCAGCGGTAGGCCCAGATGGCGGTGCGCGATGTCGATGGCGGCGGCGCTGGGTTCGGCGCCCGGCGGCAGCAGCAGCAGCCGCACGGCCGTGGGGTTCTTCTCGCGGGCGCGGCGCAGCACGTCGATGCCGCGGGCTTCACCGCCATCGACGGCCAAGACGTCGACGCCGCGGCCTTCCAGCAGGGCCTGCGCCTCGGCGGCTTCGCCCACCCACTTCACGGTCCAGTCGAGGCCGAGGGCCGTCAGCGTGGCGGAAAGGTCCGCGCTGCGCTCGAGATCATGGCCGACGATCAGGACGAACATGGACGGGCTCCTTCCGGGATGCGGCCCGCGACGGCGCGGGCCTGATGCGATGGAGGATACGCCCGGCCGCCCCCGGCGTCGCTGCGCTCGGCCACAAAACGCGAACCCCGGCACGGGGCCGGGGTCCGGGGAGGGAGCGAAGGCGGTCGGCCGATCAGAAAGCCGGCTTCTCGTCGTCCGGAACGGCGTTGAAGCGCGCGATGCCGTCGACGATTTCCTTGATGGCCGCGTCCTTGCCCTCCCAGCCCTCGAGCTTGACCCACTTGCCCTTCTCGAGGTCCTTGTAGTGCTCGAAGAAGTGGCCGATGCGCTCCAGCCAGTGCTGCGAGACCTGGGCGATGTCGGTGATGTGCTCGTAGCCCTTGAACACCTTCGGCACCGGCACGGCGACCAGCTTGGTGTCCTCACCGGCCTCGTCGGTCATCTTCAGCATGCCGACCGGGCGGCAGCGGATCACCGAGCCCGGCACCAGGGCCAGCGGCAGGATCACCAGCACGTCGACCGGGTCGCCGTCGCCGCACAGGGTGTGCGGCACATAGCCGTAGTTGCACGGGTAGCGCATCGGGGTCGAGAGGATGCGGTCGACGAAGATCGCGCCGGTCTCCTTGTCGACCTCGTACTTCACCGGCTCGGCGTCCTTCGGGATCTCGATGATGACGTTGATTTCGTTCGGCACGTCGCGGCCGGTCGGGACGAGGCTCAGGCCCATGGCGGTTCTCGGGAGGGGTCGGAAAGAGGCCGCGGAGGATACCCCACGGGCGCTGAATCCGGGCTCGGGGCCGCTCTCAGGGACTTTGCGGCTCGACGCGGTAGACCCGGACGCCCGGCACCCTGCTGGGCAGCCGCTGCACGCTTGCGCCGTGGATGCGGACCTCGGGGCCGAGGCGGCCGGCCTCGGCGACGGCGGCGACGAGGCGCACCTCCATCTGCTGCCGGGCTTCGTGGCGCTCGACGGCGGTGCGCAGCGGCAGGGTCGTGACCGCGACCATCGCGAGCGCTGCGGCGGCCGCCAGAGCAGGACGGAGGCGAGAAGCGCGTGGTCCGTTCGTTGCCGCGGCGAGGGCTTGGGCCAGCCGCGCGCTGCCGCCGGGCGGCGGAACGAGACTGCGGCGAAGCGTCGATCGTAGCGCGGGCAGGGGCGTCGGCGAGTCATGCATCTCGGGCGGCTCCGATGGCAGGTGCGTAGCGCTGCGCCAGCTTCTTCACGGCATGGTGGCGACGCGAGCCGACCGTGCCGGGCGGGATACCCAGCGCTTCTGCGATCTCCGCGGTGGAAAGGCCCATGAACTCGGCCAGCACCAGCACTTCGCGCTCGCGCTCGGGCAGGGCGGCGAGGGCGGCACGCAGTTCGGTGGCTTCGGCTTTCGACAGAGCGCTGTCCTCGCCGAGCGGTTCCGGTAAGGATTCGTCGCGCCACGGCAGCCAGTGCCGCAGCGACTGCCAGCGTCGCTCGTTGCGCGCCAGATTCAGCGCCGCCGCGGTGACCAGCGCATCGACGCGCGCCGCATCGACCGTTGCGCGCTTCGCCCACACCGCGAGACAGGCGTCGTGCATCACGTCCATGCAGGCCTGCGGATCCCAAAGCAGCCGGTACAGCGTGTTGTACAGCGGCCGTTCCAGACGCCGGTAGCAGGCGGCAAGCTGCGCATCATCGAGCGCCATCCGAGGCTCAGTTGGTGAGTCGAAGCACGAGCGATTCGCTGCCGTCGCTGCCGTCCGGTCGCGAGGTCAGCACGGTGAATTCGCCGGGGACCACGCGCACCTCGCCGTCGTAGTGCAGCGGTCCTCCGACGCGTGCGACATCCGCACGCGCTTGGGCAATCCGCAGCCCAAGCACGAAGGTGTCTCCCTCCGGCGCCGCTCGAACGCTCATCAGCATCGCGTCGCCGTTCGCGTTGGCCAACCGCCCGCTGGCCGCGACGCCGAGTCGGACATGGTCGCGGACGCGCAGGGTGCTCGCATTGCCGCCCAGAGCCTTGGCCACGTCGGCGAGCTCGGCGGGCAACGGAGCGGCCTCCGGGGTCTTGCCGATCCACCACGCCTCGACCTGCACTTGCACAGGCTCGGCAGCCTCGACGCCCTGCAGCGCTGAGATGGTCGAGGCGATCGAGGCCTGCATCCCGGACGGCGCGCGCACCACGAGGGTGCCGGGTGCAGCCACTTCGGCGCGGCCGAGCGGGGGCGCGTCGCCCTGCATCAGCGTCTTGTTGATGGCCTCGACGATCGCCTGCGCGCGCGCCGGCGGCACGGCATGCGTACTCAGTGTTGGCGCCTCGGCGGCCGGCTGGCAGCCGGCCAGCAGCGTGGCGGACAGTGCGAGGGCGAGGAGAGCGCTGGCGCAGCGGGGTGCGGGAACAGGGTAGGACACGGGTGTGCTCGCGTGGGGATGTCTTCCCTTCTACACGCGAGCGGCGGATTTCTTCACTGTCCTCGCCGACCGACCCGTAGCCTTCCGGTGAACGACCTCAGGCCAGCGCGCCGCCGCAGCTCGAGCCCTGCCCGGCGGTGCAGCCGTAGCAGTGCCCGGCGACGGCGATGCGCTCGGGCAGGGTCCCGGCCAGCAGTTCATCGAGGTGGCGCGGGGCGCTGCCGCCGCCTAGCGGCATCTTCAGCATCTGGTTGAAGTCGCAGTCGAACAGCTCGCCGTTGTAATCGACGCTGACGAGCGAACGGCACATCACCGCTCCGAGGTTGTCGTCGCGGTGCGCGGCGCGGAGCGTGCCCATGTAGGCCTCGAACTGGCCCTTCGACTGCAGCCACGAGCCGAAGCGCTGGATCGGCATGTTGGCCAACGCGTACAGGTGGTTGAACACGATGCCGAAGTTGTCGCGGAGCAGGCGCTTGTAGTCGGCCTCGAGTTTTTCCTGCTGCGGCGGCAGGAAGGCGCCGTTCGGGTTGTAGACGAGGTTGAGCATCAGGCCGCTGCCGGGTTGGCCGTAGCCCAGCGCGTTGAGCGACTGCAGGGCGCGGATGGAGGCTTCGAACACGCCGTCGCCGCGCTGTTCGTCGACGTTGGCCTGGCTGTAGCAGGGCAGGGAGGCCACGGCCTCGACGCGGTGCTCGGCGAGGAAGGGGCCGACCCAGTCGTAGCCCGGCTCTTCCATGATCGTGGGGTTCAGCCGGTCCATCACGTGCAGCCCGCGCGCGCGGGCTTCGGTGACCAGCCAGCGGAACTCGGGGTTCATTTCGGGCGAGCCGCCGGTGAGGTCGAGCGTGGTCACACCGAAGCGCTCGGCGACGGCGAGCGCGGTGGCCATCGTCGCCTTCGACATCGTTTCGGTGCGACGCGGGCCGGCGGCCACGTGGCAGTGCACGCAGCTCAGGTTGCAGCGGTAGCCGAGGTTGAGCTGCAGCGTTGTGAACGCGCCGCGGGTGAGGGCCGGGAACGGGATGTCCTTCAGCAGGGGCCAGGTGTCACGCATGCGGGGTGGTCTCGGTGGGGGCGGGGCGCTGAGCGCGCCGGAAAGGGTTCAGCAGCAGGGCGGTCCAGCGTTGGTCGGCGTCGTTGCGCCAGCCCTTGAGGCCGATGGCCATGGCGCGTTGGTCGCTGGGCGGCATCGCCGGGCGGGTGCGGAAGAGCCGGTCCCAAACAGCGAGCAGGTTGCCGTAGTGGCTGTCGGTACAGGCGCGCTCGGGCGAGTGGTGCACGCGGTGCCACGTGGGCGTGACCAGCACCGCGCTGACGGCGCGTTCGAGGCGCGGCGGCAGGGCGAGGTCGGCGTGCGTCCACAGCGCGGCCAGCGCAAGCAGGGTCTCGTACAGCGCGATGCCGGCAGCGGGAAGGCCGAGGGCCACGACCAGCAGCAGCTTCCAGCCCAGCGAGACGAGGATTTCGAGGGGATGGAAACGCAGGCCCAGCGTGGCCTCGAAGCGCGTGGCCACGTGGTGCACGCGGTGCAGGCGCCACAGCCAGGGCCAGCGGTGCGAGGCGACATGCTGTGCCCAGATCGCGAGGTCCATCAGCACGACGGTCGCAGCGATCGCGCCGATGCCGTCGAGGCCGATCGCTGGGAACAAGCCCAGCCCCTGCGATTGTGCCCACAGCGCGGCGCCGACCGTGCCGACCGGCACCAGCAGGCGCAGCAGCCCGCTGCCCGTCACGGCGACGACCAGGTTGTCGAACATCGTGCGGCCACGCATGTCGTGGCGGAAGCCGAAGCGCCACTGCAGCGCCAGCAGCAGGGCCAGCAGGCCGAGCACGGCGGCGAGGCGGAGCAGGTCGGCGTTCATCGCGCCATCGTGGCCAGCAGGGCGTCGAGGCGGCGCGACACGCGTTCCTGCGCTTCGGTGCGACGCGGGAGGGCGGCCAGCGCCGCGGCGACGGCGGCGAGGTCCTCGGGTTCATCGAGATCGTGCGCGGTGTCGAGCCGGTGGACGCGCAGGCCCTGCGGGAGCGCGGCGAGGAAGTCGCTGCGCGCGTCGGGCGTGCTGTAGCGCGGCGCCGTCCATGCGGCGAGCGGCAGATCGACGCGACCACCCACCAGCCAGAAGCCGCCGTCCTCGCTCGGCCCGAGCACGAGATCGGCCTTGGCGTGGACGAGGGCATCCACGGCATCGGACAGGGCCGGTAACGACAGCTGCGGCAAGTCGGTACCGATCAGCAGCGCGGCGCCATGGCGAGCGCGCAGCGTGGCGTAGACATGGGCCATGCGCTCACCGAGCCCACCGTCGCCCTGCGCGACCACCGGGAGGGCCTGCCACGGGTGGAGTGCGTTGGAAACGTCGGCGTCCCCATCGCGCTCGGCTTCGGCCACCGCCCAGTAGGCGTGGAGCCGTCCGTCGCGCTGCAGGGCGATCGCGGTCTCGCCAACGGCGGTGGCGCAGTCGAGGTAGAGCGCTTCCGCCGCCTCGCGACCGATGGCCGGCCAGAGCCGCGACTTCACCGGCGAGCGGCCCGGTGTCTTCACGAACAGCGCGAGACCGGGGCTCATGCCGTGGCCCCGCGCGCGAAGGCGCGACGTTGCCGCCAGGTCAGCACGAGGTGCTCGCGCGTCGTCCGCCACCAGCCGTGATCGACGTAGCGCCGTGCGCTGGTTGCCACCCGGCCGCGCAGGCGTCGCAGCGGCAGACCGGCGCGACGCGCGGCATGGACGAAGGCATGGTCTTCACCGCGGCCGACCGACGGATCGAAACCGCCGAGTGATTCGAACACGGTTCGCGGTGCCAGGAAGCCTTGGTCGCCGAACGGCATGCCGAACCAGCGGCTGCGGAGGTTGGCGCCGAAGGCGTTGATCGCCATCGCCGCCGGGCCGTTGTGGAATGCGAGGTCGAACCAGCACAGCGCTGGGGCGTCGCCGCGCGCGAAGCCCGCCGCGGCCTGCCGTGCGGCGGCGAGCGTTTCCGCATCGACGCGGGAATCGGCATGCAGCACCCACACCGTCGCGCCGTGGGCCGCCGCCAGCCCGGCATTGATCTGCCGCGCCCGGCCGGTCGGAGCGGTGAGCGCGCGCGTACTCGGCGGAGTGCCCCGGAGCGCGTCACCTTCGGCCAGCACCAGCACGCGCTCGATGTCGTCGCCCAACGGCAGGTCGTCCAGCAACGCCGCCCAGTCGCGGTCGCCGGGGCCGGCCGGGATGACGATGCTGAGCACGGGAGCCTCCACGGGCGGAGACGTCAGCAGCAGGCGCCGGCAGCCTTCGGCGCGGCGGTGGGCGAGGCCGGGGCGCAGTCGAAGAGGCCGAAGTGGCGGTCCTTGTTGCCACTCAATTCGAAGTGCGGCGCGAAGCGCGTGGCCGCCAGCATGTCGAAGGTGTTACCGCAGACGCGCAGCGGACGGCCGGTCTCGAAGGTGTGGTGGTCGTCGAGCACGAAGGCGTGCGGCGCATCGGGCATCGTGCCGCGATACGTCGCGACCTGGCCGAAGTCCTCGCAACGGTCTTCCAGCGCGAGCTTGAACGCCCGCACCGTGATCGATTCGAAATTCACGAAGCCGATGGCGGCCTCGATGGCCGGGTCGAGCAGAGGGATCGGCGCGCGGCTGACGGTGCGGGCGTCGGCGCAGCCCACCTGCTGCATCAGGCGGCGGAAGTCCTCGGTGTACAGGGCGCCGCCGAGGCACTCGCCCAACAGCACGGGGTCGCGTCGCAGCGCCTCCGGGATGCGGCGGTCGGCGAACACGTCGGAGAAGTACAGCTCGCCCCCGGGCTTGAGCACGCGGAAGATTTCGGCGAACACACGCGCCTTGTCGGGCGCGAGGTTCAGCACGCAGTTCGACACCACCACGTCGATGCTGGCGTCGGCGATGCCGATGGCACCGAGGTCTTCGATCAGGCCTTCATGGAAATCGACGTTGCTCGCCGCAAAGCCGTAGCGCTCGGCGTGCCAATCGCGATGGCGGTTAGCCACAGCGAGCTGTTCCGGCGTCATGTCGACGCCGACGACGCGTCCCGTCGGGCCGACGAGGCGCGAGAGCAGGTAGGCATCACGCCCGGTGCCGCAGCCGAGGTCGAGCACGGTGCGGCCCTCGAGCGCCGGCGGCAGCGGCGAGCCGCAGCCGTAGAAGCGCGCGAGGATTTCGGGGTGGATGTCGCCAAGCATCCGGCGCAGGGCGAGAGGCATGGCCTCGGCGGGGCAGCAGGCGCCGGTCTTGAGGTCGGCGCTCGATTGCAGCACCTCGCCGTAATACGTGCGGACGTCGGCGTGGGCAGGTTCGGACATCGTGTTCATGGTGTCCCGGTCAAACGGAGGGAAGGAGGAAGTGAAGGAGCGCGGCGATCATGGCCGATGTGGGCAAGGTTACCCCCCACGCAAGGAGAATCATCGCGATGATGCGGAAGTTCGCTTTTCCGTTCGACAGCCCGATGCCGAAGAGGGCGCCGGTGCTGACATGCGTCGTCGAAACCGGAAGGCCAAAGCGCGAAGCGGCGATCACCAAGGTCGAGGTCACCAGGTTCCCGGCAAGGCCCTCGCGCGGATCCATCGCGGTGACGCGCCAGGCCAGCGTTTTCGCGACCCGATGCGCGCCCAACCAGCCGCCGATGGCCATCGCGATGACGACACTGCTCGAAGCGCCGGCGACGCCGCCCAAGCCCGCGGCGACGAGCAAAGCGGCGATTTTCGGTGTGTCGTTCAGGCCCCGGGCGAAGCCCACGACGGCGGCACTGAGAACGTGCAACAGGTCAATGCCGCGCAAGGAGCGCAGCGGGGGAGTCGCCAGCGATTCGATGGGGCCATCGCTTCGGTCGACGCGCGATGCAGCGGGTGCATGGGCCGTACGGCGAAGCAGGGGGGCGACGACGAGGGCGAGAACGGCGGCCATCAAGGGCGAGAGCAGAAGCGGAACGACGATGATCGCCGCGGCCTTCGCGAACTGGACACCGCCCGCGTCGTGGACGAGCCCCGCGCCGAACAGGCCGCCGAACAGGGCATGGGTCGTGGAGATGGGCAGGCTCGCCATCGTGGCGAGGCCGACTGTCGCCGTGGCCGCGCCGGCCACCGCGATCAGGAAGGGGACAGACACGGTAAGCGAATCCGGCACAATGCCTTTCCCGCTGAAAGCAGCGAGCAGGCCCTGCGCGAGGAGGATCGAGGCCAGCCCGCCGGCCGCCGTCGCGAGGGTGGCCATCCAGATGGCGCCCCGCGTGGACATCAGCCCCGACCCGATGAGTGTTGCAGCGCCCTTGCTGTTGTCGTTGGCGCCATTGATGGCGGCGAGCGCGAGGGTCGTGAGAAGAAGCAGGATCGTCAGGGTCATGCAAGTCTAGGTCGTTGCCGTGAGGGATCAGCCGCGTCGCCACGCGAAGAAGCGCTCGGCCCAGCGCAGCGCGCCCTGCGGGGCATTCGCCCGCTTCCACACGCCGGCGGCGTACTTGTTGGCCTCGTTCATCGTCGGGTAGGCGTGGATGGTGCCAAGCAGCTTGTTCAAGCCGAGGCCGTGCTTCATCGCCAGCACGAACTCCGGCAGCAGTTCGCCGGCATGCGCGCCAACGATGCAGGCGCCGAGGATGCGGTCGCTGCCGGGCGGCGTGAGCACCTTGACGAAGCCCTCGTCGTGGCTGTCGGCGATGGCGCGGTCGAGATCGTCGATGCCGTAGCGCGTCACCTCGACGGCGATGCCCTGCGCCTTCGCCTCATCTTCCGACAGTCCGACGCGCGCCACTTCCGGGTCGGTAAACGTGACCCAGGGCGCCACGCGGTAGTCGACCTTGAACGACCAGAACGGCGCGAGCAGGCCATTGACCGCGGCGTACCAGGCCTGGTGCGCCGCCATGTGGGTGAACTGGTAGGGCCCGGCGACGTCGCCGGCCACGAGAATGTTCGGGAAATTGGTGCGCATCAGGCCATCGACGGCGACGTGGCCGCGGGGGCCGAGTTCCACGCCGAGGTCTTGCAGGCCGAAGCCCTGCGTGTTCGGCGCGCGGCCCAGGGCCAACAGCAGGCGGTCGAAGGCGAGGCGCACTTCGGCACCGTCGGCTTCGGCCACCAGCACGCCGCCCTTGCCGTCGGCCGCGGGCTCGATGCGCAGGGCTTTGTGGCCGGTGGCGACGTGAAGGCCCTCGTGCGCGAGGCGCTCGGCCAACAGCGCGCCGACCTCGGCGTCCTCGCGCGGCAGCAAGGTCGGCGCCATCTCGACCACGCTCACCGCCGCCCCAAAGCGGGCGAAGCTTTGCGCCAGCTCGCAGCCGATCGGCCCACCGCCCAGCACCAGCAGGCGCTTCGGCAGTTCGTGCAAGGACCAGACGCTGTCGCTGGTCAGCGCCTCGATGCCGTCGAGGCCGAGGAGTTTCGGCACCAGCGGCCGTGCGCCCGTGGCGATGACGATGCTGCGGGCGCTGATGCGTCGGCCGTTGACTTCCACTTCCCACGGGCTGACGAGCTTGGCCTCGCCTTCGATCACGTCCACGCCCAAGCCGGTGTAGCGTTCGACGGAATCGTGCGGTTCCACCTTGGAAACCACGCGCTGCACGCGCTCCATCACCTTGGCGAAATCGAAGTCGGCGGTGAGCGAGTTCAGCCCGTACTTCTCGGCCTCGCGCGCTTCGGCCAGCAGCCGCGCCGAGCGGATCAGCGCCTTCGATGGCACGCAGCCGGTGTTGAGGCAGTCTCCACCCATCTTGTGCTTTTCGATCAGCGCGACCTTGGCCTTCACCGCCGCACCGATGTAGGTGGTGACGAGCCCGGCCGAACCGGCGCCGATGGCGATCAGGTTGTAGTCGAAGGATTTCGGCTTGCGGTGGCCGGCGTAGACGCGGCGGGCTTTGAGCCAGCCCAGAACCGCCTTCAGCAGCAGCGGCAGCGCACCGAGCGCCACCAGTGCGCCCAGCAGGCCGGGCGAGAGGACGTCGCCGAGCGAGCGGATCTGGGCCAGCTGAGTGCCCGCGAGCACGTAGACGATGGTCGCCGGAAGCATGCCGAGTTGGCTCACCCAGTAGAACGTGCGCGTGGGCAGCGAGGTGAGGCCCGAAAGCAGGTTCACCAAAAAGAACGGGAAGGCCGGCACGAGGCGCAGGGTGAGCAGGTAGAAGGCACCGTCGCGGGCGATGCCGGCGTCGATGTCGCGCAGCCGCTCGCCAAAGCGCGCCCGCAGCGCGTCGCGGAAGCCGAAACGCGCGACGAGGAAGGCCAGCGTCGCGCCGATCGAACTCGCGAAGGACACCAGCACGGTGCCTTCGATCAGCCCGAACAGTGCGCCGGACGCCAGCGTCATGACTGCCGCACCGGGGATCGACAGCGCGGCCACCAGTACGTAGGCCAAAAAGAACAGCCCCGCCGCCTGCCACGGGTTCGCGGCCACCGCCGCGCCCAGCGCGTCGGACTGCGTCTTCAGGGCATCGAGGGTGAGGAACTGGTGCGCGCCACTCCACCAAACGCCGAGGACGATCAGGGCGACGACGGCGAGGGCGATCAGCGGGCGGCGGTGGGCAGGCGCGGTCATGCAGGGGCCTTTCGAAAGGGGAGGCGGGCGAGCGTCACGCGGCGACCCGCACAGTCGTCACTGTCCGCATCAGGGCCCTGATCATGCACCACGCGCCGTCCGCAATTCAGCACCGATCGTCCACGGCGGTCGCGTCCGACCCGTCGGCAAAGCGTCGCAGCGCGCGGCGGAAGGCCGCTTCGTTCCGGTAGCCCACCAGCCCAGGCACGGCCGTGCGCGCGACGGCCGGGTCGGCCAGCAGCTGCTGCGCGCGGATCATCCGCAGTTGCATCACGTAGCCCATCGGGCTGTCGCCTACCAGCTGCCTGAATCGCTCCATCAGCGCGCTGCGCGACACCGGCGCGAGCTCGAGCATTGATTCAACGCTCCATGCGCGCCCCGGCTCGCGATGGAGGGCCGAGATCAGCGCACCCAGGCGCTTGTCGTGCGCCGCGGCCAGCACGCCGCGGGTCTCGGTGACGGGGGCGTGGCGGAAGTGCTCGCGCAGGGTCATCGTCACCAGCACGTTCGACAGGCCGTCGAGCAGCAGGCGCGAGCCGGCTTCGGCGGCGTTGGCTTCGTCGACGATCAGCCGCACCAGATGGCTGAAGCGCTCGTTGGCTTCGCTGGCGCGCACGATCAGCGCCGGCGGCAGCAGGCTGAAGAGCGCCTTGCGCCCGGCCTCGGGCACCGACAGCGCACCGCAGAGCAGGGCGGCATTGGCGCCGCTGGCGGGATGCGCGTCGGCCGCGGCCAGCGGGTCGGCGCTGAGGATGTGCCAGTCGCCGTTCGGCACCATCACCAGATCACCGGGCCGCATCGGCAGCGGGCGCGGCAGGTGGGCCATCTGGAGGAAGCAAGTGCCGCGCACCAGCAGGTGGAACTGCGTGGTGGCCACGCCATTGGTGTCGATGCGCCAGCCGCCGCAGACCAGCGGTTGGGCGAACACCTTGGCGGAGAGCTGGTAGGCCCCGAGCAGGTCGGAGAGCAAGTCGATCGGCGGACTTTCGGACATGGGTGCTGGACTTCCGGTGTGCGTTCACGGGGGGCGAGGGGCGGAACCTGAGCGCCTCGTCCGTCGAGGCCTCGTCCATGACCTTGCGTGTGATCCTGCTGGCGGTGGTTGCCGCCGTCTTTGCCCCGTTCGCACTCGGGCAGCCCGCGGTTACACCCGCCGCCACCGTCGACCACGCGCCGTGGACGGCCCTGCTTGCCAAGCACGTGCGCTGGGTGCCGGCGGGCCCGGCGGGCGTGGGCACGGTGGTCGACTACGCCGGCTTCCGTCGCGACCGCGCGGCGCTGCAGCGCTACACCGCGTCGCTGGCCCGCGTGCCGGAAGCCACGTATGCGCGCTGGAACAAGCGCGAGCGTTACGCCTTCCTGATCAACGCCTACAACGCCTACACCGTGGCCCTGATTACCGACGCGCCGGCCGACCTCGAGTCGATCAAGGACCTCGGCAGCCTGCTGCAGTCGCCGTGGAAAAAAGCGGCGTTTCCACTGCTGGGCCAGACCCGCAGCCTCGACGACATCGAGCACGGCCTGCTGCGCGGCGCGCCCGATTTCGACGAGCCGCGCATCCACTTCGCGGTGAACTGCGCCTCGATCGGCTGCCCGGCGCTGCGGCCCGAGGCGTTCACCGCCGCAAAGCTCGAGGCCCAGCTGCAGGACCAGACCCGGCGATTCCTGCGCGACCGCAGCCGCAACCGCTGGAACGCCGACGACGAAGTGCTCGAAGTCTCGTCGATCTTCGACTGGTACAGCGGCGACTTCGAGAAGGGCTTCCTCGGCGCTGATTCGGTCGAGGCCTTCCTTGTGCTGTACGTCGCCGACCTCGGCCTCGACGCGCGGGTGGCGAAGGCGCTCCGCGAAGGCGATGTCGACCTCGACTACACCGACTACGACTGGCGCCTCAACGGCGTGGAGTGACCCATGTCGATCGACGCCACCGTCGTCATCGCGCAGCGCGACGCTGCGCAGGAGCACGTGCTCAGCAGCGTGCTGCGCGCCGGTCCGTTCGGCGTGCGGCGCCTGCGCGGCGACGCTTCGGTGCTGACGCAGCTCGACCAGCTGGCCCCCGGCCTGCGTGGCCGGCTGGTGCTGATCGCCGATTTCGGGCGGCTGGCCGAGGACGGCCTGTGGTGGCCAACCTTCGCGACCGCGCTGCGTGCGCGCCTGCCTTCGGCGGTGGTGCTGCTCACCGACGCCGGCCAGCTCCAGCCCGGCTTCCGCCTGCGGCAGTGGGCGCGGAAGCACGGCGCCCACGACCTGATGGGAGCGATCTCGGTGCAGCGCCTGCACGCGGGCCTCGAGCCGATCCAGGCCCTGCTCACCGCGTGTGGCCTTCAGGTGCTCGACGTCGAACGCGCGCAGGACATGCTGCGCACGCTGGCACCCGCGGAATTCCGGGCCGATGCGCGCGTCGATGCGCGCGGCAGCGCGGCGGTGCACGCCATCTGGCGTCACCTCGAACAGTCGGGCATCGAGCCGCGCTCGCTGGCGCGCCACATGCAATCGCGCGGCGGCGTCGACATCGCCGACCGCACCTACCGCTTGAAGACCTACCCGCAGTGCTTCCGCGGCGACGAAGCCGTGGCTTGGCTGGCCGCGCAGCTCGGCGTCAGCCGCGCGCAGGCGGTCGACGTGGGCGAACTGCTGCGACGGCACGGCGCGTTCGAGCACGTGGCGCTCGACCACGGCTTTCTCGACGAGGGCAAGTTCTACCGCTTCACCGCCGAGCACCCCGAGCTCGACGCGATCGAGCTCGACCTGGTGGCGAAGGAGTGCCGGAACGGCGGTTTTGACGTGCGCGATCGCCTGTGGCGTGCGCAGGCCTACCCGGCGGTATTCCTCGGCAGCGAGGCGCATGCGTGGCTGATGCGCTTCTACGGCCTGAGCGCGGCCGGTGCGCAGGCACTGGGACAGCAGCTGCTGGACACGCACCTGTTCCGCCACGTCGTCGACGAGCACGGCTTCGCGGCGAAGCCGCTGTTCTATCGCTTCACCTCGGATCGCCATCACGCGAACCCGATCCCCACCCCCTCGGCCGAACCGGCCTTCTCCAGGAGTGTTGCGCCATGACTCGACTGTTCTTTTTTCCCCTTGTCCTCGCCGCGTTTGCGGGCCCCGTGCTCGCCTCCGGCACGGTGTCCCAACCCTCGATCCCGCGCGCGACGCCGGCGCAGGACAGCCACGAGCGCGGCCGCGCCGAGTACACGCGCAAGCTCGCCTGCAGCGATTGCCCCGTGCCCGGCGGCGCCACCGACGCCGCGACGGCGAAGCAGCTGGTGATGCGCATCGACGGCGGCGAGTTCGAGCTGTCGCGCGGCGAGCGCCGGCGCATCAAGGCCTTCCTCAACCAGCGCTTCGCGCTGTGAAGGGGCCGACCATGATCCGCCATACCCCCCGATTGAACCGCCTCGCGCTCGCCCTGCTGGTGATGGCGCCCGTTGGTGCACAGGCCGCGAACCCGTGGACGCTGCCCGAGGGCTCCGGCGAACTCACGCTCGGCGTCGGCAGCCAGACCGCCGACCGTTTCTACGCCGGTGACACCGAGCTCGACCTGCCCACCGACCTCGACCTCGATACCACGGCCCTGTCGTGGTCGTACGGCCTCACTGATCGCCTCACGCTCGACCTGCAAACCAGCTACGGCAGCAGCGATTTCCTCGTCGACCCCGGCCTCGCGCCGCAGGGCGGTTTGTCGGGCTTGAACGACACCCGCCTCGGCCTGCGTTGGGCGGCGTGGCGCGACGGTCCCGCCGCGGTGACGCTGCGCGTCGCGGCGATCATCGAGGGCGACTACGAGACCGGTGCGATCACGGCGATTGGCGATGGCGGCAGCGGCTTCGAGCTCGAAGGCCTGGCCGGCTACAGCTTCGACAACGGCTTCGCCATCGCCGGTGGCGCGGGCTATCGCGCGCGCGGCAACGACATCCCGGACGAGTGGTTCGCCGACCTCTCGGCGTCGTATGCGTTCACGGACTTCATGTCGGGCTATGCGGGTTTGCAGTCGGTGCGCTCCGATGGCGATCTGCAGATCGGCGGCCCGGGGTTCAGCCCGGCGCGCTTCCCGGAGGTGCAGGAGGAGTACGACCTCGGCCAAGCTGGGTTGGCCTTCCAGCTCGCGGAATCGTGGTCGCTGTCGGTAGGCGGTGGCGCGAAGTTCGAGGGCAGGAATACGGCGAGGAGCCGCTTCTGGTCGGTGCAGCTCGGCTACCGGTACTGAGCCGGTGGACGCACCGCTGCGCATCGGGGCGGTGCTGCCGGCCCGCGACGAAGCACTCGCCATCACCGGCGTGGTCGAGGGCTTGGCCCGCTGCCGTGACGCCGCGGGACGGCCGCTGTTTTCGGCGATCGCGGTCTGCGACAACGGCTCGAGCGACGACACCGGTGCACTCGCGCGCCGTGCCGGCGCCATCGTCGTGCGCGAGGAGCAGGCGGGCTACGGCATCGCCTGCCAGCGCGCGGTGCAGGCCCTCGGCGAGGTCGACGTGCTGGTGTTTGTGGATGCCGACGGCTCGGTGGTGGAAGCCCAGGCGCGCGCCTTGATTGCTGAAATCGAGGCCGGTGCCGATCTGGTGATCGGTTCGCGCACGTTGGGCCACGCCGAAACCGGCGCGCTGACCCTGCCCCAGCGTTTCGGCAATCGTCTCGCGGTGGCCTTGATCCGCGGAATCTGGGGCGTGCGCTACACCGACCTCGGGCCGTTCCGCGCCATCCGCATGGACGCGTATCGCCGGCTGGCGATGCGCGACGTCGCCTTCGGCTGGACGGTTGAGATGCAGGTGAAAGCCGCCCAGCGCCGGATGGCGGTGCGCGAGGTGGCGGTGGACACGCGCGTGCGCTTGGGGCGTTCGAAAATCAGCGGCACCGTGCGCGGCGTGATCGGCGCGGGCGTCGGCATCCTCGGCATGGTCGCGCGCTGCTGGTGGGAGGAACGCCGCGCGGGGTCAACGCTCACGACGGTGAAAGCGCCGCGCGCGCTGCCGCGCGGATGAGCGCACCCATCGGAGTCGAACGATGCCGGGACGACCGATGGACCACCGGTCTTTGATCGCTCGCGTCGCGCCCACCGCGGCGCTGCTGGCGTGGTGGCTGAGCGCCGTCGCGATGGTGGCGCTGTCGCGCGGCGCGTTGAGCGGCAGCGTGGTCGTGTTTCTCGGGCTGGTGATGGTGGGAAGCACGGCTGCGTGGGCGCTGTCGCGCTGCGTCGCGTGGTCGGCCCCGGCGGTGATGCTGTTCGCGCTGGCCGCGCACGCGCTCGGGGCGTTCGGCCTGCCGCTCTACGAGGACGACCATTTCCGCTACCTGTGGGACGGCTACCGCACCGCGGTGTCGGGCTCGCCGTACGGCGTGGCGCCTGCGGCGTTCTACGGCGACGCGACGCTGCCGCCGCAGATGGCCGCGGTCTTGAGCTCGGTGAACCACGCAGACGTGCCGACCATCTACGGCCCGGCGCTGCAGGCGCTGTTCTTTGCCGCCCATGTGCTTGGCGGCGCGAATGAGCTTCCGCTGCGCCTGCTGGTTGCGGCCCTGCACCTGCTGCTCGTGTGGCGCCTGCTCGCCGACGCGCGGCCGGCGCGCGTGCTGCTGTACGTGGCGCAGCCGCTGGTCTTCAAGGAAGTCGCGCTCACCGGCCACCCGGATGCGCTCGTCGCGCTGGCGCTGCTGCTGGCCTGGCAGTGGCGCGCGGTGGCGTCGCCGTGGGCGAGCGCGGCGGCCTACGCGGTGGCGCTGGCGGTGAAATCCAGCGCGCTGCCCGCGCTCGGCGCGTGGCTGCTGGTGCGGCAGTGGCGCGGCTTGCTGGCCGTGACCGCGCTGCTGGCGGCGATGTACGCACCCTTCCTCGTGGGCAGCGACGGCGGCAGCGACCTCGCCGGCCTGCGCGTGTTCGCCGAGTATTGGCAGTTCAATCCGGGCCTCGTTGCGCTGGTCGCGCCGCTGCTCGGCTGGCCCGCAGCGAAGCTGTGCATGGCCGTGCTCGCCACCGCGCTGATGCTTTGGATCTATCGGCGCGTCGGCGACGGCGCGCCGGAGAGCTGGGTGCCGGTGTTCGGCCTGCTGCTGATCGTCTCGCCGGTGATCAACCCGTGGTACCTGCTGTGGTTCCTGCCGTTCGCCGCGCTCACTCGCCACGCGTGGCCGTGGTGGGCCGCGCTCGGCGTGCTTTTCAGCTACGCCACCGGCTTGAACCTCGCACGCGACGACATGGCCGCCTTCGCCATCGCGCCGTGGGCCCTCGCGGCGCAGTGGGCGCTGGTGGCGGTCGGCCTCGCGCTGTCGTGGGCCGCGGGCGCGCGCGTCAGCGCGAGCGCATCAGCCGCAGCGCCACCGCGCAGCCCAGACCCCACGCGCCGTTGAGCAGCAGCGCGCCGATGATCAGCTTCGGGTCCCAGCCGCCGGCCATCGGCATGCCCTTGAGCGGGAAAACGATGAACAGTGCGACCGCGCTCGGGCCGATGGCACCGGCGACCATCCAGCCCAGCCCCCAGCGCGAGGCGGTGAGCTTTGCCAGCAGCGGCGCCAGCGCGACGGCCCACACGCCGCCCCAGAACGCCAGCGACAGCACTTCCGGGATGCCCAGCGGTGACGTGGCCGCCAGATTGAACGGCGCGCGCGGGCTGATGCCGGCCAGGTACAGCAGGCCGAGCAGGCCCTGGTGGAAGATGAGCGTGGCGATGAAGCCGGCGATGAACCACTTGACGATGCGCATGCCCAACCCCGAAGCGTGTAGGACCCCAGCGGCCCGCGATCGAGCATACGCGCTCGCGTTCGCGGGCTGCGTGCTCGCGCTTGCCGTGGCGGTCGATGCGGCCGCAGCGCCCTCGCGTTTTGTCGACGTCGAAACCGCCCGCGTTCTGGTGGAGGAGAACGCCGCGACCGTGCTCGACACCCGCGGCCTCATCGCCTTCGCCCGCGGCCACATCGACGGCGCCGCGCGCTTCGACTGGTACGACACGCGGGAGGGCGCGGCGACCGGTGGGCGTCTTCCCACCGATCTCGACGCCCTCGCACGGCGTTTCGCCGAAGCGGGCGTCGACGACGCGCGGCCCGTGCTGGTCTGCGGCGACGGCGGCCAGCGCTGGGGCGAAGAAGCGCGGGTGGCGTGGACGCTCGACGTGCTCGGCAAGAACAAAGTGCACTTGCTCGACGGCGGCTGCGCTGCCTGGCGCGAGGCCGGGCACGCATGGTCGGTCGGGCCGGACTTCGCCGCACGCTCGGGCGGGTTCACCGCGCGGCCGCAGTTCCACGCGCGGGCGACGAAAGCTGACGTGCGACGGGCGCTCGCCGACCCGAACATCACTCTCATCGACGTGCGCGCCCGCGATGAATTCGACGGCGCGACGCCCTACGGCGAAGCGCGCGGTGGGCATTTGCCGCGCGCCGTGCATCTGGACTGGCGCACCCTCTCCGATGCCGACGGCAGCGTGCTGCGCGGCGAGGCGCTGCGTTCGCGAATGAACGAGGCGGGCGTACCCGGGGGCCAGCCCGCCATCGTCTACTGCACCGGCGGCGTGCGCTCGGCCTTCGTCACCGAGCTGCTGCGCGAGCACGGCATCGACGCCCGCAACTACGACGGTTCGATGTGGGAGTGGGCCGCCGACGCGGCGCTGCCACTCGAGTGACGGACGCCGCGCCGGTTTCAGGACGTGTGCGGATCAGAGCGCGTTCGGCGCCGTGTCCTTGATGCCCGGCCAATTCTGGTTCGCGTTCTTGATGTTGGTCGGGATGTCTTTCTCCCAAGCCGTGAACACGTCGGCATTGACGTTGAGGTACAGGCGGCCGTCGACGACCTTGAACTGCGTCGGATCGATGTCGAGCTTTTTCTCGAGCGCGGCACCCATGGCGCAGAAGCCACCATAGGCCGGAGCGTAGCGCGCCGGGTCGGCGAGGAACGCATCGCGATTGGCGGCGCTGACGAAGTGGTACGTCGCGCCCTCATGCGTGGCGCTGAAGGCGGCGTTGCCCTTCACCGGGCGGTTCTCGGTCTGATAGGCCACGGCGTCATGGCCATGCAGGATCACGCCCGCATCGACATTGATGGCGGCCGGGGATGCTTCGTCGTAGGCGAAAGCCGGGGCGGCGGCGAAGCCGGCGCCGAGGGCCAGCGCAGTGGCGAGCAGGGAGGTCTTGAGGAAGCGGTTCATCGTTCGTGTTCCTTGGGTTCGTTGCGAAGGGAAAGCAGTGGATTCGTCAGAAGGTGACTCAGGCGCGGGCCATCGCGGACGGCGGCAGCACGCAGCCGACCCAACTGCGCAGCTGGGCCAGCGACTGCAGGCCGACGCGTACATCGCGTACCGACCCGCCGTCGAGCAGCACGAGGGTCGGCACGCTTCGGACGCCGAAGGCGTTCGCAGCGGCAGGCGCTTGGTCGATATCGACCTTGATCACCGCGAGCTGCTCGCCGGTTTCGCTGGCCAGCGCGTCGAGGCTGGGCGCCAGCGAGCGGCAGGGGCCGCACCACGTGGCATGGAAGTCGACCAGCACCGGGCCTCGGCTTTCCGCCAAGGCCGCGGGCAGGTCGCGATCGTCGAGGTGTCGGATCGCGCCCATGGTCAGGCCGCCTGCTGAAGCGGCACGGCCGGGAAATCGACCACGGTGCCGGCCAAGTGGTTGGTGTAGTTGGTCAGGGTGTTCAGCGCGACCAGCGCCACCACGTCGAGCGCCTGCGCCGGGCTGAAGCCGCCGGCGAGGAAGGCTTGGTAATCGACATCGGTCGCGTTGCCGCGGGTCTCGGTGAGCACTCGTGCGAAGCGGGCGAGGGCGGCGTCGGCGGGGCTGGTGCCTTCACCGCGGCGCGCGGCGGCGATGGCCTCACCGTTGAGCCCGGCACCCTTGCCGATGGCGGTGTGCGCGGCGAGGCAGTAACCGCACTCGTTGGCCTGGCCGACGGCGAGCGCGACGATCTCGCGCTGGCGCGGCTCCAGCAGGCTGTCGGCCAGTGCGCCGGACAGGGCGAGGTAGCCGTTCAGCGCGCCCGGCGAGTGGGCGAAAGTGGTGATCAGGTTCGGCAGCATGCCGAGCTTGGCTTTGACGCCGGCCAGGGTTTCGGCGATGGCGGGCGAGGCGTCGGCGGGGTTCAGGGGAGCGATGCGGGTCATGGCGGGTCTCTCGGAAAGGCGTGGGGGAGTCCACGGACGCCACTGTGCCGAGGCCACTGATACGATTGGCGCCTAATCGTCTACTGATGCATACCAAGAGTCTCATGGCCGACCGTCTTGCCCCGTTGCTCGAGCGCTTCCGTCTCTCCGCCTCGGTGTTCCACACCGGCGCGCTGTGCGGGCTGGCCGGCTTCGACGAGGCCGATGGCGTAGGGCACCTCCATTTGGTGAGTGATGGAGAGGCCTTCCTCGCGCCGCGCGCGGGCGGTGAGTTCGAGCCGCTGCCGCGTCCGGCCTTGGTGCTGTTCCCGAAGCCGACGACCCATCGCCTGTTCGTGCCCGAGGACCGCGAGGCCACTTTGCTGTGCGCGACGGTGCGCTTCGGCGGTGGCGCGGGCGACCCGGTGTCGCGCTCATTGCCCTCGCCTCTGGTGATCGACCTCGCCGCCGCACCGGCCCTGCACGGCATCGCGCGCCTGCTGTTCGACGAAGCCTTAGGCGGCCACTGCGGGCGCCAGCAGGCGCTCGATCGCCTGGCCGAGCTGCTGCTGATCCACGTACTGCGGCATGTGCTCGACGCCGGCCTGGTTGAGCGCGGCGCCTTCTCCGGGCTCGGCGACGCGCAGCTGTCGAAAGTGCTGGTGGCCCTGCATGCGCGGCCCGCCGAGCCATGGACCCTGGAGCGGATGGCCGAGGTGGCTGGCATGTCGCGCGCACGCTTTGCAGCGCATTTCCATGCCGTGGTCGGGCAGACGCCGGGCGATTACCTCGCCGGCTATCGGCTGGCGCTGGCCGAGGCGGCGTTGCGCCGCGGCCGGCCGGTCAAGCAGGTCGCGGCCGAGGTTGGTTACGGCAGCGCGTCGGCCCTGGCGCGGGTGTTCCGGACGCGGATGGGCGTCGCGCCAGGCGAACTGCTGCGGGGTGGTGCCGGCGACTGACGTCGCGTTCAGAAGTCGCGTCGCAGCGCGATCGACACGCTGCCGTCGATCCTGCGGCGGGCGCGGTCTAGGAGTGTCCTCGCCTCACGCGAACTGTCGACCCGGCTGGCTTCGAACACCGATTCCCACGCGCCCAAAGGGCGCGTGAGGTGAAGCACTGCGGCTCGACCGGATTCGGCATTCGGGTCATCCGCCGTGGCATCGCGGTCGGAGACGTCGAACCACTCCAGCCGCACACCCCAGCGCCAGGTGCCGGCCGCACGGTCGAGGTGCAGGCTCATCGCGCGGTAGCCGTTGTCGACGACGAGCTGGCGGCGTGGGCCCATCGCGGTTGTGCCGGCCATCGCCTGCAGCGCCAGCGTGGTGCCGCCTGCCCAGCGGCGTTCGATCCGGCCTTGCGCGAAGCGCGTATGCCATGCGTACTGCCCGGATTTCAGCACGCTCGGATCGGCGAAGTTGTCGTACAGCCACAGCCGGCTGCGCCAGCCCTCGGCGTGCTCGTGGCCGAGCAACACGCAGGCCCCGGCGCGGCCGTCGATCTCGCGGAACGGGTTCGTCCACGGCTCCAGGTCGCCTCGACGCCAATCGTGCGCAGCTCCTCGCCGATCCAGGCGTTGCCGGCCGAGGTCGAGAGCCCCCGCGTCGGGGTCCAGCCAAGGCCGCCGCTCTCTCGCGAGATCTCGGGGAAGAACGCGCCAGTGCGCACGCTGCTTCGCCAGGGCCCGTCGGGCAGCGGTTTCCAGCGCAGGAGAAGCTCCGTCGCGTCGACCACGCCGGGGCGATCATCGGCGGCGTGAAGCACCAGCCGCGCGTCGAGCGGCTTCGCTTCGGATTGCCAATCGACCACCAGCACGCTGTGCGCCAACCGGAGGTCGCGCCCGGAGGCGTAGCGCTGCGTGGACGGGCCGCCTTCGGCCCAGGGCTCGCCGCCGCTGGCCGAGACAGCGCGAAGGTCGATGCGCCCCGAGTACGGCAGGTCGGCTAGTGCCGTCGATGCGCCGCTGATGGAGGCGAGCGAGAGGCTGGTATTGAGGACGAACGCACGAACCCTGACCGCGCGCGAGCGGTTCATGCGGCAAGTCCACTGACGAAGGCGCGCACCGCCGAGCGATGGCGCGCCACCCATTCCACCAGTTCGGCGACCGGCATCGGGCGGGCCACGCCGTAGCCCTGGATCTCGTCGCAGCCGAGGGCCGCGAGTCGCTCGGCGGTCGCCGCGTCCTCGACGCCTTCAGCCACCACGGGAAGACCAAGCCGGTGCGCTAGCGCGATCGTCGCCGACACGATGGCCTCGTCCTCGGCGTCCGACGTGAGGTTCTTCACGAAGGAGCGGTCGATCTCCAGCTCGTCGACCGGCAGCCGCTTGAGCTGGGCCATCGAGGCGTGGCCGGGCGAATGACGCAGCGGTTCGCTGGGCGTCGTCGTGCTCACATGGGGTCGGTATCGACGGCGAGCCGCGCCACCCAGCCCTCGTCGATCCACGACAAGAGTGCCGGGGCGGCGACCTCGAGCGGGATCGGCAAGCCCTCGCCGGCGCAGGCTTCCGCCAGCGTGGCGCCGCCCCGGAGGCGCTCGAGCAGCAGGGCTTCGCTGGACGCCATGCTGCGGAAAAAGGTTTGGCCGTCGCGGCGCCAGAAGGCGATGGCGGTGATCGACGCGTCGGTGCCCTCCACGCCGCGCTGCTCCGGTTCGCGCCAGCGTTCGATGGCCGCGGCGTCGACCTGTCCAGTGGCGAGCGCCGGCACCCACGCGAAGCGAAGGCCGGCCCAAGCGGCCACGGGGAGCGCGAGCAAGGCTGTCCGATCGACCGGTTCGGCATCGGCAGCGTCGAAGGCGCGGCGGAGCCCGGCGTCGATGGTCGCCACCCCGGCGGCGGTGGCCAGTTCAGGGTTGCGAGCCCGAAGCCACTCGGGAAAATCGACGCCATAGCGGCCCAGCGAGCGATCGCGCGGTGGATGGGCTTCGACGTAAGCGAGGGCCAGGGCGTCGAAGGCGTCTTCGCCCAGCATCTGCGCGCAGCGCTCGAACACCGACGCCAAGGCCTCGGCCAGCCGTCGCCGATAGGCGTTGGCATAGACCGCGAGCCGCCGCTCGATCGCGAAATGCGGCGTGCCGCGGATGTCGCCCGCCGCCTGCGACCCGCCATCAAGCAGGGCGTCTAGGAAGCGTTGCTGCACGGCCACGAGTGCGCTCACGCGGCAAGCGCCTTGAGGGCATCGGCCCCGATGCGGCGCGCGATGCCCAGTTCGGCTTCGAGATCCTCCAGCGGCGGGATGTGGTCGTCGCGTTCGATCATCGTGGCGCGGCCGCCGGTGCGCGCGACGAACTCGCGGTACAGCGCCCACAGCGGGTCGGCGACCGCCGCATCGTGGGTGTCGATCAGGTAGTCGTCGCGGACGGTATGGCCGGCCAGGTGCACCTGCTGCACGCGATCGAGCGGTACCCCGCCGAGGAAGTCGAGCGCGTCGAAGCCATGGTTCACCGCGCTGACGTGGATGTTGTTGAGGTCGAGCAGCAAGAGGCAATCGGCCTCTTCGCAGAGCGCGTCGAGGAAGGCCCATTCGGGCATCTCGTCGTCTCGGAACACGACGTAGCTGGAGACGTTCTCCAGCACGAGGCGCCGGCCAAGCATGTCCTGCACCTGCCGCACTCGAGGGGCGACGTGGCGCACGGCCTCCGCGGTGTAAGGCAAGGGCAGCAGGTCGTGAGCGTGGATGCCGCCATGGCCGCCCCAGCAGACATGGTCGGAGACCCACAGCGGGTCGACGCGCGCTGCCAGCGCTTTCAGGCGCTTCAGGTAATCGAGGTCGAGCGGGTCGGTGCCGCCGATCGAGAGCGTCACCCCGTGCATCGCCATTGGGTAGTCGGCGCGGATCCGGTCCAGCCACTGAAGGGGCTTTCCGCCGTCGACCATGAAGTTCTCGGAGATGATTTCGAGCCAGTCGACGTCGCGCTTCGATGCGGCGAAGTCGGCGTAGTGCTGCGGGCGCAGGCCCAGGCCGTAACCCGGGGAAGGCTGCAGGAGGTTCGCGTGGCGAGGCGTGCTCATCGTCGTGACCCGTCGCGGCCGCGACCGGCCCGAAGGCCAGTCGCGCCGCAGGGGCCTCAGGCGGCGATGTCGCCGATCGTGCCGTCCTTGTCCAGGCACTCCTTGGCCGTGGTGGCCTTGAAGCCGTGGCCGGCGCACTCCGCATTGCCCTTGCAAGCGTGCTCGGTGGTCTTGCAGTCGTTCTGGCCCTTGCAGGCGGTGATGCCGTAACAGTGGATGGTGTCGCCGGCGGCGACAGCGGCGCCGCTGCTGCCCTGCGGAGCATCGGCGGCGAGGGCGGCGAAGGAGGTGGCGAAGGCGGCGGCGAAAGCGGCGAGCGAGAGCGAGGTCTTCATCGGAAACGTCCTTTGGGCAAGCGGAGGGAGTGGAAGGGGCTGGCCCAGCAAGGGCGCTCCCCAGTGGCGAGGCTCGTGGCGCGATCCCGAAAGGACGGCGTGGTCGATCACCTCACGAATTCACCCTACGTCCACACGGCAACCCCGGTTACACGGCTGGACGAAACAGACGCGATGAGCGACGGCGGGGACGAGATGGACGACGGCGCAGTGACGCCCCGCCCGCCGTGGGATCATGGCGGCCCTCCACGGCCCCACCGCTCCGCGCCCCATGCTTCGACTCACCGACATCACGCTGCCGCTGGACCACGCCGACACCGCGATCAACGACGCGGTGCTGGCGCGTCTGAAGCTGAAGCCCGGCGCGCTGCGTTCGCTGACCGTGGCCAAGCGCAGCTACGACGCCCGCAAGCGCGGCCAGATCCAGTTGATCTACTCGGTGGATGTCGACGTCGCCGATGAGGCGGCGGTGCTGAAGCGCATGGCGGCGGAGACGGAGCCGAACCGCGTCAAGGTGACCCCGACGCCCGACACGACCTACCGCTTCATCGCCAAGCCGGCGCCGAACCAGCCGCTGCGCCCGATCGTCGTCGGCATGGGCCCCTGTGGTTTGTTCGCGGCCTTGGTGCTCGCACAGATGGGTCTCAAGCCCATCGTGCTGGAGCGCGGCAAGCAGGTGCGCGAGCGCACCGTGGACACCTTCGGCCTCTGGCGCAAGAAAGTGCTGAACCCCGAGTCGAACGTGCAGTACGGCGAGGGCGGCGCGGGCACGTTTTCCGACGGCAAGCTCTACAGCCAGATCAGCGACAAGCGCCACTTGGGCCGCAAGGTGCTGGACGAATTCGTGAAGGCCGGTGCGCCCGACGAGATCCTCTACGTCAGCAAGCCGCACATCGGCACCTTCCGCCTGGTGTCGATGGTGGAGCACATGCGGGGCGTCATCGAAGGCCTGGGCGGCGAAATCCGTTTCTCGCAGCGCGTGGATGACCTGCTGATCGACGTGGACGCCGATGGCGTGCGCCACCTGCGCGGCGTGGTGCTGGCGAGTGGCGAAACCCTGCGCGCCGATCACGTCGTGATGGCGCTGGGCCACAGTGCCCGCGACACCTTCGCGATGCTGCACGCGCGCGGCGTCTTCATGGAAGCCAAGCCCTTCTCGATCGGCTTCCGCATCGAGCACCCGCAGTCGGTGATCGACCAGGCGCGCTTCGGTCCGCAGGCCGGCCACCCCATCCTCGGCGCGGCCGACTACAAACTGGTGCACCACTGCAAGAACGGGCGCTCGGTCTACAGCTTCTGCATGTGCCCCGGTGGCACCGTGGTGGCCGCCGCCAGCGAGCCCGGGCGCGTGGTCACCAACGGCATGAGCCAGTACTCGCGCAACGAGCGCAATGCCAACGCCGCGATCGTGGTGGGCATCACGCCCGAGGATTACGCCGAGTTCGACCCCAGCGGCAGCCCGCTGGGCGGCATCGCGCTGCAGCGCCACTGGGAGGAAGTGGCGTTCAAGCTCGGCGGCGAAACCTACGAAGCGCCGGCGCAGAAGGTCGGCGACTTCCTCGCCGGCACGCCGTCGGAAACACTCGGCGCAGTGGTGAACTCGTACACGCCGGGCGTCCGCTTGGGCGATCTCTCCACGGCCCTGCCGCGCTACGCCATCGAGGCCATCCGCGAAGCGCTGCCGGCCTTCGGCAGGCAGATCAAGGGCTTCGACATGTCCGATGCGCTGCTCACCGGTGTCGAAACCCGCACCTCATCGCCGGTCCGCCTCACGCGCGGCGACGACGGCCAGAGCCTCAACACGCGCGGCCTGTTCACTGCGGGCGAAGGCGCGGGCTATGCCGGCGGCATTCTTTCGGCCGGCGTCGATGGCATCCGCGCGGCGGAATGGGTGGCCGAGGCGATGATCGAAACCGGCACCGCGCTGCCGACCTGAAACGAAGAAGCCCCACCTTGCGGTGGGGCTTCGGTGTCGCACCCGCGCGTTCAATGGATCGTCAGAGCAGCGGCACCAGCAGCAGGGCGACGATGTTGATGATCTTGATCAGCGGGTTGATGGCCGGGCCGGCGGTGTCCTTGTAAGGGTCGCCGACGGTGTCGCCGGTCACCGCGGCCTTGTGGGCGTCGCTGCCCTTGCCGCCGTGGTGGCCTTCCTCGATGTACTTCTTGGCGTTGTCCCAGGCGCCGCCGCCGGTGCACATCGAGATCGCCACGAACAGGCCGGTGACGATGGTGCCCATCAGCAAACCGCCGAGCGCCGCCGGGCCGAGGATCACGCCCACGAGGATCGGGATGATCAGCGGCAGCATCGAAGGCACGATCATTTCGCGGATCGCCGACTTCGTCAGCAGGTCCACGGCCTTGTCGTACTGCGGCTTGCCGGTGCCTTCCATGATCCCCGGGATCTCGCGGAACTGGCGGCGCACTTCCTCCACCACCGCACCGGCCGCGCGGCCCACCGCCTGCATGGCGTAGGCGCCGAACAGGTAGGGGATCAGGCCGCCGATCAGCAGGCCGATCAGGACCTCGGGCTTGTCGATCGAGAAGTCGACGACGTCCTGGCCGAACTTCTCGTCCAGCTTGTGCGCGTAGTCGGCGAACAGCACCAGCGCGGCAAGGCCGGCCGAACCGATGGCGTAGCCCTTGGTGACGGCCTTCGTCGTGTTGCCCACGGCGTCGAGCGCGTCCGTCGTCTTGCGGATCTCCTTGTCGAGGCCGCTCATCTCGGCGATGCCACCGGCGTTGTCGGTGATCGGGCCGTAGGCGTCGAGCGCCACGATCACGCCCGCCATCGACAGCATTGACGTCGCGGCGACCGCGATGCCCATCAGGCCGGCCAGCGAGTAGCAGCACCAGATCGCCAGCGCGACGGCCAGCACCGGCGCCGCCGTCGACTTCATCGACACGGCGAGGCCGGCGATGACGTTGGTGCCGTGGCCGGTCACCGAAGCGGCGGCCACGTCACGCACCGGCTTGTACTCGGTGGCGGTGTAGTACTCGGTGATCACCACCATGGCCGCGGTCAGCACCAGGCCGACGATGGCGCAGAGGAAGATCTGCAGCGTGTTGACGGCGATCATCGCGTCGGTGACGAACCAGAAGCCGATGGCCGACAACAGACCCGCGACGATCAGGCCCTTGTAGAGGGCCTTCATGATCTTGCCGTCGCTGCCCACCTTCACGAAGAAGGTGCCGATGATCGAGGCGATGATCGACACCGCGCCGAGCACCAGCGGGTACATCACGCCGGCGAAGCCGTAGGTGCTGAAGGTGATGCCGGCGATCAGCATCGCCGCCACGATCGTCACCGCGTAAGTCTCGAACAGGTCGGCGGCCATGCCGGCACAGTCGCCGACGTTGTCGCCCACGTTGTCGGCGATCACCGCCGGGTTGCGCGGATCGTCCTCCGGGATGCCGGCTTCGACCTTGCCCACGAGGTCGGCGCCGACGTCGGCGCCCTTGGTGAAGATGCCGCCGCCGAGGCGGGCGAAGATCGAGATCAGCGAGCTGCCGAAGGCGAGGCCGATCATCGGCTGCAGGGCCGCCTTGATCGCCGCTTCGTCATTCACCGCTCCGCCGACGAACCAGAAGTAGCCGGCCACGCCGAGCAGGCCGAGGCCCACGACCAACAGGCCGGTGACCGCGCCGCCCTTGAAGCTGACGTTGAGCGCTTCGTTGAGCCCCTTCGTGGCCGCCTGCGTCGTGCGCACGTTGGCGCGCACCGAGACGAACATGCCGATGAAGCCGGCGAGGCCCGAGAGCACGGCGCCGATCGCGAAGCCGATGGCCGTCGACCAGCCCAGCGCCGGCACGAAGCCGATCACCAGGAAGAGCACGACGCCGACGATGGCGATGGTGGTGTATTGCCGCCGCAGGTAGGCGCCGGCGCCTTCCTGGATGGCCGCGGCGATCTGCTGCATTCGTTCATTGCCGGCCGGCTGCGCGAGGATCCAGCGCGCCGACACGATTCCATAAAGGATGGCGACCACGGCACACGACAGTGCGATGGCGATTCCGTACTGCTCCAACATCCTGACCTCCCCAGACTTCGGACTTGAACCCAGACACGATGAGGCGGCCGGACGGCCGCCTTGGGTCGAGTATTGCCGATGGGGGAGCGGGGCGCTATGCCGCCGGGGGTGTCCATCGTGCGGCGACGCCGCACGGCAGCGAGGCTTTCATGCTGCGCTGCCGCATCACCAGCGAAGCCACCGCGTGGCGGTGGCTCGGGTCAGCGTGACGGTGGCGACCAGCGCCAGTCCGTACCAGACCAGGACGTACCCCGGTTGGTCGGCTTGGCAATGGAAGGCGTAGGCGAAGGCCCCGATGGCACCGGCCGCCCAGCCGACGGCGCGAGCCGCGCGGGCCGGCTCGGTCGGTGCGGCGCGACGCAGGGCCCACAGCATGGCCGCGGCCGGTGGCACGGAGAGCAGCGGCACCATCGTCAGGCAGACGAGGATCGTCGGCGAATGGAACAGCGCCAGGCGCTCGCCGGCGGGCGCCGAGACGACCGTCACCACGGTCGCGACCGCCAGCCAAAGCAGCGCGGCCCAACGCAGGCGCTCGGTGGACCGCAGCGAACGCCCGGGAAGCCCCGAGCGATAGGCGGCGACGCCTGCGATCACCGCCAGCAGGGCCAGGGCGCCGATCTTCTGCCAGAACAGCGCGGAGGCGACGGCTTCGGCGAGGTCCGTCCGCGGGCCCAGCACGAGCGCCATCAGCAGGAACGCCGCGACGACTCCGGCGACCAAGGCCAGTGCCGTGTCGCGCAGGGGCTGGGTTTTCGGCAGGGCATCCGGCTGGCGGGCCAACAGGGTGATGAGCTCGTCGGTCTTCATGGGGTGTCGCCTTCCGCGGCGAGGCGCTTGGCCAGCGCCTTCAAGCCGCGATGGATGCCGACTTTCACGGCGGAAATGGAGAGCCCCGTCGTCGCCGCGGCTTCGGCCACGGAGCGTCCCTCGAGTTTCACCAGCTCGATCGGCCGGCGCTGCTTGTCGGGGAGTTGCGCCAGCAGCACGGCGAGATCGGCCCCGGCCTGCGGCTCGGTCGATTCGCTCGCATCGGCGAATTCATGCGTCTCCGCGAGCAGGTCGAGGCTGAGTTCCCGGCCGGGCTGGCGACGCCGCAGCAGGTCGATCAGCTTGTAGCGGGCCACCGCGTACAGCCAAGGCTCGAAGGGCTGGGCGGGGTCGTAGGTGTGCGACTTCAGGTGCAGCGCGATCAGGCATTCCTGCACCACGTCCTCGGTGTCGGCGAGCATGCCCGGCGCCATCCGCTGCAGCTTGGCCGCGGTGAAGCGCCGCAGCAGCACCGCGCACTCCCGAAGCGCTTGCGCGTAGCGGGCTTCGTCGCCTCCGCGGCCCGCGCAGAACAGCACGCCGAGGGCGGTGGCGGTCGATGGTGGGGGCGTCATCGCGAAGGGCAGGGCCAGGGCGGTCACGGGGGCGCTGGAGGGCGGGGCATGCCCCCGGTACGGCCCGGGATGGCGCGCGGTTACACCAGCGTGCGTCGGCGCAGGAAGGACTCGGCGAAGCGCGTCGCATCCGCCGGGCGGCCGAGGTGGTAGCCCTGCAGCAGCGCGCAATCGCGCTGGATCAGGTACTGCGCCTGCGATTCCGTTTCCACGCCTTCCGCCACCACCGTCAGGCCGAAGTGGCGGCCCATCGCCAGGATCGCGTCGACGATCGCGGCATCGTTGGCGTCGGTGCCGAGGTCGCGCACGAAGCCCTTGTCGATCTTCAGGCCGTCTGCCGGCAGGCGCTTCAGGTAGGCCATCGAGGAATAGCCGGTGCCGAAGTCGTCGATGTAGAACCGGATGCCGCGCGCGCGCAGCGTGTTCATGCGTTGGATGGCGCTATCGATGTCGCCGAGCACCACGCCCTCGGTGATCTCGAGCACCAGCATGGAAGGCGGCACTTCGAATTCGTGCAGCGCGGCGAGCAGCCGGTCCTCGAAGCCCTGCTGGCGGAACTGGCGCGGGCTGATGTTGACGCTGATGTACTGCTGCGGCCCGAGCAGGCTTTCCCGGCGCCACGACTGCACCTGCTTGAGCACCGCGCGCAGCACCCAGTCACCGAGGTTGATGATCAGCCCGCTCTCCTCGCACAGCGGGATGAACTGCGCCGGCGACACTGGGCCGCGCGTCGGGTGCGTCCAGCGCACCAGCGCCTCCGCACCGCGCACGCCGCCGTGCGCATCGACGAGGGGCTGGTAGGCGACGTCGAGGCCGCCTTCCACCAGCGCGCGGCGAAGGTCGGTTTCGAGCGCATGGCGCTCCTCCATCGCGGCGAGCAGGTCGCGTTGGAAGAAGTGGATGGTGTTCCGGCCTTCGGTCTTGGCCTGGTACATCGCCGTGTCGGCGTGCTTGATCAGGTTCTCCGGGCTGCCGCCGTCGTCGGGGAACAGCGCCACGCCGATGCTCGCCGACAGCCGGAACACTTCGTCGCGCACGACGATGGGCTCGGCCAGCGCCGCGCGCAGCTTCTCCGCCGCGGTCTGTGCGTTCTGCGCAGCGCGCTCGCGCAACTCGCCGAGCATCGGCAGCACGGCGACGAACTCGTCGCCGCCGAGGCGCGCCACCAGGTCGATCTCGCGCAGGTGCGTCCGCAGCCGACGCGCCACCTCGATCAGCACCGCATCGCCGATGCTGTGCCCGCGCGCATCGTTCAGCGTCTTGAAGTGGTCGAGGTCGATGAACATCATCGCGCCCTGCGTACCGCTGCGCTCCGCCACCGCCAGCTCGTGCGCGAGGCGCTGGAACAGCAGGCGCCGGTTCGGCAGGTTGGTGAGGGCGTCGTGGTTGGCGAGGTGGTCGGCCGCCGCCTCCGCGCGCAGGCGGGCGGCGATGTCGGACTGCAGTTCGGCATTGGTGTCTGCCAAGTCGCGGTAGGCGCCGTGAAGGCTGCTGCGCATGGTTTCCAGCGCGTCGATCACGCGGTCGATCTCGTCGCCGGGGCCCGAGCCGCGCGGCCGCACGCGGAAGCTCGCGGTCTCGTCGCGCAGGTCGAAGCGCTGCGCCGCGTGCGCCAAAGCGGACAGGTGGCGGGTGACGATCTGTCGCACCAGCAGGAGCAGCGCAAGGCTGATCAGCAGGGTGATGCCGCCCTGGGTGACGAGGATGCTGACGGCGCGTTCGAGGGCGCTGCGCTGGACCGCGCCGATATCGAGTTCGACGATGAGCGTGCCGAGGTCGGCGTTTTCGCCGTCGCGCCGGTAGGACAGCGGCAGGCGCTCGATCCGGCCCTCGCCGCTCGCTTCTTCGCCCACGCGCGCCCGCAGGGCGCCGTCCTCGCCGCCCATGCCTCGTTCACGGACTTCCACCGCGGCGACGTAGGGGCGCTGGCGGATGCCGTCGAGCTGCAGCCGCAGCTGGGCGTCGTCGTAGTTCCACAGCGAGAGCGCGATCGGATCGAGGCTGGCGCGGCTGATGCGCTCGATGTCGGCCTCGAGCTCGCGCAGGTCGTCCTGGTAGCCGGCCCAGACCTCGACGCCGGCGACCGCGGTGCTGATCAGCGTGCTGGCCACCACCATCGACGCCAGCAGCCGGCCACCGATGCCGGTGAGCGAGGCGCGGAGGCGCGCGGTGATGCCTGGGTCGCGCTGCGGGGAAGCCGCCATGCGGGTGCATGCTCCAACAACAATGGCCTGAGGATAGCCACGTCCGGGGCCCTGTCCAGCGCCCGGGCGTGCCCGTCAACTCACTTTGACCAAGCCGGCAGCGTTTTCGGCAGCTGCGGCAGCGTGGGGCGAACGAAGGCCGGCAGGCCGTCCTTGCCGTAGGGCGGCGGTGCTTCGCCGCGGATCAGCGGTTCGAGGTAGGTGCGGCAGGCCTCGGTGATGCCGAAGCCGTCCTTGCGGATGAAGGCCTTCGGCATGGTCTTCTCGTGGTTCGCGATCTCCGACAGCGGGTGCGGCACGATCTTCCAGCGGTAGGGCTTGTCGCTGGTGCGCTGGATGGTGGGCATCACGCCGTTCTTGCCGGCCAACGCCAGTTCGACCGCGGCCTTGCCGACCGCCAGCGCCTGCTGCAGATCGGTCTTGCTGGCGAGGTGGCGCGCCGAGCGCTGCAGGTAGTCGGGCACGGTCCAGTGCACCTTCACGCCCAGCTTGTCCTTGCACAGCGCGGCCAGCATCGGGCCGACGCCGCCGAGCTGCGAATGCCCGAACGCGTCCTTGCCGCCGGCTTCCGCCACGAAGCGGCCGTCGGCATGGCGGATGCCTTCCGACACCACCACGACGCAGTAGCCGACCTTCTTCACCACGGCCTGCACCTTGGCCAGGAAGGCGGCCTCGTCGAAGGCGTTCTCGGGGAAGAGGATCAGGTGCGGCGCCTGGCCCTCGCCGCGGCCCGCAAGGCCCGCGGCAGCGGCCAGCCAGCCGGCGTGGCGGCCCATCACTTCGTAGACGAAGACTTTGGTCGAGGTGTCGGCCATGGCGGCCACGTCGAGCGCGGCTTCGGCCACCGAGACGGCCGTGTACTTCGCCGCCGAGCCGAAGCCCGGGCAGCAGTCGGTCACCACGAGGTCGTTGTCGACCGTCTTCGGCACGCCGATGCAGGTGAGGGGATAGCCGAGTTCCGATGCGACCTTCGAGAGCTTCAGCGCCGTGTCGGCCGAGTCGTTGCCGCCGTTGTAGAGGAACCAGCGGATGTCGTGGGCGCGGAAGACGTCGATCAGGCGCTCGTACTGCGCGCGGTCCTGCTCGATGGATTTCAGCTTGAAGCGGCAGCTGCCGAAGGCGCCGCCCGGGGTGTGGGCCAAGGCCTTGATCTCGGCGGCCTTGAGCTTGCGGGTGTCGTAGAGCTCCTCGCGCAGGGCGCCGAGGATGCCGTTCTTGGCCCACAACGCCGGAACCTTGTGGGCGCGGGCGGTGGCGAGGACGGCACTGGCCGTGGCATTGATGACGGCGGTGACGCCGCCCGACTGGGCGTAGAGCAGGTGGCCTTTCGGCATGGGGGCACTCCATGGGGCGGGGCGCGCGTGCTGCGGCCCGGGCCTGCCATTGAAGCGTTTCCTGTTTGACTTCACCACCCGGGGCCGCTAGCGTGACCTCGTCCGCACGGCCTGTCGGCGGCCCTCCGTATCGCGTTGGGGGTGAAGACGGTGCCGTGCGTCATCGTTTATGGAGCCTCTTCATGCGACTCGTCTTCCTCGGCGCCCCGGGTTCGGGCAAGGGCACGCAGGCCACCCGCCTGCGCGAGCACTTCAACATCGCCCACATCTCGACCGGTGACCTGCTTCGCGCCGCCGTCAAGGAAGGCACGCCGCTCGGCCTGCAAGCCAAGGCCGTGATGGACGCCGGCCAGCTGGTCTCCGACGACCTCGTGCTGGGCATGCTCGAAGAGCGCCTCGCCAAGCCGGACACCGCCAAGGGCTTCATCCTCGACGGCTACCCGCGCAACCTCGTCCAGGCGGACGCGCTCGACTCGCTGCTCGGCCGCATCGGCCAGCCGCTCGACGCCGTCGTGAAGTTCGAAGTGCCGAACGAAGTGATCGTCGGCCGCTGCGAGATCCGCTACGCCGCCGAGGGCCGCGCCGACGACCATCCGGAAACCGTCCGCAAGCGCCTCGACGTCTACGCCCAGCAGACCGCGCCGGTCGCGGGCTTCTACCAGTCGCGCGGCCGCTTGGCCGTCGTCGATGGCGTGGGCCCGGTCGACGACGTGTTCCAGCGCATCGTGTCGGCCCTGCCGCAGCGCTGATCCCGCGTCACCGCGACGCAGCGCTGTGGGCGATTCGCGGATTCGTGACGATCTCCCGCTGCTGGCTTGGTTCGGCGCCCGCCTGCTTGTCCTGCGGTCCGGCCCCGAAGACCTGCCGTATTCCCCGGCACTCACGTGGATTGCCATCGCATTGATGGCTTCGACTTATCCGGCTTGGATGATCGTCCTCTCGGAGACGCCACCGGGATCGGTGCCGCCGACCGGTGGGCTGCTCCTCGCTTGGGCGCTTGGGCCGGTTGCCTGCCTGATCGGCGCGTGCGCGCTCGTGCTCCGCGCCTTCGACCGGGCCTCGCGCTTCAACCAGTTCGCACTTGCATTGAGCCTCGTGCACGGGCTCACCATGCTGGTGATGTTCGGCAGCGTGCTGGTGCGCGTGAAGCTCATGGGGCCGGACCCGGTCGAACAGGGATGGCTCGTCGCCGTGGCTTGGTTGTCCGCGTTGCTCCCTCTCGCGGTGACCCTCTGGTACGGGTTGGCGATGTCCCACGTCTGGGCGCGTGCGCTCGATCGCGGTTACGCCGTCGGCCTGTTGATGACCCTCCTGATGAACGTCGCCATGTGGGTCGTCCCCGTAATCCTATTGATCGGCTTCGTCGAAGCCTCAAACCTGTTCAACTGATCCCATGAAGCTCCACATCCTCGGCATCTGCGGCACCTTCATGGGCGGCATCGCCGCCCTGGCGCGCGACCTCGGCCATGCGGTCGAGGGCAGCGACCAGAACGTCTACCCGCCCATGAGCACCCAGCTCGAGCAGCTGGGCATCACGCTGGCCTCGGGCTACACGCCGTCCCACATCAGCGCCGGCGTCGACGAAATCGTCGTCGGCAATGCGCTGTCTCGCGGCAACCCCGCCGTCGAACACGTGCTCGACGCCGGGATGCGCTACGCGTCGGGCGCGCAGTGGCTGTCCGAGCACGTGCTGCGCGGCCGCGAGACGCTGGCCGTCGCCGGCACGCACGGCAAGACCACCACCACCTCGCTGCTGGCCTGGCTGCTTGAATCCGCCGGCCGCGATCCCGGCTTCCTCGTCGGCGGCGTGCCAGAGAACTTCGGCGTGTCTGCGCGTCTCGGCTCGGGCGCTGAGTTCGTCGTCGAAGCCGACGAGTACGACACCGCCTTCTTCGACAAGCGCAGCAAGTTCGTGCACTACCGGCCGACGGTGGCGGTGCTGAACAACCTCGAGTACGACCACGCCGACATCTTCCCGGACCTCGCCGCGATCCAACGCCAGTTCCACCACCTCGTGCGCATCGTGCCGGGGCGTGGGCGGCTGGTCGTCAACGGCGAGGACGCCGCGCTGGCCGAGGTGCTGGCGATGGGCTGCTGGACGCCGGTGGAGCGCTTCGGGATCGTCGATGCCCAAGGCCATCCCGAGGTGGCGACGCCGGGTGGCGCGACGCTCGACTGGACGGCGCGCCTTCTGGCTGCCGATGGTTCGCGCTTCGTCGTCGCGCATCGCGGCATTGAACTCGGCACCATCGAATGGCCGCTGCTCGGCCGCCACAACGTGATGAACGCGCTGGCCGCGCTGGCCGCCGCTGCGGCGGTGGGTTGCGATGCCCAGGCGCTACTGCCCGCGTTCGCCGGTTTCGCCAGCGCCAAGCGTCGCCTCGAGGTGATCGGCACGGCGCGCGGCGTGACCGTCTACGACGATTTCGCCCACCACCCGACCGCGATCCGCACGACGCTCGACGGGCTGCGCGCGAAGGTCGGCAGCGCGCGCGTGATCGCCGCGCTGGAGCCGCGCAGCAATTCGATGCGCCTCGGCGCGCATGCCGATGCGCTGGCGCCCTCGCTCGATCCGGCCGACGCCACGGTGTTCCTGCACCGCCCGAACCTTCCGTGGGATGCCGCGAAGGTCGTTGGCGCCGTGCGCGGTGCCGCGCGCACCGTGCCGGATGTCGACACGATGATCGCCAGCCTCGCCGCTGAGGCGAAGGATGGCGACCACGTGGTGTTCATGTCGAACGGCGGCTTCGAGGACGCGCCGCGACGCTTCCTCGCCGCGCTTCGCGGCTGATCAACCCGCCAGCAGCCGGAACACCAGCGCCGACGGCGCACCGATGTAGTAGAGCCCGCGCAGCAGCCATTCGCCGGCCTCGCGGAGCATCGTCTGCTGCGTGGGCGCGGTGAACCAGGACGCCACGAAGCCGATCACTTCAAGGCCGATCCGCAGCACGGCGGCGAACAGCATCAGGCCCAAGGACCAGGCCACCCACCAGATCGCGAGGCCGGTGAACCACGCCGCCGGTCCGTAGGTGAGCCACTCGCCGAAGAAGCCACCGAACGCGATCACCTGGTGCAGGCGGAAGGCGATCAGGGCGGGAAGCAGCGGGAACAGGCCGAACTTCAGCAGCGCATGGTCCCAGCGCGGGCGGTGGGCTCGCGCGCGCTGCTCGGCAAGTGCAGCGAGGCGTCCCGTCGCGAGTGCGCCGCGCCACGCATCGCCGGCCGCCGAGGGCGAGGCCAGCGCCATCGACCATCGGCGGCCCGAGCCAAGCACCAGATCGAGCCCCGGCGACGGCAGGGGCAGGCGCCAGGCGCGCAGGGCGGCGATCGCGCCGTGCGGAATCTCGATGCGTTCGTTCGGGCGGTCGATGACGACCTGCGCCGATTCGAAGCGCAGTTCGCCGCGCCCCCAACGACGCAGGCCCCAAGCCAGCAGCAGCGGCAGCACGACGAACAGGCCGTAGCCGCGGAGCTGGGCCATGGACGCCACCTGCCAGCCGATGCGCGTGGCCATGTCGTAGGCCAAGGCCAGGAGTCCCATCAACGCCATGGCGCGAAGCGCGATCACCGCGAGCCGCATCGGTGGCGGCATCAGCACGACCGCGAACACCGTGGGGGCCGCCGACGGTCGCAGTGCGCGTGCGCCGAGGGCTGCCAGCCCTCGCCACAAGGCCAATGCGAACAGGAACGCGAGGCCGGCACGCCCCACCCAGTCGCCCCAGCGCACCATCAGGGTCGGTGCGGGATCGCGCGCGAGCAGGAAGCCGGTGAGCACCGCCTGCTGCCCCATCGCGGTATGCACCAGCACCTCGCCCGTCTCGTCGATGACTGCGCTGAAGCCGTTGGTGGTGACGCGGAGCTGCGGCAGGCCGGTTTCTGCGCTGCGGAAGGCCGCTACCGCCAAGTGCAGGCGGGCCCCGAGCGGGGCCTCGGTGAACCATGAATCGTTGGACATCCCGAGAATGGCTTGGGCGCCGAGCCGCGCGCCGTCGATGGCCAGCTGCGAGTGCACGTCGTCGAGGCAGATCAGCGGCATCACGTTCACTTCGCGACCGTCGCCGCTGCGCAGCGGCAGCACGCGTGCGCCATCGCCCGCGCGCCAGCCGCCGGTCCACGGCAGGGCCGAGCGGAGCGCGGGGCCATCGAGCCATTCGGGCACGTGCTCCGTGAGCGGGAACGGGTGGGTCTTGCGGTAGCTGCCGAGCCGGCCGCGGCCGGGTTCGAGGACCACGGCGGCGTTGTACTCGCCCAGCACGTCCTGTTCGTAGGTGCCGAACACGAGCGGCACGCCCATCGCATCGACGAAGCCCTGGATCTCGGCGTCGAAGGCGGCGCCGTCCTCGCTGCGCGGTTGCCCGAAGGTGGTGGGGTAGACCGTTTCCGACCACAGCAGCACGTCGGCGCCATGGTCGCGCAGGGCCGAAGCCGACAGGCCGAAATGCGTGTCGAGCACCTCGCGCACTACGGCATACGCGCCTTGCTCGCGGCGCCGCGCTTCGTAGTCGGTGAGGCTGGCCTGCACCATCGCGACGCGCAGCACGGCGGTATCCGCTGCGGGCGGCACGCGCAATGCCGCCAGCCGCCACGCGCCGTAGCCTGCCACCGCGGCCAGCATCGCCGTGCCGAAGGCGATTGGCAGGCCCCAGGCCCGAAGGCCGTCGCGGCGTCGCGCGATGGCCTGCGCGATCGCTTCGTTGGTGAGCAGCACCACGACGGTGAGGCCGGTGGCGCCGCCGAGGTCCGCGGCCTGCCGCAGCGCATCGGCCGGCTGCAGGCCGTGGCCAAGCGTGTCGCCAAGCAGTTTCGGCCACAGCGCCTCCGTGGCCACCCAGGCGGCGGCGCCTGCGAGTGCGCGCAGCAGCGGTCCGTGTGCGCGGCCGACCGCGTGTCGCACCAGCGCGAAGACGAGGATCTGCGGCTGCAGCAGGGGCGCGCCGAGCAGCAGGACAGCGGCGGCGAGCCCGGTGCCGACGCCGGTGAATTCGCCCACGCCCACGGCGAACCACCAGAGCACCGCGGCGGTGAACAGGACGGTCATCGCGAGGCCCTGCGCCGCGACGCCGCGCCAGGACCGCGCGCGATCGAGCGCCCACAGCCAAGGCACGAGAAGCACCGCGGCGAGCGGCCACGCGGGCTCGATCGCGGCGAAGAGCGCGACCAGCGCGGCGGTGGCGAGGAGGCTCGCGGGGATCGGCCAGCGTGCGCTGGCGTTCGTGGCCGGCATCAAGACTTGCCGGGGCGGACCCAGCGCAGTGGCAGGCCCGGCGGCGCGAACTCCGGCGGCACGACGCGGTTCGCCGGCAGGGCGATCGGGCGTCCTTGCGCATCGCGCAGCACGAGGTCCGGCGAGAACATCAGGATCGGCTCGATGGTTTCGCCTTCATCGGTGGCTTGGTGGTGGCGCACGTAACCGGGCGGCAGTTCGAAATCCGCGGGCACGGCGAGACCTTCGAGCGGCGGGCTGGTGCCCGGCGGGTTGAAGGCCGCGATGCCGGTGCGGATGCCGGCCTCGTTCATCGCCTTGATCAGGTTCGCGGTGGAAGGCACGGGATCGCCGGGGCGGAAATAGCTCGCGAGATCGTCGGGGTCGCCGCTGGGCACGCGCGCTGCGACGTCTGCGGCGGTGGGCGGGATCTCCAGACGGTGTTCGGCGCCGACCACTTCAGGGCGAGCCGGCACCATCGCAGGCGTGGCGGTGGGCGACGGCGCACGGGTGCTTGCATCCACGACGGCATCGCCCGATGGCTCATCGCTTCGCGAGGTCCAGAGCGACACTGCCACCGCCACGGCGACGATGAGCGCGATGCCGGCGGCCCCACGGGCCTCGATTCCGAAGCGTGAGCCGGTTTTGCGAAGAATGCGCACGCCCTCGTCGTCCGCGGAGGACGACGGGGCGTGGCGGCCGGGCGGCGACAGGGCCACGGGGCGTTCGGCGTGCGTCAGGGGCTGGCCGGGTTGTAGACCGACAGCGCCCAACCCATCCGCTCATGGCCGAAGGTGTTCCAGATCGGATTGCGGCCGTTCGTGATGGTCGGGTAGCGCGGTGCACCGGTGCCGGTGCTGCCGCCCCAGAGGCCGGCGCTGACCGTCGGGCCGCTGTAGGTCGGATGCACGTCGTCGGACTGGATGTAGTCGGCACTGGTCGTCGAGGAGACGAAGTGCGTGTTGGCGTCGCGGAGCGTGCCGCGCAGCGCCACGGTGATGCGCTGCAGGTAGGCCGCCTCGGTGTCGCCCGGCACGTAGCGGAGCGCGTCGGAATCGACCTGGCCGTCGCCGTTGCTGTCGAAGTCCGCGCCCATGTACTGGGCGAAGCTGTCGGCGCACTGGAAGCCCTTCTGGCGGGCGTACTCGCACATCCAGTAGTTCATGCGGGTGATGGCCGGCAGGAAGCGGTCGCGCAGGTTCACCGTCTGCCCGGTGGTGGCGTCGCGACACGTGCTCTGCACGTTGTCGGCGTTGTAGCCCGGGTAGTAGAGATTCGAGATGACCTTCAGCCGGGTGTTCGGGCTGGCGTTGGCGTTGATGTAGTCCATCGACGCGGCGACGTAGGTCTTGCAGCTGTTGACCGCGTTGTCGAGCACGGCGTAATTGCAGGTGCCGCTCTGGTTCTTGAAGGCGGTGCGCGCCTGCAGGCCATCGTTGCCGCACATTTCGAACGTGACCACGCGCGTCGAGGCCGCCTGCATCCAGGAGCGCTCGGCGACGATCTTGTTCTCGTAGACATCCCGGGCCACGGCGCCGGACTTGGTGCGGCGGATGCTCTCGATGTCGGCGTTCCAGCGCGCCGAGAGGTACTCGGAATCCACGGTCGGCGCGGCCCAGCGCGCGGCGTTGGAGACGGAGCCGTTGTAGCCGGCGTAGATCGAATCGCCGTAGGCGACGACGCGGTACTTGGCCGTGGTGCCGGCGCGGTCGACGGTCCACGAGACGTTCTGGTTCAGCGTGCTGGCGAGGGTGGGCGCGGCGATCGCGACGAGCGCGAGCGCGGCGGCACACCGCCGCGTGGTGCGGCGAGCGAGATGGTTCATCGATTTTCCCCTGTGGCGTGGTGATCGCCGCGGGGTGTTCCCCGCTGCGTCCGACGGAAACCGGAGGCCGGTTTCACGATGCGGGCGCTGTCATCCCCTGGGGCACCCGGTGCATCGCGAAACGGACGCTAGCGTATGGTCGCTAGGCGCGCAAGCACCTCGCCTCAAGGCGATGACTTTCTCTGCCTTTTCATGCTGCGGCGCGTCAAAGCAATTCGCATTGAATGACGCGGTGCAGCAACGGCCGAACGGGATCGGAACTGTCGCCCCTCAGTCGCGCAGTTCGACAGCGGGAAAGGCGTGTTCGGCTGCGTTCGCCTGTGGAGCGTCTGCCGCGAGTGCGGACAGCACCGCCGAAGTCAGGGCTGCGGTGTTCGCCGTGCCGCCGAGATCGCGCGCGCGCAGGGCAACGTTGCCTTCACCCGCGTCGAGGACGGCACCGACGGCCGACTCGACGGCGTCGGCTTCGCGATGCAGGGACAGCGAATGCCGCAGTAGCATCGCGACGCTCAGAATGGCGGCGATGGGGTTGGCGATGCCCTGGCCCGCGATGTCCGGCGCGCTGCCGTGGATGGGTTCGTACAGCCCGCGCGGGCCGTCGCCGAGCGCGGCCGAGGGCAGCAGGCCCATCGAGCCCGCCAGCATCGCGGCCTCGTCGGTGAGGATGTCGCCGAACAGGTTCTCGGTGACCACCACGTCGTAGTCGCGCGGCCGTGAGATCAGGTGCATCGCCATCGAATCGACCAGCTGGTGCTCGAGCACCACGTCGGGGAACTCCGCGCGGTGCACGCGGGTGACGGTCTCGCGCCACAGCCGCGAGGTCTCGAGCACGTTCGCCTTGTCGACCGAGGTGACCTTGCCGCGGCGGGTGCGCGCCAGCCGGAAGGCATGGCGGGCCACGCGCTCGATTTCCTCGACGGTGTATTCGCACACATCGACAGCGCGATCGGCGTGGCGTTCCTTGCGGCCGAAGTAGCTGCCGCCGGTGAGCTCGCGCACGACCACCAGATCGACGCCCTGCAGCACCTCGGCCTTGATGGCGGAATGCTTCAGCGTCGCCGGATGCGGCTTCACCGGGCGCAGGTTGGCGTACACGTTGAGCTGCTTGCGCAGGGCCAGCAGGCCCTGCTCGGGCCGCACCGGCGCTTTCGGATCACTCCACTTCGGCCCGCCGACGGCGCCGAGCAGCACGGCGTCGGCGCGGTCGCAGGCCTCGGCCGTTGCCGGCGGCAGGGCTTGGCCGGTGGCATCGATGGCGGCACCACCGATCAGCGCTTCCTCGATGCGGAAGGTCTGGCCGAATCGCTGCCCGACGGCCTGCAGGACGGCCACGGCTGCCGCGGTGACCTCTGGGCCGATGCCGTCGCCGGGCAGCACGGTGATGCGGATCTCACGCGGCATGGCGGCGCTCCTCGAAGGCGGTGATGGCGGCGTCCTGGGCCCGCAGGTAGCCCAGCTCGTCGACGCCTTCGAGCAGGCAGGTCTGGGCGAAGGCGTCGATGGGGAACGTCACGTGCTCGCCGTCCGGCCAGTAGACGCGCCGCTTGGCGACATCCACCTGCAGGCGCAGGCCGGGCTGGGCCAGCAGCGTGTCGACCACCGCTTCCGGCAGAACCACGGGCAGCAGGCCGTTCTTCAGCGCGTTGTTGCGGAAGATGTCGGCGATCTCGCTGCTGATGACCACGCGGATGCCGGCGTCCAGCAGGGCCCAGGGTGCGTGCTCGCGCGAGCTGCCGCAGCCGAAGTTGCGGCCCGCCACGAGGATGCGCGCGTCGCGGTGCTCCGGGCGGTTCAGCACGAAGTCGGCGCGCGGCGCGCCCTGCTCGTCGTAGCGCCAGTCGTGGAAGGCGTGGCGGCCGAGGCCTTCGCGCGTCGTGGTGGTCAGGAAGCGCGCGGGGATGATCTGGTCGGTATCGATGTTGGCGCGCGGCAGGCCGACGATCGGCGATTCGAGGGTGCGGAACGGGTTCATGCGGTGGCCTCCTCGGCCATGGCCGGCGGGGTGGCGTAGGCGCGCGGATCGGCGATGCAGCCGGCGATCGCGGCGGCGGCGGCGCTGGCCGGCGAGGCGAGCACGGTGCGCGCGCCCTTGCCCTGGCGTCCTTCGAAGTTGCGGTTGCTGGTGCTCACCGCGAGCTGTCCCGGCTTCACCGTGTCGCCGTTCATGGCGATGCACATCGAGCAGCCCGGCTCGCGCCATTCCGCACCGGCCTCGCGGACAAGGCGATCGATGCCCTCGGCCTCGGCCTCGCGCTTCACTGCATCGGAGCCCGGCACCACGAGCATGCGAACGCGCGGATGCACGCGACGGCCGCGCAGTACGGCGGCCATCTCGCGAAGGTCGGAGAGTCGGCCGTTCGTGCAGCTGCCGACGAACACCACGTCCACCGGCTGGCCGGCCAGCGGCGCGCCGCCTTCGAAGCCCATGTAGGACAGCGCGCCGACCGTCTCCGGCGCGGCCTTGGGCAGGGTAGCGTCCACCGCGACCACCTGTCCGGGATGGGTGCCCCAGGTGAGCGTGGGGCGCACGTCGCCGGCGTCGATGCGGACCTCGGCATCGAAGCGCGCGCCCTCGTCGCTGCGCCACTGGCGCCAGGCCCTGGCCACGGTGTCGAAGCCTTCGCCCTGCGGCACGCGTTCACGGCCGCGCAGCCAATCGATCGTGGTGTCGTCGACGGCGATCAGGCCGGCGCGGGCGCCGGCTTCGATGCTCATGTTGCACACCGTCATGCGCTCCTCCATCGACAGCGCTTCGATGGCCGTGCCGCGGTACTCGATGACCTGCCCGGTGCCGCCGGCGACGCCGATGCGACCGATGATGTGGAGGATCAGGTCCTTCGCGCTGCATCCGGCCGGCAGGCGGCCGTCCACGGTGATCGCAAGCGTCTTCGGCTTGCGCTGCAGCAGGCACTGCGTGGCCATCACGTGGCCGACTTCGCTGCTGCCGATGCCGAAGGCCAGCGAACCAAAGGCGCCGTGCGTTGCGGTGTGGCTGTCGCCGCAGACGATGGTCATGCCCGGTTGGGTCAGGCCCAGCTCAGGGCCGACCACGTGCACGATGCCGCGCTTGCCGCTGTCCCAGTCGAACAGCTCGATGCCTTGCGCTTGGCAGTTCGCGCGCAAGGCCTCCACCTGCGCTTCGGCCTGCGGCGTGATGTAGGCGAGGCGGCCCGAGGCATCGGCCGCCGTCGTCGGCGTGCTGTGGTCCAGCGTGGCCTTGTGGCGTTCCGGGCGGCGCACCTTCAGGCCGCGGGCCGCGAGTTCGGTGAAGGCCTGGGGGCTGGTCACCTCATGCAGCAGGTGCAGGTCGATGTAGAGGATGGCCGGCGCGCGCTCGCTTTCCTCGCGGACGCAATGCGCGTCCCACAGCTTTTCGAACAGGGTGCGCGGCGTGCTCATGCGCGGGCCTCCGAGGCGGCGATGTCGCGGGTCGGCGCCACGGCGGGGCCCGGGCGGCGCGCGATGCGCTGCGCCAAGGCCAGCCACGCGAGGGCGCTGGCTTCGAGGATGTCGGTGCTGGTGGCGCTCGCCGTCAGCTCCTCGCCGTGGTGGCGGGTGCTCAAGCTGGCCTGGCCCTGCGCGTCTTCGCCGCTGCTGACGCTGTGCACGGCGTAGCTCTCGACGTCGACATGCATGCCGCGCGCTTCCGTCAGTGCAGCGAACAGCGCATGCACCGGGCCATCGCCACTGCCGCGCCCGAAGTGCGATTCGCCCTGCGGGTCGCGCAGCTCTATGGCGGCGGCGGGCTGCTCGCCCTGGCCGGCGCCGGTGCTCAGGTGGAAGGCGGTGAGCTGCCAGCCCGCCGCGCTCGCGTCTTCGCCCAGTACCAGCGCTTCGAGATCGGCATCGAAGACTTCCTTCTTCTTCTCGGCCAGCGTCTTGAAGCGGGCGAACAGGCGCTCGGCGGCGGCCTCGTCCAGCGAGAAGCCGAGGAAGCCCAGACGCTCGTTGACCGCGGAGCGGCCACTGTGCCGGCCCAGCACCATCTGCGAGCGCGCCCAGCCCACGGTCTCCGGACGCATGATTTCGTAGGTGTCGCGGTGCTTCAGCATGCCGTGCTGGTGGATACCGCTTTCGTGCGCGAAGGCATTGGCACCGACGATCGCCTTGTTGCGCTGGACCGCCATGCCGGTGATGCGCGTCAGCAGGCGCGAGGTGGGGACCAAACGCGTGGTGTCGATGCCGGTGCGGAAGGGGAAGCGGTCGGCGCGCACGTTGAGCGCCATGACCAGTTCCTCCAGCGCGGCATTGCCGGCGCGCTCGCCGATGCCGTTGATCGTGCATTCCACCTGGCGGGCACCGCCGGCGATCGCCGCCAGCGAGTTGGCGACCGCCAGGCCGAGATCGTTGTGGCAATGCGTCGAGAGGATGGCCTCGTCGCCGATGGCCGCGCGCAGGCGGCGGAACAGGGCCTCGATCTCGGCGGGGGTGGTGTAGCCGACCGTGTCCGGCACGTTCAGCGTGCGGGCGCCGGCCTTCGCCGCGGCACGGAAGACCTCTTCGAGGAATTCCGGCTCGGTGCGGATGGCGTCTTCCGCAGAGAACTCGACGTCGTCCACCAGCCGGCGCGCGTGCTCGACCGCGCGGACGGCCGCGTCGACCACTTCGGCCTGCGAGAAGCCGAGCTTGTGCTGGCGGTGCAGCGGGCTGGTCGCGATGAAGACGTGGATGCGCGGCGCTTCGGCCTGCTCCAGCGCTTTGGCGGAGGCTTCGATGTCGCCGGGACGGCAGCGGGCGAGGCTGCAAACCCCGGTGCCGGTGCCGCGGAGCGCGCGAGCGACGCGGGTGATGCCGTCGGCATCGGCGTCGGAGCTGGCGGCGAAGCCGGCTTCGAGGGTGTCGACGCCGAGCTCGGCCAGGGCGAGCGCGAAGCGCAGTTTCTGGGCGGCGTCCATGCTGCAGCCGGGCGATTGCTCGCCGTCGCGCAGGCTGGTGTCGAAGATGCGGATGCGCTCCGGTGCGGGGCTCATGGCAGGGATCCTTCAGGGGTCTTGGAGAAAGTGGCGGCGATGCCGGGGAGGGGCACCGCCGCCGTCGCCGAACGACCAGGGGTGGCGTTGGCGAAAGCGGTGCCGGTCGTCGGTGCGACCGGCGAAATGGCGGGGCGCGAGGCGGGCGCCTCGGCAGTGAACGGGTCGGCGGCGCGGCGCCGAGGTGGCCGCGGCGGGCGCGGCCGGGTGTCGAGAAGCAGTTGCGCGAACACCGCCGCGTCGATGTTGCCGCCGGAGACAACGGCCACCTTGCGGCGGCTGGCCACGCGACGTCCGGCGGCCAGCGCCAGCGCGCCGGCGCCTTCGGCGACGATGTGTTCTTCCAGCATCAACCGGGCCAGCGTCTCGCGCAGCTCGGCCTCGCGGACGATGATGAGGTCGTCCAGCAAGCGCGAGAGGATTTCGCGGGTCAGCGTTCCGGCTTCGGCGACGCGCGTGCCGTCGGCGAGCGTGGCTTTCGGTGCGATCGGCGAGGCATCGCCCTTCAAGGCTCGGGCCATGGCATCCACGCCCTCCACCTGCGCGCCGATGATGCGTACCCCTTGAGACTTCAGCGCCAGCGCCACGCCGGCCGCAAGGCCGCCGCCGCCAATCGGCACCAGCACCGCTTCGGGCGCGTGCGCGGTGAGTTCGATGCCCAGCGTGCCCTGGCCGGCGATGACGTCCGGATCATCGAAGGCGGAGAGGTAACGGAAGCCGTGCTGCTCGGCCAGCTGCAGCGCGTGGGCCTTGGCTTCGTCGTAGGTCTGGCCGTTCTGGCGCACGGTGGCACCGAGGAAGGCCACGCCCTGCGCCTTCACGACGGGCGCGGTCACTGGCATCACCGTGATGACCGGGACCTTCAGCTCGCGCGCCGCCCAGGCGAGGCCCATCGCGTGGTTGCCGGCCGAGGCGGTGATGACCGTGCGGCGGTCGCCGCGTTCGCGGGCCGCCAGCAGCGCGTTCAACGCGCCGCGCACTTTGTAGGCGCCGGTCCGCTGCAGGTTCTCCAGCTTCAGCCAGCAGCCGAAGCGCTCGGCGTAATGCAGCGGCGTCGGCGGCAGGTAGCGCCGCAGGCGCGCGCTGGCCGCCAGCACGTCGCTGGCGGTCACGTCGGCGCGGGCGGCGTCCAGCGGCATCAGACCCTCGTCAGCCAGTGACGGGCTGCTTCACTGCGGCCACGGACGATGTCGGCATAGCGGGCGGACAGCGCATCGCCGAAGGGCGAGGCGGCGAACACGCGCTCGTCGATGGCCTCGACCCGCGCGATCTCGGCCGAGGTGCCGGTCAGGAACACTTCGTCCGCGGCCTTCAGTTCCTCGATCCGCACCGGGCGCGATTCGGCGCCGGTGAGCTGGATCACGGTGTCGCGGGTGATGCCGGGCAGGGCGTCGCCGTGCTCGACGGCGGTGACGCGACCGTCCTTCACCATGAACACGTTCTCGCCGGTGCACTCCACGACGAAGCCGCCATCGTCGACGAACAGCGCCTCGCCGAAGCCGCGCTGCGTGGCTTCGCGCTTGGCCAGGATCGAGTTCACGTAGTTGCCGCAGAGCTTCAGCGGCGGTAGTGCCTTGGCCGGGTTGCGGCGGAAGGGCGAGACGGTCAGGCGCACGCGGTGCGTGCCCAGATGAGAGGTCCACGGCAGGGTGGCGACCATCAGGCGCTCGCTGAGCTTGTCGACGTCGAGGCCCAGCCCGCCCGCGTTGAACCACAGCAGCGGGCGGATGTAGGCGTCGCGGTGGCCGTTGGCGCGCAGCGTGGCCAGCACGGCGTCGGTGGCCTGCGCGACGTCGAACTTCATGCCGAGCGCCTCGGCGCCCTTGCGCATGCGCTCCAGATGCTCGGGAAGGCGGAACACCGCCGCACCGCCGTCGTCGGTGGCGTAGCTGCGGATGCCCTCGAAGACGCCCGTGCCGTAGTGCAGCGCGTGGCTGGTCAGCGGAACGCTGAAGGCTTCGGCCTCGGCGATCTCGCCGTCGCAGAACTGCATCAGCGACATGGCGCCACCTCCACCGCGAGGCAGTCGTGCAGCTTGTCGAGCTGCGACTTCAGGCCGTGCGCCGAGCGCTCGCTCTCGACCTTCATCGACAGCGTCCACGCTGATGAGCGCGGGTCGGTCTCGGCCTGCATGGACAGCGGCCAGTAGCCGCGGCGCTGTGCGGTGCCCAGCACGCGGGCCAGCGCGCCTTCGCTCTGGCGCAGCTGGACGTCAAGTTGGTAGTGCATGGACGAACTCCTTGGCCTCGTCCGCCGCGGGGGCGTCGAGCATCTCGGTGTTGGATTTGTTGGGCGGCACCAGCGGCCACACGTTGGCCTTCTGGTCGATGGCGACATGCAGGAAGGCCGGGCCCTCGATGGCGAGGAATTCCGCGAGCGTGGCTTCTTGGTCGGCACGGGCGTCCAGGCGCATCGCCGGGATGCGGTAGGCCTGCGCGATCAGCCCGAAATCGGGGTTGTCCGACAGGTCGACCGCCGAATAGCGCTCCTGGAAGAACAGCTCCTGCCACTGCCGGACCATGCCGAGGGCCTGGTTGTCGAGCAGCACGATCTTGATCGGCAGGCGCTCGCGCGCGACGGTGGCCAGCTCCTGGATGTTCATCTGGATGCTGCCGTCGCCGCTGACGCACACGACGGTGGCGCCGGGGTTCGACAGCTGCGCGCCGATCGCCGCCGGCAGGCCGAAGCCCATCGTGCCGAGGCCTGCGCTGCTCAGATGATGCGTCGGGTCCTTGAAGCCCCAGTGCTGCGCCACCCACATCTGGTGCTGGCCCACGTCGCAGGCGACGATCGCGTCCGGCGCCAGCTCCGAGAGCCGCTTCAGCAGGGCCGGGGCGTAGATGTCGGTGCCGGGCGCGTCGTAGCGGGCAGCGTGCTTGTGGGCCCGCTCGGCGCACAGGGCGCGCCAGTCGTCGCAGCGGCTGATGGCGGCGCACAGCGCGTTCAGGCTGTTGTCGATGCGGCCATGCACCGAGACATCCGCGCGCCGCAGCTTGTTGATCTCGCCCAGGTCGGCGTCGAGGTGGATCACCTTCGCGTGCGGGGCGAACTCGGCCAGCTTGCCGGTGGCGCGGTCGTCGAAACGTGCGCCCACGACGATCAGCAAATCGCTCTCCTGCACGGCCAGGTTCGCGGCGCGCGAGCCGTGCATGCCCAGCATGCCGAGGAACTGCGGGTGGTCGAAGGGCAGGGCGCCCAGGCCGCGCAGGGTCAGCACCGTGGGCATCTTCGTGGCCGCGATGAAGCGGCGGAAAGCCTTCGTCGCATCGGCGATGGCGATGCCACCGCCGCCGTAGACCACCGGCTTCTTCGAGCGCGCGATCAGGGCCAGCGCCTCCACCAGCCCCACCGGCACGGCATTCACCACCGGCGGGCTGATCAGCGGCGCGGGCGCCGGCAGGTGGTCGGCCTTCGCCAGCTGTACGTCCTTCGGCAGGTCGATCAGCACCGGGCCGGGGCGACCGCTGCGCGCCAGGTGGAAGGCCTCGTGCAGCACCGCCGGCAACTCATCGACGGAACGCGGCAGGTAGCTGTGCTTCACGATCGGCAGGGTCATGCCGAACACGTCCAGCTCCTGGAACGCGTCGGTGCCCATCAGGTGCGTCGGCACCTGCCCGGTGATGCAGACCATCGGCACCGAATCCAGCAGCGCGTCGGCGATGCCGGTGACGAGGTTCGACGCACCGGGGCCGGAAGTGGCGACGCAGACGCCGACGCGGCCGCTGTGGCGCGCGTAGCCGTTCGCGGCCAGCGCGGCGGCCTGCTCATGGCGCACCAGCACATGGTGCATCGTGCTGCCGAGCAGGGCGTCGTAGAAGGGCATGATGCAGCCGCCCGGGTAGCCGAAGAGGGTGTCGACCCCTTCGGCCTCGAGCGCCTTCACCAGCCACTCGGCTCCGTTCATGCACCGGCCTCGGCGGGGGTCGCCTGCGGGGTGGCCGTCGTCGACGGATTGGCCGGTGCTTCGCCACGCGGCTGCAGCCACGGCATCGCGGCGCGCAGCTTGCGGCCCACGGCCTCGATCGGATGCTCCAGGTCGGCCTGCTTCAGCGCGCGGTAGTTCGGGTTGCCGGCGCGGTACTCGGCGATCCACTCGCGGGCGAAGCGGCCGTCCTGGATCTCGGCCAGCACGCGCTTCATCTGCGTGCGGGTGTGCTCGTCCACCACGTACGGGCCGCGCGTCAGGTCGCCGTACTGGGCGGTCTCGCTGATGAAGCGGTGCATCTGCGTGACCCCGCCTTCGTACAGCAGGTCGACGATCAGCTTCAGCTCGTGCAGGCACTCGTAGTAGGCGATCTCGGGCTGGTAGCCGGCTTCGACCAGCGTCTCCCAGCCGGCCATCACCAGCTTGGTGGCGCCGCCGCACAGCACGGCCTGCTCGCCGAACAGGTCGGTCTCGGTCTCTTCCTTGAAGGTGGTCTTGATCGGCTGCGCGCGACCGCCGCCGATCCCCGAGCAATACGCCAGCGCGATCGTCTCGGCCGAGCCGCTCTGGTCCTGGTGCACGGCGTAAACGCTCGGCACGCCGCGGCCGATCTCGAATTCGCGGCGCACCAGCGCGCCCGGGCCCTTCGGCGCCACCAGCACGACGTCGATGTCGTGGCGCGGGTTGATCTGGCCGTAGTGCACGTTGAAGCCGTGGGCGAACAGCAGGCAGGCGCCGGCCTTCAGGTTCGGCGCGATGTGCTGCTGGTAAAGCTGCGGCTGGACCATGTCGGGCGTCAGCACGGCGACGACATCGGCGGCGCGCACGGCATCGGCGGGTTCGCGCACTTCGAAGCCGTCGGCCTTGGCCTTGGCTTCGGTGGGGCCGCCGGCGCGCAGGCCGACGATGACGCGGACGCCGGAGTCGCGCAGGTTCTTGGCGTGGGCGGTGCCCTGGCTGCCGTAGCCGATGACGGCGACGGTGCGGTGTTCCAGGGCGGCGGGCGTGGTGATGGCGGTGGTCATGGCGGTGTCCTTTGGGAAGCGAGTGGAAGAGCGAGGAGAGAGGAACGAGTGGGAGGCGCTACGGTTTCTAACGGTCTATCCGGTCGTGATCGCTCCGCGGCTGGCGGAGGCGACGCTGCGGGCGTACTTGGCCAGCGCGCCGTGGCGCACGCGCGGTTCGATGCGGGCGGGCTCGCGCGAAGCGAGGTCGGCGTCGGTGCGGATCTCGCGGGCGTCGACGTCGATCACCACGCGGTCGCCGTCGCGCAGCTGCGCGAGCGGGCCGCCACGCGCGGCCTCGGGGCTGATGTGGCCGACCATGAAGCCGTGCGTCGCGCCGCTGAAACGGCCGTCGGTGATCAGTGCGACGTCGTTGCCGAGGCCCTGGCCCACCAGCGCGGCGGTGACGGCCAGCATCTCGCGCATGCCGGGGCCGCCGGCCGGGCCTTCGAAGCGGATGACGACGACGTCGCCCGGCTGGATGGCGCGCGCCTGCACGGCGGCGAAGGCGGCGTCCTCGGAATCGAACACGCGCGCCGGGCCCTCGTGGCGACGGTGCTTGGCCGGCAGCTTGCAGATGCAGCCTTCCGGCGCGAGGTTGCCGTACAGCACCGAGTAGCCGCCGTGCGGCTTCAGCGGCGAGGCGAAGCCCGGCACCACCTCGGTCGGCGTGATGTCACCAGCAGCCGGAGGGTTCGCCATCGCCGCATCCACGGCCGCGAACAGGGTCTGGCCGGTCATGGTCGCCGTGTCGGAGATGCGCCCGGCGGCGCGCAACTCGTCCAGCACGCGCGCCGTGCCGCCCGCGGCATGCAGTTCGACCGCGGTGAAGCGGCCGCCGGGCTTCAGGTCGGCGATCACCGGCGTGCGCGATGCCGCTTCGAATTCCTCCAGCGGGAAGGGCACGCCGGCTTCGTGGGCGATGGCCAGAAGGTGCAGCACGGCATTGGTCGAGCCGGCCGTCGCGGCCACGGTGATCGCGGCATTGCGCAGCGCTTCCGCGGTGATCGCCTCGCGCGGCCGACGACCGGCGCGCCAGGCGTCCATCGCGAACGCGCCGCAGCGGAACGCGGCGTCCTTCTTCGCCGGGTCGGTGGCCGGGATGTCATTGAGGCCCATCGGCGACAGGCCCAGCGTGGTCAGCACCATGGCCATGGTGTTGGCGGTGAACTGGCCGCCGCAGGCGCCGGCGCCCGGGCAGGCGCGGCGCTCGATCTCGCCCAGTTCGGCGTCGTCGATGCGCCCGGCGGCGTGCGCGCCGACCGCTTCGAAGACCTCCTGCACGGTGATCTTCTTCGCCTTGCACACGCCCGGCTGGATCGTGCCGCCGTAGAGCACCACGCCGGGGAGGTCCATGCGGCCCAGCGCCATCGCCGCGGCCGGGATGGTCTTGTCGCAGCCCACCAGCACCACCACCGCGTCGAGGCAGTGGCCGGTCACGGCCAGTTCGATCGAATCGGCGATCACCTCGCGCGAGGGCAGCGAGGCGCGCATGCCGGTGGTGCCCATCGCGATGCCGTCGGTGACGGCGATGGTGTTGAACTCGATCGGCGTGCCGCCCGCGGCTTTGATGCCCTCGCGCGCCGATTGCGCCAGTTCGCGCAGCGTCAGGTTGCAGGGCGAGATGTCCGACCACGTGTGCACCACGCCGACCAGCGGCTTGGCGATATCGGCATCGTTGAGGCCGGTGGCGCGGAGCATCGCGCGGGCCGGGGCGCGGGAGGGGCCGGATTTGATCTGGTCGGAATTCACGGGGCGATGGCGGCTTCGAGGCTTCGGGGAGTTTTCGAAGGCCTGAAACGCGAAACCCCGCTCCGTTGCCGGAGCGGGGTTTTCGTTTCGGACCTTGTTGTTGCGTTGTTGCTAGGTCACGTCGATCCCGCTCCGGTGAAGGGGCTAATAAGAAGGACGACGACAACAACCGCAATAAGTGCGGGGACAACCGCGACAAGCACGACGTCACGGACCGCGGCCGGGAGGGCCGAGGCGGTGCGCGCAGTGAGGGTCGGGGTGTTGAAGTTCATGGACCCGACAAGACCACGGGCTTTTCCACGCTGTCAACACTTTGTCGTGATGTGGACCTCATTCGAGTGAAAACTCGATGCCAAGTCATTGATGGGAAAAGGTCTTGGTTGCCAAAAGAACTGACGGCCTCACCGCAGATTTCGCATTCCGAATCCCGACATGCGCGGGTTGAGCCCTGTGTCACGACCTTGCGGGCCGCGCCGCCACCATCCTTGCGTCGCCCTCACGCCCCGCCCCGACCGGTCCGCCATGGCCCACCACTCTGCCGCCACGCACTCCCTCCCGCTGTTTCCCCTCAAGGCCGTGCTGATGCCCGGTGGCGTGATGGCCCTGCGCGTTTTCGAACCGCGCTACCTCGACATGGTCAAGCGCTGCGCGCGCAAGGGTGAAAGCTTCGGCATCGCCCTGATCGTGGACGGTCCGGAAGTCGGCGGCCCGGCGCACCCTGCCGAGATCGGCACCGAGGCGCGGATCGTCGATTTCCACGTGCAGCCCGGCGGCGTGCTCGGCATCGCCGTGGAGGGCGAGCGCCGGTTCGCCGTCGCCAGCACGGCCGCCCAGGCCGACGGCCTCGTGGTGGCCGAAGTGCGCTGGCTGCCGCCCACGCCTCGCGTCGTGGTCGAGCCGCAGCACGGTTTCCTCGTTGACCTGCTCAAGCGGATGCTGGAGCGCGCCGGCGGCCCGCATGCCTTCGCGGACAACGCCTGCTTCGATGATGCCGGCTGGGTGTCATGCCGACTCGCGGAACTGCTGCCACTGGATACCGACCAGCGCCTCCACCTGCTCGAGGAAGACGACCCCTCGCTGCGCCTCGACGCCTTGCTGCGCTGGCTGCCGCAGCTCGCCTGAAGGGTCAGTTGACCGGGCGCGGCGTGCGCAGGCGCAGCACCTGGCCGTTGTCGCCCACGCGCAGCGAAGCGGTGTCCGCGGCCACCCGGGCGAAGGCGACGCTCTGGTCGTCCTGTGCCGCCCAGTACCTCAGGAATCCGTCCCCGCGAAGGGCGAAGCGCAGCGTCTGGGCCGTGCCCAGCCATAGCGGTTCGTCGCCGCGGCCGAGGGAATAGGGCGCCGGCCACAGGCGCAGTACCTCGCGTTCTTCCGGAGACGCCCCGGTCCGCACCATCAGCAGGGCTTCGGAGTGGCCTTCGTGCGTTGCCGGCATGATCGGCAGCGTCGTCGCCGTGGCGTCGTCGTCCAGCATCATCAGCAGCCCGCGCCAGTCGGCCTGGGGCAAGGGCGTCCATCCTGCCGCGCGGAGCTGTTCGACCAGAGGCGGCAGGTGGCCGGCGTATTGCACGTTGAGGAGCCAAGCGTCGCGACTGCGCAGCTCGTTGCGGCGGGAGGGCAGGTCGAGGTCGGCGTCGCCCCGGATCCAGCGTTCGGCGTCGATCGCCCGGCGCTCGATCGGCGGATCGAAGGCGGCGACGAGGTCGTCCGCCGATCGTGCGGCGTGCCAACCGCCCACCAGCAGCACCATGCCGAAGAAGATCGCCGCGACCGGGCGCACCCAGAACGAGCGCACCACGCGTCGCCGGTAGGCGATGCCCAGCGCGGTGATCCACAGCAACCCAAGGCTGGCGCCGGCGAGCACGTCGGAGAGCCAATGCGCGCCGAGATACAGGCGCGAGAACCCGAGCAGGCCCACGAGCAGCGCGGCGACCACATACGGCCACACGCGGCGCCGGCCCGGCATCTCGCGCGCCACCAGCACCGCGAAGAAGCCGTACACCGTCGTCGCCAGCAGCACGGATTGCGAGGGGAAGGAGAATCCGCTGACCGCCGTGGCCGCTGGCGGCTTCGGCAGGTCGATCAGCCAGCCCAGGGCCCAGGCGAACGCGATCGCGAAGCTCGGTGCCGCGATCCAGTGCCAGGCGGCGATGCGGCGCTTGCGCCAGAACAGCCAAGCGGCGACCGCAGCCACCGCTGGGCCCAGCACGATCGGGTCGCCCAAGGTGGCGAGGAAACCCATCACCGGGTCGGCCAGCGGGTGCCTCAGCCCAAACATCGTCTGGTGGACCACGAGGTCGAAGCGCGAGGGGGCCTCGCCGCCACCCACCGAAATCAGCAGCTGGAAGAAGGCCCAGGCGCCGAACAGCAGCACGACGGCGAACACCAGCAGGGAGGGCGATTCGCGCCGGTTCGGATCGATCAGGGCTTCGGAATAGCGGCCCATCACCGGATGGCGGTGCGACCAGTCGAGCAATCGCACCAGCAGGCCGTGCGCGCGCGGCGCCAGCCAGCGCCACGAATACAGCACCACGGCCCACTGGGCGGCGACGAGCACCAGCACCAGGCCGATGACGATCGCGAGGCGCCCCGCCACCGCGGCCACCAGGTCCAGCGAGGCGCCGAACAGCCAGCCTGGCGCCAGAAAGACGAGGGCCCACAGCAGGGCCGCGACGCCCGTGGCGAAGCCGTACTTCGGTGCCGGCATCCGCACCATGCCGGCGATGGCCGGGATGAAGGGCCGGATGGCGCCGACGAAGCGCCCGATCACGAGGCTCTTCATGCCGTGCCGGCGGAACGCGATGTCGCCGCGCGCCAGCCACTGCGGGTTCTGGGCGAACGGCCAACGGGTCTTCAGCGAATCACCATAGCGGCGCCCCGCGAGGTAGCTCACGCCGTCGCCGCAGAAGGCGCCGAGTGCGGCGCAGACCACCGCATACGTGCCGTCGATATGGCCGAGCCCCACCAGCGTGCCGACCGCGAAAAGCAGCGGCGTCGCCGGGATGGCCACGCCGATGATCAGCAGCGCATCGCCAAACGCGATCAGGAAGATCACCACGCCCGCCGCGAGCGGGTGGCGGGAGATCCAGTCGAGAAGGGCGTCCCAGCGGATGGAGTCCATCCGCCGATTATAGGTGTCGGGGCAAGGCGTCCGGATGACGCTGCTGCGACGCGTCACGCCCAATCCTCTCCGCCCGCGGGACTCGCTACTCTTTAGCGCTCTCCCTTCGGCCGACCGCGCACATGCCCAGCCTCTCCGGCAAGACCCTGCTCATCACCGGCGCCTCCCGCGGCATCGGCCTCGCGATCGCCCTGCGTGCTGCCCGCGACGGCGCGAACGTGGCCATCGCCGCCAAGTCCGCGGTGCCGAACCCGAAGCTGCCCGGCACCATCCACAGCGCCGCCGCCGCGGTCGACGAGGCCGGTGGCCGCGGCCTGGCCATCAAGTGCGACATCCGCGAGGAAGCCGACGTCGAGGCCGCCGTCGCCGCGACGGTCGAGCGCTTCGGCGGGCTCGACATCCTTGTCAACAACGCCAGCGCGATCTGGCTGAAGGGCGCGCTCGAGACCCCGATGAAGCGCTTCGACCTGATGAGCCAAGTCAACAGCCGCGGCAGTTTCCTCTGCGCCCAGAAAGCCCTGCCACATCTGCTGAAGGCGTCGAACCCGCACATCCTCACCCTCGCGCCGCCGCCCACTCTCGACCCGAAGTGGTGGGGCCCGCACACCGGCTACACGCTGGCGAAGATGGGCATGAGCTTCGTCACGCTCGGACTCGCTGCGGAGTTCGGCCCGCAGGGCGTGGCGGTCAACGCGCTGTGGCCGAAGACCGTCATCGCCACGGATGCGCTGAACATGATCCCGGGCATCGATGTCTCCGGCTGCCGAACGCCAGCGATCGTCGCCGACGCCGCGCACGCGGCACTGTGCCGCGAGGCGCGCGGATTCCACGGCCGGTTCCTGATCGACGAGGACGTGCTGCGCGAGGCCGGCGAGACCGACTTCGCGCGCTATGCCGTCGATCCGTCGAAGCCGCTGTCGCCCGATCTCTTCCTCTGACAGCACGCTCGGGAACCGGATCCGCCCATGTACCAACCCGCCCAGTTCGCCGAACACCGGCCCGAGGAATGGCATCGCCTGATCCGCGAGCACCCGCTGGGGATGCTGGTCACCGCGACCGCGGCGGGGCTCGAAGCGGAGCACCTGCCCTTCGTGCTCGAAGCGGAGCGCGGCCCCACCGGCACCCTGCTGGCCCATGTCGCACGCGCCAATCCGGTCTGGCGCGCGGTGGGCGAGGGCGATGCGGTGATGGTCGTGTTCCGCGGCGTCCAGGGCTACATCTCGCCCAGCTGGTACCCGAGCAAGCACGAGCACCACCGCCATGTGCCGACCTGGAACTACGAGGTCGTGCACGTGCATGGCCGCATCCGGGTGCTCGACGACACGAACGCCGTCCGCGGCACGGTGGCGAAGCTCACGCGCCAGAGCGAGGCGGGCGAGCCGGTGCCCTGGAAGATGGGCGATGCGCCGGCCGACTACCTCGCGTCGGAACTCGCCCACATCGTCGCCATCGAGATCGCGATCGAGCGGATCGAAGGCAAGCGCAAGCTCAGCCAGAACCGCGACGAACGCGACTTCCGCAATGTCGTCGAAACCCTCGAGCAGCGCGGCGAACTCGCCTTGGCCGAGGCGATGCGCGGAGCGCGACCGGCGCGCAGCTGACGGTCCTCTCCGTTCCGTGGTCCAACGAAGGGTGGTTGGCGTGCCGGTCATCCAGCACGCCCCGGTGATCGGAACCGACGGAGCGTCAGTCCCCGTTCTCGGTGGGAGGGACTTGCGGAACCGGGCGGAGGGCGTTCCGGTCGACGCCCTGCGCGGCCAGTCGATCCAGCAGGGCCTCGTAACGCGAGGGCTCCATGGTGGGCTCGCGGCCGAACACCCATGCCAGCTTCCGGTTCGGCGTTACCAGCGCGGCGCCCCGGTAATCGTCATCGACATGCACGACCACGAGCTCGGTGGAGAACGGCCAGACGAACTGCACCTTCCAACGGGCGCCGCCGCTGCCCGGGATCACGGTGGATATGCCTCGCCACCGCTTGTCGTCTTCGCCGAAGCGGTCCTTGTAGACGAAGTCGTTGTCGATGCGGCCGTCCGCCCGCAGGCGGTATTCGTCCCGCGTGGCGACCTTCCCCTCCTCGAAGAAGTACGGCACGTGCGCGATGACGTACCACGTCCCCATGAACCTCGGGAGGTCCACGGAGGGGGCGGGGGACAGCGGGGGCATGGGGCGGGGCTCCTTGCCGGCGCAAGCAACCAGCAGCAGGGCGGCGGCGAGCACGATCCATCGGAAAAGGCGCGTCTTTTCTCGCGGCGGATGGTTCATGAGGGGTTCCTGCGTTTTCGGTTGTGGGGGGTCATGCGGGTTGGACGGTGCAGCCAACGAGGGCTTCCCGGGCGGCCGTGTCGAGGGTGGTTTGGTCGGCAGGCGTCGGCTTGGGCGGGAAGTCGATCCTCACCTGCATCGGCGCCTCGCCTGCGTCGTCGCGAAGGTTCGACAGGCCTTCGAACCAGCGCAATCGCTTGGTCTGGCCGTCATAGGCCACCCGGATCGACGGCAGCAGCCATCCAAACCATCCGCCCAACTGGAGGCGGAAGGCCTGGAGGTCGGGCGATCCGGAATCGATCGGCGACACATCGAATTCATAGGCCCGAAGCCGGGACGGGACGAGGAAGCGCATCTCGAGGGTCTTGCCCTGCGTGAGGGGGTCCCAGTAGCCGCGGACCCACTCGTCGAAGCCAGCATCGGCCACGAGGGGGCCCGAAGGCAGAAGTCCCGACGCTTCGCTCCCGCCGGGCGGCGTCCAGCGCACGCGGGTGCCCGAAGCGGTCCGTTCCGCGCCCTCGCGATAGCCGCTGCGGGCGTCCTCGAGTTGGAACGACGGTGCCGAGGGCGTGTCCGCATAGCGGACCCACTTCCGCGCGAAGGCCTGGCCGTCGAGGCAGCGGTACATCACGAGCCGCTCCGCCGGCTCTCCGTTGTCGAAACGGACGATGTGCTGCTCGCGGAACAGGACCTCCCGGCTTTCCAGGTCCCGAGCGGTGGCGATTTCCTGCTGGATCGTCGCGGTCGCCGCGGCCGGCAGCAGCAGGGCGAGGATGGCGAAGGCGACGCGTGTTGTTCTGGTCATGACCTGTGTCTCCACGAGGGGCGCCGGATCAGGAGGCGCGGTGGGTGCGTGGTGGAAGGGGGAAGAAGGCGCTGACTTCCTGCTGGTAACGGCGATAGTCGTCGCCGCGGGTGCGCAGGGCCTGCGCTTCCGTCCAGGGAATGCCACTCACCCGCCAGAGGAAGGCGAACATCAGGAGGGGGCCGACCAGCGCCAGCCAGGCCAAGGGCCCCGTCGCCGCCAGCGCGACGTAGGCGAACCAGTGGACCCACTCGAAGAAGTAGTTGGGGTGCCTGGACCAAGCCCACAGGCCGCGGCGACACGTGCGACCTTTCTGAGCGGGGTCGCGACGATGCGCCGCGAGCTGACGATCGGCCAGCGTTTCGCCAGCGACGGCAATCGCCCACACCGCGGCCGCCGCCCAGATCCAGACGCTGTCGATGCTGCCCGCGCCAGCCGCGGCGGCAACGAAGGGCAGGGAGAACAAAGCGATCACCAGGGCCTGAAGCTGGAAGAAGGCAAACCAGCGCGGCGCGCCGTCCCCGATCGCCGCCCTCATGGTCTGGTAGCGACCGTCCTCGGCCTCCCCGCGCACGCGGTGCCAGAGGAACCGGAACAAGCGGACGCCCCAGAAACCGCCGAAGAGGGCCACGAGGACGCGGGAGGCCAGGCTGCCCTCGCCCAGCAGGCCGGCCATCACCGCCGCGACCGCCATGCCCAGCGCCCAGAACACGTCGACGTAGCCCATGTTCTTCTCCCGCCTTGCGTAGAGGAAAGCAAGGCTCATCCCCGCCGCGGCCAGGCCCCAGATCAACATCACGATGCCGAGGGTGCTCATGCGATGGCCTCCCGCTCGTTCTTCGCCAGGTGCTTGTCGATGCCGTACAGCAGCGGGATCGCCACGCCCCAGCCGATCGCGATGGCGACGAGGCCCTCCACCATGCCGTGGTCGAAGCGCACGGCACCCGCGACCGACGCGGCGCTGGCGTAGGCCAGCGGCCCGCCGAGGACCCCGAGGGCCGCGGCCGCCCAAGGGCGGGAGGCCAAGGCGGCCATGGAGTGCGTCAGCGTCAGCGCGAAGCCCGCCCACAGGGCCAGGATCCAGGGAGGAGCGATGAGCCGGACTTCGCCGGCGGCCGCGTAGGTCAGCAGGCCGCTGGCCCCCAGCGACCCATCGAGGACCAGGCCGACCACGAGGGCGCTCGCGAGGAGGCGGACGTCCCGGCGTCGGGTCGGCGAGAAGTGAAGATGGGCCGCGGCATACAGCACGGCGGCGACGGGTCCGGCCCATGGCCAGCCCTTGCCGGCGCCGATGACGCAGGCCCACCAGACGGCTTGGAAGCCGAGGACGTTGAACACCAGCCACTGCATTGCGAGATCTCCGTCGACACCCGGTTCGTCGGGCACGGAGGCATCGTCGCTGCGGCGGTTCCGGCCTTCGCGATGGGCCGGTGAAGTCCTGCATCAGCGGTGGCGCGGTCTCATCAGCGGTCGACGCGCGCCGGTCGCCATTGGCACCAGCGGCGCCTAGCGCGTGAAGCCGGGGCGAACCCGGGGATGCGCGGCCGCCTGTGCGCGCGGCGCCGCACGCGGACGGTCGACGACTGGGCCGCGCGACCCGTGCGCTCAGCGCAGCGCGTCGATCCCGCGCCGAAGGTCGTCGACGAGATCGTCACCGTGCTCGAGGCCCACGGACAGCCGAAGCAGCCCCGGTGGCGACACCGGGTTCGGCCCCTCGACCGAGGCGCGGTGTTCGATCAGCGATTCCACGCCGCCCAGCGAGGTGGCGTTGGTGAACACTTCGACGGCTCCGGCGAAGGCCAGCGCCGCCTCGCGGCCGCCCTTGAAGGTGACCGACACCATGCCGCCGAAATCCGACATCTGCCGCGCCGCGATGGCGTGGTTGCGGTGGGCGGGAAGGCCGGGCCAGTAGACCGTCTCGACGGCCGGCTGCGCGGCGAGGAATTCGGCCACGCGACGGGCGTTGGCGCAGTGCCAGGCCATGCGCGCCGGCAGCGAGCGCAGGCCGCGAAGCGTCAGCCAGGCCGAGAACGGGGCGAGGATGTTGCCCGTGATGTGCCGGCGATGGGCGGCTTTGTCGAACAGGTCGTCGCGCCTCGCGAACACGAGGGCGCCGCCCATCACGTCGCTGTGGCCGCCCATGTACTTGGTGGTGGAGTGCATCACGAGGTCGGCGCCCAGCGCGATCGGCCGCTGCAGGGCCGGCGTGGCGAACGTGTTGTCCACCGCCAGCAGCGCCCCGTGCTGCTTCGCGATCGCGGAGAGTGCGGCGAGATCGGCGATCCGCAACTGCGGGTTCGACGGCGTCTCGGCCCAGATCATCTTGACGGACGGCGTCATCGCCGCGGCCACCGCGGCTGCGTCGCACTGGTCGACACGACGCACCGTCACGCCGCGCTCGGGCAGGAACTCCGCGCCCAGCGAGCGCAGGCCGGCGTAGCAGTCCTCGGGGATCAGCACGTCGCTGCCGGCCGGCAAGCATTCGAGCGCCGCCGTCATCGCCGCCATGCCCGAGCCATACGCGAGCGCCGCTTCGCCGCCGTCGAGGGCGGCGAGCGCGGTCTCCAGGCGATCCTGCGTCGGATTGCTTTCGCGCTGGTACTCGTAGCCCGCCAGTCGTTCGGCGGCCGGGCCGTGCTTGAACGTGGTCGACAGGTGCAGCGGCGGAGCCACGGCGCCGTTGTGGGCATCGGCTTCGCCGCCCGCGTGGACGGCGAGGGTTGCAAGGTGGAGCTCAGGGCGCATGCACGGGTTCCAGGTCGAAGCCCCGGCGCAGCAGTTCACCGGCGAGTTGCGGGGGCGAGGTGTAGTGGATCGCGTCGAGGCCGGCGCTCTGGGCGCCCCCCACGTTCTCCGTACGGTCGTCGATCATCAGCGCCGACGCCGGGGAAAAACCCAGCGTCGACAGGCAGGCGTAGAAGGCCTGCGGGTCGGGTTTGGTCAGGCCCAGCTGGCCGGTGGTGATCATCCGGGTGCCGAACAGGGGCCGCAGCTCGGGGAAGAGTTTCGGCAACTGCCGCCCAAGCCATTGGCCGTTGTTGGTGAACAGCGCCAGCGTCGTCTGCGGCGCGATGCGTTCGGCCAAGCCCAGCACCTCGCGCCGCAGGCGCATGCTTTGGCGGCGCGCATCGATGAAGGCCTCCATCGGGATGTCGAGGCCATGGCGGCGCCGCACGGCGTCGAGGTAATCCTCGAGCCCGAGTTCGCCGCGGTCGTTCTTCGTCTCCAAACCGCTCTTGAACAGCGCCTCCAACACGGTCGCGGGGGCTGCGCCCACCGAGCGCGCCAGCGCATCGACCCGGCGCTCGCGCTGGTACTCGACGAGCACGTCGTCGAGGTCGAACACCACCAGCTTCGGGCGCGGCCTTGGCGTCATGCGGCCGCGGCGACCTCGCGGAAGGCCGCACGCGCGGCCTCCAGCGTGTGCGCGATCTCGGCGTCGCCGTGCGCGGACGACACGAAGCCGGCCTCGAAGGCCGACGGCGCGAGGTAGACGCCGCGCTTCAGCATGGCGTGGAAGAAACGGTTGAAGCGCGCGGTGTCGGCGGCCTTGGCCTGTTCGAAGCTCGTCACGCGCTCTGCCGTAAAGTACAGCCCGAACATCGCGCAGACATGGCGGGTCGAGAACGCGATGCTGGCCTCGTCGGCGGCGGCCTGGAAGCCGGCCACCAGCGTCTCCGTCGTCTTCGCGAGCCCTTCGTAGAACCCCGGCTGCTGGATGATCTTCAGCGTCGCGAGCCCCGCGGCCATTGCCACCGGATTGCCGCTCAGCGTGCCAGCCTGGTAGATCGGGCCGGCCGGCGCGATCTGCCGCATCAGCTCGGCGCGTCCGCCGTAGGCGCCCACGGGCATGCCGCCGCCGATGATCTTGCCGAAGGTGCTGATGTCGGGCTGCACGCCATACAGCTGCTGTGCACCGCCGAGGGCCACGCGGAAGCCGGTCATCACCTCGTCGAAGATCAGCAGAGCGCCGTGTTTGGTGCAGAGGGCGCGCAGGTGTTCGAGGTAACCCGGCTCCGGCGGGATGCAATTGGCGTTGCCCACCACGGGCTCGACGATCACGCCGGCGATGTCGGTGCCCACTTCGTCGAACAGCGCGGTGGCCGCGGCGAAATCATTGAACGGAAGGGTGAGGGTCAGGTCGGCCAGCGCCTTCGGCACGCCCGGCGAGTTCGGTAGGCCGAAGGTCAGCGCGCCGGAGCCGGCCTTCACGAGGAAGCTGTCGCCGTGGCCGTGGTAGCAGCCCTCGAACTTGACGATGCGGTTGCGGCCCGTGGCGCCGCGCGCGAGGCGGATCGCCGAGAGCGTGGCTTCGGTGCCCGAGTTCACCATGCGCACCATCTCGCAGCTCGGCACGATGGCGGTGATCGCCTCGGCCATCGTCACCTCGAGCGGGTTCGGCACGCCGAAGGAGAGGCCGTCGACCATCACTTCGCGGACGGCGTCGAGCACTTCCTCGCGGGCATGGCCGGCGATCATCGGGCCCCAGCTGCCGATGTAGTCGACATAGCGGTTGCCGTCCACGTCTTCGATCCAGGCGCCTTTGGCGCGCTTGGCGAAGAACGGTTCGCCGCCCACGGACTTGAAGGCGCGTACCGGCGAATTGACGCCGCCGGGCATGAGGTCGAGGGCGCGGGTGTAGAGGGCGTGGCTGGTGTCGGTCTTCATTCGTTGCATCGATTCAGGAAAGGGAGGTGGCGCTCGCCGTTCGCCCGGCGACGGCCGGGGTGCCGTCGAACAAGGCGTTGAAACGGCGCGCCGCGGTCAAAGGCTCGGGCGCATCGAACACCGCGCCAACCACGGCCAGCAGGTCGGCGCCGGCGGCGACGAGAGGCGCGGCATTGTCCGGCGTCAGGCCGCCGATGGCCACTCGCGGGCAACGCAAGGGTGCCGCCGCGCTGAGCAGTTCGGGTGTCGCACGCCGGGTGGTCGTCTTCGTCTGCGTGGGGAAGAAGGCGCCAAAAGCGATGTAGTCGGCGCCGGCCGCGACCGCACGCTCCGCGCGGGCGAGTTCGTCGTAGCAGGAGGCGCCCAGCAGCAGCCGGGGTGCCACTCGGCGGGCTTCCGCCACGTCGCCATCGTCCTCGCCCAGATGTGCGCCGGCCGCGTCGACGTCCAGGGCCAAGCGCCAATCGTCATTGATGACCAGCGGCACGCCCGCCGCATCGCAGAGGGCCTTCAGTGCCCGCGCCTCGTCGAAGCGCCGCATGGCGTCCGCGCGCTTGTTCCGGTACTGCAGCAGCGCCGGCTTGGCCGGCAGCAAGGCGGCGACGCGTTCCAAGAGTCGATCGCTGTCGTCGTCGTCAGGCGTGATGAGGTAGAGGCCGCGCAGCGTCATGGTCGTATCGTACTCGTCAGGACGTGTGCGGCATGGCAGGCTTCCGGCATTCCACGAATCGTCCGGAAGCCATGGCCACCTCTGCCGCCTACACCACTTGGATCTGCGTCGTTTGCGGGTTCATCTATGACGAGGCCGAAGGGCTGCCCTCGGAGGGCATCGCCCCTGGCACGCGTTGGGCCGACATCCCGGAGGATTGGCAATGCCCGGAGTGCGGTGTGTCGAAGGCTGACTTCGAGATGGTCCAGGCCTGACCGTTCCTTCGGGTATCCGAACGCCGAAGCCATTCGACGGGTCGGTCCGTCGGGTCAGGGCTGCCCCGTCTCGGGAATGCCCTCCGAGAAAGTGATCACATCGCCGCGTTCGAGGCCTAGGGCATCGGAGCGTCCGGCATTGAGCTCCAGTACGTACTTGGCCGGCCCGCGGCTCGGGTAGTTCGGGCAGCGGTCGCCCGCGGTGCAGGTCGGCACGCCGCGCTGGATCGACACCAGTTTCCGATCGGCATCGAAGTACAGGATGTCGAGCGGGATCTTGGTGTTCTTCATCCAATAAGCGAGCGGCGCCTCGTTTTCGTGGACGAAGAGCATTCCGTGATCGGCCGCCATCGATTCGCGGAACATCAGGCCCCGCGCGCGCTCGTCGAAATCGTCGGCAAGTTCGACATCGAAGCGCTGTCCGCCCACTTCTACCCAATGTCGGCCGCCCGAGCCGCTGCATGCAGTGGCGCCGAGGACGGCGGCCAGGGCGAAGAGGCTTGTAAGGAGGCGCAGGCGCATGGGTGGTCCCGGTCGATAGGAGCCGTCGATTGTAGGGTGGCGCCCCGTTTCGCCCGATAGGAATGAACGATTCGCCGCGCCTGCGAGTTCGTTCATTCAAGAGGCTTGCAATGCCCCATGCCAGTTGCCTATAGTTCGCGCCCCTTCGCAGGGTGGCTCGGAAACGAGCGGCGCGGCGGAGGGGGGTTGAGAAGAAAGTTTCGCTTTACGGTGTTGACGAACTTCGAAACTGCTGTATAGTGTGCGGCTCCCTCGGGCGAAACG
>NZ_JAPZSC010000013.1 GCF_027531545.1 Silanimonas sp. | reverse complement strand
CCCGGTCACCGAGAAGGTCACTTTCGCGGCCGACGCGTTCTTCGCGACGGGCTCTGCGGCGCTCAACGCCGAGTCGCAGGCCAAGCTGGCCGACCTGGTCGACAAGATCAAGGCGGTGAACCTCGAGGTCATCATCGCCGTGGGTCACACCGACATCACCGGCAGTGCCGCCCTGAACCAGCGTCTTTCGGTCCAGCGCGCCGAGAGCGTCAAGAAGTTCCTGGTGGGCAAGGGTGTCGAAGCCAACCGTGTCTACACGGAAGGCAAGGGCGCCGCGAACCCCGTCGCGGACAACAAGACTGCCGAAGGCCGCGCCAAGAACCGCCGCGTGGAAGTCGAGGTCGTGGGTACCCGCACCCGCCGTCCCTGATCTCGGAGCGCCCGGCCTCCCTGCCGGGCCGCTGCGAACGGAGCCCCGCCTCGGCGGGGCTTTTTCTTGCCCGCGCGTGACGCGGGTTGCGCCGCTACCATGCCCGCCATGAACAACGTCGACGCCCAGGAACTGGCCAAGTTCAGCGAACTCGCCCACCGCTGGTGGGACCCCGACAGCGAGTTCAGGCCGCTGCACCAGATCAACCCGCTGCGGCTGGAGTGGATCGACGAGCTGGCGTCCCTGAAGGGCAAGCGCGTGCTCGACGTCGGTTGCGGCGGCGGCATCCTGGCTGAGGCCATGGCCCGGCGTGCCGCGCAGGTGACCGGCATCGACCTGGCGGCGCGGCCGCTGGGGGTGGCCCGCCTGCACGCGCTGGAAGCTGGGGTCGAGAACCTCGAGTACCGTGAGGTCGCCACCGAGGCGCTGGCGGCCGAGCAGCCTGGGGCCTACGACGTGGTCACCTGCATGGAGATGCTCGAGCACGTGCCCGACCCTTCCGCCGTGGTGCGTGCCTGCGCGCAGCTGGCGCGGCCGGGCGGCTGGGTGTTCTTCAGCACGCTCAACCGCAACCCGAAGTCCTTCCTGTTCGCCATCGTGGGCGCGGAGTACGTGCTGCGCCTGCTGCCGCGCGGCACCCACGAGTACGCCAAGTTCATCCGGCCCAGCGAACTGGCCCGCTGGGCCCGCGAGGCCGGCCTGGCCACGCAGGCCAGTCGCGGCATGGAATACAACCCCCTGACGCGGCGCTACTGGATGAGCGGCGACACCAGCGTCAACTACCTGATGGCCTGCCGCAAGCCGGGCTGAGCCGCGCCGTGAAGCGCCCGGCTGCACTGTTGTTCGACCTCGACGGCACGCTCGTCGACAGCGCGCCCGATCTTGGCGGCGCTGCCAACGACATGCTGCAGGCGCGCGGCCGCGAGCCCCTGCCGCTGGACGCGCTGCGCCCGCACGGCGGTTCGGGCGCGCGCGGCATGATCGGCGCCGCCTTCGGGCTGGCGCCGGGCGACGCCGGCTACGAGGTGCTGCGCGACGAGTTCCTGCGCGTCTACGAAGGACGCCTGCTGCGGCACACGGCGCTGTTCGACGAGGTCGACGCGCTGGTGGCCGGCCTGGCCGCCGCTGGCCTGCCGTTCGGCATAGTCACCAACAAGGCCGTGCGGCTGGCAGCGCCGCTGGCCGACGGCCTGGGCCTGCGGCCGCCCGCGGCGGTGCTGATTGGCGGCGACAGCACGCCGCACGCCAAGCCGCACCCAGCGCCGCTGTGGGCGGCCTGCGCCGCCCTGGGCGTGGCGGCGGCCGACTGCGTGTACGTCGGCGACGACCCGCGCGACATGCGCGCGGCGGCGGCGGCCGGCATGCCGGGCTGGGCGGCGGCCTGGGGCTACCTCGGCGTGGCCGAGCCGGTGCAAGCCTGGGGAGCGCAGGCCGTGATCGAAACGCCGGCGGCCCTCTTGAAACGGCTCGCGCTGGCCTAAACTCGGTGCCTCGGGTCCGACTTGGCTTCGACGTGGGTGCGGAGTCGGCGCGGGGCATGCCGAGCACCAGTTCGCTCGTAAATCCACTGGAAACAAAGTAACTGCGAACGACGAACGTTTCGCCCTCGCCGCCTAAACACCGGTGAGCCTCGCAACAGTTGGCCGATGGGCTGGGTCTGACGGGTCACACCGAAGGGCTGCGAGGTCATTCACATCGGCTCGTCCCGCCATGAGTCATTCGCGGCGGGCCTAAACCCAAATGACTCGGGGCCTCGGTAGCGTGCTGCTGCGCGACCGGAGCCCTCAAATCCAAATCAGACAGCTACGCATGTAGAACCGTCCGGTGATGGCTTGCGGACGGGGGTTCGATTCCCCCCGGATCCACCATTCATAGCCCCGCAAGGGGCCGCTAGAGAAGAAGGCGCTAAGCAAATCAAGGGCTTAGCGCCTTTTTTGTGCCCGGATGGGGCCGGCTGGGGCCACTTGTGTCGGGTAAACCGCTGGGTAACAATCTGGGTAACTGCTCTCAACTGGTCCCAGGCGGTTGAAAGTTACCCAGGTTTCCCGGGGTGGAGTCACCTGTCATGGCTGGTACGGACAAGCTCTCCGACAAGGCGATCCGCGCTGCGCTCAAGGAGGCCGAGGTGTCCGGTAATGCACGCAAGCTGAGCGACGGCGGCGGCTTGGTGCTGGACGTGCGCCCGACCGGGTCCGGCTGGTGGCGACTGCGCTACTTCGTCGACTCCCGCGAAAAGATGCTGAGCCTTGGCACCTACCCCGAAACCGGATTACGGGATGCGAGGCTGAAGCGCGACGCTGAGCGCAAGCGCCTCGCCTCCGGCCAGGACCCCAGCGAGGCCCGGAAGGCCGACAAGGCTGCCCGGGCACAGCAGAGGCAGGTCGAGACGTTGGCGGCCGCCGGGCTGCCCGGGCCCGGCACCTTCGAGCAGGTTGCGCGCGAGTGGGTTGAGGATGTCCACGCAGCCAAAGTGGTGCCCACGCACGCCGCCCGCACGCTGGTGCGCTTCGAGCAGGACGCCTTTCCTTACCTCGGCCGCCGGCCGATCGCCGAGATCGATGCCCCGGAGTTGCTGCAGGTGCTGCGCCGCGTGGTGGCACGGGGGGCCATCGAGACGGCCCATCGGCTCAAGGACGCCTGCGGGCAGGTCTTCCGCTACGGCATCGCCTCAGGACTGTGCAGCCGGAACCTGGCCGCCGACCTGCGGGAAGCGCTGCCGCCTGTACCGACCCGCCACCTGGCCGCCATCGTCGAGCCGAAGAGGGCAGGCGAACTGCTCCGAGCGATGGCCGACTACAACGGGCACCCGATCACGCGCACCGCGCTGGCGCTGTCGGCGCTGCTATTCCTGCGCCCCGGTGAGCTTCGGCAACTGGAGTGGGCTTGGCTGGACCTAGACGCGGCGATGCTGACGATCCCCTCGGGCCTGATGAAGCGTCGCAGGGCCGACAAGGCCAACGGCACACCCCACTTGGTCCCGTTGGCGCCGCAGGCCGTGGAACTGTTCCGCGACCTGCAGGCGCTGACCGGTGGGGGTCGTTACTGCTTCCCCAGTCTGCAGACCAAGGACCGTCCCATGAGCGAGAACACGGTCAACGTGGCCTTGCGACGCCTGGGGTACAGCAACGAGGAGATGACGGCGCACGGCTTCCGGGCGATGGCTCGAACCTTGGCCGCCGAGCGCCTTGGCGTGGCGCCCGAAGTCATCGAGGCTCAGTTGGCGCACACGGTCCCCGACGCGTTGGGCCGCGCCTACAACCGTACCCAGTATCTTGAGCAGCGCCGCGAACTGATGACGAAGTGGGCCGACTACCTGGACAGGCTCCGTGATGGCGCGCAGGTCGTTGAACTGCGGCGCGCCGCAAGTGGGGGTTGAGCATGGAGACGAGAAGCGGGGCACTCCCCGAAGCTTGCCTGGACCTGCCGGGCGAGTTGCGCATCGAGATCGATGCAGGGCCGCAGTTGCGTGAAGTCAGGTTTGAGGGCACGGCCGCCCAGCTGGAAGCTGAGGGGCTCATCCCGGCCGGCTTCCATTGGCCTGTTGCCTTGCGGCAAGTCGAGTGTGATGTGGGCGGGATGACCTACCGCCTGTCGCCCATCCGGCTACGCGGCTGGAAGGGGCCGATGCGGTCGTGGCTGGTGCTGGACCACTGGATGCTGCATGTCCGCCGTGAGGGCTGCGAACTGCTGTGGTGGCCGGTGCTGATGGACTCGCAACCGCCAGCGCAGCGGCGCCTCCAGGAAGTGTCGCCAGCGGTCATGGCTGTGGTGCGTTTGGACGGGCGCTTCCGGGCGTTCGTAGTCCAGATCCCGAGCCTCGCGCTGGCGCTGGGGTACGGGCGTCACTACCGAAGCACGACAGGCCTTCAGTGATGGCAGCGAGGTCCGCGACGAAGAGGTTTGGAAAGCCCATTGGGGGCTACAGGCCTGACAGACGAGGAGATTGACGCCATGACCGCCGACATCGACACGGTGCAAGAAGGTCGAACAGAAGCGGAGGTACGTGCTGAGCGCCGCCTTGCGCTTAGCCTGGCCGCGACCAAGATCAAGGCCGGCGAGCAGCTGCCGCAGCGGCTTCGCGGATGGCTGGCCGGGCGCCTCCTGCAACTGCATGCGGCTCTCGAAGCGGGTGGCGAGTCAGTCGTGAAACAGGCTCTCGTAGAGCTCGGCAGAAAGCCGCGTGGTAACTCTCCTTCAGGCGTCGCGCTGGTCGCGGCCAAGTCTGTGCCGGACTCCGAGCGCAAGGGGCGACGAAGACCGACTACCGGGGGCCGCAAGACACGAGAGCCTGTCGATCCAGACGAGCAGGACCTTGGCCTCGCTGCGGCTGTAAGGTGGATCTCGGCTAGGCTGAAAAGTACTTACGGCGCCCATGTCATCCCCTCGATCGCCATCGCAATGGGTCTCAGTGAGGACACTGTGGAAGAGGCCGTCGAAGTGGTGCGTTTCGATGCCGGCAACGATGCTGAGTTGCTGGCGCTGGCCACGCCTGTGCTGGAGCGCCTGCAGAACTCGATCGCTCAAGAACCGGAGCAACACTCGCAGCGAATCCGCGATTTAGTCCGGAAGATTGCGAGAAGCTGAGGCCGGACCATGGCTCCATGCGTACACGCTTGGGGCCGAAAGACACCGCTGGCAAGGCCCGCCAGCTGCCTGATCTGGCGCCCATCGCCGCGGTGGCTGGAGCCGCCTCGGGGCGCGCCAAGCCGGCCGGCGTGCCCGAAACGGATCCCGAGCTTGCCGAGGTCCGCCTGATCGACGTTAAGGCCGCGGCCGCGGCCGGGGGCATGTCAATCAGCTGGTGGCACGAGGCCGTGTCCCAGGGCATCGCGCCGCAGCCCGTGTTCCGCGCGCCGCGGTGTACCCGTTGGCGCGCGGTTGACGTGGCCGCCTTCTGGCGCGACTACCGCCCCAGCACCGACCGCGCTTCCGAGATGGTGGATCAGGCGGCCAAGGCGTCCGCCAAGGCCCGGGAGCGCCGCTGCGCCAAGGCGGCCGTGACCGCGGAAGGGCGGTGAGCCATGTCTTCGCACCGCATGGGCGGCGCCGCAGCGCCGGGGCGGATCACGCCCACTGAGGCCGAAAGTGATGATGCCCGCGGGCTGGGGAGCAGCGCGGGCACCGAGGGGAACGGGAAAGAGATCGACCGCGCGAATTGTGCCGTGCCCGTTACGGTTGACAAGGCCGGCGACGACGCGAAGCGCTTGGCCGGGCTGCGCGCCCGGCTGGCGCTGCATGGTGGCCACGTCGTCCACGAGTTGGCCGCAGGCGGCTTCTTGGTGATCTGGCGCGGGCTGTCGCGCGAGTGCCGTGACCTGGCTGAGCTCGAGGCGCACGCGCGGCGCGTTGGAGCTATGCGGTGAAGGCGCCGTCCGATCTGGATCGTGCGCGCGATGCGCTCCGGGCGATCGATCCAAGCTGTACCCGTGACGACTGGATTCGTGTGGGCATGGCGGCTCGCGCTGCTGGCCTGTCGTTCGAGGACTGGGACTCATGGAGTGCGACTGGCAGCAACTACAGCGCCCGTGCCGCCGCGTCAGCCTGGCGCAGTTTCAAGGGGAGCGGCATCGGACCGGGCACGCTGTACGCCTTGGCCTTCGCAGCCGGCTGGAGGCCCCGCGGCGGCCACCAGCAGGCCCCGCATCGCGCGCGAGCCAAGGCGGTTCTGCACAACCAGCGTGTGGTGCCTGAGCAGCCGCACAAGCCGCTGACATCCGAGGAACTGCTGCGCTTCAACACGCTGGGCCCAGTGTCGGGTGCAGCACTGACCTACCTGCAGGCCCGGCTGTGTGTCGTACCGCCTGCCGATGGCGACCTGCGGTGTCACCACGCGCTGCGTCACTGGCCCACGGGGCACATCGGCCCGGCCCTGGTGGCGCTGGTGACGGACGCGGCTACGCGCGAGCCGATCAGCATGCACTTCACCTGGGTCTGCCCGGACGGCAGCAAGGCCAACATTGACCGGCCGCGGCTCCTGCTGGGTGGCCATCGCAAGGCTGGCGGAGTCATCCGGTTGTGGGCTGACGATGCCGTCACGACCAGCTTGGGTATCGCGGAGGGCGTCGAGACTGCGCTGTCCTTGGCGCATGCCCACATGCCCGTCTGGGCATGCATCGATGCCGGGAACCTGGCGGCATTCCCCGTGCTGCATGGCATCGAGTCGTTGTTGATCGCCGCCGACCATGACCCGGCCGGCTTGCGAGCCGCAGACTCCTGCGCCCAGCGATGGGCACGTGCAGGGCGCGAGGTTCGCATCGTCAGGGCGCCGGCTGCCGGGCAGGACATGAACGACGTGGCGAGGTGCGAAGCATGACCGCCGACGCTGTCCGAAAGCTGGTGGACAACACGCAGCGGTATCAGGCGCCGCCTGCAGTTGAGTCCGACCTGAGACACCCCCAGGTAGTGCTCCCGTCCGCACTCACCGACGACGAACTGGCCTCACGGTTCGTTAGCGCCTTCGGTGTTGAGTATCGGTGGTCCCCAGGCCTGGAGTGGATGCGCAACACCGGTCACGTGTGGCAGCGTGACACCCAGCGTAGTCGCGTGCAGGCCGCGCGCGAGGTGTGCCGGGCTGCGGCCGACACGCTCACCAAGCCAAAGGACCGGCGTGCTATCGCCAGTGCGAAGTCGGTGCAGGCCGCGCTGGCGCTGGCGCAGGCGGACCCGGCCATCGCGCTGCCGTTCGAGGCCTGGGATCGAGACCCGCTGCTGCTGAACACACCCACCGGCGTGGTCGACCTGAGAACTGGCACCACGAGGCCCCACCGCGCAGACGACTACATGACGCAGTGCACGCCCGTGGCGCCGGACTTCGTCTCGCGGCCGGCCGTGTTCCTGCGGTTCATCAGCGAGGTGTTCGAGGGCGACGCCGATCTGGTGGGCTTCATGCAGCGCGCCTTGGGCTACTGCCTGACCGGCGTCCGCCGTGAGCAGCTGCTGATGTTCTGGCACGGCAGTGGCGCAAACGGCAAGAGCACGCTGGTGGATCTGGTGCACCGGGTGTGCGGCACCTACGCGACGATGCTGCCGGCGTCCGAGTTGATGGTCTCGCGCAGCGAGCGGCATCCTGCCGGCGTAGCGACGCTGCGCGGCCGGCGTCTGGCGATCAGCAGCGAACTCGACGAGGGGCAGCTCTGGAACGAGCCACTGTTGAAGTCGCTCACCGGCGACGAGACGTTGGCCGCGCGGTTCATGCGCCAGGACTTCTTCGAGTTCGAGATGACGCACAAGCACGTGATCGTCGGCAACCACAAGCCGCGGCTGCGCGGCGGCGACCCGGCGATGGCGCGGCGCCTGGTGCTGGTGCCCTTCGAGGCAAAGTTCGAGGGCACGGCGCGCGACCCTGAGATGCCGCAAAGGCTGAAGGCCGAGGCGCCCGGCGTGCTTGCCTGGTTGATCCGCGGGGCCCAGCAGTGGCACGAGTGCCGCCTCCGCATCCCCGATCGGGTGCGCGCTGCCTCGGCCGATTACCTGGCCGACAACGACGACTTGGCGCTGTGGCTAGAGGAGTGCGTCGAGAGGCGCGGCGAGGCGAAGGCTTCGGACCTGTACGCGAGCTTCAGGCGCTGGAAGGAGAGCCGCGGCGAGCACGCGCCCTCACAGACCACATTCGGGCAGCGCATCAGCGTGCTGCCGGGTGTGAGCAAGCGCACCAGCAACGGCGTGAGGTACGCCGGCCTCGCGCTCAAGGAAGGCGAGTGGCTGCGTATGGAGGGGCTGCGGAGATGAGCAGCTTGGAACCGTTGGAACACTTGGAACCCTTTCGCATGAGGACTTCTCAGGCGCGCGCGCGTGCGGAGGTTCATAAGCAGCAACGGTTCCAACCCTTCCAACCCTTCCACGACCGGGCCACGCCATGAACGAGTCCGCCGTCCGTCAGGACGCCATCCAAGCCAACCTGCTGGACCGGGGCTGGTCGGTCGCCGCTCCTGCAGCCCCGCAGTCCAGTTGAAGCCCACCGAGCCCCTGAGCGAGGTTTCCTCATGATCGAAGCCCTGATCTCCGGCAAACTCGTCGGCAAGCCGGAGCCCCGCACGTCTCGCGGCGGCACGGCCTACGTCCTGGCCCGGCTGCGGGTGCCTTCCGGCGTCGACGACTTGCACTTCGTGCGGCTGACCGCCTTCTCCGACACCGCCTGCGCCGCGCTGCTGGCGCTGGACGACGGCGATGCGGTGGCCGTGGCCGGCACGTTGAAGGCCGGCGCCTGGCAGGACCGCGACGGCGCCGCGCGGCCCAACCTTGACATGGTCGTGGCCCAGGTGCTGACCGCCTACCACCTGCAGCGCCGGCGCCAGGCCATGCAGCCGTCGACCGGCGCCAGCGCCGCCGAGGCCGCGGCGACAAGCTCAGGCCGCCGCGGCTGCGCATCCCGCGGGCTGGCGCCGGCGCCCGCTCCGGACCACTCTCCAGAGGCTGCAGCCGCTTTCGGGGCGGCATCGGACGATGCGTGGCTGGTCGGCGGGGCAGGCGAGTGAACCCCATGAACGGCCAAGGATCTCCCAAGGTCGCGCCGCCGCGCTGCAGCGCGGTGCTGGCGCTGGACCTCGGCACCACCACCGGCTGGGCGCTGTGCCTGGCAGACAGCGCCATCACCAGCGGCACCATCAGCTTCAAGCCGGGCCGGTTCGAAGGCGGCGGGATGCGCTTCCTGCGCTTCCGCCGCTGGCTCGACGAGCTCCGCACACTCGCGCCTGACCTGGCCGAAGTCCACTTCGAGGAAGTGCGGCGCCACGCCGGCGTCGACGCTGCGCACGCCTACGGCGGCTTCCTGGCCACGCTCACGGCCTGGTGCGAGCACCACCAGATCCCGTACAGCGGCGTGCCGGTGGCCGCGATCAAGAAGCACGCCACCGGCCGCGGCAACGCCGACAAGACCGCGGTGCTCGAGGCCGTGCGGACGTGGGGGTTCGAGCCCGGCGATGACAACGAGGCCGACGCGCTCGCCCTGCTGCGTCTGGTGCTGGACGGCGGTCCGAAGTAGCGAACCCCATGAGCCAAGCATGGCACGCTGTGGTGGTCTTCACTGGAGAGCTCGATGTACCTGGAGCAGCCCGAGATCAAGCCGGCGTCGCTGGGCCTGCTAGTCGCAGTGCACGCGGCCTACTGTGGTTGAGCTAGGCCCATGACGATGTGGCGCTCCTTGGCCACCCACGTCCCCGGCTCGCAGCTGGCCAGGGCCGTTGATCAGCTGGAACTGGCGGCCGCGCTTGGTGTCGACGACCCCGAGGTGACGCCACGCCCTGGTGAACGCTGGGCTGACGTGTACGGCCGCGCCATCGGCCCCTGTGGTGCACGTGCGAGGTCAGGCGCCCTGTGCAAGCTGCCAGGCGTCGGCTGCGGCGGCCGCTGCAAGTTCCACGGCGGCGCCAGCACCGGCCCGCGCACACCGGCCGGGAAGGCGAGGGCGGCAGACAACGCCCGCCAACATGCAGCGAGGTTACGAGTGACACACGAACAAGCCATCCCCAGCAGCTTGGCCCCGGTGCCGCCGGCCATGCCCGACGAGGCCGTGCGGGGCGTGCCTGCCGCGTCGAAAGCCAGCGCGCCGGGCTCGAAGCCGCAGCACCGCAGGCCCTTCCTCGATCAGGTGCTCGACGACCATCTGGCCGGCCGCCGACCGTGGCCGGTCGCCGCTCGGATCCTGGCTGTCGTCGAAGCACACCCGAAAGCCCTCGACAGGATCGAGCTCAACCATGAGCTCGGCGAGATGCCGCTCGGTGTGGTCGTCGATCGACTGATCGCCCGCGGAGCCCTCGCTGAGGTCAAGCAAGGCTGCCGTCAGGTGCTCGTCCGGCCTCGGCGCTGATGCGCCCTATGGGCTCGTGCGCTGAGGTCGCTCGTCCGGCAGGTTCTGCAGCGCCTCGGCGATGGCGGTTTCGCGCGCGCTAGCCGCTGCCGCGTTCATGGCCCGCACCTTCTCCAGGTACGGCAGCGCCTGTGTCTGCTTGTCCAGGCCCGACACCGAGATCGCGTCCCGCACCCCGCGGGCCAGGTCGTCCAGATACCAATTCAGTTCCCCGCTCGCCTCGAGCTCGGCCCGGAACTTCGGTGCCCGGTCCGAGAGGGCCCGGTCGAACAGGTTGTACAAGCGCATCGACCCCTCCGTTTGGCGGTAAGGCGCACGGTGAAGCGAGCCTTACGCCCGTAGAATTCGGCATGTCAGGAGGACGGAGGCGCAATCGATGAAACTGCCCGACAAGTTCCCTTCCGGTTGCTCGTTCTGGGCGAACTTCTCCGGCGACGACTTCGTCGAGTTCCCGGACGGCAAGGTGTTCCGGCTCAACGACGACGGCGAGACGCTGGATCCGGTGCCCTCGCGGCCCGCGCGCGGCGCGCCCTCTTCCGAGGCCGCGTTGCTCAACGCAGCCCGGGTCTGCCGCGAGTTCAGGTCCGGCGGCAAGGTGACGCTGGGCGTCAACCTGCCTTCCACGCTCGCCGACCGCTCGTAGATCGGGTCGTAGATGCGGTGCATCATGGCCACGGCGAGCTCGTGGCGCTCGGTGCCCTTCGGCGCGGCGCGCGCCACCTCGTAGAGCTTGTGCCCGGGGCCGTCGTCGCGCGGCCCGGCCTTCGCGGCCATCATCTCCGGCACGTTGATCTGCACCTCGGCAACCGTGCCAGCAGCGCCGGCACTTCGTCTGTGGGACGCTTGCGTGGCGTTGCGTCAGGCAGCGGCCCAGGCCGGCGCCGCGGCCTGGCTGGTGCGCCGCGCGCGCCCGATGGCTTCCAACGTCTCCACGATCGTGGGCAACCTGTCGCGCCACCGGCCGCGGGCCTTGAAGTGCGCGGCTAGGTCATCGAGTGTCAGCGGGCGCCCGGCGGCCGCCATGACCTCGGACACGGCCTTGATCTGCTCCGGTAGGCCGGTGGGCCAGGCGCGCGTGGTGATCGGTGCGGCAGGGTCCGCCGTCGCGGGCTGGGCCTCGTCGCTGTCGACCTCGATCGACGCTTGCGTGCCGCCGCGCGCCAACGGGTTCTGGAACTCCGGCCGGAGCCAGCGCACCGTGCCTGCGGCTTCCTCGGCCGCGCGGCGAGCATTCAGGTCGACCAGGCGCTGCAGGAGCTCGGCCACGGCCGCTTCGCGCGCCTCGGCGCCGGCGGGGGTGTAGTCGGCAAGCGTCGGGGCCAAGTCGGCCCAGCCGTAGGCGTCGAGCACGGCGGCGTCGAGCTCGTCGTGCAGGGTGCGCAGGACCCCGACCAGGCCGTGGTCGTAGATCTCGCGCTCCTTGGCCGAAAGCGGCTCGCCGGCGCGCAGCTTCTCCAGCACGTTGTAGATGCCGGTCAGCATCAGATCCGCGTGCGCGGCCTGCCTAGACTTGCGGTGGGAGTCAATCTGCTCGCCCAAACCTCGAATCCTGTCGACCAAGACAGAACTGAGGCCGGTGTCATCTGCAGGAAAGGGATAGCCAGCCCAAACGTCCCTCGGCTTCCATCGAATGTCGTTCCCGACTCCCAATCGGGGCGCGACCCGAACGACCCATGTTTGATGAACGACGCTGGAGAGCACCCCCAGGATAAGCGCGTCGGCGATTGCAACGCAGTAGACCTGTGCGTCTGGCAATACGTCTCCTGCCAGGAACATGAACACTCGATGACGCGCAGTATCTGGCGTACCGATGAATCGCGGTAGTCCGCGCTTCGCCATACGCATGTCCTCGTTCGAGCGCGCAAACAGCCACCACTTCGACCTTCTAGATGGTTCACGGTTCAAGTGGCGATGTCCCGAGGTCTGTTGAACGCGTGAGCTGAAGGTGGCGGTTCCTTTCGCCTGGATGAGACCATCCAGGTGCCTAGCAAGCAAAGAAAGGAACCACCGAGATGAAGTCTCGCACGAAGCCCGCGCTGCGGGCATT
>NZ_JAPZSC010000007.1 GCF_027531545.1 Silanimonas sp. | reverse complement strand
GCCAAGAACACCTCGCGCCGCGTGCGCTTGCGGCCTCCAAGATCCTCAGCATCACCAAACGAAAGCTGCATCGAACTCACCCTTGAAGCGATGACCGATTCTCGCCGAAAGTGGAGGAGTTGTTCAGACCTTCCCTAGGCCACATTGGCTGACTTGCGCCTTCGGCGCCAAGCAAAAAGCCCGATGAGATACGTACCAGCCGTGAAGTCGAATGAGAGGCGGAAGCCTTGCGACCAGATCGGAACGCCTGGATTGTCGACAATGTGACTGTGGAAGATTTCGTAGATTCCTTGCGCAATCAGCCCTGCGGCAACCAAAAGCGGCCGCCGCTTGCTCCCAATCACGGCCACGCCCAGAAAGACCAGAAAGACTGCTAGTTCTGAAGAGAACGCGATGTTGGAGCCAGCAATTGCAGCCGCCAGCACGTAGTAGGACGCTACGACGATAAGGATGACCGGGTAGAAGCTTCGGTCTTTATCGAAGCCGAACGAGCTTGCTGAAAGCCCAACATCTAGGGCCAGCAAACCTCCAGCCAGATTTTCAATCACGGCGGAATTCCCCGTCGCGGCTCAATGCTGCATTGGGGAGCGACAGCGTTGTGTTCGAGTCGCTCTCGATCAAGGCAACGATCTGTTCGCGTGGCTCCATCCGCAAAGCTGAACTTGAGCAAAACACTTCCTGCGATGCTGGAAGTTGTTCCAGATTGTCGAAGGTACGCATGAGGTAATCGTGGTAGGGGTCGTGCAGTGACTGCCCATAGGCGACGACGACCATGCCCGCGGCCTGCATCAGGGGAACGCTCGTCTCCGAGACGAGCGAGTGAAAAGTCGCGCCACTGCCTGACTTCAGTTTGTGGAAGCGGAGCTCGATCAGGCGTTCCATACTCATGCGGGTCGTGTGGTGTGGTCGAGCGTTCGACATAGCTCCTGCGCGCCTCGATTTGGTCCTTTGCAAGAACGTGCGTGGCCGCACATTGATCAAGCATTCATCGTTGAGAAATCGACGCGTGCGGCCCAAATCCCGTTCGAGTTTCCGGACATGAATTCTCCAGCCAGCTCCTCGCATCGCGCGTAGGCGGCGATCGCTAGACCGGGGCCGGCCGTCAGTCTTCGCGCGCCAAGTCTCTCCAGTTCGTTGACGCCGGGCAGGCCAGGAAGCGCCATGACATTCAGGGGGACTGCGATGGATTTCGCTATGGCTTCGATCTCGCCGGCGTCCGTCGCGCCGGGAACGAACAGGCCATCACAGCCAGCATTGGTATAAGTCAAGGCGCGCGAGATCACTTCAGAGGGCCGGCCTTCACTTGCAACGAGCCCGAACAGATAGACGTCCGTGCGCGCGTTGATGAACAAACTGCTGCGATCGTGCCTCGATCGAATTGCCGCAATCTTCGAGGCAAACGCGGCAGGTGTGTCATGGCCATCCTCGATATTGATCGAAGAGACGCCGGCAACTACGAGTGCGTCGACAAGATCTGCAACGTCGCCAGGCGAGCTCGAGTAGCCACGCTCGATGTCGACCGAAAGCGGTGTGCCGGGACAAACGCGTCGGATCTCGATGGCACGCTGAATGATTTGCGTAGCCGTGAGCGCTTCGCCGTCGGAAAGGCCCAGAGACCAAGACACACCTGCGCTGGTGGTCGCGAGAAGCGGCGCACCCGCCGAAACCACGCGTCGCGCGCTCGCAGCGTCCCATGCGTTGGGAATGCGTAACAGGCCGGGCTTGCTCAGGATGGTGCTTGCGAGTGGCGTTGCGTTCATGTCTTGGGCTCTCGTTTGGTGGATTGGTCGTGCTCAGACGCCGCTTGCTGTCGCTCGAGCTTGAGCAGGAACGCTTTCCTTGCCATTCCTCCTCCGTAGCCGCCGAGTCCTCCGTCGGACGCTATTACTCGATGACAGGGAAGAAGAATGGCGAGGCGATTCCTACCGTTAGCGCCCGCGACGGCGCGCACCGCCCTCGGATGGCCGACAGCATGAGCAAGCTGGGCATAGGAACTGGTCGCGCCATAGGGAATTCGGCTCAATGCCTCCCACACGGTTCTGTCGAATGCCGTTCCTGGAGAATAGATGGGAACGCTGAACTCGAAGAGGCGTCCGTTGAAGTAGCGCGAAAGTTCGCCCTCAAGCTTTTGAAGATTGGGGTGTTCGCCTGGAACCGCGGCATAGCCGTGGTTATGGCGGAGGTCTTCCAACTCCCTCGGCAGTGCCGGGCGATCGCAGAACTCAAGGAGCACGACACCCGATGCCTCCGTCATCGCGAGCATTGGGCCTAAGGGTGTGGTGAGATAACGGTAGTAGAGCGCCTTGCGTTCATCGGCTTTCCCCGGGGAGACACCGAACGTCTTCTGAAACGCATCGCGGAATCCGCTGACCGATTCGAAACCCGAATCCATTGCAACGTCATCGATGCCAGCGCCGGATTTCAGGCGATCCAAGGCGATTCCAAGGCGTCGAGCCCGCGTGTACTCGGAGAATGTGGTCCCGAATCGCTGCTTGAACCAAGCGCGCACTCGCGCTGGAGCGATGCCATAGGTCTCGACATCAGCAAACGTCCACCGGCGGTCGGGCTCCGCCTCCACCGCATCCATCAGCGGGCGAAGCCAATCTGGGGATTCGCCGTCAAACTCGAGCGGGCGGCAGCGGAGGCAGGGCCTGAATCCTGCTTCTTGGGCCTCACTCGCGCTGGCATAGAAGATGACGTTTTTCGGCAACGGCTTGCGGGCAGAGCAGGTCGGTCGGCAGAAGATCCGCGTCGTAACGACAGCCGTGAAGAAAACGCCTTCATAAGCCGCGTCGCATGCGAGCATTGCTGCAATCATTTCGTCGCGAGGCGGCAGGAGCTGAAGCATGGCGTTCATGCAGTAAGCCTAGACGGCATTTCAAAGTGTCTCCACCGGAAATGCACGTTCGAACTCGCGAGTTCGCATCGTGGCGTTCTCGGATGCTGGCGCCTTGCTCGATAGCCCTCCTGAAGCCGATGCGCAGGATTGCTCTGCTTTGTCGGGGTCCGCCCTAGGCTGAGGGATTGTCATCGGAACCGCTCGCCCACGGGAAGGTAGCGCCAATGGGCGGGCGGCATCGCTCCCGCGATCGTCGAGCATCTGAACACGGTGCCGAAGCTGGCCGTGCTCGACGGCTATGCGCCGTTCTGCAAGCTGCACGTGCACCGCAAATGGACAAGCACGCGCTGCCTGGTGGTGCCGATCACGATGATGCGCAACGCGCTGGGCGTGGACGAAGGCGGCAGCGGCGTACCCATCGACCGCGAGGCGTATGCGAAGAGCGTGGCGTTCTGGGAACGCCACGCGAATTGGCGGGGCTAGGGCGGCCCGCCGCGTTCACTCGGCGGTCGGTGACAGCCGCAGGATGGTACTGCTGCCGGGCGCGAAACTCGGCTTCCCATCGAGGTCTATGGCCGTGCCTTCCAGCACGTCCGTCGCCTGTCGTGCGCCTTCGAGGCCTTGCTCGAAGCGCTCGCGCTCGAACACGAAGGGCGCGCTGCCGCGGTTCACCACCACCATCACGGCCTCGTCGTCCGCGCGACGGAAGTACACATACGCCCCCTGCCGCGGCTGGTAGTGCAGGAAGCGGCCCTCGGCGATTGCCTTCGACTCCGCGCGCCAGCGCAGCAGGCGGCGCATCCAGTCCTGCAGGGCCCGCTGTTCGGCCGTGAGGCCTTTGCCGGTGAAGGCGGACGCGGCATCGCCAGGCCAACCGCCGGGGAAGTTGCGGCGGGCGGCGATGTCGTCGCGCTCGATGGTGCTGGTCATCAGCACTTCGGTGCCGTAGTAGAACTGCGCGACGCGGGGCAGGGTGGCGACGAGGCCCAGGGCGACGCGCAGCGCGGCCGGATCCTCGCGCAGCACGCTGAAGATGCGCGGCTTGTCGTGGTTGCCTTCGAACACGACCAGGCGCGACGGGTCGGCGTAGAGCCGGTCGTTGCCGAGCATTTCGTGGATGCGACCCATGCCGGTGGTGAAGCCCTCCGGCTCGGTGAGCGCCTTGCGGATGCCTTCGCTCAAGGGGAAGTCCATCAGGCTCGGTGTGCCTGGAACTTCGCCCGCCCAATCCATGCCGGGCAACTGCCAGTGCGCGACGACCGCCGGGTTGTTGCTCCATTCCTCGCCGACGATGGTGAAGCGCGGGTACTCGCGGAGGATGGCGCCGATCCAGCCCTGCAGGAACGCCGTGTCCGAATAGCCATACGTGTCGACGCGCAGGCCGGAAAGATCGGCGTACTCGATCCACCAGATGGCGTTCTGGTTCAGATAGCGCGCCAGCACCGGATCGCGCTGGTCGAGGTCGGGCATGGTGGTGTGGAACCAGCCGTGCTGGAAGTTCTCGAGGTCGACCTTCGGCGCGTAAGGGTCGGTGACGGCGGTGCGCCCGTGCTGCGTTTCGATGAAGCGGTTGCCGTTGCTGATCCACGTCGGCGTGGGCGGGTCATTGCCCCAGGGGTGGTGGTGGCCGATGTGGTTCGGGACGATGTCCTGGATCACGCCGACGCCCTTGGCGCGGGCCTTCGCGACGAAGTCGCGGTAGTCCTCGTTGCTGCCGAATCGCGGGTCGACGCGGTAGAGGTCGGTGATGGCGTAGCCGTGGTACGAGAATGCGGGCTGGTTGTTCTCCACCACCGGCGTCGGCCAGACCATGGTGAAGCCCATGCCGGCGATGTAGTCGAGCGAGTTCACCAAGCCGGCGATGTCGCCGCCTTGTCGCGCGGCACCGTTGCCGAGCTCGGCGGCTTCCAGCATGCCGGGCACGCGGTCGTTCGACGGGTCGCCGTTCGCGAAACGGTCCGGCATCAGGTTGAGGATGGCGTCTTTCGGGCCGAAGCCCTCGCGTTCGGCGCTGCCAGGGCGGCGTGTGGCCAGCGGCACCAGCACGCGGCGTTCGCCGTTGCTGCCAGTGAAGCGCAGCACGATGTCGCCGGTCTTTGCGGCGGCGTCGATGCGCAGATCGACGACGCGATAGTTCGGACTCGCCAGCGCGCGATCCCCGATGCGAACGACGCCTACCGGCAGTTCAACCGTCAGCGCATCGGCACCGATGCCGGGGCCGCTGACCAGCAGCTGCAGGTCGGGGTTCTTCATGCCCACCCACCACGAAGGCGGGAAGGCGCGCACCGCATCGTTCTGGGCCGCCATGGCCAAGCCGGGCAGCAGGAGCGTGACCAGCAGCAACACTCGAAGCGCGACGTTCATCAGGGAGATTCCGTGGGGTGGTGGGGCGGGCGTTCGGAGACGAACATCCAGAACACGAAAGACAGCAGCAGGCTGGTGGCAAACAGCAGGAACACGCCACGGTCGAGGTCGAGGGCTTCGGTGACCTTCACCAGCCCGGGAACGGCAAGCGCCGGCAGCACGAGGCTGGAGTTGAAGACCCCCATGCTAATGCCCATCTGCCGACTGTCGACCGACTCGGAAAAGATCGCGAAGACGATGGAAATCAGCGACGACCAGCCGATGCCACACAGCAGCATGCCGAGGTAGTAGAAGGCCTCGGTGGGCGGCGCCAGCGCGATGGCCGCGAAGGCGAGGGCCATGCTTCCCATCGCGGCACGGTGCACGGCGACCTTGCCCCAGCGTTCGCAAAGCGGCTTCAGCACCAGCACCGGGAGCAGGGCGCCGACGACGTTCATCAGCAGGAAGCCCACGGACAGAACGCGCCCGGCGCTGTCGGTGGCGACCGGTGCGGTGTCGCTCCACATCGCATAGAAGGCATCGGCCATCAGCGGGCCTTCGGCGCCCGCCACCACGACATCGCGAACGTAGAAGAAGGTCATCACGAACAGGGCCTGCACGCCGAGCCATGCGAAGCCATGGGCGAGCAGCAGGGTGCCCAGCCGATGCTTCGCGGAGGGGCGGATGCGTCCCCGCCACACGCGCGTCACGCCCCACACGATGCCGAGCACGAGCACCCCGACGAACAGGGGCAGCGCCACAGCCGATAGCGCGTGATCCAGCAGGCTGCGGTCCACCGCCACGTAGGCGCCGTAGAGCGCGAAGCCGGCCATGGGCCACAGGGCTTTGAAAGGCGACAGGCCACCGCGATCGTCCACGTCCGGCGCGAGCGCCGTCGGCGCGGCGGGGCGGGCTTCCTCGATGAAGAAGGCCGGCACCACCGTGAGGAGGAAGGTCACCGCCACCGTCGTGAGCAGCAGCACTTCGTTTCCGAACACGATGGAGACCAGGTACGCGCTGATGCCGAACACCCCTGACACCACCTGCATCCACGCATAGCCGCGCACGCGATGCGGCCCTTCGGGCGTGAGATCGGCCACGAGGGATCGCGCGGGGTTGAAGGTGACATTGGTGGCGAGGTCATTCACCAGCACGACGAACACGGCGACGGTTATCAGGCCCAAGCCGGACGCGGCGGCCAGGGCATCGAGATGGAGCAGGGCGAAGGTGCCCAGCGCCCCGGCCGTACCGCCCGCGATGAGGTACGGACGCCGCTGCCCGCCCATCCACCAGGTGCGGTCGCTCAGCCAGCCGACGATGGGCTGCACGAACAGGCCCATCAGCGGCCCCATCAACCAGATGAGCGCGATGTTTTCGAGGTGCAGGTCGTAGCGCGTGCTCAGCAGCCACGTGGTCGAGGCCACCGCGGACGAGAGGCAAAAGCCAATTGCTGCGGTCGGCAAGCTCAGCAGGATCAGGAAGCCGTTGGACAAGCGGCGCTGTGACTCACGCATGGCGGCGGCTCATCGGGCGAGGTTCCGGTCGGGCAATTCGAGTTGGCGTGCATGGCGCAGGCGTGCATCGGGAACGCCCGTGCGCGGCACGGTTTGTCTGTCGATGCGGGGGGTGTCGATGCGCGCCGTGGCGATGTCGAAGGCCGGGCCGTCGCTGCCCGCATCGATGCGCGCCCTTGGAACCAGTGGTGCGCCCAGCGTCCATTCGGCGTGGCCGGGGCGGCTGGGATAGATGCCGAGCGTCGCCAGCACGTACCACGCGCTCATCTGTCCGGCGTCGTCGTTGCCGACGATGCCTTCGGGTGCATTGCGATAGAAGCGCCGCGCGATGTCGGCCACGTGCTGCTCGCCCTTGGTCGGCGCATCCGTCCACGCGTAGAGCCAAGCGATGTGGTGGCTGGGCTCGTTGCCGTGGGCGTACTGCCCGATCATCGCCTCCTGCCCGAGGTGCTTGTTCGGGTTCGGCATGGGCAGCGAGAAGAAGGTGTCCAGCCACGCCTCGAGCGCCGCGCGGCCGCCGAGCTTTTCGCGGAAGCCGTCCGGGTCGTGCAGGGCCGGCGTCGCCGTGTACTGCCACGCATTGGCTTCGGTGTAGTCGCCCGGATTGTTCATCGGGCTGGTGGCTTCGGTCGGATCGAAGGGCGTGCGCCACGCGCCGGTGCTGTCGCGGCCGCGCAGGGTGCGCGTTTCCGAGTCGAAGAGCGCCGTCCAAGACGCGGCGCGGCGTTCGAAGCGCGCTGCTTCGTCGATCCGCCCGAGGTGACGCGCTACTTCGGACACCGCGGCATCGCCGTAGCCGTACTCGGCGGTCTTGCTGACCGACTCGCCGGGCGCGCGGTCGAAGGGCAGGTAGCCATACTGGTCGAGCAAAGCCCAGCTGCGTTGCGCCCATGCCGGGGCGTTGGGACGCTCCGCCGTGCTGGTGCGAAGCATGGCCGCGAAGGCCGCTTCCGCATCGATGCCGGGGAAGCCCTTCGCGATCGCATCGCTGATCACCGGCAGCGCAGGGTTGCCGATCATCGTGTGCGTCTCGCGGCCCCAGGCCGTCCACAGCGGCAGGTAGCCCATCTGCCGCTCATGCGCGAGCAGGGTGTTCACGAAGCCGGGCACGCGTTCCGGCACCACCAGCGTGAACAGCGGGTGCGAGGCGCGGAAGGTGTCCCACAGGCTCATCGTCGAGTAGTACACGCCGCCCGGCGCATCGATCACTTCGCCCTTCGGCCCGCGCACGCGCCCATCGACGTCGGCGATCTGCGAGGGGTGCATCAGGCTGCGGTAAAGCGCCGAGTAGAAGATGCGCCGATGCTCGGCCGGAGCATCGATAGCAACGCGAGAGAGCAACGTGTTCCATGCGGCCTGCGCGTTGCCTTGCACGGCGTCGAAGTCGATTCCGTCGGCGGTGGCGAGATTCGCGGCCGCACCGTCTTCGTCGACGGTGGACAGCGCGATGCGCGCTTCGAGCGTGCGGCGCTCACCGAGGTCGAAAGAAAGCAGCAGGCGCGGCGCTTTCTCGCCTTCGCGGGCGGGCAACACCTGCGAATCGGCGATGGGGTGATCGAAGCGCAGGGCCACGCTGGCCTGGCGCTCGACCCAATTCGACGAATGCACGGTGGCGCGCAAGCCATCCGGGCGCATCGTGTAGTCCGCCGCCGTGACGCGCGGTCCGGGTTGGAAGCGCAGGCGATGCTGCAGATCGACCAGCACCTGCACGCGCCCGCCGCGATCGAAGGTATAGCGCTGCAGCGCTACGCGCTCGGTGGCGGTCAGTTCGACCAGGGCCGCGCGCTCATCCACGCGCACGGCGTAGAAGCCCGGCCGCGCGACTTCGGTCGCCTTGTGGTAGCCGCTGTCGAAGCTCGTGCTCGCCGTTGTCCACGGCGTCGCGCCATTGGGCATCAAGAGCACATCACCGAGTTCCGGGATGCCGGCGCCGCTGATGTGCGTGTTGGAGAATCCGAGGATGCGCGGCGCGTCGTACTGGTAGCCGCTGCTGAAGCTCCAACCTTCGTCGGCGTTGTCGGGGCCGGGTTGCACCATGCCGAAGGGCACCAGCGCGCCGGGAAACACGTGGCCCGTGCCCTTCGTGCCGATGCGCGGATCGACGTCGTCGATGCTGCCGGGGCGGACATCGCTGGCCGACGCGACCATGGCGAACAGGCCGAAGCAGAACGCGGCAAGGCACTTCATCGACTGGGCTCCAAGGGGGAATCAACGGCGGACACCGCACAAGCGTCGGCAAGATCGAAAAGACGCAGGGCTTCGGCGAAGCGGTCGGTGGTTTCCTCGAGGCCATGCGGAGCATCGTCGCGACGGCACACCGGGGCGTAGCCAAACCACGCGTCCCCGGCCACGTGCGGTAGCAGTTCGGGGCAAAACGCGATCGCTTGATTCGGGGCCTCGTGGCGACGCAGTGCGAACGCACGCGTCCACAAGGCGGTGGCGTGCGCCTGCCAGGGGCCGGGATCATTCACGGCCACTTGGATCGCGCCGCCGCTGGCGATGCGGCCTTGCACCATCGGGCTGCGGCGCAGCACCGGGTCGAACAGAGGCAAGCGATCCGAAAATCCGCCGCCGTAGTCCAGCTCGCCGCCCACCACCCAGTGCGAGGCATCGAGCGAGAAGCGCAAATCGGGGAAACGTTCGACCCAGCGCAGCGTGCGCCACGGGTCCTGCGTCACGGTGGCGCGATGCGTTTCCAGCAGCACTCTGTGGCCACGGCGCACCGAAGCTTCGAGCAGGGCGCCAGCGAAGCGGTCGAGGGTGTCGTCCTCATCGAAGGCCGTGCCCACATGCAGGGTGGTGCTGGCCACGCCGGCATCGACGTGCGCGGCCAGCAAAGACTCGGCGTCATCGGGCGAATCGAGGCGGCCCATCGCGTGCGGCACGAGGCCTGCGGCGCGGATCGCCGCCCAGTCGGACCACGCGAGCACGCCACTGATGCCGTGCGCGGGCAACATCGCCCATTGCGCCTCGCGCGTCTCGCGGGCGCCAAGGCTGCCGCGCGGCAATCCTTCGAGCGTGGCCTGCGCGATTAGGCGGACTGGCGTCACGCGGCCGACCAAATCACGGGGTTCTTTGGTGAATCAGCGAGCGCGCCGCTGGCCACGCCGGGGCACCACTGGTCGCGGTCGTTCTGCTGGATCGGGTTGAGGGCATCGAGCAGGTGGATGTCGTCGGCCATGAAGATCACCGTCATCACCGAGCGTGGCCGATCCGAACTGTTCGGCTCGGCGCGGTGGAAGGTCCAGCCCAGGTGGAAGCTCACGTCGCCGAGCGCGAAGGGCGCGCAACGGTAGGGGTGGCCGAGTGCGGCCATGTGCGCGGGGATGTCCTCTTCGCTGGCGTCGGAAATGCCGATGTCTCGACCTTCCGGCACCACGTGGCTGCCGCTGTAGAAACCCAGCGGGCCCATCGCCATCGGCACGTCCTGCAGCGGAATCCACGCCGTGACGGTGCGGTCGCTCGCCAGCGGCCAGTAATACTGGTCGGCATGCGCCGGCGTGTGGCCGCCGTTCGGTTCCTTGTACAGCGATTGGTCGTGATACAGCCGCACGCCCTTGACGCCGAGCAGCTGCGCAGCGACGCGCGCCAGCCTCTGCCCCATCACGAAGCGCCCGACCAGTGGGCTTTTCTCCCACAGATTCATCACCTGCAGAAAAGCGCGGCCATAGGTGTCGCGCTCGTCGAGCGAACGCTGCTCGGTGTTGAGGTGCAAGGTCAGGCGCGTGATTTCGCGACCGATCGCGGCCAGCTCCTGCGGGGGCATCAGCCCGCGAAGGGTCACGTGGCCATCGCGCTCGAAAGCGACGCGGTCGGTGTCGGAAATCGTTGCGGGTTGATCGAGCCAGTGCATCAGGAGTCTCCAAGGCCAAACCACGCCGCGCCCGGCGGCAGGTCGAGGGTGGTGGGTGAGGGGCGAGCGCCGCCGCACCATTGCATGCGGGCGTCGGCCTGAGGCATCGCCAGCGTTCGCTCAGTGGCGCCGAGGTTGAACACGGCATGCATCTCGGTCTGGCCCGACCGGCGCACGAGGTGCAGCAGATCGTCATCGACATGCGCGACCTCGAGCTCGCCCACGCGAAGCGCGGGATGTTTTTGGCGCAGACGGATGAGCTGGCGCGTGGTGGCCAGCATCGAAGTCGTGTCGGCGGACTGGCGATCGACCGCGCGCTCCCGATGCGCGGGCCACACGGGCAGCCACGGCGCGTGTGTGCTGAATCCGGCGTTCGGCGCGTCGCCGGCCCAAGGTATCGGCGTTCGGCAGCCATCGCGGCCCGTCACCAGCGGCCAATGCGCGATGCCGAACGGGTCCTGCATCTGCTCGAAGGGCACGACCGCTTCGTCCAGCCCGAGCTCCTCGCCCTGGTAGATGAAGACCGTGCCGCGCAGCGCCAGCAGCAGGGCCATCCACGTCGCGGGTGGGATGTCGCCGAGGGCGCGGTCGTCGCCGCCGCCCAAGCCAAAGTCGAAGGCCTTGCCGTGGCGACCGGACCAACGCGTGGCCACGCGCGGCACGTCGTGGTTCGAGAAAGCCCAGCTCGGCCAGCCGCTGCGGTGGGTCCAGGCCTGCAGACGTTCGGCGATCTCACGTGGTGCCGGGCGTGGGCCGAGGAAGGCGAAGGAATAGGCCGTGTGCAGGCGTTGATCGCCGTCGGTGTACTCGGCCATGCGCGCGTCCCAGGCCGCGCCGCCGATTTCGCCAACGGCCATGCGCGCGCCGTGCGCGTCCATCCGACGGCGCAGGGCTTCGAGGAAGGGCAGGGTCTCGGGCTGGTCGGCGTTGTAGCGATGCTCCTGCATCGTCACCGGGCTGCTGCCGCGCCGTTCGGGCGGCAGCGGTGGGTTATCGCGCAGTTGCCGGTCGTGGAAATAGAGATTCGCCGTGTCGAGCCGGAAGCCGTCCACGCCGCGCGCCAACCAGAAGTCGGCGACATCGAGGATGGCCGCCTGCACCTCGGGGTGGTGCAGGTTGAGGTCGGGCATCGTCGGCAGGAAGTTGTGCAGGTGGTACTGGCTGCGACGCGGTTCCCAGCGCCACGCCGGGCCGCCCATCCAGCTCTGCCAGTTGTTCGGCGGGCTGCCGTCGGGGCGGGCGTCGGCCCACACGTACCAGTCGGCCTTCGGGTTGTCGCGCGAGGCCCGGCTTTCCTGGAACCACGCGTGTTCCGCCGCGGTGTGGCTCCACACCTGGTCGACGATCACCTTGAGCCCGCGCGCATGGGCTTCGCGAAGCAGGGTGTCGAGGTCCTCGAGGGTGCCGAAGCGCGGGTCGACCGCGCGGTAGTCGCTCACGTCGTAGCCGAAATCGCGGTCGGGCGTCGGATAGAACGGGCCCAGCCACAGGCCATCCACGCCCAGCGACGCGATGTGGTCGAGGCGGGCGATCAACCCGGGCAGATCGCCGATGCCGTCGCCATTCCCGTCCGCATAGCTGCGCAGGTAGACCTGGTACATCACGGCGCCGCGCCACCACGCGGCAGCGCTGGGGTCGGCAGGCGGGGCGGCAGAGGAGGGCGGCATCGGCGAGGGCATCAGAAAGACCGCCACAGGATGGCGGTGGCCCGCTGCCCCTCTGCTGCGTGGGATGACCCATACTGTGCCGATTCAGGCATCCGGGACCGATCATGCGGCCTTCACGGGAACCCATTGCGCATGACATCGCGACGGCGCACCTGCTGGATGTGGCCCGCACGCGCTTCGACGGGCCCTACCACCACCACGCCGCGCTCGAACTCACCTGGATTCGCGAAGGGGCCGGGGTTCGCGTGATCGACGGCCAGGTGATGCCCTTCGCCGCAGGCGATGTGGTGCTCGTTCCGCCGCAGGTTCCGCACGTCTGGTGGAGCCGCGGCGAGGGCGAGACGGCTTCGGCCTGCGTGCTTCACCTGCTGGTGCCGCTGGCCTTGGGCGCGCTTCCCGAGCTGCGCGGCCTGTCCGGCTGGTTGGCGGAAGGCGCACGTCCTGCCGTGCTCGACGGTGCGCTGCGAGAAACCGTCATCGCCGAGCTGCAGGCCTTGTCGGCGATTGAGGGGCTGGAGCGGCTCGGGCGGGCGCTGTCTTTGCTCGGCCGCATCGCGGCGTCACCGGAGGGCGTGGTGCGACTCGCGCCCAGTGGTCGGACACCGTCGTCGCCGGACGAAGATGCACGGCTGGGTCGTGTTCTGGCGTGGATCCACCGCGACTTCGCGCAACCCTTGAGCGTCGAGGAAGGCGCACGCCGCCTCAGCGTTGCGCCGGCCTCATTCAGTCGCGCCTTCCAGCGGCGCGTTGGTCGGCCGTTCTCCGTCTACGTCAACGATGTCCGCATCGCCGAGGCCTGCCTGCTGCTGCGGCAGTCGTCCCGGTCGATCACCGAGGTCGCGCGGCGATGCGGTTTCCCGACCTTGGGCCACTTTCATCGGCAGCTGGTGCGGCGCACGGGTTTGGGGCCGCGGGAGTACCGGAAGACTTTCGCCTAGAAGCGTTCACCGACCGGCAAATAGCGCCACTGGCCGGGCGGCATCGCGCCCTCCGGTCCCTTGCCGATGGCGATGCGGCCGATGCGCTGGCGGCGGATCGCGGTGACGTCCAGGCCCACCTGCGCGCACATCGCGCGCAGCTGGCCGGGCACGACGCCCTTGATGGCGAAGCGCAGCGTGGTTTCGTTCTGCCAGCTCACCTTGCAGGGCGCCAGCTCGCGGCCCTCGAACGAGAGGCCCTGCGCCAGCTTGTGCAGGCCGTAGGGCGCGAGGCGGCCTTCCACGCCCACCAGCAGCTCCTGCTCGATCGTCGCGAGGTCTTCGGTGAGGCGGCGCCACACGCGGCCGTCCTGCGTCAGCACGATCAGCCCGCTGGCCTCCGCTTCGAGCGGCACCATCGGGGTGAGGCGCTCGAAATGCCGTTGCAGCACGCGCTGCTCGTGCGGATCGTCGGCCCAGCGGGTGTCGGGCGCGATGCCCATGGCCGCGCTGCCGATGCCGTTGAACGCATCGAAGCCGGCCGGCTTGTGGAAGAGCAGGGTGGCCGGCTCGACCGGCTTCTTGCGGGCCTCGGGGTCGAGGGCCACGACCTCGTCGGTGATGCGCAACTGCGGCGTTTCCACCAGCGCGCCATCCACGCTGACCCAGCCATTGCGGATGTAGGCCTCGGCTTCGGCACGGGTGCAGCCGGTGAGTTCGGCCACGCGGCGTGCCAGACGGATCGGTTCGCTCATGCGGGCAGTGTAGCGGGCCCGCCCCGCGCCGGCCCAAAGCGGCGACAATGGCGGCCTTGCGCGGTCCGCCGCGCGTTCGAGGCCCATCGCCGAGTGAGAACCCCCGAAGCCCTGCAGGTGCTGATCGATGACGGCGTCATCGACGAGGTGCTGCGCCCGCTGAAGAGCGGCAAGGAAGCGGCCGTGTACGTGGTGCGCAGCGGTGACGACGTGCGCTGCGCGAAGGTCTACAAGGACATGGCGCAGCGCAGTTTCCAGAAGCGCGTGCAGTACCAGGAAGGCCGCAAGAGCCGAGGCAGCCGCGAGGCGCGTGCCATGGGCAAGGCGACGAACTTCGGCCGCAAGCAGCAGGAGGAGGCCTGGAAGAACGCCGAGGTCGACGCGCTGTACCAGCTGCGCGATGCCGGCGTACGCGTGCCCGAGCCTTACGGTTTCTTCCACGGCGTGCTCGTCATGGAGCTGGTGACGGATGCGGAAGGCTTCAGCGCGCCGCGCCTCGGCGAAGTGGAACTCGATGCCGACACCGCCCGCGCCTACCACACCGCCCTCGTGCGCGAGGTGGTGCGGATGCTCTGCTGCGGCCTGATCCACGGCGACCTCTCGGCCTACAACGTGCTCGTCGGGCCGGAAGGCCCGGTGGTGATCGACTTCCCGCAGGTGGTGAGCGCGGCCGGCAACAACAACGCGCGCACCATGCTGCTGCGCGACGTCAACAACCTCACCGCCACGCTGGGCCGTTTCGCCTCGGAGCTGCTGGACACCTGGTACGGCGAGGAGATGTGGGCCCTGTTCGAAGCCGGCGAGCTCTTGCCCGACAGCCCGCTAACCGGTGAGTGGACCCCGGACGAGTCCGAAGTGGATCTCGACGGGCTGCGGCAGGCCATCAACGACGCCCGCGAGGAAGCCATCATCCGCCAGCAGGGTCGCGAGGCGGCGGAAGCCGAGGACTGATTGGGGGAAGGCATCGGTATCATCGGCCGTCTTCCGTTCCGCCACGATGCCGCCATGACCGCCACCTCGCCTTATCCGATTGGAACCCCCGGCCAGCCTTGGGGCGACGCCGAACGCGCCGCGTGGCGTGAGCGCCAGCGCGTGCAGCGCCGCTATGCCGACGACGTGCTGCCGCGCATCGAGGCCCTGCGTGCCACGTTCGACGTGGCCGAGTACGGGCGGGTGGTGTCCGAAGGCGAGACCTTCCCGCTGTTCGCCGTGCGCAACCGCGATTGGAACGACGCGCTGCCGACCGTGCTGGTCACGGGTGGCGTGCACGGATACGAGACCAGCGGCGTGCACGGGGCGCTGGCCTTCCTCGAACGTCATGGCCTCGATTACGCCGGCCGCGTGAACCTGCTGGTGGCGCCCTGCATCAGCCCCTGGGCCTACGAGCGCGTGCAGCGCTGGAATGCCGAAGCGATCGACCCCAATCGGAATTTCCGCAGTGGTAGCCCCTGCGCCGAGTCGGCGGCGATGGTGGCGCTGGTGGCACCGCTGCAGGGACGCATCCGCCTGCACATCGACCTGCACGAAACCACCGACAGCGACGAGAACGAGTTCCGCCCGGCGCTGGCCGCGCGGGACGGCAAGCCGTTCTCTCCCGGCGAGATCCCGGACGGCTTCTACCTCGTCGGTGACACGCCGAATCCGCAGCTCGATTTCCAGCGCCACGTGATCGAGGCGGTCGCGAAGGTGACCCACATCGCGCCAGCGGATGCCAAGGGCCAGATCATCGGCTCGGACGTGGTCTCGCCCGGCGTGATCCTTTACCCGTTCAAGGCGCTGGGCCTGTGCGCCGGGCTCACGGACGCCCCGTACACCACGACCACCGAGGTGTATCCGGACAGCCCGCGCGCCACGCCCGAGCAGTGCGTGGATGCGCAGGTGGTTGCCGTGGTGGCGGCGATCGACGTGGCCGTCGAGGCATTGGGCTGAGGTCGCGCGATGGAACGACAGAGAAAGACCATCGAGTCCGGACGAAGCCCGCGCTCGTCGATGCTGTTGCCTGCCGCGGTGCTCGTGCTGACACTCATCCTGGGTGCCGCGGCGTCGCTGCGGTTTTCGGCGGATTCCGATCCTCCGCCGGCGCCAGTTGCCGAGGCGGTTCCGGAGGCGATCCAACCTCCCGACGTCGTCGAGGCGCCCTCGGTTCCCCAGCCGCAGTTGCCCGTCGAGTCTGTCACCGTTGAACCCGAACGTCCTGCGCCCCAGGCCACGGTTGCCGAAGCGGTTGTTCCTGAGGCCGCTATCCCTGAGTTCGTTGTTCCCGAAGGTCGTGCGGGCCTCATCGAGGCGTTGCGCCGCGGCGAGCTGCGGCCTGGATCGCAGGCCGACATCGCCCGTTGGGCCACGGCGGCACGAGCTTCGGGACAATCCATCGAAACGGAGCGCCTGACCGGGGGCGCGATGGATGTCTTCGTCATCGAGAAGGACTTCATGGTTCCCGGGCGACTCACCGGGGCGCACGCGGTGATCTTCGTGCTCGATGCCGGCCGGCCCTTTCCCCGCGGCGACCTCGGCCACTCCCTCGTTCTTGATGTGCCGTCCGGGAGCTGCATCGGCGTCACCTGCGGGATCATGCTGTCGCGGTAGGCCGTTCGCCCGACGCTTTGTCGAAGGCGACTCGTCAGGGCGACACGACGGGCGCCACCAGCGACGGCCCCTCGTTGCGCGGATTCCCGACCGCGGGGCCCACGGCGTGCCAGCGCAGGGCCGGTCGCGGCGCCGAAGCGAGCAGGGGCTCCAGCGCCGGCGACGGTGCGGTGAGCCAATCGGCGAACTGCGAGGCCTGCAGCATCAGCGGGCGGCGGTGGTGCAGGGCGGCGATCGCGCCCTCGGCCGCTTCGGTGACGATGCTGAAGCTCAACAGCGGCGAACCATCCGGGCCGTTCCAGCGGTCCCACAGCCCCGCGAATATGAGCAGCGGGGCGTCGTCCGCTTGCAGGTAGAACGGCTGCTTGTGTCCCTGCGCATCCGTCACCCACTCGTAGTAGCCGTTGGCGGGCACGAGGCAGCGGCGACGTTGCCAGGGCTCGCGGAAGGCGGGCTTCTCCGCCGCGGTTTCGATCCGCGCATTGATCGTCGAAAAGCCGCCCTTTGCGTCCGGCGCCCAGTGCGGCACCAGGCCCCAGCGCATGGCGCCGGCCTTGGCGCCGCCGTGGCCGTCGCTGGCGATCACCCACGCCGCGGTGGACGGCGCGATGTTCCAGCGCGGCTCGACGGCCGCGTCGGGCACGGCAAGGACGAGCGGCTGGCTGAAGGCCCAGACCTCCGACCACGGCGCTAGCTGGGTGAAGCGACCGCACATGGTCGATGGCGTGGGATCGCGCCCGGCAGCGGACTGCCGGGCGCTTGGGGCTTACTGCGAGAGCGAGCGGTGCGCGCCTTGGATCAGATTGCGGGCGGTGCGTGCCACGCGGTTCTGGCCGAGGTCGGCGCTGCGGACGCCTGCGGTTCGCGGGCCGGCGGGCGGGGCGGCGATGGCCGGCAGGCCCTTGGCCTTGAGGGCCTCGTTGAGGGCCGGCAGGCGGTCCGCCATCAGCTTGGCGAAGTCGGCGTCGATCGCGGTGTAGTCGGCGAGCAGCACCTCGATGCGCGCGAGCTGGTTCTCACCCGGGCGGCCTTCGTAGCCCATCAGGGCGCCGTAGAGCTCGTCGGTGTGCTCGCGCAGGCGGATCTCGCCGGTGATGGCGCCGCCCTCGGTGGTCGCGACGATGCGCTTGCGGATCACCTCCGCCGCGGCGACGTAGGCCTCGAGGTCGGTACGAAGGGCATCACCTTCCGGCAGCGAGCCGCCGATCTGGCCCGCCATGCCGGCCGTGCCGGCGATGCGATCCATCAGGCCGCTCATGTCGCCGAACAGGCCGTGCACGCGCATGGCCGCGTCGAACTGCACGCGACGATCCTCCGCCGTGTAGCTGGCGCGACGGTCGAGGCCGATCTGCAGGGGCGCTTCGTACACGTCCTCGCCCTTGGTGAGGCGCACGGTGTAGGTGCCCGGCAGCACGCGCGGGCCCTGCGAGGCGTTGAACGCGGCCTGCGCGCCCTTCGGCACGCGCGGCGGCGGCACGCGCATCGACCAGGTCACGCGGTTGATGCCGCGCCGCTTGCTGGCGGGGATGGTGTCGACGACATTGCCGGCCGCATCGAGGATTTCGAGCTTGATCGGGCCGAACAGGTGGCGTGTCGGCTGGTAGTAGGTGATGACTGCACCGGAGGGCGCGCTCGGCCCGGTGAACACGGCATCGCCCGAGGACCAGCCGCCCACGCCGGCCATGCGCTGCTGCACCGGGCGCGAGGCGAGGAAGGCGCCGCGGCTCGCCAGCGTGGTCGCGTCCAGCGAGCGCAGCGGCGAAACGTCGTCAATGATCCACAGGCCGCGGCCGTGCGTGCCCAACACGATGTCGTTTTCGCGGTCCTGCACGGCGATGTCACGCACCGCCACGCTCGGGAAATCGCCGCCCTTGAACTCGGCCCAGCGCTGGCCGCCGTCGTTGCTGATCCACAGGCCCTTTTCGGTGCCGAGGAACAGCAGATCAGGATCGACCGGGTCTTCCTTGATCACGTGGGCATAGCCGCGGATGCCGTCATCGGCGCCGCCGATCCGTGCCCAGGTGCGGCCGTGGTCGCGGGTGACGAACACATGGGCGTCCATGTCGCCCCACATGTGGCGGTCCACGGTGACGTAAGCGGTGGCGGCGTCGTGGCGGCTGGCCTCGACCCACGAGATCCAGTTCCCGCTCGGCAGGCCGCGCAGGTTTCGCGTGACGTTGGTCCAGGTCTTGCCGTCGTCGCGCGTGACCTGGACGTTGCCGTCGTCGGTGCCCACCCAGATGGTGTTCGCGTCGCGCGGCGATTCGCTGATCGAGAAGATCGTGGTGTGCATCTCGGCCGACGAGTTGTCGACGGTGATGCCGCCCGACAGCTCCTGCTGCTGCTTCTTCGGGTCGTTGGTGGTCAGGTCCGGCGAAATGCGCTGCCAGCTCTGGCCGCGGTCACGGGTGCGGAACAGGAACTGCGCGCCGAGGTAGAGCGAGCCCTTGTTGGTCGCCGAGAGGTGCATCGGCGAGTTCCAGTTGAAGCGCAGCTTCTCGCCGGCGTTGGCCTTCGGCTGGATGTCGCGGGCCAGGCGCGTCTCGCGGTCGAACACGGTGATGTTGCCGCCCTGGTACTCGGCGTAGACGTAGCGCGGGTCGGCGTTGTCGGGCAGCACCCAGAAGCCGTCGCCGCCGTAGATGTTGTTCCAGCGGTCGTTGGTGACGCCGCCCGGGTAGCTCGAGTCGCCAATCCACGAGCTGTTGTCCTGCAGGCCGCCGTACACCTGGTACGGATCCTGCTGGTCGACCGCCACGCGGTAGAACTGCGAGATCGGCAGGTTGTCGGCCTTCCACCAGCGCGAGCCGCCGTCGTAGCTGTACCACATGCCGCCGTCGTCACCCATGACGATGTGCTGCGGGTTGGTCGGGTTCACCCAGACGTCGTGCGAGTCGGCGTGGGTGGCGCCGGCGGTGTCGGCGAAGCTCTTGCCGCCGTCGGTGCTGACGATCAGCCGCAGGTTGGTCTTGAAGACGCGATCGGCGTTGGTGGGATCGACGATGAGGTTGGCGAAGTAGAACGGGCGCCAGACCATCATCTGGCTCTTGTCGCGCTGCTCCCACGTCGCGCCGCCGTCCTCCGAGGCGTACAGCGCCGAATCCACGCCCTCGATGAAGGCATAGACGCGCTTCGGATCGGAGGGCGCGATCTCGACCTCGACGCGGCCGAAAGGCTTGGCCGGCAGGCCGTTGCTGCCCGCGGCCAGTTCGCGCCACGTGCTGCCGCCGTCGGTGGAGCGGAAGAGACCGCTACCCGAGTTGGCCGTCGGGCCCTCGCCGCCGGAGCGGAAGGTCCAGCCTTGGCGACGGAAATCCCAGGTGCCGGCGAACATCACGTCGGGGTTGCTTGGGTCCATCGTGAGGCCGGAGCAGCCCGTGGAAAGGTTCGGGCCCTTCAGCACCAGCTGCCAGGTCGCGCCGCCGTCGCGGGTGCGGTAGAGGCCGCGGTCCGGGGAATCGCTCCAGAGCTTGCCGGGCGCGCAGACGTAGACGGTGTTGCCGTCCTTCGGATGCACGAGGATCTTGGTGATGCGCTCGCTGTTCGGCAGGCCCAGGTACTCCCAGGTGCTGCCGCCGTCGCGCGTGCGGTACACGCCGTTGCCGATCGAGACCGAGTTGCGCGTCCAGCTTTCGCCGGTGCCCACCCAGAGCGTCTCGGGATCATTGGGATCGAGCGCGAGCGCGCCGATCGACTGCACGGGCTGCTTGTCGAAGATGGGCTCGTAGGTCGTGCCGCTGTCTTCGGATTTCCAGATGCCGCCCGAGGCGGCGCCGGCGTAGATGGTCACCTTGCCGGCGTCGGTATGCGCCGCGATCGCCGAGATGCGGCCGCTCATGGTGGCCGAGCCGATGTTGCGGGCGCCGAGGCCGGAAATGGTGGCGCTGTCGAAGCGCACGGCGGGGGCGTCGGCGGCCAGGGCGGTGCCGCTGGCGGCGAGGACGATGGCCGCGACCAGGGAATGGGTCTTCATGATCGTGTCCTCGGTCAGCGGGTGGGGAAGGCGAACTGGGCGGGGTCGATCTCGACGCCGGCTTCGATCTTCTCGATCTCGACCTTCTGCGATTTCGGACCGCCCTTGGGGCCGGACTCGATCGAGAACGGCAGGTACACGCCATTGATCCGCTCGTAGTTGCCGACGTCGGTCTCCTGCTCCTGCTTCACGCCGCGGACCGTCGTCTGCATGAGCGAGCGGATTTCGAGGAAGTAGTCCGGGTCGAAGTACATCGTCTGCACGTCGCCGTTCTTCAACGTCACCTTGAGCTTGTGCGCCTCGGTGCCGTCGACGTCCTCGGTGCCCTGGTACTCGACCTGGTGGCCCTTGGCCTGCCAGTCCACCAGCGGGCCGTCGAGGTCGGCGCAGTACTCGAGCGACTTGGCGTCGTCAGCGGACATGCGCTCCGGATCGCGGCGGCCCTGGAAGGGCGAGACGTTCCAGCCCGTGCCGCCGCCGTAGGCCGTGATGGCGGTCAGGCCCTGCAGCGAGATCTCGGTGCGGCAGCCGGCCCCGGCGCGAACGAGGTTGAGGTAGCTCATCTCGATCGAGAAGTCGCCTTGGGCGAACACCAGCCGACCCGTGGCGCGAAGCGCGTCGATCGCCTGGATCTTCTCGAGTCCGCCGCGGGCTTCGATGTTCTTCGCAATGAGCTCTTCGGCGCTCATGGCCGAAGCGGTGGATGCCGCCGCCAGGCACAGGCCTGCGGCCAGCGCATTCAGGATCTTCACCATGTGTCCTCCCCAGGACGCGGCGCGGTGGCCGCAATTGACTTGCTCTTCACCGATGGCAGTCTAGGCGCCGTTGGGGGTGGGCCCATAGGCCGGAAGTCACGTCGCGCCGCGGGGCATCGGGACGGCGGAACAGCGAGAGGGGGAAGGCCGTGGAATGGATCATCGTCTCGGCCTGCGCACTGCTGGCCTCGATGCTCACGCTGTTCTCGGGATTCGGGCTCGGCACCCTGCTGATGCCCGTGGTGGCGCTGTTCTTCCCGCTGGAGGTGGCCATCGCCCTCACCGCTGTCGTGCACCTCGCCAACAACGTCTTCAAGGCGGCGATGCTCGGAAGGCACGCGGACCGCTCGGTGCTGCTGGCCTTCGGCCTGCCGTCGCTGCTCGCCGCGTTCGTCGGCGCCTGGGTCCTGACCGCGCTCGCGGACCTGCCGCCGATCCTCCGCTACCCGCTGTTCGATGCCGAGCAGTCCGTGCATCCGGTGAAGCTGGCCATCGGCAGCCTGATCCTCGTCTTCGCCGTGCTGGAGATGTCGCCCCGCTTCGCGCGCCTGAGTGTGCCGAAGCGCTTCCTCCCGCTGGGCGGCCTGCTGAGCGGCTTTTTCGGCGGCCTGTCCGGCCACCAGGGCGCGCTGCGCAGCCTGTTCCTCGTCAAGGCTGGCCTCGGCAAGGAGGCCTACCTTGGCACGGGCGTGCTGGTGGCCCTCGCGGTCGACCTGAGCCGCCTCGGCGTCTACGCCACCGCCATGGCCGAACAGGCGGCCTCGATCGATTGGGGCTTGGCGGCGAGCGCCTCGGTGGCCGCGTTCGCCGGGGCCTTCGCCGGCACCCGCTTGATGCACAAGGTCACGCTGGTCGGGGTGCAGCGCCTCGTTGCCGCGCTGCTGTTCGTGGTCGGGCTGGGGCTCGTCAGCGGCCTGCTGTGAGGCCGCGCGGAGGGCCTAGCGCCCTTGCCAGAGCAACTGCAGGCCGATCGAACGTTCCGGCGCCAGGGCGGAGAGCACGTCGGCGGTGGCGAAGTAGCGCTGGTCGAGCGCGTTGCGCACGAACACGCGCAGCTCGAGGTCGTCGCGCAGCCGGAAACCCGCATCGAGGTCGAGGGTGTCGACGGCGCTCCGCGCCACTTCCTCGAAGCCGGGCCGCTGCATCCGCGAGCGATGCGCATAACGCACGGCGAAGGCGTGGCGAACGCCCTCGTGGCGCGCTTCGAGCGCCAGATCGGGCGGGCCGATGCCGTAGAGCGCTAGGCCGGTGCGCCGATCCTCGCCCCGCGTCCACGCCCCGCTGGCGCGCAGCGACCATCGTTCGTCGAGGCGGAGGTCGACCTCGGTCTCCGCGCCGTAGAGCCGCGCCTCGCCGATGTTCACGTAGCCGTTGAGGTCGCCCTGCAGGCGGGCCAGCTGGATGAGGTCGTCGACGCCCATCCGCCACACGTGCGTCGAGCCGGACCACGGGCCGGTGTTCCAGCCGAAGCCGAGGTCGATGCCCAGCGAGTGCTCCGAGCCGAGGTCCGGATTGCCGGCGATGTCGCCCTGCGCGGTCACGCCGCTGAAGTAGCGTTCCTCCAGTGTCGGGAAGCGGTAGCCGGAGGACAGGTTGAGCGTCCAACGCGTGCCCGCGGTCGGCCGCCACACGGCTCCGGCGGTGAAGGCGGCATCGGCATCGTCGGCCTCGGCGCCGCGCTGGCGCTGCGTGACGCGCGTGCCACGCGCGCCCAGTTCGAGGTCGAGCGTTGTGGACAGCGCCCAATTGGCGATCGCGAACACCGAGAGGTTGGCTTCGCGCGCGTCCTGCAGGCTGTACGTGCGGTTGGCGAGCGTGCCGCGGGCGTCGAAGCCGTCGACGTCGCGGCGGCCGAGGTATTCGAGCCCGAGGTTGTAATCCAGCGCGCCGGCCTGGAAGCGGCGCTGCAGCGTGAGGCCGAGGTCCGTGCTTTCGATCGAAGCGAAGGTGTCGGGCGAGCCCGGGCGCTGGTTGAGCGTGTCGAGGCGCTGCGCATGCCCGCGCAGGCCGAGTTCGAGGCCGTTGGCGTGGCGCAGGCGGATGCGGCCGATGCTGTGGCGGTCGATCGGGTAGGTTGTGCTGCGCGCGGGGAAACGGCTGTTCGACTTGCCGATGTCGGTGCTGCGCGAGGGCATCAGCAGGGCATCCACGTCGAGATCGCCGACGCGCGTGCGGACCTGCAGCACCGCCGAGTCACGCTGGTAGGCCGTGTTCAGTGGCGTGCCGTCGGGGGCCTCGGTATTGCCGGCCTCGTGGCGTGCCACGGCCAGCGAGAAGGCATCGCTGCCGGTCGCCGCCATGAGCAACTGCTCGTCGCCGCCGCTGGCGAGGCGGGCGCCCAGCGTCGGGCCTTCGAACCAACGCGGCTCGACCGACACCGCGCCGCCGAGGGCGCCCGGTCCGAAATGCGTGACCGCCGGGCCGCGCGTCACCGAGACGTCGCCGAGCAGCAGCGGGTCGACGAAGGACAGCGGAACGCCGGCGCGCCGTTGGGCGGTGATCGGCATGCCGCCCACCAAGGTCAGGATGGCGTTGCCGCCGTTGCCGCGGATCGAGAACGTTTCGAACAGACCGTTCTGTCCGGTGGCGGCCACGCCGGGCGTGCGGAGCACCCAGTCCTGCACGTCGACGGGCGCGGCGACGGCCTCGCGGTAGTCGAGCGTGTCGGTGGCCAGCGCGCTCGGCCAGTCGGCCGCGGTCCCTCGTGCGGTCACCTCGACCGGACCGAGCCGCGTCGGCGGTGCCTCGGCGGGCGGCGGGGGAAGCGGAGCCTCCTCGTCTTCCGGTTGGGCCTGGGCCTGCGGGGCGGCGAGCAAGGCGGCGAGCATCGCAGCGACCAGCGCACGGCGTTGTACAGCGTGGACCACGTACCGGTCTCCATGGCCGACGTCGCCGGCCTTCGGGGCGCGGCGAGGATAGCCGAGCCGGGTGCCGGCACCTACCCGGCGCGCAGTGCATGGCACACACTGGCGGCGCATCCCTCGGCGCCTCGACCGCCACACTTCGGAGACCTTGCATGAGAACCGCGACATGGATCGGCGCCCTGCTGGTGTTCGGCCTCGCCACGACGGCGGCGGCCCGACCGACGCCGGGCGTGCCGAGCACGCCCGAACAGCGTGCGGCGGCGTGGCAGCAGCACCAGCGCATGGAAGCGGCGTCGCCGTTCCGCGGCCTCGGCTGGCGCAGCATCGGCCCCACGGAGCAGGGCGGCCGCGTGATGGATTTCGCCTCCGTTCCGGGCCAGCCGTACACCTACTACGTTGCCTACGCGACGGGCGGTGTGTGGAAGACCACCAATGACGGCGGTTCGTTCGAGCCGCTGACCGACCGCCTGCCGAACACTGTCGTCGGCGCGATCGCCGTCGATCCGTCCGCGCCCGAGACGCTCTGGATCGGCAGCGGCGAACCGAGCGCAGCGCGCTCGAACTATGGCGGCCATGGCATGTTCGTCAGCCGCGACGGCGGCAAGACCTTTGCGCCCAAAGGGCTGGCCGGCACCGATCGCATCGCGTCGATCGTCGTCGACCCCCGAGACGGGCGTCGCGTGCTGGTTGCCGCCGCGGGCAAGCTCTATTCGCCCGGTGGCCAGCGTGGCGTGTTCCTCACCGAAGACGGCGGCGAGACGTGGACCCACGTTCTCGTGCCGTCGAACGATTGGACGGGGGCCAGCGACCTCGTGATCGATCCGAGCCGCCCCGACGTGCTGTACGCGGCGCTCTGGGACCGCCAGCGCGCGCCATGGCAGTTCACCGAAGCCGGCGACGGTTCGGGCATCCACAAATCGAACGACGGCGGCCGCACGTGGCGCCGGCTCGACGGTGGCCTGCCGCAGGGCGACACGGTGGGGCGCATCGGCCTCGCGGTGGCGCGCAGCCAGCCCGACACGGTGTACGCGACGATCGACCATTGGGCGCCCTTGCCCGAGGCGCTTCAGGACCTCGGTGATCGGCCGCTCTCGCCGCAGCGCCTGAAGGCCATGAGCCGCGAGGAATTCCTCGCCCAGGACCCCGCGGAGATCGAGGGCTTCATCCGCGGCGCCGACCTGCCGGTGGAACTCGATGCCAAGACCCTCCTCGACGGCGTGCGCGACGGATCGATCACGCTGCCGATGCTGATCAGCCGCCTCGAAGACGGCAACGCCGCGCTGTTCGACAACCCGACCTGGGGCCACACCGTGTGGCGCACCGATGACGGCGGCAGCACGTGGCGTCGCACCCACGACACGCCGATCCGCGAGGTCACCTATTCCTACGGCTACTACTTCGCCGAAATCGCCGTCGATCCGAGCGACGCCGAGCGCGTCTACACGATGGGCGTGCCGCTGATCGTCTCTTCGGATGGCGGCAAGACCTGGGAGGGCTATACCAACCACCCCAGCGTGCACGTCGACCACCACTCGCTGTGGATCGACCCGAATCATCCCCAGCGCCTGCTGCTCGGCAACGACGGTGGCCTGGACGTGAGCCACGACCGCGGCGTGACCTGGCGCAAGCTCGATGCGCAGCCCGTGGGCCAGTTCTACACGATCTACGCCGACATGGCCGAGCCGTACAACGTCTACGGCGGCCTGCAGGACAACGGCACGTGGAAGGGCAGCAGCCGCACGCGTTGGGAGCTCGGCGAGGACTGGTCCTTCCTCAACGGCGGCGACGGCATGTGGGTGGCGGTGGACGACGAGTCCGGCGACACCTACACCGGCTACCAGTTCGGCTACTACACGCGCATCGACCGCGAGGGCCGTCGCCACGACGTGCGTCCGCGCGCGCCGCTAGCCGAGCCGGTGCTGCGCTTCAACTGGAGCACGCCGGTCATCCTTTCGCCGCACGATGCGCGCACGGTCTACATGGCGGCGAACCGCTTGTACCGCTCGTTCGACCGCGGCCGCAGCTGGACCGCGATCAGCCCTGATCTCACCCGCTCCACGCGTCGCGGCAACGTGCCGTTCGCGACGATCACCAGCGTTTCCGAATCTCCGCTGCACTTCGGCCGCATCGGCGTCGGCACCGACGACGGCCACGTCCACGTGACCCGCGATGGCGGCGCGCGCTGGCAGCAGGTCGACGCGCGTCTCCCGGCGGATCGTTGGGTGAGCCGCGTGGAACTCTCGCGCCACGCCGAGGAGCGCCTCTACCTCGCCCTCAACGGCTACCGGCAGGACGACGACCGCGTCTACCTGTACCGCAGCGACGACTTCGGCAAGAGCTGGACGTCCATCGCGGCAGGCTTGCCGTCGGAGCCGGTGAACGTGATCCGCGAGGACACGGTGAATCCGGACGTGCTCTACGTCGGCACCGACCGCGGCGTCTACGTGAGCCTCGATCGCGGGCAAGCCTGGCAGGCCCTCGACGGCGGCTTGCCGAACGTGCCGGTGCACGACCTGTTCGTGCACCCGCGGGATCGCGAACTCATTGCCGGCACGCACGGCCGCAGCGCCTGGGTGGTCGACGTGCTGCCGGTGCAGCAGCTCGACGCCACGGTGCGGGCCTCGGCGGTGCACCTGTTCCACATCGACGGCCTGCAGGCTTCGCGCGACTGGCGCCGTCGCCCCGACCCGTGGTTCGACCGTCCGGAGCACCTGCCCGAGCTGCGCGGCACCTTCTGGGCGAAGCAGGCTGGCACCGTGCAATTCCGCCTGCTGGATGCCAAGGACCGCCCGTTGGCGCAGTTCGAGCGCGCGGCCATCGACGGGCTCAACAGCTTCGCCTGGGGCCTGCAGCTCGACGCGGGCCTCGTCGCCGCCGCGGAGAAGCAGGCCCTCGAGGCCCTCGCCGCCGACCAGCGCGGGCTGCGCCAGAACCAGCCCTACGCGGAATCGATCCGCCTCGGCCATCGCCTGTATCCGGTGCCGGGCCGCTACACGCTGGAGGTGGCCCATGCCGGCGCGACGCACCGCAGCGCGTTCGACATCGAGGCGCCGAAGGCCCCGACGCCGCGCTGGACGCCGCCCTTCAAGCTGCGTGGCGACGACGAGGGTGGTCGCACGCAGAACGACGAGCGTCCGCATCCCCGCGCCGGTGCGCGCGGCCGGCCGTTTGCGATGCCGGGGAAGTAATCGCCCGAGACCGAGCCGCCCGCCGCGCGATCAGCGCGGTGGGCGCGGGCCCGAGCGGGCCGGGGCGGTGCCTCGGCCTTTCGTCGCGAAGACGCCGTCGAGCTTCCGCTCCGCGCGGAAGCCGGCTTTTTCCAGCCGCTTGATGACCTCGCCAGGCACGTCACGGCCGCTGGTCTTGGCGTTCGGCGTGCCGGTGTAGTGGAAGAGTGGCGCGCCGGGTTTCAGCACGCGCGCCAGCTGGTCGTAGAAGGCTTGCGAGTACAGCTCGCCGGCGATGCCGAAGCGCGGCGGGTCGTGCAGCGCCGCGTCGAAGTGCGCGTCGGGCAGGGCGGTGATCGCCATCGACACGTCGCCTTCGGTGAGCGTGAAGCGCCCCGTGTTCGCGGGGTCGTCGACGTCCGGCGACCATGGGTTCAGGCGCCGCAGCCACACCACGCCGGGGTTCTTCTCGAAGCTCTGCACGTGGGCCGCGCCGTTCGCCAATGCGTGCGCGGCGTAGTAGCCGAGGCCGCCGCAGCAATCGAGCAGGCGCCTGCCGCGTGGCTGCACCAGCCCGACCTTGGTGGCCGCGTCGTCCCACGGGGAGACCTGCGCGGTCGGCAGCATCTTGATGCCGTCGATCTCGAAGGTGGGTGGGCCCCAGTCGGTCGGGATGAGCTTGATCAGCGCGCGGCCGAAGCGCTGCACCGGCTGCCAGTCGGTGCTGCCGCTGCCCGTGGGCAACGCGGCGTAGAGCGTGCGGTCCTTGAACGCGTCTTCGGGCGCGGGCCAAGGCCAGCGCGCGCCGCCCCAGTGGAAGCCTTCGGCGTCGAGCGCGATATCGCTCTCGGTGCGGCCGGCATCGAGCGAGCCGCGCCAGGCCGCGTCGCCGCGCGCGCGGGCAGCACGCAGCGCGTCGATGGCGTCGCGCGTGAGCAGGGGCGAGAGCAGGCGGCTCATCCGGGGTGGGCGTCCGCTGGCGCGGGGCGAGGCCGGTGCTTCAGGTCAGGAAGCGCGCTTCGACCGTGCCCTTGAGCTTGATCGTCATCGGACGGCCGCGGCGGTCGAGCGCCTTGCCGGCCGGTACCAGCACCCAACCCTCGCTGACGCAGTACTCCTCGACGTCGGTGCGCTCGTTGCCGTTGAAGCGGATGCCGATGCCACGTTCGAGGGCGGCGGCGTCATGGAACTTCGAGCGCGGGTCGTTCGAGAGGCGGTCGGGGGCGGTGTCGGTCATGGTGGAATCCGGACGGAAGTAAGGGACGGAACGGCGCGCATTCTACGCGCCGCGGACCCTCAGGCTTTCCGGACGAATTCGGACTTCAGCTGCATCGCCCCGAAGCCCTCGATCTTGCAGTCGATGTCGTGGTCGCCATCGACCAGCCGGATCCCGCGGACCTTGGTGCCGACCTTGATCACCGACGAGGACCCCTTGACCTTCAGGTCCTTGATCAGGGTGACCGTGTCACCGTCCTGCAGCAGGTTGCCGTTGGCGTCCTTCCAGACGCGCTCCTCGGGGAGATCGGCGACGGACGGATCGACTGTCCACTCGTGGCCGCACTCGGGACAGATGAACTGGCCACGGTCTTCGTAGGCATACGTCGAGCCGCAGCTCGGGCAGGGCGGCAGGGCGGACATGGCGGGCTCCGGTCGGCGGGGGGGTGCCCTAGGTTAGTCCCCCAAAGCGAAACGGGGCCGCAATGCGGCCCCGAGACGACGCGGATCGGTGCGGCTCAGCGCGCGCTGCGCAGGCGGGCGGCGCGACGACGCGAACGGGACTTCTTGCTGACGGACTTCTTCATGGCGGTGGCCTGGTGGCGGGAAAGGGCGCGCATTCTCCCACATCGGCCGCCCCGGTGCCCGGGGGCGCCGGACGCAGGGGTTATCCTGCCGGCCTTGTCCGAGGAGCCCCCCATGAAAAGCCGTGCCGCCGTCGCCTTCGCCGCGGGCGAACCCCTGAAAGTCGTCGAGATCGACGTCGCCCCGCCGCGCAAGGGCGAGGTGCTGGTGCGCATCACCCACACCGGCGTCTGCCACACCGACGCCTACACGCTGTCGGGTGATGACCCGGAAGGCCTGTTCCCGGCGGTGCTGGGCCACGAGGGTGCTGGCATCGTGGTTGAAGTGGGGGAGGGTGTTTCGAGCCTGAAGCCCGGCGACCACGTCATCCCGCTCTACACCGCCGAATGCCGCGAGTGCCTGTTCTGCACGAGCGGCAAGACCAATCTGTGCGTGGCCGTGCGCGCCACGCAGGGCAAGGGCGTGATGCCGGACGGCACCTCGCGCTTCAGCTACGAGGGCCAGCCGATCTTCCACTACATGGGCTGCAGCACCTTCAGCGAGTACACCGTGGTGGCCGAGGTCTCGCTCGCCAAGGTGAACCCCGAGGCGAACCCGGAGCAGGTCTGCCTGCTCGGCTGCGGTGTCACCACGGGCTTGGGCGCGGTGAAAAACACCGCCAAGGTGCAGCCCGGCGACACGGTGGCCGTGTTCGGCCTCGGCGGCATCGGCCTCGCGGTGGTGCAGGGCGTCAAGCAGGCGCAGGCCGGCCGAATCATCGCCATCGACACCAATCCCTCGAAGTTCGCGCTCGCGAAGCGCTTCGGTGCCACCGACTGCGTGAACCCGAAGGACTTCGACACGCCGATCCAGCAGGTGATCGTCGAGATGACCGGCTGGGGCGTGGACCACAGCTTCGAGTGCATCGGCAACGTGCAGGTGATGCGCGCGGCGCTGGAATGCGCGCACCGCGGCTGGGGCCAGAGCGTGATCATCGGCGTGGCCGGCTCGGGGCAGGAGATCAGCACGCGGCCGTTCCAGCTCGTCACCGGTCGCCGCTGGCTGGGCACGGCCTTCGGCGGCGTGAAGGGCCGCACGCAGCTGCCGGGCATGGTCGAGGACGCGATGGCCGGCCGCATCGACCTCGCGCCCTTCGTGACGCACACGATGCCGCTGGAGCGCATCAACGAGGCCTTCGACCTGATGCACGAAGGCAAGTCGATCCGCAGCGTGATCCATTACGGAGCGCGCGCATGACGGCCGCCGCGCCTTTCGAGTTCGCCGTGCCCGCCGGGCTGCAGCGCCTCGAACACCGCGCCTGCTTCGGCGGCTGGCAGGACGTCTACCAACATGAGTCGACGGCCACCGGCACGCCGATGCGTTTCGGCATTTACTTGCCACCGCAGGCCGCGCATGGCCCTTGCCCGGTGCTCTACTGGCTCTCGGGCCTCACCTGCACCGAGCAGAACTTCATCACCAAGGCCGGCGTGCAGCGCTACGCCGCCGAGCACGGGCTGATCGTGGTCGCGCCCGATACCAGCCCGCGCGGCGAGGGCGTGGCCGATGCCGACCGCTACGATCTCGGGCAGGGCGCCGGCTTCTATGTGGATGCCACGCAGGCGCCGTGGGCGCCGCACTACCGCATGCAGACCTACGTCGCGCAGGAGTTGCCGGCGCTCGTCGAATCCGCGTTCCCCGCCAACGACCGCCGCGCCATCAGCGGCCACTCGATGGGCGGGCACGGCGCGCTGGTGACGGCGCTGCGCCACCCGGGCCGCTACCGCAGCGTGTCGGCGTTCGCGCCGATTTCGTCGCCGACGCAGGTGCCATGGGGGCAGGAAGCGCTGGGTGCGTACCTCGGCGACGACCAGGAGGCGTGGAAGGCCTACGACGCCTGCGAGCTGATCGCCCGCGCCGCCGAGCGCCTGCCGTTTCGCGTGGACCAGGGCCTCGACGACGAGTTCATCGACCGCAGCCTGCGCCCGGATCGGCTGAAGGCCGCTTGCGAAAAGGCCGGGCATCCGCTCGACCTGCGCCTGCGTGCCGGCTACGACCACAGCTACTACTTCGTCGCCAGCTTCATCGGCGAACACGTGGCATACCATGCGTCGGCACTGAAGGCCTGAAGGAGCCCGCCATGCGCCTGATTCGCTTGCCGACCCTCATCGCGATGACGGCTTGGTTCGGACTGGCGTCCGGTGCTGTGCTGGCATCGGACACGCCAGCCTCGACCGATGCATCCGCCGCGCCGGCCGTGGCTTTCGATGCCGATCTCGCCAAACGGCACGGTGCGGACGAACTCGGCATGCGCCGCTACGTATTGGTGGTGCTGAAGACCGGCCCCACGCGCATGCCGGACGGCGAGGCGCGCACGGCGATGTTCGCGGGGCACATGGCCAACATCCAGCGCTTGGCGAAGGAGGGAAAACTCGCGGTCGCCGGCCCCTTCATGCCCAGCGACTCCGGGTGGCGCGGCCTCTTCATCTTCGCGGTCGAGAGCGTCGAGGAAGCGAAGGCGCTCACCGAAACCGATCCCGTGATCGTCAACGGCGAGATGGTCGCCGAGTACCACCCCTGGTACGGCTCGGCGGCGCTGATGGCCACTGCCGAGCTGCATGAGCGGATGGTGCCGCCTACGGCAGCGAAGGCGGACTGAGTCCGCCCTCGCGCCGGGAGGCTCAGGGCGCCGAGGCGGGTGGCGCGGCCCATCCATCCAGCAGAGGCTCGCGCGTCAAACGTTCGGCGAACCACTGCCCCGCCCGACCCAGTTCATTGGAGCGATACGCGAGTGCGAACACGGCGTCCGGGCGCGGCTGCTGCACGTCCAGTCGAAGAAGGGTGCCCCGCTCGAACTCAGGCGTCGCTAGGAAGCGGGGAAGGAAGCCGACGCCGAGGCCGGCGCGCTGCGCGTCGAGCTTCGCCGCCATGCTTGCAACCGTCAGCGTCTCCTGGCCGGCCAGCAATCCATATGTTTTCGCAGGACGGGCACGCGAGCTGTCGGCGACTCGCACCGCGCGATGCGGCAGCACAGCCGACTCGGGCAACGGCGCACCAAGCGCCTCGGCGTGGATCGCCAGGGGGTGGCCGGGCGCGACGGCAAAGTCAAACGCCACGGCCCCCAGCGGTGCGACGGCATACCCGCCGCCGGAGGGAATGCCGCCGGCGCCCAGCCCGGCGATGACGAGGTCAGCGCGATGCTCGACCAGCGCTTCCCAGCAGCCTTCCAACGACTCCTCGGCAACGCGGACCCGCGTGCCGGAACCCAGCGCATAAAAGCCTTCGAGTGCGGGGAAGATCCGCTGCGTTCCAAGCAGCGAGTCGACGACGATGCACAGATCGGTCTCCCAGCCGGTGGCGATTCGACCAAGTCGGCGCTCCGCAGCGGCGGCCAGCTGCAGCAGCCGTCGCCCTTCCTCGAGCAGGTCCTTGCCTCCAGGCGTCAACCGCGTCTGCTGCTTGGTCCGCTCGAACAGCTTGATGCCCAGTTCTCTCTCAAGCTGCCCGACCGTGTAGCTCAAGGCTGATGGCACTTTGTGGAGCTCGGCCGCCGCCTTCGCGAACGATCCGTGCCGCGCAATGGCATCGACGACGTAGATCGCGTCGAGCGAGAGGTGGGGGCGTGGGCTCATGGTTCAAGGAATTTGGGGGCGGTGTTCAATTCGGCTCGCTTTTCAATGCGAATGCACGCTCCTATGGTTCCGGGACTTTCCAAGAGGTGAACCCATGACGTGCAAGATCGGAACAACAGTTGTCGCGGCACTGGCTATGGCTGCGATCGGAAGATTGTGGCGCAAGCAGGTGTTTTGCGCGTCGTTGTGTCTCCTGGCATGGCCCACCGTGACGCTGGCGGCATCGGATCCGGCCACCCTCGGCCCCACGACCGAGGGCCCCGACGCGCGTGTCGTGACGATGACCTACCTGAAGTCCGCTCCCGGGAAACTGGGACAGCTTGAGCGCTATGTCCGTGCCAACTGGTTCGCGATGGACAAGATCGCCGTCGAACGGGGACTCTTCGTCAGCTACCTGTGGCTCGACACGGGTTCGGACGACGGCCCATGGAATGCCGTCGTGATGGTGACGTACCGCGACGCGCAGGGGTTCGCCGGCATCGAGCAGGAATGGGCCGGGATCAAGGCCGCCCATCGTGAAGTGCTCATCGATGGCGCCAAGCAAGCCGATCTCGGTCGCGTGGTCGAGAGTCGCGAGTTCTTCGAGCGTGCGCCTTTCGTCAACGTCGTCGCCGCAGGCAACCCGGCTGAAGGCGCCGCATCGGATGCCGATTCCCGCGATGAATCCGCGATCCGGGAAGTCGTTGGCAAGTACTTCGAAGCGGGCATCACCGGAAGCCCGGAGTTGATCCGCGAAGCCTTTCTTCCGACGGCAAGAATCGAGGGCTTGAGGGGAGGACGACTCGGCACCTGGTCATTCGACGAGTACATCCGGTTCTTCAACGGCACGCCTGCATCAGGCGCAGATCAGGTCGAACGAACGATCATCCGCGTTCTGACGCACGGCGACAGCGCCACGGTACAGTTGAGACTACGGTTCAGCCCCGCACAAGCGCTTGATGAGCAGCTCCTGCTGTTGCGCATCGACGGCCTATGGAAGATCGCCTACAAGTCGTACACACCCTCACGCTAGGGCTTCATCGTGCGTACCGCTTCGTCTGAAGGTCGTCGGAGTCCACCCGGGATGCGCGATGGCGGCAACTTCACCTTGAGGGCGTGGCGCCGATCGGCGTCTCCACCGCCTGCGGCACCTGCACCGCGGGCGCCGTCGAGAACGGCTGGATGCCGAAGCGCGGGTAGAGTTCGCTCGGGAAGTAGACGACGCCGTCCTTCATCACCATGCGGGCGTTCTTCAGCTCGCTCAAGGATTCCGTCGGGTCACCGGGAACGAGGAAGAAGTCGGCCAGCTTGCCGCGCTCGATGCTTCCGAGCTGCTGGTCCTCGCCGAGGTATTCGGCCATGTCGATCGTCGCGCGGCGCAGGGCTTGCGCCGGCGTGAAGCCGACGGCCTGGAACAGCTGCAGCTCGCGATGGAAGGCGAGGCCGCCGCCGAGGTCGGTGCCGGGGATCAGGAACACGCCGCGCTCGTGCATCTCGCGCACACCTTCGATGATCTTGCGGTAGGCGCCGGCGTAGGCCTCGCGGTCGCCGGGCGCGCTCATGTCGCTCCACGCGCGCTTGGCGTTGCGCTGGGCGCCGATCGGCAGGTTCGCGATCCATTCGGCCTGGCCGCTGGGCACCTGGCCGTCCTGGTTGAGCAGCAGGTTCTCGTGGATGGCGAGCGTGGGCTCGACGGCAACCTTATTCTCGACGATCGCGTCCATGGTCTTGCGAACGCGCGGCGAAGCGAGGTCCAGCTGGTCGAGGCGCTTCAGCGCGGTCAGGCGGAGGAGGGTGCGGGTGTCTTCTTCCGGCGTCAGCACCCAGCCCAGCATCACCTGGTTGATGTGGGTGAGCTCATCGTATCCGGCCTCGATCATCGCGTCGGCATTGGTGAAGGCCGGGATGTGGCCGGAAACGCGCAGGCCGAGGCGATGCGCTTCGGCCGCGGCGGCGGCCGACCAAGCCGGGTTCATGCTGTTGTAGAGCTTGATCTGCGGGAAGCCGCGCGCCGCGTACCAGCGCACCGCCTCGAGCGCCTGCGCCTGGCTGCTGACGAGGTAGCCGTTGTTGGAATTGAACGGGCTGCGGCCCTCGATGAACCCGGCGCGGGTGATGCGCGGGCCGGCGAGCTTGCCGGACTCGATGCTCTGGATCAGGCGATCGAGGACGTCGTTATCGTTGCCCATGTCGCGCACCGAGGTGATGCCGGCGGCGAGGTTGAGCACGGTGCGGTTCTGGCCGATGTGGCCGTGCATCTCGTACATGCCGGGCACCAGCGTGCCGCCTTCGCCCTCGACGACGACTTCCGGGCCGGTGCCGGTGGCGTCGAGCGGCTGGATGCCGCTGATGCGGTTGCGGTAGACGACCACGCTGACCGGCTCGGAGCGCGTGCCGGTCTTCGGATCGAACACGCGCACGTTGCGGATGCGCACGGGGTGCTCGTAGCGATGGGCCACCTCGGCCTGCATCGCGATGAAGCGCTGTTCACCGAGTTCGATGGCCAGCTGGCGCAGGCGTTCGGCATCGGCCTCGTAGCCTTCGCGGAGCACGAGGTTGCGGCCGCCGGACAGCACGGCGAACAGGTCGCCGTCGGCTTCGACCAGCAGGTTCGTCGGATCGAGGTCGAGGCCCGAGAGCGTGACGCGCTGGACGGTCTGCTTGTCATCGCCGCTGCCCACTTCCAGCGTGTCGCCCTTCTCCAAGCGCAGTTCGCCGCCGGGGAGGGTGGCGATGCGGCCGTCGGCATCGGCCATCAGCGCGCGGGCATAGACGCCCAGGGCCCAGGGCGTGCCGCTCTGCCCGATGTACAGCGCGCCGGTGGCGTTGGCCGCCTCGCCGGTGCCCACGGCGTCCTTCCACGTGGCCTTGCCGTCGGCGACGGCGAAGCGCTCATCGACCTTGCTGCCAAACGTCGTCGCGCCGGTGATCGACCATTCGACCGGAAGCCCGGCCTCGGAGAGGCGCAGCGTTTCCTTCATCGTCGGGCCGCGGCCGTTGTCCTTGACGTCGTAGTCGACGCTGACCGTGTCGCCGTCCACCGTGGCGTGCAGGTGGCCGATGGTGGCCTCCGGCGTCAGCACGACGTAGCGCTGGGTCTCGGCGGCTTCGGCGGTGCCGAGTGCTGCGGCGAGCGCGGCGAACAGCAGGGTCGATCGCATGGCGTGGTGTCCTCCCGTGGAGGCCGCACTGTACCCTTGCCGCCGATGACGCGCGCCATGCCCATTCCAACGAGCTTCCCCGCGCTGCGCGTCGGTCTCCTGATCATGGCCGTCGTCGCGATGGGATGGGGCGCCTTGGTGCTCCTCGTGCGGCCCTCGGGTGACCGCGACTGGGTGCCCGAGCAGGCCCGCATGCCGGTCGCCACGATGGCGGGCGATGGCCTGCGGCTGGTGAACGTCCGCAACGCCCGCTACCGCAGCACGTCCGATTTCGACCTTCGCTGGGAGAGCCGCGAGTACCGCCTCGACGAGGTGGACAGCGCCTGGTTCATCGTCGAGCCCTTCGCGGATTGGCGCGGCCCGGCGCACACCTTCGTGAGCTTCGGCTTCCGCGACGGCCGCCATCTCGCGATCTCCGCCGAAGTACGCAAGGAAGTGGGCGAAACCTATTCCCCGCTGGCCGGGCTGTTCCGGCAGTACGAACTGATGCTCGTGCTGGGCGACGAGCGCGACCTGATCGGCTTGCGGGCGGCGCATCGACGCGACCCGGTCCACCTGTACCGCCTGCGGGCCACGCCGGCGCAGGCGCGGGCGTTGCTGCTGGCGCTGCTGGAGAAAGCCAATGCGCTCGCCGAGCGACCGGCGTTCTACAACACGCTGTCGGCGAACTGCACCACGACCATCGTCGATGCCGTCGATGCGCTGGCGCCCGGCACGATCCCGATGAGCTGGCGGACGCGTCTGCCCGGCTACAGCGACGACCTCGCTTTCGACCTCGGCCTCATCGACACCGACCTGCCGCGCGACGGCTACCGCGAGGTGCACCGCATCGACGGCCTCGCCCGCGACGCCGAGGCCGCGGGCCTCGAGGGCAAGGCCTACTCCGCGGCGATCCGGTCGCGCTGGGCGGGATCGACCACGAGTTCGGCCAGCCGGTAGCCGCGGGCTTCGGCCCGTTGGCGGATGCGTTCGAACAGGGCGGGATCGAGCGTGGTTTCGCGCGCGAGGATCCACATCGCGCCCTGCTTCGGCCCGCCCACGACCGCCCAGCCGTAGCCCGGGTCGAGGTCCACCACCCAGTAGTCGGCCCAGACCATCGGCACCCAGCCCAGCCAACCGGGGGCAAAGCGCACTTCCAGCGCCCCTCCATCGCCGGCCCGACGCGCGGCGCCGGTCGATTCGATCATTCCGTCGTCGGTGCGGCAGGCGTTGCGGACTTCGATGCTGCCGTCATCGAGCGACGTGTACGTGGCGGTGGTGTCGCCAATGCAGTTCCGCTGGAAGAACATCGGCAACCGCGCCACCTCGTGCCAGTGGCCGGTGTAGCGGTCGAGGTCCAGCGCCGGCACCGGCGTGTTCGGGGTGCCGTCGGGCAGGGCGGCGGGCAGGGCCTCCGCCGCGGCCTCGGCATGCGCGGCAAAAGTCAGGCCCAGCGCGAGGATCGCGGCCGGGAGAACAGGGCGTCGGAGCATCGGGCGCGGCCTTGGGGCGGAGGTTCGAGCCTGCGCTTGCGCGCGTTCAAATGCCGTGCAGGCGTGGCGGGTGATTGAGCCGGGGCGGGGGCTTCGGGCATCGTTCGCCCATGGACACTCCCACCGCCTTCGGCCTCGGCGCCGCCTTCCTCACCAGCGTCGCCTTCGTGCCTCAGGTGATCCGGAACTTCCGCCGCAAGCACGTCGACGACCTGTCGTTCTCGACCTTCGGCACCTTCACGCTCGGCGTGCTGCTCTGGCTGGTGTACGGCCTGATGATCGACAGCCTGCCGATCATCCTCGCGAACGTCTTCACCCTCGGGGTGAACGGCCTGAACCTCTGGCAGATGTGGGCCTACCGCAAGCCGGCCCTTTCAGCGACTTGACGCCACAGCGACACCGCGCACGACGAAAGTCGCCCGCAGGCGGTACGCTCCGCACCCTGAGTCCCCTGGAGGAGCCTTCGATGCGCATCACCCGTCTTGCCCTTGCCGCCGCCCTGCTCGCCGTGCTGCCGGCCGCCGCTTTCGCCGAAGAGGCTGCCGAGGGAACGCTGCAGCTCACCGACAAGCAGACCTTCCTGCTGCCGATCGACGAACCGGGCAACCGCCTGCCGGAGTACCCGGCCGAGGTCCTGGCGCAGCAGCAGGTGCCGTCGCGCGCCATCTGCATGCGCGTCGACATCGATGAGGAAGGCGCGGTCAGCTACACCGGCCCGCTGGTCCGCGAGCCCGAGTGCCCGGCGGTGACGGAACTGAGCAAGCAGTTCGTCGACGTTTCGGTGGCGGCGCTGTCGACCTGGCGCTTCGAGCCGGCCATCGTCTGCACTTTCCGCAGCAAGACCGCGAAGGAAGCCGCTGGCATGAGCTGTCAGGGCGGTCGCGAGCAGCCGCAGGCCACCAGCCTCACGTTCCGCCTGCTGTTCAACCAGGTCGACGGCAAGGGCGTGGTCTTCCTGCAGCGTGGCTGAGAAGGCAGGCACCCCGTTCATCCTGCAAGGCTGGCGCACTCGGGAACTGCGTTTCGCCAAGGGCACCGCCCAGAGCCGCATGTCGCGCTGGGCGCCGGACCGCCTCGTCGTCGACTACACGCGGACGATGCTCGGCGCGCTGGCCCTGGTGCCGGCACCCGCGCGCATCGCGATGGTCGGCTTGGGCGGCGGCTCGCAGGCGAAGTTCCTGCACCGCCACCTGCCGGCCGCGGCGCTCGAGGCCATCGAGATCAATCCGGCGGTCATCGCCCTGCGGCGCCAGTTCCGCATCCCTGACGACGACGCCCGGTTCCGCGTGGTCGAAGCGGACGCCGCCGAGTGGCTGAAGACGCAGCCGGCGTCGATCGACCTGCTGCTCGTCGACGGCTACGACACCAGTGGCATCCCGGCCGCGCTGTCGACCCAGCGCTTCTACAACGACTGCCGCGCCGCCCTCCGACCTGGCGGCGTGGCCGCGTTCAACCTGTACGACACCGCGCACGCCGAGCATCGGCACCGGCTGCAGGTGGCGTTCGGCGCCGCCAACGTGGCGGTGGTCGAGGAGGCCCGGCAGAGCAACCGCGTGGCCTTCGCGTGGATGGGGCCCCTCGCGGCCACCGGCGTGGTGTCCGCGCTGTCGTCGGCCGGGCAGCGCGAGCTTCGCGAGGCGCTCGCCGCGGTGCGGGTCCGGGTTCAAGGGCGCTAAACTGCGCGCCCGCCGCCGGGTTCCCCGGCGGAGGGTCGAATCGAGGAACCGCCGTGAACACGCCCCTGGTGCCCCAGCCCGAACCCCCGAAGCCCGAAGCCCTGCGGCTGGAACAGAAGCGCGCGGGTGCGAAGACGTTCTTCGATTTCGGCGAGGAGTCGCTGCGCTACGGCTTGGATGACGGCAACGCCTCGCGGACCTGGACGATCGAGTACGCCGAACTCGCCGTGGATCGCGAGCGCTTCGTCGAGCGCAACACCTGGTGGCGCAACGTCGGCGCGATCTGGGTCGTGCTTGGCGCGGTGCTCACGTCGATGGACTGGGCGAAGACCCAGGTGTTCGGATTGTCGATCTGGCTGCCGCTGGGTGCGGCCTGCCTCGCCTGGTATGCGCTGCGCATCCGCCGCTACATTGTCGTGCCGTCGCCGCGCGCGAACGTGCTGGTGATCGACGACGCCTCGGCGGGCGGCATCCTGGCCGAGATCGACCGGCGGCGTGCGGCCCAGCTGCGCGATCGCTTCGACTACCTCAGCCCGGACGAAAGCCCCGAGCAGCAGCGCCATCGCGTGCTGTGGCTGCAGCGGCAGGGCTCGCTCGACGACCACGAGGTCTCGGCGCGCCTGCTGCAGATCGATTTGATGGCGCAGAGCCCCTCAGCGGACCCGCGGCAGGGCGAGCGCGACGAGTAAGGCCGCACCGCAGGCCACGAAGGCGAGGTAGTGGGTGTTGAAGTCGCGGAGCGCGAAGGCCACGAGGCCGTAGCTCGCCCAAGCGAGGCTGAGGGGTAGCAGTGTCGCCGCGTGCAGCGGCTGGTCGCGCCACGCCCGCCAAGCCTGCGCGCCGACGATGGCGCCACTGGCCAGCATCATCACCGTGCCGAAGGCCCAGGCGCTGCCGATGGCGCCGATGAGGTGCGGCTCCGCCCCAAGCGCCACCAAACCCTCGCGGAAATGCGGCCACGCCCCGAGGGCATGGGGCAGGCTGCACAGCGCCATGCCGAGCGCGGCGAGGGCGAGGACGAGCGGGGCGGCGCGACGGCGTGGCGGCATGGACGGTAGGGTTCAGGGCAGGCCGGCAGCATAAGCGCGAGGATGGGTGTTCAATAGCCGGGCTGCGGTGTCGCAGCCTTCCCCCGGAGTGCCGACATGGTCAGGACATCCCCGTCGTTCGTGCGCGTTGTCGTTGCGGTGGTCTTGGCCATCGTTTCCGTTCCATCGATGGCAACCGTGTCCGGTGCCCGCCCCTCGGCCGCGGCGATCGCACCGGGCCTCGCGCGCTACGCCCACCAGATCAGCATCCCGGCGAATGCGCTGTCGCGCAGCCCGGAATCGGCATTCGCCATGCATGCGCGCGGGCTCGACTGGCTGGGGGCCAACGGCACGGTCACGTTCACCCTGCGCAAGCCGAAGGACTACGCCGGTGGGCGGGTTCGCGTGACCTACGCCTACCAGGTCGTCTCGGACGAGAGTGGCACCTTGGGCTTCAGCGTGACGCCGATGACCTTCAACAGCGGCAACAGCTTCGAGACCTACGGCGCCCGCGGCACGGCCACGCGAGCGGCGCCGGAGAACACCAGCACCGTGCTGGCTTCGTCGGTGACGATCCCTCCGGGCAACGGCTGGAGCGACGGAGCGTGGTGGTACATCGAAGCACAGCGTCTCGGGGGCGAGCAGGGCGGCTTTCCCGGCCGGCTGCGGCTGATGTCCGTCTCGGTCGAGTACTGAGGCGCCCATGGCTGCGCCGCCGGAAATCCTCCACCGGGATGCCGAAGGTCGCTTCGAAGCCCGGCTCGAGGGGCATCGCGGCGAACTGCGCTACATGCGTCGCGAAGTCGAGGGCCGGTCGGTGATGGTGATTCCTTCGGTGGTCGTCGAACGCGCGATCGAGGGCCGCGGCGTGGCCAGCGCGCTCACGCGGGCGGCCCTCGAGTGGGCCGGGGCGCAAGGACTGCGCGTCGAGCCGGTCTGCCCCTACGTCGACGCGTGGATGCGCCGCCATCCCGAGTTCAACGGACTGCGCGCATGAACGAGGCCGCGCCTTTCGTCGTGCCTTGCCGCGACCTGCCGCTGTCCGCGCCGCTGCGTTGGCTGGCCGCAGGCTGGCGCGATCTCGTGCGCGCCCCCGTGCTCACGTCGGTCTTTGGCGCCATCGTCGTCGTGGTCAGTCTGGCCGTGGCGGCGATGGCCTGGCAGCTCGGCCGCTTCGCGCTGTTGGCGGCCCTTCTGTCGGGCTTCGTGTTCGTGGCGCCGCTGATCGGCGTCGGGCTCTACGCGGTCAGCCGAGCCCTCGAGCGCGGCGAGGTGCCACGACTCAAGGACTGCCTCGCGCTGATGCGCCGCGTGGTCGGGCAGGCCGGCGTGTTTGCCCTCGTGCAGATGGTCATCCTGCTGCTGTGGTCGCGCGCCGGCATGCTGGTGAACGCCTTCGTGCCGATCGAGGACGGCAGCCTTGCCTCGCTGCTGGAGTTCCTCGCGCTGGGTTCGCTGTTCGGCTCGGTGTTCGCGGTGGCCACGTTCGCCATCGCGGCATTCTCGCTGCCGATGATCGCCGACCGCGACGTGGACATGGTCACGGCCGGCATCTCCAGCTTGAATGCGGTGCTGCGCAACAAGGGCACTGCGCTGGTGTGGGCCGCGCTGATTGCCCTGCTCACCGCCGTGGGCATCGCCACGGCCTTCGTCGGGCTGGGGATCGTGATGCCGTGGCTGGCCTACGCGGCCTGGCACGGTTACCGCGAGGCGCTGGACGCCTCCGCCTGGCCCTCGCTGGACGCCGACGGCGCCGAGCCCGGCAGCACGCGGTCGAGCGCGTAGATCATCGCGATCGTGCTGGCGAGGGTGATCGCCATCAGGTGGATGTAGTGCAGGCCGAAGGGCTGCCAGGCGAAGGTGAACACCGCATACAGCCCCACGCCGAACAGCAGGCCCGCGCGCAGCGCGATCGACAGCACCCGGCGCCCCACCACGGCCACGAGGAAGGCGGCCAGCACGGGCATCGAGTACAGCCCGTTCATCTTCTGCATCGTCGCGACGATGCTTTCGGCGTTCTGGTAGAGCGGCACCAGCGCGACGCCGCCGATCGTGAAGGCGATTGCCACGCGCTGCCCGATCCGCCGCACGTCGGCCTGCGGGTTCACGTACTTCACGTGCAGGTCCATGGCATAGAGCGCCGCGGCTGAGTTCAGGCAGGAATTGAAGCTCGACAGCACGGCCCCGAAGATCATCGCGGCGAAGGCGCCGGCCAGCCACGGCGGCAGCACGTCGGCCACGAGGCGGCCATAGGTCACGTCGCCGACATCGCCGTAGAGCTTGTACGCGAGGACGCCCGGCACGACGACGATCAGCGGCATCAGCAGCTTGATCGCGGCGGCGGCGTAGATGCCTTTCTGAGCCTCGCGCATGGTGGGCGCGGCCAGCGCGCGCTGCGCGATCACCATGTTCGTGCCCCAGTAGAACAGGTGGATGAACACCATGCCGGTGAGCAGGGTCGGCCACGGGATGTCGGATTCCGGCCCGCCGATGAGCGTGAGGCGCTCCGCCGGGATGCCCGAGAGGTCGAAGTCGATGGCCTTGAACGCGAAGAAGGTCACCAACAGTCCCATGGCGCCCAGCATCACGCCGTTGTAGGTGTCGGAAATGGCGATGGCGCGCAGGCCGCCGAAGGCCGCGTAGGCCAGGCCCGCCAGCGCGTAGACGATGGCGATGGCGAGGATCGACGCCTCGAGCGCGAACATCGACTTCAGGAACACCGCGCCGGTGTACAGCACGACGGGCAGCAGGATGAAGAGATAGCCCAGCAGGAAGAGGATCGACACCGCCGTGCGGATGCTGGCGTCGCCGAGACGCTTTTCGAGCAGCTCGGTGGTCGTGGTGCAGCCGTACCGGTAGTACATCGGCACCAGCACGTGGGCGAGGATGACGAGGCCCACCGCCGCGCCGATCTCCCACCAGGCCGTCAACATCACCTGCGTGCCGTTCATGCCGACGATCTGCTCGGCGCTGATGTTGGTGAGCAGCAGCGAGCCGGCGATGAAGGGCCAGGTGAGCGTGCCGCCGGCGAGGAAGACCTCCTTTGAAGCGTCGGTCGAGGGCACTTCCTGACGGCAGCGCCACCAGGTGAGCAGTGCGATCGCGGCCGTCAGGCCGATGAAGATTCCCCACTGGATGGCGCCGGCGCCCATTCGTTTCCCCCGAACCGAAGTCCGGGAACGCTAGCCCGTCACGCCGGGAAAACCCAGCACTGCATACGTATTCACGCCTCGCTGGGCGCGGGGCGAGTCGCGTCAGTCGGCGAGCATCGGCCGCAGTGCGGCCCAGACGTGGTCGGCCAGCACCGGCTGCGCCTCGGCGGTCGGATGCAGGCGATCGCCCTGGAACGCCGCTTCGTCGAAGGCGATCGGCTCGAGCAGGAAGGGCAGGTGGGCCGCGCCCTCGGCCTGCGCGATCTCGCCGAACATGGCGAAGAAGCCCTCGGTGTAGTCCGCGCCGTAATTCGGTGGCAGCCGCATGCCCACCACGAGAACCTCAGCGCCCGACGCCTTCGAGGCCTTGACCATGCGTTCCAGGTTCGCGCGCGATTCCTCGAGCGGCAGGCCGCGCAACCCGTCATTGGCGCCGAGTTCGATCACCACGAGGGCGGGGCGATGCTCCGCCAGCGCGGCATCGATCCGCGACGCACCACCGGCAGTCGTCTCGCCGCTGATCGAGGCGTTGACCATCCGGAAGCCCGGGGCCTCGGTGCGCAGCCGCGTGTCGAGCAGTGCCACCCAGCCCTGTTCCGCCGCAAGGTTGTAGGCGGCGGAGAGCGAATCGCCCATCACCAGCACCGTGCGTGCCTCGGTCGTGGCGTCGACGCTTTCCGTCGTGCCGGCCGGGGGCGCGGGGGCTGGCGCCAAAGTGGCCGCGGCCCGCAGGGGCGCCTCGGGCGTTGCGCCGTCGTCGATTTGCCCGCAGGCGGTGAGCCCTGCCGAAAGGCCCATGCCGAGCAGCAACGCGCGCAGCACCATGACGCCCTGTAGAGCCTGTTGCGCGCACAGTGCGCGTTGAACTTTGCTGGATGAACGCATTCCGATGACCGCCTTTCTGAATCCTGACCTGACCGCGTCGACGACGCCGCTGTTGCATGTGGAGGGTTTGGGCAAGCAGGTCGCCCTGCCTTCGGGACCGCTCACCATTCTCGCCGATGTCGGTTTTAGCATCGCTGCGGGTGAAGCGTTCGCCATCGTCGGGGCCTCCGGTTCAGGCAAGAGCACCCTGCTGTCGCTGCTGGCCGGCCTCGATGTCGCCAGCACCGGCCGGGTTCGCCTCGGTGGCGCGGACCTCGGCGCGCTCGACGAGGACGGCCGCGCCGCGCTGCGGGCCGAGAAAGTCGGCTTCGTCTTCCAGAACTTCCAGTTGCTGCCTGCTCTGACGGCTCTGGAGAACGTGATGCTGCCGCTGGAACTGCGCGGCGACCGCGATGCCGAGGGCCCGGCGCGCAAGGTGCTGGAACAGGTGGGCTTGGCCGAGCGCATGACCCACTACCCGCGCCAGCTGTCCGGCGGCGAGCAGCAGCGCGTGGCCATCGCGCGGGCTTTCGTCACGCGGCCGGCCCTGCTGTTTGCCGACGAACCGACGGGCAACCTCGACACCACCACCGGGCAGCAGATCATCGAGCTGCTGTTCCGCTTGAACGCCGAGGCCGGCACCACGCTCGTGCTCGTGACCCACGACGAACGCCTGGCCGCCCGCTGTGGCCGTCAGCTGCGCCTCGCCGGCGGGCGGGTGCAGGCGTGAGCACCGCGACGGCACGCGCGGGGAGCCCGTGGCGCTTGGCGTGGCGCCAAGCCCTGCGCGATCTCGCGGCCGGCGAGGTGCGCCTGTTGATCGCGGCCCTCGCACTGGCGGTCGCTTCCGTCACCACCATCAGCTTCCTCACCGACCGTGCCGAGCGTGCGTTGGCCCTCGAGGCCAACCGACTGCTGGGCGGGGATGCCGTCCTGCGTGCGGATGCCCCGCTCGCGCCCGAGCTGCGTGCGTTGGCGGATCGACCGGGCCTGAAGGCCGTCGACACCGTCGAGTTCCCCAGCATGCTGCGCGTGGCCGACCGCTTCCGCCTCGGCGAACTGCGCGCCGTGGGTCGCGAGTTCCCGCTGCGCGGCAGCTTCGTCATCAGCGACGACGCGGGCCGCCGCGAACTCGCCGAAGGCCCGCCGGCCGGCGTGGTCTGGATGACCCGCGCCGGGGCGAACACCCTCGGCGCGAAGCTCGGTGACCCCATCACCCTCGGCGAATCGACGCTGCGCCTTGCCGCGCTCATCGAGCAGGAGCCCGACGGCGCGCTCGACTACTTCAACGTCGCGCCCAAGGTCGTCATGAACCTCGACGATCTTCCCGAGACAGGCCTGGTGCAGCCGGGCAGCCGCATCGCCTACCGGCTCGTCGTGGCCGGAACGCCGGATGCCGTCGAGACCTTCAGCGCCGAGGCGCGCGATGCGCTCGGCCGCGGGCAGCGGCTGGAGACCGCCTCCGAGGGGCGGCCGGAAGTGCGCCGCGCGCTTGATCGCGCCGGACGTTTCCTCGGGTTGGCGACGCTGGTGTCGGTGATCCTCGCCGCGATCGCCGTGGCCATGGCCGCACGACGACACAGTGCGCGGCATCTCGATGCCTGCGCGGTGATGCGCTGCCTCGGGGCCAGCCAGCGCACCATCGTGATCGTGCAGGTGGGCGCGCTGATGCTGCTGGGCCTGCTCGGCAGCACGCTCGGCGTGGCCTTGGCTTGGGCACTGTCGTTCGCGATCGGCGAGTGGCTGGGCAGCGCGCTCGGCATCGCCGTGCCCTCGGCCAGCCTCGTTCCGGTGCTCAGCGGCTACGCCGTGGGCCTCGTCGTGCTGCTGGCTTTCGCCGTTCCGCCGGTGTTGGCGCTGCGCGGTGTTCCGGCCCTGCGCGTGCTGCGCCGTGACCTCGACGTGCGCTCGCCGAGCGCGCTGGCGCTGACGGCGCTGGCCCTGGGCGGATTCGGTGCGCTGCTGTGGTGGCAGGCGAAGTCGCCGGAGCTCGCGGGTGCGATGCTGGGTGGCCTCGTCATCACCTTCGCCATCCTCGCCGCACTCGGCTACGCGCTGGTTCGCGGCGTTGACCTGCTGCGGCCGCGTTTGCGCGGGCCTTGGCGCTATGGCCTCGCCAACATCAGCCGCCGTGCGTCCACGACCGTGGCCCAGGTCAGTGCCCTGGGCCTGGGCCTGATGGCGCTTCTGCTGCTCGTTTTCGTGCGCACCGACCTGCTGGAACGCTGGCGCGAGGCGCTTCCGGCCGATGCGCCAAACCGCTTCATCGTCAACGTGCAGCCGGCGCAGATCGAACCCTTGCGCGCCTTCCTCGAAAGCGAGGGCATCACGAACCCGGAAATCTTCCCGATGATCCGCGGCCGTTGGATCGAGAAGAACGGCGCGCCGATGAACGCCCAGGCCCTGCCGGAGGGCAACGGGCGAGCCCGCCGCCTCGCCGAGCGCGAGTTCAACCTGAGCACCGCCGACACCCTCGACGACAGCAACACGATCCTCGAAGGCCGGTTCTGGGACGCGTCGATGGCCGCCGATGCGCCCGCCGAGTTCTCCGTGGAGCAGGGCCTCGCGGCCTCGCTGGGCTGGACGCTGGGTGATCGCGTCGTCTTCGACATCGCTGGCACGCGCCTCGAGGGCGAGGTCACGTCGATCCGCGAGGTGAAGTGGGAGAGCGTGCGCCCGAATTTCTTCGTGCTGGTCTCACCGGGCGCGCTGGAAGGCCTGCAGGGCAGCGCGATCACCGCGATCCATCTGCCGCCGGGCCGCGATGGCTTCACCCGGGCGCTGCTGGACCGCTTCGCGAACCTCTCGGTGATCGACGTCGACGCCATCCTCAAGCAGGTGCGCAGCACCGTCGATCAGGTGTCGACCGTGGTCGAGGCCGTCTTCCTCGTCGCGCTCCTCGCGGGTGCCTTGGTCCTGCTGGCCGCCGTCGGCGCCAGCCAGGACGAACGCCTGCGCGAGGGCGCGGTGATGCGCGTGCTGGGCGGCAGTCGCCGCCAGTTGCGCCTTGCGCAGGCGGGTGAGTTCGCCGCGTTGGGGCTGATCTCCGGGCTCGTCGCCGCCATCGCCTCGACGGTGCTGGCTGGGGTCATCGCGCTGCAGGTGCTGGATCTGCCGTGGACGCCCGACCCGCGCCTTGCCGCCACCGGTGCGCTGGTCGGCGTGGTCGTGGCACTGCTGGCTGGCCTTTGGGCCACGCGGCGCATCCTCGATGCCCCGCCCTCGGTGACTCTGCGCGAACTGTGAGTCGGCGCGAGCGCTGGGAGGGCGCGGCATTTGCCGCGCCCCGACGGCCGGCGATTACAGCCAGATCGCCAGCGCGAAAATGCCGAGCATGGTGAACGCCACCGCCAGTTTCAGCGCAGCGCCGATGGCCATCGCCAGCCAGGTGGCGAGGCCGATCTTCGCGGCTTCGCCTACGTTGGCGCGGTCGTAAGCCTGCCGGTGGATCAGCTCGCCGGCCACGGCGCCGACGAAGGGGCCGATCAGCAGGCCGGGGATCGCGAAGGGCAGCCCGGCGATCGTGCCGAGCGCCGCGCCGATGGCCGCCTTGTTCGAGGCGCCCACCTTCTTGACGCCGAGCGTCGAGGCGAGGAAGTCGATGCCCAGCGCGAACAGCGACATCAGGCCAAGCACCAGCAGCACCCAGCCGCCGATGATCTGGAAATCACCGACCCACGCCGCCAGCAGCATGCCGCCGAAAATCAGCGGCATGCCGGGCAGGGCGGGCAGGAAGGTGCCCAGCAGCCCGATCACGATCAACGCGCCCGCAAGCACGTACAGCCACACCGTCATGTCCATCGTCGTCCTTATCCCGCGGTCGCACCGCGCGCCCAGAGGACGTTGAGGCTACCCAAGGCCGATCGGTACTGCGAGACCGGCACGATTTCCACGATCGCGGTCTCCGGCATGCGGCTGTCCCGAACCTGCGGGTAAGCCAAGGGCGCGCCGTCCTTGCCGATCACGGAGCGAAGCTGCGGGTGGGCGCCCTCGGCGGTGCGTCGAACGGCCACGGCGATTTCTCCACTGGTGAGCTTGACCATGGTCCCGGGTGGGTAGACGCCCAGTTCCTTGATGAACAGCGTCGCCAGTCCTTCGTCGATGCGCTGACCGCGCTCGAGGAAGATGTCGCGCAGGGCGACGCGGGAAGGCTGTGCGTCCCGGTAGGCCCGCGGGCGGATCATCGCGGTGTAGATGTCGACGATGCCGAGGATGCGCGCCTCGATCGAAACATCCTCGCCACGCAGCCCGCGAGGGTAGCCGGTGCCGTCGACGCGTTCGTGGTGGTCGAGCACCGCAGTGAGCCAGACCTCGTCGTCGACGCCGGCACGCCGCAACATCTCCATCCCATCCGACGTGTGCGTCTGGATCGACCGCCACTGTGCTTCGCTGAGGGGGACCGCCTGGTTCGCCAGCGTTTCGCTGATCTGTGCAAGAGCCACGTCATAGGTGAGAGCCGCGCACATCAGCGCCAGTCGCCGGGACTCGTCGAGGCCGCGGGGCACCGACAGGACCTGGGTCAGCAAGGCGGCATGCATCAGTCGCCGAGACAGACGGTGGTCGATGGCCTCGAGCTGCAGCAGGCCCATCGCCTGGTCGGGATCGTTCTCCCAGGCGTCCTGCAGGTCGCGGGCCAGCTCGACGATGCGGTTGCGTGTGTCGCGGTAAACGCCGGCCTGCAGGTCGCGGTGCAGCAGGGTGAGCTCGTCTTCGGCGTCGCGCAGACGCGCCGAAGGACGTGCGGCGTAGCGCGTGCGCTGCGCGATTTCCGATTCGCGGGTATCGGTGCGTGCCCCCGGTCCGCCGTCCTCCACCAAGCCGCGCTCGTAAAGCCGCGCCAGCATGAGGTCGCTTTCCACCGGATGCCCCTTGACGAGCAGCGGCTGTCCCGTGCGGTCGAAGACCGTGAAGGGCAATGCCTCGCCGACACTGATCTGGATGTCGGGCATGGGCCGGTAACGCATCGGGTGACCTCCGTCGGCGATCCGAAAATCCAGACTGGGCAAAGGCTTGTGGGTGGGACTTCACGCGCCAGATTAGCGCAAGGCCGGGCGTCGATCAGAAGCGGTAACGCACTTTTGCGAGGAACTGGTCGGCGTCCCGCAGGGCCAGGGCTTCGTCCAGAAGGTCGAGGGTCGACTCACCGCTGCGCTCCTCGCGAAGGAAGCCGCCGCGCGACCAGACAAGGTAAACGTCCGACTGCGGCGCGAACTCCCAGCGGTAGCGCACCTGCACGCCGAAGTTGTTGATATCGAAATCCGGCTCGGCGCCCGCGACCGGCCGCAGGCGGGTGTCCGGCCCGAGCTGGTAGCGGCGGCCCTCGCGGGCGCGGATGGCCAGCCATTCGGCCTTCACGCGGATCTCGTGCTTCGGCGCCGGGAACCAGTTCAGGCCGAGGTTGGCGGCATCGAGCCGACGGCTGTGGCGGGCGAAGCGCGTGCCGCCCTTCCAGATCAGCCAGTCGGGGCTCCACATCGGCTCGATCTCGAGCATCAGGTTCACGCGCTCATTCGGGAACCAGTACAGCTGCAGGTCGGTCTCGACGGCCAGCGCGCGGGACACGCCTTCCGGCCTCGCGCCGATGTTGAAGTCCCAGCCCAGCTTGCCTTCGCGACTGGGGTACCAGCCGGCGTAGGCCTCGGCGCGCGCGGAGCGCCACACCAACCCGTTGCCACGCGAGAGCAGGTCGTCGAAGCCGTCGCTGCGCGGAATCAGGCCGACCTCGAACTGGTCGCCGTTTCGGAACGTGGTGCCGTGCTCGAGGATCAACCACGTGGGCAGGCGCACGCCGCTGTCGCTGCGACGCGCCTGCAATTCGGCGTACCAGCGGGTGGACGCGAGCGCGCTGCCGGCGTCGTCGATGGTGTGGTTGTACTCGCCGGTCAGTTCGACTTCGTTGAGGCTGCCGCGGCGCATGAAGCCGAGGTCGTTGAAGTCGAGGCCCTGCCCGAAGTGGGTGGCCTCCAGCTCGTAGCGCCAGGCGGAGTTCGGGTTCCAGTTCGCGCGAACCCAGCCGCCTTGGCCGCTGCGTTCGCGCCCGGCCTGCTCGACCCGCGAGCCGATCACCTGCGCATTCACCAGCAGTGACTCGCCGGCCTGCCAGCGCAGGTCGGCGGCCTGCACGTCGGCCGTGCGGTCGAGGAAGGGACGCTCCACCTGCGTGCCCAGCCAACCGAGGCCAAGGCGTTCGTTGGCGTCCCAGAGCAGGCGCCCCACGCGGAAGTCGCGGCCGGCGTCGCCGTCCTCGGTGGCGCCGAACACGCCATAGCCCAAGCGCCCCCAGCTGCCGTTGGCCTTCAGCGCGAGGTCGATGTCCGAGACGCCCCGGCCGTCGTCGGCCGGGCCGCCGATGCGCCGCGTGTAGACGAGCTGGCCGCTGTCCGGCGTGCGCAGGTCGAAGAAGGTCTGGTTCTCGGTGAAGAACGGCCGCTTGTCGCTGAAGAACACCTCGACGGCCTCGAAATTCACCACGAGGTCGTCGGCTTCGACTTGGCCGAAATCGGGGTTCAGCGCGGCCGAAAGCTGGAAGCTCGCCGAGGGCTTCCAGAACAGGTCGGCACCGGTCTTCCAGCGCGTGTCGCCGTCGAGTTGGTCGTGGATCACCGTTGCATAGGGCCACACGTGCAGCAGCGAGGCCGGGTACTGCGGGATCTCGACCTTCGCGAACTCCGAGACGAAGCGGCCGCGGTAGAAGGAGGTCGCCGGCCAACCCTGGCGTTCGTTGCGGCTGGCCACCACGCGGTCGAGGTGCAGGCCGATGGTGCGCTCCGGCGCATCGGCGCCGCGCATGGCCGCCGTCGTCCACGGGATGAGGATCTCGACGCTCCAGCCGCCGTCCTCGAGGTGCACGGCGTGTTTCCAATCGCCGTCGAAGTCCGGGCTGAACTGGGTCTCGTTGGTGATCGTGTTGTCCTGGATCGAGCCCGAGGCCAGCACCGTGAAGTTGTAGGCGGCGCGGCCGTCGCCATCGAAATCCAGGTAGACGTTGACGCGGTCCGCGGTGGTCATCTCGTCGCGCGCCACCTTCGGCGCCAGCAGGGGCACGTCGGCCGGCTGCTTCATGCGGAAACCGAGGGCGATGCCCGCCGGCGTCGACAGCAGGCGGGCCTCGGTGGCCAGGGCCGGGTCGGGCGCGGCCTGCGTCCAAGGCTCGACGATGACGAACTGGTCGAAGACGCGGGCGTCGGCCCAGGCCGCCTCGTCGAGTCGGCCGTCGATGGCAAGCGCCTGTGCGTCTGCGGCACGGGCTGTGGCGGACGTCGTGGCCAAGGCCACGGCGAGGGCGAACGGAAGGGGCAGGCGGCGCGGGGCGGCGCCCGTCATGCAGTTGGCAGCGGTCATGGACGCAAGGATGTCGTCCGTCACGTGACGCCGGCATGTGCCTTCGGCCATGCTCGGCCCATGTCCGATGCTCCGATCCCGGCCTGCGCGGCCCTGGTGTGGCTCCCCGCGCTGGGCGTTCCCGCGCGCAAGTACGACCGTCTCGGAGCGGCGCTCGCGGCCCGGGGCATCGCCCTCGGCGTGCATGAGTGGCGCGGCACCGGCGCGCATCCGGCGCGGCCCTCGCGACGCCACGACTGGGGCTACCGCGAGTTGCTGGTGGAGGACATTCCCGCGACCCGTTCGGCCTTGTCGGCGGCGCATCCGGGACTGCCGCTGCTCTACGGCGGCCACAGCATCGGCGCGCAGTTCGCGGTGTTGGCGGCGGCCTTGCATGGCGGCGCTGAGGGTCTCGTCGCCGTGGGCAGCGGCGTGCCGCATTGGCGCCTGTTCCCGGGGCCGCTGCGTTGGCTGGTGGGGGTGTTCGGCCACGCGCTGCCGCCGCTGACGCGTGCGGTCGGCAGCTATCCCGGCCATCGCCTCGGCTTCGCCGGTCGCGAGGCCGGACAACTGATGCGGGATTGGGCCCAGACGGTCCGCCGCGGCCACTACGACGGCCTGCCCGGGCTGCCCGACCAGCTCGGCGAGCGGATCGCCGCGCTCCAGGTGCCTTTCCTTGGTGTGCGCTTGGCCGAAGACCGATTGGTGCCCGCCGCGTCGTTGCAGGCCTTGATCAGCGCCACCGGCAGCCGCTCAGCCAGCGAGCACTTGCTCGATAAGGGGCACCTCGGTGTCGCGGCCGATCACTTCGCGTGGATGCGCGAACCGCGGGCGGTGGCCGATGCGATCGCCGGGTGGTGGCCCGACGGGCGGGGCGGCCTCAGCTCTTGAACTGCTGGTGGCAGGCCTTGCAGGTCGCGCTGATGTCGTTGAGGGACTTCGCTGCGGCGTCGCAGTCGGCGGGCGCCGTGGCCAAGGCGGCATCGACCGCCGCGCGGTAATCCGAGGCGTACTTGCTGAAGGCTTCGTCGTCGGGCGTCGGCAGGAAGGCCGGTTCGAGGTCGTTGCCCAGCGCCACCAGCGTGCCGAGGTTGGCTTCGAGATCGGGGCCGGCGCAGGCCTTCGCCTTGATTCGGCCGTCGAGCTGTCCCATCTGGGCCGCCATCACGGCCATGACGCCGTTCGGGTAGGCCGTGCCCTTCTTCAGGCTGTTGAGGGCGATGACGGTGAGCAGGGCGCCCACGAACAGTCCGATGATCAGGGTCACCACGCTACGCATTGCTTTCCGCTCCATTCCGACACCGGCGGCCTGCCGGCGTCGGAACGATAGCAGGCCGTCAGCGCAGCGCCTGCAGGCGGCGGCCGTCGTAACGCACGTAGGCGCCGTTGCGCACGCCGTTCGGCAGCGCAGTCACGTTGACGGTGAGGCGGCGGCCATCGTCCATGCGGACGGTGACGTCGAAGCTTTCTTCGTTGGCGCGGTTCTCGATGGCGTTGCCGGCCAACGCGCCAGCCGCGGCGCCCGCGACGGTGGCGGTGTTGCGGCGCCCGCGGCTGCTGTCATCGGCCAGTTCGCGGCCGACGATGGCCCCAAGCACGCCGCCGATCACGGCACCCGTGCGGGTGTTATCCCGCGCGCCGTAGACGCGGACGATGGTTTCGACGGTGCCGCAGTCGTAGCAGCGCTGCGGCTCCTGGTAGGGCGCCGGCTCGTATTGCGCATAGCGCCGCGTGGTCGGCTGGGTGCTGCAGGCCGAAAGGACGGCCGTGGCGATGAGCCCGAGGGCGAGCGCGGGGCGCGGGATGGAGCGGGGCGTCGTCATGGCGGTTCTCCCGGGGGGCGGTGGTGCCTGAACGCTAGTCCGTGCGAACTGAACGCAAGCCGTCGCTTCGGGGCGAATGATGACGCGGCTTACACTGTGCCGATGATGTCCCGCCCCGCAGACCTTCCGGCCGTCGCGCCCGAGCGCACCGCGCCGCCCGATCCCCGTTTCGCCGGCATCGACCGCCTCTACGGTGCCGGCACCGTCGCCCGCCTCGCCGGCAAGCATGTGGCCGTCGTCGGCCTCGGAGGCGTCGGCTCCTGGGCCGCCGAAGCGCTGGTGCGCAGCGGCGTCGGCCGGCTCACCTTGATCGACGCCGACGACCTCTGTGTCTCGAACACCAACCGGCAGTTGCATGCGCTGGAGGGCGAGTACGGCCGGTCGAAGGTCGAGGTGCTGGCCGAGCGCTTCCGTCGCATCAATCCCGCGCTGGAGGTTCGCGCGGTTGCGGATTTCGTCACCCCGGCCAACCTCGCGGAGCGGCTGGATGGCGGTTTCGACCTCGTGCTCGATGCCTTCGACAGCTTCCGGGCCAAGGTCGAGACCATCGCCTTCTGCCGGCGCCGCAAGCAGCCGATCGTCGTGGTCGGCTCGGCCGGCGGCCGCATCGACCCGACCCTGGTGCGCGTGCGCGATCTCTCGCGCACCGAGCACGACGCACTGCTCGCGCTGGTGCGCAAGAAGCTGCGCGGCGAATTCAATTTCCCGAAGAACAAGGACCGCTACTTTGGCGTGCCGGCGGTCTACTCCCTCGAGAACGTCCGCTACCCGCAGGCGGACGGCTCGGTGTGCGGCCTGCGGCCCTCGCTCGATCCCGATGCGGCCCTGAAGCTGGACTGCGGCACCGGCCTCGGGGCGGCGACGCACCTCACCGGCACCTTCGCCTTTGTCGCGGCCGGCAAGGCCATCGAGATGCTGTTGAAGAAGGCGGACTGAAACGCCACGGGTTTGGCGCTCGCGAAGCGCCGTCCTGTTCAGGTGCCGAACAGCGCTTCCGCGTTGCGTCGCGTCGCCTCGGCGACCACTGATTCGGCCTCGCCGCGAAGCCGGGCCACCTCGCGAAGCACGTCGACGAGGAAGGCGGGCTCATTGCGCTGGCCGCGCCGCGTCGCGTCCGGCTGGTCTGGGCTGTCGGTTTCGAGCAGCAGGCGTTCGATGGGCATCGTCGCCACGGTGCGCCGCAAACGCTGCGCGCGCTCGATAGTCACCGGGCCGCCGATGCCGAGCGAAAAGCCGAGCCGGTAGAGCTGCGCCGCCTGCTCCTCGCTGCCCGACCAGCTGTGCACCACGCCGCGCAGGCCGCCGATGCGGCGGATTGTGGCGATGACCTCGTCCACCGCGCGCCGGGCATGCAGCACCACGGGCAGGCCGAAATCGCGGGCGATCTCCAGTTGGCGGACGAAGTAGCGCCGTTGGGACTCCGGATCCAGCCCCTCGACGAAGAAATCCAGCCCGCATTCGCCGACGGCGGCGGGGCGTTCGCGTTCGATCCAGTCGGGCAGGGCGTCGAGATGCTCGGGCCGGTGCTCCGCGAGGTACATCGGATGTAGGCCGTAGGCGGCCTTCAAGCCGGGCCGCAGGGCGCAGGTCGCTTTCAGCGCCGGCCAGGCCTGGAAGGCGACGGCGGGCACCAGTTGCTGCATGACGCCGGCGGCCTCGGCGCGGCCGATCACGGCCTCGCGGTCGGCGTCGAACTCGGGGGCGTCGAGGTGGCTGTGGCTGTCGTAGAGCCGCACTCAGCCCTCGCGGCGCACCTGGTCGCGCGGCAGGTCGATGACGTCGCGCGGCGCCGCCTGCGCGGCCGGGGCCGCTTCGGCCTGAGGTGCCTCGCGATCCTTCCAGCGGGCGAGCACCAGTGTCGCGAGGCCGAGCAGCAGTTCGTCGGCGAAGGGAATGAAGTCCGGAACGACGAGGTTGATCGCGAACAGCGTGGCCGTGATCAGGAACAGATTGCGGAAGCGCAGGTCGCCGAGGAACTTCGTGATGGCGGGGACGAGCAAGGCGCGCATGGGGGACCTCCTTGGGCGATGACCGGACGATACACTGGGGCTGAACACATGGATTGACAGTTTCGGCGCGTGTTCAGTTTCGGCGCGGCATGTTTCTGGCCAGCGCGCGATTGCGCTGTCCACGACGGGGAATGCCATGAACACCAAGACTCTCATCGCCATTGGCGTTGTTTTCGCGGCCGGTGCGGCTGTCGGCGCCTACAACGTCTTCGGCCCGACCTACGCCGACGTTGTCTCGGCCGAGCCCATCACCGTGAAGGAGCCGATCCTCGCCAACGTGCTGGCCGCGACCCCGATCAAGGAAATGGTCGCCGGCACGCGCCGGGTTTGCGAGGACCGCGTGGTCGAGCGCCGGGCGCAGGAGCGCTTCGGGGACAAGGACGGCATGGTCGTGGGCGCCCTGGTGGGGGGCCTGCTCGGCAACCAGGTGGGCGGTGGCCGAGGCCGCGACGTCGCCACTGTCGCGGGCGCCGTCGCCGGCGGCTACGCCGGGCGTGAGATCGACCGCAATCACACCGGCGGCCGCCGCTACAACGAAACCGTGCAGGACTGCCGGACGGTGAGCGAGCCGCGTGAGGAGGTCGTGGGCTACGAAGTGCAGTACGCGCTGGAGGGCGAGGTGAAGAGCCTCCGCCTCGGCGAGAAGCCCGGCGACACGATCCAGCTCGGCGAGCGCGACAAGGTGATCGGCTACGACGTGCAGTGGACTTACGAGGGCCAGGGCGGCACCGTCCGGACCCTCGACAAGCCGGGCGAGCGCCTGCCGATCAAGGACGGCGTGATCATCGTCGCCAACCCGGCCCCGCTGGCCGATTCCCAGGGCTGAGCGCACGCCGCCGTCACCCCGGGGGCGGCAGGTCCCCGGCTGGCTGGGCTACAATCCGCGGGTCCCGAAGAGGCCGGTTTTCCGGCCTCTTCCCATTCCGAGCGAGCCCCCGCCATGCCCTTGAACCCGACCGATCTGTTCGACATCCGTTCGCTGCTCACCGAGGAAGAGCGCGCCGTGCAGGATGCCGTCGCCCGCTTCACCGACGAGAAGGTCATCCCGATCATCGGCGACGCCTTCGACCAGGGCCGCTTCCCGAAGGAACTGGTGCCCGAGATCGCGTCGATGGGCCTGCTCGGCTCGTCGCTGCCGGAGCAGTACGGCTGCGCCGGCCTCAATGCCGTCAGCTACGGCCTGATCTGCCAGGAGCTCGAGCGCGGCGATTCCGGCATCCGCAGCTTCGTCTCGGTGCAGAGTTCGCTGTGCATGTACCCGATCTACGCCTACGGCAGCGAGGAGCAGCGCCAGCGCTACCTGCCGGGCATGGCGAAGGCCGAGATCATCGGCTGCTTCGGCCTGACCGAGCCGCACGGTGGTTCCGACCCGGCCAACATGAAGACGACCGCGAAGAAGGACGGCGGTGATTGGGTCATCAACGGCGCCAAGATGTGGATCACCAATGGCAACCTGGCCCACATCGCCATCGTCTGGGCGCAGACCGACGACGGCATCCAGGGCTTCATCGTGCCGACGGACACCAAGGGCTTCGCGGCCCAGGAAATCCACAAGAAAATGAGCCTGCGCGCTTCGGTCACCAGCGCGCTGTTCTTCGACAACGTGCGCATCCCGGACAGCCAGCGCCTGCCGAACGTCAAGGGCCTGAAGGGCCCGCTCGGCTGCCTCACGCAGGCCCGCTACGGCATCACCTGGGGGCCGATCGGCGCCGCGCAGGCCTGCCTCACGGAAGTCGTGAACTACACCAAGGAGCGCATCCTGTTCGGCCGCCCCGTGTCGGCCAACCAGAGCGCGCAGGTCAAGATGGCCGACATGGCCCGCCGCATCACGCTGGCGCAGCTGCTCTCGCTGCAGCTCGGTCGTCTGAAGGATGCCGGCACCATGCAGCCCACGCAGGTGTCGCTCGCGAAGTGGAACAACGTGCGCATGGCGATCGACATCGCCCGCGAGGCCCGCGACCTGCTGGGCGGCTCGGGCATCACCACCGAGTACTGCCCGATCCGCCACGCGCTGAACCTCGAGTCGGTCATCACCTACGAGGGCACCGAGACGGTGCACCAGCTGGTGGTCGGACGCGAGCTGACCGGCATCAACGCGTTCTGATCCATCGGGCCCGGCAACGGGCCCGATCGCTATCCGGGGAATGACGATGGCCGTCCTGGGCCCGACGCTGGAAACCGAGCGGCTGCTGCTGCGCGTGCCGGTGCTGGCGGATTTCGACCGTTACGCCGAGATGCTGGCGAGCGAAGACGCGGCGCGATACATCGGCGGCGCGTTGCTGCGTGCGCCCGCCTGGCGGAAGTTCCTGCAGATGCCCGGGGCGTGGCTGCTGCAGGGCTTCGCCATGTTCAGCGTGGTCGAGAAGTCCAGCGGCCGCTGGCTGGGCCAGATGGGGCCGTGGCGCCCCGATGGCTGGCCCGGCAACGAGATCGGCTACTCCTTCCATCCCGACGCCTGGGGGCAGGGTTTCGCCGTGGAAGCCGGCCTCGCCGCCCGCGATTGGGCCTTCGAGACGCTCGGTTGGGACGACGCCATCCACTGCATCGATCCCGGCAACGTGCCTTCGCAGAAGGTCGCCCAGCGGCTGGGCTCGCGGAAGCGCGGCCCGGGGAAACTGCCGCCGCCGTTCGAGGACGTGCCCATCGACGTGTGGGGGCAAACCCGCGCCGAATGGCTCGCCGCGAAGCGCGGCACTGCGGGGGCAGGCGCATGAAGCTTTACGGCATGCGCGCCAGCGGCAACTGCTACAAGGCGCTGCTGGCGGCTTCGCTGCTGGGCCTCGAGCTCGAGTGGGTCGAGACCGACCTGTTCAAGGGTGAGACGCGCTCGCCGGATTTCCTCGCCAAGAACCCCAACGGCAAGGTGCCGATGCTCGAACTCGACGACGGGCGCGTGCTGCCCGAGTCGAACGCCATCCTCTGCTACCTCGCCGAAGGCTCGCCGCTGCTGCCGCAGGGCCGCTTCGAGCGCGCCGAGGTGCTGCAATGGCTGTTCTTCGAGCAGTACAGCCACGAGCCCTATGTCGCCGTCGCGCGCTTCATCGCGAAGTTCCTGCCCGCCGACCACCCGCGTCGCGCCGACCTGCCGCGCCTGCGCGAGAAGTCGCGCGATGCCCTCGGCGTGATGGAGACGGCGCTGTCGAAGCGGCCCTACCTCGCCAGCACCGGTTTCGGCATCGCCGACATCGCGCTGTTCGCCTACACCCACGACGCGCCAGCGGCCGGTATCGCGCTCGATGAGTTTCCCCACGTCACGCAATGGCTTGAGCGCGTGCGCGCGCAGCCCGGTTTCCTGACGCAATAGGGCTATCGAGCCGGCGCAAGGTCGAGCGCGTGGGCCGGAGACGGTCCACGCCCCGACCACCAGAGGTGCCACGAGAACACCAGCCCGCAGGCGCCGAGCGCGGTGTAGAACCACATGCCCGGCGTGTAGCCGGCGGGGTTCTCCGGCGAGGCGCCGGCCCAGTCGTTGAGCTTGCCGATCACCACCGGCACCGCGGCCATGCCCACCTGCTGGCAGAAGGTCATCATCGCGTAGGCCGAGCCCAGCCGCTCCTCGTCCACCAGTTGTGGCACGGAGGGCCACAGCACCGCAGGGATCAGCGAGAACACGAGCCCGAACAGGCCGATGCAGACCAGCAGGGTCAGGGGCACCTCGGCACCGCCCGGCAGGCCAACCAGCGGCCCCGGCGGCAGGTAGGTGACCGCGAGGAACAAGGGCAGCATGAGCAGCGAGCCGCCCGCCATGAACAGCGAGCGCTTCCCGACGCGGTCGACGATGAGGCCGAAGATCGGCGTGGCGACGATGGCGGCCAGCGGGAGCAGGCTGGAGAGCGCGCCCGCGCTCTCGCGGTCGAGGCCGTGCGCTTGCTGGAAATAGTTGATGGCGAAGCCGCGGAACGGGAACACCGTCGCGTAGAACACCACGCAGAGCGCGACGATGGTCCAGTACGTGCGCGGGAAGCGGAAGATCTGCGAGAGTTTGAGTTCGTCCGGTGGCGCGCGCTCGCCGAGGTGGGCCCGGCCTTCGACTCGGCGTTCGTGCATCCAGTACAGCATCGCCGCCGCCACCGCGACGCCGCCGATGGCCGTGGCCAGCCAGAGCGGGTCCTGCCAGTTCGAGTACAGCGGTGCCGCGAATCCGGTCGACCAGTCGGCCGAGGCCGAACCCAGCCGCGAGATCGACAGGTTCAGGCCGAAGGCGAAGCTGAGCTCGCTGCCCTTGAACCAGCGGGCGAGCACGGTCACCGCAGCGACGATCATCGGTTCGGCGCCCAGGCCCAGCAGGAATCGACCGGCCACGATCGTTTCGAAATCGGGCCCCAGCGCCGTCATCGCCGCGGCGATCACGCAGACCACCGCGAACACCACGAGGGCCAACCGAGTGCCGAACCGGTCGATGAACCAGCCGCCGGCGAGCAGCACCAGCAGGGCGGCGATGCTGTAGGCGGTGTACAGCCAGCCCACCTGGCTGTGGCTGAAGCCGAGCTGCGAGCGCATCAGGTCGACCACCGGGCCGAGCGCGTCGTAGAGGTAGTAGTTGCCGAACATCGCCAGGCTGACCAAAACCAGCGCGGTCCAGCGCTGCAGGGGCGAAGGCGGGGGTAGGGCGGTCGGGCTCATCCGGGGCGTCTCCAAGGCTCGCGGCACCGTAGCGGAAGCCCCGTCCGCCGGGAACGGCTGCCGCGCCGCACGATCACGCAGCGCCTACAATGGCCGTTTTCCCGATTCCGCCCCCGCCATGTCCGCCGTCTACGCCCCCGCGATTCCCCGTCCGGTCCCCGCCCGCATGCGTGGCCTCAATCGCGCCGAGATCTGCGACCAGAATTTCAGCGATTTCGTGAAGGCCTGGGACGGCCCGGTCCAGGCCGCGCCGCCCGCCGATGCCGCGGTGCTGCCCGGTGCCACGCTCACGGCCACCGATTTCCTGCACTTGTTCGAGTCGCAGTTGATCAGCCGCCACCTCGACCTGATGGCGCGCGTGCTGCGCGTGCAGAACAAGGTCTTCTACACCATCGGCTCCAGTGGCCACGAAGGCAACGCGATGGTCGCGCGCGCCACGCGCCACACCGATCCGGCCTTCCTGCACTACCGCTCGGGCGGCTTCATGGCCGAGCGCTTCCGCAAGCTGCCGGGCATGGACCCGATCATGGATTCGGCGCTGAGCTTCGCGGCCAGCAAGGACGACCCGGCCTCGGGCGGCCGCCACAAGGTCTGGGGCAGCAAGCCCTTGTGGGTGCTGCCTCAGACCTCGACCATCGCCTCGCATCTGCCGAAGGCGCTCGGCACGGCGGTCGCCATTGAACAGGCGCGCCGCATCGGCCACGCGCTGCCGATCCCCGAGGACTCGATCGCGATCTGTTCGTTCGGCGATGCCAGCAGCAACCACGCGACCGCCCAGACGGCCTTCAACGCCGCGGCGTGGACGGCACACCAGAAGCTGCCGGCGCCGGTGCTCTACGTCTGCGAGGACAACGGCATCGGCATCTCGGTGAAGACGCCGACCGGCTGGGTGGCGGAGCGCTACCGCAACATGCATGGCCTCGACTACTTCTTCGCCGACGGCCTCGACCTCGCCGCCGGCTACGGGCAGGTGGCCGCTGCCGTCGAGCACTGCCGCCGCACGCGCCGCCCGACCTTCCTGCACCTGAAGACCACGCGGATCATGGGCCACGCCGGCACCGACTTCGAGATCGAATGGCGTTCGATCGATGAACTCGTGCAGGTCGAGGCCAGCGACCCGCTGCTGCGCTCCGCCGAGATCGCGCTGATGTCGGGCCTGATGTCGAAGGACCAGCTGCTGGCGTACTACGAGTCCTTCCGCGGCAAGTGCTTCGCCGCCGCCGAGGAGGCCGACCGCCGCCCGAAGATCGAGACCCTCGAGGAGATCATCGCGCCGCTGGCCCCGCACCATCCGGAGCTCGTGCACCGCGAGGCCACGCGCAACGACTATGCGGACGCCCGCCTGAAGGCCTTCGGCGGCGAGGCCAAGCTGCCCGAAAAGCAGCCGGCCAAACACCTCGCCATCCAGATCAACCAGGCGCTGCACGACCTGTTCGCCAAGTACCCGGAGACCCTGCTGTTCGGCGAGGACGTCGCGCAGAAGGGCGGCGTCTACACGGTGACGAAGGGCTTGCACAAGGCCTTCGGCCCGGCGCGCGTGTTCAACACGCTGCTCGACGAGACCATCATCCTCGGTCTCGCGCAGGGCTACGCCAACCTCGGCATGATCCCGGTGCCGGAGATCCAGTACCTCGCCTACTTCCACAACGCCTGCGACCAGATCCGCGGCGAGGCCTGCTCGCTGCAGTTCTTCTCGAACGGCCAGTACCGCAACCCGATGGTGGTGCGCATCGCCGGCCTCGGCTACCAGAGAGGCTTCGGCGGGCACTTCCACAACGACAACTCGATCACCGCGCTGCGTGACATCCCGGGCCTGGTCATTGGTTGCCCCAGCCGTGGCGACGATGCGGCGATGATGCTCCGCACGATGATGGCCCTGGCCCGCGTCGACGGGCGCGTCTGCGCCTTCCTCGAGCCGATCGCCACCTACATGACGAAGGACCTGCACGAAGCCGGCGACGGCGGGTGGCTCACCGAGTACCCGGCACCCGACCGCGCCATCCCGGTGGGCGAGGGCAAGGTCTATGGCGAGGGCGATGATCTGGTGATCTACACCTTCGGCAACGGCGTGCCGATGAGCCTGAAGGCCGCGCGGCAGATCGAAGCTGCCCAAGGCTGGAAGGTCCGCGTGGTCGATCTGCGCTGGCTGCTGCCGCTCAACGAGGCGTTCATCCTCGAGCAGGCGAAAACCGCGAAGCGCATCCTAGTCGTCGACGAGGGCCGCCGCAGCGCCGGGGTGGGCGAGGGCATCATCACCGCGCTGGTCGAGGGCGGCCTCGGCGCGACGCCGCTGGCCCGCGTCTGCGGCGCCGACACCTACACGCCGCTGGCCGGCGCGGCTTTCCTCGTGCTGCCGTCCGAAGCCGACATCGTGGCCGCCGCCGCCGGGTTGGCCTGAGGTAAGCTTCCCGCCGGAAGGAGTTCGCCCGATGCCCCAGTCCAGGCCCCTGACATTGCTGTTTGCCGACGTCAGTGGCAGCACCAAGCTGTTCGAGCAGCGCGGTGACGTGGTCGCCCGCCAGCTCATCGCGCAGATCCTCGAGGGCCTGTCGGTGGTGTGCCGCAAGTACGACGGGCGCGTCATCAAGACCATCGGCGACGAGATCATGTGCGCCCTTCCGACGGCGATGGACGGCGTCGACGCCGCCGTGGCCATGCAGCGCCATGTGGCGACAGACCCGACCTGCATTGCCAACCACCTCGCGATCCGCATCGGCCTCCACTTCGGCGAATGCCTTGTGGAGGACGATGGCGATGTCTACGGCGATGCCGTCAACACCGCCGCGCGGATGGCCAAGCTGGCGGGTCGTGAACAGATCGTCACCACGGCCTCCACCGTGGCGGGCCTCAGGCACACGCCTTTCCGCTCGCTGGGCACGGCCCAGGTGTCGGGCAAGCTGCAGGCCATCGATATCGTCGACATCATCTGGCAGGAGAATCCCGCCGGCATGACGATGGTGCAGAGCGCGCTCGGCATCGGGACACCCGGCCTCGACAGCCGCCTGATCCTCGAGTTCAAGGGACGGACGATCGAACTGACGCCAACCTCGCCGCCGCTCACCCTCGGCCGCGATCCGGGCAGCAGCATCGTCGTCGAGTCCGATTGCGTCAGCCGTAGCCATGCCGTGATCGAGTTCCAGCGTGGCCAGTACATCCTGACCGACCGCTCCACCAACGGCAGCTTCTTCCGCATCGAGGGCGACGACGAGCAGCGCGTGCACCGCGACGAGGCCAAGCTCCGTCGCTCGGGCGTGATCAGTCTCGGCAAGGGCTCGGCGCAGAATGCCGATGCCCTGATCTACTTCCGCTGCCCCTGACTGGGCAGCGTGACGGAGCCCGCCTCAGTTGGCGGGCGCGGAGGCTTCCACAGGCGCTTCCGCCGCGGCCGGGGCGGCTGCGGGTGCCGCCGGTTCGGCAGGCGCCACGTAGCCGAACGAATTCACCAGCAAGCGCTCGAGTCCGTCGTAGGCGATCTGGTCGACCGCCACGAGGCGCTCGGTGCGCAGTTCGGTCATCACCGCGTAGGCCTCCGGATCCTCGTGCAGCTTGAGCAGCGCGTCGGCTACTTTCTGGCGGACGTCCTGCGGCAGTTCCGGCGAGGCGCTGAAGACGCGGCCGGGCACTTCGCGGCTGCGCCAGATCTCGGTGAGTGCCGGGTTCTCGCTCGCCATGTAGGCCGGCAGCAGGGTGCCCTCCACGTCCCCGGAGAAGACGAGGTCGGGGCCGTCCGACCACTTGCTGCTGACCGAGCGAACTTCGGGCTGCGCCAGCGGGTTGCGGAAGGCGTCGAACACGAGCACGTAGGCCAGGTTCGGCGCGCCGAGGCTGGCGACGGTGCGGCCGACGATGCCCTCGAGGCCTTCGGCGGCGATCTCGGGGTCGGCCACGGCGATCACGAACGCCGAGTTCTCCTGCGTGCGCGCCACGCCGATGGCGCCACTGCGCTTGCGGCGGTAGTCGAAGAAGTGCCCTTCTTCGAAGACGAACTGGTGCTTGGCACCCGAGCGGAGGTCGCGCCAGTGCTCGTTGAAGTTGGCCGCCGATCGCACCGTGAAGCGATGGCCAGTGGTCCGGTTGAGATAGCCCACCAGCGGCCCGTACACCTCGCGGATCTGGTCCGCGGGGTAGTTGGGTTCGACCGTCAGGGTGTAGTTCGCCCCTTGGGCGGCCGCCGACATACCGGCCATCAGGCCGGCCACGAGAACGGCGCCCCAGGCGCCGCGGAACACATTCGACATCGCTCACTGCCTCCGGAATACGGTGCCCCGCGCCGCCCCCCGGCAGCGCAGACCGCTCGCGGCCAGTTTAGAGCTTTTCCTCAGGCAGGGCGCGCGAGGCCCGTCAACAGCGGTGAAGCCAGCGCCGGGCCATGGACGCCCCCCACCGGGCCCGCGGCGGGCAGGGCGGCAACGGCGAGGGCGCCGCGCCCATCTGCCGTGGCCTCGACCACCTCGCCGATCGAGCGCCCCTCCGCGTCGGACACGGCCTGCCCGGTGGCGAGGCCCACCCCGTCCAGCCACCAGGCTTGGCGCTTGGATTGGCCGAGGAAATGCGTTCGGGCGACGATCTCCTGGCCCGGGTAGCACCCCTTGCGGGTGCTGAAGGCCTTGAGCCGGTCGAGGGAAAGCATGTGCGGGGTCCAGCCATGCTCGCGTCCCGCCGGCCAGCGCGGCAGGCCGTGACGGAGATCGGCTTCCCGCCAGCGGCGGGTGGCTTCGGCGTCGATCGCGTGGTCGCCCCGTGCGGCGATCCGCAGGCGCCGCGCCCCGTGTTCGGTGCTGAGGTCGAGGATCAGGCCACCATCGGCCGCCTGGATGCAGCGATCGCGCGCCTCCAGCGGGCTGGGCGCCTCCGTGGTTTCGGCGAAGGCGCCGAGGTCGTCGCGGACGATGAGGCGAACCTTGCTCCGGAACACGAAGCGCTGCAGTCCATCGCGCAGGGCAGGGGCCGATTCGTCGAGCACCACGAGCAGCAGTTCGCCCGGGGCCGGCCTCGCCAAGGCGAACAGGGCGAGCACGCGGCCCTTTGCATTGAGCCAGCCGTTCCAATGCCAATGGCCGACGGCCAGCGCCTGCACGTCGTTCATGGTTTGCGACTGCGCGAAGGCCTCGGCGTCCGGGCCCTGCATCGACAACAGGGTGAGATCGCCGATCAGGGCGTTTTCAGTGGATTTCACGGTGCCGTGCTTGAACGTCGGGGAACGGGTGCTTAACATCCACGGATGCTTCCGCAGACGCACATTCTAGGCGACCTCGATCCAGCCGAGCGTCGGCCTGAATCGACGCACGCCGAGGCGGACGCATCCAGCCCCATGCCCTCGGCTGCCACTGGAGCCGGCACGCCGGCCGAGGTCGGCGGTCGCGACGGCCCGGAACCCACCCGCTTCGGCGACTGGGAAAAGAACGGCCGCTGCATCGACTTCTGACCGCAGGACGCGGTCCCCCATCCGACACCCGAACGAGCGGAGCCCATGGCCACGCAGCAACGACCCCTGTCACCGCATCTGCAGATCTACGCGAAGCAGATCACTTCCACGATGTCGATCCTGCATCGCATGACCGGCATCGTGAATGCCCTCGGCGTGCTCGTGCTGGCGTGGTGGCTGGTGGCCCTCGCCTCGGGCGGTGAGGCCTACGCGCAGTTCATCGCCGTCGCCGGCTCGCTCCCGGGCCAGGTCGCCCTGTTCGGTTTCGCCGCCACCCTCGTCTACCACCTGCTCAACGGCGTCCGCCACCTCGTGTGGGACATGGGCCTCGGCTTCGAGATTCCGCAGGTCTACCGCTCCGGCTACACCGTGATCGCGCTCGCGGTCGTCTTCACCGGCCTGCTCTGGTACGCCGGCCTGAGCGTCGGAGGTGCCGCATGAGCCGTCTTCGCCATCCCTGGGCCGTGGCCCGTGGCCTCGGCAGCGCGAAGGAAGGCGTGGCCCACTGGTGGGCGCAGCGCGTCAGCGCCGCGGCGCTGCTCTTCCTCGTGCCGTGGTTCGTGATCACCGCGGTGTCGCTCATCGGCCTCGACCACGCGAATGCCCGCGCATTCCTCGCCGAGCCGATGAACGCCACCCTGATGCTGGCCTTCGTGCTCGCCGTCACCTGGCACGCTCGCCTCGGCCTGCAGGTCGTGATCGAGGACTACATCCACACCCCGTGGCTGGAAGTCGCGCTGCAGCTCGTCGTGAAGTTCGCCTACGCGCTCGCCGCCCTCGCTTCCGTCGTGGCCATCGGCCGCATCGCCTTCACCGCCTGAGTCCCCCATGACGACTGCCTACAAGATCACCGAACACCAGTACGACATGATCGTCGTCGGTGCGGGCGGCGCCGGTCTCCGCGCCACCTTCGGCCTCGCCGCCAAGGGCCTGCAGACGGCCTGCATCTCCAAGGTCTTCCCGACCCGCTCGCACACCGTGGCGGCTCAGGGCGGCATCTCCGCCGCGCTCGCCAACATGGGCGAGGACGACTGGCGCTACCACTTCTTCGACACCGTGAAGGGCTCGGATTGGCTGGGCGACCAGGACGCCATCGAGTACATGTGCCGCGAGGCCATCCCGGCCATCATCGAGCTCGAGCACTACGGCGTGCCGTTCTCGCGCACCGAGGAAGGCAAGATCTACCAGCGCCCCTTCGGCGGCATGACCACCCGCTACGGCGAGGGCCCTCCGGCCCAGCGCACCTGCGCCGCCGCCGACCGCACCGGCCACGCCATCCTGCACACGCTTTACCAGCAGTCGCTGGCGCATGACGCGCGTTTCTTCATCGAGTACTTCGCCCTCGACCTGATCATGGACGAAGAGGGCGTGTGCCGAGGCGTGATCGCCCTCGACATGGCCGAAGGCACGATCCACGTGTTCCGCGCCCACGGCGTGGTGCTGGCCACCGGTGGCTACGGCCGCGCCTACTTCTCGGCGACGTCGGCGCACACCTGCACCGGCGACGGCGGCGGCATGGCGCTGCGCGCCGGCCTGCCGCTGCAGGACATGGAGTTCGTGCAGTTCCACCCGACCGGTATCTACGGGGCCGGCTGCCTGATCACCGAAGGCGTGCGCGGCGAAGGCGGCATCCTGCGCAACGCGCAGGGCGAGCGCTTCATGGAGCGCTACGCGCCGAGCGTGAAGGACCTCGCGCCGCGCGACATGGTCAGCCGTTCGATGACCATCGAGATCCGCGAAGGCCGCGGCGTAGGCGCCAACGGCGACCACATCCACCTCGACCTGACCCACCTCGATCCGAAGGTCATCCACGAGCGCCTGCCGGGCATCGCGGAGACGGCGAAGATCTTCGCCGGCGTCGACGTCGAGAAGCAGCCGATCCCGGTGCTGCCGACCGTCCACTACAACATGGGCGGCCTGCAGACCAACTACCACGGCGAAGTCGTCACCAAGACGGACGGCAACCCGGATTCGGTCGTGCCGGGCCTGTACTCGATCGGCGAAGCGGCCTGCGTGTCGGTGCACGGCGCCAACCGCCTCGGCTCGAACTCGCTGCTCGACCTCGTGGTGTTCGGTCGCGCCGTGGCCAACCGCTGCGCCGAGACGATCAAGCCGGGCCAGCCGCACAAGCGCCTCGCTTCCGATGCGCTCGACAAGTCGCTCGCCAACCTCGACAAGCTGCGCTTCGCCAAGGGCGGCACGCCGACGGCCGACATCCGCCTGAACATGCAGCGCATCATGCAGAACGACGCCGCGGTGTTCCGCACCGGCGAAACGCTGCAGCAGGGCGTCAGCAAGATCAACGCCGCGTTCAAGAGCTTCGAGGACGTCAAAGTCACCGACCGTTCGCTGGTGTGGAACTCCGACCTCATCGAGACGCTGGAGCTGCAGAACCTGCTCTCGCAGGCGGTGGTCACCATGGTCTCGGCGGAGAACCGCAAGGAATCGCGCGGCGCCCATGCCCGCGAGGACTTCCCGGACCGCAACGACGCCGACTGGATGAAGCACACGCTGTGCTGGATCGACGAGAAGGGCGACACGCGCATCGACTACCGTCCGGTGCACCTGTACACCCAGACCGACGCCGTGCAGACCATCCCGCCCAAGGCGCGCAAGTACTGACATGGGCGCCGAGCGCGAAGGCGGCTTGCTGGCCTGGCAGTTCCGCGATTACGCGGAACGCCACCAGGACAAGCTCAACCTCTGGTTGCACCTCTACGCGGTGCCGGCTTTCATCGCCGGCACGCTCGCGGCGGGGCTCAACCTGCTCGCGCTCAGCCTCGTTGGCGTCGTCGCGTCGCTTTCTTTCGTGGTGCTCGCCTTCCTCATCCAGGGCATCGGCCACAAGCGCGAGGCGTCGGCGCCGGTTCCTTTCGATGGCCCCGGTGATTTCCTGAAGCGCGTCTTCGCCGAGCAGTTCGTCACCTTTCCCCGTTTCGTCCTTTCCGGCGGCTGGATGCGCAACGTCACGCGCCCCGCCGGGCACCACTGACCCGAGGTCACACGATGGCTGAGTTCACCCTTCCCCAGAACTCCAAGATCGGCAAGGGCAAGCATTTCCCCGCGCCGGCCGGGGCGAAGAACGTCCGCAGTTTCAAGGTGTACCGCTGGAATCCGGATGACGGAAAGAACCCCAGCGTCGACACCTACGACGTCGACCTCGACAGCTGCGGCCCGATGGTTCTGGACGCGCTGATCAAGATCAAGAACGAGATCGATCCGACGCTGACCTTCCGCCGTTCCTGCCGCGAGGGCATCTGCGGCTCGTGCGCGATGAACATCGACGGCACGAACACGCTGGCCTGCACCAAGGCCATCGACGAGTGCGGCAAGAAGGACGTGCCGATCTACCCGTTGCCGCACATGCCGGTGATCAAGGACCTGGTGCCGGACCTGACGCACTTCTACGCGCAGTACGCCTCGATCCGCCCGTGGATGCGCACGCAGAGCGCCGCCCCGGCCAGCGGCGAGCGCCTGCAGTCGCCGGAAGACCGCAAGAAGCTCGACGGCCTCTACGAGTGCATCCTGTGCGCCTGCTGCAGCACGAGCTGCCCGAGCTACTGGTGGAACGGCGACCGCTACCTCGGCCCGGCCATCCTGCTCCAGGCCTACCGCTGGATCATCGATTCGCGTGACGAAGACACCGGTGCGCGACTCGACGACCTCGAGGACCCGTTCAAGCTCTACCGCTGCCACACGATCATGAACTGCGCGCGGACCTGCCCGAAGGGCCTGAACCCCGCGAAGGCGATCGCCGAGATCAAGAAGCTGATGCTCGTGCGCCGGGGCGCCTGATGCTCGCCGCCTCGTCGCTCGCGTGGCCGATGCTGGCGATGGTCGCGCTGGTGTTCGCCGTGGCCGTGCGCTTGTTCCTCACCCGGATCCCGGAGATGAAGCGCCGGAGCATCCATCCGCAGGCCGTGGCTTCGGCGAAGCAGATGGCCGAGGCGATGGAGGACACCCGGGCGGCGGATCACTTCCGGAATCTCTTCGAGACCCCGGTGCTGTTCTACGCCGGCTGCCTCGCGGCGATGCAGACGGGCGTGGCGACCACCGGCGTGCTGCTGATGGCCTGGGCTTTCGTCGGCGCGCGCCTGCTGATGGCCTTCGAGGCCTGCGGCCGGAACAAGGTGATGCGCCGCTTCCAGGCCTTCATCGCCGGCTGCACGGCCCTGCTGTTCCTCTGGCTCCAGCTCGCCCTGCACTGGGCCGGCGTGCTCTGACCGCCGGATCGGAGCAGGGGCTCGCATCGTGACCGACGTCGATCCCGTCGAACTCAAGCGGCTGAAGTGGCGCTGCCGCCGCGGCATGCGTGAACTCGACCAGCTGATGGAACGATTCCTCGATCGTTCGTTCGCGACGTCTTCCGAAGCCGACCGAGCGCTTTTCCTCAAGCTTCTGGATACCGAAGACGACATCCTGTGGCGATGGTGCATGGGCCGCGAGCGCCCGGAGGACCCCGCCCTTGCTGGATTCGTCGACCGACTGCTCACCCTCCCGCCTTGAGTGGCGACCGTCGCGTTGCCACGCGGCGATGATCGTGGTGCTTTGGCCCTTCGTCGCCGCGTCCCTGCTGGCGACGCGCTGGGCCGTGGACGTGCCGACGTCGCTGGCGTGGCTGCTCGTCGTCGTTGCGATGGGCCTCGGGCTGTGGCGCGCCAAGGCTGTCCGAAGCGAGCCCTGCGGCGTGCTCGAACTGCTGCCGGAACGGCGGGCGCGTTGGTCGCTGGCGGTGGGCGCGCCGGTGGAAGGTCCGGCCGCCGCGCATGAACAGTGGCCGGTGACCACGGTCCGATTCCCCACCTGTGGCACCACGGTGGTCTTCTGGCCGGATACCCTGTGCGCGCCCGGACGCCGCCTGCTGCGACGTTGGGCCCGCTCGGCGACGCCGGTGTCGCCGCTCCCGCAGTTCTGGATGGGCTAGGAATGTTCCAACCGCTTCCGCTGGCCATCGGCCTGCGCTACCTGCGCGCTCGCCGTCGCGACCGCCGCATCAGTTTCACGTCCGCCGCGTCGATCCTCGGCATCGTCGTCGGCGTGGTCGCCCTGATCACGGTCATCGCCGTGATGAGCGGCTTCCAGCGCGAGATCCGCGACCGCCTGCTTGGCTCGGTGGCGCATGTGACCGTGGCGGGCTACGGCGGCCCGCTCGAAGACTGGTCCACGGTGGTCGAGGTGGCGCGCGAGGATGCTCGCGTGGTCGGCGCCGCGCCGTATGTGCAGCGCGAGGGCCTGCTCAGCGGCGCACGTACGAGCGCGGGACTCGTTATGGGGATCCGCCCGGGCGAAGAGCGTGGCGTCTCGGAACTGGCCACGCGCATGCGCAGCGGTTCCATCGATGATCTGGTCGATGGCGGTTTCGGCATCCTGCTCGGCGACCAGCTCGCCATCGCGCTGGGCGTTCGCGTCGGCGACCGCATCAACGTCACCCTCAACGAATTCACCAGCACGCCGATCGGCGCGATCCCGCGTTCGAAGCGTTTCACCGTCGTCGGCACCTTCTCGATGGGCGAGCACACCGCCGACAGCAGCTTCGCCTTCATCGCGCTTGGGGATGCGCAGCGCATGCTGCGAATGGGCGAGGGCGTCAGCGGCGTCCGCATCAAGGTGGCCGACCTGTGGAGCGCCGGCACCGTGGCCGACGATCTTGCAACGCGCATTCCGGTGCCGGTGATCGCCAGCGACTGGATGCGCGACAACCGCAACTTCTTCAGCGCGCTGGCGCTCGAACGCACGGTGATGTTCCTGCTGCTGTCGCTGGTGGTGACCATCGCCTCGTTCAATCTCGTCTCCTCGCTGGTGATGCTGGTGCAGGAGAAACAGGCCGACATCGCCATCCTGCGCACGCTGGGCCTCACGCCGCGCCAGGTGATGGGCGTGTTCATCGTGCAGGGCAGCGTCATTGGCTTCGTCGGCACCACGCTGGGCGTGATCGGCGGCGTGCTGCTGGGCGTCAACCTCGGTGCGGTGGTGCGCTGGGTCGAGGGCCTGCTCGGCGTGACCCTGATGCCCCCGGACGTCTACTACATCACCGGCGTGCCAACCGCCGTCTACCCCGGTGATGTCGCCGCCGTGGCCGGCATGACCCTGCTGCTCAGCTTCCTCGCCACGCTGTACCCGGCCTGGCGCGCCTCGCGCACCGATCCGGCGACGGCCCTCCGCTATGAGTGACGCGATGACGACCGTGCTGGAGGCCCGGCGCCTCACCAAGACCTACCGCGAAGGCTCGCTCGAAACGCCAGTCTTCCACGACCTCGACCTCGACGTGAAGCGCGGCGAGACCGTTGCGATCATCGGTGCTTCCGGCGCGGGCAAGAGCACCCTGCTGCACCTGCTCGGCGGCCTCGACACGCCGACCTCGGGTGAGGTGAGCGTCGACGGGCAGTCGATGGCGGCGCTGGACGACGCGGCACGCGGAAAGCTGCGCAATCGCGCGCTGGGTTTCATCTACCAGTTCCACCACCTGCTGCCGGAATTCACCGCACTCGAGAACGTGATGCTGCCCCTGCTGGTGCGCGGCGCCGCGCCGCACGAGGCGGAAGCCCCGGCCCGTGCGCTGCTCGAGGCGGTTGGCATCGGGCATCGCCTTACGCACAAGCCCGGCGAGCTTTCCGGTGGCGAGCGGCAGCGCTGCGCGGTGGCGCGCGCGCTGGTGACGAAGCCGGCCTGCGTGCTCGGCGACGAGCCCACGGGCAACCTCGATGAACACTCGGCGCGCGTGGTGTTCGATCTGCTGCTCTCGCTGAACCGCGCACAGGGCACGGCGCTGGTGATGGTCACCCACGACCGCCGCCTCGCACAGCGTTTGGACCGCGTGCTCGAACTGAAGGGCGGGCGTCTGCAGCCCTGGGTGCCGGACTGACATGACGCCCGGGCAAGGACGCCCTTCGACCCTCGATGCCGGATGGATCGCCGCGCTCTGCGCGGGCGTGCTTGCGCAGCTTCAGGCGCCGGCGCTGTTGCCGCACGGCCTGGCCGTCGGTGTCGTCGCGTTCGCCATCGCGGCCTGGGCACTGGCGCGCCACCTCGCCGTGCGCGCGTCGGCATCAGGCGGCGAGGCCGTCAGCGTGGCGATGGCGTGGCTTGCCGCCTTCGCCCTCGGCGCCGGGCTCTGTGCGATGCACGGCGAGGCCGCCTTGGATCGTCGTCCGCCAGCCGTCCTCGACGGCACGACGGTCCGCATCGACGTCCGCGTCGTCGGCTTGAGCGAGTTCCGCCAGAACGGCGCGCGCTTCAGGGCCGACATCGAACGCGTCGTCGGTGCGTCCGAAGCGGTGGCCGATGCGCTGGCCAGGCGGCGGATCGCGCTCGACTGGTATGGCGGCGGGCGCAGCTTGCGACCCGGCGAGGTGTGGCGGTTCGCGGTGCGACTGCGCCCGTGGTCGCGTCCGATGAATCCCGGCGATCCCGATGAAGCGCGTCGCGCGCTGGTGGCCGGCATCGATGCGCAGGGCGTGGTGCTGGCCAGCGATCGACCGCTGCGACTGGGGGCTCCCGGTGGACTGCACGCCCTGCGCGGCAGCATTTCCGATCGCATCATCGAGGCGCTGGGTGGCGAACGTGCACGGTTCGTTGCCGCGTTGGCCGTGGGCGACACGCGCGGCTTGTCGGACGACGACTGGGAGCAGCTTCGACAGTTCGGTCTCACCCATCTGATCGCGATCTCCGGTTTCCATGTCGGCATGGTCGCGGGGCTGGGTGTCGTGCTGGTGCGCCTGTTCTGGTGGTGGTGGCCGACCCTCGCGCACCGGATGCGGCGTCGACCGGCCGCCGCCGCCGCGGCCTTGGTGGTGGCGACCGGGTATGCAGCCCTCGCAGGCTTCAGCCTGCCGACGGTGCGCACCGTGCTGATGATCGCCGTGGTCGCCTTCGTCATCGGCCGCCGTCGCCGAAGCCCGACCGCCCAGCCCTTGCTGCTTGCGATGGCGCTCCTCGTCATGAGCGATCCCTTCTCGCTGCTGACGCCGGGCTTCTGGCTGTCCTGCGGTGGCGTGGCCTGGCTGCTGTGGTGCCTGCCGGGCTCGGCCGATCCATGGAGCCCGCGCACCTTCCTGAAGGCGCAGTGGGTCGCGACGCTGGGCTTGCTGCCGCTCGGTGCGGCGTTCTTCCTGCAGGTGCCGGTGGCCGGGCCGCTCGCGAACCTGGTCGCGATCCCGTGGATTAGCCTGGTCGTGGTGCCCTTGAGCCTGCTCGGCACGCTGCTGATGCCGGTGTCGGACACGCTCTCGAAGGTAGCGTGGCAGGTGGGCGCGTGGGCGATGGACGCGTTCTGGTGGGTGATGGGACAGGTGCCTGAGGCGTGGTCGTCCAGCCGCTGGCTGCCGGAGGTCTCCGGGTGGTCGCTGGCCCTCGCCGTCCTTGGCGTGGCGATCGTCCTGCTGCCGCGTGGGCTCCGCTGGCGCTACGCCGGTGCGTTGCTGGTCCTACCGATGCTGTTCCCGCCGCTGACCTTGCCCCCGCGCGACGAGTTCTCGGTGACCGCGTTTGCGCTTCCGCGAGGCGATGCGCTCCTCTTGCGCACGGCCACGCGCACCGTGCTCGTCGATGCCGGGCCCGAGCCCGTGGACCTGGCGCGCCGACTGCGGGCCGCCGGCGTCGAGTCCATCGACCTGCGCATCGAAACCCGTCGGAATGCCGGTCGTCTGGGCGGCGCCGCGGCAGTCGACCGGGCCTTCCTGCCCCGGCATCGCTGGCGCGCGCCAAGCACGACAGCTTCGACCCCGGGCACCCGCTGCGAGGCCGGCCGGCGCTGGTCGGCGGACGGCGTCGTGATCGAGGCGCTGTCACCGACGCCGGAAGCGGCGGGCACGTCGGCGGACGAGGCCTGCGTGCTCCGCGTGTCCAGTGCGTCCGGCCGTGTTGCGTGGCTCACCAGTGATGCCGGCCGATGGGTGGCCCACCGGCTGGCGTCGCCCTCGGCCGGGGCGTGGGTGATGGGCGCGCCGGCGACCCTCGGGCACTGGCGCGCTGCGCTTGGCGCGTCCGGGGGCATCGCGACCCGCGCGCCGGGTCCGTCGCTCGCCCGTCGATGGCCGGACGACCTCCATCGCGTCGACCGCGAGGGCGCGCTGTCGTGGCACTCGTCCGCGCCCGATGCGCCGACACGCGCGCGAAACGGCCCGACCCGCTGGTGGCACCCCGGTTCACCCTGACGCGTGGCGACCCGCCGCCGCGCCGGGCGGGGCAGGGCGGCATCGCGAGCGGCTATGCTGTCCGCTCCCCTCATGAGGTTTCGCCATGCTTGAACTGGTCATCGCCGGCGGATGGGTCATGGTGCCGATCCTGCTGCTCGCGGTGGGTGCCATCGGTATCTCGATCGAACGCGCTTGGACGCTCCGCCGTCGCGAGGTCCTGCCGCCCGGGCTCGGAGATGAAGTGCGCCAGTGGGCGCGCGGCCGCCAGCTCGACCCGAAGCACATCGACGTACTGCGGACCAATTCGCCGCTGGGGACGCTGCTCGCCGCGGCGCTCGATGTCCGCCACCGCTCCCGCGACCTGATCAAGGAGCGCGTCGAAGACACCGGCCGCCATGTGCTGCACGACCTCGAGCGATTCCTGCCGACGCTGGGCACGATCGCCGCGGTGGCGCCGCTGCTCGGCCTCCTCGGCACCGTGTTCGGCATGATTTCGATGTTCATGGGCATCCTTGAGGCCGGCGTCGGCGATGCCAACCGTTTGGCCGGTGGCATCGGACAGGCCCTGATCTCGACGGCGGCCGGCCTGCTGGTCGCCATCCCGGCGCTCGTTGCGCACCGCTGGTTCCGGGCCCGCGTCGCGGGTTTCGTCATCGAGATGGAGAAGGAAGCCATTGCCCTCCTCGATGCCATCGACGACCACGCGGTCAGCGGCAAGGCGAAGGGGAAGGGAGCCGCGGCGTGAGGCTGCAGCGTGCCAACGAAGGCGACGAACCCGAGATCAACCTGATCTCGCTGATCGACGTCATCTTCTGCATCATCATTTTCCTCGTCGTCACCACCACCTTCGACGTCCGCACGTCGCTGCGCCTCGAACTGCCGACGGCCGCCGGCCCCACGATGGAAGCCTCGGACGACCCGTTGACGGTGGTCGTCGATGCCGAAGGGCGGCTCTACCTCGGCACGGTGGAGCTGCCGAAGGAGGATCGCGCGGCGCTGATCGCGGCACTGTCGCGCGTCGAGGGAGATCACGCGTCGACCCGCGTGGTGCTCCGCGCCGACGCCCGGGCTCCGCACCAGGCCGTCGTGACGGCGATGGATGCGCTCGGCCAGGCCGGTTTCGCCCGCCTCTCCATCGCCACGATGCCGGAGGATGGCGAGTGAGGGAGCCGGAAGCGCCGGAGGCCTCCGGCTGGATCACCTACAAGCGGCTGCTGCGCTGGACCCTGCCTTATCGCCTTCTGCTCGGCCTCGCCTTCGTGGGCATGATCATCGAGGCTGCGGCGGCCGGCGCCTTCACCTCGCTGATGCAGCCGATGATCGACGAGACGCTGGTCTCGCAGAACGACGCCGCGCGCTGGGAGTTGCCGCTGGTCATCGTTGGCATCTTCGTTCTCCGCGGCATCGCCACCTTCATCACCGACTACGGCATGGCCCGCGCGGGCCGCAGCGTCGTCCGCGACCTGCGCGTGGCGGTGCTCGACAAGATGCTGCGGCTGCCGAGCGCGCGCTTCGACCGCGAGCCCGTGGCTTCGCTGGTGTCGCGCCTGAACTTCGACACCGAACAGGTCGCGCAGGCCAGCACCGAGGCGCTGAAGGTGCTGATCACCGACACGCTCACCGTGATCGCCCTGGTGGGCGTGATGCTCTGGCACAGCCCGACCGTGACCGCGGCCATCGCTGTCATCGTGCCGCTGATCGCCGTGATCGCCGCTTACGTGAGCGGGCGCTACCGGCGGCTCAACCGGCGGATCCAGGAAGGCGTCGGTGAACTTGCCACGGGCGCGGAGGAAATCCTCGCCGGCCAACAGGATACCAAGGTCTACGGCCGGCAGCCGGCCGAGGTGGCGCGCTACCGCGTGCTGGCCAACGCCAACCTGCTGCTGAACATGAAGGTCGAGTCGACCCGCGCCGGCGCCTCGTCGGTGATCCAGCTGCTGGGCGCCATCGCGCTGGCCGTGCTGCTCGGCGTGGCGAGCATGGAGGCTTCGAAGGGCCGCCTCTCGGCCGGTGCCTTCGTGGCGATCATGACCTCGATGATGGTGCTGATCCCCTCGCTGAAGCGCCTCGCGAACGTGCAGGCGCTCGTGCAGCGCGGCATCGCCGCGGCGGTGCGCCTGTTCGGCCTGCTCGACGAGCTGGAGGAAGGCGACCACGGCACCCATGCGCCCGAACGCGCCCGCGGCGTCGTCCTGTTCGAGGGTGTTGGCCTGCGCTATCCCGGGGCGGAACTGGCCGCGCTGGAGGGCGTGTCGCTGCGCGCCGAGCCGGGCACCGTGACGGCCATCGTCGGCCGCTCGGGCAGTGGCAAGACCACGCTGGCCCGACTGCTGCCGCGCTTCTACGAACCCAGTGAGGGGCGCATCACCCTCGATGGCGTTCCCTTGGGCGACTGGTCGCTGCCGGCCCTGCGCCGGCAGATCGCGCTGGTGGGGCAGAAGGTCATGCTGTTCGACGACAGCGTGGCCGCGAACATCGCCTATGGCGCCGCGGGCGAAGTGTCCCCCGAGGCGGTCCGAGCGGCGGCCGATGCCGCGAATGCCAGCGAATTCATCGATCGACTGCCCGAGGGCATGGCCACCCGCATCGGCGAGAACGGCAACCGGCTGTCCGGCGGCCAGCGCCAACGCATCGCCATCGCCCGGGCCGTGCTCAAGGACGCGCCGATCCTGGTGCTGGACGAGGCCACCGCGGCGCTCGACAACGAGTCCGAGCGCCTCGTGCAGACGGCGCTGGAGCGCTTGATCCCGAACCACACCACGTTCGTGATCGCGCACCGGCTTTCCACGATCGAGCGTGCCGACCAGGTGCTGGTCATGGAGTCGGGCCGCATCGTCGAGGCCGGCACCCACGCCGAGCTGCTCGCGCGCGGCGGCCTCTACGCGCAGCTGCACCGCGCCCAGTTCCGCGATGCCTGAAGCCCGGCCCACGCTGCGGGCGGTGCTCGAAGAGGGCCTGCTGGCGCGCTGGTACGGCGATGCGCCGCCCGGCATCGCGCTGCGCATGGTCGGTGCGCTGTACGGCACGCTGATGCGCTGGCGTCGCTGGGCCTACCGCGTCGGACTGCGCCGCCAGCATCGCCTCGAGACGCCGGTGGTCGTGGTCGGTAATCGCACGGTCGGCGGCGCGGGCAAGACGCCGCTGGTCATCGCCCTGGTCGGCGCCTTGCGCGAGCGCGGCTGGCGCCCCGGCGTGCTCAGTCGCGGCTACGGCCGGCGCAGCACGGGCCTGCAGTGGGTCGATGGCGGCAGTGATGCCGACACGGTGGGCGATGAGCCGCTGCTGGTCCATCTCGCCACCGGCGCGCCGGTGGCCGTCGATGCCGACCGGATCACCGCTGCCAACGCGCTCATCGCGGCAGGCTGCGATGTGCTCATCGCCGATGACGGCCTGCAGCACCTGCGCCTCGGTCGCGTTCTTGAGATCGAGGTGCAGGACGTGCGCGGCCTCGGCAATGCGCGGGTGATGCCGGCGGGGCCGCTGCGCGAGCCGCTGCCGGCCCGTCCGGCGGATTTCCGCGTCGTTCACGGGCGGGAGGCCTGCGGCACGGACGTGCCGATGCGCCTCGAGCTCGGCGACGCCCGTCGCGTCGGTGGAGGCGCGGCGCCGTCGAGCCGCCCGCTGTCCGGCTTCGTCGGCCGTCCTGTGCATGCGGTCGCCGGCATCGGCCATCCAGCGCGGTTCTTTCGCGCATTGCGCGACGCGGGGCTCGCCGTGCTCGAGCACGCCTTCCCGGACCATCACGCGTTCACCGACGCCGACTTCGCGGCGATGCGCGACGCGCCCGTGCTGATGACCGGCAAGGACGCGGTGAAGTGCCGCCAACTCGATCTGCCCGACGCCTGGGAGGTGCCGGTCATGGCCGTGCTTCCCACCTCGTTCATCGACGCCCTCGACCACCGTCTTCGCGAATCGCCCCGCCATGTCGAACCCTGAATTCATCGTCGCCGTCCCGGCGCGTTTTTCCGCTTCGCGCCTGCCCGGCAAGCCGCTGCGCCTCCTGGGGGGCGAGCCCATCGTCCGCCACGTCGTGCGCCGCGCGCTGGCGTCGGGTGCTGCCGAGGTGGTGCTGGCCACAGACGATGCCCGCATCGCCGAGGCGGTCGCCGGCCTCGCCGTCCGCGTGTGCATGACCCGCAGCGACCACCCCTCGGGCACCGATCGGCTCGCCGAGTGCGCCGAGCAGTGCGGCTGGCCCGATGACGCGCTGGTGGTGAACCTGCAGGGTGACGAGCCCTTCGCGCCGGTCGCGGCGCTGCAGTGCGTGGCGGCGACGCTGGCGGCCAGCGCCGCGCCGATGGCCACTTTGGCCAGCCCGATCACCGACACGGCGACGCTGTTCGATCCGAATGCGGTGAAGGTGGTCACCGACGCCTCGGGCCATGCGCTGTACTTCAGTCGCGCCCCCATCCCCTGGCACCGCGACCGGTACGCGACCGACCGCGTGACCGCGCCCGCCGCCCCCTGCCTACGCCACATCGGCTTGTACGCCTATCGCGCCGGCTTCCTCCGGGTGTTCCAGTCGCTGCCGCCGGGCCGCCTGGAGCAGCTCGAGGCCCTCGAACAGTTGCGCGTGCTCGAGGCGGGGCACCGCATCGCCGTGGCCTTGAGTCCCGCGGCCTTCCCGCCGGGCATCGACACCGAGGATGATCTTTTGCGTGCCGAAGCCGCGCTGCGGGACGCATAATCGGCCCATCCCTCCAGGTGGTCCCGCATGGCTTCGACCGCACCCTCCGGCCTCGCCCTGAGCATCGCGCCCGAGTTCGATCCCTCGATGGGATGGATCAACACCGCGCCCATCACGCTCGCGGGACTGCGCGGCCATCCGGTGGTGTTGCTGTTCTGGAATGCCGGGTCGGCGCATTGCCACAACGCCCTGCAGACGGTCGGCGCGCTGGCGGCGCGATTCCGTGAAAGCGCCGCCTTCATCGCCGTGCACGTGCCGAAGTTCGACCACGAGCGCGACGGTTCCGCCGCTTGGGATGTGCTGCAAGGCGAGGGCGCGGCGCTCCCGCTGGTCAACGATGGCGACTGGGCGGCCTGGCAGCAGTACGCCCTGAGTGCGTGGCCGACCGTCGTCCTCGTCGATGCGCAAGGGTTCATCCGTGAACGCCTCGTCGGCGATCGCGCCATCGAGGCCCTGCAGCCGGCCTTGGAAGCCGAGATCGACGCGAACTTCCTCAATTCGCCCGGCCACGTGGACACGCCGCGCCTCGACACGGCGGGGGCCCGCAGCGCGCTGGTCGCGCCGGGCGGTCTGGTCGCGAATGCCTCCCGGCTGTACATCGCCGACACCGGCAACCATCGCATCCTCGAATGCACGCACGACGGCCGCATTCTCCGTCGCATCGGCACCGGCAATCGCGATTTCGTCGACGGACTCGCTGATGTGGCCGGCTTCAATTCGCCGCGCGGCCTGGCCTTGCTGCAGGACCGCTTGTACGTCGCCGATACCGGCAACCACGCGATCCGCCGCATCAATACGCGGACCGGCGAAGTCGACACGCTGGTGGGCAGCGGGCGCAGTGGCGATCCGGTGGCGGGGGTCTTCCGCCTGCCCAAGGACGGCGTGCTCGATCGTCCTTACGCACTCGCCGTCGCCGAGAACACGCTCCTCGTCACCCTCGCGGCATCGCACCAGCTCTGGGCCATCGAGCTGGGCACCGTCACCCTGCGCCTCGTCAGCGGCAGCGGCCATTTCGGCGAAGACGAAGGCGCGGCCGGCGACGCCAGCTTCGCCCGGCCCACCGGCCTCGTCGTGGTGGGCGACCGGGCCTACGTGCTCGATGCCGCGGCGTCGGGCCTGCGCGAGGTCAAGCTCGCCGATGGCAGCGTGCGCAACCTGTTCGGCCGCGGGCTCTTCGAGTTCGGTCTCAAGGATGGCGGCGGCCGTCAGGCCCTGATGCAGTACCCCACGGCGCTCGCCGCGCTGCCGAACGGGCAGGGGCTCTGGATCGCGGATACGGGCAACGGCGTGCTGCGGCGTTGGGTCTCGCGCAACCAGGCGCTATCCACCGTGCCGCTGCCGACCGCGCTGCATCGGCCCACGGCCCTCGCGGCCTGGCAGGGGCAGTTGTGGATCGCCGACGCCGGCAACCACCTGGTGTGGCGCTTCGACAGCGATGCCGGCGAGATGCACCGACTGCCGGTCGGCGAATGAACGACGCGGCCATGGGCGCCGCGCTTCCCCCCGCGACGCCTGAACCCTTCGATCCCCGTGCCTTCGTCCGCGGCCTGACGACGGCGCCCGGCGTGTACCGGATGTTCGACGCCGACGGCGGAATCCTCTACGTCGGCAAGGCGGCATCGCTGAAGAAGCGCGTCGGCAGCTACTTCAGCAAGCAGCACGCACCACGCATCGCGATGATGGTCGCGCGCATCGCCCGCATCGAGACGACGGTGACGCGCACCGCGAGCGAGGCGCTCATCCTCGAGAACCAGCTCATCAAGGCATTGAAGCCGCGCTTCAACATCCTGATGCGCGACGACAAGAGTTACCCGTACGTGCTGCTCACCCAGGAGGCCTGGCCGCGGCTCGCCTACCACCGTGGCGCCCGCGGGCAGCCGGGCCGCTATTTCGGCCCGTACACGGGTTCGCTCGCGGTGCGCGAGACGATGGACCTGATGTTCAAGCTGTTCCGCCTGCGCAGCTGCGAGGACAGCGTCTTCCGCAACCGCACGCGCCCCTGCCTCCAGCACCAGATCGGCCGCTGCAGCGCGCCCTGCGTGGGCCTGGTGGCCGCGCCGGACTACGCGGATGCCGTGCGCCGTGTCGGGCTCTTCCTCGACGGTCGCAGCGACGACGTGGTGCGCGAACTCGGGCAGTCGATGGAGAGCGCCAGCGCCGCGCTGGAGTTCGAACGGGCTGCAGGCCTGCGCGACCAGATCGCCGCGATCCGCAAGGTGCAGGCGCGCCAGTACGTCGATGGCGATCGCCCCGACCTCGACGTGCTCGCCTGCGTGCAGCAGGCCGGCGTGGCGGTGGTGCTGGTCCTGAGCTTCCGCGACGGCGTGAACCTCGGCACGGCCTCGCACCCGCTGCGCATCGACCGTGACGTGGCGGAAGGCGAGATCCTCGAAGCCTTCATCACCCAGCACTATGCGGCGCGCAAGCCGCCCCGCGAGATGGTGCTGAGCCATGCGCTCGACGATCCGGAAACCCTGGAAGCGGCGCTGGCCGAGCAGGCCGGGCACGCGGTGGAGATCAAGGCCAGCGTGCGTGGCGACCGCGCGCGCTACCTCGAGATGGCCGTGCGCAACGCGCACCTCGCGCTCGCCACCGAGCAGGCCACGCGGGCCAGCCAGCAGGCGCGCCTCGACGACCTGCAGCAGTTGCTGGGCCTTGAGGCACCGCCGCAGCGCATCGAGTGCTTCGACATCAGCCACACGATGGGCGAGGCGACCGTCGCCAGCAACGTGGTCTTCGGCCCGGATGGGGCGCAGACCTCCCAGTATCGGCGCTTCAACATCGCCGGTATCGAGCCGGGCGACGACTATGCCGCCATGCGCCAGGCGCTGAACCGGCGCTTCAAGCGCGGGGTGGAAGAGGGGGTGCTGCCCGACCTGCTGCTGATCGACGGCGGGATGGGCCAGTTGCGGCAGGCCCTGGAGGTGCTGGAGGAACTGGCCGTGCAGGGCGTGGCCGTCATCGGCGTGGCCAAGGGCGAGGCGCGCAAGGCCGGCGAGGAACGCCTGGTGTTCCCCGACGGCCGTGAATTGCGTCCCGGAGCGGCGTCACCGGGCCTGCAACTGGTGCAACAGGCGCGCGATGAAGCCCACCGCTTCGCCATCACCGGGCATCGGAAGCGCCGCGCGAAGGCCCGCGATACCAGCCGTCTCGAGGACATCCCGGGGGTTGGCCCGCGGCGCCGCCAAGCCCTGCTGAAGCACTTCGGCGGCCTCAAGGGCCTGAAGGATGCCGGCATCGAGGAAATCGCCCGGGCCGACGGCGTGAGTGCGGCTTTGGCCTCACGCATCTATGCTTTCCTGCATGGCCTTCCCGACGAGGGCGGCTCAGGAGCCCCGACTTGACGCTGACGATCCCCACCGCGCTCACGCTGTTCCGCATCGTCCTGATCCCGGTGATGGTGATCGTGTTCTATTCGTCGATGGAGAACGCCCGCTTCTGGGCGGCGGTGATCTTCACCGTCGGCGCTTTGACCGACTGGCTCGACGGCTGGATCGCCCGTCGCTTCAACATGTACTCCGCGTTCGGTGCTTTCCTCGATCCGGTGGCCGACAAGCTCGCCGTCGCCGCGGCCTTGTTCATCGTCGTGCAGGCGCACCCGACCATCTGGCTCACCCTGCTGTCCGCAGTGATCGTCGGCCGCGAGATCACCATCTCGGCCTTGCGCGAGTGGATGGCGGAGATCGGGGCGCGCGGTGCCGTTGCGGTGGCCTGGGTCGGCAAGCTCAAGACCATCGTGCAGATGGTGGCGATCGTGGCGCTGCTGATCGGCCCGAGCCTCTGGTTGGGGCCGCACCTGCCGGCGCTGCCGGCACAGGCCCTCGGCGAATGGCTGCTGGCGCTGGCGGCCGCCCTGACGCTGTGGTCCGGCGCCGATTACCTGCGTGCGGCCTGGCCGTCCTTCGCCCGTGACGGGCGCTGAACCGCCGCGATCCGAACCACTTCGATACCCGTCACGGTGTTGACATCGTCGTCGGAATCGCCATAATGTGCGTCTCCGGTGCGGGAATAGCTCAGTTGGTAGAGCACGACCTTGCCAAGGTCGGGGTCGCGAGTTCGAGTCTCGTTTCCCGCTCCACGTTTTCCCAAGACCTCGGTTCGCCGAGGTCTTGTTTTTTCAGCGGGGCCTGGTGGCAGAGTGGTTATGCAGCGGACTGCAAATCCGCGTACGCCGGTTCAATTCCGACCCAGGCCTCCATCGAATCGAGCCGCGCATCGCGCGGTTTTTTTTTGCCCGATGGCGGCACGTATGATCGCCGCATGCCCGGGTGGTGAAACCGGTAGACACAGGGGACTTAAAATCCCTCGGCCGCAAGGCCATGCGGGTTCGAGTCCCGCCCCGGGCACCAAGGAGGAGGTCTTCAATCGGTGAGCGGCGCGTGCATCCGCGGCGATGCTGCACTTGCAACATCCAGAAGAGACGTTCAGGCTTGTGAGGCCAGCACGAGGACGGCCATGGCGGAAACCACGCTTGAACTGATCGACGTGAGTCGACTTCGCGTAGGGATGTATGTGCAGGTCGACCTGCACGATGCGTCGTGTTCCCTCCCGACCGGCGGCTTACTGATCACCAGCGACGCCCAATTGGCCCAGCTTCGCGCCTCGGGATTGAAGCGCGTGCGCTATTCCCCGAAGCAGAGCCAAGTCCCACCTTTGCCTGAGCAAGGCGTGGTCCCCACCTGGTCGGCGCTCGGCGTGCCGCGCTTCGATGATCCGCCGCCGGATCCCGTCGCGCTGGACGCGCCGGCTGCCGCGGAGGGCGACGCCGGCGATGGCGTTGCCACGCCGGTGGACGACGCCTCGGCCAGCCCGGACACCCCTGCGCCCGAGCCTGTCCGTTCGCCCGCGGCGCAGCGCCGCGCCCTGCTGGCCGACCAGCAGGCCAGCCTCGACCGCTGCGAACACCAGTTCAGTGAAGCCACGCGCCAACTGCGCGGCGTGCTGCAGAACGCCAAGTCCAATCCCGGCCAAGCCCGCGAAGTCGCACAGGCGCAGGTCGATGCCATGGTCGGCCAAGTCGCCGGGATGGGGGAGGTGGCGATCCGCCTGCTGTCGGAAAAGGCCGGGCAGGAGACCACCTTCCACGCGATGAACGTCAGCGTGCTCTCGATCCTGCTCGGGCGTGCGCTGCGATTCGACGATGCGCGCCTCGCCAGCCTCGGCATGGGGGCGCTGCTGCACGACATCGGCAAGCTCGAACTGCCTGACCGCTTGCGCTGGCGCGACGACCACGCGCCCGCCGTCGAGCGCAGGCTGTTCCAGGGCCATGCGGCGCAGGGCATGACCCTGGGCAAGAAGATGGGGCTTCCGGCTGAGGTCCTTGATGTCATCGCCCAGCACCACGAGCATGCCGATGGCAGCGGCTACCCTTCCGGCTTGAAGGGCGAACAGATCAAGCCGCTCGCCCGGGTCGTCGGGCTCGTCAACCAGTACGACAACCTGTGCAATCCCGGCAATCCGGCGCAGTCACTCACGCCGCATGACGCCTTGGCCCTGATCTTCGCGCGCCAACGCGACGCCTTCGACGCCACCGTGCTCGCCGCCTTCATCCGCATGATGGGCGTCTATCCGCCGGGCTCGGTGCTGCAGCTCAACGACGAGCGCTACGCCATCGTTGTCTCGGTGAATTCCGAGCGTCCGCTCAAGCCGCGCATCCTGATCCACGAGCCCGAAGTGCCGTCCGACGAAGCCCTCGTCTTCGACCTCGAGCAACACCCGGAGCTCGGCATCCAGCGCGCCATCAAGCCCCTGCAGCTGCCGCGCGCGGTCTTCGACTACCTCTCGCCGCGCAAGCGCATGTGCTACTTCTTCGAGCGCTCGCTCTCGGGGGGCGGGAGGGACGCCTCGCCATGACGGCGAAGTTGCCGCAGATGCTGATCGAGAGCGTCATCGAGGCCGTCTGGCTCGTTGACGCCGTCGACCTGCGCATCCTCGCGGTCAACCGTGCCGCCGAGGACATGATCGGCCTGCCGCGCGCGGAGCTGGTTGGCCGCCCTGTGGTCGATTTCGCCTCCACATCGCAGGATCTGTTCTTTTGGGAAGACGTGGCCGCCGGCCGCTCCCGTGCCATCCGCTCGGAGACCCTGCTCAAACGCGGCAACGGCGATATCCGCCAGATCGAGCGTCGCGTCAGCCTCGTGCAGATCGAGCAGGGCGCCGCCGTCTACATGGTGGCGATGGTCGACCGCAGCGAGCAGCGCAGCGCCGAACAGCAGCTCGAGAACATCATCGCCGAGCTGCGCGCCACGCTCGAATCCACCGCCGACGGCATCCTCGTGGTCGACATGGACGGTGGCATCCGCGGCTTCAACCAGCGCTTCGCCGAGCTCTGGGACCTGCCGGAGTCGATGCTAAGCGAGCGTAACGACGCCGCCATCTTCGGTTGGCTCACCGAGCACGTGCGCGACGCGGAGGGCTACCGCGACCGCATGGGGCAGATCTCCCGCGCGCCCCTGCTCGAAGCCGACGACGTGCTCGTGCTGCGCAGCGGAAGGGTGCTCGAGCGCGTGACGCTCCCACAGTTCGCGCGCGGACGCCCGATCGGCCGCGTGTTCTCGTTCCGAGACATCACGCAGCGGCTTGCCGACGAAGCCCGTCTCAAACTCGCCGCACGCGTCTTCGAATCCAGCCTCGACGCGATCTTCGTCACCGACGCGCGCTTCCGGATGGTGGCGGCAAACCCGACCTTCGAGCGCCAGACCGGCTGGCAGTCCGCCGAGATCGAGGGCAAGCCGGCCGCCTCGCTGCTCTCGAACGTGGCATCGCGCGCCCAGGCGCGCGCCATCCGGAAGGCCCTGATGCATGAGGGCTACTGGCAGGGCGAGCTGTGGACACGCCGGAACGACGGCTCTCCGTACCCCTGCCTGCTGTCCCTGGTGCGCGTCGCGGATGACGCGGGGGGCACCCTGCACATGATCGGCTTCGCCAAGGACCTCAGCGAGGCGATGGCGGCGCGCCAGCGCATCGAGGAGCTGGCGTTCACCGACCCGCTCACCGGCCTGCCGAACCGCGTGCTGCTCCGCGAACGCTTCGAGATGGCCATCAACTACGCGAAGCGGGAGCGTGGCAGTTTCGCGGTGCTGTTCCTCGACCTCGACCGCTTCAAGCAGATCAACGACTCGCTGGGGCACGGCTTCGGCGACCGCGTGCTGGTGAGTGTCTCCGAGCGCCTGCAGGAATGCGTGCGCCAGGTGGACACGGCCGCGCGCGTCGGCGGCGACGAATTCATCCTGATCCTCGCCGGCGTCGATGCCGCCGGGGCCGAGGTCGCGGCGCGGCGCATCCTGCATGCCATCTCCCAGCCGGTGGTGGTCGACGGGATGAGCTTCACCCTCACCGTCTCGATCGGCATCGCCATGTACCCGGAAGACGGCGCCGACGCCGACGAGCTCACCAAGAACGCCGACAGCGCGATGTACGCGGTGAAGGAGCGCGGCCGGGCCGACCTCCGCTTCTACCAGCGGCAGATGAACATCGGCCTCCTCTCGCGGATGAAGCTCGACCATGCCTTGCGGCATGCGCTGGTCGAAGGGGCCCTCGAGGTCCACTACCAGCCGAAATTCCGCATCGAAGACCGCAGCCTGATCGGTGCCGAGGCGCTGGTGCGCTGGAACGACCCCGAGCTCGGGGCGGTCTCGCCGGGGCGCTTCATCCCGGTCGCCGAGGAAAGCGGTGCGATCATCCCGCTCGGCCGCTTCGTGCTCGATACGACGCTGGCCCAGTTGAGCGAGTGGTGGCGCGCCGGTCTGTGCGTCGCCGTGGCCGTCAACGTCTCCGCCCTGCAGTTCCACCAGAGTGATTTCGTCGAGTCCGTCGCCGAGGGCTTGCGCCGCCACGGCCTGCCGGGCGAAGCACTGGAGCTGGAGCTCACCGAATCCATCCTCATCTCCGACGTCGAGGACGCCATGCGCCGCCTCACGGCGCTGAGCGCCCTGGGCGTGCGCCTCGCCATCGACGACTTCGGCACGGGGTACTCGTCGCTGTCCTACCTGAAGCGGTTCCCGATCGAGCGCATCAAGATCGACCGCAGCTTCATCGCCGACCTGCCGGGAAGCGCGGAAAGCGAGGCCATCGTGGTGGCGATCATCCAGATGGGTCGCGCACTGCGGTTGTCCGTCACCGCGGAAGGCGTTGAGACCGAAGCCCAGCGCGAGCTCCTGCACGCGGCCGGCTGCCACGAGATGCAGGGTTGGCTGATGGCGCCCGCACTGACGGCCGAGGTGTTCTCGAAGCGCTTCGGCGGTGATCCGGGCCAGCGCAAGGCCGGCTGAAAACACGAAACCCGCCTTTCGGCGGGTCGCGTGGTGGAGATGGTGGTGGCGTCACTCGAACTTGAGCCGGAGAGGCAGTAACTGCGCAACTCCTGCTGAGTTGATGGTGCGAGATGCCCCCAAAAATGCCCCCACGTAAGGCCTGCTGGGTCAGGTCTAGGGTACGTCGAGGATACATGGGGGCGACTCCGAGACCATCGATCAGCTTGGGTGAATCGAGTCGGTGCTGACGTTTGGTCGATACCAGGATGGGGCAGGCGCCTCAGGTCGCGCTGCGGTCCGCGCGCACAGGCTCGCGGTAATTCATCTGTGAAGTTGTCGGCTGAGGTGTGGAAAAAATGCCAACTGCGTGAGCCGAGAAAATGCTCCGTGTGGAGACGCCGTCGAATGCAGAGCCTTCCGCGACCCCTCGCGACCCCTCGCGACCCCTCGCGACCTCTCGCGACCTCTCGCGACCTCTCGCGAGTCCTCGCGAGTCCTCAACGGGTATGCTCGAGGCCTTGGCCACGGATGGCTCGACGGTCTTCCGGGGCTCCCTAGAGCACTCTGCATTAGGCCGTTATGTCCAAGGACCTGACCGACACCCTCTACGCCCTCGTCCCGGCCGATGGCACCACCATCGGCAATGGATCGCTCCGCAAGGCGCTCTCCGACCACCTTGGCCGCGAGGTTTCCGAAGCCGAGTACTTCGAGGCCCAGCAGGCACTGGTGGACGCCGGACGGCTGGTGAAGGGCAAGGGGCGCGGGGGCTCCGTCGCCCGCACCGCGGCCGGGGATGAGGCCCTGTCGCTGACGCCCCAGGCCGTTCCGGAGGCGGCCAAGGCGCCGAAACCGAAGCAGGCGGCGATGACGCTGGCCGATGCCAAGCGCGCCAAGGCACAGCCCGCCGCCGGCAAGAAGACCGAGGACGACGCCACGGTGCTGTCCTACCGGCACCGCGAGACCCGCAAGAACAACCCCGAAGTCGGCATGGTCACGCCGGACACCGACGCCGATGCCGGCACTACCCGCTGGGCCTACGACCCGCACCTCGACCCCGTGCTGAACTTCGACGTCGGCCGGGCGCAGATCGAGTCGCTGGTGGACGACGCGCTGGCCTCCGGCGATGCCGACACCATGCGGCAGGCGCTGGAGTCGCTTAAGCGCATGGCCATGCCTTACCTGCATTGGACGGGCAAGGCCGAGCGCACCAGCTTCGCGGTGGACACGGTGAGCCTGCACGTCCATGAGCGCATCGACCCCGCGACCATCCTTGGGGTGATCCGCAAGCGCATGAAGGACGCGCCGAGCGGCACCGGCCAGGGCGACTTCTTCCGTGCGTGGTTCGAGGAGCCTTTGGCGTGGCGTGAGGCTATCGAGTTCTACAAGCACGACCGCGGCTGGGCCAACCGTCTGGTGGCCGGCGACTCGCTGCTGGTGATGAACAGCCTGCTGCAGAAGGAGGGTATGGCCGGGCAGGTGCAGATGATCTATTTCGATCCGCCCTACGGCATCAAGTACGGCAGCAACTTCCAGCCCTTCGTCAACAAACGCGACGTCAAGGACCGCAAGGACGAGGACCTCACGCAAGAGCCGGAGATGATCAAGGCGTTCCGCGACACGTGGGAGCTGGGTATCCACTCGTATCTGACGTATCTGCGCGATCGTTTGCTGCTGGCGAGAGAGCTTCTGAGTGAGTCGGGCAGCGTGTTTGTGCAGATCTCAGATGAGAACGTCCATCTGGTCAGAAATGTTCTTGACGAGGTTCTCGGGACAAGCTCGTTCTGCTCGATGATCGTTGCTCAGAAGACGACTGGAGCTGGAAGTCCTGCGATCGGAACAGAAGTGACTGCGTCTGTTGTTGACTACGTTCTTTGGTACGCGAAGGACCGAAGTCGCGTGAAGTACCTGCCTCAGTTCGATGAGAAATTGCTGGGTGAAGAAGGAACCACGCAGTACAAATTCGTGGTCGACGAGATAGGTGAAGATCGTCGTCTCTCGCAAACGGAGATCGCTGGCGGCGATGTTGCTCTAGCGTCAGTTTTTGCACCTGACAACATGACGAGCCAGTCGGCTGGTGAGACGACAACCTTCACTTTCGTCGATCAAGGAATGCCTTTCTCGCCGTCGAAGGGTGGTTGGAAGACCAACAAGCTTGGAGTAAGCCGCATCGTCAAGGCAAAGCGGATAAAGGCCTTTGGCAATACGCCGATGTACAAGAGGTTTCTCCGGGACTTTCCTGTTTCGCCCATCAACAACCTATGGCGCGATGTTTTGATCACTGGCTTCTCAGAGACAAAGACTTACGTCGTGCAGACCTCGCAGAAGATCGTTGAGCGCTGCCTGCTAATGACAACTGACCCCGGCGATCTAGTGCTCGATCCGACCTGCGGCTCCGGCACCACGGCCTTTGTCGCTGAGAAATGGGGTCGCCGCTGGATCACCTGCGATACCTCGCGCGTTGCAGTGACGTTGGCCAAGCAGCGGCTGATGACGGCGAGCTTCGACTACTACGCGCTGAAGTACCCGCACGACGGCCTGCGCGGCGGCTTCATCTACAAGACGGTGCCGCACGTCACGCTCAAAAGCATCGCCAACAACCCCGACATCGACACGCTGTGGGACAAGCACCAGCCCGCGGTCGACGTGGCACTGGCCAAGCTCAACACCGCGCTGAAGGCGACTAAGGCGCCGGCGTTCACCATCACCGAGGGTGGCTGGAAGGGCAAAGCGGTCGACTTCAGCACAAGCGGCAAGTCCCGCACGCTGCCCAGCGGCGAAACGGTGCCAGCCGATGCGCTGCTTGAATGGGAGGTGCCGTTCGACACGCCGACGGCGTGGTCGGAGGACGTCGGACGCCTGCTCGATATCTTCCACGCGGCCCGTCAGGTGCGGCAGAGAGCGATGGACGACTCGATCGCCGCCCATGCCGAGCAGGAGACGCTTTACGACCAGCCGCAGGTGGACAAGAACAAGCTGCGCATCACCGGCCCGTTCACCGTCGAGGCCGTGCCGTTCCCGACGGTGAAGGCGCTGGACGAGGCCGCACCGCCCGCCGAGGCCGATTCCAGCGTGGCCCGCGAGGGCGAGTCGTCACGCCAGCATCAGTGGCGCGCCGAGCTGGTGAAGACCGGCGTGCGCGGCAAGGGCGGCCAGATGCTGAAGCTCTCAGACCTTGAGCCGCTGCCGGACACTCGCTACCTGCACTGCACCGGCACAGCCGCCGAGAGCGGCGAGCGCGTTGTGGTGAGCTTCGGGCCGGAGCACGCGGCGCTGGAGCAGCGGCAGGTGGAGCTGGCCATGCGTGAGGCCGGCGACCTCTTCCCGCGCCCGAAGATGATCCTGTTCTGCGCCTTCACCTTCGACCCGGAAGCGGCCAAGGACATCGACGCCACCAAGGGCATCACTGCGCTGAAGGTGCAGATGAACACCGATCTGCTGACCGAAGACCTGAAGAAGGCGCGGTCGAACAATCAGAGCTTCTGGCTAATGGGCCAGCCGGACGTCGAACTGCGGCAACGTAAGGACGGCCAGTGGGAGGTCGAAGTCCATGGCTTCGACTACTTCGATCCGACCTCCGGCGAACTGGTTTCCGGCGGCAAGGGCAAGATCGCGGCGTGGTCGCTGGACACCGACTACAACGAGCGCAGCCTGTTCCCCCGCCAGGTCTTCTTTCCGATGGCCGGGGCGAAGGATGGGTGGCACAAGCTCAAAAAGGACATCAAGGCCGAGCTGGATGAGCGCCTGATCGAGCATCTGCACGGCACAGTCAGTCTTCCCTTCGAGGCCGGTGAGAACCGCAAGGTGGCGGTGAAGATCGTGGACGACCGGGGTATCGAGTCGCTAAAGATCATGGAGCTGAAGTGAGCCCGACCCAACAGCTTTCACTTTTCGATGAGTTTTCGCTGTACGAAGGCGTCGATGTGGAATACAAGTCCGCCGCAGGTGGGCTTCCCGCCAGCCTTTGGGAGACCTACAGCGCCTTTGCGAACTCCGGGGGTGGCACGATCTGGCTCGGTGTCGCTGAGAAGAACGGCGTGCCGGTCGTTCAGGGCGTACCAGAGCCCCAAAAGATCCGGGCTGAAATCTTCAATCTTGCGAACAATAGACAGAAGATCAGTGCCAACCTTCTCTCTGAGGAGTCGGTCAGGGTCATCGAGGACCCTTCGGAACGGCGTCACCTTGTCTGCATCGTCGTGCCGCGAGCGAGCCGCAGGGAGCGGCCTGTGCATGTCGGCCCCAATCCGTTCTCCGGCACGTACCGACGCAACCACGACGGGGACTACCGCTGCACCGATGACGAAGTGCGGCGTATGTTTGCCGACCAATCGGATGAACCCGCGGACGGACGCATCCTTGAGGGGTTTGGGTTCAACGATTTGCATGCGGAATCGCTTCGGCAGTTCCGCGCGCGCTTCAGCGTCTCGTTCCCCAATCACGCCTGGCTGGTCGAAGACGATGTTGGACTTTTGCTGCGCCTTGGTGGGTTCCGACGAGACCGTCAGTCAGGCAAGGAGGGGCTCACCGTCGCCGGGCTTCTGATGTTCGGTCAGGAGTTGGCGATTCGCGATCCAGGAGCGCGGCCGCGTTTCCATTTGGATTACCGCGAGCGCCTTGCCGACTCCCCCGATGTGCGGTGGAGCGACCGCATCACGCTGGACGGGACTTGGGAAGGGAATCTGTTCCAGTTCTACCAACGAGTAATGGTTAGCCTCAGCGCGGGACCGGGCCTAAGGCGGCCCTTTCAGCGGGATGAAGAAGGCTATCGGCGAAGCGCCACACCGGTACACGAGGCGTTACAGGAGGCGTTGGTCAATGCGCTGATCCACGCTGATTACAGCGGACAGGGTGGAGTGGTGATCGACCGCTACCTGGATCGCTTCGAGTTTTCTAATCCGGGAACGCTACTGCTTTCGCGTGCGCAGTTGCTTCAGGGGGGCGTCAGCGAATGCCGCAATCCTGCACTGCAGAAGATGTTCCAGATGCTTGGTGCGGGCGATAAAGCCGGTTCGGGCATCGACAAGATCCGCAAGAGTTGGCAGGAGCAGCGCTGGCAATCGCCAAGCATCGCCGAGACCACTTCGCCCGATCGGGTGCAACTCACCCTTCCGATGGTGAGTACCCTTCCCGAGGAGGCAGTGACCGAGCTGGACCGACGATTCGGTCAAGGCGTACTCGCGCGCACCGGTGACGAGATCCAAGCGCTGGTGACAGCACTGGAGGAGGGGGTGGTCACCAACCAGCGCCTGCAAGACATGCTAGTCATGCACAGCGTGGATATCACCCGTATGCTTCAGGGCCTGGTGCGCGATGGGCTGCTGCGCCCAGAAGGCCGTACTCGCGGAACCCGCTACCTTCTCGGTGGAAGCCCCCCGGATTTGGCCCCGAGCCCCCCGGATTTGGCCCCGAGCCCCCCGGATTTGGCCTCGAGCCCCCCGGATTTGGCCCCACCGGAAACGGGCGATGATGGGGATCGCGCGCTCCTGGATCTCGCTACCCGCGTGCGGGAGATGGGAAAGGCACCGGCAGGACTGGTGCGCGCCACTATCCTGCGGCTCTGCTCGGCGCGGTTCTTAAGTGTCCGCGAACTATCCGAGCTGCTAGGGCGAACACCTGAAACGCTACGCGATGGCTACGTCGCAAAGCTGGCTGACGAGGGCCTGCTGGAGCTTCGGTATCCAGATAACCGTAGCCACCCGGAGCAGGCTTACCGAACACGAGTCAACCTATCGGAGGGATCAGCGTGACTACGCCGCGCTCGCTGATCATCAATTCGCCCTACGAACGCCCGGCCTTCCACTGGCAGCAAGGGGCAGGCACCACGCTGACGCTCGTCCACGGGCGGCGGCCGGCGTCCTACGAGGTCATCGACACGCGCAACAACACCAAGCGCGTGGAGACCTTGGATCAGGTCAACCGCATCCGTGAACGCGTGGACGCGTGGCGGGAGGCCGGCCACCCCGGCGTCACCTCGGTAACGCGCGACCTGTTGGCACATTGGCACGACGCCTCGGCCCGCACGTTGCCCTTTTACTTCTGCCAGCTCGAGGCCATCGAAACCCTGATCTGGTGGGTGGAGTCGGCGCCGGAGTTCAAGCAGGGCATCCACGTGCCCGGCGACGGCGGGGCGTGGGAGCGCCTCTGCAACAAGATGGCGACCGGCAGCGGAAAGACCACCGTGATGGCGATGATCATCACGTGGCAGGTCTTGAACGCGCTGACCTACCCAAAGCGAACCAAGGACTTCAGCCGAGCCATCTTCATCGTTGCGCCCGGCCTGACGGTGCGCGAGCGCCTGCAGGTGCTCCAGCCGGGCAACACGGCCAACGCCTACGACGAGTTCCACCTGTGCCCCAGTGACACGCTCCGGCAGCGACTGAATCAGGCCGAGGTGCTGATCGAGAACTGGCACACGCTGATGCCAGCGAAGGAGCAGGAGCGCAGCGTCGTCCGCAAGGGCAAGGAGTCCGACGAGGCCTATACGCGCCGCGTGCTGGGCAAGGTCGCTGGGTACAAGGATCTGATCGTCATCAACGACGAGGCACACCACGCCTACCGGAAGCCGGCCGACCTCAAGATCAGCAAGAAAGAGGCCGAAGAGCGGGGTATCGACCTCGAGGAGGCGACCCGCTGGATCGAAGGGCTCGACCGGATCCACAAGACCCGCCGCCTGATTCGCTGTTTCGATCTCTCCGCGACGCCCTTTGCGCCGACAGGGCGGACCAACACCGACGAGGGCCTGTTCGACTGGATCATCTCGGATTTCGGCCTGAACGACGCCATCGAGGCCGGCTTAGTGAAGACGCCGCGCGTGGTGGTCCGTGATGGCGCGGTGCCAAACGCCGCCACGCTCAAGCCCAAGCTCTACCACCTCTATCGCGAGAAGGAGGTGGGGGAGGACCTGAACCGCAAGGGAGCGATTCCTACCGATCCGTTGCCTCAGCTTGTCCAGGACGCCTACACGCTGTTAGGGGCGGACTGGCGCGAGACGGCCCGCCAGTGGAAGGAGGCCGGGCATCCAGCCCCCCCCGTGATGCTGACGGTCTGCAACCGGACGGAGACAGCGGCGCGTATCGAGCACTACTTCAAGCGAGGCGACGTCCACTGGCCGGAACTACAGGCGCCCACCCGGACGCTCCGGGTGGACTCCAAGGTGCTGGAGAAGGCTGAGATTGGCGAGGCCGCTGCGGCCGACAAGGACTACGAGGCGAGGCTGCATCAGATCGTGGAGGCCTCGGGCCTGCCCATCGATCGCCGCGAGGCGCTGTTGAGCGAGAAGAAGGAGGACATTCTCCGGGCCATCGTCGACAACGTCGGCAAACGGGGAACGGCCGGCCAGAACCTGCAGAAGGTGATTTCGGTCGCCATGCTCTCCGAGGGCTGGGACGCCAAGAACGTCACCCACATCCTCGGCCTGCGTGCCTTCACCAGCCAGTTGCTCTGCGAGCAGGTGATCGGCCGAGGCCTGCGCCGCGTGAGCTACGACACAGAGCCGGTGATCGGGCCGGACGGCGTCGAGCGGCAGCTTTTCCTACCTGAGTACGTGAACGTGTTCGGCGTACCGCTGTCGATCTTCCAGGACGTGGGCGAGGGCGGCGAAGCGCCGCCGCCACCGAAAAACAGCACCCAGATCGAATCGCTCAAGGAGCGGGGCGAGTACGAGATCCGCTGGCCCAATGTCCTCCGCGTCGACCCCATCGTCCGACCCGAACTGGTCGTGCCGTGGGAGAAGGTGGACGTCCTCGCGCTCGAACCGCAGAACACGCCGATCACGGCCGAGTTCGCGCCCGCGCTGGGCGGGGCGACCGACTGGAGCAAGATCCATACCGTGGACCTTGCGGCGATTCCCGAGGCTTTCCGATTGCAGCGGCTGATTTTCCTTGCTGCCCGCAAGGCGGCCGACCAACTCCGCCAGCGCTTCAGCGGCTCGACGGACTACCTGCTGACCCAGCTCGTCCGGCTCGTGGAGCAGTTCCTCGCGTCCGATCGCCTCGAGATCCCCGGTTTGTTCCACCAGGAGCCAGTGCGTCGACGCGTTCTGATCTCCCTGAATCTGGATCGCGTGGTCGCCCACCTGCTGCGTTACGTGGACGAGCACAACGCCGAGCGCATCGAGCTGATCTTCGACGAGGGCGCTCCGATCGGATCCACCCGCGACATGCGGACGTGGTTCACGACACGCCCGAGGATCGAGACGGTGAAGTCCCAGATCAGCCATGTCGTGGGCGACAGCGCATGGGAGGGGCACGTCTGTAACGTGCTCGAGTCCTCGCCGCTGGTCAGCGCTTACGCCAAGAATGATCACCTCGGCTTCCAGATCTACTACATGTGGCGCGGCTCACGCCGTCGATTCATTCCGGACTTTCTCGTGCGCTTGAAGAACAGCGTCACGCTGGTGCTTGAGATCAAGGGTGTGGACGACGACCAGAATCGCGCCAAGCGTGCCGCGCTGTCCGCGTGGGTGCAAGGCGTCAATCAGAAGGGTGGGTTCGGTCGGTGGGCGGTGGATGTGCTGTTCGATCCGGCGCTCACTCAAGATGTCATAACTGCGCACTCTTCGGGGACTCGCACCAAGAGCTGAGCAGGTTGAGGAGTAGGTGCGTAAGTCAATAATGGAGGCCTCATGCCACTAGGAATTACGGAAGCCACGCTAAAGCATCATGTGCGCGGTGCGGCTCGCAGTGCTCTCGCTCAATCTCAACTGGAGCCAAAGTCCGAAATTGACCTCGCATTACTACTAATTGTGGCGAACCCAAAGATCGTCCACGTTGATCCGAGCTATCACGGTGAGAACCTAGGATTTCTCATCGTGGGCAAGGAGTCCGTTCAAGCAACTCGCACATCGTTCTTGAACGTAAACTGGTTCGCTGTCGCGACTGCAGTTATTGCCCTCACGCGTGTGCCGAACGATCCCTCAAGCTACGTAATGTTTCTTTCTGCTTTCGCAGCAGCGCTCACGAGCAAGTTGTCGCACGAACAAGCTGCATTCTTTGTTGCCTGTAAGTTGCTTGACGATGAGGAGCGGCCTGCAAGTCTGGCAAACATCTCAGCGAAAGTCGGCGCCTTGATTTGTCGGCCCGCATACTCTCAGCAAGACGCGGAAAAGCTCATCGATTCGATAAGGGCGCAAGGCATTCGCATTGATGTTGGTCCTGGGCCGGATAGGCTGGTCGAATACGAAGAGCACGCGATGTTCTTGCCGATTTAGGTTCGTGGCAAGCGTAGATCCGTCCCTTACTCCGCCCAATTCGCCGATGATGCGTTTAGGCCGAGAGCGGGCGGCCGCTCTGCAGCATCATCCAACTGCGAAGGTCGTTGAGCCGGTCAGGCGTTCTGTACAGCGGGCTCCGGATAAAGGTGGCTCGCAGGCGAAGCAGCGCTAGGAGTTGGCGCTCAGGGTGATCCAGAGGGAGCCCCGTTATCCGTTCGGCCTCGGGCTCAAGCTCTTCATGGAGCAGAGAAAGCTCCCCGGTTGGGCAGCGCTCTGCCACTAGACTCCTAATCTCATCGAAGGGAAACATGACGTAGGGGGCTCTAGGCATTGGCGCCTCGGTGTTGAGTTGGTGGGGCGGGCTGGCTGATCTAAAGCTCGATCAGTGCCGAGCCGAGAAAGACTGGCAGTCCGTTGGTGCGTTGAACTATGTTCTTCGCTCACTGACTTGGCTGCGCTTGGTAAATCTATAAAGGCGTTCGATTTTCGAACTGATCAGTCACCGAGAAAGCGTTTGACTTGTTCGAAATTCGATGTTGCGCTCGGGCATCCTTTAGCCTCACTGGTCCGAAAACAGCATTGGGCATGTTCGATTTCCGAACTGGCGCTTTGTTTTCGAAGCGCGGAGCGTCCGTTCGCCAGGCCCCGCTAGCAACCCGCGTTGGACTGACATCAAGCTTCCCTTTGCACTCGTCAATGGGTTTCCACGTGAGTGCATAGAGATTGCAGCAGTTCAGGCCGCCCTGACGCGTTTTCTCGATCAGCCCGTAGTGCAAGGCCTCCTGTTCGGCCCGCTTGAGTGTCCCTGACGATTTCCAGCCGCGCGCCTTCATGGACGAGAACGGGGCGGAAAGATCCCCGTTGTTCGTTCCGTTGAATTGTGATGCGAGGTCAATCACGAGCTTAATCGCGTTCCCGGAGGCTCGTCGCCAGTTGGGCGACTTGGTGACATCGTGCGGAAGTGTCACCGCCGACTGAAAACTGACCCACCGTCGCCGAAGTAAATCTGACCCACCCCGGCGAGGATGGCGACCTTTTGGAGGTCGCCTGGATGCTGAGCCAGGAGGAGTCGGTGGAGATCAAGGTATTGGCCCGTCAGGGC
>NZ_JAPZSC010000054.1 GCF_027531545.1 Silanimonas sp. | reverse complement strand
TGCAGCCAGATGCGCAGCCTGCTCAAGGCCCTGGACGCTCGTCGTCCTGAAGCCGAAACCGCAACGCTCCGAAAGGCCGCGTAGCATCATCCAATTGGAACCGTCACCGGTCTCGGTTCAACAGGGAACGGGACAACGCCCGATCTGGGGCTCCCTGAGTTTGTACGCCTCCCTGGCCTGGCGCACCTGCTTGCTGGCCAGCCCTGTGTTCAGGGCCATGGTCCGTCGGGCCAGATCCATGATCTGGAGCAACGAGGCCCGCCTGGCCATGAGGCTGCGGGCATCGCGCAGGAGCGGAGGCACGTTGGCATACGTGGCACGGAACAGGCCGTCACGCTTGGCCTGGCGCAGGATCGAGGCCGCGGGCAGAACCTTCGAGTGCCACGCGCGGCTGGCCGGCGGCCTATGCCAGCGCACGAACACCGGGGCTTGGCCATCGGCTGTCTTCTGACGCGACCGCCGGAACCGGATCGAAACCTTCCCGTCCGCAGACGGCTGAGCCCGGTCCAGAAGGTGAGCTATACGGAACAGCTCGGTGTCGATCTCGAAGATGGCCTGGAAGAGCCCTCCCAAGACCTCGTTGGCGCGGGCGTACTGGGCCGTCGGCGGGAGCGGCTCCGGCCCCAGGCCGGCGGTCGGAAACCGGAATCGCGACGCGGGGGGATTCCGCTGCGGCAACATGCACCTCACTACTTAGGGATTCACTACTTAGGGACCCCAATATTCTGGGCAGCCTGCAAATCATACCCCCCTCACTAGCGATCATAACGATGTTTCTGTCGAACCAGGGGTACTAGCGTAGCAAACCTGAAACTCCCTAAGTAGTATCTTGCTTAGGTAGATACTGCTTAGGTCAAAGTAGTATCCCCTTATGCAGTCACCGCTTAGGGCGCATCAGTACGCTCTTAAGCAGCCACCGCTTAGGGCACGGTAGTGCCTCCTTATGTAGTGACCTCTTAGGGCACGGTTGCGCGCTGCATGAAGCGGGATCGTCGGAGTGCGTGCCAGCCACAGCGGGCCGTATGCGTACGGCCGGGTCACCTTGACGGAGCGACCACGGTAGCGATGTCGGCGATCAGGTGGCCGGTGCCAAGCGGTGCTACGCAACGAATCGCAGGCAGCATGGCCAACACACCATCGGCGGACCGCGCCTGCTGAGCGCTGCTTCACCGCCCCGCGCCGAGCTCACCACAGTTATGCTGATTCCAGGAGTTACGACCTCTCGTGCCTCAACGGACCCAGTAAGCCCATATGCAGTTGCTCGACCACTTGCCCAAGGCAGCAATCCTCAAGGCGTACGAGAGGTCACCAGGCCGAGAACTCGACGGCAAGGCAGACAGCCCCGAGTCGTCTTCCGCCTTGGTCGCCAACAGCTTCGGCTACTTCATCGAACGGGAGGGCCAGCTGCCACCGTTGCCGGGTTTGGCTCACGCGGGCTGGCCTGCCCGACAGGTCAAGTTGGAAGCCAACCTGCGATTTCCCTGGTCTGGTGGCATGCATCCTTGGCTGGATGTGCGCATCGACACGGACACACACACCGTGGGCGTCGAGTCCAAGCGCTACGAGCCCTACAGAGGAAAGCATGCGCCGTCGTTCTCGGCAGCCTACTCGCGTGATGTGTGGTCGCCTGACATGGCACCGTACCTTCGAGCGATGGAGAGACTGCAGTCGGACGATCTCGACTTGCACGCGCTCGACGCTGCGCAGCTGATCAAGCACGCGCTCGCCCTTTCTACGCACTGTCTGAAGTCGGGCCGACGGCCGGTCCTCTACTACCTCTTTGCTGACCCATCATCCTGGCCAGACGGTCGGCCCATCCCCGAGGCTGCTCGAGCTGCCCACCTCGATCACGTCGTGGCCTTCTCGAGAGAGGTGGCGGGCGCTCAAGTCGAGTTTGTGTGGGGTACCTACAAGCAGGTCGTCGACTCCTGGGCAGCCGTCTCGCCTGGCTTGCGTGCACATGCCGATGCGGTGAGCGAGCGGTTCTCGTTGAGTTGATCAGCGAGGTTCCCGCGAGGCCGGACTGCCGCGGCGCCTAGTCGGTGAGCAGGGGCTCCCAGTTGAGCAGTTCGGCCAAGCGACGCACCACCCATCGGGACTCGTCCCTGGACAGGACCTCTTCCGACGCGGTCAGGCCCTGGAGCACCTTGGCGAGCACGTCCTCCTGGGTCACCTTGCCGTCGTGCACCAGCACCTTCATGCGGTTGGCGCGCCGCTTGGCGAAGAAGTAGGCGTGGTTCGGATGCGCGGCACCGAAGATGCCGACCACGCAGGCCAGCCCAGCCTCGGTTCCGAGTCGCATGTCCAGGGGCTGAACCGTCAGCCAGATGGCGTCGACCCGGATCACTCGAGCAACTCGCGCACGAAGCCAGCCAGGTCGCCTAGTGCCGCCTGCGGCCAGGCGATGCCCACTGTCACTGCACCACGCCGGATGTCCAGGCGGAAGCCGGTCTTCACCTCCTGCGCAATACAGGCGGGCAATGCCAGCGGCACGAAGGCCGCAGTCAACTCGGGCGACCTCTCCACAGCGATGCTGGGCAACGGCGCAGTCCGCCGTGCCGCTCCAGCTGAAGCCAGCGGTGCACGACGTTGTCGTCGATGCCGTGCGACATCGCCACCTTGGCCACCGACATGCCGGGCTCGTCGCATTGCGGCAGCACCATCGCCTTGAACTGCGACCTGTACCGCCGCCTCGTCTGCCCGCTCTTGCTTGCCATCGTGTCCACCTACTCCTACGTGGACACGATCCTTCAGACCTCAGGGCCAAGCTTCAAGATGACTTGGCCGGGCAGATCCAGCGGACCGCGCTCTTATCGCCGACTTCTGTACAACGCGCCCCTGTGCAACAACAGCGGAGCGCGAAATGAAGACGGTGATCGGGTTGGACTTGGGCTGCACACCGTCGGGTTCGAAGTCGACGCCGCCTGTGGCTGACATGGTAAACAAGAGGCAGTACAGGCCGTTCGCCAAGATCGCGCCTGACCCTCAGCGCCAGAGCCAGCAGGTCCGGGTTCGGTTCGACCCCAGGGACCCTACGGCCGAGCCCATCCTGGTGATGCTCGAGCGCACCGCGTTCGGCGAGACCCGCACGGTCGTCGCCCAGGCCCTGCGTATCGGTGCGGCCGTCAAGCTCGGCGAGGAGCCCTTGACCCCCCCGCCTCCCTCCAGGAAGAAGCCCTTTGGTTCCCGGCGCTTCGTCTCAGTGAAACGGGAGGAGCAGAGCCTGCGCAGCCGTGAGGACCTGTACACGATTTACGACCCTCGCCAGCCTTGGAACAGCCACCTCGAGGCCATCGTCGCCCGCTGCGAGTGGGGCGAGACGAACAGGACGTTGCTCCAGATGCTCATTGACGGGCTGCGAGCCATGGGCTTCACGAGCAACGGGAGTCCAGCAGGCCAAGCTGCGACCGCTCAGCCGGGACCGGCAAGCCCCGCGGCGGCAGTGGAACCTGCCACGCCGCCGGCCCATCCACCGCGGCCAGCTCGCCAGCAGTCGGCCTGCGTGACTATCGGCGTCGATCCGAGCCGGGTGCAACCTCGGACAGTCTCCCCAGCCGTCAACTCTCTCATTCGGGGTGCCGGCCGGCGTGCCGACCAGGGATGACTTCCAACCTCAAGGGGCTGCCAAGCGACATGCGAACTGAAAAAGTTGCGCGGCCCGAGTTCTTATACACGCTGTACCTAGACTGGCCTATAAGCGGTGTGGACTGACACGACGGCGAGCAAAAGTCAGCCTACACCCGCGAGGCCCAAACCGACAACGCCAATGTCGGCCCGGAAAAGAAAAACCCTCAACAGCCGAAGCGGTTGAGGGTTTTCAGGGAAACAGCGGGAACCGCGCCAACGGTTCTTGCCCCGCTTAGAGGTAGGTGACGCGTGACTGACGACCAACTCTCTGGTCGCCAATGTAGACATTCGCTTGCAGTTTTGCAAGCGCCCCTGTCCACACCGAGGCGACCACGGTGTCAGCGGCGGTAGCGCAGACATCCAGCCGGCAGGACCCCGCCGTCCTGGCAGGCCCGGCCCCCGCCACGCCGGCGCAGTTCCTGAACTGGCTGCATGGCGACCTCCGGCACAGGATCTATGTAGTCAGCCGCGTCGAGCGCGAGGACGACCCCGGGGCGTTGGTCTTCCGGGACCACACGATCCGACGCGACGACCTGCAGTTTCAGCTTAGCTGCCCCGATGTCTGGCTGGAGAGCCCAGACACCTACGTGATGATCCACGAGACCCGCCGGCAGCGCCTGGCCAGCGACGTGGTGTGCCTCAAGGCCTTCGTGGTCGACCTGGATTGTCACGGCGTAGACGATCCTTCCCCCGAGGCGGCGCTCGAGCAGGCCCTGGCCAGGCTGGACGCGGCCGGTCTGCCCAGGCCGCACCTGTGCGTCGAGACCGGCCGCGGAGTGCAACTCATCTGGCGCGTCGGCAGGGTGGGCCTGAGGAAGTCTCACCGTAACGCCCAGGTGCGCTGGGCCAAGACCCAGCACGCACTGGCCAGGATCTGCGGCCCGCAGGCCGACACGTCGCTGGTCGACCTCCCCCGGGTCATCCGTCTCCCCGGGACGCTGAACAGCAAGGCCGCCGCTGAGCGGCGCCTGACGCGCAGCAGCTGGGTCCCTGGGGCGAGCCCCCGTGACTACTGCTTCGACGAGCTCTGCGATGCCGCGCTGGGAGTCGCCAGGCGCGACTTCGTAGCGCGCTACCTGCCCAAGCAGCCGGCCAACGACCAGCCTGCAGCCGGCGCCCAGGGCGCCTCGGGCACACTCTCCGAGCCTCGGCCTGCCAGGAAGCCGCGCAAGGCCGCAGGTGCCAAGGGCGCCACGGCCGGCTTCGAGAGCCTGGCCACCATCGCCGCGGCGCGCCTGCGCGACCTGGACAAGATCGCCCAGCGCTTCTTCCTGGCAGGCATCCCCGAGGGGTTCCGCGACCACTTCATCATGGCCGTGGCCACCGACATGGCCTGGGCGACCCCGCTGCAGCAGGCTGACGCCTTCGGCGACCTGGTCATCCAACGCCTGCGGCTCATGGGTGCGGTGGTCGACGAGCGCACAACCGGGGCCTGCCGCGGCCGCATCAACGCCGCGCTGTCCGTCACCGAGGCACGGCGCAGTCTTGGCAGCGTCGTGCAGCGCTTCCGGGACGCGGCCGCCGGCGCGAAGGTGGAGTTCGCCGGGCAGCTGCGCGATCCGCGCTACTGGTACGGGACTGAGAGGAAGTGGGCGCTGCTCGGCCCGATGATCTCCAGCGACCACGAGCTCCTCGATCAGCTCGAGGAGCTGCTGCCCAGGCACCTGCGCCAGGCCAGGCCGAAGCCCGAGCAGGGGACAGACCCCCAGGCCAAGGGCGCTCTCGCCGCGCGGGATCGCGTCGCTGAGGGACGGTACAAGCGCGCCAGGCCGACCTTGTCGCATCGCGAGCAGGCCCTGGCAGCCCTGGACGGTGGCGTCGATGTCAAGGAAGCAGCCTCCCTGGTAGGAGTGAGCACCCGGACGATCTACAACTGGTTGGCCAGACGTTCCGGGGAAGACGCCGTAGAAGCCGCTCAGTCCACGCCCCCGGCCGACGTGCCGGCCACCGACTTCCTGGCGCCCGAGCCGCCGGCGGGGCAGGGGGCTGATGCCGCCGCGGTTGTGAAAAAGCGCCCGTTCCCCTATATGGCTTCGCCCGGGGTTTTGCAGGCCCCTCCCGCCGCCTCGCAGGTGCCCGGGGCTGGTGTTCCTGGTTCCGGACAATCTCAATCCCTGGTGGGGCAACCGGAGTGTGGGCAACCCGCAGGGTTGTCCATCACGGAGGGCGTCAGTGCCGGGGGTGGGCAACCCCAGGACCGGCTTGCCGGCCATCCACAGGCTTGTCCTGTGGATGGTGGGGTTGTCCATGCCCGCGAGGACCGCGGTGCGGCGGGTGCCGAGGGTGGGGGTGCGGGGGAGGGGGACGGGCCTGGCCGGGCACAGCCGATCCAGGCGAAGGGGAGAGTGCAGGACGCGCCCGTCTACTTGGCGTCCCGTGGCGCGGTGGCCGCACCGAGCGCGCCGTCTATTGGGGCAGTGCTCTCCGCGATGGCCAGGGCCGGCCGTCTGCCCTGGCGTGGAGGACCCTCAAAAGAACCAGCCGCCAGCGCCGACGGCAGCCCAGCCTAGAGCTCGGGCTTCATGCGTTCGGTCGATCCTGACTGCCAAAGAACGATGCTCAAGGAAGAACCAGTGCTCAAGATCAGTCTTGGACGCCGTCTCACTCGGCCCGTTTCGGTTTAGACAGGATGCGCCCGCGCCGCTGCCTGCGCGAACGGCAGGACGTACTGTGATCACGACATCAGATTCGAATGCTGCGAATATTGCGATTGAGGCGTACAGTAGCGTTCTTCTTGCACTCAGCCGGCCACAACCCCTGGAGACCCGATGTCCACGCGGGACCTGCTCGAACCCCTGGCCTCCGAGCGGGAGGCCGAGATGGCTAAGGTGGCCCAACGCTGCCTGATGTCCGCGCTCGATCACTCTCGCGCGCAGCGCATCGCACTCGTCGACGAGAAGGGGGAGATCACCGACGCGCCGGTGCTGGAACTCCCGCCGCAGGCCTTGCGCTTCTTCGCGGAGATGCTCGGCATGATGGCGCAGCGCCGCCCGGTGATGCTCGTGCCGCAGAACCACGAGCTGACGACCCAGGACGCCGCGGCGCTGCTCAATGTCTCGCGCCCCTTCGTGATCAAGGAGATCGAGGCCGGCCGCTTGAAGTGCCGCAAGGTCGGTCGCCACCGCCGGATCGAGTTCGAGGAGCTGCGCCGGTACCAGGCGGCGCAGCGCGCCCAGTCCGAGGAGGCCCTCCAGAAACTCGCTGACCTGTCCCAGGAACTCGGCCTGGGCTACTGATGGCCGGCTCGTCGCAGTACACGGCGGTCCTGGACGCGAACACGCTGTACCCGGCGCCGCTGCGCGACCTGCTGCTCAGCCTGGCGGTCGACGGCCTGTACCACGCGAGGTGGACAGCCCGGATCCACGAGGAGTGGGTCCGCAACCTGACCCGCAACCGGCCCGAGCTTGAGGCACAGCTCGGCGCTCTGGTCGAGCTGATGAACCGCTCGGTCCCCGACTGCCTCGTCGAGAACTTCGAAGGCCTGATCGCCGGCTTGGTCCTGCCGGATCCCGATGACCGTCACGTGCTGGCGGCCGCCATCGCCGGCCACGCGGACGCGATCGTCACTTTCAACCTCAAGGACTGCCCGGCGGACGCCCTCGATCCGCACCTGATCGAAGCGATCCACCCGGACGACTTCGTTCTGAACCAGCTCGAACTTCGCCCTTTCGAGGCGCTGGCGGCCGTCAAGAAGATGCGCGTGCGCCTGACCCGGCCACCGCAGTCGGCTGCCGAGCTGATCGCGACGCTGGAGCGCTCGGGCCTGGCGGCCAGCGCGGCGCACCTGCGCCAGGCTCAGGCCCTGCTCTGAATCTGCTGGTGGCGCCCTGCTCCGGCGCCCTGCCCGGCTTCGGGAGGCAGTTACTACCTTGATAAGTCTTGGCATCAAGGGTCAGCAAGAGATCGCAACTGCATCGGGGGTCGACTCGTGTTCAGTGCAATAGGTGACCGTGCGGGAACGCGACAGATTCAGCTTGGGCCTCTGGCGTCCACACATCCCGCGGCCTTCCCGGCAGCCGGAAGGTAGCGATTGCCTCTCTGACGTCAGGGCTACGGGCAGGAGTGCTTTGGCCGACAACACCATGCCTAGTCTTGCGTGGCGCCCGCGCGCCTCAAGGCCACGCCCTGCGGTTGGCCTGTGGACCGCTCTGAGCCCTGCGCTCACCGCGGATCACCAAGCGTCAGTGCAGGGAAGGTATGTGTTGCTCCCCACACGATGCGACGAGGAGCCGCAATCCGGCGCCGTCGTAGAGCGGCTTCAGCGACTCTCCCAGTAAGGGCCGCAACAGTCGCTACCGCACGATCCTCCCGAGATCGTTGAGCAAGATGACTGAGGCACTGGCATAGGCAACGCCTTCGATAGTTAGGGCCTGTGCAATCCTCACGGCTGCCAGCCGACCTTCGCGCATCCACAGCGTTGGTCGCATTCCAAAGTCATAGCCGTTGATCTGGAATCTGCCGTCGAAGAACCAGCTATCCCACTCATCGGGTCCCGCTGCATATAGCGGCCGCTTCGTTGACAGCATGAAAGTGGAGTTGGTGGGTACGATGATCGGTATAACGACAGATGGAACCGCAGAATTGCGCTGCGTTACTAGCCGTCCGATGATCTGAGGAGTTCCCACCGCACCCCGGACGACCCGGTACTGGCCAGACGACAGATCGAACTCCACCACATTTATCGACGTAGCGGCCGTTGTACGCCCTGCGAAAACATAGCTCAATGATGTTGGGACTCCATCTTGAACCAGTTGGGTGAAGCGACCGTCGATAGAGAAGTCGGTCCGCATGGGTAGCGGAACGGTGATGTTTGCATCACGGCTACCACTTGCCAGCACTGCCTGCTGTATTTCTCCGCGAGGGTAGAACTTCACCGGTCTGGGCATCAGGATCAGTTTCTCACGCCCGGGCATCGGCACTTGCTCTGCGAGTTCTCCGGCAAGTACCCGGCCATCTTCTGCAAGTTCGATCGTGGTGCCTGCCTTGAACTTCAATCCGTTCTGAATGAAATCAAGCTTCAGCACGCCCCGCGACACTGCTCCACTGAAGTGAAATGTGACGCTAGATCCCGCGGCAAAAGTCGCGCCCTGATACTCGGCGTCAACAGTCAGAGTTGCCTGTTGCGACAAAGCAGGCGCAGCCAATGTGATTGCGCACATCGCTGCGCAGAATGATCTGGCCACAAGTTTGGCTTGCATTACTGTTCTCCCTTGGCGGGTATACGTTGACTCTTTGTTTGGCAGCCGCATCGCGCGTGCTTGATGCGACCCCCGGTTGGCCCTGTCACCTGCGACTTGCCCGCTACGGCTCGCACCCGTCGTTCTCCCCCGGCTTGAACCCCCACGTCAGCGCGATGTCCCGCGCCAGACACGACCGAGGGTTGCCTATGGGCGGAACCTTCACGGGGGGGAGGAAATCCTCCGGTGCTTTCGCCAGCCGCGATACCGCCGTGCCGCGGCCAAGGCGGCCTTCTTCCAGTTCGAGCCTGACGGGTGACAGTTGGAGATCGCCCTTGCCGGCCAAGTCCCAGTTCGTGACGGACGCACCGGGGAAGAAAAGCACCTTGACCGTCGGTGGCGAGCGCTCGGAGGGGAAATCCACGAATATCTCCGCGAATGACGGCACGGCGTTGACGCCTCGGGTCTCCATGCGGAAGCCGCCGCCGTCCATGACCTTCGCGACACCCCACCCGCTGAGCAGGTTGTAGGACTGCTGCGCCAGGCCGGAGGAGATGACCTCGTATCCGCGGATCTCGCCTGCCAGGCGCATCAGGACCATGCCGGAATAGTGCACGTCACCGGACAGCACCAACAGCCTGTGCTGCGGTGCGTCCTTGAGATGTCCTGCCAGCAAGGCAAGGATCCTCTCTCGCTCGCCCCGAGAGAGACGGTCCACTGCATCGTCGCGCCCTGAGCCGCCGACCACGGTCCCCACCGTCGTACCGACGCCTGCGGCCAGCGTCAACGGGACTCCCAGCGACACCACCAGCAGCGTCGGCCGGTCCTGCCGCTCTTCGCGGATGCCCCGCAACCAGCGCTTGAGGTCTGCTTCTTGGCGGCCGCACACCTTCTCGCGCATCGCGGTGCAATCGGCGCGGGTGCGCGTGTCCATAGCGAAGAATCGGGCGCCGCTCCAGCCGAACTGGTAGTGAAAGCCCTCGCCATCCTGACGCGCGCCGCCGGGGTTCCGGCTTGCCTGGAAAGCACGGAAGGCATGGCGTCCTTTCGCATAGAACCCGTTCCAGCGATCTTCGCCGTCTGAGCGTGCACCCCATCCGTCGCGTATCTCGTGGTCGTCGATCATCATCGCCGAGGGGACGTGCGCCAACGCGCTCTGCAGCTGATGGAGGCCGAAGTTGTACCGATACAAGGCGTCGAAAGCCGACGCGACGCCGCCCTCATCGCCCTGCACCGAGTCGTTGTGCTTGCCGCGTAGGTAGGCCGCCGTCTCTTTGCCGGTCTTGCCCCCCCCGCCGTCGGTATAGATCTGGTCGCCCAGCTGAAGATGGAAGGCGGGTCTTTGCGACAGCGGCGCGCGTGATCGACTGCCGAGCGACTCCAGCACGCTCCGCGTGGACTCGTCGACAAACAGCCGCTGGCCATCTGTCTTCCATGGCAGGAAGCAGCTGCTGACCAGGAAGCTGAAGGACTGCTTGCTGTCCGGCGCAGGGGGCAGAGTGACATCCACCGGATGGGTGCGCGTCAGACCGCCGCCGCTCAGCCGGAGTTCGAAGACCGTCGCAGCGCCGAACGCGGATGCCGGCACTTCGACCACCCTCGCGCCATGGGTGGCTCCGCCCACGTCCGAGAGTACGACCGTCTCCGGGGGGACGGTGAGCCAGTCGGATGATCCCCGGGAGCGCCACTGCACCTGCGGCTTTGCAGCCTCCTTGACCCGGTCAGGCTTGAGCAGATACCAAATTCGCACCGATCTGCCGTCGCTGATGGTCGGGTGGACCATCTCCAGCTGGGCGATGGACCCGGCCTGCTCCGGCCAATGCTCCCGCCTGAGCTCTTCCCAAGCTCCGGCGTAACGCTCAAGGAACTGCGCCTGGATCTCCGGGCCCGAGTACCTTGGTGGATGGTGCGCGCAGCCCGCCAGGACGCTGAGACCGAGCGCGACGATTCCCAGCCGGAGCGAGCAAGTGGATCCGACATGTCGCTTCGTCGTCATGAACCGGGCCCCCAGGAGGACAGGATGCGATGCGCGACTCTATTGCATCCCTCTCCGTCCCCCGGTATCGGTAGCGGGCAGGGCCGACATCGGAACCTCGTCGGCAAGAGTCCTCCGATCGCGACTGTGTCCACTCGGTTCGATCCGCGTACTGCACGCCCCGGAACCCTCGGGCTGAAGTGGTCATCGGCCAGCACGGGCTGAACAGTCGCTGAGCGCTGGATGCCCCAGGTTACGATGCTCGCAGCTGCCCCCGCGCTGTCATGACGCACCAGCCGCTGAGCCGGGCTTGGCGGGTTGCGGGGTCTCAGGCTGCGACAGCGTCTGACGCATCTGCAGGTGCTGCAGCCAGACGTGGCGCACGAACGGATCTGCGATCTCGAAGCTTCCGTGCCCCTTGCGGACGATGAGGTTGGCGGAGACCAGTTTTTCGATGGCCGGGGTCATGTCGTTCGGCGAGACCTCCCGGCCCAGGGCTGCGGAGAACGTCGCGAGCGTCTCGGCCGCAAAGAGCCCGCGATGCTGGCCGGCAGCGATGCGCGAGAAGGCCAGCACGGCGAGCTCGCCCGCTTCCTCGATGGACTGGATGTCGAGTTCGGCTGCGGCGGTGGCCAGCGTGGCGCAGATGGTGGCGAAGACCGTGCCCGCGTCGGCACCGCGCCCGGCGGCCACTTCGTCCTGGAACTGCCGCACAGCCTTGGCCAGTTCCTCTGGCCGGCTGCCGACGCTGCGGAAACCTTCCATCGCCGCTTCCAGCGGCGGCGCGACCAGGCCGGCAGCCTCGACCCGGCGCAGGAACCACTCGACGTAGTCCTTGCCCAGCGGCTCGAAGGAGGCCGTGTGCGCGCCGGCAAAGGCTTGCGAGCGACGCGTGGCCATGTCCGTCACGAGCGACTTGTGCGATCCGGTCCCGACGATGAGCAGCCGGCCCGGCAGGTCGGTGGCGGTGTTGACGCGGTCGCGCGCGGCCTTCAGGGCGAAGAGCATGTCCTGGCCATCCTGGGTGGCCATGGCCTGTTGCACCTCGTCGATGACCAGGACGACGTGGCCTTGGCCCTTCTTCACGAGTTCGACGAAGACGTCCGCGAGCGAGGCGCCGCCGGGCGTGCCGAGGGCGTCGAGTTGCAGGCTCAGGGAGATGCCGGCGGCGCCGAAGTCCACGCCTTTGACGCGGCGGAGCTTCTGCAGCAGGCCGGAGGCCGGGTGCTGGAGCTCAGAAGCCGCAGCGCGCACGGCCTCGAGCATGAGCGTCATGGGCGGGCGTGTGCGGTCGGTCCACAGATCCACGTAGAGCGTGAGGGCACCGCGCTCGAGCAGGGCCGGGATGAAGTCCTGGCGGATGAACGTGGTCTTGCCGATGCGGCGGATGCCGGAGAGGAACACGCCCGAGCGGAGCCCCTCGTCCAGGGGTCCGGGTTCCAGGAGTTGGCGGGCGAGGTCCTGCGCGTAGCCGGGTCGGTGGAATAGGTTCGGGTCAGACACGGGCGGCACCGGGATTTGTGTATTTTTGGCTGGACACCAAATTTTCTCTTTGGGCAAAAGAAAGTCAAGACGGGTAGCTCGGTGCGGCAGCGCTCGCGCGCGTGCGCGGTCGTGCATGGACGCGCGGCCCGGGGGCTTCGGGCTCCGGGCTCGCCGGGGCGCGCGGGCGTGCCGTCGCGCCGGTGCTCCGGTGCCTGGCACGGCCCCTGATCGGAGGGCACGGAGCCACTGACAGCGGCGCCGTCGGACGCCCTTCCCTGCCTTCCAGGCCATCAAGTACCTTGATAAGCCTTGTTATCAAGGCACCTGTTTTTGGCCTCCGAAACACTTCCAGACCGGGCACACTTGCGGCAGTCCCAGTTCCGACAAGCACTTAGAGCCGCCGTCACCGACCGCCGTCCGATGAAGCCCCCTGCCCCAAACTCCACCAGCCGCTCTGCCGGACGCTCGACGGGTCGCCGCCTTGGGCAACCTCAGATGGCCTTCGTGCGCAGCTGGGCCGAGGGCCTGGACCTCGTGACCGCCTGGGACCGCTACCTCTACGTCGACGGTCAAGGTGACGGCCGCCGCGCCCGCGGCGAGCTGCAGCGGCTGCTGGACGAGCTTCGCAGCCTGGCGCGCGCCCATGGTCGGCCCGACCTGGCCGCCCTCCTCCGCCGTGACCCGGAAGCCATCCCGGACAAGGCCACCAAGGTCCCGACGCTGGACGAGTTCGCAGCGCAGCAGCCGGCCGACTACTACAGCGAGGCCGAGCTCATCGAGCTCTACCAGGAGCAGTACGGCGGACAGAGTGGCCAGGCCGACTCCCGCAGCGCGGCGCGCCGGCGGCAGCGGCTGCGCGAGCGGCTCGTCCAGGCGATCCAGTGGCTCACGAATATCGGGGTACGCGAGCCGGCGCCGGCCGATCCCGTGGCGGCCTGGCTGGACGAGCGGGTGGCCGCCCGGCTGGCGGTGGTGGGCATCCGGAAGCTCGAAGAACTGGTCTTCTGGATCCGCACGAAGGGATTCAACTGGCACCGCGGCGTCCCCAAGGTCGGCCCGGAGGGTGCCGCGCGCATCGTGCGCTGGCTGCGCGAGCACGAAGCGACGCTGGGCGCCCTGCCCTCCCCTGCCCTTGCGCCACTCTCGCAGGTCGACACAGAGGCGCTGACCCCGCCGCCCCGGATCGGCATCGTGCCGCTGGAACGCTTCCGGCCACCATCGGAGCGCGATGGTTCCCGCGGCCTCAACCGCGCTCCACTGGACCGGTGCAAGGTCGCCGCAGCCAACGACTACGAAGCCATCCACGCCTGGCTGCGGCTGCGCGTGCAAGGCACCCACACCTGGCGCGCCTACCGCAAGGAGGCGGAGCGGTTCCTGCTCTGGGCCGTGATGGAGCGAAGGAAGGCGCTGTCGTCGTTGGATGGGGATGACTGCGTGGCGTACCGGGATTTCCTGGCCGCGCCGGGGCCAGAGTGGGTGGGGCCGCGCAATGCACAGCGGTGGTCGGAGGCGTGGAGGCCCTTCGAGGGGCCCCTCTCGGTGCGGTCGCAAGCATCGGCCATGACCATCGTGCGCTCGCTGTGCGAGTGGCTCGTGCGTCGGCACTACCTGGACTCGAACCCTTGGGATGACGTGCCGGCGCGGCCGGATGCGCCGTCGATGCCGCAGCTGCGGGCGCTGTCGCAGAAGCAATGGGCACTGGTTCAGGAGTGGATCGGCGAAGAGCTGGCTGCGGCGCCCTCCCCTGCCCTGCAGCGGCTGAAGTTCATCCTCGACTTCGCGTACATGACCGGCATGCGCCTGGCCGAGCTCGCCGCCGCAAAGCTCGGCTGGCTGCGTCACGAGCAGCTCGACGACGGCGAGTGGGCCTGGTCAATCATGGTGCTGGGCAAGCGGAACAAGTGGCGCGAGGTGCCGCTGCCGGATCCGGCGGTGGACGCGCTGCGGGCGTACCTGGATGTTCGGAGGCTGTGTACCGAGATATTCGACAACGATCCGGAGACACCGCTCATCGCCAAGTTGAGCATGGAAGCGCCGCTCACTCAGGCACGCATCTACGAGGTGCTGGTGACGGGCTTCGAGCGTTGTGCGGCGAATATGTCGGTACGGGACCCACGCGCCGCTGAGCGGATCCGTGAGGCATCGACGCACTGGCTGCGGCACACCTACGGGTCGCACTCGGCGGCACGCGGGGTACCGCAGGACGTGCTGCAGGCCAACCTCGGCCACGAGAGCCTGGCAACAACCTCGATCTACGTGCGCGCCGAGAAGGCGCGCAAGCACCGCGCCATGCAGGGCGCGTTTGTGCGCACCTAGCGGGCCTTACCCAGCATCTTCTCGATGTAGGCGGCAAGCTCCGCCTCGGCCTCGGGCGAGACCGAACCGGCCCCGAACTCGACGCTCAAGCGGCCCCGGCTGTCGCGCTTCATCACGGCACGGCGACCGGCGAGACCCTCGATCACGCGCGAGCCCGATGTTGAACCGTTCAACACCTCCGTCTCGCCGGGCGCCGTCAACGCGGCAAACACCTGCGCCGCCGCAGCGCTCTGCCCTGCGCTGCGGATGCCGGCGGCACGGGCCAGCACCCCTTCAGGATCCTTCTGCAGGGCCTCGGCCAGGGGCTGGGCCCAGCGGAACTGGATGTCCAGCGGCGAGGCGAACGCCGCCACGACCGCATCGGGCAGCCGTGCCAGCGACACGCTCTTGGACACCAAAGACACGTCCACCCCGACGGCTTCGGCCAGGCGGCGCAGCGACGGATAGAGGCCCTGCTCCAGCGCGCGGCGGTACATGCACCCCTGCTCCCAGGGGCTCAGGTTCTTGCGGGCGCGATTCTCGCGCTCCATAGCCTCGAACAGCGCTTGGTCGCTGAGCTCGGTAACCAGCGCCTGCACCGGCAACCCAAGCTCCAGGCATGCCCGGTGCCGCCGATGGCCGTAGACCAGTTCGTACGACGGCCCGGCAGGTGTTGAACCGTTCAACACCTCCTCGCGGATCTGGCGCACGCTGATCGGCTGCACGTTGGTTCCGGCCGCGGCAATGTCTGCCTTCAGCACTTCGAAGGCCGCGTCGGCGTACGAATGCTCGTGGCGGTTGGCCCACTTGGAGGGCCGTACGGTCTGCGGGTCCAGGCTGCGCACCGGGCGCGCGCCGTCGAAGGCCTTGAGCTTATCGCGCAGCTCGTCGGCCTCCTTGATGGCCGCCGACTGCGACGCCATGAACAAGGCCATCGAGCCGGGCGCGGTCTTGGGCCGCACATCGGCGATCTCGGTGCGCTCGGGCGCCGGGCCCGCCTCGGGCGCGGGGACTGGAGGAGCCTGGATTAGGCTGGCCTTGGCTGCGAGCTTCTTGCTCATCGCTGGCGCTCCTTGCGATCGGGTGTTGAACCGTTCAACACCTGGCGTCGTCGATCCCACACCGCCCGGATGGAACCCTCGATGTGCCCGACGAAGCTGTCGTAGGCATCACGTGCGCGCTTGAAGGTGCGTGCACTGCCGTCGTACCGTGACACGTCGTACACGGTGCCGAACTCGGCGCTGGTCACCCCCGTGACCGCGGTCTTGGGAATCTCCACCGGCAGCACCTTCTCGGCGTAGGTCTGGCCGATCCACTGACGGATCACGTTGCTCGCCGTGTCGGCCGAGTCCACCCGGGCCAGCAGCACGTGGATGAACTCGAAGCTCTTGTCCAGGCCCCGCTTGGTGAGCAACTCGTTGGCCAGGTCGGAGAACAGGCTCCAGAACTGCGAGGCGGAGGCGAAGTCGAGCGCGTTCGGGGGCAACGGCATGATCACGCCGTCGGACGCCATGAATGCGTTGATCGTGGTGTAAGACAGGGCAGGGGGCGTGTCGATCACGATCACGTCGTACTCGCCGCGCACATCGTCGATCCCGAGATCTAGCACGCGCCAGAACTCGAAACCCGGCTCCTGCGTCTGCCGTGCCGGCAGCGCGAACTCTGCTCCAAACAGCACTGGCGCAGCCCCGACCAGGTCGATGCCGTCCCAGTAGGTCGGGCGGATGGCGTAGCGGATCGACGTCTCCGTACCCATCGCCAGTGGCAGGATGGTGTCGGTCTCCTCCACCTCCGTGTCGGGCAGGATGCCGAAGAGGGTAGTCAGCGAACCCTGTGGATCGGTGTCGATCACGAGCACCCGGTGCCCCAACAACGACAGCCCCTGCGCCAGGGTGACGGCGGTGGTGGTCTTGGACACACCGCCCTTGAAGTTGCCGATGCTGATGGTGACGGCTTCGGCGCCGTCCGGCCGCAGCCGGTCCTTGCGGTACTCGCGCACCCAGGCCCGTACCTCGGCCAGCGTGAACTCCCGACGGCTGCCCGACGCGTTGAGCCGGCCCGCCGGCAGGTCGCCGCGAGTCATGCGGTGGGAGACCGAGCCCTTTTCGACGTCGAGCATCGCTGCCAGTTGCGACAGGGTGAAGGTGGGCGGCAGCTTACGTGCCGTCGGCGCCAGCATGGCGGCGCGAATCTGCTCCATCATGGCCATCGCTCGTTCCGCTTGTGCGGTGATGTCGGCCAGGCTGATGGGCTTGGCTTGCTGAATGATTGGGCTGGCCATCGTGTCACTCCTCGGAGCCTCGAGTTTATCGTCTGCTTGACGCGGAACGTGCGCTTGCATCGACTTTCGTAAAGCGCGCGTTTCCGGTAACGATCGACGTTCAAGGCCCGGGCTGCTGGATTTTTAGAGATTCTGGCTCCTTGAAGTCCTTCAATACCTTTAGCGAGCGAATTTCTAAGCGTAATCAAGCACTTGGCACTGGTTACGTGAGTGGATACGGGATAGCGCGGAGAGTCTTCGGGATCAAAGGTGAGTGGATGCAGGTCGAAGCGGAGGACTTTCGGGAACCTGGGTGAGTGAACACGGGGAACCGTGCCTCCGAGCCAAGCGCCTGCGGCGCATCCCCTCGCGCTGGAGCCGCACTGCATTGCAAGCCGGGTGTCCACGCGACCCAGGCCTCCCGAAAACTCTCCGCTTCAGGGCCTAAGAGGTCCTCGCTGCGTCGCCGTGACGTGAGAGTTTTCGGGAAAGGTGCCTGCGCCGCGTGCGGTGATGGCACTGGCCCCTGTGGATGTCGCCACGGCCCGGGCGATCCTCACACTGCTGGGTCCTGGTCGAGACGGCATCCCGAAAACTCTCCGCTTCGGAGCGCCGGATCAACGGTGAACCTGCGGTTCACACCAAGACGTCCGAGGCCCGGTAGGCGGATGGTCAAGTGTGAATCCGTGTTTCACGTTTGGCATACAGTCCGAGCGTGGCTTCAAACAAGCGCGGCACTCATGCAACCGGTCCCACCTCGGCGGCCCATGAGGCGCCACGCCCCGCGTCGACGTTCCCGATCCCTGGGAACGGCACGAAACTGCTGCGCAAAGCCGTCAACACGCTGGCCATCATCCCGAAGTCCACCCGCATCACGACGCTCGGGCGCAAGACCTACAACGTGCTGCTCTACCAGGCGCAGGAGCAGGGGCTCGAGCGCGAGGTCTTCCGGGCGCCGCTGGAATCCATCATCAGCGGCCTGGACTTCGACAGCAACGACTACGCCCTCATCAAGAAGCACCTCCGCGCCATGGTCTCGACCACGGTCGAGTGGCAGTCGCCGACCACGGGGGAGGGCAGCGCCTGGCACGTCAGCGGCCTGCTGGCGCACGCGACGCTGAGCAAGCAGGGCGGCCAGGTCTGGGTCGAGTGGTCCTACGCCGTCAACCTCAAGCAGGAGCTGCTCGAGCCGACCGTGTTTGCTCGACTGAGGCTGGAGGTCATAAGCCAGCTGCGCTCGCACGCAGCTGTGGCGCTTTACGAGATCTGCACGCGCTACAAGGACATCGGGCAGACCGCGCGCCAGGAGTGGCGCTGGTGGGTGCCCGTGCTCAGCGGCAACCCCGTCAGCGAGAAGTCGGCCCGGCTTGAATATCGCATCTTCAAGCGCGACACGCTTAAGCCCGCGGTCGCGGAGATCAACGCCATCACGGACATCGAGGTCGAGCTGGTCGAGCACAAGCAGGGTAGGGCGGTGGGCGAGATCCAGTTCCGCATCCGCCCCAAGCGCCAGGCCTCGCTGCCCATGTCGACGCCGCCGCAACCGGTGGATCTGGCCCTGATCACGCGAGCGCAGCGGCTGGGCGTGGGCGACGACGCGGCCGAGGCCATAGCACAGGACTACGGCGACGAGGCTTTTCGAGCGGGCCTGGACTCTCTGGAGCGCCGGCTGGCCAGCAACTACCCCGAGCCGCTGCGCGATCCCGTGAGGTATCTCCGCGCGCTCATGCCGGGCGAGGCCGCCCGGGCCAGCAAGCGCAATGAAGACGCGGCGGCACTGGCCGCCGCCACGGCCGACGCCGCCAGCCCGGCCAGCCGTGAAATGCAGGACAAGCGGCGCGCGCGCTGGCTGGCGGAGTGGACGCGCCGTCAGCACGAGAGGCTTTCAGGCGCCATCGAAGCGATGTCGCCGCAGGCCCAGAAGGAGCTGGAAGCCAGCCTGTTGATCACGCTGCAGGCGCGCGGGGCGCACCCCAGCATCCTGAAGCGACTCACGACCAGCGGCTGGCAGCACCCGATGGTGCGCCAGGAGATGCTGCGGCACTACGGCGCGGCCACGCACGGCGACCGGTGGGATCAGCCAAGCGCCGAGCAACTGCTTGCCATCGCGGCCGAGCTGGGCGAGGTGGGCGATGCGGGTTGAGTGCGCGGCTTCGCGCCGGCCCCGGTGTAAGGCGACCCGGGGCCTGGAAGGTTGTCACTGATTCGCTGATGCCAACGCGGCTTGTCGAGCGTCAGCGTAGCGTAGCCGCTGTCCGCCTTGCACGCCAGGCCAAGCGTCGACCGCCGCCTTCAGGCAAGGTCTGTCGGTGAAGGCGATGCACCCTGACAGTCCTGACAGGATGGACGACGGGGGCGGCCCCGGATACCGTGCGGGCCATGGAAACCCAGTCAACGACGGCATGAACCAGACCAGCGCTCCGGGGGCGCCCAGCTCTTTGGCAGAAACACGCAAGGCACGCGGCGGCATGTTTCGTCACGCCGTACGCATGCTGCATCCGTGTGCGACACCCTCGCGCACCGACCAGGGTGCTGCTCACGAACTGGTGGTTTCACCCGCCCGAGGTTCACAGGGCGAGGAAGCCCCCTCTACTGCAAAGAAGGAATCTGCCGGGCAGCCCGCCAACTCGTCGCCTCGGTCACTAGCCGCAGGTTGACCACGAAACGGGTTGCAGCCCTCTGACGGACCCCGACACGTGCCACTACCGCGCCCTGTACCCTCCAGGTTGGCATTGTATGGACAAGTGACATACAATGCTGACACGACGAACGCAGCACACGAAAGACGCGCCCATGGCCCAGGCCCAGGAACCCGTCACGATCAGCATCCGTGCCAAGGCCGGCCAGCGTGACTTGATCGACCAGGCCGCCGACCGCCTGGGCCGTAGCCGCTCTGACTTCATGCTTGAAGCCGCTTGCCGGCGGGCTGAAGACGTGCTGCTCGACCAGACCTACTTCGCCCTCGACGCGAAGAGCACGGCCGCCTTCCAAGCCATGCTCGATCAGCCGCCCCTGCCCACCGACCGTCTGCGCCGCACCCTCAAGGCCCGCACCCCCTGGGGCACGGTAGCCGCCGCCGGCAAAGTCGTAGGCCAACGCGGGAAGTGACCGCGCCGACGCTCTCGGCGCCGCAACCGCTGACGGACCGGCATCAATTGGCCGACTTCGACAGCGGCGAGCCGACCCTGGACGACTGGCTGAGGCGCCGCGCGGCCAAAAACCAGGCCAACGGCTCATCCCGCACCTACGTCGTGTGCGAGGGCGACACCGTGATTGGCTACTACTGCCTGGCTGCCGGGGCCATCGGCCACGCCGAGGTGCCGTCCAGCCTGAAGCGCAACCGGCCCGACCCGATCCCCGTGCTCGTCCTCGGCCGCCTGGCCATCCACAAAGACCACCACCAGAAGGGCATCGGCACCGCGCTCGTTAACGATGCCATCCGGCGTGCGATCCAAGCCGCCGACATCGCCGGCGTCACCGCGCTCCTGGTACACGCCATCTCCGAGCAGGCCCGGCGCTTCTACCTCTCACGCGGCTTCATCGAGTCACCCATCAAGCCAATGACCCTGTGCCTGATGCTGGCTACAGTCCACCAGGCCCTTCGCGAGCCGTAGCCCAGAAGCGCGGCCGAGACCCAGGACAACAAAGCAGGGGAAGCACATGTCGAAGGACCTGCCGCTGACATTCTTCGAACATCCAATCCTCAATTCGCCGTACGCATACCCCGGCAGGCACTGGGAACTGGATGCCGACGGTCAACCCACGAACAAGCTGATCGAGTCCCGCCGGCGCTCGGACCTGATAACACCCGTCCCCAAGGCGAAGAAGCGCAAGGCGCCCAACGGCCCGACCGTTCAGGTTGCGCTGGATCTGACTGCCGATGACGAAGGTCTCAGCACCGCCGAGCAGAAGTACGACCCGACTCCCATCATCAACGAGCTGCGCGGCTACGTCGACACGTGGCGCGCACTGCCCAACGCGTCGCAGTGGCAGGTCACGCCCGAGACCGCCCGCCTGCTGCAGCACTGGCGGCAGCACACCTTCCAGAACCAGCGGCCTTTCTTCTGCCAGATCGAGGCGGTCGAGACCGCCATTTGGCTGACCGAAGTCGCGCCCAAGCTGGGTGCGGCCGGCAAGAAGTTCCGCGACCACCTGGCGGGCGCGAACGCGATGTCCAACCCGGACCTGTTCCGCATCGCGCTGAAGCTGGCCACGGGTGCGGGCAAGACCACCGTAATGGCCATGCTCATCGCCTGGCAGACCATCAACGCGGTACGCCACCCAGGCAGCAGGCAGTTCACACGCGGCTTCCTGATCGTCGCACCCGGGCTGACCATCAAGGATCGCCTGCGCGTGCTGCTGCCGCAGGACCCGGAAAGCTACTACGTCACCCGCGAGATCGTGCCCAGCGACATGCTGGGTGACATCAAGCGTGCCGTCATCGTCATAACCAATTACCACGCCTTCAAGCTGCGCGAGACGCTGGAAGTCACTGCCGCCGGCCGGGCGTTGCTGCAGGGCCGCGGCGCCCCGCTGCAGACCCTGGAAACCGAAGGCGAGATGATCAAGCGCGTGATGCCCGAGCTCATGGGCATCAAGAACGTGCTCGTCATCAACGACGAGGCGCACCACTGCTACCGCGCCAAGCCGAAGGAAGCCGAGGCCGACATCGACGACCTGAAGGGCGACGAGAAGGACGAGGCGAAGAAGAACAACGAAGCGGCCCGCCTGTGGATCAGCGGCATCGAGGCCGTGAAGCGCAAGCTCGGCGTGCCGGTGGTGTTCGACCTCTCGGCCACGCCGTTCTTCCTGCGCGGCTCGGGCTATGCCGAGGGCACGCTGTTCCCGTGGACCATGTGCGACTTCTCGCTGATGGACGCCATCGAGTGCGGCATCGTCAAGCTGCCGCGCGTGCCGGTGTCTGACAACATCACCGGCGCCGACGTACCGAAGTTCCGCAACCTGTGGGACCACATCGGCAAGCGTATGCCCAAGAAGGGCGTGCGCACGGCCGGCAAGCTGGACCCGCTGGCCCTGCCGACCGAGCTGTACACCGCGCTCGAAGCGCTCTACGGCCACTACGCCAAGATCTTCGAAAGCTGGCATGCCCAGGGCATCGAGGTGCCACCCGTCTTTATTGTCGTGTGCAACAACACGGCCACGTCGAAGCTCGTCTACGACTACATCTCCGGCTTCGAGCGCACCATCGAGCACACCGGTGCGAACGGCGAGAAGACCGAGACCCGCACGCTGGAGAATGGCCGCCTCAAGCTCTTCCGCAACTACGACCAGCACGGCCAGAAGCTCGCCCGCCCGCGCACCCTGCTGATCGACAGCGAGCAGCTGGAATCGGGCGAAGCCCTCGACCCCGGCTTCCGCGACATCGAGGCCGACACCATCGAGCGCTTCCGCCGCGAGATCATGGAACGCACCGGCGACCGCGCCGCGGCCGACAAGCTCACCGACGCCGACCTGCTGCGCGAGGTGATGAACACCGTGGGCAAGCCCGGCAAGCTGGGCGAAGGCATCCGCTGCGTGGTGAGCGTCTCCATGCTCACCGAAGGCTGGGACGCCAATACCGTGACGCACGTGCTCGGCGTCCGGGCCTTCGGCACGCAGCTGCTGTGCGAGCAGGTGGTGGGCCGCGCGCTGCGCCGCCAGAGCTACACGCTGAACGCCGACGACAAGTTCGACGTGGAGTACGCCGACGTGCTGGGCATCCCGTTCGATTTCGCGGCCAAGCCGGTGGTCGTCCCGCCCAAGCCGCCGGTGAAGACCACCCGCGTGCACGCCATCAGCCCCGAGCGCGACGCGCTGGAGATCCGCTTCCCGCGGGTGGACGGCTACCGCGTCGAGCTGCCCGCCGAGCGCCTGGAGGCCACCTTCAGCGCGAACTCGGGCCTCACCCTGACGCCCGACCTGGTGGGCCCGTCCAACACCCAGAACCTGGGCATCGTGGGCGAAGGCGTGAACCTGACGGTGCAGCACCTCGAAGACACGCGCGACAACTCGATCGCCTTCCACCTGGCCAAGCATCTGCTGTACCGCAAGTACCGCGACCCGGGCGAGGACCCGAAGCTGCACCTCTTCGGCCAGCTCAAGGGCATCGCCCAGGAATGGGTGCGCGACCACCTGAAGTGCGCCGGCGGCACCTGGAAGGCCCAGGTGATGCACCAGGAAATCACCGACATGGCCTGCGAGCGCATCCATGCAGCCATCAGTGCCACGCTGGCGGGATCGAACGCCGTGCGCGTGGTGCTCGACCCGTACAACCCCTCTGGCAGCACGCGGCACGTGAACTTCACGACCGCGAAGCAGAGCCTGTGGGCCACGCAGGGCCCGCCTCCGAAGAGCCATGTGAACTGGGTCGTGTTCGACAGCGATTGGGAAGCCGAGTTCTGCCGCGTGGCCGAGCAGCACCCGCGCGTGCGGGCCTACGTGAAGAACCACAGCCTGGGCTTCGAGGTGCCCTACCGCCTGGGCGGCACGCAGCGGCACTACCGGCCTGACTTCATCGTCCGCATCGACGACGGCCACGACAACCCGCTGAACCTGGTCGTCGAGATCAAGGGCTTCCGCGGCGAAGACGCGGTGGTCAAGGCCGAGACGATGGTCACGCAGTGGGTGCCGGGGGTGAACGCCCTGGGCACCTACGGCCGGTGGGCCTTCGCCGAGTTCCGCTCGGCGCATGAGCTCGAAGCCGACTTCGACAAACTGATCCAGGGCCTCGTGACGACGAGCACCGCGCCCGTGACTGCCTGACGGACCCGACATGGCCACCAAGAAATCCGGAACCACTTTCGTCGGCGTCGATGCGCTGAAGCACGCCGACGACAAGCGCAAGAACATCCCGACGGCCGAGTACCAGAGCCTCATGGCGGACGAGGCACGCAAACCCGTGCAGGTGACCTATTCGCGCACCACGTCGAACGCCGATCACCTGAAGACCGAGAAGGAAACGCGCAACCACGACCTGGACCCGCAGCTGGTCTGGCGCGGCAAGGATGCGCAGGACTGGACGGACCTCGTCGTCAACGCCCCGCCGCTCTATATCCAGGAGAAGGTGCACCCCAAGGTGCTGATCGACGACCTGCTGCGGCAGAGCCGCGAGCGGCGCGAGGCGGCCGAGGCCGCCGCTGGCGGCACGGTCGACATGTTCGGCGACTTCAACGGCATCCCAGCCGGCGCCGACAAGACCGACTTCTATGCCCACGACCAGAACTGGACCAACCGCATGATCCTGGGCGACAGCCTGCAGGTGATGGCGAGCCTGGCGGAGCGCGAGGGTCTGCGGGGCAAGGTGCAGTGCGTCTACATCGACCCGCCCTACGGGATCAAATTCAATTCGAACTTCCAGTGGAGCACGACCAGCCGTGACGTGAAGGACGGCAATCGGGACCACATTAGCCGAGAGCCGGAGCAGGTGAAAGCATTCCGCGACACCTGGCGCGATGGCATCAATTCGTACTTGACTTACCTTCGCGACCGCTTGACAGTGGCACGCGACCTGCTGACCGAGAGTGGCTCAGTCTTCGTTCAAATCGGCGATGAGAACGTCCATCGAGTCCGCGTATTGATGGACGAGGTTTTCGGCGACGAGAACTGCGTCGCTCAGATTGCGACCAAGACCTCTGGCGGCTCGACTGGTGTCTATCTCGCGGGGGTTCAGGACCACGTGCTTTGGTACTGCAAGAGCCATGAGCACCTCAAGTACCGGCCGCTCTTCTCTACCAAGGCCGTAGGAGAGGAAGGAGCCGAGAAGTACACGCGAGTGCGCCAATCCGATCTGACTCGGCGATCCATGTCGGTCGACGAGCGAACTGGCACAAGCGAGCTTCAAGCCGGCGCACGAGCCTATCGGCAAGACAACCTCACGAGTCAGAGCGTCGGCCGAGACAAAGGTGAAGGTGCCGCCTCATGGTTCCCCGTGCAGATCGCCGGCCAAGAAGTTCGCCCATCGATCAAGGTCCGCTGGAAGACGAACGAGACCGGCATGCAACGGCTCCTCTACGCAGATCGCGTGGAACTTACTGGGAACAGCCTTGCCTACGTCCGGTACCTCGACGACTTCGGCGCAGCCACGCTGAACAACTCGTGGTCCGACATCGGTGGCATACAGAGCCGGCTGGACCCAAAGGTGTACGTCGTCCAAACGCCGACTACGGCAATCCAGCGATGCATGCTCATGGCAACAGACCCTGGCGACCTCGTGCTCGATCCGACCTGCGGCTCGGGCACGACGGCCTACGTCGCCGAGCAATGGGGCCGCCGCTGGATCACCATCGACACCTCGCGCGTTGCTCTCGCGCTCGCGCGCGCTCGCATCATGGGCGCCCGCTACCCGTACTACCTGCTCGCCGACAGCCCCGAAGGCCAGTTGAAGGAGGCCGAGGTCACACGTGGCGTGCCGAGCAGCCTGCCCACGCGCGGCAACATCCGGCAAGGCTTCGTTTACGAGCGAGTGCCTCACGTCACGCTGAAGAGCATCGCCAACAACGCCGAGATCGACGTGATCTGGGACACGTGGCAGAAGAAGCTGGAGCCACTGCGCGAGGCGCTGAACGCCGCCCTCGAGAAGGACTGGCAGGACTGGCAGATTCCGCGCGAGCCAGACACCAAGTGGAACGACAAGGCGAAGAAGCTGCACGCCGACTGGTGGGCCGCCCGTATCGAGCGGCAGCGCGAGATCGACGCCTCGATCGCGGCCAAGGCCGAGAGCGAGTACCTGTACGACAAGCCCTACGAGGACAAGAAGCGCGTGCGCGTGGCCGGCCCGTTCACGGTGGACTCGCTGAGCCCGCACCGCACGCTGGCCATGGACATCGACGATGGGCTGATCGACGGCGTGCGCCAGCCCAAGGCCGAGTACGAGGCCAAGGCCGACTTCGCGTCCGTGATGCTGGAGAACTTGAAGGCGGCCGGCGTGCAGCAGGCGCACAAGGCCGACCGCATCAGCTTCACCAGCATCGTCGGCTGGCCGGGTGAGTACGTCTGCGCCGAAGGGCGCTACATGGAGGGCGAGAAGGAGCGCCGTGCCGCCATCTTCATCGGCCCCGAGTTCGGCACCGTCTCGCGGCCTGACCTGGTGGGCGCCGCCCGCGAAGCGGCCGACGCCGGCTTCGACGTGCTGATCGCCTGCGCGTTCAACTACGAGGCGCACGCCGCCGAGTTCGAGAAGCTGGGTCGCGTGCCGGTGCTCAAGGCCCGCATGAACCCCGACCTGCACATGGCGGGGGAGCTGAAGAACACCGGCGCCGGCAACCTGTTCGTGGTATTCGGCGAGCCCGACATCCGCATCGAACCGCAGGCCGAGGGCAAGGTGCGCGTGCGTGTTAAGGGCGTGGACGTGTTCCGCCCGCAGACGGGCGAAATCGAGAGCGGCGGCACGGACAGCATCGCGCTGTGGATGATTGACACCGAATACAACGAAGAGAGCTTTTTCGTCCGCCAGGCCTACTTCCTGGGCGCGTCCGACCCCTACAAGGCGCTGAAGACGACGCTGAAGGCCGAGATCGACGCCGAGGCCTGGGCCACGCTCAACAGCGACGTGTCCCGCGCGTTCGAGAAGCCGAAGACCGGGCGCATCGCGGTGAAGGTGATCAATCACCTGGGCGACGAGGTGATGAAGGTGTTCGGCGTCTGAATCGGGCCTAAATCCGCGACATGCCGGTAACCGCACTCGTTGGACAGCTGCTGGCGGCAGGCCTGGCGGAGGACTTCGCTTCGGTGGCATCGCTTCCAGGCGCTGGCAATCATGCCCAGGTGCTCCGGCTCGCGTCCTCGCTCCGTGGCGAAGGGCGGAGCGCCGTCGACGCAATGACGAAGGCCGAACGAACGGCGTTCATCAAGGCGCTCGCCGTCTATGAGGACACGGTCAGGGGACTGGGAAGCGTCACCGCGCTGTGCCAGTTGCTGCCCCTGTCTCCTGGTGAGGACGAAGCAACGATCGACTGGGTTCTCGCCCGCACCCGCAGCTACGACTATTACGCTAACGGCGCCCGAACACTCGCCGAGGTCCTTGAGGCCAAGGCTGCGCGAGCTGAGGGTCGAGCAGCTACCGCCCGCCTGGAGGCAGAGCGTCAGCGGGCCGCCAGTGAGAAGCGCGCGGCGCGGGCAACCACGCTCCTCTACAACGCTGTGCGCCGCGGCGACCTGACGGCAGTGCAGGGGCTGATCGAGCAGGGGGCATCCGCCGATGCCCGAACGCCCGAGGGAGAGGATCTCGGTGGCTATGCCGAACGGAATGGCCGAACGGACATCGCCGCCGCACTCCGGGAAGCCAGGAACCGGCGCTGAGCCGCATCCGGAGAGGTTCGATGTCGAAAGACCAGGCCAGAAGTCCGAAGTCGTACGAGAACGAGGAACTGCTGCTGGCGATGCTTCCGGAGCTGCTGGAGCAGAAGGGCTTTGCCGGCGTGACGACGGTACGCACCGGTGGCATGAAGTTCGTCGACGCCAGGGCGTCGGACGGGTCGAAGGTCCGGTTCTGGCTGAAGCAGGGATGGACCGACTCGCGCAACTATTCGGCCATCCAGTTCGGGCTGTTCAGCGTGCCGGAGCCGGCCAAGCTGCCGGACTCGCACTTCACCGACTACGTGGCCGGTCGCGTGGCCAGGGCGAAGGCCAGGGGCGCGACGCACGCGCTGCTGGTGCACATGGTCGACTCGCGGATCACGAACTACGTGGCGCTGGCCGTGGACGATGTGGCCGATGCCTATCGACAGCAGATCGCGCAGTGGCGCAAGCGGGCAAGGAACACGAAGACGCCGACGCTGTGGTTCGAGGACACACGAGGTGGCCCCGACGCCGACTGCGTCACCGCCGTCACAAGCCTGGAGTTGTCGCTCTCGTCCATCTGCGGCCTGAGCGACGACCCCAAGGTCGCACCGGGGTCGAAGAAGATCACGGCCGAGCTGGAGGTGCGCATGCGACAGCAGGCGTTCCGGATGCTGGTGGGCAACCGCTGCCAATGGCGTTGCGTAGTCTCCGGCACGGAGGTGAAGGCCTTGCTGGACGCGGCGCACCTTCCGGGGAAGAACTGGCGGCACGACAACGCGGCCGACGACGGTGTCCTGATCCGTACCGACCTGCACCGGCTTCTGGACCGGGGGCTGGCCGAACTCCGCGACGGCAAGTTCTGGCTGGCCGAGAGCGCACGGGCCGGCGAGTACGCGAAGTTCCACGACCGTCCGCTGGAGTCATGACGGCACCATGAACGCCGAGGTCCGAAGGTGACCGGCACCTCCACGCCCGGGGAGCCGCATCGCACCCCCGAGATCGATGATGTCTTGCGCCGCATCGGCAGGAACCTGCTTCTGTTCCAGCACATCGAGCACCTGCTCAAGCAGCTGATGACCAGCGCCCGGCTTGAAGGCACGGTCCGTTCGATGCAGACCAACCTCGAAGCACGGCGGGCCAAGATCCACAAGCAGACGCTGGGGCAGCTGGCGGGGCAGTTCGTCGACGACGTGCTGGCCGACGCCGGGGAACGCGAAGCGCCCGAGAGCGTCGACCAGGCCTGGTTCTCGTTCGGGTTCACTATCCATACGGACAGCGCCTTCGTCGAGCAGCATGCAGCCGAGATGAAGGCCGTCGTGGATGCCCGGAACGATCTGATCCATCACTTCCTGCCGCGCTGGTCACCCGCGTTCGAAGACAGCACGCGTGCGGCGCTGGAGTATCTCGACCAGCAGCGTGCCCAGGCACTGCCGATGCGCGATCGCCTGCAGGGTTTCGTGAACTCGCTTCAGGAGGCGGCAAAGGCCCACGCGGAGTTCATATCGTCACCTGAGGGTGCTCGTCAGTTCGAGCTGCATTGGCTGCGGCACAGCCGACTCGTGCTGCTGCTTGGCGAGATCGCTCTCCGGACACCTCGGGCGGATGGCTGGACCGTGCTCGCTTCCGCTGGGCACATCCTTCGGCAGCGGGAGCCGCGGGAGCTGGAGAACATGCTGGAGCTGTATGGTCACCGGACCCTGAAGAAGCTGTTGCAGGCGACGGAGCTCTTCGACATCGAGGAAGAGCCGACACCCGGGGGCGGAACGCGGACGGTCTATCGCATCAATCCGCGGTTCGAGCTGCAGATTCAGGGGGGACAGCTCGTGGCGCCTGATGCCGCTTTGCCTGGAGCCTGACGATCGACAGAACGGACAGTCGATCGCTCTCAACACCGAGCGGCTGTGACCGCCGAGATTTCGCCTTGCGGCGCTTCTTATTGTGTTTGATAAAGGACGTTATCATTCATGTACGAATCCTGGTGCGCTCCTAGACCGTAACGCCGCCGAAGCCGACGAGCTGGCCGAGCAGGTGAGGGCTCCTCTCGCCAAGTCGCAGGCTTGGATCGTCGCGGTCGGATGCTTTGCCGTCTGCCTGCAGCGGGCCAGGTGGATCCGCAACCACAGCCCCACAGCGGAGTGACCAATGTCCTGGCATGCAACACCGCCCAACAAGCTCGAGATCCGTCTCGGCCTGGCGTCGCGTCCTCAAGTCGTCGAGTGGCCCGTTGTCGAGGCCAGGCCGGCCGCCGTGCTGGTCACGACCCCTGGCGGACCGCTGTGGATCCCGCTCTCTCGCTGGCTTGCAGAGGGTGCTCCACTTTTGCAGCCCTACGGCCGTGAAACCGAAGCCGCCTGCGACGCAGCCATGGGACGCGTTCTGGACTTCGTCCGAACTTTGGTGACGGGGGATCGAGACGCGCGCGTCGCCGTCACAAGCGTGGCCGAAGGCAAGACGGAGAAGAGCCGTTCGGTCAAGCTGCAAGTCACTGTAGACGCGCCAGGCAAGCCGCAGCGCACCCTGGTGCGGCAGAAGATGGTGCCGGCGTCGCTGTTGAAGCAGCAAGACGATGGCCCCTGGTGCCTGCCGATGTGGTTCGTGAAGGAGAACATCCTCGCGTCCTTCGAGAAGGTAGAGGCCTTGCCTTGGGCGGGCCTGGCAGCGGTGGAGGCCCAACTGCGGGAGGCATGCACCTTGGCCAAGGCCGATGTGATTGCCGACCAGCATCAGCGCGCAGCCGAGCAAGCCCGTAGCGACGCCGAGGCCGCTCGGAACCAGAACGAGAAGACGAAGCGAGAGGCAGAGCACCTGGCCGGTCTCGCCCGGCTGCGCGCGCTGGCCGAAGAAGATGGAGCGTTCGCCCTCGCTTTCGTCAGGCGGCGTATGACGCTTGCGCAGGTGAGTGCTGACACCAAGCATCACCTTCGCCAATGGCCGACTTGGGTGCCCAGTGACGGGCTGGATGCTCCCTTGGATCCCTCGATGCCGTGTACGAGGATGTTCGAATTGCTCGGGTCTTTGGTCGAGATTGCCAGGCGCGACCCGGACTTCGCACCATGGCGTGAGCGCAACGCAGAGCGCCACTCGCAGTTGCTGAAGCCGTGCCCAGCGCCCAAGCCCAAGGAGCCTGATCGCCTCATCGAGAGCTGCTTCGTGCGCTGGGTCGAGTGGGTCGGTCCTACGACCTCTAGGAAGCGGGTCGATCACGAGGCAGAGGGCTGCAGAGTCGAGGTGTTCGGCGCGAAACACTTGATCCACTTGGCAGATGGCCGTGTGTTGACCAAGATGAAAGGCCCTAACCTCCAGATCGTGGAAGCCGGTCAGGACGGCGCGCAGGTCTGCGGCTCGGCGGCCGATGAACACTGAACTGGTTCTCGCGAGCGCGGGCCAGGTCCCCGCAGTCTTCGCGTCCGATGCCCTAGCGGCTCGGCGCACCTTCGAGTTCTTCGCTGTCAACATCCGCAACCCGAACACGCGCAAGGCCTACGCGCGCGGGGTAGCCGACTTCTCGACCTGGTGCGATCGGCATGGCCTGAAAGACGTGCGCCAGGTCCAGCCCCTGCACGTGGCGGCCTACATCGAGGGCCTGCAGCTCGCTGCCCCCTCCGTGAAGCAGCGCCTGGCCGCGCTGCGCATGCTCTTCGACTGGCTCGTCATCGGCCAGGTCATGCCGATGAACCCGGCCAGTTCGGTGCGCGGGCCCAGGCACTCGGTGAAGAAGGGCAAGACGCCTGTGCTGTCGGCCGAAGAGGCCCGGGCGTTGATCGACGCCATCGACACCAGCACCGTCATCGGGCTACGGGACCGCGCCCTCATCGGCCTGATGGTCTACACCTTCGCGCGCGTCGGCGCGGCGATCCAGATGCGCATGGAGGATGTCTACGTCCAGGCGCGCAGAACCTGGGTTCGGTTGCACGAGAAGGGGGGCAAGGAACACGAGATGCCGTGCCACCACAACCTCGAGGCCTGGCTGCAGGCCTACATCGAGGGGGCGCAGATGGAGGCGGGCAAGACCTGGCTCTTCCAGACCGTGGCTGGTCGGTCGGGGCGGTTGTCGGGCAACCCCATGGGGCAGGGCGATGTCTTCCGCATGATCGGCCGCAGAGCCGAGGCGGCCGGCATTCGCACGCGCATCGGTTGCCACAGTTTCCGCGCCACCGGCATCACCGAGTACCTGCGCAACGGGGGGCGCCTGGAGATCGCACAGCAGATGGCCAACCACGAGTCGGCCCGCACGACCGGCCTGTACGACCGGCGCCAGGGCCTGCTGACCGTCGAAGAAGTCGAGCGCGTCTCGTTCTAGACAAGCGCGTCCCCGTCGTCATCGTCGGCGAAATCCGCCGGCTGGGGCTGTTCGCGACGCGCACCGTTCACATGAGCCCAGAACGATGTCTTGCGGGCGTGGCGGGTGCGGATCTCGGCAACGAAGGCCTCGTGCGGTGTCAACGGCTGCAACGCGATGCCGCTCGCGGCAATCTCGCCGAGCCGGGACCAGTACCGGGCGGCATGCCCGTAGGCGCGCGCATTGGCGCGATCCAGGATGCCGTGGAGCAGGGCACGGTACACCGCGGTTTCGGCGCGCGGGCAGTCGTGCGCGCGCAGGGACTTGGCCAGCGGAACCAGACTGTCATAGTTGCGACCATCGACGTGAGCTGCGCCGGCCAGCAGCCGGGTCTCCGCCGCCTCGACCTCGCCCAGGTGCAGCAGCAGCTTGGCCGCAGCCGTCGGCTCGTCATGCGCCAGCGCCAGTCGCCGGGCGAGCTCCCTGGCCTGGGGGCGGTCCGTCTCCGAAAGATGCTCGAGCCAGCGCTCCAGATCATGCACCGACAGAGAGTCCTCGAACGCTCGCCGCCGGATCGGCAGGCTCTCTTCGAAGCGTCCGAGCCGCTCGAGGACCTCCGCCAGCAGGCTTTGCCGGCTGCCTTCGAAATGGCCCCAGGGCTGCTGCAGCCACACGAGCGCGTCGGCCAGCCGGTCGGCATCCATGTAGGCGCGGACGAATCCTTGCCGCTGGACCGGATTGGGGTCGGGCGAGAGCCGTTGGGTGGCACGCACGAGGATGTCGGGGTCGCGCAGTGATTCCGACAGCAGCGTCAGCGCGGCCGAGGCGCGCGCCACCGCGTAGGGCATGCGGTCGGTCATGGACGCTCGGGACTGCGCCTGCTCCAGACGGTACTCGAGTTCGGCGACGAGCCGGCGCTGTGCAGGCTCGTCAAGCAGAAGGTGCGCGTGCCGCAGCAGATGCTCGCGCGCGCCGTACTCGTCCCCCTCGTAGAGCTTGAGCAGGCGACCGGGCCAGGCGTCGGCCGGCATCTCGCAGGCGGCCGCGGCCTGCAGCCAGTGCTGGCACGCGGCGCGCACGGCGTCGCCGATGGCGCCTCCAGAGTCGTCGGCGCGCCCGAACCAGGTGGCGTCAGCCTCGATGAAGTCCTCGAAGAGCTCGACGGCCGCGGGCGGATGATGGGGCAGCAGCTCCCGCGCGACCTGGTCCAGCCAGTCTTCGAGCTCCCGGCCGAACGCCGCCGCTTCCCGGTAGCCGAAGAACCGAGTGTGCGTATTCCGCCCGATCGCGGACACCGTTCCGCCGTGATGGCGGACAGCATTCCGCCGTGATGGCGGACAGCGTTCCACGCTGATGGCGGACACCGTTCCGCCGTGATCGCGGACACCGGGGCGGTGTCCTGAGTGACC
>NZ_JAPZSC010000034.1 GCF_027531545.1 Silanimonas sp. | reverse complement strand
ATCGCGATCGGGTTCGCAGCGAACTCGTTCAGGATCACGCTCATGCCCTGGCCGAGCAGGAGGTTGCGGCCGGCCTGGACCACGTTGTTGTTGATGACGTTCGTGATTTCCGTCTTGTAGGCCTCGTACTGGGTGCCCAGTTCGAGACGGCGGGCGTTGTTGGTCGCGCCGAGGATCGGGTTGCCCTGAACCACCGGAACCCCGGAGCCTGCGTTGAAGCGGGCCGCGCCGGTGACGGAGTCGAAGGCCCCCGTGCCGTTGAGCACCGTGATCGCATTGCCCTGCAGGTTGCGGAGTGCGATCCGGTTCTGGCCGGCGGCAGACTGGACGAACTCGGCCTTGACGCCGGCATTCATCGCGTTGATTTCGGCAACAACCGTGTCCAGGTTCTTCACGGTGGTGGTCGACCAGGTCCGGGCGACGCCGTCGGCGCCGAGGAACGAGAGCGACGAACCGGCCGCAACCGACGAACCGGCGAAGGTCGAGGCGGTGCTCAGCGCGCCGCCGGTGCCGAAGCGCAGACCCATCGGCCGGGATCCCCCGAAGCCGGTCGGCATGGAGGTGCCGTTGGTGAACTTGGAGGCGTTATACGTGCCGTCATAGCCCGAGTTGATTGCGGTCAGGTCATCCACGACCTGCTGCGAGGAGGCGCCGTCGATCGTGAAGCCGGTCTTGCCGTCGGTGGCTTCGAGGATCACCCGCGAACCCGTGCCGTTGACTTCGAAGCGCATCGTCACGCCGATATTGGCGTTGTTCAGCGCCTGGGCTACCTGGCCCCACGAGGTCGTGTTCGTCGCCCCGGTGAAGGTGTAGGTGAAGTTCTTGCCGTTATCCGAGGTGATCGACAGGCGGTGGCCGGTCGAGGCGCCGTTGACGGTGGTCGTGTCGGCGATGTTGGCGGTCGAGGTCGCCTGAACCGTCGTGGCCGAGCCGGCATTCAGCGCGTCCGAGGCCATCGTGTTCATCTGCTGCAGCAGGTTGCGGATCTGCTTCAGGGCGAGATCGGTCGACTCGAGGGTCTTGAGGGCCGTCGAGATGTTGTTGTTGACGCGGTTGAGGTTCGACGAACGGCTCAGCATCGTCTCCGACATCGTGTACTTGGTGGCGTCATCG
>NZ_JAPZSC010000066.1 GCF_027531545.1 Silanimonas sp. | reverse complement strand
GAGCGAGGTCAAGGCGCTGGCGAACCAGACGGCGAAGGCGACCAGCGAGATCTCGGAGATGGTCAACCAGATCCAGCAGGCGACGAGCGACACCGTCATCGCGATCAAGGAGATCGACGGCGCCATCGCGCTGATCGACCGTGCCACGGCGGAAATCGCCGGGTCGGTGGGCGAGCAGGAACGGGCCGCGCGCGAGATTGCCAGCAATGTCCAGCAGGCGGTGAACGGGACGGAGGAAGTTTCGCGCTCGATCACGGCGGTATCGGCCACGGCCGGGCATACCGAGGGCGCGGCGCAGCAGGTGCTGGGTTCCGCCGCTGATCTCGCCCGGCAGGCCGAGACAATGCGGAGCGAGGTCCAGCGTTTCCTCCAGACCGTCCGCGCGGCCTGAAATATGGACAGTTGCCGGCGAGCCTGTCCATTTTCCGGGCAGGACGCCCGATAGTTGACCGAGAATTTACCAATTCGGGTGCATCTGAAGATTCGGCTGACTTCGAGGAATGGTCCGAATGCTCAAGAATGCATCCATCACGCGCAATTTTGCACTGATTGCCGGCGCTGCGCTCCTTCTTCTGGCCGGCGCCGTGACGCTGGTCATGGTGCAGACCCGCTCGATCATGCTGGACCAGAAACGGGCGGAAATCCGGAACACGGTGGATGCGGCGGTTACCGTCATGCAGGGCGCCTATGAGGCGGCCAAGGCCGGTGGCGCTTCCGATGCCGATGCGGTGCGGGCGGCGGGCAATGTGCTCCGGAGCTCGCGCTTCGACAACGGCAACTATTTCTACATTTACGACCTCACCGGCGACACGCTGATGCACCCGATCCGCAAGGATCTCGAGGGCAAGAACAATCTTGGCCTCAAGGACAAGAACGGCGTGATGATCATCCAGGAATTCATCAAGGAAGTTCAGGCCAACAAGGCCGGCTTTACCGAATATCACTGGAAGAAGCCCGGCGACGAGGTCGAGACGGTCAAGATTGCCTATAACGCGCTGCTGCCGGGCACGAAGGCCTTTGTGGGCTCCGGGCTGCATGTGGATGACGTGGACAAGGCGCTCTGGCGCGAAGCCGGCGCGCTGGCAGCCAAGATCCTCCCCCTCGCTGCGTTCTTCGTACTGTTTGCGCTGTATCTCGGCCGGAGCCTGTCGCGGGCGGTGCGTCAGCTGACTGGCTCGGTGGAAGGCATTGCGGCCGGGCAGCTCGACACGGCGATCGAGGGCGTGGACCGCCGCGACGAGATCGGCGTGATCGCCCGGGCGTTGCAGGTCTTCCGCGACGCGCTGGCCCAGAACCAGCAGGCGGAAGCCGAGGCGCGGGCCCGGCGCGTGGCCGAGCGCGAGCGCCAGGCGCGTGTCGATGCCGAGATTTCCAGCTTCGAGCGCAATGCGGATTCGGTGGTGCTGACCATTTCCTCGGCGGCCAACCAGCTGGAAGCCGCGGCGAACGAACTCTCGCAGGCGGCCAAGCACACGACGATGGAGGCCTCGACTGTGGCCGCTGCGGCGACACAGACCAGCACGACCTTCCATGGCCTGGCCGCGGCGGGCGAGGAACTCTCCGGCACGGCAGGCGAGATTTCGCGGATCCTCGCGGAATCGACCAGGGCGGCGGCCGATGCGGTGGCCAGCGTGCGGACGACCGACGAGAGCGCGCAGGCGCTTGCTTCGGCGGCCTCCCGGATCGGCTCGGTGATCAGCCTGATCAACGGGCTTGCGGAGCAGACCAACCTTCTCGCGCTCAACGCGACGATCGAGGCGGCTCGGGCTGGCGATGCCGGCAAGGGCTTCGCCGTGGTGGCGAGCGAGGTCAAGGCGCTGGCGAACCAGACGGCGAAGGCGACCAGCGAGATCTCGGAGATGGTCAACCAGATCCAGCAGGCGACGAGCGACACCGTCATCGCGATCAAGGAGATCGACGGCGC
>NZ_JAPZSC010000005.1 GCF_027531545.1 Silanimonas sp. | reverse complement strand
ATGCGTCAGCATGCCGCATCGGCCATGACAGCCAGCGTACCGGCTGGCATCCGGCGTCAAGGGAGCGCTTCGCCGGGCTGCGCCCGCCCTTGACCCCGGCTGCCAGCTCAAACACCACCGAATCCACCCACTCGAAATTCAGGAGAGGCAGACATGTTCATCGTCTTCTCCTGGTTGTAGTCAATCCAAGGCCAGCCTTCACGCGCTGGCCAGCCTGATCACGGGCGCCGGCTCGGGCGGCGCGGCCGGGGTCACGTCGGCGGCGTGCCGTTCGTAGAGGGCCTGCAACAGCGATGGTGTCACCTCGCCCAGCGGTCGGTCCCAGCGCACCCGGCCTTCGGCCATGCCGATGACGCGGGTGGCCAGTACCGGAAGCAGCTCGAGGTCGTGCACCACGGTCAGCAGCGTCCGCCCGGGCGCTGCGGCCACGGCGCACAGCGCATGGCAGACCTCCCGGGTCGCCGCCGGATCCAGCGCCGAAGTGGGCTCGTCGGCCAGCAGCAAGCGGGGACGCTGCAGTTGCAGGCGCGCCAGGGCGACCTTCTGTCGCTCGCCGCCGGACAGCCGGTCGGCCCGCGTGTCGCCGCGGTCCCCGAGACCGAGGGCCGCCAGCGCGGCGTCGGCTTCGGCGATCAGGTCCTGCGGGTACCAGCGGCACCAGCTGCGCACGGCCTGGGCGCCGCGCAGCCGGGCCAGTGCGCCGATCAGCACGTTCTCGCGCGCACTCAGCCGCGGCACCAGGTGCAGGCCCTGCATCAGCAGGCCGGTGTCGCGGCGCAGGGCGCGCCGGTCCGCAGCCTCGTCGCCTGGGCCGAGCGATCGCCCGAGCACCTCGACACGCCCTTGATGGGCCTGGACCAGCGCGCCGATCACCTTCAGCAACGTGCTCTTGCCAGCGCCATTGGGCCCGACGATGGCCACCCGCTCCCCCGGTTCGATGGACAGGCGCGGCACATCGAGCAGCACACGGTTGCCGAACACCACCTGCACGTCCTTCAGACAGACGGCCGCACTCACGACAAAGTCCTCACAGCAGCGCCTCCCGGATGCGGCGCGACAACGCATCGAAAGCCATCACCAGCGCCACCACCACGATCAGCAAGGTGGCCAGCCGGCTCCACTGGAAGAGGCTGACCGCCTCGCTGATCAGCAACCCCAGCCCGCCGGCGCCGATCAGCCCCAGGATGGTGGAGTCGCGGATGTTGAATTCCCACACGTACAGGTGGTGGCTGACGAACTGCGGCAGCACGGAAGGCCACACACCGTGGAAGAAGACCTGCGCCTCGCCAGCGCCGGTGGCGCGCACGGCATCGACTGCCGCCATGTCCAGCGACTCGATGCTCTCGGCGAACAGCTTGCCGTAGGTACCCATCGAGTGCAGCGCGATGGCCAGCACCCCAGCGGTCGGCCCCAGGCCCACGATGCCCACGAGGATCAGACCGAACACAAGCGTGTGCACCGCGCGCGACACGTCGAGCACGCCCTTGGCGGCCCAGGCCAGCGGCCGTGGGGCCCGCAGGTTGCGCGCTACCAGCATCGCCAGCGGCAGGGCCATCAGCGCGGCCAGCAGCGACCCCAGCGTCGCGATCTGGAAGGTCGCCCAGGTGGCCCGCCCCACGGCGGCGAGGAAGCTCGCCTCGACCTCGCGGCGGTTCTCCACGCGCAGCACGGCGCCGTCGTCGCTGCGGTACTCCAGGCGTTCGGGGCCGAACCAGACGTCCAGAAAGCTCGGCCGCGCGAAGTCACCCACCGTCTTGAGCAGGTTGTCCCAGGGATTGCGGCCGAAGCTGAGATCGCCCGCGGCCACCAGCGTGGCCAGGCACAGCGCCACCAGCACCGCATAGAACGCGACCAGCGTGGCGAAGCCCGCCCGGCCGGCGGGCAGCCCCCAGCGCACCGGCTGCGATGGCTGACGATGTGCCAACCCGGTCATCGTGCGCCCAGCTTGCCGGTGGCCAGCCCGGCATCCCGGATGGGCTTGTAGAACGCGTTGTCACGGGCCACGAAACCGGTGTAGTTGGCGGGCAGCAGGGTCGGCTGGCTCGCCAGCAGCGGGCCGATCTCGGCCAGTGCCGCCTGCAAGCGCTTCACGAAGGCCACGTCCTTGGCCAGCACGGCGCTGACGGCGAACGCGTCGTTGGGCAGAGGCGCCGACTGCCAGATGACCTTGCTGCGCGCGGCCGTGATCAACCCCTGCGCGATCATCACGTTGCGGTTGCGGTTGAAGTCGGCGCCGGCGTCCAGCTGCCCCGCCGTCACCTGCGTCTGGATGGCCTGGTGCTTGGTGTACAGCACGCGGGCGAAATGCTTCTCGGGGTCGATGCCGCGCTTCTGGAACTCATGCACCGGGATCAGGTAGCCGGAGGTCGAGCCCTTGTCGCCAAAAGCGAAGTTGCGCCCCCTTCCCTTGGGTCCCAGCAGGTCGTCGATGCTGTTCAGCCCCGAATCCGGATGGGTCACGATCATCGCGAAGTATTCCGGCTTGCCCTGGTACAGGATGGTCGAGACCACCTGCGCCTCGGCGAAGTGGTTGGCCAGCACATAGCCCCAGGGCCCCATCAGTGCGAGATCGGTCTCGCCGTTGGCCAGGCTCTTGGCCAGGCCCTCCCAGCTGTCGACCGTGCGCAGTTCGACCGGCCGGCCCAGGCGCTGCGCCAGGTGCGCGGCCAGCGGGCGGTAGGTGGCGTCGTTCTTCTCGCGGTCGGGCTGGAACATGCCGACGCCGAACTTCAGCGGAGCGCCTTGTGCCAGGGCCAGGCTGGGCAGGCTCAGCAGGCTCCCCAGGGCCAGGGAGGCCGCATGCCGACGGGTCAAGTTCATTGGGATTCTCCTGAGTGACGGGCCGACACCTCGGCCAACGGGTTGAGGGATTTCGCGGGCTGGGAGGCGGGCTGGGAAGCGTGCGGGGGTGTGGCCTGTGTCGCGACGAACTGCTGCAGGAAGTGGCGGTCGATGCGGTCCTTCCAGCGCCACGCCCAGGCGCCTTCGGCACCGAAGGGCCCGCGGGACGCGATGGCGCGTCCATCACCCGTGGCCAGCAAGGCCAGGAAGTGGCGCTGTGGCCGGTGGACGCGAAGGTCTCCTGCAGCTGCAGGCACTGTCAGCGCCGCGCGCAGGTTGCTCGCCAGCACCGGCCCCATGCGCACCGCATGCACGCCAGCCTTGGGCAGGGCCTGGCCGGACCAGCTCGCGCAATCGCCCGTGGCAAACACCTGCGGGTGGGACACCGATCGAAGCTGCTCGTCGATGCGCACGAAGCCCTGCTCGTCAACCGCCAGCGAGCCTCGCCGCACGGGGTCCCGCTGCCACGCATGCGCCTCGGCCCCAGTTGCCCAGAGGACGGCGTCGCTGCTGCGGTCCACGGAGGTGCACCAACCGCTGCCGAACTGCACGGTCACCCCGGCGCGGTCCAGTGCGCGCTGCGCGGCACGCCGTGCGGCCGGCGCCAGCCCGGGCAGCAGGCGCGTGCCCCGGGTCAGCAGGCTGCCATGCACGGTGTGGTCCGGACGCAGGGCCCGCAGCCGGGTCAGCACCGCGAGCAAGGCCTCGAAGCCGGCCGCGCCGCCACCCACCGCGGAGACGACGAAGGGCCGGTCGGCAGGCTCCCGGGCCCATCGCTCCAGCAATTTCTCGTAGCGCCGATGCAGCATCGCCAGCGGGCGCAAGGGCAACATCTGCGCGTGTTCGGCTGGCGGCGGTTGCAGCGTCGAGCCGACGTTCAGGGACAGCACGTCGTAGTCCAGCGTGCTGCCGTCCGCCAGCCGCAGCTGCCGGCGTGCCGGATCCAGTGCATGGATCTCGCCCCGGCACCAGCGCGCGCCGGCCGCCGCGGCCAGGGGCGGGAAGTCGATGGCGATCTCGTCGAACCGGTAGTGACCGGACAGCCACCCAGGCACCATGCCCGAGTAGGGCGCCAGCGGCTCCGGCGAGATCACCACGACCTCGACGCCGGGCATGGGCTGCCGTACCAGTGCACGCAACACCAGTGCGTGGGCATGGCCGGCGCCGGCCAGCACCAGCCGCTTCATGGCTGCTGCTCCCGGATACGGCTGGCGCTCTCCAAGCCATCGAGCCAGCCGGGTGGCACGTGCACCAGGTCCACCGGCTCGTCGATGTCGGCCACCGGAGGCAGCTCCGCCCAGCGGACGCCGGCCGCCCGCAGCCGCTCGCGCGTCTCGTCCATCACGCGGTCATGGCCCCAGCGCATGTCGGAAAACCAGCGCGGATCCGCCCGGCGCTGGCCCACCAGGGCATAGCCGCCGTCGAGGGCCGGCACAAACACCGTGTCGTGGTCTTGCAGTGCGGACGCCGCCTGGCGGAGCACGGCGGCGTCCAGTGCCGGCGCATCGGTCCCGATCAGCAGTGCGCGGCCGTGGTGTCTCAGGCTGCGCGCAAACGCCCGGTGCATGCGCAGGCCGAGATCGCCGGTGCCTTGCTCGGTCAGCCGGGCGCCATGTTCGGCTGCCGCGGCCTGCAGCGCGGGATGCTTGGCATCCGGCGCGGCGCACAGCTCGACGGGACCGACATCCGCCGCCGTGGCCTGAGTCAGCGCGTGGTTCAGCATGCGCTCGGCAAGCGCCGCAGCGCCGGATTCCCCCAGTGCCGGTGCGAGACGAGTCTTTGCCAGGCCGGGCACCGGCGCCTTGGCGAACACGATGATTGCCGTGCTCATCGGTAGGCCTCCGCCAGCCGCGCTGGCGATTCGCCACGCCAGTAGCGCCAGCGCAAGCACCACATCAGCACAATGGTGCGCCAGACGCCGCGCTGCTCCCATCGCCGGCCCGAGGTGTAGACCCGTGCGTTCAGGCATGCGGGAGGACCCAGCCGCTTCAGCCGGCGCGAGATCTCGATGTCCTCCATCAGCGGCTGCGCCGGAAAGCCTCCCACCCGCTCGAAGGCCGCGCGGGTGACGAAGATCGCCTGGTCGCCGGTGGCGATACCGCTCAACCTGGAGCGCAGGTTCATCAGCCATGCCACGACACGCAGCATCCACGGCCGGCCTTCGATGCGCACGTCGAAGCGGCCCCAGCAGGCACCGCCGCCGGGTCCCTGCATGGACTGCAGTACCAGTACATCGGCCAGCGGCGGCAGCCGGGTGTCGGCATGCAGAAACAGCAGCACATCGGCCCGAGCCTGCGCGGCGCCCGCGTTCATCTGCAGCGCGCGCCCGCGTGGCGCGTCCACCACCGAGTCGACCCAGGGCCGGGCCTGCGCCGCGGTCGTGTCGCTGCTGCCGCCATCGGCCAGCACCAACTCGACGCCGCGCGTGCGCAAGGGCTGCAAGGCCTGCAGCGTGGCCTCGATGGCCGCAGCTTCGTTCAGCGCCGGGATGACGATCGACAAGACAGGTTTCATCGCGCGTCGTTCAGCGCCCAGTCGTAGTCAGAGAAGGCGATGTCGACGCTCGCGGCACGGATGCGCTCGCGGTCGGCCGGGGTATCGGCCAACTGATCGGCGTAGCGCGCGGCAAATGCCGGCAGCGACGCGATGCCGCGGTGCCCCAGCCGGAAATCCTCGCCGTACCAGTCGAAGATCTTCGACAGCTCCAGCCGCCCGCGCTGCGCGTTGAAGCGATTGCGCGTGCGGTCGCTCATGAAGCGCAGCGTCTGCTCGTCCATCTGCGCGTCCAGCCGTGACGCCATGAAGGCCTCCTCGCGCAGCGCCGGGCAGCCGATGCTGGCGCAGTTGACGGCGAAGTGCACGCGCGGGTCGTCGTAGTCGCCGCGCTTGCGCAGCATCGCGTGCTCGATGTCGTCGAGCGAGACCTGGGTGCCCAGCAGCGCGATCCACTTCGGCTTCCAGGGGCTGCTGAGCAATTGCCCCAAGTCCTTGATCGACTTCAGGTCCGGGTAGCGCGTGAGGATGAGCTCGACCGTGAAGGCGTTGTAGGCGTTGGTGAGGAAGGCCTGACGCTCGGCCCTGGACCAGCCGCCGAAGGTGGCGGGCGTCACGGCCGACAGGCTGGCGAGGTAGACCTTCAGCGCCGCTCGGTCGGCCTTGAAGCCGGCGTAGGCCGCCTGCGTGGCCTGGCCGCCGCGCACGAGCCGCACGTGCTTGCGCAGCAGGGCCGTCCAGGCCGCGTGGTTGTGGTCGAAGCCGGGGGACTGCGCATGGGCCGGCGATGCCAACACTGATGCGGTCGCGGCCAGCGTCAAGCCCAGCAGGTTGCGTCGGGTCAGGGTCGTCATGCGCGCTCCCAGGCGTGATACCGCCCCACCCACTGCAGCAGCTTCTGCGGCGCATGGGCCCGCTTCCATTCCCCAGCCACGTACTTGTTGGCTTCGGCCAGCGTCGGGTAGGTGTGGATGGTGCCGAGGATCTTGTTCAAGCCCAGGCCGTGCTTCATGGCCAGCACGTACTCGGCCAGCAGGTCACCGGCGTGCTCGCCGACGATGGTCACGCCCAGGATCTTGTCCTTGCCCGGCACGGTCAGCACCTTGACGAAGCCGTGCGCGGTGCCATCGGCGATGGCGCGGTCGAGGTCGTCGATGCCGTACTTCGTGACCTCGTAGGCCACGCCCTGCTCCTTGGCCTCGCTCTCGCTCAGGCCCACGCGCGCCACCTCGGGGTCGGTGAAGGTGGCCCAGGGGATCACGCTGTAGTCGGCCTTGAACTTGCGGAAGCGGCCGAACAGCGCGTTGACCGCCGCATACCAGGCCTGGTGCGCCGCCGTGTGCGTGAACTGGAACGGCCCGGCCACGTCGCCCACGGCGTAGATGTTCGGGTACAGCGTCTGCAGGTAGGCGTTGGTCTCGATGGTCTTGCGCGGCGTCAGCGGGATGCCCAGCTCCTCCAGCCCGTAGCCCGTGACGCGCGGGCTGCGGCCCACGGCGCACAGCAATGCGTCGAAGGGGATCACCACCTCCGCACCACCGGCCTTGGCAATGAGCCGCTTCTCGTCGTCCACAACCTCGACGCGAACCGCCTGGTGCCCGGTGAGCACGTTCACGCCATCGGCGCGCAGCGAGGCGGTCACGAGTTCGGAAACCTCCGGGTCCTCGCGCACCATGATGCGCGGCGCCATCTCCACCTGCGTCACGGCGCTGCCCAGCCGGGCAAAGCTCTGCGCCAGCTCGCTGCCGATCGGGCCACCACCCAGCACCACCAGGCGCCGGGGCAACTCGGTCAGGCCCCACACCGTGTCACTGGTGAGAAAGCCCGCTTCCTTCACGCCGGGGATCGGCGGCACGAAGGGGCTGGCCCCGGCGGCGATGACGATGTTCTTCGTTGTCAGCGTCTGCTTGCGGCCGTCGGCCAGCGTCACCTCCACGGACCACGGGCTGGTGATGCGGGCATGGCCCTGCAGGACCTCGACGCCCAGGCCGGTGTAGCGCTCCACCGAGTCGTGCGGCTCGATGTCGGCGATGACGCCGTGCACGCGCTTCATCACGGCGGCGAAGTCCACCCGCCCGGCCGCATCGGCGACACCCAGTTCATGCGCCTTCTTCAGCTGCCGCGCCATCTTGGCCGAGCGGATCAGCGCCTTGCTCGGCACGCAGCCGAAGTTCAGGCAGTCGCCGCCCATCTTGTGGCCTTCGATCAGCGTGACCTTGGCCTTGACGGCCGCGGCGATGTAGGCGGAGACCAGCCCGCCGGCACCGGCGCCGATGACGACGAGGTTGCGGTCGAAGGCGCGAGGCTTCGTCCACTTCGCATAGACCTTGCGCCGCTCGAGCCAGGCCACGCCGGCTTTGGCCAGCAGCGGGAACAGGCCCAGCAGCACGAAGCTGCCCAGGAGCCCCGGCGAGAGGATGTCACCGGGCGACTGGATGGCCGCCAGCTGCGTGCCTGCGTTCACGTACACCGCCGTGCCGGCCAGCATGCCGAGCTGGCTCACCAGGTAGAAACGGCCAGCTCCCATGGGCGTCAGGCCCATCAGCAGGTTGATCAGCCAGAACGGGAACACCGGCACCAGGCGCAGCGTCAGCAGGTAGAAGGTGCCGTCCTTCTTGACGCCGTCGTTGATGGGCGCCAGCGCCTTGCCGAAGCGCGCCTGGATGGCGTCGCGCAGCAGGTAACGCGCCGCCAGAAAGGCCAGCAGCGCGCCCAGGCTGGACGCGAAGCTCACCAGCAGCAGACCCCAGCCCAGCCCGAACATCGCGCCGGCAGCCAGTGTCAGGATCAGTGCGCCGGGAATCGACAGCGCCGCTGCGGCCACGTAAACGGCGAAGAAGACCGCGGCAGTGGACAGCGGTGCGCTCAGCACCTGCGCTTGCAGGGCATCGCGGCTGGCCTTGAGGTTGTCCAGCGTCAGCAGCGCGCCCAGGCCGAAGTGCTGCCAGGCCCACACGGCCACCAGCGCCACGGCGGCCGCGCCGGCCCACAGCAGGGGTTTCGAGGGGCGGGCCATCAGCGCACGCCCTCGACCATGCGAATCACCGCCACGTCCGCGGCGACGGGTGCAGTGTTCTCCAGCGCCCCGCCGCAGCTGCTGCCCTGGCCGGCCGTGCAGCCGTAGCAATGGTCGGCGATGCGGATGTCCGTGCCTGCCGGATCGTGCTGCAGCAGGTCACGAATGTGCGGACGCCCATTCCGCCCCACGTTGGCGCGCAGCCCCAGCATCTGGTTGAAGTCGCAGTCGTAGAGGAATCCCTGCCAGTCGACGCTGAGCAGGCTGCGGCACATCACCGTCTCCAGGTTCTCGGGGCGGTAGCTGCCGCGCAGCAGCTGCATGTAGGTGCCGAACGTCCCCTTGCTGACCAGCGTGCTGCCGAAGCGCTGGATCGGCATATTGGTCAGCGCGAACAGATGGTCGAAGCGAATGCCGAAATGCAGCAGCAGCTCGCGCTTGTAGTCGGCCTCCAGCGGCCCCTGCGGCGGCGGCAGCACCGCGCCCTGCGGGTTGTAGACAAGGTTCAGCACCAGACCGCGGTCAGGATCGCCGTAACCCAGTCCATTGAGCTGGCGCAGCCCGGCGATGCTGCGCTCGAAGACGCCGTCGCCACGCTGGCGGTCGACATTGGCTGGCGAGTAGCACGGCAGCGACGCGGTGACTTCCACCCCCTGCTCGGCCAGGAAGGCCGCCAGGTCTTCTTGGCCAGGCTCGGACAGGATGGTCAGGTTGCAGCGGTCGATGACACGCACGCCCAGCGCCCGGGCCCGCCGCACGAGGTGCCGGAAGTGCTCGTTCAGCTCCGGCGCACCGCCCGTGAGGTCCAGCGCCCCGACCTTGCGCACACGCAGCACCTCGATCACCTGGGCGATCGTGTCGCCGTCCATCATTTCCGTGCGCTGCGGGCTCGCTGCGACGTGGCAATGCAGGCAACTCTGGTTGCACTTGTAGCCCAGGTTGACCTGAAGGGTGTCGAGCGTTCGGCGCCGAATGGGCGGGAAGTCGGTGGCAGCGAGCAAGGGCAGCGTGGCGTGCATGGGTGATCGGATCGAAGAAGGTGCGACGCTGGCTATTCGCAGCCACCCTGCGATCAGTTACAGGGGGCGCTGCCAAGAGGTGAACGACCCTTTTTTCACCCACCGCGTACAAACCCTGAGGCCCATCGGCGTAACCCCCACGCTGCTTGCGGCGAATCGTTGGGTGGAGCACGCCGCACCGCTCATCAGGCTGCGGCGGCTCACCGAGCGGGGCATTGCTCCCGTGGTGTCCGCAACCCGTCCTCATCCATCCAGGAGTGATCCCATGTCCCTGTCCAAGCCCACTTCATCGCAAGCCGCCGCCCTCGCACTGGCCGTCGGTACCGCCCTCGCCCTGGCCCAGGTCCCGGCACACGCCCAGCCCGCCGACAAGGAAAAGTGCTTCGGCGTCGCGCTCAAGGGCAAGAACGACTGCGCCGCCGGCCCCGGCACCACCTGCGCCGGCACCAGCACCCGCGACTTTCAGGGCAACGCCTGGAAGCTGGTGGCCAAGGGCACCTGCGAGAAGACCGAGAGCAAGACCTCTGCCTCCGGCTTCGGTCAGCTCAAGGAGTTCAAGGAGAAGAAGGCCTGAGCGCACGCTAAGACGAGCCCGCGTCCGACCTCCAGCAGCCAACCAGCCATGCACGAACGGCACAGCAGTCCGGTCCCGCTCGCTGGCGTGGGCCTCAAGACGGCCCACGTCCCGGCGCTGCTGGAACGCGGGCCGGACCGCTTCCTCGGCGGCGCGGGCTTCCTCGAGGTGCACGCCGAGAACTACATGGTCGACGGCGGCCCGATGCTGCGGCACCTGGAGCGGGTGCGGTCGCAGTGGCCGCTGTCCATTCACGGCGTCGGCCTGTCAATCGGTGGTGACGGTCCGCTGGACCGGGACCATCTCGACCGGCTGGACCGCCTGGTCACGCGCTTCGAGCCGCGCTGGTTCAGCGAGCACCTGGCGTGGTCCAGCCACGGCGGGCATTGGTTCAACGATCTGCTTCCGCTGCCCTACGACCGCGCCACGCTGAACCGCGTGTGCGATCACATCGACCAGGTGCAGGAGCGCCTGCGCCGCCAGCTCCTGCTGGAGAACCCGAGTACCTACCTCGGCTACGCCGGCTCGACCATGGACGAGGCCACGTTCCTGGCCGAAGTGGTGCGCCGCACTGGCTGCGCCCTGCTGCTGGACGTCAACAACGCCTACGTCAGCGGCGTGAACCACGGTTGCGACCCTTGGGCCCTGATCGCAGCGCTACCCGCCGAGGCCGTGGCCGAAATCCACCTCGCCGGCTTTGCGGAAGACCGCGACGCCGCCGACGACCGTCTGCTGATCGACCACCACGGCGCCGCCGTCGACCCCGCCGTGTGGTCGCTCTACGAACGCACCATCGCCCTGCTGGGGCCGGTGCCCACCCTGATCGAACGCGACAACCACCTGCCGGCTCTGGCCGTGCTGGAACAGGAGGCACAGCGTGCGCTCGACCTCCAACGTCAATGGGCCGTGGCCAGGGTCGATGCCGTCACTGAGTGTCCCTTCCAGGGCACGGTCACCGCATGAACCCGCCCGGTACTCCCACGGCGATGCGCCCGGCCTCACCCGCCCAGCATGCATTCGCCGCAGCGCTGCTTGATGCGGCCTTGCCGGTGCCACCGGGCCTGACTGCCTGGAACGGTTCCGACCCCGATCTGCGCTTTGCGGTCTACCGCAACAACGTCGTGCATTCGCTGGTGAATGTGCTGACCGACAGCTTTCCGGTGGTGCGCGAACTGGTCGGTGACGAGTTCTTCGGCGCGATGGCGCGTCTGTACCTGGTCGACCACCCGCCTGCGTCCCCGCTGATGCACCGCTACGGCGCCGGGCTGCCGGCCTGGATCGCCGACTTCGAGCCCGCCACGGCGCTGCCCTACCTCTCGGATATGGCGCGGCTGGAATGGGCGCGCCTGTGTGCCTTCCACGCCGCCGATGCCGAGCCGATCGAAGTCCAAACGCTCGTGGGGCTCATGCAGGCGCCGGAGCGCCTGGCCAGCGCAACGCTGGCCCTGCATCCCACGCTGGCCATCGTGCGATCGCCCCACCCCATCGTGTCGCTGTGGAGCGCCCACCAGCAGGACGATGCCGCGCGCGACGAGCAGTTGTCTGTGCTGCGCCTGGACCGCGCCGAAGCGGCACTGGTGTTCCGGGACGCCGCCGACGACGCGCTCGTGCTCGAGCTGCCCGATGCCGACGCCCAGCTGACCGCGGCCATCGCCGCAGGTGCTTCCCTGGCCAACGCGCAGCAGGCCCACCCCCAGGCCGACCTCGTCCAGGTTCTGACGCTCCTGCTGCGGCACAGCCTCATCACGGGCTTGCACGCCCCTTCTTCCGCACCGGAGACCTCCCTATGACCCCCGAGTCCGTTTCACGTCCATCCTCTGGCGCCGGCGTGCCCGCCCAGCCCTTGCTCGACAGGTTGACGACGAGCGCGCACGCGCTGATGGCACGGATCCCCGAGTCCGTCATCGCGCTGCTCGGCCGCTTCTCCGTGGCCGCCGTGTTCTGGAAGTCGGGCCAGACCAAGATCGAAGGCCTGGCCATCGACATCGTCTCGGGCAGCTTCGAACTGGGCATGCCGCGCCTGTCCTCGTCGGCGGTGGACCTGTTCCGCGACGAGTACCGGCTGCCCCTCATCTCACCCGAGCTCGGCGCCACGCTGGCCACGCTGGACGAGCACGTGCTGCCGCTGATGCTGCTGCTGGGCCTGGGGACCCGCTTTGCCGCACTGGGCCTGCTCGTCATGACGGCCGTGATCCAGTTGCTCGTCTATCCCGCGGCCTACCCGACGCATGGCGTCTGGGCGGCGGTGTTGCTGTGGCTGATGGTGCGCGGGCCGGGTGCGGTGTCCACTGACCATGCCTTGGCGCTGTGGAGCAAACGATCAAAGGCTGTTTGAACCTGGTGGCGGCTCAGTTCATCACAAGGCCACGCGTAACCTTTCGATGGTTCTTGGCGAATGACGTTCCGTTCGCCTTCCGTTCTCGTTCACCCACCCGTCAAGGAGATCCCATGAATCGTCGTTCCTTCGCCGCTGTGATGGCCGTTTCGCTGCTTGGCTTGACCGGCGTGGCTCAAGCGCTGGAGGTTCGTCCCTTCGATGGGGCGACATTGGCCAGCCTGCAGGGCGCCGGAAAGCCGGTTGCCGTGCACTTCCACGCCGACTGGTGCCCGACCTGCGTCAGCCAGACCCGAGCCCTTGACCAGTTGAAGGCCGGCGGCCAGTTGCAAGGCATGACCGTGCTTGTGGCCGACTACGACAAGGAGAAGGACCTGAAGCGCCAGCACAAGGTTCGCTCGCAGTCCGTTCTCATCGTGTTCAAGGGGCCGACCGAGGTGGCCCGCAGCGCAGGCCAAACCCAGCCTGAACAACTCCGCGAGGCGCTGGCCAAGGCGCTTTGACCCAACGCGATCAACGTGGCGATGGTTTCCGCGCCTGAACTGGGGCTGGCCTGGGTTGCCGGCAGCCTGACCACGCTCAATCCCTGCGTCTTTCCCTTGTTGCCGCTGGTGCTGGGCAGTGCAGTGCAGGAGAACCGGCTGGCTCCGGTTGCGATGGGCGCGGGGATGGTGGGCGCTTTCGCCTTGTTGGGACTCGTGCTTGGCGTGGCCGGTGATGCGATTGGACTCGACCCCGAGCACATCCGTTGGGCAGGTGCTCTGCTGCTCATCGGGTTCGGGCTGGTAATGCTGGTACCGATGCTCAACGAGCGCTTCACGCAGCTCATGTCTCCCGTGGCAACGCGCGCCAACGTCGCGACCTCGCGCTTCCAGGCCGGCTCGCTGGGCGGCGCCTTCGCCATCGGCGCCTTGCTGGGAATGGTCTGGAGCCCGTGCTCTGGGCCGATGCTGGCCAGCGCGTTGACCATCGTCGCCAGCGAGGGCGGTGCTTTGCGAGGCACCCTGGTGCTGGGCGTGTTCGGTCTGGGTGCGGCCAGCGTCCTCGTGGCTGCGGCCTACGCGTCGCGCGCGGGTTTCGGTCGTGTACGTGGCTGGGTCCTTGCACACATGGACCGCGTCAAGCGAGGCTTCGGCGTGTTGGTTCTGCTGCTGGGTCTTGCGATCCTGATGGGTGGCGACAAGTGGCTCGAGGCGCAGCTGATCCACCTCATGCCCCAAGGCTGGATCGACCTGACGACAAGGTTCTAGATGCAGATCGCTCAACACCCTTCAGGTGGCCGGAACCCGCCATGAACGAAGGGGCGCTCCTGGACGCGAGCGGGTAGCCACGACCCACCGCTTCGAACCGAGTTTCCTGCCTACCGGGGGGAAGCCCGCGTGGGTGCCGTTGGAGCTCTGCGCTCCGACGGCCGCCGTCTCGACGCCGCGCCGCTCAAGGCCCGGAGCTCGCAGCCGATACCCATCGGATGCCTGACCAGCCGACCGTGCCCGCTGAAGGCGCACCGCCTGCGCGTGCGCGCGCTCTCTCGAACGCTCTGTCGTTCCAGTTGGCGGTCGCCTTCACGGCCCTGCTGGCCCTGATGCTGCTCGTGGTCGCCCTCTCGGCCTGGCATCTGCGGGCGGTGCAACTGGCCGCCGACCGTGTGGCGCGCGAGGAATGGCCCCGCCTGCTGGCGCTGCAGGAACTCGCGACGCATGCGCAGGGCCACGGCGCGGCCATGGCACGTCTGCTCACGGCACCGCGTGCCCAGCGCGAGGCCATCTACCCTTCGCTGGACGCCGAATCGGCCGAGATGGACCGGCTGACCGCTGAGTTGAAACAGCGCATCACCGAGCCCGAAGCGCTGGCTCTGGTGCGGGCGCTGGACGCTGCGCGACACCGCTACCGCGAGGTCTTCGCCGAGGTCGGCGTCTGGATCGAGTCCGGTGAGCCTGCGCGGGCGGCAGCCTTGTTCGCGGCGGATGGCCAGCCATCCCTGGACCGGCTCGTGACGCTGGCTGGGGATCTCGCGCAGGCCCAGCAGCGAGCGGTCACCGACTGGAAGGCGCGCGCCGCCAACCGGGTCGGTACTGCAGAGACCCAGCTGGTGATCGTCACCCTGCTGGCCCTGGCTGGTGCCGCGCTGCTGGCATGGCGCATCGGCCGCGGTGTGGCCCGTCCGATGGCCCACCTGGCCGACACCGCCCGCCAGATCGCCGCCGGCGACCTGCGGGCGCGCGTCGGTGTGGCGCGCTTGTCCGGTCCGCGAGAGGTCGAGCGGGTGGGCGTGGCACTCGACGCGATGGCCGAAGCGCTGGAGGAGCGCAATGCGCGCATCGAGGCGATTGCATTCGCGGACGCGATCACGGGCCTGCCCAACCGTGCGGGTCTGCTGCGTGAAGCAGCCGCTGCCGGCAAGCCGGGGCCCGACACCGCGCTGCTGTTCGACGTGGCGCGACTGGCTGCCGTGAATGACGTGCTAGGCCCTGGTGCGGGTGACGCCTTGCTGCTCGCGCTCGGCGATCGGCTGCGCGCCGCGGCCGATGCCCAGGGATGGCGCGCAGCCCATCTGGGCGCAGGCACCTTCGCCGTGGTCGGGCGCACGGGCATGGCCACCGCGGAGCATGAGGTCGAGGGCCTCAGGGTTACCGTTCTCGAGCAGTTGGCGGCCCCGGTGTCCTGCGCCGACGTCCGCATCGACCCCCAGTTCCGCTGCGGCTGGTCTTTCGCCGCGCCGGACGCGGGCAGCGAGGCCGACCTGGCGCGCGTGCTGCGGGAGGCGGAAGAGGCGCTGGCAGAGGCCAAGCGGGCGCGCGTGGACGTGCGGCGCTTCGAGCGCATCGACCCGCAACGCAGACGGCGGCAACTCGTGCTGCTGGGTAGCCTGAGGCAGGCGGCCGAAAGCGGCGGCCTGGAGATGTGGCTGCAGCCCAAGGTGGCGTTGGCCCCAGTGGACATCACCCGCCGTGCGCCAACCCTGCACTGCCACGGCTTCGAAGCCCTGGTGCGCTGGCGACATCCGGAATGGGGCATGGTCTCGCCGGGCGAGTTCGTGCCCTTCGCCGAAGCCGCCGGCATGGTGGGCGTGATCACCCGCTGCATGGTCAGTCAGGCGCTGCACTTCATCGCGCAGCCCGCGGTGCAGGCGTTGGGTCTCCAGGTGTCGGTCAACGTCAGCACCGCCGACCTGCTGGACGATGACTTCACGGACTGGCTCTGCCAGCAGGCTCGGCGCGCCGGCGCGCCACTGGACCGCCTGACGCTGGAGATCACGGAAGGCCGGCTGATGGACGAAGCCGAGCGCGCGCTGCCCCGCATGCACGCGCTGCGAGAGGCTGGCGTGCGCTGGTCGATCGACGACTTCGGCACCGGGTACTCCTCGCTGGCCTACCTGCAGCGTCTGCCGGTCTCGGAACTGAAGATCGACCGCAGCTTCGTGGACCACGTCGACGCCTCGCCGGCGCGCATCGCCCTGCTGCGCAGCATCGTGCAGCTGGGCCACGGGCTGGGCCTGCAGGTCACGGCCGAAGGCATCGAGCGCGACGAGGAGTGGGCCCAGCTACGGCAGGCCGGATGCGATCTCGGGCAAGGATGGCTGTTCGGCCGGCCGATGCCTGCAGCTGCCGCGCTGGCCTGGGCCCGCGATCTCGCGGGCGGCGACGGCGGGCCAGCAGCGCAGCGTGGCAGCACGACGGAGGCGCACGCCTGATCGCGACGCGCCTTCACGCAAAAACATCTCAGGCAGGAACATCTGGCGACGAGGCCCCGGGCGCGAAGCGGAGGCAGGGCCAGTGCATCGCTGGGGTTTCGCGTCCCGGGCCAACCCCGTCATTCTCTTGGTCGCGGGTGGTCGGTCGGGCGTGACAAGCAATTCACCGACCCCCGCCACGACGCTCCGGTGCGGCGTCAGTCCTTCAGCGCCACGGCGTAGGCCGCGAAGACCGGGTCCACGGGCGTGGCGAAAGCGTGGTTGCTGTAGTTGCTGAGGGTCTTCACCGCCAGCGCCAGGACGATGTAGAGCACGTGGCGCTCCTCGAAACCCGCCGCGAAGAACGCCTTCAGCACGTCGGCTGCCGGACGGCCCTGCGTCGTCACCATGGCCACCGTGAGCGCATGCAGCGCCGCGAGGCGGGCGTCCGGGATGGGGTGGCCCTGGCGGATGGCGGCCAGCACGTCGGCCGGCACGCCCGACTTCTTGTCGGCGATCATGCTGTGCGCCGCCGTGCAGTATTCGCAGCCGTTGACCTGGCTGGCGGCCAGGAACACCACCTCCTGCTCGACGCTCGACATGCCCGACTCGCTGCGGAACAGGCCGTAGCCGTGCAGGTAGGTGCTGAGCACCGCGGGCGCGTTGACCATGTTGGCGTACATGTTGGGCAGGAAGCCGACCGCCTTGATGGCGCGGTCGAGCACCTCCTTCTGGGCCGGCGTGGCGGTGGCGGGATCGACGGCGCGGAGTTGGGTGAGATAGGCGGAGCGTGACATGGCGGGTTCCTCGTGAAGTGAGGACCTCAGCGTAGAGACACAAAGATCAAGCAGGTTGATCGAGCGTCTCGTTTTCAGGAGCCAGCGTGCCGGGCCCGGTCGGCGTGGCCATCCAGGCCGTCGGCGTCATGCCCACCCGCCGCACGAAGGCACGGCCAAAGGCCGCTGTGCTGGCGTAGCCGGCCGCCTGCGCCACGGCCTTGGGGGCACGGCCCTGGCGCAGCAGACCCTGGGCCAGGGCGATGCGATAGGCAGTCAGGTAGACCATGGGCGCCAGCCCCGTGACCGCATGAAAACGTTTCGCGAAGCGCGACCGCGAAAGCGCGGCGAGCGCCGCCATCTGCTCCAGTGTCCAGGCGTGTGCGGGCCGCTCGTGCAGGGCCTGCAGCACGGGCGCCAGGCGGTCATCGCCCAGGCCCGCCATCGCACCTGACGCGGCCCACCCCTGCGCCATGCCATGCCGCAGCAGGCGCAGCAGCAGCACCTCGCACAGCCGGTCCACGGCCGCCTGGCGGCCGCAGCGGTCCACGAAGGCCTCGTCGAACAGCAGGTCCAGCAGCGCCTCGGACCCCTGCAGTTCCGCCAAGGGCACCTGCACGACATCGGGCAGCGCGTCGGCCACCGGGTTGCGGCCGGAAGCCCCGAACACGACGGTGCCACACACGACGTCGGCCCCCTCGCGGTCATCGGCCACCAGCCGGTGTGCCTCGGGCCGCGGCAGCAGCACAAGGGTGGGCTGCACGATGTCGATGGGACCGGCGGCGAGACCGATCATGCGCACCGGCCCGCGGCGCACCAGGTGCAGGTGCCCGCGCCCGGTGTCGCGGTCAAAATCGTGCACGCCGCACAGGCCGCCCACGTGGAAGACGCCGGCCTGCAGCGGAAAGCGCTGCAGCAGCGTCGTCAGGCGGTCGGCCCGCGGCGGAGCTTCAGGTTCCGGCACGATCGCCCGTCCCGCCCGTCCCGGGTCCGCCGCGCCAGCGATAGAAGAAGTGGCCATCGATGAAGGGGCGCGCACGGGTCACGTGCTCGATCCATCCCCATTGCGCGATGCGGTGCAGCGCAAGCCACGCATCCACGCGGTGCAATCCATGCCGAGCGGCCACCAGGCCGACGGCGTCCTCGCCGACGAAACAATCCGCGTACTCCCGGCCGCGGTGGCTGCGGGTGTCGGTGAGCCGGGGCAATCCCTCCTCGGCGGTCTGCCACAGATCGCCGGCATCGACGCGGTCCAGCGCGTCGGACCAGGCCAGTCGGTAGTACAGGTCTTGGTCGAGGAACGAGTGCTCCTGCATCACATGCGCGAGCAGACCCAGCTCGCCCAGCGCCTGGCCCAGGGCCAGCACCTCCTCGCGCGGACGCCGCAGGCTGTGCACCAGGTGCTCGACCGCCTGGCTGCCGACAAAGCAGTGCGGGTAGTCATGCAGCCGCCAGCGGCGGTCGGCAATGTCCAGCGACTCCGCCAGTCTGGCGACACAGGCCTCCGGCGACTCGCCGGTCAGGCCCCAGACGATGGCGCGCGCTGCGCCCTGATCAGAGCCCGCGCCAGCCAGCACGCGGGTGTAGGCGAGCCATTCGTGAGGTGCCGGCTCGTCCAGCCCGGTGGCGCGGGCCACCCAGGCCACCACGTCACGCAGCGCCAGCCGGCCCGGGCCGCCACTCCAGTCAGGCAGCAGGTCCGCGAAGCCCTGGCTCCGGGTCCAGGCCCGATCCTGCGGGCTGACATGCCCGCCCTGGGTGCGGCTGAGCAGGATGCGACCGGCCACCGACGGCTCCGGCAGCGTGTGCAGCAGCGCTGACAAGGGCCGCGCGCCGTGCAAGGCCGGGTCGGACACGTCCAGGAAGGCCAGCCCGCCATCATTCAGCGTCGCAAGCGCCCGCCTGCGAGGCTCGGCATCCAGCGGCAGCGGCTGCGGGATGAGGCCCATCGCCATCAGCGCTGCCCGAAGCGCATCGGCGCCACCGCCCGAAGGCAGGTCCAGCCAGATGCGGGTGCGTGCAGCGGTGGCGTGTTGTGCGGCCTTCATGTCAGTAACGCCCCTGCAAGGTCAGCGAACGCAGTGCGCATGGGGGGCTTCACTTCAAGAGGTCCTTGGGGAGATCGGTTCCGGGGTGAAACGCCACCCAGGCGAACCAGAACGCGGTGATCGTGGGCAGCAGCCGGCCCGACGCGTCATAGGCTTCCGCGCTGCGCGCCTGGCGGTCGTAATGGATGCGGATACGCTGGCCGCCGAGCTGGTCGTGCCAGCGCCCCTGGGCGTCGACCCGGCGCGCCAGCCCCTCGAACGGATAGGCCCGGGCCTGCCCGGCGATCACCAGACCCATGACCCAGGCCTTCAGGGGCAGCCGCTGGTCGCGGTGCTGCACGTCGAACATCAGCCGCGGCACCTTGTCGTAGCCGTCGTAGGGGTCGCGGTCGTAGTCGCGCTGGAAGCCCGTCTGCGTCGACAGCACCTCGGTGCGCGGGTGGCGGACACGCCACGCCGCCCAGCTGGTGTGGCTGATCGGTACGGATGCCAGTGCCGTGCCCTTGAGCGGCCCCGCGATCGCCTTGCCCAGGATCTGGGACCACAGGGACTCGGTGCGCCGGTCGTACAGCAACACGTCGCTGTTGTAAAGCAGGCCCGAGACGCCGAAGCTCGCGGCCTGTGCGCCCACGCGGGCGTCGAACGCGATGCCCGTGCCGCACAGCGGGCAGTAGGTGACGGCGATCGGCTCGTCGCCGAGCCGATCGTTGACGATCTCGTGCCAGTTGAGGATGCGCACGGGGTAGGCGCGCGCGATCCCATTGCGCTCGATGCCCAGGATGCGGTCGGCATCGGCCAGGCCGGCGCGTGCGGCCTGCACGAAGCGCGGCTGATCGATGGCGGGAATGCCGTCGCGCGGCGGGCCACCGGCCTCGATGGCCGAGACAGGTACCAGTGCGCCGCTCAGGTCGAAGCCGTTGAGCGTTCGTGCCGTCGCGCAGAGTGGCTTGCCCATCGCGGCAATACCTGCAGCCCACGACGCCGATCGGAGAGCATCGCGTCGTCTCATGGAAATGACTCCTGTCTCTGCATTTGTGCCCAGGTGACGCGGCGCGGGTCGAAACCCGCCTCGAGCGTGGGCTTGACCACCTGGAAATACGGCGAGACATCGAAGTCACGCGGTACGAAAAGGGTGTGATGGCGGACGTGCAGGATCTCGTCCACACAGCCCGGGCACAGCGGGTCCTGGCGATCTCGCCGCTCGATGGAGGGAAGGATCGGGTAACCCACCGACTGGAAGGCCTCGGCCACCAGGGTCGAGCAGATGGCGCGGGTGGGGTCGCCGCTGCCCAGGGCGATCAGCCGGCGCCGCCAGCGTGTGGGCACCGGCGGCGTGGGCAGCAGCCAGCGCACGAGGTCGATGATGTTCTTGAGGTCGTAACGCTGGCCCAGCCGCTGGGCGGCGTGGCCGATCACCGCCCGGATCTCGTCCGGGCTTAGTCCGACCGGCCGGCAGATCCGCACGTGCAGTCCCGCAAACTCGTCCAGGCCCACGGCGCGAATGCCTTCAATCACGTCCGCCTCAACGACGCAGCGTTTGAGCGGGTCGCCGAGTGCTGCGCCCACGTACAGCGCCGCATGCGACCAGGTCGATTGCGTCAGGTACTTGATGCCGACCGAGAACCGCGATTCGCCTTCGACCAGGAGCACGTCGCCGGGCCTCAGGCAGGCAGCCAGGTGCGCCGGGTCGGTTGGCAAGGACACCCCATGCGCATGACGTCGTCGGGACAGGAACCGGGCCAGCGCGCCCCCGAGCCAGGCGCCGAGTGAAGTCGGGGCCACAGCAGCGGCTGGCCGAACGATTTCCGGATGGCGCGGGCGGAGCGGTTCGCGGGGTGACATGGGATTCGCTGCTTGCCCTGTCATTCGCCTCTGCAGCGGTCTCGGTTACACGGGCGGCACAATGAACGGCGAAACCGTCGAACTGACCCATCTGCGGCCCTGGATTCGGGCCGGTGTAACCAAAGGGCCCTGAGCCGCGAAATGCCTGTTGACGACAGCCCTGGCGACTTCGAGTCAGCCCTCAAGCCGCTGTGGCTGCGTGCCCAGTCGGGCGATGACGCGGCCTACCGGCAAGCGCTGGGGCTGCTGGCATCACGACTGCGCGCGTATTTGAAGCGCCGCCTTTCGGGCTTGCCCGATGAGGTGGAGGACCTGGTTCAGGAGACGCTGTTGGCCCTGCATCTGCAACGTGGCACCTACGACCCGACGCTGCCCGTCAGCGCGTGGGCGGTGGCGATTGCGCGCCACAAGCTGGTTGATCTGTGGCGCCGGCGCGGCCGGCGTGACAGCCTGCACGACGCCATTGACGACGTGGACGAGCAGTTGCTTGCGGCGGAGCCCGACGACGGCGGCGCGCGGCGGGACCTGGAGACGCTGTTCGATGCCTTGCCCCAGGCGCAGCGCCAGGCCATCGTGCTGACCAAGCTCGAGGGCTTGTCGGTCGCGGAGGCGGCCGCCCGGACCGGCGCATCCGAGTCGGCCATCAAGGTGCAGGTTCACCGGGGCCTGAAACGCCTGGCGGCCCTGGTTCGAGGTGACACCAGCGGCGACGAGCGCCCGCCGCTCCGCTCCGCCGATCCGGGCATGAGCCGGCCCGCTCACGAACGCTTGAAATGAAGACCGAAGCCCTCATCGACATGCTGGCCCGCGACGCGGGCCCCGTCCCGAGCGCGCTCGCCGCGCGGCGGCTGTCTCCGGCGGCTGCCGCCGGTCTGCTCGTGAGCGCCCTGATCGCGATCACCTGGTTCGGCATCATCCCCGCACAGATGTTCGCCACCGCCGTGCCGTGGACGAAGATGGCCTATGCCGGCGCTCTGGCGCTGGCTGCGGGTTGGTGGACGGCGCGCCTGTCGCGACCCGCAGCGCCGATCGCCCTGCCTCGTCGCGTGACTGTGCTGGTGTTGCTGGCGATGGTGGTCGTCGGCGGCTTCTCGCTGGCCTCGACGCCGGCGGGTGCCCGACTGGACGCCGTGCTCGGCGAATCATGGTCGACCTGCCCATGGAGCGTGCTGGTGCTGTCCTTGCCCGCCCTGGCGGGCTCGCTCTGGGCGGTGCGCGGCCTCGCCCCGACGCGGCCCGGGGCAGCGGGCTTCGCGGCAGGGCTGCTTGCAGGTTCGGTGGGCGCCTTCGGCTACTCGTTGTCCTGTCCTGAGGCCTCGCCTGCGTTCGTGGCCATCTGGTACACGCTGGGGATCGCCTTCACCGGTGCCGTCGGCGCGGTCCTCGGGCCTCGCGCGCTGCGCTGGTGAGCCGCTTGGGTTCGCGGCGCCAACTGCTGAGGTCGATCTCCTCGGCCCTGGCCTTGTTCGGGATCGGCCCGGCGCGCGCAGCCACGCCCGACGGCGCGGTTCCTGGGGTGGCGAACCGTCAGGCACTCGGCAAGGTCATCGGGACACTGCGCGACATCCCGCTTCGCGGTGTCCAGCGCGTGGACGCGGCCGAGAAGGACGGATGGTGGGCACGAGAAGGTACCGGCCGACTCTGGCATGTCACTTCGAACGGCGGCGCCCAAAGGGTGGCCGACGGGCTAGCTCCGACCGGCGCCCTGGCGACGGGGCATGGCCGCGTGGCTGGCCGGGGCATTGACGGACGCCTCTGGGTGCATGACACCACGCGGCCGACGGCGCCACCCACGCGCTCCGAGGTGACCCTGGCGCCGCAGGGCGGCCTGTGCGTCCTGCCGCTGGCGATCATCGCGGTGGTCGAGCAGGCGGGCAGCCATGTGCTTGCGCGCTTCGAAGCCGACCCGCGTCGTGGCCTGTGGCAGGTGGTCGCGCGCAGCCGCGACCCCGTGCTGCCCGATGCTGTCCCGGTCGCCGTGGATCTCGACGGCCGCCACGGCAGTGCCCACATCGCCGTGCTGGCCGGACCGGATGCCAAGCGCTACCCGCACGCCGTGCTCGGTGACGACATCGAGGCCACCCGCGTGCTCTGGCTGGAGCGCCACAGCCTGTTGCCCCTGCGCTCGCTCCATCTCGACGGCCCTGCCGTCTTCGAGGACCGTCTGCTGCGCCCGTGGGCACTGCCCGACGGGCGCAACGGGCTCGTCACGATGCAGTCGGGTCCCTTGGGGGCGCAACTCGTGGTGGTCGCCGCGTCGCCGAACGAGACCTCGAGACTCGAGATCGCTGCGGCCGGGCCTGCCATCGGTACACGCAACCGCTGGCTGTCGCCCGCCAGCGTCGCCCCTGAAGACGGCGAGATCTGGGCCGTGCACACGCCACACATCGGGGGTGTCCTGCATCGCTACCGGGCCGAGGGCTCCGCGCTGGTGGCTGAACGGACGGCGACAGGCCTGACCAATCACCGCCTGGGTGCGCGCGACCTGGACATCTCTGCGCGCGTCGGCCCTTGGCTCCTGCTGCCGACGCAGGATTGGCGCCGTGCGGGTGCCCTTGACACCAGGACCGGATCGTTTCTGGATGCCACCCCCGACGGCGCACCCATCCTGCAATACGTGGCATCTGCGAAACGAGACAGCGCCATCCTGCTGACCGAGTCGCGGGTGGCGATCTGGTCGCCTTGAGGCGTCAAGCCGCACAGGTTGGACCCGTGCCAGCGCTTCGATAGTTGCGCCCCAGTCGAGGCTTGTCGCTGAACGACTGCATTCGGCATCAACGGTCTCTCAGCCAATCCCTACGAGTGACTGAGATCGGTCTGATGCTGCTGTCCACTCCGCCACCGCGAAGGACAGCAAATGGCCGAGTAGAGCCGACCGACATTCGCCGATGAACGGCCGGTGCACACCAGGTCGCCGTCCTTCGCGGTCGGACCGCCGCGCCGTCAGACCGCGGTGACGTTGAACCGATCGCAGAGGTCATCGACCTGCCGCGCCTTGA
>NZ_JAPZSC010000029.1 GCF_027531545.1 Silanimonas sp. | reverse complement strand
AGCCCGCGACAGCCTGGCTGGTGCCGATGGCATCGACGATCGCGGTCCATCGTCCACTTGGGGCTGCAGCGCTGCTGCCGCGGTGCATGGGGCGGCTGTCGTGACCTCGCCGATCACGCTTGTGGGCCGTGTCGCGCTGCCCCGAGCCATGCCGCAGCGCCCGGAGTTGGTGATTTCCGGGATCCGTGAGTTGATCTGGGGGCCCTGTGGGCTTCAGGCCGTCTCGGCCCGGCACACGTGCTCGCGGTGCAGCCGCATGAAGGCGCAGGCCGAGCGGTCGTTGGCGCCGAGCCCGAGGATGAACCGCCGGCCGTGCTCGATGAGCCGCCCTGCGCGGTAGATCAACTCCTGCATCACCGTCTTGATGCGCCGGCGCTTGGCCGCGTGGCGCACCGGTGCGTCGGGCCCAAGCAGCCCTTGCTGGCCCATCAGCCGCAGGATGTTCATTGCCACTGCGGCCAGCGCGCACACCAGCGCGTTGGTGTCGAACTTGCCCGAGGGCAGCCTGGTGAGGTCCAGATCGGTCTTGAACTCGGCGTGGAACTGCTCGTGCGTGCCGTGGTCGGCGTACAGCGCGATCACCTGAGCGGCCCCGATGCGCGCGGGCAGCGTCGTTGTCCAGCCATCGAGTTCGTACTCCGGCAGGATCAGGTGCTGGCCGGCCGCGCCGATCGTGCGCTCGACCAGGCGCAGCACGCGGCGCACCAGGCGGCCCACGCCTGCAAGCTGCACGCTGCGCTCGAAGATCACTTGGCGCTTGCCCTTGCGCAGGTGCTCCCAGGCTGCGCCGGCGGCATCGAGTTCGGCGGCCATCTGCGCGGCGTCCGTGCTGCGCGGGTTCCACTTGATGAGCCAGTCGACCTGGGGCAGGCCGCCGCCGTTCATGGCCTCGATGGCGGCCATCAACGCCGCGCTGTCGAAGCCCGAGTCCAGCCGCGCCAGCACAGGCGCCTTCGGGCCAGCGGCGCTCAGGCGCTGTGCCAGCGGCACGATGGCGCGCAGATCCTCATCGGTGTGCTTGGCCGAGTGCTGCACGCCCGGGCGCAGCGACAGCTCCAGGCAAAAGCCGTGCGATCCCAGGTAGGCCGCCAGCGGGCAGTAACCGTCCACGCCGGCGTAGGTGCGGCCCACGCCCTGCTTGGACGTGCCGCTGTTGTCCATCGCGAAGGTGTCGATATCCAGTGGCAGCCAGCCGCACGGCAGCACGCCGTAGTCGGGCGCGCTGCGCACGAGCAGCCGCTCGATCATCGCGGGCACCAGCGCGCCCAGCGCCACCGCGCCGGCATCCATGCGCTGGCGCAGCGTCGGGCTCGAGGGCAGCAGGCCAATGCCCAGCGCCTGCTTGAAGAACTTGTCGCCGCGCAGGTTCTCGATGGCGTCAAAGTCGCTCTTGCCCTGCACCAGCAGGCCCAGGTAGCTGCGTACGATGTCGCTACTGGCCACGCCCGTGCGCACCGGCAGCGCCGCATCGACCTCGGCAAGCACCGGGGCCAGCGTCTTCAGATGGTGTCCGACCAAGGCCAGGCCAGCGGTCGGCGTAAGGTCATAGTCGAGTTGCTTGACTTGGATCGGGCGCATGGCACGCCATTGTCCCGACGCCCCGCGTACAACTCATCTCGGATTCACCCGCGGGGTGCGCGCGTTGCGAGGTGAGGCCACGGATTCAGGCAACAGCATGACCTCAGGTTCCGCATCAAGGCGCAATGACATCGAGTGTTGGAAAGTAGGTCTTGAAACGGCCGGCGTCCCGGGTCAGCAAGGGCCACCCCTCCACGGCGGCGTGGGCGCCGATGAAGAAGTCGGGCAGCACCTGCCCCTTGCTGCCGCCGCGGCGGCGGTATAGCGCGTAGGCCCTGGCTGCCAGGAAGAGGGCTGGCCGTGGAATCTCGCGCAGTTCCAGCGCCATGGTGAGCACCACGTCGTCGAGGGCTTCAAGTGTCGAAAACGACAGCGACATCTCGGCGTAGATGACCGGGTTGATGACCAAGGCATGCAGCTTGGCCTGGGCGCGCAACTGCGCGATGGACCAGTCAGCCCATTGCGGATCGTTCTGCAACACGTCCACCAGGACGTTGGTGTCCACCAGCAGCATCAGTCGTCGGCGCGCAGCAACTTCAGCAATGCATCGGTCCGCCAGAGCACGTCAGCCCGGCCGCGAACCGCATCGAAACGGTCGCGGGGCGGCTTGCGCGCGCGTCCGGCCGGCTGTGCTGGGTGGAGAACCACTTCGCCGGCCGCGTTCACCGAGAACTCCACAGGAGTGCCCGGCACCAACTGCATCGCATCGCGTATGCGCTTGGGAATCGTGACCTGCCCCTTGCTGGTCAGGGTCGTCGCCATGCAGGCTCTCCTTGAGTGTTACCGATACGCTTCATGGTAATACAGCCAAGGCCAGGGCGGCTTCAGATGGCCAACGATCCGAGGCAGGCCGTTCTCGGTGATCGGGCAAGCGGCAAACGCCCTCTGTCCAGCGCGAGCAACGCATACGCTCCTGAGCATCCCAGGCCAGCGACCCACTGGCGACCGTGGGGTCAGGAGAGCGACGCACGGCGGACTCTGCCCCTGTCCCATGATCGTGTCCCATCGCGTGGTGTAACTCCACAGCCCGGACAGGCTGAGATGCACGCGGTGCTCAGCGCTGCACAGCGGGCAGGCGAGCCGGGTCAGTATCGCTGAGGGTCTGCAGGCCTTCAAGCTGCATGTAGCGCCGCTGCAGGGCCCACTCGTCCCTCTGCTCCAGCAGCATGGCGCCGACAAGCCGCGTGATGGCGTGGTCGTTCGGGAAGCCGCCGCCGAGAACTTCCCTCGCCCCTCGGTCCGTTTGTTGGTACCCTAGCCAACATGAAGGCTTCCCTTCTCCTTCGCGAACGCGTCGCCTTCCGGGAAGACTCGTTCGCAGAGCTGGTGCTTTGGCAAGTCCCTTCGCCGTTGCCGGGTTCGGCGCACCCTTTCAAGTATCGGCTCGCCTTCGTGAGGTCCGGGGTCTGCATGGTCCGCTTCGACAACGAGGCCGGCAAAGGTGATCACCGGCACGTCCGCGGGAAGGAATCAAGGTACTTGTTCGTCTCGCCCGAGAAGCTGGTGCAAGACTTCCTGCGTGAAGCAAGGAGAGCAGATGATGAAGACCGTGACTCTTGATGTTCGCTCGCCGGAGCAAGCCGCGCAGGACTTCGTGAACGCCTGGAAGTCGGGCAAGGCCCGGAAGTCAGCGAGGATTTCCTTCGCCGCGCCGGAACTGCTCTGGAAGGTCTTGACCGCGAAGCGCTGGGAGATCCTCAAAGCCATGTGTGGCGCTGGCCCAGTAACCGTGCGAGAAGTTGCACGCCGGGTCGGTAGAGACGTCAAGTCCGTGCACACGGATCTCGCAGCACTTCTGAACGCCGGCGTCCTTGACAAGACCGAGGCAGGCCAGGTGGTCTTTCCGTACGATGCCGTCAAGGTCGAGTTTCTGCTCCAGGCAGCCTGACCCGGATGTTTCGTGAACGCACTGCCCCCAGGGTGAGCAGCGATTCCACGTGCCGGGCTCCTGGGCCGAAAGGTCCGCACGCATGGGCCTGCCGTCCGCGCGCGGCGCAAGCGGTGGCGCCGCCTCAGCGACGAACCTGCGCCGCGTTCGCCCGGAACCACGCGTAGGTACCGCACAGTCCCTCTTCGAGCGTGATCGACGCCCGCCATCCCAGCGCCGCCAGCCGCGACACGTCCATCAGCTTGCGCGGCGCGCCATCGGGCTTGGAGGCATCCCACACCAGCCGGCCGCGGAAGCCGGTGACGCGCGCCACCGTCTCGGCCAGCTCGCGGATGCTGCAGTCCACGCCGGTGCCCACGTTCAGGTGGCTCAGCATGGGCTGCGTGTGCGCCTGCCAGGTTTCGCGCGGCAGGTTCATCACGTGCACGCTGGCTGCGGCCATGTCGTCGACGTGCAAGAACTCGCGCATCGGCGTGCCGCTGCCCCACACCACCACCTCGGCGTCGCCGCGCTGCGCGGCCTCGTGGAAGCGCCCCATCAGCCCCGGGATGACATGGCTGTCTTCCGGGTGGAAGTTGTCGCCCGGCCCGTACAGGTTGGTGGGCATCACGCTGCGGTAATCGCGGCCATGCTGGCGGTTGAAGCTTTCGCACAGCTTGATGCCGGCAATCTTGGCCACGGCGTAGGGCTCGTTGGTGGGCTCGAGCAGGCCCGTGAGCAGCGCGTCCTCGCGCATGGGTTGCGGCGCCAGGCGCGGGTAGATGCAGCTTGACCCCAGGAACAGCAGCCGCTGCACGCCGGCGCGGTGCGCGCCGTCGATCACGTTGAGCTCGATCTGCAGGTTCTCGGCGATGAAGTCCGCCGGGTAGCTGTTGTTGGCCTGGATGCCGCCCACCTTGGCCGCTGCCAGCACCACGGCAGCCGGCCGCTGGCGCAGCAGATAGCTGCGAACCGCGGCCTGGTCGGCCAGGTCCAGCTCGCTGCGCGGCGCGGTCAGGATGCGCCGGTAGCCCAGCGCCTGCAGGCGCCGCACGATGGCCGAGCCCACCATGCCGCGGTGGCCGGCCACGAACACCGGCGCGTCCCGGTCGACGGCGTCGATCACAGGCCGCGCTCTTCGCTGGGCACGGGCGCGTCGTGCCCGTGGGCGCGCAGCAGCGCGGCGCGGCGTGCCAGCTTCAGGTCTTCGGCGGCCATCTCGGCGCACATCTCGCGGGCGGTGATGCGCGGCTCCCAGCCAAGCTGCCGCTTGGCCTTGGTGGGGTCACCCAGCAGCGTCTCCACCTCGGCGGGGCGGAAGTAGCGGGGATCGACGCGCACCACCACGTCGCCCGGCTTCAGCGCCGGGGCCTTGGCGGCGTCGTGCACGGCGGCCACCACGGCCCGCTCGTTCGCGCCCTCGCCCTCGAAGCGCAGTTCCAGGCCCAGCTCCTCGGCCGTCCAGCG
>NZ_JAPZSC010000059.1 GCF_027531545.1 Silanimonas sp. | reverse complement strand
ATAGCTGCGTGGAACCACCCGATCCCATCCCGAACTCGGAAGTGAAACGCGCACGCGCCGATGGTAGTGTGCATCCGCATGCGAGAGTAGGTCATCGCCAGGGCCTTACCCAAAACCCCGCCGAGATATCGGCGGGGTTTTCCTTTGCACCAAAGAAAAACATATCCACAACAGCGACAACGAGCGGTGGCGGTGGATACGCCCCGCCAAGCAAGCACCCCTCGAGCTGCTGGGTATGAATCGGTCGCCGTGACGACGCAGGTCGGGGCTGTGCACCGACCGTGAACGCAGGCGTCCCCGAGGCTTCAGGCCGTTGAGGCGCGTTCCGAGGGCATGCTAAACTCCCGCTCCTTATCAGCGGCGTCCCATTCCCGCGCCGGACCGTGTCATGCAAGCCCTCGTCGAAAAGCGTCTGCTGACGAAGGCGGTGTGGTGGCGAGGTCTGGCGGCCCAGGGTGCGGGGGCGTTGCTGGTGGCTCTGGTCTTCGACATGGCGGCGGCTGCGGCTTTTTTCAGCGGCGGGTTCGCGCTTTTGTCGGGTGTTGCGGTTTCGGCGCTCTATGCGCTGCGCGCCGTGGCGCCGAGTGGTTCCGCGGCCATGTACGCGGTGGTGCTCGGAACGGTGCTGAAGTGGATGGTGGTCGCGGCGCTGCTTGTGCTGGCGATGGTGCTGGCGATGCCCAGGGTTCTCCCGGTGTTCGCCGGACTGCTGTTCGCGCAGGTGGCGTTGGTCGTGGCGATGATGACGTTCAAGAGGCAATGAAGCGGCGATGGCAAGCGAAACCCTGACTCCGGCTGGTTACATCCAGCATCACCTCAAGAACCTCGCGATCACCGTCGACGACGGCAGCGCGTTCTGGACGCTGCACGTCGATACGCTGGCCACGTCGATTGTCGTCGGCCTGCTGATGGTCTTCGCCTTCTGGCTCGCGACGCGCAAGGCCACGGCCGGCGTGCCGGGCAAGTGGCAGGCCTTCGTCGAGATCGTGCTCGAATTCGTCGACAAGCAGGCCAAGGACGCGTACCACGGCCCGAGCCGCCTCGTGACGCCCATCGCGATCACCCTGTTCTGCTGGATCCTGGTGCTCAACAGCATCAAGATGATCCCCGCCGACTTCATCGCCATGCCGCTCCATGCGCTCGGCCTCGAATACTGGAAGCCGGTTCCGACCGCCGACCTGAATGCGACCTTCGGCCTGTCGTTCAGCGTCTTCTTCCTGATGATCTTCTTCGCGCTGCGCGCCAAGGGCCTGGGTGGCTTCATCCATGAGCTCTTCACCGCGCCGTTCGGCAAGTGGATGTTCCCGGCCAACCTGCTGCTCAATGCCGTCGAACTGCTGAGCAAGCCGGTGTCGCTGGCCATGCGTCTGTTCGGCAACATGTTCGCCGGCGAAGTGCTCTTCCTGCTGATCTGGGCCTTGGGCGGCGTTGGTCTCGTGGGCGTCGCGGCCTCGAGTCTGCTCGGCCTCGGCTGGATGCTCTTCCACCTGCTCGTGATCCCGCTGCAGGCCTTCATCTTCATGATGCTCTCGGTGGTGTACCTGAGCCTCATGGAAGAAGGTCACTGATTTCGCTGCACCCGATTCTGCCGAATCGTTTTCGTTCCACCCTTTTCCCTTCAACCTTTGTCATCGGAGTAACACCATGGAAACTCTCGCCCTTCTCGCGAACGTCCAGGCCTCGACCGCGCTGGCCATCGGCATCATGATCGGCCTGGCCGCGCTCGGCGCCGGTCTCGGCATGGCCATGATGGCCGGCAAGTTCCTCGAGTCGGCTGCTCGCCAGCCGGAACTGATCCCGGTGCTGCAGGTCCGTATGTTCCTGACCGCCGGCCTGATCGACGCCGCGTTCATCATCACGGTCGGTGTTGCCCTGATGTTCGCCTTCATCAACCCGCTCGCCACCGCTTTCGCGGCGGCCTAAGCGGCGTTGTTCGCGCGGGGGCTCGCCCCCGCGCATGCCGGCCCTGAGCCGGTGATGTTTGCGGGCGCCCCGGATGGGGCGCGCGACTGTTCTTCCAGAGCGAACCCATGAATATCAATCTCACGCTGTTCGCGCAGGCGCTGGCCTTCGCGATGCTGATCTGGCTGATCGCTACCAAGGTGTGGCCGCCGCTGCTTCAGGCCATCGAAGAGCGCCAGAAGAAGATCGCCGAGGGTCTGGCCGCTGCAGAGCGCAGCCAGAAGGACCTCGCGCAGGCGCAGGACAAGGTCAGCGAGGCGCTGAAGGAAGCCCGCGTCAAGGCCAACGAGATCATCGCGCAGGCGGAAGCCCGTGCGGCCCAGATCGTCGATGCCGCCAAGCAGGAAGCGATCGCCGAAGGGCAGCGCCAGAAGGCGTTGGCCGAATCGGAGATCGAAGCCTCGACCTTCCGCGCGAAGGAAACCCTGCGTCGCGAGGTCGGTTCGCTGGCCGTCGCCGGCGCCGAGAAGCTGATCCGTCGCGAAATCGACGCCAAGGCCCATGCGGCCCTGATCGACGAACTCGCCGCGCAGATCTGACGACACGCCCATGAGCCTGGCCCTGACCCTCGCCCGTCCCTACGCCCGCGCCGCGTTCGCGCTGGCCCGTCAATCCGGCGCCCTGCCGGGCTGGTCGGCCGCGCTTTCGGTGTCGGCGCAGCTCGCCGCCGATCCGCGTATCGCCGGTCTTGTCGCGCACCCGGCGCTTGATCGCGCCGAAGCCGCGGGACTGGTGGCGCCGCCGTCGTGCGACGCCGTCTTCCTGCAGTTCCTCGACGTGCTCGCATCGAACGATCGTCTCGCCCTGTTGCCGGAAATCGCCGGCCAGTACGAGCAGCTCCGTGCCGAAGCCGAGCGCGTCGTGCGCGCGAAGGTCACGTCGGCCACGCCGCTGTCGGCCGACGAGCAGTCCAAGATCGAGCAGGCGCTGCGTCGCCGCTTCAACGCCGATGTCGCGCTGGAAACGGCCGTCGACCCGGCGCTGATTGGCGGTGCCGTCATCGACGCTGGCGACGTGGTCATCGACGGGTCGCTGCGCAGCAAGCTGGCGCGCCTCGAAACCGCTCTCACGCATTAAGACTTTCCCTTTCCGCTAACCGGCTCCGGCCGGCAACGAGGCACCCCAATGCAGACGCTCAACCCGTCGGAAATCAGCGAACTCATCAAGCAGCGCGTCGAGAAGGCCAAGCTGTCGGCCGAAGCGCGCAACGAAGGCACCGTCACCTCGGTGTCGGACGGCATCGTCCGCATCCACGGCCTGGCCGACGTGATGCAGGGCGAAATGATCGAGCTGCCGGGCAACACCTTCGCCCTGGCCCTGAACCTCGAGCGCGACTCGGTCGGCGCCGTGGTCCTCGGTGACTACGAGCACCTGCGCGAAGGCGCGGTCGCCAAGACCACCGCCCGCATCCTTGAAGTGCCGGTGGGTCCGGAGCTGCTCGGCCGCGTCGTAAACGCGCTGGGCGAGCCGATCGATGGCAAGGGTCCGATCAACGCCTCGCTGAGCTCGCCGGTCGAGCGCGTGGCCCCGGGCGTGATCTGGCGCCAGTCGGTGGCCCAGCCGGTGCAGACCGGTTACAAGTCGGTCGACAGCATGATCCCGATCGGCCGCGGCCAGCGCGAGCTGATCATCGGCGACCGCCAGACCGGCAAGACCGCGATGGCGATCGACGCGATCATCAACCAGAAGTCGTCGGGCGTGAAGTGCGTTTACGTCGCGATCGGCCAGAAGAACTCGACCATCGCCTCGATCGTGCGCAAGCTCGAAGAGAACGGCGCGATGGCCTACACGACCGTCGTCGCGGCTTCGGCCTCGGAGTCGGCGGCGATGCAGTACATCGCCCCGTACGCCGGTTGCGCGATGGGTGAGTACTTCATGGACCGCGGCCAGGATGCCCTGATCGTTTACGACGACCTGTCGAAGCAGGCCGTTGCCTACCGCCAGATCTCGCTGCTGCTGCGCCGCCCGCCGGGTCGCGAAGCCTACCCGGGCGACGTGTTCTATTTGCACTCGCGCCTGCTCGAGCGCGCGGCCCGCGTGTCGGCCGACTACGTCGAGAAGTTCACCAACGGCGCCGTCAAGGGCCAGACCGGCTCGCTGACCGCTCTGCCGATCATCGAGACCCAGGCCGGTGACGTCTCGGCCTTCGTGCCGACCAACGTGATCTCGATCACCGACGGCCAGATCTTCCTCGAAACCGACCTTTTCAACGCCGGCATCCGCCCGGCCGTGAACGCCGGTATCTCGGTGTCGCGCGTCGGTGGCGCCGCGCAGACGACGATCATGAAGAAGCTGTCGGGCGGCATCCGTATCTCGCTCGCGCAGTACCGCGAGCTGGCGGCCTTCGCGCAGTTCGCTTCGGACCTCGACGAAACCACCCGCAAGCAGCTCGAGCGCGGCCAGCGCGTCACCGAGCTGATGAAGCAGAAGCAGTACGCCCCGATGTCGATCGCGCAGATGGCCCTGTCCATCTACGCCGTCAACGAGGGCTACATGGACGACGTGCCGCTCGCCAAGATCGGTGCCTTCGAGGCCGGCCTGCATGCGCACGCCGCCAACACGCAGGGCGCGCTGATGGACAAGATCGTCAGCTCGGGCGCGTGGGACAAGGAGATCGAAGGCCAGTTCAAGGCCCTGATCGCCGAGTTCAAGGCCACCGGCAGCTTCTGAGCAACGACAACGGGGTAGGGCGCGCGGCCAGCGCGCCCTGACCGGAGGACACCATGGCAGGCGGTCGCGAAATCAAAACCAAGATCAAGAGCGTGCAGAACACCCGCAAGGTGACGCGCGCGCTCGAAATGGTCTCGGCATCCAAGATCCGCAAGGCGCAGGACAAGATGAAGTCCTCGCGCCCGTACGCGCGTCTCATGAAGCAGGTGGTCGGCCACGTCGCCAAGGCGAACGCCGACTACGTGCATCCGTTCATGGCCGAGCGCGCCGACGTCAAGCGCGTGGGCTACATCATCGTCTCCACCGACCGCGGCCTCTGCGGCGGCCTGAACTCGCAGCTGTTCCGCCGCATCCTGGCCGACATGCGCGAGTGGCAGGGCAAGGGCGTGGGCATCGACGTGGTCTGTGTCGGCCAGAAGGCGTCCACCTTCTTCCGCCGTCTGAAGGTCGAGATGCTGGCTTCGGTCACGCACCTCGGCGAGAACCCGCAGGTCGAGCAGCTGATCGGCGTCGTAAAAGTGATGCTGGATGGCTACACGGAAGGCAACATCGACCGCGTCACGCTGTGCTTCAACGACTTCATCAACACGATGACGCAGAAGCCGACCCTGTCGCCGCTGCTGCCGTTGCCGGTGTCGGAGTCGCTGGAAGCGACGCACGACTGGGACTACCTCTACGAGCCGGACGCAAAGACCGTGCTCGACGACGTGATGACCCGCTACGTGGAATCGCTCGTCTACCAGGCGGTGCTCGAGAACCTCGCCTCCGAACACGCGGCCCGCATGGTCGCGATGAAGGCAGCCTCGGACAACGCCACCAAGCTGATCGGCACCCTGAACCTGATCTACAACAAGGCACGTCAGGCTGCGATCACGCAGGAAATTTCGGAAATCGTCGGCGGCGCCGCAGCGGTCTAAGCGGCGCGCCCTCCACCAGCTTTCTTTTGAGGAACCCACCATGAGCCAGGGCAAAGTTGTTCAGATCATCGGCGCCGTCGTCGACGTCGAGTTCCCGCGTGACCAGGTGCCGAAGGTCTACGACGCGCTGAAGGTGCAGGGCACGGAAATCACGCTCGAGGTGCAGCAGCAGCTCGGCGACGGCATCGTGCGCACCATCGCCCTCGGTTCGACCGACGGCCTGAAGCGCAACCTCGTCGCCGACAACACCGGCCACGCGATCTCGGTGCCGGTGGGCAAGGGCACGCTGGGCCGCATCATGGACGTGCTCGGTCGCCCGATCGACGAAGCCGGCCCGATCGCCGCCGACACCTCGTGGGAAATCCACCGCGCTGCGCCGGCCTACGCCGACCAGGCGGGTGGCAACGAGCTGCTCGAAACCGGCATCAAGGTCATCGACCTGATGTGCCCCTTCGCGAAGGGCGGCAAGGTCGGCCTGTTCGGCGGCGCCGGCGTCGGCAAGACCGTCAACATGATGGAACTCATCAACAACATCGCGAAGGAACACTCGGGTCTGTCGGTGTTCGCCGGCGTGGGTGAGCGTACCCGCGAGGGCAACGACTTCTACCACGAGATGAAGGACTCGAACGTCCTCGACAAGGTCGCGATGGTGTACGGCCAGATGAACGAGCCGCCGGGCAACCGCCTGCGCGTCGCGCTGACCGGCCTGACCATGGCCGAGTACTTCCGCGACGACATCGACCCGGCGACCGGCAAGGGCCGCGACATCCTGTTCTTCGTCGACAACATCTACCGCTACACGCTGGCTGGTACCGAAGTGTCGGCGCTGCTGGGCCGCATGCCGTCGGCCGTGGGTTACCAGCCGACGCTGGCCGAGGAAATGGGCGTCCTGCAGGAGCGCATCACCTCGACGAAGACCGGCTCGATCACCTCGATCCAGGCCGTCTACGTTCCCGCGGACGACCTGACCGACCCGTCGCCGGCGACCACCTTTGCCCACCTCGACGCCACCGTCGTGCTGTCGCGAAACATCGCCTCGCTCGGCATCTACCCGGCCGTCGACCCGCTGGACTCGACCTCGCGCCAGCTGGACCCGAACGTCATCGGCGTCGAGCACTACGAGACCGCGCGCAAGGTGCAGGCAACGCTCCAGAAGTACAAGGAGCTGAAGGACATCATCGCGATCCTCGGCATGGACGAGCTCTCGGAAGAAGACAAGCAGGTCGTGTCGCGCGCCCGTAAGGCCGAGCGCTTCTTCTCGCAGCCCTTCCACGTGGCCGAAGTGTTCACCGGCTCGCCGGGCAAGTACGTCACGCTCAAGGAAACGATCCGCGGCTTCCGCATGATCGTCGAGGGCGAGTGCGACCACCTGCCGGAGCAGGCCTTCTACATGGTCGGCGGCATCGACGAAGCCTTCGAGAAGGCCAAGAAGATGGCGGCCTAAGGCCGCCGTCCTCAAGGGAGCATTGGCATGAGCACCACCATCCGCTGCGACATCGTCAGCGCCGAGAAGGAAATCTTCCACGGCGACGCGACTCTGGTCGTGGCCACTGGCGAACTGGGCGAGCTCGGCATCGCTCCGCGCCATGCGCCGCTGATCACGCGCATCAAGCAGGGCAAGGTCGTCGTGACCCAGCCGAACGGCGAGAAGCTCGACTTCTATGTGTCGGGCGGCATCCTCGAGGTGCAGCCGCAGGTCGTCACCGTGCTCGCCGACACCGTCGTGCGCGCCGACGACCTCGACGAGGCCGTGGTGAAGAAGGCCAAGGAAGAAGCCGAGCGCATCCTGGCCAACCGCAGCGAGGCGATGGAAATCGCCGAGGCGCAGGCCAAGCTCGCCGAAGCCATGGCGCAGCTGCAGGCGCTGGAGCGTCTGCGGAAGAACCTCAAGCACTGACGCGCCGTCCGCCGCCTTTCCGCGGGAAGACAGCACGCACGAAACGCCGGCCCCCGAGGCCGGCGTTCTCGTTTATGAAGCCCGCGCCATCAATCACTGGCTAGTTGGAGCGAGCGGATCGTTTCCGCCGCCGCCAGCAACTGCCGCTGATTCTCGATCGTGCGGTCGAAGAACCCCAGCAGTTCGCGGCGATGGAGCTGCATCTCCCGACGTTCATTCTCGGACCACCGGCCATCGGCAGCGGCTCTGACGTACATCGGGCGTACTTCCCTCTCGTACTCGGTTGCCAGAAAGGTGAACCGGTCATTGAGCTCAAGCAAGCCGGCCCACCTGGCCAAGGCGAGACGCAACTCCCGATCGCTGACGATGATGGCGTTGCCGCTTCGCACCATCGCCTGCGCGTTCCCCATCTCGGGGTCGAATCCAGCCCAATCGACGCTCCGCAGCGACTCAGTCATCTGGGCATCGGTCAATGCCATCAGTTCCTCGACAGTGAGACTCTCCAGCACCGCGAGCTGCCTGCGCGACGCTTGGTTTGTCGCGAGGTCCGCTCGCAGAATCCGGATGTTTGACTCGAACTCCGCAGCGATGTCCTCTTGGATCTCGCGTTCAACCCGCCGCTCCTCACGAGCAGACCACCACGACTCCGCTGCCAAGGCAACGAAAACACCGACCACGATGACGGCGAACTCCCGGAGCCAACTCACGATTGAGCGCTTCGAAATGGTCTCGCCCTCCGAATCCTGCCGGAAGGAGCCGAGGACAAGAAGCCACTCTTTGATGGACTTTCCCGGCATGAGCAACCCTCTTTGTCGACTGGATACTGCAGAGTTTATTCGATGGTCGAGCTTTGCTAGCTTCCCCCACGCCGGGGTCGCCCAAGTGTTGAGGCGAGTACAATCACGGCGTCTCAGGAGGACTGATCTGCATGAGCCCCTCACTCCACGTTGTGATCCTCGCCGCCGGCGAAGGCAAGCGCATGAAGTCGCCGCTGCCCAAGGTTCTACAGCCGATCGCGACGCGCTCCATGCTCGGCCACGTCATCGACACGGCGCGCGCGCTCGGCGCGGCACGCATCCACGTGGTCTACGGTCATGGAGGTGAAGCGGTGCGCGAGGCCTTCAAGGCCGACGCCGACCTGGCGTGGGTGGAACAGGCGGAGCGCCTCGGCACCGGCCATGCGGTGCAGCAGGCGGTCCCCGGCCTTCCCGACGACGCGCGCGTGCTCGTTTTGTATGGGGACGTCCCCCTCGTCCGCGCCGAGTCGCTGCGTCCGCTCGTGGCCGCCGACGGTGCGCTAGCGGTGCTGGTGGCCGAGCTCGTCGATCCGACGGGCTATGGGCGCGTGCTCATCGACGCGGAAGGTCGCGTGCAGGCGATCGTCGAGCAGAAGGACGCCACGCCGGAGCAGCGCGCCGTGCGCACGATCAACACCGGCCTGATTGCCGCCGAGGGCTCGGCCCTGAAGCGGTGGTTGGCGAATCTGCGCAACGAAAACGCGCAGCGCGAGTACTACCTGACGGATGTGTTCGCCATGGCGGCTGCGGAAGGGCGTCCCGCTGCGGCCGTGCGCGTGGACGACGCGGGCGAGGTGGAGGGTGCCAACGATCCGTGGCAGCTGGCTCAGCTCGAGCGCGCCTACCAGCGTCGCTGCGCGAAGACGCTCTCTGAGCAAGGCGTCCAGTTCGCCGATCCCTCGCGTTTCGACCAGCGCGGCACGGTCGTGGTGGGACAGGGCGTGCGCATCGATGTCGACGTGATCCTCGAAGGCCGTGTCGTGCTTGGGGATGGCGTGGTGGTCGGCCCGTTCTGCCGCCTGAAGGACGTCACCCTCGGTGCCGGCACCGTCGTCGCCGCACACAGCGACCTCGAAGGCGCGGTGACCGAGCCGAACTGCACCATCGGCCCCTTTGCGCGCCTGCGCCCCGGCACGCAGCTCAGCGAGGGCGTGCACATCGGCAACTTCGTCGAGACGAAGAAGACCACGATGGGCAAGGGCAGCAAGGCGAACCACCTCACGTACCTCGGCGACGCGGTGATCGGCGCCAAGGTGAACGTCGGCGCCGGCACCATCACCTGCAACTACGACGGCGTGAACAAGTGGGCCACGACGATCGGCGACGGCGCCTTCATCGGCAGCAACAGCTCGCTGGTGGCGCCGGTGACGATTGGCGCGATGGCGACGATCGGCGCAGGTTCGGTGGTGACCAAGGACGCACCGGAAGGGCAGCTCACCGTGGCGCGCGGGAAGCAGGTGAGCATCGCCGCGTGGCAGCGACCGTTGAAGAAGGCCTGATCAGCCCGGCAGCACCAGGCTGACGCACAGCCCGCCGCCCTCGCGGTTGGCGAGGCCGATGCGTCCGCCGTGCGCCTCGATGATCTCGCGCACCAGCGCGAGCCCGAGGCCGGTGCCGCTGCGCTTCGTCGAATAGAACGGCACCAGCGCATTGGCCATCACGGCTTCGCTCATGCCGGTGCCGCGATCGAGCACCTCGATGCGCCAGTCGCCGCCGAGGTGGCGCAGGCGCATCCGCACATCGGCTTCGGGTGGGCAAGCCTCGTGCGCGTTCTTCAGCAGGTTCAGCAGGGCCTGCTCGAACTGCGCGCCGTCGACGCGCAGCGGCTCCTGCGGCACCTCGCCGTCGAGGACGAACGCGATCTGGCTCTGCAGGCGCTCGACGAGCACCGCGGGGTCGTGGGCTTCGATGCGCGGCTGCGGCAGCTTGGCGAAGCGCGCGTAGTCACGCAGGAAGCCATCGAGATGTCGGGCGCGTTCCTCGATGGTGGCGAACACCGTGGGCAGCTTCTCGATCTGGCCGCGGCGCGCTAGCTCCGCGCCGCTGTGCGCGAGCGAGGCCATCGGTGCCAGTGAGTTGTTGAGCTCGTGGCTGATGACGCGGATGACCTTCTTCCAGGTCTGCACTTCCTGCCGGCGCAGTTCGGTGGTGATCTGCCGAACCAGCAGCAGGGTGTGCGCCCGGCCGTTCAGGCGAAAGGCGGACGTGGCGAGGTGATAAACGTCGTCGTCTTCGCCATCACCGGTGCTGAACACGCCCGCCGCGCCGTGGCGGAGAGCTTCCGACAAGGCATCGTCGCGTGCGTCGAGCAGGCCGTGCAGTGCGTGCCCATCGAGGCGGCGGCCCTCCGCCAGCAGCTTGCGCGCCGCGACGTTGGCGAAGACCACGTGCTGCTGTGCGTCGAGCAACAGCATGGCCACCGGCGTGTTCTGCACCATGGTGTCGAGCAGCAACTCGCGCTGTACCAGCTGGAGTTGCTTCTCGCGAAGCGCCTCGCCGATCGCGTTGTGGCCGGCGACGAGGTCGCCGAGCTCGTCGTTGCGCGGCCACCGCAGGCCGAAGCTGTAGTCGCCGTCGCGGTAGCTGAGCGCGGTGCCGGTGAGGGCCCGGATCAGCGAGCGCACCGGCGACAGCCAGGCGCCGAGCAGCCAAAGCAGCACGAGGCCGCTCGTGATCACGGCGATGGCGCCGGCCAGCAGGGCGTCGCCGAGCCACGCTTGCAGCGCCAGTGCCAGCGCGATGCCGCCCGCGAGCACGGGCAGCACGCGAAGCGCGAACTGGCCCGCGAGCGAGCACCGCCAGCGCGTCACGACGGCGCCGCCTCGGACGCGGGCGAGCCGCTCACGACGCCGACTCGCGGTCGATGCCGAGCCGCTCGAGCCGCCGATACAGCGCCTGGCGCGAGAGACCGAGCTCGGCCGCCGCTTGCGCGAGCACGCCGCGATGCCGCTTCAGCGCGGCTTCGATGCTGGCGCGATCCGGTTCGTCGGCATCCATCGGGGCGTCGTTGCCACGAGCGGCTGCGCCGGTGGCGAAGGCCGGCAGCCCAAGGTCGTTGGAGGTGATCGTCGGCGAGGACGACAGCAAGGCCGCGCGTGCAATCGTGTTCTTCAACTCGCGCACGTTGCCCGGCCAGGCGTGCGCACGCAGCGCGCGGCGTGCGCCGTCGTCAAGCGTCTTGCCGCTGCCGGCGAGGAAGTGCTCCGCCAGCGGAATCACGTCGAGCGGCCGTTCCGCCAGCGGCGGCACGCGCAGCTCGATGAGATTCAATCGGTAGTAGAGGTCCTCGCGGAAGCGGCCGTCGCGGATCATCGCGGCGAGGTCCGCATTGGTCGCGCTGATGACGCGCACCTTGACCTGCCGCTCGCGGTTGCTGCCGAGGCGTTCGAAACGACCCGTCTCCAGCACGCGCAGCAGTTTCATCTGGCCTGCCGCCGGCAGGTTGCCGATTTCATCGAGGAACAGCGTGCCGCCGTCCGCGGCTTCGAACTTGCCCTCGCGGGCCTTGGTGGCGCCGGTATAGGCACCGGCATCGGCGCCGAACAGCTCGGCTTCGATCAGCTCGGAGGGCAGGGCGCCGCAATTGAGCGTCACGAAGGGTCCGCTGCGCACCGCGGAATTCGCCTGCAGCACGTCGGCGATCTTTTCCTTGCCGCTGCCATTCGGGCCGGTGATCAACACCGGCACGTCCGCACCCGCCACCTGCGTGGCGACCTGCAGCACGCGCTCCATCGCCGGGTCGGCGTAGACGATGCCGCGCAGCTCGAAGCGGCCGTCGAGCCCGGCGCGGCGGCGGCGATCGGCGCCGGCGAGCTGTTGCAGCGCGCGGCGCGTGTCGGAAAGCTCCAGCAGGTTGCGCACGCTGGCCAGCAGCTTGTGGTCGTCCCACGGCTTGCCGAGGTAGTCGGCCGCGCCGGATTTCATCAGGCTCACGGCGGTTTCCACCTGCGTCCACGCGGTGAGCAGGATCACCGGCATGTCCGGGTGGCGACGACGGATCTCGTGGAACAGCGCGATGCCTTCCTCGCCCGACGTGGTGTCGGCGGTGAAGTTCATGTCCTGCAGCACGAGGTCGATAGGGTGCGCGTCGAGCAGGGCAAGTCCGTCCTCGGGGCTTTCGGCGCCGAGGACGGTGAGGCCGTGCAGGTCGAACAGCACATCGAGTGCCGTGCGCACGCCGGCGTTGTCGTCGATGACGAGAAGGGTGGGCATGGGCGGAGTTTAGGCGCTCCGCGTGGCCACCGCCGGCGGCACCGAGGCGGCGCGCAAGGCGGGGCCGAGCACGGCGGCGATGCCGAGCACGAGCAGCACCGCCGAGCCCAGCCCGAGATACCCCAAGGGCAGCTTCGGCAACTCGAGCTGGTCCATCATCAAGGCATTGAGGCCCAGTGCGAACCCGCAGCCCACCACGATGCCGATGCCCGTGATCATCACGTTCTCGGTCACGAACAGGCGCAGGATGTCGACGCGGCGCGCGCCGAGCGCGCGACGCACGCCGATCTGCTTGCGGCGCTGGTTCACCCACAGCGAGGCCAGGCCGACGATGCCGCTCGCCGTCATCACCAGCAGCAGGGCGACGACCACCAGCAGGCCGTTGACCAGCGTGTGCTCGCCGCCGTAGCGGTCGGCGCGGGTCTCGGCCATTGCCTCGTTGTAGGACACCATCCGCCCCGGCACCTGGGCCAGAAGCGTGGCTTCGGCCTCCTTCATCACCCGGTCAAGTTGCCCGGGCGCCGTACGCACCGCGTAGATGTTGTAGCGCTGGCGTTCGACGACGGGGAACAGCACGGCATTGCTGCCATCGTTCCATCCGCGACCCCAGGGGGACACCAGCGTCTCGACCACGCCGATGACCTCGATCGGCACGCTTGCCGAGCCCTCGTAGAAGCTCTTCCCGACCACAGCGCTTGCATCCGGCCAGAGCGCGCGCGCGAGGCCCTGCGTGATCACGGCGACCCTCGGTGCGGGCTGGCCCGGCAGCGTACGGTCGACCTCGATCATCGCATCGGCACCGAAGGACCGACCCTCGGTCAGACGAAGCGGCCAAGCCTTGAAGGCCTCGGCATCGACCATGTAGTTCGTCGCGATGACATAGTCACCCGACGGGTCCGGCTGGCGCTGGTAGCCGTTGTTGCTGCCGGACTGCATCAGTGGCACCTGGCTCACCCAGGCGGCGGCCTCGACCCCGGGCAGGGCGCGCAGGTGGCCGAGATCGTTGTCGACCACGCCATCCCCCAGCTTGGCCTCGCGATCGATCACTGCGAGGTGGAAGGTGTTGGCCTCGTCCAACCCGCTGGGGCGCTTGGCTTCGCGCAGGCGGTCGTCGATGACGCTCAGGGCGTTGGTCAGGATGGCGAGGGTGAGGGCGATCTGCAGCGCGATCAGCAGGACGCCGGTCTTGCTGCGCAGCATGGCCGAAAGAATGGGGCGGAGTTCCATGGCGGGCCTCACTGGCTCTTCAATTGCAGGGCGGGGCGCACCGTGCAGGCGCGCCAGGTGGGCAACAGGCCGGCCACGAGCGCGGCCAGCACCGACAGCACGACGCTGCTTGCCAGCAGGCCAGGGTCCATCCGGTAGAAGTCTTCGGCGCTTGCGGTCGCCCGGCCCACCAGATGCACCCCATACCAGGCCAGTGCCGCGCCCAGCACGGCCCCCACGGCGCCGACCACCCCGGCTTCGGTGAGGTACTGCTGGAAGATCTGGGCGCGGGTGGCGCCGAGTGCGCGACGCACGCCGATGTCGCCGTGGCGCGCGGTGAACTTGGCCAGCATCAGGGTCATCAGGTTCACCAGGCAGACGCCGAGGAAGCCGAAGGCCAACCAGCTCGACAGGCGCTGGTCGTTGCCGACGACGCCGGCTTTCTCCAGATGCGCCATCAGGGGCAGCAATGCGACGTTGGGTGGGCGCGGCATGCGGCCGAGTTTCTTCTGCTCGGCCACGTAGGCCGAGAGGTAGTCGCGGTAGGCCCGCACCTGGTCGGTATCGTCCAGTTGCACCCAGTACTGCAACCAGGTGCACTCGGAGTCCAGAAAGCCCTGGTAGCCCGGCTCGGGGACACTTTGGCAGTTGGTCGTGCCGTTGTTGCTGTACTCGAACTGCACGGCAGTGCTGAACGGAATCCACAGCTGCTGGGGGCGGCCGGTGGCGCTGCTGCCATACACGCGGATGTAGTTCGGCACCGGCTGCCAAAGGCCCATGACGCCGGTGATGGTGTAGTAGCGCGCGTCAAGACGGATGCGCTGGCCCACCGCCTTGCCGCCAGGGAACAGGCGTTGCGCAAGGTCTTGCCCGATCACGGCGACCTTCGCGGCGTTGGCGTCGTCCTCGGCGCTCCAAGGGCCGCCTTCGACGAAAGGTACGTCGAACATGGCGAAGGCATCGCGCGTGGCCGTCATGCCGTCCTCGAAGAAGGGCTGAAGATCATCACGGCCGCTGTCGACCGCGGGGGCGATGCCGAACAGCACGGTCTGCCGCGTGCCCTTGGCGTCGCGCAGCAGATTGCGGGCATCGATGTAGCCCAGTTGGAAGTCGGGCTCGTCACCGGCGGTGTAACTTTCCAGCGGCCGCGCATCCAGGCGTGGCACGAACAGCTTGCCGCTCATCTGTGGCACAGGGTCGCCCGAGAGCGCCAGCAGCAGGGTCAGGCTGGTCATGCTGGTGCCGATGCCGACGGCGAGGATGAGCACCATCAGTGCGGTGAGCACCGGCGCGCGGCGCAGGCTCTTGAGGCCAAGCTTGAGGTGGTAGCGGAACATTGCGTCGGACTCCTCAGGCCGCGGCGAGGCGCTGCAGGTCGACGACCTGGCCATCGACGATGTGGATGTTGCGCTGCGCGCGCGCGGCGAGCTCCGGGTCGTGCGTCACCATCACGATGGTGGTGCCCTCGGCGTTGATCTGCTCGAGCAGCTCCATCACGCCGCGGGCCATCTGCGTGTCGAGGTTGCCGGTCGGTTCGTCGGCGAGCAGCAGGCGCGGGCTGCCGGCGAGCGCGCGGGCGATGGCGACGCGCTGCTGCTGGCCGCCGGAGAGTTCGGCCGGATAGTGCTTCATGCGCGAGGCGAGGCCCACCTTGGCCAGTGCCTCCTCGATGCGCTGCTTGCGCTCAGGCCCCTTGAAGCCGCGATAGCGCAGCGGCACGTCGACGTTGTCGAACAGGTTGAGATCGGGGATCAGGTTGAAGCCCTGGAAGATGAAGCCGAGCTTCTCGTTGCGCAGGCGCGAGCGCTGGTTGTCGTCGAGCCCGCGGACATCGACGCCATCGAGGTGGTACTCGCCGCCGGTGAACTCCTCGAGCAGGCCGGCGATGTTGAGGAAGGTGGTCTTGCCCGAGCCCGAGGGCCCGGTGACGGCGACGAACTCGCCTTCGCGAACGGCCATGTCGATGCCGCGCAGAGCGTGGGTCTCGATCATGTGGGTCTGGTAGACCTTGGAGAGCTGTTTCATCGTAAGCATGTGGGGTTCCGTCGGAAGGTAGAGAGGGGAAGGGGTGCCGAGGCCGCAAGGCCGCGTGGCGCTACTCGTTGACTTGCACGCGTTCAGCGTTTTCGAAAAGGTCGGTGCCGGCTATGACCACGCGCTCGCCTTCCCGCAGCCCTTCGACGATTTCGATGGCGCCGACGGCGGTGGCGCCGACGCTGATGGGCCGGCGCACGGCATCGCCGCCGTCCATCACGTAGGCGAAGCGGCCGCCTTGGGTTTCGAGGAAAGGGCCGCGTGCCAGCTTCAGCACATCGGGTTTCTCCTCGATCAGCACGCGGGCACTGACGCGCTGGCTCTGGCGAAGGCCCTCCGGCGGTGCGTCGAGGCGGACGCGCGCAAGGACTTGGCGGTTCAGGACTTCGGGCGCGATGGTCATGAGCTCGCCGCCGACGTTCTGGGCGCCGATGCGCACTTCGACGCGCATGCCGAGACCGAGGTCGTCGGCGTAGGTCTCCGGCACTTCGAGTTCCACTTCGAGTTGCGAGAGATCGACCACGGTCATCAGCGGCGCATTCGCGGGGACGACCGCGCGATCGGCGACGGCGATGCTGCCGACGATGCCGTTGACCGGGGAGCGCAGATCGAGGTCACTGACGCGGCGCTCGAGGTCGGCGACCACGGCGCGCTGGCGGGCCAAGGCCTCCTCGCGGCTCTTCAATTCCAACGCGGCGTTCTGCCCTTCGAGACCGGCATCGGCCTCGCTGTGGCGAGCGCGCACCTGCGCCGCTTCCACCGCATCGGCATAGCGCAGGCAGTCGGCGCGGGGGATGGCCTGCAGCTCGCAGGCTCGGGCCGTGCGCTCGGCGTCGCGCTGGGCCGTCTGCAGGGCGAGGCGTCCCTCGTCGGCGGTGCGCGCGGCGAGCAGTCGCGCTTTCTGCGCGAGGATGCGCTGGCGTGCCACGTCGGCCTCGAAGCCGCGCAGCGTCGCGAGCTCGCGGTCGCGCTCGGCGCGAAGCTCCGGCGAGTCGAGCGTGGCCAGCACATCGCCCTTCCTCACGGTGGCGCCGGCGCGCGTCCTCAGGTTCACCGTCGACGCCGCCGGCGCGTACAGCGTCGGGCTCACCGACGCCACCACCCGGCCGTTGACCTGCGCGTCGCGCACCAGCAAGCCGCGCTCGACCGTGGCGATACGCAGGCGGTCGGCGCTCACCGAGCGGCCGGCGCCGGCCCAGGCCCAAACCGCCACCAGCACCGCCACGAGTCCGACGGTGGCGCCGATGGCGGGCCACGGCAGGCGGCGCTTCGGCGCGGCGACGGTACGGTCTTGGGCGGACGTGTCGGGGATCATCGGCGCGGACGTCGTGAGGGAATGGCTCTTCCTTAGCACGCCGCGTGCCAAGCACAATTATTCGATAAATCAGTGCTTTGCGGTGCTCATGGGGTGTCCGCGGCCGTCCGGCCGGTGTCCGCGGAAGGTTGGGGGCGCCTGCGCGTGGACAGAATTCCACCGTCGTCGCGCCATGCCGCTGCCTTCACGGCCGCTACACTGTGCGCCTTCGGATTTCTGTGGAGCGCTACTCAATGTGCGGAATCGTTGGAGCGATCGCCGGTCGTGATGTCGTGCCGGTGCTGGTCGATGGATTGAAGCGTCTCGAGTACCGCGGCTACGACTCGGCCGGCGTGGCCGTGCTGGACGGCGAACTGAAGCGCGTGCGCCGCACCGGCCGCGTGGCCGAGATGGAAGCCGCCGCCGCCGCCGAAGGGCTGGCCGCGCACATCGGCATCGGCCACACGCGTTGGGCCACGCACGGTGGCGTGACCGAAGCCAATGCCCACCCGCACATCAGCGACGGCGAACTCGCGCTGGTGCACAACGGCATCATCGAGAACCACGAGGAGCAGCGCGAGCGCCTGAAGGCGCTGGGCTACGTGTTCACCTCGCAGACCGACACAGAAGTGGTCGCGCATCTCATCCGCCACCACCTGCGCGCCAGCGGCGACCTGCTCGCGGCCACGCAGGCCGCGGTGAAGGAGCTGCGCGGCGCCTACGCGCTGGCGATCATCGCCAAGTCCGATCCCTCGCGCCTGGTCGCCGCGCGCATGGGCTGCCCGCTGCTGATCGGCGTGGGCCAGGGCGAGGCCTTCGTCGCTTCGGATGTGTCCGCCGTCGTCGCACAGACGCGCCGCGTGATCTACCTCGACGAAGGCGACGTGGCGGAAGTGAAGCGCGACGGCGTGCGCGTGTTCAACTCCGAAGGCTCCGCTGTGCAGCGCAAGGAGCAGGTGTCCGGCGTCTCGTTGGCCTCACTGGAGCTGGGCCCGTACCGCCACTTCATGCAGAAGGAGATCCACGAGCAGCCGCGCGCCATCGCCGACACGCTCGAGCCGATCCTCGAAACCGGTTTCGTCCCGGCGCTGTTCGGGCCGCGTGGCGCCGTGCTTATGGACGGCGTCACCGGCGTGCAGATCCTCGCGTGCGGCACCAGCTACTACTCGGGCCTCGTGGCGCGCTACTGGATCGAAGCGATCGCCGGCGTGCCTTGCGCCGTCGACATCGCCAGCGAGTACCGCTACCGCCCGATCGTGCCGAATCCGGGCAACCTCGTCGTCACCATTTCGCAGTCGGGCGAGACGCTCGACACCTTCGAGGCCCTGAAGTACGCCATCGGCGAAGGCCACCACCGCACGCTCTCGATCTGCAACGTGGCCGAGAGCGCGCTGCCGCGCATGTCGGCGATGCAGTTCCTCACCCGCGCCGGCGCCGAGATCGGCGTGGCCTCGACGAAGGCCTTCACCACCCAGCTGGTGGCGCTGTTCGCGCTCGCGCTGGTGATCGCCAAGGCCCGCGGCCGCCTCGATGCCTCGGCGGAAGCGGGGTACGTCGACGCCCTGCGCCACCTGCCGGGCAGCGTGCAGCATGCGCTCAACCTCGAGCCGCAGATCGCGGCGTGGGCGGAAGCGTTCGCCACCAAGGACCACGCGCTGTTCCTCGGTCGTGGCCTGCACTTCCCGATCGCGCTGGAAGGCGCGCTCAAGCTCAAGGAAATCACCTACATCCACGCCGAGGCTTACGCGGCCGGTGAGCTGAAGCACGGCCCGCTGGCGCTGGTCGACGCCGAGATGCCGGTGGTGGTGATTGCGCCGAACGACGCGTTGCTCGAGAAGGTGAAGTCGAACATCCATGAAGTGCGCGCCCGCGGCGGCGAGATGTTCGTCTTCGCCGACGCCGACAGCCAATTCGGCGAGGAGGACGGCGTCCATGTGATCCGCACGCCGCGCCACGTCGGGCCGCTTTCGCCGGTCGTGCACGCGATCCCGGTGCAGATGCTGGCTTACCACACCGCGCTGGCGCGCGGCACCGATGTGGACAAGCCGCGCAACCTCGCGAAGTCAGTGACGGTGGAGTAGTGTCCGGGAGGTCCGAAGCCGAAAGGTCGTTGATGAACGAAGGCGGTTGAAGGCAAGAACCCTGCTCGAGGAGGCGCCGCCCCGGCGACGGGCGAGCGCCTTGCCTAGCCCCGCTTGCGCCGATCGGTCCCACTAACGGGTAGGTGCCGGCAAGGCATCCACGCGAGTACGGAAGAGAACGTAGGGCTTGTGCCGTTTGTCTTCGCCTCCGTTGAATCCTGCTTGGCGATGCAGTTGATTCGCAGTGAAGTACAGGAAACCATCCGGTCCGACCGAAAGAGTGTCCGGCCAGAGGATGCGTGGATCCGCGGCAAGCGTCGACCATTGTCCTGCGGGGGTTCGGCGGTGGATCGCATTGTGTTCGTAGTCGCCGGCATAGACGTTGCCGAGTGCATCTGATTCGAGCCCGTCGGATGCCCCTTTGTCGCCAAGGTCCTCGACGGCTTTGGCGAGCGTGGCGTCATCGATCGAGGCATTGCGCAGGAGCTCTGTCGGAACGCTGTAGAGGCGCCGGCTGGACAACGGCGAGAAGTAGAGCGTTTTTCCGTCCGGTGAGAGCGCAATCCCATCGGACGCGATTGTGAACGGTGTCGCTGTGCCGTCGGGGGCGCGGTTCATGAGTCGCTGGCCCTCGACGATGGGCGTGAACGACCGATCCGCCGACGTGGAGTGATGGCCGACGAGCCGCTTGATCGCCTGCCCGCTGTCCAGGTCGAGCACGATGATGCCGCCCGTCCCGGTTGGCGAGGAATCGGTCACGTAGGCAACGCCCTGCTTGCCGACTCTGAAGTCGAACCGCATGTCATTGACGTATGTTGTCTCGTCGATGACGTTCTCGGGGAAAATGTACGTGCGTTCGATTCGGTTGCTTGCGAGGTCGATGGCGACCAGCTTGGCACCGCGTCGCACCGGCGCAGAGAAGTTTGGTGCTGCGGTGTCGAGGATCCACAGGCGGCCGCGTCCATCGGCCACGACGCTCTGGACGCTGAGGAAGGTCTTTTCGGGTTGGGTTGTGTCGCCATGATTGATCGATGCGTTCGGATAGGCGACCGCGCGTCCGTCGCGAAGTTCTGCCACGGTGAACGGCACGTCGTCGCCCCAGCGCGGGAAGTTGACGAATATCCGGCCGCCCTCGGACACGGTGACGCCCGTCGGCATGGCGTCATGGAAGGTGGCGACAGCCTCGATGTTTCCGATCGTTCGGGCGCTGGGAAGCTCGCCGTCGTCCTGTGCCAGCGCGACGGTGGGCGCGAACATGAGTGCGATGAGGCTTGGAAGAATGAGTTGCTGCTTTAGATGCATGTCGAGGACTCTTGGAGGATTAAAGGATTTCAAAAAGCGGCCTCTGTCCGTTCGTGAAGCTCCAGAGGCAGTCCGTCGGGATCGGCGAAGAACGTAAATCGCGTTCCCGTTCCTTCGTCGATTCGGAGCACTTCGACGTCGACACCATGCCGAGCAAGCCAAGCAATGGCTGCGTCGATGTCGGCGACGGCGAATGCGAGATGGCGAAGGCCACAGGCCTCCGGGTATGACGGCCGCGGGGGCGTCTCGGGGAACGAGAACAACTCCAGCCTGCCGCCGCCGGGCACTAGGAGATCGAGCTTTCTGGATTGGCGGCTCGGTCGGTCGAGTTCCGACACGACCGGAAACCCGAGGATGTCGGCGTAGAACGCCCGCGACGCCTCCAAGTTGCTGCAGATGATCGCTACGTGGTCGATCCGCAACAGCGGGAGCATCGAAAGGCCGGATCGCGGATTGGCACCGTTTTTCACGGCACGCGCCGGCGGGATCGCAGCGCCCGCTTCGGCGGCAATTGGAGCGAAGCCTGCGCTTGCGAGAGGCGCCCCTTCCTCAATTCCTTCCTCTCGGAGGATCCGGACTGTTGGCGGCGCGATCAACCATTTGCGGGTTCGCTCGCGGTAGGCCGTGTAGTGCACCGTCTTTCGATGCTCGGCCAGGGCATCGTCGTCGCGATAGGCCTCGATGAGGTGGAACACTCCTGCTTGGCCCTCCTCGAGGAACAGTTCATAGCGTTCGTTGCCTGTTTCGCCTCGGCTGGCCGCTGCGAGTGCTCGGAGCGCGTCGTGAAGCTCGTGTTCGAATCCGGGCAAAGCGCGCAACGTGGCAAAGACATGGATGGTCATGACGGAGGCAACCGATCAATCGGCAAGGCGGGGTTGGTAACGTTCGAGCCAATGCGCGTAAGGCGCAGGAAGGACACGTGCCGCATGGTCGATGCCCAACGCTCGCGCCGCGGCATAGGGCCAATGCGGATTGGCGAGGTGCGCACGCCCTACAAGGGCGACGTCGAGTTGCCCCTTGGCGATGGCGGCCTCCGCCACCGCGGGGTTCTCGAAGCCCCAAGCCGAGGACACCGGGATGCCTGTTTCTCTGCGTACACGAGCCGCGACCGGGCCGAGGAAGCCTGGGCCCCAGGGCACCTGAACGTCTGGTGCGGAGAAGCCGACGCTGACGCTCAGAAGGTCCAGGCCTTCCGCCTTGAACCGGCGAGTCAGCGATATCGAGTCGGCCAGCGTGCGCTCGTCGTCGCCGTCGTACTCGATGACCCCAAAGCGGGCCGTCAGCGGAAGTCGCTCGGGCCAAATGCGGCGCACTGCGCGCAGCGTGTCGACGAGGAAGCGGCCGCGGTTCTCAAGGCTGCCCCCGTAGGCATCGGTACGCGCATTTGAATGCGTGGAGAAGAAGCTCTGGCCCAAGTAGCCGTGAGCGAAGTGCAGTTCAAGCCACTCGAATCCGGCATCCCGCGCCCGGCTGGCCGCGGCGATGAAATCCTGCTGTACGCGCTGGATGTCATCGAGGCTCATGGGACGCGGCACCCGGCCCAGTTGGCCGCCGAAGGCGAGGGCTGAGGGCGAGATCGGTTGCCAGCCGGTGGCATCGCCCTCGGGGATGTGGTCGTCGCCTTCCCAAGGGCGGTGGGCGGAAGCCTTCCTGCCGGCGTGTCCAATCTGGATACCGGGAGCCGCGCCGGCGTTCCGGATCGACTGTGCGATCTGTGCCAGCGGTTCGGCCTGGGCGTCGTTCCACAAGCCAAGGCAGGCTGGTGTGATCCGGCCCTCGGGCGACACCGCGGTCGCCTCGACGGTGATCAGTCCGGCTCCGCCGCGCGCCAGCGCGGTGTAGTGCGCGTGGTGCCAGTCGTTGGCCAGACCGTCTTGGGCCATGTACTGACACATCGGAGGCACACCGATGCGGTTGCGCAGGACCGCGTCTTTCAAGCGCAGGGGTTCGAAGAGGGATGCCATGTCAATTGGTCAGGTTTCCAGAAGGCTGCGCAACATCCAGGCGTTCTTCTCGTGGTTGTCCATGCGCTGAGTCAGAAGGTCTGCGCTCGGTTGGTCGCCCGCTTGTTCGACCACGGAGAAAAGGCCGCGCGCGGTGCGGGCCGCCGTCTCATGGCCTTGCATGAGGATGCGAACCATCTCGAGTGCTGTGGGGGGTTGGCTCGGCACATCGGGTACCGACGTCAGTGTCTGGAACTGCGCGTAGCTGCCGGGCGCCTTGGCCCCAAGCGCGCGAATCCGCTCTGCGATGGGGTCGACGGCGCTCCACAGCTCCGAGTACTGGGTCTGGAACATCCCATGCAAGCTGATGAACATGGGTCCCGTTACGTTCCAGTGGAAGTTGTGGGTGGTCAGGTACAGCGTGTACGTGTCCGCGAGAAGGTGTGACAAGCCCACTGCGATGGCGACGCGGTCGTGCTCGCTGATGCCGATCTGCACGCTGTGGATTGGGGTGGCGCCCTTCATGCTCATGCGGTCTTTAGCGCGTTGAGCAGCTGTTGTGCCACCAGGTGCGACGACTGCGGGTTCTGCCCGGTGATCAACTGGCCGTCGCGGATGGCGAAGGCTTGCCAGTTGGCCGAACCCTCGAAGTGGCCACCGAGTTCGCGCAGGCGCGTTTCCAGCATGAAAGGAACCACCTTTTCGAGGCCCACGGCTACTTCTTCGGCGTCGGTGAAGGAGTTGACTCGCAGGTCCTTCACGATGGGCTGCCCATCGGGTCGCTTGGCCGTGACAAGGCCTGCCGCGCCGTGGCAGACCGAGGCGATCAGCTTGTGGGCTGCGAAGGCGCGCTCGACGGCACGTGTCACGCCGGCGTCTACGGGCAGGTCCCACATGGTGCCGTGGCCGCCCGGGAAGAACACGGCATCAAAGCTGGCGCCGTCGAACTCCGAGGCCCTGGAGGTGGCGGCAATCCGGGCTTGCAGGGCTTCATCAGCGAGGAAGCGCTCGACGACCGGGTCGTTCTGCCCGACGGGCTTCAGGCTGCCCGGATCAATGGGTGCGGGACCGCCAGCCGGCGAGGCCAGCGTGACCTCGACGCCGGCATCGGCCAGCGCGTAGTAGGGCACCGCCAACTCTTCGGCCCACAAGCCCGTCGGCTTGCCGGTGTCGCCCATGCGGGCATTGGAGGTGACGATCATCAGGATGCGGGAAGTCATGGAATTTCCTTTGGAAAGGTGTGATGCGACCGGCGTCAGAGCGCGGCCTGCAGGATCTGGCGGCTCAGCGCCAGCGTGACGTCGCGCCGCTCGCCCAGGGTGGTCAGGCCATGGGCCTCGAGTTGCTTGACGATGGGTTCCACCGCTTCGGCTCCCAGCGCGTAGGCCGATAGCCGGGTGGGGATGCCCAGGCACTCGAAGAAGTCCTCAGTGCGCTGGATGGCCGCATCGATGCGGGCCTCTTCGGTGCCCTCGCGCAGATGCCACACGCGTTCGGCGTACTGCAGCAACTTCTCGCGCTTGGCACTGCGGCGCACTTTGAGATTGGCGGGCAGCACTACGGCCAGGGTTCGGGCGTGGTCAATGTCGTGCAGCGCCGTGAGTTCATGACCGATCATGTGGGTCGACCAGTCCTGCGGCACGCCCGCACCGATGAGGCCATTGAGGGCCAGCGTGGCGGTCCACATCAGGCTGGCCCGCGCTGCGGCGTCATTCTCGGCGGCCAGCACTTGGGGTCCGACGTCCACCAGCGTTTGCAGGAGGGCTTCAGCCAATCGGTCCTGCACATGTGCCTGGACCGGGTAGGTCAGGTATTGCTCAATGACATGGGTGAAGGCGTCCGCCACCCCGTTGGCGAGTTGGCGGGCCGGCAACGTATCCATCTTGGACGGGTCAAGGATGCTGAAGCGAGGGAAGACATGGGCGCTGTGGAACACGCGCTTAGCCTGGGTGGCGCGTCGGGTGATCACGGAGCCGGCATTCATTTCCGAACCGGTAGCCGGCAGCGTCAGCACGCAGCCAAAGGGCAGTGCCTGCCTCACCTCGGCGCCGCCCGTTTCCAAGATGTGCCAAGGGTCTTGCGTATAGGGCACGGCGGCGGCCACGAACTTGGTTCCGTCGATGACCGAGCCGCCGCCCACGGCCAGCAGGAAGTCGAGGTCTTCCGAGCGCACCTGCTCGACCGCTCGCATCAAGGTTTCGTAGCTGGGATTGGGCTCGATGCCGCCGAACTCTTGGAACTGGTAACCGTGAAGCGCCTCGCGCACCTCGGCCAAGGTCCCGTTGCGTTCGGCGCTGCTGCCCCCGTAAAGCACCAGTACGCGCGCGTTGATCGGCACGCGCTGACTCAGTTGCGCGATCGCCCCGGTGCCGAAGTGGATGGCGGTGGGGTTGTGGAAGCTGAAGTTCTGCATGGTGAAAAGCTCGACGTGTGGGCGGCGTTGTTGGCGGAATGCGGGGTTTCAGCGCTCAGCCAACGCCGCGATCAGCGCTTGGGCCAGTGCGTGGTCGGAGAAGGGGTTCTGTCCAGTGATGAGTTCGCGGTCCACGACAACGTGGGGCTCCCAAGCCTTTGCGAACCGCAGGTCGCCACCGGCGGTTGCCATGGCGCGTGCCGGGTAATAGCGCAGTCTGTCGCCGTTGAGCGATGCCTCGAAGGCCGCCTCTTCCGCATCCGCGAAGATGGTCATGCGATAGCCGCTGTAGATCCAATTCTGGGCGCGGCCCGCGTCGGCATTGCCCAAGCTGCGCTCGTAGCCCTGCGGATCGTCCTGGGCGGCCAACAGAGTGATAGGGCCATGGCAGATCGCGGCGGTGGGCTTGCCATTCGCATTGAAGTGGCGAAGCACGTGGCCGACCAGCGGATTGTTGGCCAGATCGATCATGGGCGCGTGGCCGCCGGGGATGAACACGGCCGCATAACGATCGAGCCCTGACTCAAGTACCTCGGGTAGCGATTTGATCTGGTCGGCCTGGGTGAGTTGTTCCACCACGCCAGCGATTCGCTCCATCTCCCGCGCGTCGCCCCGGAAGTACTGGGGATCGACCGAGCGCTGGTCGGCCTGCGGCCGGTTCCCGCGCGGCGTGACGACCGTCAGCCGGTAGCCGGCGCGCTGCAGTGCATCGGCAGGCACGCCGAACTCGTTGAGGTAGTAGCCGGAGGGAAAGGTCTTTCCATCACGCAACGGCAAGGCCGTCTCGCTGGACAGCACCACGAGGACTTCGCCTTTGGGCGCCGGCGCTGCCCAGGACAGTGTGGATAGGCCCAATGCGGCGGCGGAAAGGAGGGCCTTTTTGAAGAGGTTTTTCATGGTCATTCAGAGGGAAAGCAGACTCGGGTGAAGGGGCGTTTTGCCCTTGGGCGGCGACTTCATTGAGTCCATTTGTGCCGATAAACTGGATCATAGGAACTTCTTTACTTACATCGGTGAATAAATGGCCCGGCAGTTCGACCCCGTACAACTCGGCAGCATCGAGCTGTTCTGCAAGGCGGCCGAGATGGGCAGCTTCACCGCGGCCGCCGAGATGCTGGGCGTCACGCCGGCCTCGGTGAGCCGCTCGATCAGCCGACTGGAAGCGCGGCTCGGGGTAAGGCTTTTCACTCGCACCACCCGCAGCGTGCGCTTGACCAGCGACGGCGAGCTTTACCGCGCGGAGTGTCAGCAAGCGTTGGAGCAGATTGCGGAGGCGGAGCGCGCCATCACTGGCCAGCAAAGCGAGCCGAAGGGGCTGGTTCGCGTCAGCGTGGGCACGCTCTACGGCCACCACCGAATTGTGCCCTTGTTGCCCGGTTTCATGGCGGCTTATCCGGGCGTGGAAGTCGAGCTCAACGTCTCCAACAGGAACATCGACTTCGTGGAGGACGGCTACGACCTGGCGATACGCCTGGGCGAGCCGCGGGATTCACGCCTCGTGGCGCGCAAGCTGGAAGAGGCGAGCGTCGGCGTATTCGGCGCGCCCGACTACCTGCGACGCAAGGGCAAGCCGCGCACGCTGGAGGACCTCGCAACGCACGATCTCATTCAGTTCGTACTGCCCAGCACGGGCAGACCCATGCCTTGGATCTTCCGCAATGCGGCGGGCGAAGACATCGACCTCACCTTCAAGAGCCGACAGCGCGTGCATGAGGATGTGCTGGCCGGCGTCGGGTGGGCCATCGCGGGAGGGGGGCTATTTCAGATCTACCACTTCGTGGCGAGGGAAGCGGTGCGCAACGGACAGCTGGTGGAAGTGCTGCAAGGTGCCGGTGGCCGCTCGCGCTCCTTCCACGTGCTGTATCCGCAGAACCGCCACCTCTCTGCGCGGGTCAGGGTGCTCGCAGACTATCTCGCCGATGCCATCCGAAGGGGGCGATAGCGCCCGGCATTGTTGAACTCGCTCCCAAAACGATAAAGCGCTTGATTCTGGACAGGCCTGCTTCTCGGCATTCAAATGGCCAGCGGGCGGGGATGCTTCTAGCCCGGCGTCAGAAAACCAAGAACATCGTTCTATAGCTCCTTGCCACCCGGCTTCTGACGAGCCTGGTCATCCACCTCACGATCGGCGGATCTTCTCTTGGCCAATCATCCTTCCCCTGCATCGACGCGCACCGTTCCGGCGGTGCTCCTCGCCGTTTACGGGCTCATCTGGGGTGCCCTGGCCGTCGCCCCGAAGCACCGTGCGGACTGGTGGCTGGAGAACGTGCTGGTCTTCGTCGCGATCCCGCTGCTGGTGTGGGCGTCCTCGCGCCTGCGCCTGCGGGACAGCAGCTACATCGCGCTGTTCGTCTTCTTCGTGTTCCATGCCATTGGATCGCACCACACCTATTCGGAGGTGCCGATCGATGACTGGTGCGAGGCGTGGCTCGGGTTCTCGCCCGGGGCAGCGTTCGGCGTCGAACGGAATCACTACGACCGGCTCGTGCACTTCCTCTACGGCCTGCTCGCCACTCCGGCGGTCTTCGACATCGTCGATGCGCGGGCGCCCACCACGCGCCTCTGGCGATGGCTGCTGGCCGTGGGCTTCGTCACCTCGCATTCCCTGCTCTACGAACTGATCGAGTGGGGCGCGGCCCTGGTGTTCGGTGGCGACCTGCGCATGGCCTTCCTCGGCACCCAGGGTGACGTCTGGGACGCGCAGAAGGACATGGCGCTGGCCTTGCTCGGCAGCGTGATCGCCGCAACCGCGTTGTCCTTCCAGCGGGCCGGGTGGGAAGCCCCTCCTCGAACCTGCTGAAACGAGAACGGCCGGCCCCGCGAGGGACCGGCCGTTCGGCTTTCTGGCGACTGCGCCGCGATCGGCGCCGAGCCGCGGCGCGCGCGGGATTACTCCGCAGCGGCCTTCAGCTTGCGCAGCGGACGCACCTTGACCTTGGTCGAGGCCGGCTTGGCGGCGAACCACTGCTCTTCCTTGGTGAACGGGTTGATGCCCTTGCGCTTCGGCTTGGCCGGCACGCTCACCGAGGTGATCTTCAGCAGGCCCGGCAGCACGAACTGGCCGGCGCCCTTCTTGTTGAGCGAACCGACGATGGCGCCTTCGAGCGCGGCGAGCACGCCACGGACGTCCTTGGCGGCGACGCCAGCGGCTTCGGCGATGTGCGCGACGAGGCCGGTCTTGTTCAGCGTGTCCTTGATGGCCTTCGGCGCTGCCGGGGCGGCCTTGGCGGCCTTCTTCGGGGCGGCCTTCTTGGCCGGAGCTTTCTTGACTGCTTTCTTCGTTGCCATGTGATGGGTTCTCGTGAGGTTCCGTGGATCGGCAATGGGACCGGCCCGGCGACCCGCAGGTCGGCTCGGACTTGCCAATCCTCGCCTGAAACGCCGCAAAAAGTGAGCCCCCGCGCGAAAAAAACCGCACTTTTTTTTGCGCCGGCCGCCGAATGCCCCCGTCTGCAGCCGTTGACGCGCGCGAATCGGCCTGTTGCCATACCGCCATGCGCATCTGTGTCTACGCCGCCTCGAGCGGCAAAGTCGATCCCGTCTACCTCGCCGCGGCCCGCGAACTCGGCGCCACGCTGGCCCGGGCCGGCTGCACCACGGTGTACGGCGGCGGCGGCCAGGGCCTGATGGGCGCACTCGCCGATGGCGCCATCGCCGAGGGTGGCGAGGTCATCGGCATCATCCCGAAGTTCATGGTCGACCTGGAATGGGGCCACCCGGGCGTCACGACGCTGGAGCTCGTCGAGGACATGCGCGAGCGCAAGCATCGGCTGCTGACCGGCAGCGATGCGGTGATCGCCCTTCCCGGGGGCTGCGGCACGCTCGAGGAGTTGTTCGAGGCCATCACCCTGAAGCGCCTCGGCCTCTACTTCAATCCGATCGTGCTGCTCAGCGTCAACGGCTTCTACGAAGGGTTGCAGGCCTTCATGCGGAAGGTCATCGACGAGCGCTTCATGAACCCCGAGCATGCCGCCATGTGGTCGATGGTGGAGCGCGTCGACGAGGTGCTGCCGCGCATCCGCGAGACGCCGCGTTGGAGCGAGAACGCGCGCGATTACGCCGTCGTGCGCTGAGCACCGCGGCTCAGCGCATCATCCCGCGCACCTCGGCCAACACGACGTCCGCATCCTTGATCGTCACGAAGCCGAGGCGCGGGTACTCCAGCTCGACGATGCTGTAGATCGTCCCGCTGATGACGAGGACGAAGACCACGGTATGCAACGGACTGCGCCGGCCGCTCAGGCCGCGGCCGTGGCCCGCGAGGAAGGTCGCGAGCATCGCTACGAGGGCCGGTTGGCCCTTCTGCTCGAGTGCCGCGTTGACGGCCGCTCAGATGCGCGCCTGCTGCGCTTCGGTGGCTGCCAGCGAACCCGCGAGTGCCGGCGCGTCTCGAAGCGGTCACCGGCGCTGGAGAAGCTGAAAGCGATCAGCAGTCCGAGGGTCCAGGGCATGGCGAGGAGTCCGTGATGGCTGGGGCTGTCATCGTCGCCAATCCGAGCGCGACGGCAAGCCCCGTGCCGATCACTCCTGGTCGAGGTTGAGTCGCACCCCGCGGATGGCGTTGCTGACGACGGTGACGTTGAAGCGATCGCGGCCGAGGCGACGCTTCACCAGCACATCCTCGCCGTCGTCGCGCTCGATCTTGTAGTCGGCACCGATGGCCTCGCGCAGCACGTCGACGACGCGCTTCGCGACCCTGTTCTCGCGCGTGCCGGAGGCCACCTCGATCGGCACGGTCACGGGTTCACCATGGCTCGGCGTGATCGCGAGCACCAACGTGCCGTCCCGATCCGGGGCAGCCGGACGGCGGATCTCAGTCGCCGCTGTCGCCACCGCCGTCGTCCGCTGGGCTCTCGTCCGCGTCGGCATTCGGTTCACCGTCGCCGTCGCCTCCGGCCACGACGCTCGCCGGTGCATTGCCGCCACTGAACCAGCGCGGCTGTGTCTTCGGCAGCGCCGCGCTCGCGGCATCGGCGGCGAGGATCAGTTCGCTGCGGCGTTCGTCGGGCACCTGCTGCCAATGGCAGTCGAGCAGCGCGCCTTCGAGCGAGTAAAGCAGGTTGAGCGAGGGCTTGAAGCCCGCGCGCTTGAGCTTGACGAAGGCCTCGAGGCTGCCCACGGCGCGCAGGTCGTCGATCGTGCGAACGCCGACCTGCCGCAATTGCGCGGCCGACTTCGGGCCGATATTGCGCAGCTTGGGCGGCGTGGCCATCGCGATCAGGCCAGGGTGTCGAGGAAGGCGGCGGCGAGCGCTTCCAGCCCGCGCTGGTCGTCGGCGTCGAAGCGGTCGAGCACCGGGCTGTCGATGTCGAACACGCCCACCAGCGTGTCGCCCTTGAACAAGGGCACCACCACTTCCGAGCGCGAGGCCGAATCGCAGGCGATGTGGCCCGGGAAGGCTTCCACATCGGGGACGAGCTGCGTCTGGCGCGTGGCCGCGGCCGTGCCGCAGACCCCCTTGCCGATGGCGATGCGCACGCAGGCCGGCAAGCCCTGGAAGGGCCCGACCACGAGCTCCTTGCCGTCGAAGAAGTAGAAGCCCACCCAGTTGAGGTCGGGCAGGGCGTGGAAGACGAGCGAGGACAGGTTCGCCGCGTTGGCGGTGCGGTTGGGCTCGCCGTGCATCAGGCCGCGGGCCTGGTCGACGAGTTGGGCGTACTGCTCGGCTTTGCTGCCCTCGAGGGCGACGGAGGTGAAGGACATGCGCTCTGGAATCCGGTTCAGCGGGCCGCGTTCCGCGGCCGGGGAGGGCAACGATGGGGACGCCCGGCGACGAAGGCAAGCGCGGCCTTCACGGCGGATTCGCCAACAATGGCGGGATGACGACCGCCTTCTTCGTGACCGGCACCGACACCGGCGCCGGCAAGACCTTCACCAGCACCGTCCTCCTGCACGCCTTGCGCCAGCGCGGACTGCGCGCCGTGGGCATGAAGCCCATCGCCAGCGGCAGTGACGAAACGCCGGAAGGCCTGCGCAATGAGGACGCCCTCGCGCTTCAGGCGGCCAGCGATCCGCGCCCCGACTATGTGCTGGTGAATCCTTGGTCATTGCGCGAGCCGACGGCTCCGGAGATCGCCGCGCGCCTCGATGGCGTCGAGGTGACCCTGCCGCCGATCGAAGCGGCGTTCGCGCAGTTGAAGGCCCAGGCCGACGTGGTGCTGGTGGAAGGCGTCGGCGGTTTCCTCGCGCCGGTGAACGCGGTGATCGACCAGTGCGACCTGCCGCGCGCGCTGGGCTTGCCGGTGCTGGTCGTGGTCGGCTTGAAGCTGGGATGCATCAACCACGCGCGGATGACCGTCGAGGCGGTGCACGCGCGGGGCTTCCGCGTGCTGGGCTGGATCGCTTCCGATGTCGAGCCGACGATGCTCTTCCCCGACGACTACTTCGACGCCCTGAAGGCCGCGCTGCCGGTGCCGTGCTTCGGACGCCTGCCGCACTCGCCGGGTGTGGACCCGGCGACGCTCACGGCGCACCTCGTCTTGCCCGAGGGCTTTCCTCAGCCGAGCTGAAGCGTCGCGCGGTCGCCCGACGCCGGGCGGAACACCGACACGCGGACCAGCAGCGGCATCGACGGCTGCAGCTCGCGGGCGATGAAGGCGCAGAGGTTCTCGAGCGTGGCCGGGCCGATGCCCTCCACTTCATCGAGGAATCGGTGGTCGAGGCGTTCGCGCAACGCTGCCAGCTCGCGGCGCACGAAGCCGAGGTCCATCACCATGCCGGTCTCGCGGTCGGGGTCACCGCGCAGCGTGATCTCGGCGTGGTACGTGTGGCCGTGGATCCGCTTGCTCGATTCGATCTCGCCCTCGACGTAGCGGCGCAGCGTGTGCGCGGCTTCGAAGTAGAAGGCTTGGCTGAGCTCGGTGGGCATGGGAATGGCGGGTGGGGCAGGCGCGCATTCTGCCACGGGGCGCCCGGGGGGCCGCCGCTCAGCCCTTCCCGAGGTAGGCCGCCACGCGGCCGGCGGTGGCTTCGGGTTCGGCCAGCATGAAGCAGTGCGAGCCGGCGACCGGCTCGACCCGCACGTGCGGGTGGCGGGCCGCCAGTCGGCGCGCGGACGGGCCGACGAAGGGCAGCGTGCGGTCCCCATGGATGAGCAGGGTCGGCGTGGCGAGCCGGTCGAGTTGCCGCCACAGACCGACGGGACCGGAGCTGAAGATCGTGGCCTCGATGCTCGTCGGGCACTTGAGGGTGACGCCCTCACCGTCCTCGCGGAGGCCGTGCTCGACGTAGGCGCGCAGGGCGTCGTCCTGCCAGTCGGCGAACACACCGCGGCCGCGGAAGCGGGCGAAGGCGTCGTCGCGCGACGGCCAGCGCGTGCGTCGACGACGCGTGGCGCGCACGAGCGGCAGGAGGCCCTGCAGCCCGGTGCGTTCGAGCAGGGCGACGCTGGCTGCCACCAGCGGGGTGTAGATCACCGGATCGAGCAGGACGAGGCGTTGGAACAACGAGGGATCGGCCGCGGCCATCAGGGCGGTGGTCACCCCGCCGAAGCTGTGGCCCACGGCGAACACCGGCACGCGCGGGTTCGGGTGATGGGCTCGGAAGGCGCGAGCAACCATCGCCGCGTTGGCGTTCCAGCCGAGGAAGCGCTCGCCGGCGTCACTGTCGCCGTGGCCTTGGGAATCACAGAGCCAAAGGTCGAAGCGCTCGACCAAAGGCGCGAGCATCGGCGTGTAGGTGCGCGCGCACAGGCCGTTGCCGTGCAGCACATGCAGCAGCGGCAGACCGCGGGGTGGCGTGTGCCAGCCGCGCAGGGTGAGGCCGTGTTCCGGGTCGGCGTGCTGCCAGCGTTCGAGATCCAAGGGCGATGGCTTGCGTTGGGCTGGCGCGCACTATGGCGTCGGCCGAGGCCCTCGGCCAGCCCAAACGAAATCCGCCCCGGGGAGCGGGGCGGACGTCGTGGGACCTGCAAAGAGCGTATCGAGGCTCGTGGATCAGAAGCGGCCGGTCAGCTCCACGCCCCACGTCCGTGGCGACCCAACAATGAACGTCGGCAGGCCGAAGTTGAGGCCGGTGTTGCCGGCGTCGATCAGGTACTCGCGGTCACCGGCGTTCTTCACGAAAGCGCCGAGGTCCCAGCGGCCATCGCCGAACGCCACGCCGACGCGGACGTCGACCAGGCCGTATCCGGCCTGCTCGATGCCGCGCTGGTTCTGGTCCTCGAAGAACACCTGCGAGCGCCAGTTCCAGCTCGGGCGCACATAGGCTTCGAGGCCGTCGCCCACGCCGAAGCGCCAGTCGAGGCCAGCCGAGGCCGAGTGCTCCGGCGTGAGGCGGAAGCGGTTGCCGGCGAGCGACTGGCGGCGGCCGGCGTCGTCGCGCTCGTCGAAGCTGGCGTCCACGTAGCCGTAGGTGAAGAAGCCCTGCAGGCCCTCGCTGGCGCGCAGGATCAGCGAGAGCTCGGCGCCGGTGGCGCTGGCGTTGCCGCCGTTCGCGGTGATCGTGCCGATGCCGTTCGGGTTCAGCACGCTGGCCTGGAAATCGCTGTAGTCGTAATCGAACACCGCCACGTCGTAGGTCAGCGCTTCGCTGAAGGCCGTGCCCTTCAGGCCGATCTCGTAGCTCAACACCACTTCGGCCGGGATGAAGTTCGGCGTGCCGTTGCCGCCGGTCGGGAACTCGATGACGTCCGGGCGACGGCCGCGCGAAACGCTGGCGTAGCCGTTGAGCGTGTCGCTGAAGCGGTAGGCGGCCACGACGCGACCCACGGCCGACGAGTAGGTGTCCTCGGCGTAGCGGCGCGTGACCGGGCGGAACAGGATGTTCGGGATGGCGACGTTGGTCGGCGCCGCCGGCAGCACCTGGCCGAGCGGCGAGAGGCCGCCGAAGGTCAGGGCTTCGTAGCCCGAGCGCACGTCTTCTCGCGTGCCGCGCAGGCCGAGCGTCAGGTCGAAGCGGTCGGTCACCGACCAGGTCCCGTCGGCGAACACGTCCATGGCATCGACCTCGCCGAAGTTCGTGTACTCCTCCCGATGGCTGGCGCGCAGCGGCAGCAGCGTGCCGAGCGGAATGCCCGGGATGCCCAGCGCCGGGAAGCTGGTGTAGCCAAGAAAGGGGGTGAGGTTGGGGTTCAGCGGGCTCACCACGGGCAGCTGGATCAACCCGCCGGTCGCGCCGGCCACACCCGCGCGCAGGGCCGGCGACAGCAGGGCGCCGAGCTGGCGCTCGTCGGTGCTGAACGGAACGCGCTGGAAGCCCTCCTCCTTGAACCAGCTGACGCCGCCGAAGCCGCGGAAGGCGCCGCCGTTGTCGTAGTTGAAGCGGAACTCGTGGCTCCACTGCTCGCCCTCGGCGTCCTCGGCGAATTCCAGCGCGTTGAGCTGCGAGCCGTCGGCGTCGAACTCTTCCAGCGAAGCGAACTCGCGCCAGCCGCTGATCGTCGAGAGGCTCCACGACTCGTTGATGGCGAACTGGCCCAGCACGGTGAAGCCGGTGACGTGGCGGTCGAGGCCGAGCTGCTCGCCGCGGTTGAGGTCGGCGGTGCCATCGAACAGGTCGCGGCTGCCCGCGCGCGTCCGCAGCACATTGGTGCGGAAGGCAGTGCCCGGCGGGGTGTCGACCTGGTGGTTGAAGATCACATCGACGCGGTTCGTGTCACCGAGGTCGAGGCCGAAGGACAGGCGCAGCGCGCTGGTGTCCTTGCCGTTGAGGTGGCCGCCCGAGAGGTTCTCGACGAAGCCCTCGTTCTTCTCGTGGTAGACCGCGAGGCGCATCGCCAGCGATTCCGACAGCGGGGCGTTCGCGTAGCCGCTGGCGCGGCGCCAAGCGTCGCTGCCCAGGCCGACGGTGAAGCCGCTCTCGTAGCCCTGGAAGGCCTTCTTCTGCACCAGGTGCACCGCGCCGACCTGCGCACCGCGGCCGAACAGCGTGCCCTGCGGACCGCGCAGCACCTCGACGCGCTCGAGGTCGAAGGGCTGCACCACGGCGCCGCGGGCGCGCGAGATGGCGATGCCGTCCTGAAACACGGAGACGCGCGGCGGCGAGAACGAGGCGCCGCTGTCCGAGGTGATGCCGCGGATCACGAAGCCGGGGTTGTTCGGGCTCTGCTCCTGCACTTCGAGGCCGGGCACGAGGTTGCCGATGTCGTCCATGCCGGTGATGCCGAAGCCCTCGAGGAACTCGCCCGAGTAGGCGCTGATCGCGATCGGCACATCCTGAACCTGCTGCTCGCGCTTCTGCGCCGTCACCACGATGGTGTCGATCATCGTGGCGTCGACGCTGGCGGCCCCGGCGGCGGGGGCGTCCTGGGCGAACGCGGGGGCGGCGACGAGGACGAGGGCGGCGTGGATCGCCGAGGCGAGCAGGGTGGCGCGACGCATCGAGGGGAACTCCATGGGGTGTTGGAGGCGCCAGCGTCGTCGCGCGGCGTTGCAATGCCGTTAAAAGCGACAACCGGTCACGGTCCTGAAAGATGCGGGGGCTGGAATAGCCGGCTGCCTTCCCCCCTCTGTTGGCCACCCGATGCCCCCCATCAGCCGCCGCGCCGTGCTGCGCCTGCTTTCCGTGACCGCCGCCGCCGTGGTGTTGCCGCTGCATGCCCGCCGCTTCGCGGCCACGCTGCCCATCGATGCATCCCTGTTCCCGCAGGCGGTCGCTTCCGGCGACCCGTCGGCGCGCAGCGTGGTCCTGTGGACACGCCTCGCGCCGTCGGCATGGGGCCGCGAGGTCGTGCTGCAGGTTGCCGAGGACGCGGGCTTCGAACGCCTTCGCGTCGAGCGCCCGTTCGCCGTGGGCGCCGAGACCGATGGCTGCCTGAAGGTCCGCGTCGATGATCTCGATCCCGGCACCGCCTGGCATTACCGCTTCGTCATCGAGGGCGAGCCCGCGGCCGCGTCGCCCGTGGGCCGCACCCTCACCCTCCCGGGCGATGACGAGGAGCGCGACCTGCGCCTCGCCGTGCTCAGCTGCCAGGACTACAACGGCCGCTGGTACAACACGCTGCTGCCGCTGCTGGAGGAGCCGCTCGATGCCATCGTGCATCTCGGCGACTTCATCTACGAGACCACGGGCGATCCGTCCTTCCAGAGCGGCGACGGGCGGCGGGTGGTGTTCGACGACGCGGCGGGCGCGCTGACGCTCGGCGATGGCGGGTTCCAGTCGGCGCGCAGCCTCGACAACTACCGCCAGCTGCACCGCGAATACCGCACGGACCCGGTGCTGCAGGCCTTGCTGGCGAAGGCGCCGCTGATCGCCATCTGGGACGACCATGAGTTCGCCGACGACGCCTGGCAGGACGTGGCGACCTTCCACGACGGCCGCCAGGACGAACGCGATGCGGCGCGGCGGCGGGCGTCGGAGCAGGCGTGGTTCGAGTACATGCCGGTCGATGTCGGCGGCGCGTTCGAAGGCGCGGCCGTGGACGCTGGCGCGCTGCACCCCGCGACGCGCATTTGGCGCGAGTTCCGTTTCGGCCGTCGAGCGTCGCTGTGCATGACCGACTACCGCAGTGCCCGTCCCGACCACCTCGTTCCCGAAGATGCGTTCCCCGGCGCCATGGTGTTCGACGAGCCGACGCTGCAGGACGCCCTTCCGCGCATCGGCGAATCCTTTGACGGGTGGCGTTCGCGGCTTCAGCCCTACATCGACATCAACACGCCCGAGTACCGGCGCTGGCGCCGGCCCTTGGCCCGCGCGCTGCACAAAGCCTATGCCGCCGAGGGCCTCGCGAAGGCGGACGTCCGGGCGAGGGTCGATGCCGTTCTCGCCGCGCCGATGGCCTTGCCGGTGGTCAACGCCATCCTCGCCCGCCACGACGCGGCCGCGCCGTTCTCCCTCGATGCGGGCGCCATCCCCGAAACCCCCGACCTGCCGCGCGGCCTGAGCTGGGCCGGGGTGGGCAAGTCGCGATTGTTCGATCCTGTCGGCAGCCGCTATTTCGTGCTGGCCGAGGGCTTCGGCCTGTTGGCCCGCTTGCGTGCCGCCGGCGTCGGCGGTCCGCTCGGCAGCGCATTGGGCGCCCCGCAGGCCGCGTGGCTGGCCGGCGCCGCCGAGCGCCACCGCGATGCGCGCTGGCGCCTTGTCGCCAGTTCGGTGTCCTTCACCCCGTTGCGCCTCGACCTGCGCCGGCCCGAGATCCAGGCCCCCGCCGGCTGGGCGCACGAGGTGCTGCTCAACGTCGACCACTGGGATGGCTTTCCCGTGGAGCGCGACGCCTGGCTCGACCACTTCGACGGCGAGGGTGCGGTCCTGCTCAGTGGCGATATCCACGCCAGCTTCGCCAGCCAGCACCGCCCGCGTGTCGTCGAGTTCACGACGCCGGCGGTGTCGTCGAAGAGCCTCGGCGCCATCCTCGAACGCAATGCCGGTGGCGACGCCGCGACGCGCGAGGCGGGGGCTCGCCTCGCCGCGAACCTCGACGCCCTCCTGCTCGCCGGCTATGGCGGCCTGCGTTATGCGCAGACACGGCGCAACGGCGCGATGCTGCTGGCGATCGGTCGCGACGAATTGCGGGTCCGCTATCTCGAGCTGGAGGCGGAGCGAGTCGCCGAGCGCCACTACGCGGATCCGCTGGCCCTGGCGACGGCGCGGCATGAACGCCGCTTCCGCGTGCGTCGCGAGGACGGGTCGCTGACGCTGGTGGCCGATCCGGACTGAGCCGTCGTGACGGCGCGGGGCCGGCATCGCCTACCATGCGGCGATGCCCACGCCCGCACCGCCATCGGACGCCGCCGGCTTCCACCAGCGCCTGCTCGAGGATACCCTCGCCGAGGTGTTTGGCGAGCTCGAGCCGGGCCTTTTCGCCAGCCTCCAGCCGCGGCTCACCACGCTCGAGCTGGCGGGTGGCACGGTCCTGATGCGCGAGGGTGAGCCTTCCGATGCGCTCTATCTCGTGCTCTCGGGGCGGCTCGTCGCCAGCCGGGGTGCGGATGCGGTGCTCGGCGAAATCGGCCGCGGCGAACCGATCGGCGAAATGGGGGTGATCACCGGCGCGCCGCGCACTGCCACCGTGCGCGCGCTGCGCGACAGCGTGCTGGTGCGGCTCGATGGGGTCGACTTCATCGACGTCTTGCAGCGCTGGCCACGTGCCGGGCTGCCGCTCGCGCGCAAGCTGATCGAACGCCTGTCGAGGAAGCGTGGCGGTGCGCGGCGACAGGGCTTCATCAACGTCTGCGTGCTGCCTTTGCAGGCGGCACTCGACGGCGATGCCCTCGCGTCGCGCCTGCACGCCGAGCTCTCCGCGCTGTCGGCGGACGAGACGTCGGCCGGCGCGTTCGCCCTGCACGATCGCCGCAGCGTGGAAGCGGCACTCGGCCTGGATATCGAGTCCGTGGAAGCCGAGGCGCTCGGCGAGCATCGACGCCTGCTCGACTGGCTCGACCAGCAGGAAGCCGCGCATGCGCTGCAGGTGTTCGTGGCCGATGCGGCCGACACCGCCTGGACGCGCCTGTGCCTTCGGCAGGCCGACCTGGTGTTGCTGGCGACCGATGCCGATGCCGACCCCGCGCCGCAGGGCGTGGAGCTCGCCCACCTCGTTGGCGACGCGCGGCGCATCGCCGCGCACCAGTCGCTGTGGCTGGTGCATCCCGACGACCGGCGACGGCCCCGCGATACCGCGGCCTGGTTGGCGGCGCGCCCGCACCTCGCGGTCGATGGCCTGTCGCACCTGCACCTGCGGCGTGGGCATCCCGGTGATTGGCGGCGTGTTGCGCGCATCGTCGCGGGCCGCGCCATCGGCCTCGTGCTGGCCGGCGGTGGAGCGCGCGGCTTCGCCCACGTGGGCGTGATGCAGGCGCTCGAAGAGCAGGGCATCGAATGGGATGTCGTCGGCGGCACCAGCATCGGCGCGGTGATGGGCTTCTACGCCGCCACCGGCCTGCCGGCTTCGCGCATGCGTGCGCTGGCCGGCGAGGCGTTCCGCCGTAACCCGACCGGCGACGTGAACTGGGTGCCGGTGATGTCGCTGCTGCGTGGCCGACGCCTGAAGCGCGTCATCGACGACGCCGTCGCCGAGGCGTTCGACGGCGCAGCGGACATCGAGGACCTGTGGAGGCCGTTCTTCTGCGTGGCGTCGAACTGCTCGCGGCAGCGCGCCGACGTGCTGCGGCGCGGCCGCCTGTCGGAGGCGCTGCGCGCCAGCGTGTCGATCCCGGCCGCGCTGCCGCCGGTGCTGCGCGACGGCGAGTTGCTCGTCGATGGCGGCACCTTCAACAACTACCCCGTCGACCTGATGCGCGCGGCGGGCGCGGCGCGGGTGATCGGCGTGGACCTGAGCCAGGACGCCTACCGCGCGCTCGACCACGCCGACGTGCCGTCGCCTTGGGCGTTCCTGCTCGACCGTCTGTTCCGTCGTCGCGACGGACGGCGCTACAAGGATTTCCCGAGCCTCGGGACGACGGTGGTCAACGTCGCGTTGATGGCCAGCACCTCGCACCAGAAGCGCATGCGCGAGCTCGTCGACCTCGCGTTCCAACCCGATGTGTCGGATGTTGGCCTGCTGCAGTGGCGTGCGTTCGATCGCGTGGGCGCGATCGGGCTCGACCACGCACGCGCCGTGCTTGCGACGCGCGAGGACTTCAAGCGTTCTCGGCCGGGAGATCGAGACTAGTCCGCGCAATGCGTTTCGTGATTCGGGAAAAGCCCGATCAGCAAACGTGACCACGTTCGCAGGCCAGCGCGCCGTTTTTCCGAATGCAAACGCGCGTCCGTGACGCCCGTCCAGGATCCAAACAGAAGTCGTTGCAGATGCGCCGGGAGGAGGGTCGCGCCTTACCGTCATCACATCCGGGCCGCCGGCCCCGATCGACGAGGACGCCATGAGCATCCGCTGCCCCGATTTCGACGCCAGTACGCTGGAAGCCCTGACCGGGGACGATCCCCGGCAGTTGCGCCGCTTCTACCTCATGTTCCAGGCCGTGTGCCGATGGCAACACGAGGCACTGTGCCGCGAGGCCTCGCAAGGCCACTTCGAGGAGGCGGCCCGGTGCGCCCGACGCCTGAAGGCTTCGTGCTTCACCGTCGGTGCTTTGGCGCTGGGCCATGCGTACAGCCGCATCGAATCCGTCGCCAGCCGTTGGAACGGCAATGAGTTGCGTGCCAGCCTTGCCGACATCGAAGCGCAGTTGGAGTACACGCTCGCCAACCTCGGCGATATCGCCGTAGGCATCGCCGGGCGAGAGATGCCGGTTCCGCGCCGGTTCGCCACCGAGGCCCGTCCATGAAGATCGCTCGCGCAGCGGTAGGGTAGCCTTGGGCGTGGGGACCAGGGATCGGGAGGCGCGCATGCCGGTGATCGTGTGGGTGGTCGACGATGACGACCACCTTCGTACTCTGCTCGTCGACGTGCTGAAGGCGTTCGGACTGGACGCCCGAGGCGCGTCCGGTGCCGACGCCTTCCTGATCGCGTTCGCGGAAGTGGGGCGAAGCCGCCCACAGGTGCTGTCGATCGACTACTCGATGCCCGGCACCGACGGCATCGCCGCGCTGCGTCTGGCGAGGCGAGTAGGCTTCGACGGCCCGGCGCTGATGCTGTCCGGCGTCGTCGACCTGCCCCATGTGGTCGAAGCGATGCAGCAGGGCATGCTCACCGTGTTGACCAAGCCGGTCGACCTCGAAGCCTATGCCCGCGAAGTCGGCGAAGCCGCCGCCGTGGCCGAGCAGGAGCACCGTCGCCGCGAGGAACGGGAGCGGCAGAGCGCCCGGTTCGCCCTGTTGACCGCACGCGAGTCGGAGGTCCTGGTGGCCTTGGGCGAGGGCTTGATGAACAAGCAGGTCGCTGATCGATTGGGCCTCAGCATCAAGACGGTGGAGACGCATCGCCACCACCTGATGGCGAAGCTCGAACTGCATACCGCGGGTTCCCTGATGCGCTGCGCGGTCGAGTACCGACTGCGTGCGGCGGACGAGGGGCGCGAAACCCTGCACTGAAGCCGCGGTTTCCTCGGGGAGGCCCGAGGCGGCGTGTCACCAGATCAGATCGTCCGGCACCGTGAACTGGGCGTAGTAGGCGTCGTCCTCGCTGCTGCCCGCGGTGGGCGCGGTGTCGGCCGCGCTGCGGTTGTCGAGCACGATCAGATCGGGGGCGCGCTCGCGCACCTTCTCCGCGGCGATTCGCGGCAACAGCGCCACGCCCTCGTCGAAGCGCACGATCACCAGTTGCCCGTTGGCGAGCTGGCGGCGCGTGGCCTCATCGACGAGCAGGCTGCGGATGGCGCCGTCGATCGGGTAGCGGTACTCGATGTCGCCCTTCACCACCACGCGCTTGTCGAGGGTGATCTGCCGGGCCTGCGCGCGCAGCGCCTTGGCCTGCGCCTCGGCCTTCTGGGCCGCGGCCAGCGCGCGGTCGCGTTCGATTTTCTCCTCGCGGGCGCGCTCCGCTTCGCGCTGGATCTCGGCGGCGGCGGAAGGCGCCTCGCCGCGACGGGCCTTCTCCTGCTCGCGCGCGGCCTCGGCGGCCTTCGACTTCTTCGCGAGTCCGGCCTTGAGCAGCTGTTCCTGCAGGGCGTTGAGCTTGGCCATGGGGCGACGGGCGGTAAGGGTTTCGGGGCGGCAAGGATACCGCCGACGGTTGGTGCCGTCGGCGAACGTGGGGGCGTTGACGGCGATCAAGCCGCGGCAGCGCGATGGGATCAGGCTTCGTGCATGCTCCCGTCGGGGCGCGTCCCCCTGCGAGGGCCCATGCCTCCTCCCGTGTCCCCCACGCAAAGCGGTGGCCTGAGCAGCGAAGAGGCGCGCGAGCGCCTCCGTCGCTTCGGTCCGAACCGCCTGCCCGAGCCCGCGAGGAAGCGGGCGGGCGCCTTGCTCCTCGAGGTGTTGCGGGAGCCGATGTTCCTGCTGCTGGTGCTCGCAGCCGCGCTCTACGTGGTGCTCGGCGATGCGGCCGAGGGCGCGCTGTTGGGCTTGTTCGCCGCGCTTTCGGTGGGCCTCGTCGTCGTGCAGGAAGTCCGCAGCGAGCGGGCGCTCGAGGCCCTGCGGGCGATGGCCGCCCCGGTGGCGAGGGTTCGGCGCGACGGCCGGGTGCAGGCCATCCCCGCGGCCGACCTGGTGCCCGGCGACTGGATCCTCGTGGGCGAGGGCGAGCGCATTCCTGCCGACGCCGTGCTGCGCGAGGGCAGCGCGCTGCGCGTCGACGAATCCCTGCTCACCGGCGAGTCGGTGCCCGTCGCCAAACAGGTCGCACCCATGGGCGTGGCGGATCCCGGCCTGCCCGGTGGCGAGGGCGGCGCGGGGGTGTTCGCGGGCACGCTGGTGGTCTCCGGGCACGGTCTCGCGGAGGTCGTGTGCACGGGGCTCGGCACGCAGGCCGGTCGGATCGGCGCGTCGCTCGCGGGCATCGTGGTCGAGAAGACCTTGCTGCAGCAGTCGATGGGCCGGCTGGTCCGCGTGCTGGGGCTGATGGCGGGCGTCGTCAGCGTGGCGGTGTTCGTGCTCTACGGCCTGCGGCGCGGCGAATGGATGGAGGGCGCGCTCTCCGGCATCGCCGTGGCGATGGCCTTGCTGCCGGAAGAGTTCCCGATGGCCTTCGCGGTATTCATGGCCTTCGGCGCGTGGCGCCTCGCCCAGATGCGCATCCTCGCGCGGCGTCCAGCGGTCATCGAGACGCTGGGCGCTGCCAGCGTGCTGTGTGTCGACAAGACCGGCACCTTGACCGAGAACCGGATGCGCGTGCGTGCCTTGCTCTCACCCGAGGGCGAGGCGTGGATCGATGCGTCAACGCGCGAGGTGCCTGAGCACGTGCATCGGCTGCTCGAACACGCGGTGTTGGCCAGCCGCCCGGACGCGGTCGACCCGATGGACCGTGCGGTGCGCCACGCCGGTGATGCGACGCTGGCCGACACCGAGCACCTTCATGCCGACTGGCCGTTGGCGCGGCAGTACGGTTTGAGCGCGGCGTTGCTCGCCTACTCGCAGGCGTGGGTGCGTGACGAGGGCGGCATCATCGTGGCGACCAAGGGCGCGCCGGAGACCATCGCGGGTCTGTGCGGGCTCGACGCCGCGGCCACGTCCGCGATGCTGGCCGACGTGGCCCGGCTCGCGGCAGGCGGATTGCGCGTGCTCGCCGTGGCGCATGCCGGGCCTTTCGAATCGGCACCCGACGATCCGCGGAGCGTGGCCTTCATCTTCGATGGCCTCGTGGGCTTCCAGGACCCGCTGCGGCCGTCCGCACCGCAAGCGATCGCCGAGGCGCGCTCGGCCGGCATCCGCGTGGTGATGATCACCGGCGATTTCCCCGGCACGGCGCTCGCCATCGCGGCCCAGGCCGGCATCGAGACGGCCGCCGGTGCGCTGTCCGGCACCGAGCTTGCGGCACTCGATGATCCGGCGCTCGACGCCGCCGTGGCGCGCGTCTCGGTGTTCGCGCGCATCCGCCCCGAGCAGAAATTGCGCCTGGTCGAAGCGTTCAAGCGGCGTGGCGAGGTCGTTGCGATGACCGGTGACGGCGTCAATGACGCGCCCGCCCTGAAGGCTGCGCATATCGGCCTCGCAATGGCCCGCAGTGGCACGGACGTGGCGCGCGAGGCGGCGGCGATCTCCTTGCTCGAAGACGACATCGGCCACATCGTCGACGGCGTGCGCATGGGGCGGCGCATCTTCGACAACCTGCGCAAGGTGCTGCTCTACATCGTGGCGATCCACGTGCCGATTGCTGGATTGGCCCTGCTTCCGGTACTGCTTGGCTGGTCGCCGCTGCTGCTACCCATGCACGTGGTGCTGATCCAGATGGTGGTCGACCCCATCTGCGCCATCGCCTTCGAGAGCGAGCCGGGCGAACGCGACCTGATGGCGCGTCCGCCGCGTCTGGCGGCGGAACCGCTGCTTGGTGTTCCGCAACTGCTCCTGGGCGCCGTGCAGGGTCTTCTCCTTCTTGCCGGCGTCATCGGCCTGCACATCGGGGCGGTGGCCAAAGGCGTGGCGGAGGATGAAGCGCGCACCCTGGCCTTCATCGCGCTGACCGCGGGCAACTTCGCGCTGGTGCGCATCAACGGTGCTCGCGGTGCGGCGCTGCCGCGCTTGTTCGAAGCCGGCCACCGGGCCTACTGGATCGTCATGGCGGTGGCGGGCGCCATCGTCGCCACCTGCGTGCTTTGGCCGACGGCCGCGGCGTTGTTCGGTTTCGCAGCTCCGGGGATGCCCGCCACCCTCGTGGCGCTCGGGGTCGGTCTCGGCGCCGCAGCCTTGTTCGAGCCGCTGAAGGGCTGGCCCCCGATGCGGCGGGCGCTCGGCGGCTGAGTCCCGCCCCTCAGCGGCGCGCCAGCAGCGCGACCGACTCGCGGTCGAGGAAGGGCAGCGCGTTCATGTCGGACCTCGCGCACGGAAGGGAACGACCGTCGTTGTCCGACGTCGGGGCCGCGTGCGGCTTGATCCGGGTCAAGCGCCGGGGCGCGTCACGGGCGTGTAATGGGGTCCTGTCGCCTTTCCACGGAGTGTCCCATGGCTGCTACTTGGGTGGTCGTCGCCGACCGGGCCAAGGCTTGGTTCTTTTCCTTCGATCCGAGCGATGCGGAGGCGGGTTTCCTCGAGATCGTGGACTCTCCCAGCTCGGACGGCCGCCTCTCGGGTTGGGAGCTGGGCGAGGAGCGGTCGCCGAGCACCCATGACCGCATGGGGCACGGCCGGCATGCCATCGAGCCGCACACGACCCCCGAGGACAAGGTGGCCCACCGGTTCGCCGCCGCGCTCGCCGCGCAGGTGCTGCGCCTCGCGGTGGCGGAGGTCGACGAGGACCTGTGCAGTGCGTCCCCCGTGGCCATTCGTCAGGCGGTCCCGCCGATCCCCCGCACGTGAGCGCGCGCCTCGTGGCCGATCCCGTTCTCACCTTGGACACGCTGCGCGATCTGGTCGCGTTGGCCGTGTATGCGCCTTCGAGCCACAACACCCAGCCATGGCGATTCCGGCTGGCGCCGGCGTCGATCGACCTGCTGGCGGACCGCACCCGCGCGCTGCCGGTGAACGATCCTTTCGACCGGGAACTCGTCATCAGCTGCGGGGCGGCCCTGATGGCCCTGCGGGTCGCGGCGGCCGCGAAGGGTCTCGCCGCGGACGTCCGGCTCCTGCCGGACCCCGCGGATCACGACGTTCTCGCGCGCGTGGTCGTCGGGCGCGGTGTGGTCGAGCCGGGTCTCGCGGACCTCGCCGCGCACCTCCTGGCGCGATGCACCTATCGCAAGGCCTTCGATCCCCAAGCCGTGCCCGACGAGACGATGGCGGCCCTCGGCGCCGCGGCCGCCCTCGAGGGCGGCGACCTGCGGGTGCTCGACGGCGATCAGCGGAAGCTGGCCGGTGAACTCGTCGCCGAAGGCGATCACCACCTGTGGAACGACCCGCGCTGGCGTCGCGAACTGGCGATGTGGATGCATCCGCGCCGCGACGGGGATGGTCTGGCCGTCCCTGCGCTCGCGGCGCCGGTCGCGCAGGCCGTCGTGCGCACCTTCGACATGGGCGATGGCCTGGCGGCGAAGGACCAGCAGCTGCTCCTCGGATCGCCGTCCTTGACCGTGCTGGCCACCGAGGAAGACGACCCGCGCGCTTGGCTGCATGCCGGTCAGGCGCTGCAGCGGGCCCTCCTCGAAGGTTGTCGCCGGGGCTTGCAGGCGTCCTACCTGAACCAGCCCATCGAGGTGCCGGCCTTGCGCCAACGCCTGCGTGAAGCACTCGGCACGCCCGGCCATCCGCAGGTGCTGCTGCGCTGGGGCCATCCGGCCGGGCCCGTGGCCCCGACGCCCCGGCGCCCGATCGATGCGGTGATCGAATCCGCCGTCGCCTGAGGACGGCCATGGGCATCGGTGCCATGCTGGCCCCATGGACGGGAGTGCCCCGGTAGACGGGTCGCGGGTGGACGAGGAGGAGGGCATGCCAGAGTCCGGAGCGCCGCACACGGGCGGCGAACACGAGGTCCCCTCGCCCGCGCCGGCGGCCCTGAGCGTCCGCGGCCTCGAGCGCGTGTTCGGCGCCGGCCCCGGCGCCGTGCACGCGTTGCGCGGCGTCGATCTCGAGCTGATGCAGGGCGAGATCGTCGTGCTGCTCGGCCCGTCCGGCTCCGGCAAGTCGACGCTGCTGAACATCCTCGGCGGGCTCGACCGGCCGACGGCCGGCGACGTCTGTTTCGAAGGCGATTCGCTCGCGGCGAAGAGTGATCGGGCGCTGACGGCTTACCGCCGCGACGCCGTGGGCTTCATCTTCCAGTTCTACAACCTGATCCCCAGCCTGACGGCCGAGGAGAACGTCCAGCTCGCGACCGACATCGCGCGCGATCCGATGCCGCCCGCCGAAGCGCTGGCGCTCGTCGGCCTGTCGGCGCGGGCAACGCACTTCCCGTCCGAACTCTCCGGCGGCGAGCAGCAGCGGGTGGCCATCGCCCGCGCCCTGGCGAAGCGCCCGCGCGTGCTGCTCTGCGACGAGCCCACCGGCGCGCTCGACCTGCGCACCGGCATCACCACGCTCGAGGCCCTGGTGGCGGCGAACCGCAGCACCGGCACGCTGCTGATGATGGTGACGCACAACGCCGACATCGCCCGCGTCGCCGACCGGGTCATCCACTTCGCCGACGGCGCCATCCGCGAAGTGATCCGCAACGAGCGCCGCGTGTCGCCCGCGGAGCTGCACTGGTGAAGACCGCCTCGCCGCTCCGCCGCAAGCTCTGGCGCGACCTGTGGCGGACGCGCGCGCAGGGGTTCACCGTGGTGGTGGTGCTGGCGATCGGCGTCGGTTTGATGGTCGCCTCGCTTGGCGTTCGGCATTCGCTCATCGACGCGCGGGACGCCTACTACGCCGACAACCGGTTGGCCGACCTCCAAGTGGCCCTGGTGCGCGCCCCGCGCCCCCTGGCGGCACGCGTCGCCGCGCTTCCCGGCGTGCAGGCCTTGTCGGCACGCGTGGTGGCTGGCGCCATCATCGAGCTGGGCGTGGCCGAGCCGCCGGTCAGTGCCCGCGTAGTGTCGCTGGCGCCGGACGGCGAGGAAGCGGTGAACCAGCCCTGGCTCGTGGCCGGGCGGTGGCCCGTTGCTGCGCGCAGCGACGAAGTGCTGGTGAACGAGGCCTTCGCCACCGCCCGCGGCCTGCAGCCCGGATCGCGCCTGCCCTTGCTGCTGCGCGGCCAGCGCGCCGAGGTCATCATCGTCGGCATCGCCAATTCGCCGGAGTTCGTCTTCGTCAGCCCGCCCGGCGAGCTGTTCCCGCAGCCCGATCGCTTCGCCGTGCTGTGGATGCCGCAGCGCGCGCTGGAGCAGGCCGCGCAGATGGCCGGGGCCTTCAACGACCTCGTCCTGCGGCTGGCGCCCGGGCAGGCGGTGGCGCCGGTGGCGGAGGCGCTCGACGGCCTGCTGGCGCGGTATGGCGCGCAGCGGGCGCAGGGCCGCGATCGCATCCCCTCGGCCCGATTCCTCGATCAGGAGGTGCAGCAATTGGCGACGATGGCGAAGATCCTGCCGCCGATCTTCCTCGCCGTCGCCGCCTTCCTGCTCGCGATCATCCTCGGCCGGTTGATCGACGCCGAGCGCTCGAACATCGGCCTGATGAAGGCCTTCGGCTACCACGCGGGCGAAGTGGGCTGGCGCTACGCCGGCTTTCCTCTCGTTCTCGTGCTGATGGGCCTTGCCGGTGGGCTCGTGCTGGGCACCGGGATCGGCCGCTGGATGGCGGATCTCTACCTCGAGATCTACCGACTTCCCGCGCTGCCGTTCCGCCACGATGCCGCCGCCATCGCGCTGTCGATCGCCACCGCCTTCGTCGCCGCGGCGATCGGTACCGCGGCCCCGCTGCGTCGCGTGATCCTGCTGCCGCCGGCGCAGGCCCTCGCGCCGCCGCCGCCGCCGCGCTATCGGGCCGCGGCCGGCGGCCTGGAGCGCCTGTACCACCAGCTCGAAGTGCCCGCGCGGATCGTGCTGCGGCGGCTCACGGGCGCCCCGCGCCGCTCGCTGACGACGGTGGCCGGGCTCGCTTGCGCGGTCATGCTGCTCGTGGTGTCGAGCCGCTTCCCGCTGGCCATCGACCGCCTGCTCTCGCTGACCTTTTCGGAATCCAAGCGGCAGGACGTCGCCCTCACGCTGATCGAACCGCAGGGCCGGGCGGACGTTCTCGCCCTGTCGCGGCTGCCCGGCGTGTCCGAGGTGGAGGCCTTCCGCTATGCCAGCGTCGAGTTCAGCGCGCACGGTCGCCGCGTCGAGGAGGTCCTCACTGGCCTGCCCGCCGATGGGCGGCTGGAGCGACTCGTCGACGTGGACGGACGCGCGCAGGCCCTGCGCGACGATGGCTTGGTGGTGACGGCGGGCCTCGCCCGCGCGCTGGCGGTGGTGCCCGGGGATCGTGTCGCGGTGCGCTTCACGGAGGGGTTGCGGCGCACCGTCGACCTGCCGGTCGTCGCCGTCGTGACCGTCGCCAGTGGCATGGGTGCCTACCTCGACCTCGCCGCCCTGCAGCGCCTCGCCGGCGAGCCGGGGCGCGTGTCGGGTGCCAACGCGCGGCTCGATCCGGCCGCGCTGCCCGCGTTCAACGCCGCGGTGAACCGCACACCGGGGCTCGCGGGCGTCTCTTACGTCGGCTTGGCCGAGGCCTCGATGCGGCGCATCTTCGACGAGGGCGCGGGAACCATGGACGCCCTGTTCGCCGCCTTCGCCATCGTCATGGCCGCCGGCATCGCCTACGCCACCGCCTCGGTGACGCTGGCCGAGCAGCGGCGCGATCTCGCCACGCTGAAGGTGCTCGGCTTCACGCCGGTCGAGGTGTCGGCCCTGCTGGTGGTCGAAGTGCTCGTGCTCACCGTGGTCGCCCTGCCGCTCGGCGTGTGGCTGGGGCAGCATGCGGCGAACGCCTTCCTCGCCGCGATGGGCACCGACCTGTTCACCTTCCCCGACATCCACGATGCCGCCGCCGATGCCCGCGCGGCGCTCATCGTCGTCGCGTCCGTGCTGGCGGCCCTGCTGGTCGTGCGTCGGGGCATAGATCGCATCGATCTCGTCGAATCGCTGAAATCCCGGGAGTAAGCCGTGCCGAATCCCCTTCGCCAACGTACCCGGTGGCTGGCTCTCGCAACGGCGGCCGTCGTTGTTCTTCTGGTGCTCGCGTGGTGGTGGCCACGGGCGCTGCCCGTCGAGGCCGTCACGGTCGCGCGCGGCGATCTGGCGAGCAGCGTGGTGGACCTCGGCGAGACCCGCGTCCGCGAGCCCTACGTGATCACCGCGCCGGTGGCCGGGCGGCTTCGTCGCATCACGCTGGACGTCGGCGATCCCGTCGCCCAGGACGCGGTGCTGGCCTGGATCGATCCGGCGTCGAGCACGCCGCTCGATGGGCGCACGCGCGCCAGCCTCGAAGCCGCCCTGCGGCAGGCGCGGTCCACGCGCGATCGTGCCGGCGCCCATGCGCAACTCGCGGCGGACGAGGCCGAACGCACGGCCCGGCTGTGGGCGCAGCGCCTGGTGTCCGAGCAGACGCACCGGGCCGCGCAGTTGATGCGACGCGAGGCCGAGGCCGAGCGTGCGGCGGCCGATGCCGGTGTGGCCCGCATCGAAGCCGAACTCGCCGAGTCGCAGGCGGGCGGGAGCGCGGCGGTCGCGGTGCTGTCGCCGATCGAGGGCCGCGTGCTGGCACGCCAGGTCGAGAGCGCGAAGCCCGTGCTGGTTGGCGAGGCCTTGATGGAGGTCGGGCGTCCCGACGCGCTCGAAGTCGTGGCGGAGTTCCTCTCGCAGGACGCCGCCCTGATGCGCGAAGGCGCGCCGGCCTGGATCGAAGGCTGGGGCGGCGCAGCGGTGCCGGCGCGGGTGCGGCGCATCGCCCCAAGCGGACGCCTGAAGGTATCCGCCCTCGGCGTCGAGGAGCGTCGCGTCGACGTCTGGCTGGACCCGGCCGAGCCGATGCCCGGTGCCGGGCACGGCTTCCAGGTGGAGGCCCGTGTCGAGATTGCTCGCGTGGAAGGCGTGGTGCGCGTGCCGGTGGAATCGCTGGTGCGCGATGGCGAAGGATGGCGCGCATGGCGCATCGACGCCGGGCGAGTGAACGCCGTGCCGGTGACCGTCGGCCTCACCGATGGCCGCTGGCGCGAGGTGCGCTCCGGGCTCGCCGCGGGCGACGTGATCGTCGCGGCGCCGGACCGCCAACTCGCCGAAGGCCTGCGCGTGTCGCCGCGGGACGTCGCGCGGGATTGAGGCCCGGGTCCTCTTTCCCTCATCGCCCGGCGACGACCGACGCCGACGGCGGACCGCCCCGGAACACCTCGGCATAGAGCGCGATCGCCCAGTCGACGAAGGCACGGACGCGCGCACTCAGATGCCGGTTGCGGGGATACATCACGAACAGCGGGAAGGGCTCCGGGTCCCAGGCCTCGAGGATGCGCACGAGGCGTCCATCGGCGAGTGCATCCAAGACGACGCCGCTGCTCGGGAACTGGCCGATCCCCAGCCCCTCGACGACCAAGGCGCGGTAGGTGTCGGCATCGTTGGTGCCCACGCGGTGGGGCAGCGGGGTCTCCTCGACGCGGCCGTCGATCGTGAAATCCAGGGGCATCGCCTTCCCGGTCTTCGCCGAGAAGAAGTTGACGGCCCGGTGCCCCTCCAGAGCCTGAGGTGATGCGGGGGTGCCGAATCGGCCGAGATAGGCCGGCGAGGCGCAGGTGATGACCGGAAACTCTCCGAGCTTCCGCGCCACCAGCGATTCATCCAGCACGTTGCCGCCGCGGATGACGCAGTCGACGCTCTCGAGGATCAGGTCGACGGGCCGGTCGCTGCTGCCCAATTCCACGGTGATGCCGGGGTAGCGCTCCAGGAAGCCGGGCAGTGCCGGTGCGATGACGTGCCGTCCGGCCGAGGCCGGGACGTCCACCCGGATGCGTCCGCGAGGCGATCCGACGCGTCCGCGCAGCCGGTCCTCGACCTCGGTGATCTCGCCGAGGAGTCGCTGCGACCAGTCGAGATACGCCGTGCCCTCGTCGCTGAGGGAGACGCGTCGTGTCGTCCGGACAAGCAGCTTGACGCCGAGGTGCTCCTCCAGCTGCGACACCCGTTGGGACACCGTCGCGTTGGGCAGGTCCAGAGCCTCGGCGGCCCGCGAGAAGCTGCCGAGTTCGGCCACCTTGGCGAAGGTCTGCATCGCCTTGATCAGGTCCATGCGCGCCGCTCCCGGATTGATTATTCGTATCGTGCGAATAGTAATTCCATTTTCCCCCGATTAATCAGGAATGGTGCGGGCCTTACCGTGGCAACAGGCCCTTCGCCGCCGGCGATCGGGCACCCACCCACGGAGAGTTTCCATGAAGCAAACCATCCTGTTGACCGGCGCCTCGGGCGGATTCGGTCGTCTCGCCACCACCGCCCTGTTGGCGCGCGGCCATCGCGTGGTCGCGACCGTTCGCGATCCGGCCGGACGCAATGCCACGCAGGCGAAAGCCCTCGAGGCCGAAGGCGCGACGGTCGTCGAGATGGACGTCAGCGACGATGACAGCGTCGAGCGGGGTGTCCGCCAGGCGGTGCACGCCCTGGGCGGCCGCCTCGATGTCGTGGTCAACAACGCCGGCGTCGGCGTGCATGGCCTGCAGGAGGCGTTCACCAGCGCCGACTGGCAGCGGCTCTTCGATATCAACGTGTTCGGCGTCGCCCGGGTCAACCGGGCCGCGTTGCCGACGATGCACGCCCAGCGATCGGGCCTGCTGATCCACGTGTCGAGCCTGCTGGGTCGCGTGGTCATGCCCTTCTACGGCCCTTACAACGCGAGCAAGTGGGCGCTCGAGGCACTGGCCGAGAACTACCGGGTCGAACTCGCGCCGGTGGGCATCGACAGCGTCATCGTCGAGCCCGGCGGCTTCAACACGGCGTTCAGCAGCCACCTGATGCCCCCGTCCGATGCCGGTCGAGAAGCGGCCTATGGCGAGTTCGCCCGCCAGCGGGAACTCGCGCTCAAGGGCTTCATCGCCATGGTGGACGCCACGCCGGCGCAGGACCCCCGGTGCGTCGCCGAGGCGATCGCGGATCTGGTCGACCGTCCGGCAGGCCAGCGCCCTTTCCGCACGCCGGTGGACTTCCTCGGCATGACCAACGCCATCGCCCCCTACAACCAGCAGCTCGAATCCCTCCACCGCGGCCTGTACGACGGCATGGGGATCGGGGCGCTGCTCGACCGCAACCCCAGAACCTGAGCGACCCGGAGCCGCCAATGAAGATCCTCGTCAATGTCTTCCATCCCAACCTCGCCGCCTCGCGCGTCAACCGGCGATGGGCGAGTGCGCTGGCCGAGCGGCCCGAAGTGACCGTCCATCGCGTGTACGAGCGCTATCCCGACTGGCGGATCGACGTCGAACATGAAAAGTCGCTGCTCCTCACGCATGACCGCATCGTCTTCCAGCATCCGTTCTTGTGGTACTCCACGCCGCCGCTGATGAAGAAGTGGCTGGACGATGTGTTGACCTACGGCTGGGCCTATGGGCCCGGGGGGCACGCCCTGAGGGGCAAGGCATGGGTCTCCGCCATCTCGACGGGCGGGCCGGCGACGTCCTACCAGGCGGGGGGCTACAACCACTATGCGATGAGCGAACTGCTGAAGCCCCTGCAGCAGACGGCCAACCTGCTGGGCATGACCTTCCTGCCCGCCTACGTGCTGCATGGCGCGGTAGAGCTCGCCGACGACGCGCTGGAGGCGTCGGCCGACGCGCTGCTGCGGCACCTCCTCGACCCGGAGTTGGACCCCGGGGTGCGACTGGCCCGCCTGCTGAGACGGATGGAAGAGACGAGCGTCGTGCTTTAGGGAACGTCCGCGCTCGCGCTCAGTCCGTGCACTCCGTCTGGGGCAGGGCGCCGGAGAACCGCCGGATCGGCGTGCTCGTGAGCACACCGGCCGCATCGATCTCCAGGGTGACCCGCTCGCCGTTCTCGGGCCGCAGCGTCATGGTGCCGACCAGGGGCAGAGGGAAGTTGGTCACGGCGAGTCCTTCCGTTCGATTGAACGGCGTGCCGGCCACCGGCCGCCCCATGTCGCCCCGGTAGCTGCCATCGGCTTGGCGCTCGAGCAGCACCACGGACCAGCCGGGCGTGCCGTCGCCGTCGTAGGTGTAGCCGGCGAGGAACATGCGGCTGCCTTGGTGCACCACGTTCACGCCCCAACCCGGGGCCTCGGGGTTCCACCACAGGCCGCTGAGGTTGCCCGAGCCAGCACGGGAGCCGACGGTGAACACGCAGGTGGGGGGCTTGGCATCGATCGCGAAGGGCACCAGCTTGCGCGTGCGGACGGGCTCGCTGCCCAACTTCACGCCGAACTCGAGATCGCCGTTGCTCGCGAAGAGAAGCGTCACCGTGCCGAGGACTGCAGGGGTCCGCTGGGGCGGTACGGGCCCGGTGCCGGGCGCGAAGGGGCTGCCCGTCCAGCGCACGATGTCCCCCCGGAGCACGCCCTGTGCGTCGGGCTTCAGCGACTCGAGGGAAAACCACTCCGGACTGCCGTCTTCGCCGTAGGTCATCCAGACCGGGAACACCTGTTCGCCGACATGGGAGACGGCCAGCGTCCAGCCCGGCTCGAGCGGAGCCCAGTACAAAGCCGTGTGGTTGCGCGGCGGCACGGGCGGCAGGAGACGTGACAGGAAGGCCACGTCGTCGAAGCGACCGCCCGCCGACTTCGGCCCGTTGCGCGCGACCACCAGTTGAAGTGAAGGAATGACGTACAGCCGTTGCTCGTAGGCGCCGGCCGCCATGGCGAAGTCGTCGGGAAGGAACGCGGCTTCGATCAGGCCGAGGATGTGGCGTTCGAACTGCGGTGCCGTTTGTGCGAGCGAATCGGGGACCTCGCGATTCAGCCACCAATACAGGCCATAGGCGGGGTTGGGCGTCGTTCCCGTCAACGCCTGTTCGAGCCGGTCCTGCGAAATCAGGGTTTGGCCTTTCCAGCGCCCGCCAAGCCGCACCATTTCGCCGAGGTTGGCCCATTCGCGCGTCCGCACGTAGGCGCCGCCGCTGAGCTGCGGGTTGCCGTCGCTGAAATTGCCGCGCCAGCTCACCTGGATGCCCAGTGGACCGAACAGGCGACGCTGCATGTAGTCCGCCACCTTCTCACTGCCGAGCTTGCGCTGCAGGGCAGCGCCGAACACGTTCGGCGCGCTGCCGTAATCGAAGAGCGTGCCCGGGTCGGCGACGGCCTTGGCCTGCAGGAAGCTTTCCCAGCTGCTCTGCTCCTTCACGTCATCAAGGCCGCTCGTCATCGTGAGCAGGTGGCGCCAGGTGATGCGCGAGCGCCGGGGATCGCTGCTCCACTCGGGCACCACCTCGGCCACCGGGTCGTCCAGCCGGTACAGCCCGTCCTCGGCGGCCATGGCCCCGAATAGGCCGGTGAAGCCCTTCGTGCCGCTGGCCAGCAGCACCTGCGTGTTCGCGTTGCCGCCGTTGGCATACGACTCATGGATCAGTTGGCCGTCGTGCAGGATGACGAGCCCCTGGCCCCCCGCCGACTCGTGGTAGGCGCGCGCGGCGGCGATCTGGTCGGCGGTCGGGGGCGGGGCGGCCCAGAGCATGCCGGCGGCCAGCGTGCCGAGCAGCGCCAGCCCGTGCTGGACCCGCGGGAGGAGGGTGCGTGTGATGCCCATGGCGAGGTGCCTCTTCAGACGGTTTGAGGCGGCAAACGCGCGGAGGCGCCTTCGGTTGACCGCCTGCCGCGGGGATCAGGGGGCCGCGTGCGCCGCCAGCCAGGCCACGAGGTCGGACCGCACTTTCTCCCGACCGATTTCGTGCAGGGTCTCGTGGCGCATGCCGGGCAGGGCCACGAAGGTCTTATCGGTGCTGGGCGCCAAGGGGAACAGCGCACGGCTCGCGTCGAAGGCGGTCAGTGGGTCGGCCTCGCCGTGCATCAGGTAGAGCGGCATCGTCAGGCGGGCCACGGCCGCGGGTGCTGCCGCCATCGCCGTTTCGAGCGCGATGAACCAGCCTGCGCGCGCCTGGTGGAGGATCAGCGGGTCGGCATCGTGAAGTGCGATCTCGTCCGGATCACTCGTCAGATGCGCGCCGGTGATGCCGCTGGGCATCGAGAACACAGGCAGCAGTCGGCCCAGAACGTGCGCGGCCAGCAGCTTCAGCGGGTTCACCGCGAGCGCGCGGGCGAACATCGGGCTGCTGAGCGCCAAGGCGCGGCAGCGCTGGGGTACCGAGGCGGCGAAATGCGTGGCGATCAGCCCGCCCATCGAATGGCCGAACACCAGCGCGGTGCCGTCCGTGCCCGCCGTGAGAGCCGAGAAGGCGGCGCGGGTGTCATCCAGATAGTCCTCGAAGCGACGGAGGTGCGCCCGACGCCCCTCCGAACGCCCATGCCCGCGCAGATCGAACGCGAGCGCGTCGAAGCCCGCGTCGGCCAGCGCGTCGAGCAGTTCGAGGTAGCGGCCGCTGTGCTCGGCGAAGCCGTGGATCACCAGCACCCGCGCCCCGGGTGTCGTCGCTGTATGGCGCCGAAAGAACAGTCGCGTGCCATCGTTGCTGGTGAGGAAACCGTCCGTCGTCGTGGCCATCGGGCCTCCTGTCATGCATCGTCGGTATGGCCCCACGGGGCTGCCGGTCCCGTGCGGGCTCAGTCCGCCGCGTCGTCTTCGATCGCGTGGTAGCGCAGCGCGGCCAGCGGGACGATCTGCATGGCCTTCTCGTGCGTCGCTTCGAGACGGATCGGCGGCGCGACACCGGCTTCGAAGGCCTGCATCCAGCGCGAGGCGCAGACGCACCACGAATCGCCGGGCTTCAGGCCGGGGAAGCCGAACTCGGGCCGCGGCGTCACGAGATCGTTGCCGGCGCGCACCGAGAACTCGAGGAACTCCGCGGTGAGCTTGGCACAGACCGTGTGGCTGCCGCGGTCATTCTCGTCGGTGCGGCAGCAGCCGTCGCGGAACCAGCCGGTCTTCGGGTCGTGGCTGCAGTCCTCGAGCGGGGTACCGAGGACGTTGAGGGGACGTCGGGACTGAGTCATGGGGCGCAGTGTCTACTGAACGGCGATCTCGTATGCATCCATCTAGGCTCAATTAGCACCGCAGTCGACACATTGAACCGCCCCGGCTTTCTCGGAGGCTCCGAACCTTGAGAGGATTGGAGCATGAACAGATTGGCGAGGTACGCACCCGAGGTGCGTGAGCGGGCGGTTCGGATGGTGCTGGAGCACCAGTCCGAGTATTCGTCGCAGTGGGCGGCGATCGGTGCGGTGGCGGCGAAGATTGGCTGCCAGCCCGAGACCCTGCGGATCTGGGTGCGGCAGGCCGAGCGCAACCAGGGCTTGCGGCCGGGTCCGACGACCGACGACAAGGCGCGGCTGAAGCAGCTCGAGAAGGAGAACCGCGAGCTGCGGCAGGCGAACGAGATCCTGCGCAAGGCGTCGGCGTTTTTTGCCCAGGCGGAGCTCGACCGCCGCGCCAAACGGTGATCGCGTTCATCGACGCGCATCGCGGACTGGGGATCGAGCCGATCTGCAGGGAACTGAAGATCGCCCCTTCGACCTACCACCTGGACAAGGCCCGCGAGGCCGCGCCGGAGACGCGGCCGGCCCGCTGGCATCGTGACGAGGCGCTGTCGGCGACGATCGAACGCGTCTGGCGCGAGAACAAGTCGGTGTACGGCGCGGACAAGGTCTGGAAGTAGCTTCACCGCGAGGGGGTGGCGGCGGCCCGCTGCACGGTCGAGCGGCTGATGCGGCGGGCCGGTCTGAAGGGCGTTCGGCGCGGCGATCCGAAGCGTTGGCGGCCCATCGCCGAGGTCGAGGAGAAGCCGCTGGACAAGGTCAACCGCCAGTTCAAGGCCGATCGGCCGAATGCGCTGTGGGTCTCGGACTTCACGTATATCGCCACGTGGCAGGGCTTCGTCTACGCGGCCTTCGTCATCGACGTCTTCGCGCGGCGGATCGTCGGCTGGCGGGTGTCGGGCTCGGCGCAGACGCAGTTCGTGCTGGACGCGCTGGAGCAGGCGGTGTGGAGCCGTCGACCGGGGGAGAAGCTAGTGCACCACAGCGATCGCGGCAGCCAATATGTGTTGATCCGCTACACCGACCGCCTGTTGGACGCCGGGATCGAGCCCTCGGTGGGCAGCGTGGGCCACTCCTACGACAACGCGCTGGCCGAGACGGTGATCGGCCTGTTCAAGACCGAGGTGATCTACCGGCGGACCTGGCGGGGCCGCGAGGACGTCGAATGGGCGGTCGCCGATTGGGTGCAGTGGTACAACACAAAGCGACTGCTGGGGCCGATCGGCTACATTCCCCCGGCGGAAGCAGAAGCGGCGTTCTACGCCGAAACCAGCAGTTACGCCAAAGCGGCGTGACTCAATGAAAACAGCCTCCGGAAAAGCCGGGGCGGTTCAGGCCTGACGATTGTGTGTCTCAGGTCACGACCCTTAGCAGCGGTTCCCCGGCATGCAGTTTGTGAGTCGCCCGCCTACTCAAGATCGAGGGGGGCGTCGGAGGGGGGCGTGGGAACTACTCGAGATCGGCGGGGGGGGGGGGCGTCGAACTCACTCTAGTGATGATCGCCGTGTGAGCAATGGCGAAAATTCCGTGTCAACCCCGTCCTATAAAGCGCGCTTCAAAGGTGACTGAATCAAGTAAGACAAACCTTCCAATTGGAACGCCGACTTGGATCGTCAT
>NZ_JAPZSC010000014.1 GCF_027531545.1 Silanimonas sp. | reverse complement strand
CCTCGGACAGATCCAGTACCTCTTCAACCGCCGCTACAACCTGAGAACCATCCTGCTTCGGCTGGCCCGCGACGCTGCTCAGGCCGCTCCGCACCCCCTCAAGACGACTCGCGCAGCTGAGGCAGCTTGCTGATCAGGTGTTGAGTTGCTTGCATCGAACTGCTTCTGCGGTTTCAGCAACACGCGCAGCAGCAAGATCGGCCTTGTCCTCCCCCGATTGAACCGGGGTGTCAAGGAAATCAGCAGCTTAGAGAACGGTGGGCTGGCTGATGGGATCCAAAACGGCGACCTGAGCTGTTGATCTCATTCGGGAAAGCTGGGCTGGTGATCGGTCTGTTCCCCCACCTGCTCCCCTACCCTGACCGGGATGTCCTGAGACCTTCAGCAAGTCGATTGTGGCCACACCGCCGACCATCGGCAACGCTCCATCGGAGTACGTCGTCGGGTACCGCAGGTGTAGGCAGATTCGCTGGCAGTGCCGCCGCCCGGGCCGCGGGCGCGGTGAAACCACCCACGCCCAGCCGGGCACGTCAGCGAAGCCAACGCACCTTTCGCTTCTGCGACTTCAGCAGCCTGGCCGCCTGCTGGTCGAAGGTAACGAACTCGGGCCCACCGAGCAGTTCGCCCTCGTAGGCAATGGCGCCGTCGGCAAAGTCGCCCCCCGCCTCCAGCACAGCCAGACCGGCCAGCGCCGCCGGGGTGTGGCACACCACGTGGCGCACCTGAATCAGCGTGCGTACCGCCTGAGCCACCTGCGCGGGTGTGTAGCGGTAGCCCCGCAGCAGCACCCACACCAACTCACAGAGTGCAGGCGTGGGCACGGCGATCAGCGTTGCGTTCTGCAGCACCTGCAGCGCCTGTGCAGCCTGGGCTGCGTCGTCCTTCGTGGCCAGACGCACCAGGACGTTGGTATCGAGCGTGACCTTCACTTGCGCTGGCCTGCCCAGGCGTCGGACACGAGGGCGTTCATCTCGTCCAGGCTCAGAGCCTTGGCCGGCGGCGGCAGGCAGCCGGCGAAGGCCTCCAGCCCATGGGGTGCCTTGGCATGCAGCGCCAGCACGCCACCCGCCAGCTTGTCCACGGTCACCTGCTGCCCGGGCCGGATGCCCAGGTACTGCAGTAGTTCGCGCCGCAGTGTGATCTGGCCCTTGGCGGTGACGGTGAGGGTAGGCATGGGCTGGTCAGCAGAAACGGCGCGTAAGGCGATTATGCCTTACCACCTGCCCATTCCACAAGCTGGCTAGTCAGGGCCCGCACGGCAGCGACTTCATCACGCTGTCATCACGCCCACAGGCCCTGCCGGTGCACCGCCAGTGACCTGGCGAGTTTCGCGACATTGCGCCACACAGCCTTGGGGGCAACGCCGTCGTTCGCGGCGGCTTCCTCCACGGCCATCACCAACAGGGGCACCGGCGCCTCGTCGAGCAGGTGCGTCAGCTGGGCCGCGTAGCCCTTCGGTACGCCGCCGCTGACCAGCGCATGGCCGAGCGTGTCGGGCGGCACCTCCTGGACGTAGCTCACGCCGGCGTTCTTCGCCGCCATCCACAGGCCCCGCTTTCCGGGCGTAGTCTGCCTGGCTGGGCGGACAGAGGTCCAGTCTCAGCGCGGCCGGCACCTAGGCCACTTGGTGAGGTCCAAAGTCGCTTACAGCGCCCGCCTCCACGCCGACCAGCGTACGCCGCGAAAGTCCGCTGAAGCGTCCGAGTCGCGACTGAGACAACCCAAGTGCTTCTCAGCGCGCGCGGACGATTGATCCCGAGTTGGAGACATTCACTGCTTGAACCCCTGCGCACGGTCGAGGGCCGACGGCGAAAGCGCCACCAAGATGCCATCGTCTCTACGCGACGACGAGGCCGACGAGCCAGATCATTTGCCTCGAATCGAGCCCCAACGACAACGGCCCCTCACCTTGCGATGAGGGGCCGCTGGATGCGCTATGCCCGGTGTTGGCTGGGGTGGCTGATGGGATACAAAACGGCGACCTAAGCTGTTGATCTCATTGGGAAAAGCGCTGGGAAAAACTGATTTGTTCCCCCGTCTGTTCCCCTTGTCCGCATGGGACGTCTTGAGACCGTCAGCAACGACATTCTGGCGGTCCTGCCCGTCGCCCGCAACGTCGCGATGCTCATCCGTCCTTCAACGCGGAAAGGTAGGCGGTGGCAACCTCTACGCATTGCTCCAGGCTCGGCTGATACCCGGTCGCAGCGATCGCCTCGAAGGTCGCCACAAACCCGGCCCCGGGTTGCCTGATCTGCTCCAGGAACCTCTCCCGGTGCCGCATGAGGAAAGGCGCGGCTGCCGCCAGCGCATCCGGCTCCCGCTCGACCACCATCGCCAGGTCGAAGAGATCACGCGCCGTCGCACGGTCCCCGCGGTGGTACATCTTCTTGGCGATCACCTCCGCAGCCGTCTCGACGCGCACCGGCCGACCCTGGATATCCCACCGCTCCCAGGCCGCGTCGGTGAGGTTCGGTGCGGCCACGAAGTCGATCTCGCCTTCCTCGAACTGCAGCTTGACGAACGAGCCCGGCATCTCCGTGTACTCCTCGGTCAGGGATGCTGCCGTGTCGCTGAGTCGGGGCGTCACGTAGCCCAGGTACTGCGGGTCCGGCACGAAGATGTCGATGTCCTTGCTGAGGCGATGTCCGTGCCTGAACATCAGGACGGTCCCGCCTCCGAAGGTCCAGAACGGGTCCGCAAGCCCCCCATGGCGCTGGATGTCGTCGACCAGCCGCAGCGCTCGCTGGAACAGCACTTCCCAGGGGCCGGACGGCAGCGACTTCATCACGCTCTCATCACGCCCACAGGCCCTGCCGGTGCACCGCCAATGACCTGGCGAGCTTCGCAACATTGCGCCACACAGCCTTGGGGGCCACGCCCTCGTTCGCAGCGGCTTCCTCCACGGCCATCACCACCAGGGGCACCGGCGCCTCGTCAAGCAGGTGCGTCAGGTGGGCCGCGTAGCCCTTCGGTACGCTGCCGCTGACCAGCGCATGGCCGAGCATTTCGGGCGGCACCTCCTGGACGTAACTCACGCTGGCGTTCTTCGCCGCCATCCACAGGCCCCGCTTCCGAGCGCGCGCTGCCTGGCTGGGCGGATCGAGGTCCAGCCCCATCACGGCCAGCACCTGCGCGACCCGGTTGAATCCCAGATCGCTCAGAGCGCCCGCTTCCAGGCCAACCAGTGTCTGCCGCGAAAGCCCGCTCAGTTGCGCAAGCCGGGACTGCGTCAGTCCCAGCGCCTCGCGCCGCTCGCGGATGATGGTGCCCAGGTTGGAGAGGTCCACAGCTTGGTCCGAAGAATTGTCGAATATTTTGGACATTCTAGCGCCTCCGGACCGCACCCGCCAGGCCCTCGCCAGCGGCGCCGCAGGCCGCTCGCTGCCCACAGCCGTGACAAACATGCTCGCTGTCGGGCCACTGCGGGCGATCGAGTCCATCGATCAGTCGACGGTGCCTCGCTGCAACGGCTTCGATTTGCTCCCGCGACATCAAGCGGACCGCTCGTGAGGTCGGCGGCGCTGAGTGCCGACCAGGAAAGATCACGAACGCCTCGTCAGACACCTGGACACGCAGTTCATCCTCCACGGCCACCCGCTGCGCCGAGAGCTGGATGACATCCGACGCCCTCACCGCCGCAGTCGACCGCGTCTTCAGTTCAACCAGCACGACCAGACCGCTCGGCAGCCGATAGGCCCTGTCCACCCTGGCCACGATGGGCCAGCGGCTCTTCGACCTGAACTGCGACTCCACGCAGATCAGTTCGGCGTCCCGCAGCCCGGCCGGTCGGTCCCGCCGCTCCGCGACGCGTGCGCGGTGCCGCCGGACCAGGTGCCACGTGACCGCCAAGGCAACAGCCAGGAGCAGCACCCACGGCCACATCAGGTCGAACCTCATGGTCGCCTCCTCGCCGACCATCGCCGCCAGCCATGCGCCACGAAGCCCAGGATGCCCCTGGTCATCCGCAGCAACGGCGGGCAGCGCTGGAGCACTCTGCAAAGGCGCGGACCGGCGGCATAGTAGGCTGCCACCAGGCGTCGCCCCCAAGGCCGCGGCCTCAGGACCGTGTCCCTGAAGTCGCGCAACGCATCGGTCTGCCAGGCGTCCCCGAAGACCATCGTCGCGATGAAGCACCTCTCGCCCGGTCGTCGAGTCGACCCGTCGCCTGGCGCTGTGGCGCGCCGACCCTGCAACTCGAAGCGCACATGGGCCGCGATGCCCCTCCGGCGCGCCTCTTCCTGTGAAGTGCATCGACGCGGGCCGTGCAGGGATTCGAGAACCACCAGGCGTTCGCATCGGCCCATCTGCGCCAGCTCGGAGGCCCCTACCGACCTACCCTGGCGGCACCTCGCCCGACTCCTCATGGCCCATCCCGGTCATCGATCGCGGGCTCGAAGAGTCCGTTCGTGACCTCCGCCCCGTCGCCGTCGAAGCTGATCGTGCCGGGCGCATCGCTGGATGCCTGCCCAGGGAGCTTCAGGACGCCCTGCTGGACCAGCAGCCCCTCGTAGGCCAGCGTGCGCAGTCTGCCGACACGCTTCACGCCCTTGTGGAACCGTGCGAGCTCGTCATAGAGACGAGGCAGTTCCGCCCTCTCGAGCTGGAACACGAGCCGGATGCGCGGCGGCTCCGAGGTCTTGGTGGGGCCGGTCATGCGGCATCTCCTGCAGCGCGCTCGGCCGTGGTCGACTTGTCGCGATCGGCCGCCAGCACGGTTCGCGCATAGGTCATCCCAGCCAGCTGAAACCCCCTCACGTTGGCGAACACAGGCTCCTTGATCTCGAGGATCCGGTGGCGCGGAAACGCCGACTTCACGGCCTTGCGGAACAGGAAGGCGCCTCCGCCCACGAGGATGATGTTCTGCAGGCTGTGCGGCGATTCGATCCACTCCTTCATGCTCGACACAGCCTGCTCCGTCACGCTCTCGGCCAGCGGCAGCAGCCGCTTGAGGTCGTAGGGCTTCTGGAAGATCACCGGGGCCTTGCCGGTCCGCAGCGCCATGTCGATGGCGTCCAGATCGCGGAAGGGCGTGCCGATGTCCTTGGTGATCTCGGCGGCGAGCAGCTTCAGCACGTCGGCGACACCCCGATTCACGGAGTGGCTCTGCTTCTGCACCAGTCGCATGCCCTGGGCGACGAGCCAGTCGAAGGTCCTCGCACCTGGATCGATGATCAGGCTGCGCTCCTTGGCGATCTCGGCGAGCTTGCCGTGGGCGTGCGCGTAGAAAGCCAGCGCGCCTTGAGGCTGGGCAACAGCCAGCGTGCGCACCACACTGACCTTCCTGCCGCCGCCGACATCGTGCTCGCCCGTCATGACCCGCTCCAGGGCCGCCTTCTTCACCGCGAACAGCGCCACCGGAAGCCCGACGACCAGCAGGTCGATCTGGCTCTGCCGCATCGAGCGCAGCGCACCGCGCAGCAGCGCCATGTACTCCGGCGACTCGATGTAGTCGTCGTGCAGCTGCGTCGCCCGGAAGGTGTCGGCCGCGAGCCTGACCTCGGGACCGACTTCATAGAAGAGCGACCCGACCGGGATGAACATCGTCTTGGCCCCATCGCCGCCGGGCCAGAGTGGTTGTCCGTTGCTGGACGGGTAGGCCAGCGACGGGAAGCTTGCGCAGCGGATCTCGCTGTCTGCCGTGCCGGTGACGAACTTGGTGTTGCCGGAACCGACATCCACCGCCCTCACGATCAGGTTCATGGTGTTCTCCGAGTGAACGAGAGAGTGCTCAGGATCGACAGACCGACCCTGTTCCTCCACGCGAATACCTGCCTCTACAGGCGCGATTTCGACGTCGGATCCGTCCCGGTGTCACTGCGCTGGCACTGCAGAAGCACTGCACTGCCCCTCGGATGACACCGAACGGACGAGGAGGCCGCGTGGTGTCACCACGGTCACATTGCAAAGTCACTCGTCAACCCCGTCCATCGGCGCGCACGCCGGCGCCTCACACCGCCAAGCGAGGCCGATGCCGGCCCAGTCGGGGTACCTGAGGCGGCAGCCTTGCCTGTCAACCCCGCGCCGTTGCTGGCGATCCGGGCCATTGCGACGCTAGATGGGCCCTGCCGCCGAATCTCGCGCCGTCAACTGCCTGCCCCAAGGGCCGCCCGATCAGGGGTCTTGCGGCGGGCGCTGCGCATGCGGCCTTGACCGTGGATGGCGTCGCGGTTTCCACTGTGGGCTCCCGAGGGCTCCTGGCCCGCTCCGTCCTCTCGAAGAAGACGAGCATCGCAGGCGTCGCAGTCGTTACCTGCCTCGTGCCTTCAACCGAAGTTCCCGTCCCGAACGGGTGGCGCGACCGGCCTCGACCTCCAGAAGGATCGACGCCGCGAGCGTGCCGAGTCATCCACCACCGCAGTGATCTGCCCGGTCCTTGCCAGCCGCATCCCCGCGATGACGGCTGGGCGCTCCTACAAGCGCACCGGCGCAGCAGAACCCCGTGGCGGCACCTGATGCCGCGCACCGTTCCCGCCAGCCCTTGAGCACGCGCGCATGACGCGCATCGCGCGGCGTGATGGCCTCCATGAGGCTCCCCGCACGACCCTCGCTCATCAACTCGACACCGCCCTGGACTCTCGGTCAGGGGTGGACCCATGCGAGTGGCCGGCGCTGCACACCAGGCCTGATCCACCGAATGACCCAGGGCAAACCTTTTGAGTGGTGCCCTGGCGTCGATGTCGCACCCAGCCCCGAGCGGGGTGGACATCACCCTTGTCGTCGCGTCGCAGAAATGCGCAGGCGGCCTGGATCAACGTGTTCCATTTTTAAGTCTGACCGAGCTGACCAGGCCCCTCGCCGAAGACCACGGGGAGCCCGGACAGCAAAGCCATGGGTGGGTGTGGCGCTGCAGAGATCGACCGCCGCACCGACGTTGCACACGATCTCCATCGCCGTGGGCTTGCCAGGAATCGGCCCCGGGGATGTCCAGATGGATTCCTCCAACTCCGGTCCCCCGGACCGTTCATCCACCGGCGTGCTGTTCGGGCAGTCCGCCACCTTGCAGAAAGCCCACCATGTCCCGTATCCGCCGTGCAGAACCCTCGCGCCGCCGCCGGCAGGCACCGCTCTCCCTCAACGACCGCCGCAACGACCCGCGCAATGGCTCCACCCTGCCCCCCTCACCCGCCCGCCCTTCCAGGAACTCCTCGATGACCTCGGCCAGCCCAGGCCGCGTGCATGGCCAGGACTCGCCACGCCGCCAGAACTGGGCCGGCAAGTCGCCCCAGCAGGTGCTGGCCATGTACCCGCCAGGCAGGACGCCCGTGAACCGGGTGGTGGACGTGCTGATCGAGCTGTTCAACCCGCTGCACACCGCGCTGGAGAAGACCGTGTCGCACAAGACGCGCTACGAGCGCGCCCACTTCCTGCGACGCTTCTTCCGCGAGCTGCACACCGACGCCGGCTTCAAGCTGGCGCCCGATCCCCGCAACCTGGGACAGCGGCATGTCCAGGCGATGGTGAAGGTCTGGCAGCGACGGAAGCTTTCGCCGGGGACGATCCAGACCTACCTGAGCTTCCTGCGCGGCCTGGCGATGTGGCTCAACAAGCCGGGCTTCATCCGCAGGCCCGAGCACTACGGCCTGACGCCTGACGAGTACGAGCGCCACGAGAACGCCCAGCGAGACAAGAGCTGGAGCGGCAACGGCATCGACGTGGAGGCCTTGCTGGCCCAGGTCTCTGCCTACGATGCCCGCATCGGCGCGTCGATGCGCCTGATGGTGAAGGTCGGCCTGCGGCGCAAGGAGTCGGTGATGTGCCGCCCCTACGCCCACGTGCATCCGTTCGAGGAGACAGGCCTGCCCGACGAGCAACGGGAGGCGGATCGGTATCTGTGGACGAAGGGCAAGGGAGGCCGTGCGCGCTGGCTGCCGCTGGCCACCGAGGAGCAGCAGTCGGCCATCGCGCATGCCCGCAGCGTGGTCAGCGGCCATGACGCACACATGGGGGCGCCGGATCGGGACCTGAAGTCCAACCTCCGTCGCCTGGACTATGCGCTGCGCAAGTTCGGCCTCACGAAGCGCCAGAGCGGCACCACCGGGCACGGGGCGCGGCACGACCACCTTCAAGGCCAGTATCAGGACACGACAGGCACGCCCGCGCCGGTGCGTGGCGGTGGGCCTGTCGATCAGGACCTCGACCGCCAGGCGAGGCTGCGTGTGGCCCGAATCGCGGGCCATGCCCGCCTGCGCTCGGCCGGCGCCTACATCGGTGCGATCCGGCGCGCGCCTGCAGGGAGCCGCGACCCGGCCCAGGGCGAGACCGGCAAGCCCGGGCCGCGGAGCATCGGGGACGACGGTGACACGCCTGTCCCGGTCGCATGAGCCGGCCCGGCCCGGGCCGGCCCTGCGTTCAGGCGCAAGCGGGCGCCTCGGTCCGTGCTGGATCGTTGGCGTCGACCTCCTCGCCACCCGTCACCGGGGCATCGGCGTGCGGCTGCACGCGCAGGCAGTCGGGCAACCAGCCACGCCCGGCGAGCAGTTGTTCGGCCTGCGCCACCGCGGCGTCCTTCTTCAGCGCCGCGAGCGGACCAGCAACCTTGGCGCCGGCCACCGCGTGCACCACCTCGACCACCCTCGCCTTGGACACGTGCTGAAGGTAGGCCTCCCCCGTCGCCGACCACCATCGCGTCATGTCCAGGCCGAGGGCGCGGGCCAGACCGTCATTGACCGGTCGGCCGGTGTCGGTGCCGGTGATGCCGTTCACGGTGGACGCGACCAGGAAGGTCAGCAGCCGCTGCACCGTCTGCGGCGGCTGCCCCAGCATCCAGTCGAACACCGCGTCGGGTTCCTTGGGCAGGTGCTCGATCCAGGCGATGCGGTCGGCTTCGATACGCTGGGCCGCCGGGCTTGCCTCGATGTCCTCGGCCGCGCCCCGCAGTTCGTGCTGGTTGCCGGTCGCGCTGATCGCCAGCAGGTTGGGCAGTCGGTAGGCGCCATGGAGCGGGTCGGCCAGCAGCTTCAGCGTCAGGTGGGTCGCCAGTGCCGCCAGCGCAACCTCGGGGCGGTCCAGCAGCTCGGCCTGGATCGCGGCGACACGGTGGGCCGTGAGGCGGCGCATGAGCTTCTCGGAGTGCACGGGCCGTGCCGTGGCGCCGGCTGCCGATGGAAGCGACTGCAGGGCCGGGAGCCCCGAGCCGCGCGCAGAATCCGCGCCGTCTTCCGAGCCGCCGCCACCGGCCGACTTCTGTCCGGCAGCCTCGGTGATGGCCTGCGCCAGGTCGGCCCGATCCTCGGGACGGATGAGCCCTGCCTTGACCGCGGCACGGCCGTCCGTGCCCACATGCAGCACGCATCCGGCGAGCGCCATCCAGGCCACGGGCCATTCGGTCAATGCCTCGAGCCTGGCCTTGCGCTCTTCCTCCAGCCCATCGGCCTCGGACTCCAGGGCGAGGAAGGCACGGTCGCGCGACGCGTCGTCCTCGTCGGCGGCGTCGTTCGCCTCGCCGCCATCGCTGACGCCCTCGCCGGCATCACCATCGCCGTCGCGGTCCACCAGCGCGTCCATCTGCTCGTGCAGGGCAGCGATGCGCGTGTCCAGCGCCTTCAGCGCCTGGGCTTCCTCGGGCGTCGGGGCGCGGCGGGGCTTGCGCAGCTCGCCGTGCTTGACGTACTCGTCGTAGGCGAAGCGCGGACGGATGTCGACCCACTTCCAGCCTTCAGACAGGAGTTGCTTCGCGCGCTTGCCCAGCTTGTCGGCGGCGAGGCGCTCCAGCAGGGCCGGGTCCAGCAGGTAGGCCTTGCGATCGTCGTCGCTGAACAGGTCGCGGCGCAGTGGTCCGCCGGCCTTCTCGTAGGCCTTGACGGTGACGAACCGGGCCAGCGGGTCGGCGTCCGATTCGATCTCGCCCCGGGTCAGCAACTGCCGCAGATGCTCCGGGCGCTGGTTCCAGCTCGGCAGACCGGCCCAGGCCTGCTCCTGGCGCTGGTGATCGTCGACCGAGGCCAGCACCATGAGGCAGTCCAGGCCGATGCCGCCTTCGCGGTACAGGGCCATCAGCCGGGGCGAGACGGTGGCGAGCTTCATGCGTCGCTTGACGATGAGCGGCGTCACGCCGAAGGCTGCGGCCACGTCCTCGACGGACTTGCCCTGCGCGAGCAGTCTGGCGAAGGCGGCGAACTCGTCGGCCGGGTGCATCGGCACGTGGAAGCAGTTCTCGGCAAGGCTCGCGATGAGCGCCTTGTCAGCCGGCACGACGAGCACCGGCACGGGGTAGTTGTCGGCGATGTCGCCCTGCTGCACGAGCAGCGTGAGCGCGGCGAGCCGCCGTCCGCCTGCGCAGACCTCGTAGCGCCCGCGCGCCGCCTGGACGACGACGAGGTTCTGCAGCACACCGCTGTCCTTGATCGACGCGGCCAGTTCCGGCAGCGACATCGCGGGCGCCGTGCCACTGCGGGCCTGGTGGTCCTCGGACAGCACCAGCTTGTTGAAGGGAACGAAGGTGCGAGGGGACGCCTCGATGATGGCGTCGACCTCGGCTTTGGAGAATCTCATGAGGGACTCCTGATCGGTTGCATGGCAGGCCGGCGGCCCACCATGCAGTCAGGATCCCATCGAGCCCGTGCACTTCAAGGGTGGCGAGGAGCGCTCCCCGATGGCCCGGTCACGACGCTGGGCCGCGCGTCGGCTCGCCTACGGCTGCTCGCCCGACTTCAGGGATGCCAACCGCTCCACCACCTCGCGCTTGCCAACCCCGCGCAAGGCAGCGATGGCCGCGAGGTTCTTGCCCCTGGGGCGTGCCTTGCCCTGCTCCCAGGCATAAACGCTCTGCCCGGATGCGCCGACCAGCAACCCGAAATCCGCAGCCGACAAGCCCAGGCGCTTGCGATTGCTGGCCATGCCCCCTGCACGAAACCGGAAGCGGCTGACATCTTCTGCACTCGACAACTCTGCCTGCGGAACAGCGGGGACATCAGGCAGGACGCGCGACGCATGCCTGATCTGCCGCTCAAGGTCGCTGACCTTGCGCTTGAGAGCCGCGACTTCCGCTCGGGATGCGGACAGGCTCTTCCTCAGTGGATCGACCTGCTCGCGCAGTTCCTTGCGCGCCAGTCGAACGATCTCTGCCTTCAATACGGTAGCAATGTTCGGCATGGGGCAATTGTGCACGCCGAAACTCGCGCCTTTGCTTGCCCGACCTGCGCTCGGTTCACAGTCAACAGGCCCGGATGCGTTCTGGCCACGCTCGCGCCACCCGCCCCTCAGTATCCCGGATACCGCTCTGCGAGACGGTTGGGATCGACGGTATCCAGGCAGGCCAAATCATCTGCCACCTGAACGATCAGTTCGCGGAGTTCGAGTGGTGCCAGCCAATCCCGAGGAATGTCCTGGACCCCATGCATCAATCCAAGCAGGTGTCCCGCGATGGCGCCCGTCGAATCGGAATCGCCATCGTGATTCACGGCCAGGATCACCCCTTCCTTGAAGCTCCCGGCGACAAGAGCGCAATACAGACCGATCGCAAGCGCTTCCTCCGCAGTCCAACCCTCACCGAGAGCTGCGATCGCCTCGATGGGCGAGCTTTGTGACTGGGAGAGGGTCTCGGCCTGCTCAATGGCGCGAAGTGTTTCCTCGTGATCCGGCCACCGTCGCAGGCACCCCTTCGCATCTCCGATCGCCTCGATCAGGTGCCCCCCGGCAACCAGCCTGAACACGAGCACCGCCAGCACACCACCAGCCAACGATCCCGTAGGGTGCCCATGGGTCAGTGCGGCGAGATCGCGACCCAGCGCGAACACTTCCTCCAGCGTCTGCCGTGATCGAAGATGCCACGCGTACAGACCCACCGGCGCAACTCGCATGACACCGCCGCAGCCCTTGCTGTCATTGAGGGCCGGCTCGCCCAGCCCGGACATGGTCCTCAGCGCCGATAGGCAGGTGCTGCCCGGAGCGCGTCGGCTATGGAGCGCCCGATGCTCGAACAGCCAACCAGGCTTGTCGGCACCAACCTCAAGGTCTCGATCAGGCCGTTCACCTTGTGTGCGCAGCCATCGGAGATAGGCATTGGCGACGATGCTGGAAGGGTCAGCGATTCCCTTCGTCGCACCTCGAACCCAGGTCCTCAGCAGCCCTTCGGCGGTGAAGAGGGCCATCTGCGTGTCGTCGGTGATCGCACCCAGGGATCCGTAGGCCGGCGCATAGTCCGTGATGCCTTGTGAACCGAACTGCGCCAGGATCTCGGAACGCCTCAGGAACTCCACCGGCGCGCCCATCGCATCGCCGACTGCCCCACCCAACAGACAGCCGGCAAAGCGTGCCTTCAAGTCGAGCGCCTGCCCAGGTTGTCGATCAGAGACTTGGTTTGCGAACGATTCGCTGGTCGACTCTCTCGACAGGCGGTCCGGTCCCGTCAAGGTCTCGCCGAAGATCGAGTACTCCTGGTGGGCTGCGATTTCTGCGAGGACCTGCGCGGCAGGCCTGGGTGACAACGTCCGTTGAGCGACCCATTCGGGTTCGCTGCTCCCGTCGGACCAGGTCCCGAGACCACCGTCCCAGCGTGAGAGATAGGCTTCGCCGCGTTCGGCTGCGTAGTGGTTCCCGTTGCCGGCGGAGCAGTCGAGCGCGTACTCCCAGTTGTTCTCGCGCATGTTCACGCCATGCACAGGATGGGCTGCCTGCCCAAGTCCGAGCAGGTACTCCAGACTCTTCGCATCAAGCGGCCGGTAGGTCGACACGCGGAGTCTGCCGTCGTCGCGTGGTGTGACCGCCGCGATCAGGTGATCTCCGCGCTGGATCGTCACGATCCGGCCGGTCAGGTCGACGGGCCCGAGTTCCAACCACCATGCGTCTGACGATGCGCTGATCACGGCTCGGTTGTCGTCTGGAGACGTGAGCGACGCGAGCCGTGCCATGACCGGCTCCATGTCTCGCCAGGGTGCGCCACCTGGTCGAGCCTGCAGCTGCAGACCGTGCAGCATCGCCGCGAGCGGCAGGTGCCCATCATCCGCCAGCCCCCCTTGCAGGACATGGATCGGGACGGGGTAGCTCATCTGCGGGAGTCCGATGCTGTCGAGAGCCGCCTGCTTCAAACGCACTTCAGCGAACCCCTCCATCGGTGCAAGATGAAGCCTTTCCGAAGGTCCGTCGGCGATTCCACCACCGGCATCGGGTGCGGCTGGATCGACGACCGTTCCCAGGGACTCCCCGGTCGCCAGCGATCCCGCTGTGCCCAGACGGCCTGCGCCGGGCAAGGTCCGGATCCAACCCAAGGCCTCCTCCAGGTCCAGGTGTTGGCTGCCGTACGCCTTGCGGAGCAGACGATCAGGCAGCGCCCAGTCCCACTTCTCCCGCTGCAGGTTCCTCGTATCGGCCAGAAGCACATCCAGCGGCGGCACCTCGTCCAGACCCGCATCGAACAGGACGTCGACGATGTCCTCCAGCGTTGCCTGCCCCTTGAGCACCTCGACACCGGGGCCCGCCGGCGCCGCCACGAAGCCTCGGCGGCGCAGCAGGCACGCCATCGCCTCGTTGGCGGCATCGCCAAGCCACGTCAGCAGGAGCACCTCTCTCCCCTGGTCCAGGACGTAGGCGTCGGAAAGACCGCGTGCCCGGTAGTTGGCCCTGCCCTCGGCCAGGAAGCGCCTCGCGACCTCATCCAGATGGGATGGCAGCTCGTCGCCCTCGAGCAACTGGCGCATCCGCTGCCGCACCCGGGTGTGCGTACGACCGGCCCCGCCGGAGAACAGCGGTGGCGCCCCGCCTGCCGCACGGCTGACATGGATCGTCTTCTGTTCTTCGTCGATGTCCTCGACCTTCCAGGTGCGGCCGGCGAACAGGATGCGTTGACCGATCGTGAGCACCTGGGAAACCGGCAGGGTGCCGAGCGACTTGCCCCCGGCGACGATGCGGAACTCCTCATCGGACGTGAATGCGGCGTAGAACGTGTAGTGGTTGACCAGCTTCTCGCCGATACGCCCGTGAAGCAGGACGCCGGACGAATCCTGGACCAGCAGTTCCTTCTGACCGAGATGCCGGATCAGCTCGACAAACTCGTCCTTGGCCACGACCGAAAAGGGCGTCGCTGGTGCGCACAGCAGCCCATGAAGTTGCCCGATGGTCGCGCCGCCGTTCTGTGCGATGAAGGAAAGCACCTGCTGGACCAGCGTGGACAGATGGGCGCCTTTCACTGATGGAGGTTCGAACCAGCCCTCCAGCAGCAGCGAGATCATGGCCGCCATCTGCACGGTGCCCAGTCTGAGTTCATCCGCGATGGACGGTTGTCCACCCAGAGCGTCCTCGACACAGTAGCCACGAAGTACCGCGGGCTCGCCTTTGCGGCGACCCGATCGCCCGAGACGCTGGCGCAGGCTCGCCACTGAAGGGGGTGGCCCGATCTGTGCCACGCTCTTGACGGCACCGATGTCGATGCCCAGTTCAAGGGTGTTGGTACAGATGGCAGTGGCCGGCCGCTCCTTCTGTTTCAAGGCTGCCTCCGTCTCCGCGCGGATCTCCTTGGACAGGCTGCCGTGATGCGGCCAGAACTCGTTGGGCACCTGCTGGGCCTCGCACATTCGCGTCAACAGGTGCGTGTAGCGCTCGACCTCGCGACGGGAGTTCGGAAAGACCAGGTTGTTCGAACCCCTCAGGCCCTTGAACAGATGCCCGGCGATCTGTGCCGGCGTGACGGGCTCGCTCTCCCCGTCCTCCTGCTCGCCACGCACCACGCGCGGCTCCTCGTAGCCCTTGACCAGGATGCGCAGTTCGCCGCCCGACGACTTCGATTCGACCAGCGCCACGGCAGCGCCATGGCCAGGCCGCAGAAACTCCGCCGCCAGACCCATGTCGCCGAGGGTCGCGGACAGCCCGATGCGTGGAACACGCCGGCCGATGACGCGTTCGATGCGGTGCATCAGCGCCTGCAACTGCTTGCCGCGCTCGGTCCCGATGAAGGCGTGCAGCTCATCGACCACCAGGTAGCTGAGGCGCTCGAAGGTCGAGCCGATCGCGGTGCCACGGTTGCACAGCATCGCCTCGAGGGACTCCGGCGTGATCAGGAGCACGCCCCGCCGCTGGGACAGGAAGCGGCTCTTCGAGGATGCCGAGATGTCGCCATGCCAGGGCCAGACGGGCACCTCGAGCTGCTCGCACAACCGGTCCAGACGGCCGAACTGGTCGTTGATCAACGCCTTCAGCGGGCTGATGTAGACCGCGAGGCCGGGTGTGTCGGCCTGCACCAGATGGGTCAGGGCGGGCAGGAACGCTGCCTCGGTCTTGCCAGCCGCTGTGGCTGCCGCCACGATGACGTCGCGGTCGCCCTTGACGATCAACGGGATCGCCGTCTCCTGCGCGTCGCGCAGCGACTCCCAGCCTTCGGCCCAGATGAACCGCTGGATGCGTTCATCGAGCAGATGGAACGAGCTCGACGCCGTCGCAGACATGGCGATCGTGTCCTACAGGCTCACAGCTTGAAGGTGGCGAACTCGTCGTCGCCGTCGGCTTCCGTCGCCTGGTCGGCCGCGCCGCCGTTATCCGCCGCGACGTCGATGCCGCCGAGCAGTTCCTGCCAGGATGCGCCGGGGTTCTGCTCCAGCACTGCCAGCAGGTTGATGAACGCGGTGATCGTCGTACGAGGGGTGCGGAAGTAGGTGTCCCCGATGCGCTTGGAGCAATGCTCCATGAAGCTGAAGACACCCGTGTCGGGAATCAGGTGCTTGGCTGGATCACCGAAGGCATACACGCCGCGGATCTTCTGGAGCAGCACGTAGAAGTCCTCAGGGGTGAGGCTGGACAGGCGCACGACAGGCCCGCTGAAGTCCACCAGGCCCTCGGAGGCAAAGGTGTTCTGTGCGAGCCGGCTCTGCAGCGCCGGGTAGCTGTACAGGCCGCGTCGGGTGTCGAGCAGAAACTCCGGCGTGCCGCCCAGCACGAAACCCAGGCCCACGGCCGTGCCCTGCAGCGAGTCGTTCAGGATGCGCAGAATCTGCTCGTAGTTCGCGTTGCGGGCCTGGGTGTTGGCCAGCTTGTAGAGATTGACGAGTTCGTCCAGCCCCACCAGCAGGCCGCCGAAGCCGGCCAGCCTCACGAATCGCGCCATCAGCTTGAGCTGGTCGTAGACCGCAGCGTCGTCGACGATGGTGCGCACGCCCAGGGCAGCACGGGCATCGGTCTTGGTGCTGAACTCGCCTCGAAGCCAGCGCACGGCGTCCGACTTCAACTGTTCGTTGCCATCGTCATGGCCGCGGCAGTAGGCCGCGATCACGTCGGCGAAGTCGTAGCCGTTCACCAGTTCGGTCAGCTGATCCAGCTTCCGGCGCAGGACGGCCTCGGTCGACGCACCACTGGCCTTGGCGTCCGCCTTCGCGGTCGCGATGAACTTCTCGACGATGCCGCCCAGTGCGCCGCCGTCCGGCTTGGTGCGGGTGGCGAGGTTGCGCATCAGCTCGGCGTAGAGCGAACGGGCCTGTCCGCCGCTCGCATGCAGCCGGCGATCGGGATTCAGGTCGGCGCTGGCCACGACGAGCTTTTTCTCCATCGCCACGGCACGGACGAGGTTGAGGAAGAAGGTCTTCCCCGCCCCGTACTCGCCAATCACCACACGAAAGGCCGAGCCGCCGTCGGCGACGCGGTCGATGTCCGTCACCAGGGTCTGGATCTCCCGCGTACGCCCAACCTGGATCAGATGCTGCCCGGCCCGGGGCACGACGCCAGCGCGCAACGACTGGATGACCGCGTCGCGGTCCTTGGGGCGGATGGCGGGTGTGTTCATGCTTCCACTTTCTCCAGGAACTCGGCATTGACAACGACGGGTTCGTCGCCTTCGCACAGGGGCATGTCGTGGGCGTCGAAGGCGGCCTCGTTGATGCGCTCCAGCGCGCCGTCGAGCATCAGGTCGAGGTCGGCGGCGACGTCCAGCAGTTCCTCGCGACTCCATTCGGGACGGGAGAGCATCATGCGGGCCAGGGCGCTGTGCGCCTCGTCGAGGCCCAGCAGGCCCGCGGCGGAACTGCTCGGCTCGAGTTCGGCTTCAGCGTCGGGCTCCTGCAGGGTCTCAGCGAGCGTCGTGACCGTGTCCTCGGCCTCGGTGAAGATGTTGGCGAGCAGTGCCGACACGCGCTCCGTGTCCTGCTGCAGGGCCGCGATCTTGGCGGGGTCCAGCTTGAAGCCGGTTTCCTCGACCTTCGCCACGGCCGCTGCCGTGGGCTTGACGCCTGCCGCCACGGCGTGAACATCGGTGAACACCTTCTTGGCATCGACGCCCAGGGCCTTGTAGACCTTCTCCAGCATCTTCACTTCGGCGGGCGACACCTCGCCGTCCGACTGCGCGACGGTGGCCATGAAGGCCGCGATGGTTTCTTTCACGCCTTGATCGAGGGGCTCGAACTTCTTCTTGAGCGCTGTCAGCGATGCCGGCACCTGCATCAGCAGCCTCAGGTGCGCGAGCAACCGCCGGGTCTGACTGGGCGGCAGGTGCTTCCAGGACAGGACGGTCTCCCGCAGATGCCCCATCTCCTTGATGCCGAACTCCCCATCGGCTGACGCCACGGCCGAGGCCAGCTGCAAGGTCAGCGCCGCGGCCAGGTAGGGACCTCCAGCTCTCGCGATCGGCTCGGAAGGCGGCAATGCGAACAGCACCACCTTGTCCTCGGGCTTGGGCATCTTGGCGCCCGTCAGCACATCGGGCTCGAAGCCGATGCCGACCGATTCCAGCGCCCTCGCGAGCGAGGCCGTCTTGTCCTTGGTGAACGGTCCGGAGCCACCGAGCGACGAGAGGAAGTCCTGGAACGACAGTGCCACCATGCCTGCGCCGATGCGTCCCTGCAGACCTCGAAGAGCTTTCTGGCCGGCTTCCGGCCAGAGGGTGGCCGGAAGCTGGAGCCAGGCATCGATGGAAGCGCGGGCACCCGGGTTCTTCCCCAAGAGCCGGCTGTACGACTCCAGGGGCTTGGTGGCTGCCTCGACGACCTCCTGCAGTTTCCGCACTGGCGCCGTGAGGACCGTGACGTCCGGGGTGTCCTTGAAGGTGAGCTTCAGTTCCTGATAGCCCCGGAATCCGGCGGATGCCGGCTGGTAGACCAGCTTCAGCTTGGTGCGGTTGCGCGGCAGCAGCATGCCCGCGCCGCAGAGCTCCTCGTACTTCTCGGCGAAGACGCGCTCGAACTCCTCGGCACAGCGCGTTGCTGGCGTTCTGAGGGTGATGTTCGGGTCCAGCCTCACCCAGGCCAGCGCCAGCGCCGCCGGCACGGGAACACCATCGACCGCGGCCTGACCGAGCGCCAACCGGAGGTAGAGGGGCAGTTCATACGTCCTCGGGAAGTCTGGTACGGGCTTCTCGTAGAGACGCGACGGGTGTTCTGCCAGTGCCACCCAGTCGAGCAGTTCGCTGGCGTAGCGTCGGAAGGAGCCTGACCTGTCACCGTAGATGCCCAGCAGGCGCCGCAGCTCGATCGCGATCGCCGGCCAGTCGGCCCGTGCGGCCTCGTCCTTCGAAGCGTCGACGATGGCTCGGCGCTCCAGGCCGTAGAAGAACAGGAACACGAAGCCGACATCGGCCTCGGGATCCTGCCGGCCGCCTGCAAGCCAGCTCAGATAGGCCCGCCGCGCTGCAGGCGACACTTCCGAATAGCTCGGCCAGTAGTTCATCTGGCGCTCGGTGTAGTCCCCGCTGCGCGCGACCGACTTCGATGGATCGATTAGGCATGGGTCGTTCGAACCGCTGGATGCGGGCAACGAGGTGCCGACATAGATCAGCCCACCCGGAATCGTCGTTCCCGCCACCTCGACGGGCTGCCCGGCCGGAATCCATCTCGCCTTGCCGTAGCTTTCGGGTGCCGGTGGGATCCGGAACGAGGCAGCTGGCGCGGTCGCCTGCGTCCGCACCGGCATCGGCTGCTCGTCGGCCGGACGAGCAACGCGCGTCACGGGTTCGGTCCGCCTGGGCGCCGGCGGTTTGGGTGGCGATATCGCAATCGAGGGAGCGCTCGCCTCCTCGCGCCCACTGGCCGGGCTCACATCGTCAGACTTCCTGTTGCGCGAGTACAGGTAGCCGGCAATCGCAATCGCCAGCAGCACCGCGGCGCCCAGCCACACTTCCCTCGGGACGGCGGCCAGCAGCGCGACGGCGCCGATGAAGGCCGCTGCCAGCACTCCACCAGATCCAGACTTCTTGCCTCTTGGCATAGGCAATGCCTCCCCTTTTGGCGCAATCTTCGCCCAAATTCAGGGCAGGGCACGCATCACCGGCAGACACCAAGCCTCTGAGGCGCTGCGACGCTCGACTGAATCGACGATGTGCCCGTCTTCGAGGCCGAGGATCGGCCATTCGACGGGCAGGTCTCAGACCGGATCGATAGCCCTGATACGTCCCGCCCGCAGCAGCCGATCGAACTCGGCAAGCGTCAGATCGACCTCCCGGCCACCGAGCCTCACGCGGAACACCAGTGAGCGCCGCGCAACAGCGTGAACCCCCGCCGGAAAGCGAACGGCTCCGCCAGCCGACGTGACGGCATCGATCTCATCGAATTCATAGCGGGCCTCGGTCATCGGAAGGCGGTCGGAGATCCTCACGGACAGTGGCAGTGGGGTCACCATACGAACGGCCGCGTCGCTCCCGGTCGCCTCCCCTACCGGCGTTGCTTCGGTCCTGTTGTCGGCAGGGCGGGCAGCATGTGCATCTGCCCGCCCAAGAGCCGCCAGTTCGGGCCGATTGGGCGGGCATCGCGCGGGCGGTGTTCCGGGCTCGTTGCCGATCGAATCGCCCCGGCCCATACTGACCCGGCTTCCTGCGGACATCGCGTCTGCTCAGCCTTCATCGGTGGCTCCGGTCGCCCTGAAGTCCAGCCCAACTGGCGTCGCAGTCGTTACCTGCCTTGTGTCCCGTCCGGCACCTCGGTGTGCCGGGCCGATTCAGATCCATCCGGATCCGAAACCAGGAGCCGGCCATGACCCTGTGTCGTGGCCCCTCCTCGCATGCGCCGACCACGACCTCTGCGTCGTGACGCGCCCTGCGCTCACCAGCCCGGCCTGATCTCGATCAGAAGCCTGGCCTGACGCACGCATCTGCCCTGGCCCCGTCCTCTCGGACGCGGACCTCAGCAGTTCGCGCACGCACCTGTGCGCGACGAAGCGCCTTGCCTTCCCGGCAGGGCATCCCAGATGGGGAACCCCAGTTCCCCGCCAGGGATGGGCGTTCCCCTTCACCCCTGAAGGAGAACCCCCATGAGTCCCGTTCCCTGGAACCGCGCTGTCGCGCCGGTGTGTGCACTGCTGGGTGGTACCGGGCTTGCCCGTGTGCCCGCCCGGCGGCCTGCCACCCTTCCGGCGCTGCTCCGGCCCCGGCCCTGCACGCCCCATGCATCCATGCGCATGGTGTGCGAGGCCGCGGACCCTCTGGCGTCCGAGCGCTGCGCGACGGTGTGCTGACCATGACGGTCGACACCTACCGCAGACGCATCGCCTCGACGGCGATCGTGCTGGCCCGGGAGGATCCCCTCCTGGTCAAGGAAGTCATCGCCCGGCTCCGCGCCTCGGGCGAGATCGCGGCCGACGACCTGGTCTACCTGGACCGCATCGCCGACCGCTGGATCGGCATTGCCGAGGGCCTGCGCCGAGGCGCCGCTCGCGTGCTCACGACCTGATGGTCGCAGGCATCGAGTCGCCCGTCGCGGCACCGCCGTCGGCTCGAACTCGTGCCGATCGAGTCCTCGGGTCTCGGGGATGGTGAACCGACCGCCAGCAATGGCATCGGGACGCCATCACCCGACACCCCGTTTTCTTCGGCTCTCAGCCGTTCTCGCCATCCACCTACCGGGAGTCACCGTCTCCCGTCGGGGTCGGGGTTCCCTCGCCTTCTTGGAGAACCCCATGAGTCATGCTTTCCCAGACAGATCCTTCCAGAGCCCGTCACCGCGCCGCAGCACCATCGACATCGAGGAGCAGCGCGCCTGGGTCGGCTTCTACAGACGCGTCGGCCGTGACGTCGCCCTCGCCGCCGAGGTGATGGCGCAGCTCGACGGCGACGCCGAGATGAAGCGCCGCCACCTGGCGCTGTACCTGTCCTGCAAGCAGTCGCTGCGCGTCCACAAGGCGCGCCAGGCCCGCGACAAGCGCATCGGGCAGTGGCTCCGCCTGCTGGTCCAGTGGACGCTGCAGCGACCCGCCGCCTTCGTCGGCGGAATCACGCAGAAGGCGTACCACCGCACTGCGGACGTCCTCGACGAGGCCATTGCCGCTGCACCGCCAGCCTCGCCGGCAACATCGAAGCGGGGCGCGCGCCCAGCCGCGGCCCGTGACGCCGACAGCAGGCCCGAACCGGCCGCCGCACAGGTTCATCAGCTGCTGGGCGATGCCGAGTTCGCCGACGCGCACGCCCGCTTCCAGCACCAGGCCGGCATGTCCCCGGCGTCGCCGGTCAGTGGCTCCGAAGGCGGCTCCGAGCGTACCCCGGAACCTCCCGTCGACGGCCCCGCACCCGCCGTGCAGATCAGCCGGCGCTGATCCGAAGACCGAGCCCCGGCGCAGCCCCATCGGCTGCACCGGGTTCGATCGCTGGATTGCCTTGGCCATGGACTGACGTCCAGCGGCCTGGCGCGACCAGCACCCCATCCAACCGCCCGCGGGCCCGTCCCGCCAGGGCCGGTGTCCGCCCTCCCAACTTCGAGAGTTCACCATGCGAGACATCACCCTGAATCCCGAGCAACGCCTGTATGTGATCGCCACCGAAGGTGGCGTGACCTGCTTCGGCTTCGACAACGCCCGCGACCATGCCCGGCAGATCGCGCAGCGCTTCGATCGTCCCGACCTGATGCCCACCGCCGACGACGCGGCCAGCCTCACTGGCTACGAGAAGTACCTCGCTGCGGTGCGTGCCTGGGGCGAGTCCGCCCAGGGCCACCGCACCTACTTCGATCCCGGCACGGACCCTCGCCTGGCGAGGGTGCTGGAGACCTGCCGCCGGGACGGCCGAAAGGTTCGGCTGGTGCTGGGGGACACCGGCACGGGAGCGAGCTGGCTCGACGAGTTCGACGTGGTCGGCACAGTCGGCCGCTCGACCGGCCTGCTGAAGGTGCCCCTGCTCGTCGAGCCGGGCGAGGCGGGCGGTACGGCCATCCACTGTGCGCATGTGCTGGCACTGATGGACTGGCGCAGTTGACACTGAAGCGGCCTGCCCCTCTACCGACACCCGCGCTGGCAGCCGCCGGAACTGCGCATCCGCGCCAGTGAGGACGATGACCGTCCCTGGGCCGTCGTGCTGCACGAGCAGCCCGTGGCGACCTTCGACGACATCGGCAAGGCCGGTGCGTACCTCGCGTTCATGCGCGGGGCAAGCGTCGAGCCGCGCGTGTTCCGCTGAGCCGTCCGGTCGAACGTTCGAGGCCCTTCAGACGGCGCGATCCAGATCCACGCTAGGCCGTCACCCAGCACGCCCCCGGTCCAGCACCGGGGGCGTTCCTGTTTCCGCAACTGCGAACAGGGCGACGGGCGCTCAGCGTCCGGTCAGGGACTGCACCTCACGCTCGATCAGCCAGTGCAGGAAGCGGGTGTCATCGGAGTGGCCCCAGTAGTGGGCCTTGCATCGGCGGACGTAGGCCTGCAGGTCCGCGACGCTTCGGATGGACCCCGGCTCGATGGCGGTGATGCGGGCCAGCCGCGCCCGTTCGGGTCGGGTCAGTCGAAGCTGGTTTCCGGTGTGCAGCATGTCGGGTCGGCCTTGTCGAGAAGCCGCGCATCTTCGCGTGCCTGCGCAGGTCTGTGCACATCCACTGCGGCCCGCGGCGAAGAAATTTCTGCAGTGACAGCCGAGTGCCACTGCGGTGTCACTTTTGCGGTCTGCCCGCCAAGACATCCGGGCAGGCCGTGGCCCAGCCACAACGGCGCGGCCACGCGCAGTGCGGTCATGCGAACCGTGCCACCTCCCCGCGTACCGATGCCCGACCAAGGCACGGACCCTGGCGCCCTTTGCGCGGGCAAGCGCGGCAAAGGCGCGGTTGCTGGCACCACCCCGGTTGAATCCACGGCGCCGATGGCGCAGACTTGACGGGCTCACACCCACTCCCGACAGGAGTGTTTCCGATGCCGACCGAACCGGCGGCAGCGGCGTCGCAGTCGTTACCTGCCTCGGATGATCATCTGAGCCACCGTGCCGGCCACGTTCCGTCGTGTGTCTGCACATCCTTCCCTTGCGGGGACACCAGTCCCTGGCCTGTGAAGGAGGGGAACGGCGTTCCCGTCTTCCTTTTCGCCACGAGAGGAGAACGCCATGAACTTCCACCCTTTCCAGGGTCTTCAAGATCTGCCGGACCTGCCCGATGCCGCCCATGCGTCGCGGGAGGACCTGGTGGCAGAGATGCTGGGCCTGCGGGCCCACCCATTGCCAGGCCCCTCGCCGGCTGCGCTGCGCGTCAGCGACCGGGAGACTCCCCACGAGGACCCGGCCACGCAGCAGCTCCTGTCGCGCCGACTCGGTGTCGCCCGCGAGCTGCTGATGCGCGAGCTGCGTGACCGGATGGCGCAGGGGCCCGTGATGTCGTCGCCCCAGGTCCTTCGGGACTGGCTGCGACTGCGCTGCGCCGGCCTGCAGCACGAGGTCTTCCTCGCGCTCTACCTGGATGCCAACCACCGGCTGATCGCCCACGAGGAGGTGTTCCGCGGCACGCTCACCCAGACGTCCGTATACCCGCGGGAACTGGTCAAGAGCGCCCTGGCCCGCAACGCCGCCGCGATCGCGGTGGCCCACAACCACCCGAGCGGCCAGGCCGAGCCGAGCCGCGCGGACGAGTTCCTGACTCAGACGCTGAAGTCGGCGCTGGCGCTGGTGGACATCCGCCTGATCGACCACTTCGTCGTCGCCGGCGACCAGTGCGTCAGCTTCGCGGAGCGCGGACTGCTCTGACGCCATGTGCGGCTGTCACGCCCTGCACGACCCAGTCGCGAGAAGGGCGCCGCCGAGGCGGTGCCCTTGTCGCCGATACCACCCCAACCAAGGATGCCCATGTCGGAGAGAAGACCCCCGACCTGCCCCTGCTGTGCCGGCCACGGCGTGCCCCTGGGCGCGCTCGGTCGCCTGCACTGGTTCCGCTGCCGCGACTGCGGCATGACGTTCGCCCGCGCCGGACGATCGAAGCGCACGCCCCGTGCGCCCTCGACCGTGACGCGGGCGACCGAATCCCCCACATCTCCCAGTTCATCCCGAGGAGGAAGCCACGATGCATACCCTGCCCGCCACCGGCCTGCGACAGCAGGCCGAGATGCTGGCCAGCCTGTCCCTGAAGCATCTGAGTTCGGCGACGCGCAACAAGCTCGCCGATGACGACCTGTCCGTGAACGCCTACCCGACCGACTGCGGCGGGTTCGTCTATGTCGGGGCACCGAAGTACCGGGTGCCGTCGGAACCCGATCTGGCCATGCTGTTCGAGGTGGCCGAATCCGCCGGCATGGCCTGGCTGATGTTCGACCGGGAGGCCGCCGTCATCGACGGGCTGCCCGTGTTCGACAGCGCGGAGCCCGGACCATGAGCCAGCACCTCGCGACGGCGACGCTCGACGGACACCCCGTCGAGATCGTGGCCGGCGTCGATCGACGCCTGGGGGACTACTTTCTCCAGGTCTTCGACGAGCGCAACGACATGCTCTACACCAGCCTGCAGGAGCCCCTGCTGGACTGGACGGACATCGCGACCTTGCGCGCCAAGGTCGCAGAACTCGGCCTTCGGCTGCCTGCGCAGTTGGTCGACGAGGTCGAGGGCGATGGCCGCCGGCACGCGGGCAATTGCATCGTCCGCCACCTGGCAGACGGGCCGCCAGTCACGCTGTTGGCGGGCTGACCCTGCCCGCTGATCGATCCCGGCGCCGCGCGCCCATCCCGGCAGGGATGGGGCCGGCGCCGCTTCTCTTTCTGCCAAACCAGATCACGACTGCACCGCTCGTTCACGTTGACGCTGCCGGAGGCGCTTGACGTACGGCGCATCAACCGCCTCGTCCGGACCCAGGCCCAGAGCGCAGCTCAGCAAGCTAGCGACGCAGCGATCACTGAGTTCGAAGGAGTGCGGCAGGAACCCGAAGTTCCGACTGCTCTGCTCCTCGATAGCGACGAAAAACGCCCTGAACGTGTCCGCCAGGCTCGCACGCGGCCCTTCAGTCCCAGCCGCCGTGAGCGGATCGTGCGGAAGGGGAGCCGCTCGCGCCGCATCATCGGCAATGGCCTGAACCACAGCGCTCAACGGCGGCCAGTACTTGAGATCGAACTGACCTGTCAGGGTTTCGAGCCTCGCCTTCACCCACTGTTCGTAGCTGTAGTTCCGTGCGGCAGCAGCGTGAATCGCGTCCACCGGGTGGTAGAGCGTTTCACAAGAGAACCCGGAATGGTTCTTCAACTCGGTACGCTCGTCCAGCAACTCGGCCAGGTGCGCCGCAACCCTTTCGATCTCCTGGTTGACCTCGACCAGCCTGGCCCTTCCTCTGCGAGCCTCCTGATTCGACTCAGGGCTCCAGAACGCCGCCGTGCTCTGCACCAGATCGAAGAAGACCTTTAGGGCCGGCGGATGCTGGACGAGCTTGCCGTGGATATCGGCATAGGCGTCCTCCAGCTCGAGGCCCCGTTCAAGCAGTCGGTCGATCACCCTGACTTCACTGGGCAGGATCGACTTCTCAGTCTTGTCGGCACGGTCGGCCTTCAACAGCTGCTCGCAGGCGTGCCGGGCCTGCTTCGGTGTGGTCGGATGCGTCGTCATCGTGAATCCTCTTTCGATGTGCGAAAGAGTACTCGTGGGGCCGCGATCCGTCGGTACCTGAAGCCGTGAGTCGCGCTGGCGCTTCAGGTACCCGGCCGTGTTCACCAGAGATGCCGAAACCGCGCCATTCGGCCCGCGTACGCTGCTCTACTCGACAGACGAGGTTGAGTGCAACGCCGCCATCGCGTCCAGATCGATCACCGCATCCGCCATCGCCGTCAGCTCCGGCGTCTGCGACACGAAGAATTCCCGCGCGTAGCCACCCAATTCCAGCACCCGCCGCTTCATCGCCATGAACATGCGCTTGCGCTCCGGGTCCAGCGGTCCGTCGGTCTCGTCGGAGAACAGGGTGTCGTAGCGCCGGCCGGTGTTCTGCGCCAGGTACAGCGCCACGGCCCGCACCAGGCACTCGTTGATCCAGACCCTCTCGCCGCCGCTCATCGCCGTGACGCTCTTGTCCTCGCCCGACTCTGCGTCGTAGACGCGGATGTCGAAGCCCTCGCGCTGCTCGCCCTTGGCCGTCTCCTGCAAGGTCTCGATGGCCACCGTGAAGCGCGGGCCATAGCAGGCCAGCAGCAGATCGTTCACCAGGCCTGACAGCGTCGGGCCCGCATCGTCGATGGCCAGCGCGATCAGGCCATCGTTGCCCATGCAGCGGACGAACAGCAGCCAGTTGGCGAGTTCCTGCTCCACCCGTGCCGTGCGGGCCGCGGCTGCGTCGCGCCTCCGGCCATGCTCCTCCATCTGGGCCGACAGAGCGGCAAGCGCCTGCGCGTCGCGGACGGCAGCCAGATGCGAGCGCTCCGCCTCATCCAGGACACCCTGCCAGCGCTCCACCTGGGCTCGAGCATGTGCGAGCCGCGCAGCATCCGGCGGTGACGGCAGTGCATCGATCGCGGTCCGAAGTCGCTGGATGGCCACCTGGGCCTGAGCTTCCAGCAGCGAGACACGCTCTGCAACGCGCATCCGGCTGGCAATGATCTGCTGGCGCTCGGCCGCTTCGGAGTTGGTGTCGATCGCGATGTCCGCCCCGGCCGACGGGTCTGGAGCGGGGGGAAGTGCGGCGAGTTCGTCCTCCGCTTCGACAAGACCCGCGCGCGCCTGGCCCATCTCCGCCCCGCGCGCAGCCAAGGCGGCATAGGCCGTCTGACGGGCCAGGGCTCGCCTCGACTGCCACTCGGCCCGGCTCAGGCTCTTCGGTGCGCCGACGTTGAGGCTCACCGCCTCTTGCAGGGCTTGCAGTTCAAGCCGAAGACTGTCCCGCTCCGCAGCGAGTTGACGGATGCGCTGCTGTGCGCTCGGCGCCAGCGCGGCCGCTTCGCGTGCGTCCGACAGCAGGGTGCATTGACCCTGCATGGGCATGCCGCTGCACGGCACGCGGTTGCTCAGAGCCAGGCGGCGACTCAGGTCCTCCGCCTGGAGCGCGGCCTGCCCCGCCTCGCGCTCAAGCGATGCCAGCCGCTGCCCGAGCCCTGCGACGGCATCGCGACGGCGCGCAAGGTCCTGGACGGCATCGCGAAGCGCCAGCATGCGGGCCTCGCGGCGACGCACCACCTCTGTCGCCAGCGGCAGACGGCGGCCGGCTCGAGCCACCACGGCCTCGTCCGCCAGCGCCCGCTGCAGGGACCGGATGCGGGCCTCCAGTCGTTCGCGCTGCGCCATGGCCTGCGCGACACGCTGCGCCACACGACCGTCGAGTCGTGCGAGTTGCTCCGTTGCCTCCCGATCCTGCGTGCGCAGGTCCTGCAGGGTGCGATCACCCTCGGCACGGGCGCCCGCCAGTTCCTCCACCAACTGCGCTCGCCGGCTCTCGACAGCCTTCGCCTGCTCCTGCAGAGCCATCAACGACGCCTCGTGCGTTCGCGCAGCCTCCCGTTGTTCATGGGCCGCCTGCCGGCTGGCTTGCGCCGTCTTGACCCTCTCTTCCGCGCCCTGCCATCGACGGGCGTCATCCTCCAACCGCTGGCGCTCGGCATCGAGCGCGGCTCCCTCGGCGCGCAACGCCGCCAGCGCCGCCTTCAACTGCCGCGCCGTCTCGCCCGCCTTCTGACCGAGCGCGCGGATGTCCTCCTGCCCCAGCAGATCGGCCAGCAGGGCCTTGATCTCGCCATTGCGGTAGGTGCTGAGCTGCCGCTTCCCTTGTGCCGAGAAGACCGACGTGAAGAAGGTGTCGGCCGGCCCGCAGATGGCCTCGACGCATCGCGCATAGGTCTCGACCTTGCCATCGGAGACGGTGCCGTCTGGCAGCGCGGCGGGAGACCACGTGCCGGCGTCATCCAGCGTCAGCAGATAGGCCTCGGTCCTGCGGCGGCTCCCGGTTCGGCCGTTCATGCGGATGACCACCTGCGATCGGTAGCAGCGCCCTGCGTGCGCCCAGTGCAGGTCCTTCTCGTTCTCGGGCAAACAGACCTGGTCGTAGTACGAAAAGCCGCCCGGCCCGGCCTGAGCCGCCCGCGACGGCATGGTCAGATAGGGATGCAGGTTGTCCATCACCGTGGACTTGCCGCGGCCGTTGGCGCCTGCGATGGCGACCAGCGCGGCACCATCGGCCAGCCGCTCCAGATCGAGGGTCAGCTCGTCCAGCCCGAGGCCGTCGCGGATGCCCCGGAAGCCCCGGAGCCTGAGTGAGAGTGGCTGCATGATGCGTCCTGTTCTGGAGTGGGAGTCCGAACAGATTGCCCCTCAGATTGCCGGCATCAAGGTCTATGCGCCGAGTGACCGCTGACGATCCGGGCCCGCGCATTCGACTCGGGCGAATCGACTCACACAGACGGCCAGGAGCGGTCGATCCTGCAAAGCGCTGTCAGCAGACATTCGACTGGATGGCGTCGGGCCGGATGCATCGCGGAGTCTTGTGCCAACTCCCGGATCCTGCCATCTTGATGGGAACTTGACGCCCAGCACACGATTCTTGGCGCCAGCTTGATGGAGGTAGTCCGAGCATCTAACTTCGATAGATCGGAGCAAGCATGGACATCGTCCTTCTCATCTCGGCAGGCCTGCTCGTTTACCTGATCGCTGTGCTACTGCGGCCGGAGAACTCCTCGTGAACGCGCCAGCCTGGATGCACTTGATCGCCATCTGGCCATCCGGCTGCTGCTGTCCTGGCCGCTGGCCCACGCTGTCGAGGCCGAAATGGCGGGACGTTTCGCCTTGGGCCGTCGGGTCGAGGCGCCGCTCTTCCGCCTCGCCCGTATCGACCCTGAGCAGGAGCAAGGCTGGGTGTCCTACACCGTCGGCTTGCTGGTGCTCAATGGCCTGGGTGTACTGACGGTCTTCGCGCTGCAGCGCCTGCAAGGGGGCCTGCCCTTGAACCCCGGGACATGTCGGCCGTGTCGCCAGACTCCGCCTTCAACACCTTGGTCAGCTTAATGACCGACGACGCAGCGGCACCCGGCGCTTGCAATCGCTAAATGATTCAAGTATTCTTGAATTCATGGATAAACAAGTGATCGTCCAAGCCCTTGCCGCACTGGCCCATCCAGTGCGCCTCGACGCCTTTCGCACGCTGGTCGTTGCCGGCCGCGAGGGGCTGTCTCAGAAGGCACTTGCCGAGGCGATTGGGGTGGGGCCGACGAACCTCGCGTTCCACCTCAAGGAGCTCGCAGCCGCGGGGTTGGTGACGCAAGCCCAGGCCGGCCGCTTCGTCATCTACCGAGCCGCTTACGAGCAGATGAACGGACTGCTCGCCTACCTCACCGACAACTGCTGCCAAGGCCTGCCAGAGGCCGAGGTGGCCACTTCAGACGCCTGCGGGTGCTAAAGCCCGCTCTACCCACCTGCACTCAGGACCTGCCATGACCACCATTTCACTTCGCCCTGCAAAACCATCTGACTGGGCTGCCATCGAACTGCTCCTCGCTGCCAACCGGCTGCCGCTTGCCGGCGCCCGTGACCACCTCGATACGTTCCTCGTGGCCGAGGACGACTCGGGGGTAGTGGGCTGCACGGGTGTGGAGTTGCGAGGTGAGGTCGCGTTGCTGCGCTCCGTGGCGGTTGCACCGAGCCGCCAGCACCAGGGCATCGGGCGCCAGATGGTGAGCGCGATGCTCGCCCAAGCAAGCAGCCGACGGCTCAAGAGCTTGGCGCTGCTGACGACCACGGCTCGCGAGTGGTTTGAAGGCTTTGGCTTTCGCGTGGTCGACAGTGCCATGGCGCCAACGCCCTTGAAGGCATCGGCCGAGTTCCAGGGCGCGTGCCCAGCGAGTGCTGAGTTCCTGGTGCTTGAGCTCCAGGCCTCCTCGGGGGGAGCCGCGAGGCTGCAAACACTGCCCGTGGCCGTGCTGGGTGCGGGGCCCGTGGGGCTCGCGGCCGCAGCACAGCTCATCGAGCGCGGGATTCCCTTCTTCGTCCTGGAGGCGGGTTCACGCGTTGGCGCCAACCTCCTTGACTATGGGCACGTGCGCCTGTTCTCACCCTGGCGCTACAACGCCTCGCCTGCGATGGTGCGGCTGCTCGAGGGTACGGGCTGGAAGCAGCCAGCTGAGGATGACCTCCCGCTGGCCACAGAGGTGGTCACCGAACTGCTCGAGCCCTTCGCGAGGCTCCCTGAGGTGGCGGGTGCGCTTCACCTCTCCACCCGCGTGCTGGCGGTCACGCGCGAGGGCTTTGACAAGGTCAAGAGCACTGGCCGCGAAGACGCCCCGTTCATCGTCCGAGCCCTTCGTGACGGCAAGGTCGTGGAGTTCAACGCTCGGGCCGTTGTCGACTCGACGGGCACTTGGAACCAGCCCAACCCGCTGGGAGCGGGTGGATTGGCTGCCCAGGGTGAAGAGCAAGCGGCTGGCCGCATCTTCTACGGCATCCCCGATGTGCTCGGGGCCGACCGGACTCGATACGCCGGCAAGCGAACGCTCGTGGTCGGGGCTGGTCACTCAGCCGCCAACACGCTGCTGGCACTTGCTCAGCTTGCCGCAGAAGTCCCGACCACTGAGCTGGTCTGGTCGGTTCGCTCGCCGGTGCTCACCCGGGTCTTTGGCGGAGGGGATGCGGATGCGCTCAGCGCGCGAGGGGCGCTTGGCAGCGCCCTGCGTGCTCTTCGCGACTCCGGCGCCTTGGCCTTCCACGCAGGACTGCGAGTCACACGCATCGAGCAGCAAGGAGACCAACTCGGCGTCGTCGGGGTGGATACCCAGGGCCAAGAGCTGCGGCTTGAAGGCATCGACGAAATCGTCTGCGCCACGGGCCAGCGGCCGAACTTGGAGCTCACGCGCGAACTTCGAGTCAAGCTTGACCCCTGGCTTGAGTGCAACGAAGCGCTGGGCCCGCTCATCGACCCCAACTTGCACAGCTGCGGCACCGTGCGCCCGCACGGTCACCGCGAGCTGAGCCACCCGGAGAGCGGCCTCTACACCGTGGGCGTGAAGAGCTACGGCAGAGCGCCCACCTTCTTGATGGCAACGGGCTTTGAGCAGGTGCGCTCGGTGGTGGCAGCGCTGGCGGGCGACCTGCAGGCCGCTGACCGGGTTGAGCTCGACCTGCCTCAGACCGGTGTGTGCAGCGTCTCCTTCGCTCCTGCGGCCACACCCAAGAGCGCTGAGAGCCGCGGGGCCAGCAAATCGAGCAGCTGCAGCACCATTTCGTGTGGTGCTCCGGCCGAGCCCGAGCAGATGGCTAGCAAGGCGGCCACGTGCGGAGGTGCTCCCAAAAGGGCGGCTGCGAGCGGCTGCGGAACGGGTGGTGCGCAGGGTGTGACCAAGAGTGGCTGTGGGCCCGCCATGGCAGGGGTGCCAGCAGTCGAGCGGGCGGCGGCGAGCTGCTGCTGAAGCCAATGGGCCGCAGGGCAACGGTCGCTGCCTTGGGGGCGGCGCAGACGCTGGCTTGGGCATCGAGCTACTACCTGCCTGCAATCCTCGCTGCGCCCATGGCTGCAGACCTGGGGGTGTCCACACCCACGGTCTTTGCTGCCTTCAGTCTCGCCCTTGCTGTCTCCGCGCTCGTGGGCACACGGGCTGGGGCGGCCATCGACCGGATAGGTGGGCGACCGGTGCTGATGGCAACGAGCCTGGTGTTCGCCCTGGGGCTCGCGGGCCTGGGGGCCAGCCAGGGGCTCTACAGCTTGCTCGCAGCCTGGGTGCTGCTCGGCGTGGCCATGGGCTGCGGGCTCTACGACTCAGCGTTTGCCGCGCTTGTGCGCCTCTATGGAAAGGACGCACGATCCAGCATCACAGGTGTCACCTTGATAGCAGGGTTTGCAAGCACGGTGGGATGGCCGGTGACGGCGCTGCTGGAAGCAAACTTTGACTGGCGGGTGGCGTGCTTTGTGTGGGCAGCGTTGCACCTGTTGGTAGGGTTGCCGTTGAACTGGTTGCTGCCAGAGGTTCGCAGAGCTGAGGCTGAAGCCAAGGCGACGGTGGCTGAACCAGCTGTGGGTGCTGCGCTACCGGAGCCCGGCTCGAGGGCGCCGCTGGTTGCTGCCGTTTCACTGGGGTTTGTATTCGCAGCCACCTCGTTTGTTTCGACGGCCATGGCAGCACACCTACCCGGCTTAATGGCGGCAGCGGGTGCGAGTGCCGCCACAGCAGTGCTCGTTGCGAGCCTGATAGGCCCAGCGCAAGTTGCGGCCAGACTCTTGGAGTTCGGGCTCCTGCGCAAAGTCGACCCGTTGCTGTCAGCGCGCGTGGCCGTTGCCATGCATCCAGTGGGTGCGGCGGCGCTGCTGGCAGCCGGCCCTGTGGCGGCGCCCCTCTTCGGGGTGGTTCACGGGGCGGGCAATGGGCTCATGACCATCGCCAAGGGAACGCTGCCGCTGTCCATCTTCGGCACCCAGGGCTACGGGCGACGCCAGGGACTGCTGGTTGCCCCGGCACGCGTGAGCCAAGCGCTCGCACCGTGGCTCTTCGGGTTGGTCCTTGCGAGTTGGAGCCAATGGGCACTTGTGCTCACGATGAGCTTGGGCGCCATGGCGATGCTGGCGCTCTTGGCGATGCGCGGTACAGGGCCGTCGGAGACACGATCAGAGTCACCGCAGGAATCCGTGGGCGCTTCGAGATAACGCGCCAGACGACTGGAACTCCATCATGACCATCAAAAGATGTTCGCCTGTGCATCCTGCTCTTCGCTGGCGAGCGTGACAGAGGATGACTCGCTCGGGCCCGAATCGCTCACGACACTCGTCTTCAGCATGAGTCCAGTCTGCAGTCAGGCCCGCAGTTGGCAGGACTACCGGAAGGCCGGTTCCGCGAGCGCCCAACGACCGCTCAGGGTCGTCAGCGGGTCATGTTCGGCGCAGGCAAAGCGCCCGCTGTCTGCACTCCAGCGGTCATTTGCGCTAAGCATCAGTTCCCGAAACTTCGTCGGAATGCGGCGCCAGGACAGCCGCGACGATGTCCTCGGGTTCGGTCGTCGTCACCCGTTCCAGGCACTCCAGCAGCGGCTGCGCGTGGACGTCCGTCGCCGTGGCCCAGGCCCTGACCTTGTCCGCCAGGCTGGAGAGTTGCGAGATGCCGGGCGCGCGGGTGCGCACCACGGGCACGATCCGCCCTTCGAGTTGGACATCGGCTGCGCCGGACAGGGCACGCTCGATGGCACCGCGGTCCACCTCGTGCCGGTCCTCGTCGGCCACGGTCCATCGGACCCGCACGCTGACGCCGGCCAGTTCCTGCGCGCGAACCGCCTCTCGCAACTGGTCCAGGTCGGGCCGACCTTCGAACACGATGTCCAGCGTTCGTCTCGCAGGAGTCAGTTCGAGGCGACAGTCCACCCCGTCCGGTCCGAATTCCCACAGCAGGAGTCCCTTGTCGCCCTGCTCCCCATGGTGGAAGCGGCCGATGGACCCGGCGTAGGCGATGCACTGGCGCTGCTCGCGATCCCCTTGGATCCAGGCCTGGTGCCGATGGATGTGGCCGAGCAAGGTGGCCTGCGCGCCGGCGCTGAACAGCGCCCCGGTGGTGAACTCGTGGTCGAACCCGGCCATCGGGACGCCGTGCTCGGTCACGCAGCCGAAGACCGTGCCATGCGACACCGCGAGCGTCGGCACGCCGGCAGCACGGGCCAGGCCGTGGATACCGGCATAGCCCTGCAGCAGCCGGGCCAGCAGCTCGCCCTGGGCCTCGGCGGCAGCGGTGGCGCCGACCGCTGCCGCGACGGCCGCCTTGTTGATCGAGGGAATGCAGGTGAAGACTGCCCTGGCGCCAGGCGGCACCTCTGCGAATCGCGGGCCTTCGGACGCGAGCCAAAGGTCGGCGGCAGACGCATCGGTCACCGACAGGCCCCCAGACGATCCGCTGCCCATCAACGCCACCTGACCGATCCGGTCCGCGACAAAAACCCGATGGCGGCTTCCCAGCATCCTGAACACGGACAGCGTGCCGGGCGGCTCGTGCGACCACGTGCCCTGGAGCATCAGCACCGGGCAATGGTCGGCAAGCCGCCGCACCTGCGCCAGCAGCCGCAATGCCGCGGGCGCATGCAGGTCCAGGGCGTGATCGGTGGCATCCCCGGAGATCACGGCAACATCGACGGCGAGTTCGATGGCGCGGTCCACGGCCGCCGAGAAGCAGCGATCGGCCTCCTCCAGGTGGCGCGGCCCGTAGTGCAGGTCGGACAGATGCGCCACCCGCAAGCGATGCGCCTGACGGCGCGAACCGTGCGCTCGCGGATGCCCGTCCGGGATACGCGGCACCTCCGCACGGTGCGCACCGGTTCCGCCTGGCAGTCGTCCCGGCCCGCTCACGTTGCCACCTGCTGCAGTTCGGCGCTGACCTTGTCCGCGTAGCCCTTCGGATCGTTCCGGAAGCGCTCCAGCTCGCCGATGGCCCGCTGCCGCCCTTGCGGATTGAGCTTCCACCCAGGACCCCAGCGCGTGGCCGCATAGCTCATCCAGGTCTGAGCAGGCACGCCCATCGAGGCCAGCCGCCCGAGCACTTGCTCCAGCGTGGGCGGCATGCCGTCTGCCGTGGGATCGCTAGCAGCCACAGGTTCGTCGACGGACTCGGGCCCCTTCCCTGGCGTCGAGGAAGCGTTCTCCCGTTGCCCCTGGAGCACGCGGGCGGCAACATCGGCCTGCAGGATCACGGTGTCCTGATCGTCCTGCTCCCGCATGAGTGTCGCCACGTCGACCGGCGCTTCCAGTTCGATGATCCACTGCGGCACCCGGACAGGCCGCCCATGGTCATCGATGTGCGCCACCTCCATCAGCCGCTTGGTCAGGTAGAACGGCGTGCCCTGGCGGTCCAGGAAACCGGCGAGCCGGCCACCGCGTAGGAACGCAACGGTCTCGAAGGTGCGGATCGCCGCATTCATCGCGTAGAAGCTGCGCGTGTGCAGCTCGAAGGCGCTGATCGAGCGGATGCCGGGGATGAAGAACAGGAAGCGTCCGGTGAGGTTGCACTGCCGCTGCTGGTACTCCGGGCAGGACTCCGGCTGGCACAGGCCGCCGTTGTCCTCGCGCGGGATCGCCTTGCGGCCGCCGAACAGCCGCACCGTGCGGCGCCCCGTCGCGTCCACCGGCACTGATGCGTGCGTCATGCAGTGGCGCCACCGTCCGTCGGTCGAATACTCGGACCAGAAGCGCTTGTCCTGCGCACCCCAGGTCGCCAGTTCATGCGGCATCACGCTCTGCCAGCGATCGGTCGGGAACACCACCGGGAAGTGGTAGAGGCGCCGGCCCTCGCCGCGGTCCTCGCCATGGAGGTCGAGGATCTGCGTCGCCAGTTCGGGGTTCGGGAAGTCCTGGGCGCGCACGGTGAACCACGGCACGTTGCGTGGAACGAGCGGGCTGTTGAGCTCAGGGCAGGCCTCGGCCAGCGCACGCTCGATCTGGTCGAACGACTGGCCCTGATTCAGGCCCTGTTCGTAGATCGCCTGTGCACGCGGCACCTCGGCGGCCCGGCGAGTCAGGACCTTGATGCCCGCGCGGATCTTGCCGCCCGTGGGCAGGCGGGGCGTTCCGTTCGTACCGTTGCCCAGCAGGGTGGGCAGAGCGACAGGCCCGCCGTGCAGCACGACGGCGGGCCGGGGATCGGGGGATGGTGAAGAGGCCATCGGCGTTCCTCGGTGGGCGTCGGGGGATTCCGACGAACCATCGTCCCGCCTCGATCCGGGTTTTCAACCCCGGGTGCCGTCCGGATGCCATGATGCGACTCGGTCCGCACGCCATGGTCCCGTGCAATCGCATCGCCCGAACCCGCCCCTTTCATGCAAGCCGAGTCGCCCTCCAGCCCAGAACGCAGCGCAGACCACGACGACGAGGAACTGCGGCGGGTACTCGCCGCCTCCGAGGCGTTCGACGATGATCTGCTCGCACTGCTTCGAGCCGGCTGGAACACGTCGTCCCGACGCTCGACCATCTGCCTGGCCTTCTGTCGTTCGGCGATCGAGCATGCGATCGCGCAGCGGGTCCTGATCGAAGCCGGCTTGACGGGGACCGCACTCAGCCTGATCCGCCTGCAGTTCGAGGCGGTTGTCCGTGCCGCCTGGGTGCTTCACGCTGCCAAGGAGGACTGGCTGGACAAGTTCTCCGCGCCGGTGCCGGACGGCGAACTCTCGGAACCCCAGATGGGGCCACCGATCCCCGCCATGATCGACGCCATCGGTGCGGTCGCCGGCCCGGCGGCCACCGAACTGAAGCGACTGCATGGCACCGTCAAGGTGATGCACTCGTTCGTCCACGGAGGTGTCCACCTGGTCGTCCACGCGCTGCGCGGCTACCCGGCAGGAAAGCTGACGTCCGTGCTGCAGAACCGCAACCTGCTCTCGCTGATGCTGGCCAACGTCATCGTGATCGTCAGTCAGGACCCCGGCCTGCGGGGTTCAGTCGGACGGTTGTCGGGCCTGCATGCGGCCTGCATGCCGCCGCTCCAGCGGTGAGCCTCGTCGACGGGTCAGGCAGGACCGGCATGGCCTCGCCAGGCAACCAGAGCCAGGACCTGGCCCTGGCAGACTCGAATGCCCTTCGCTTGGCACCCTGCTCGGCCTCGCCCATGAAGCCGCTGACGACATGGAGGTCGACCGGCTCCGCGCCCACGTCCAGCAAGATGGCATTCGCGAACCCGGCCACCGATCGCGCGTCGTACCGCATGGGCTTCACGAACCGCCGCCCCTGCGACACCAGCGCACGCACCAGCGGCGCCTCGTGCACACCCTCCAGCGGAATCCACTCTTCGCTGGTCAACATCAGGCTGGCCAGGTCGATCTCGTAGGTGTGCTCCCGGCGGGCCCGGATCAGCGCCGCCAGCATCAGACGCAGCCCTCGCCCTCCGTCCGAGTCGAGCGCCTCGAGGAGTGGCGCGAAGCCGCGCTGCACCCGCGCCCAGGTCCGCGCGTCGGCCAGCAAGGGGGCGTCCGGCATGTGGCGGATCCAGATGCGCGCTCCCGCGGGTGCCGACTCCCAGCCCTTGAACTCCCCCAGAACCAAAGCCAGCGGCTGACGCCCGTCATGCGGCTGCAGCACCGACAACCTCGCGCGCCGCCGTTCGGCCTGCTCGGCCTTCGCGGTCTCGTTGAAGGCTTCCGGCACGTACAGCCGTTTCGACAACTGCTCGCCCTTCACCTGGATCGCCTCGGCGGCCTGCATCAGATACTTGTGAAGCACCGCCTGGTTGCGCTTCCCGGCCATGGCCGGCGACCAGCGGTTGAATCCGGCCCGCTCGAACAGGAAGTGCATCAGCGCCCGCAGGCTCATCCGGCGACGGGGGCGGCCGACCTCCGACGGCTCGGCAGGTTCGCGGCTCACCCCAGGCCGCCCGGGCACACGCGCCCACGGGAAGTCCACGTGCAGTTCCACCCGTGCCGGATCCAGCTGGACGACGGCCTCTCCGACCAGTTCGCCCAGGCCCGACATCGCAGGCCCCGGCTCGTAGCTCGGGCAGGCGGGGTGGTGCCGGTCCCCGGTCTCGGGCATGCGCTTGATCTGGAAGTGGCGATGAAAGGCGACGTACATCTCGACGCCGCCGGCCACGCACAGGCAGCGCGGCCGGCCCGGCGCCTCGTAGGCCTGTGCCAGCAGGTCCTGCAGCTGCGGGTCAACGGCGTCGACCACGCGCCCGCCGATCGCAAAGCGCTGCCCGTCCACCCCCGACTCCTTCCCCGACTCCATCGCCGTTGCAGCCTTTCAGCGGGCGCGCCGCGTCATGCCAGCTCCTCGAGCACCTTTGCCAGCTCGGGTCGCGGCCTCGGCAGCTGCTCGCGCACGGCACTTCGATCGGCAATGCCCAGCACCAGACCGACCTGGTCCTCGTCGGCGCCCCGCTCGTACATCCGTGACATCAGGGTCAGCCGTGCGGACTGCGTGCACAGACCGGGTATGTCGGCCTGGCGGAAGATCTTGCGATAGATCTCCAGCAAGGGACGGCAGACGTAGCGGTTCTGGCCCTCGCCGCCATTCGGCGTGATCGGATAGACCTCGCCCTCCGCGCCCAGGAACAGCGGGCCGTGCGGATCCAGGCCGCGCCAGTGCTCGGCGGCGCCAAGACCGTGGCCGGCACGGAGCCGCTCGTCGAGGTAGGCGCCGAGGGCTTCGTCCAGACGCCGGTGGCTGAAGAACAGCGGCCGGTCCCTGCCGTTGATCGCGACATCGGCGCGCACCCTCGACTCTCGCCGCACACTGCCGTCCTCCAGCAGGTAGTCGGCCACCGTCAGGCGCGCGACCTCCAGCGGGCGCAGGCCGGTCGCGAAGGGCAGGTAGTAGAGCGCCAGGTCGTGCAGGGGCCGCGTGGATCGGCTGCGCACGCGGCGCGCCCCGAGGTCGACCTCGTCGAGCTTGAGCACGCGGGCTTCACGTTGGGAGCTCACCTGCGTGGGGTCGAAGTGCTCCAGCGCCTGGAGGATCGCGTCCCGGTGCATGCGCAGGCGCTTGACGAAGGCGGCGCCGCTCTCCTGCAGGCCATCGACGCCCACCGCCTGCGTGAGCTGGACCGCGAGCCCCTTGATGCGCCGGTCGACGGCCGACCGCGACAGACCCCATCGTTGCGCCACGGTCGCGTAGGGATCGCCGTCGATCACCTCGCGCAGCATCTGGATCGTCTGCAATGTCTGCCGGCGATCGCCGGCGGCTTCCGGATCGTCTTCCATTGTTGCTACTCCCTGGACGACGGAACCACCGAAGGACGCGGGCCCGGCGCGGCGCCGTGGTTTCTCCGCGCCAACCGCTTCCTCGATGTCGACGGCATGAACCCGGCACGGCCCGAGCACGTGCATGGCGTTCCAGCGTCTAACGCGCGACCGTGAGACCACCGTGTGACCAGTCGTTTCGCGGCCGATACACGCCAGGCCCTGTCGCGTTTACGGTCACGGCGACGCCTCGGCCCGCCGCGAAGCAGCATCAATGTGCCCGTGCACGCGTGCCGGCGTGTTGCCGAGGCGTTACCGCGTGCAGCACGATGCGTCCGATGCCTTTCCGGGTGTCTCATGACGCAACCCCCTGCTGCTCGATCCAGCGGCGGATGTCCTCAGCGCGCCAGACGGTCACGCGCTCGGACAGCTTCACCGGCTCCGGAAACGTGCGCGCATGCACGCGTCGCCACAGCGTGGACTTGGAGATGGGGACGAAGGACAGCACCTGCGGCTGGCGCAGGAAGCCGGTATCCGGCAGCGCAGCACTGGGCGCTGCGGCCGGGGAATCCGCCGACGGGGTGGCGGGAACAGAAACGCGGGGCATGATCGGCCTCTCATCGGCATGCAGCCGGCAAAGGTCATGACCTGCTCTGCGACGACGGCGCTCGGTCAGGAAACGCGCCAGCCGCCCGGGAACGCTCGACTCCTGGACCACCGCGGGCGTTCCGTTCGCGCGGTGGATGAAGATGCCTTCCGAAGAGGGCCCCTGCCGAGGGCCCTCTTCGGTGTGATTCGATCGCCACCCCCTTGGGGGTGCATGCCGGCCGCCAAGCGGTGCGGGTCCGCGCGTTCGATGCGACGGAGGGCCGAGCCCGGCACCGGGTGCGTTCGGTCGCCGAGCGGGGCAAGGCGGGACCGCCGGAACTGACCGGCATGCCGGAGGCAGCGTGCCGACGTTGGACGAGGCAGGTATCGACTGCGACGCCACCCGATGCGGGTGGAGGCCCCGGGCGATTCGCCCGTTGAACGGGTGATCGGCGCTACGGTGGCGCCGACTTGCCTCTGCGGGCAGCCCATGGCCTGGACACACGGTAGCGTCCGCACCGCTCAAGGGCAACACGCCCGCGCCGATTGCCCGCGCAAGCGTCGGTGGGTGCCGCCGCTTGGGAGAGACATCGGACGGCCTGCAATTCCACCGCCTACTCCGCCACCGCAGCAACCGTCGCCGGCGCAGGCAGCAGCTCCGCGTCGCGGCCCGCTGACGGTGGGGGCTCTGCGGGTCCGTCCGGTGCCCTGGTCGTCGAATCGACGGCTTCGCCGATGGCGGCACCGTGCGCATCGTCAGGGCCTTCAGCATCTTCGGGCGAAGTGGCGCGGGCATCGAGCGCGTTCATGCGCCGCCGCAGGCCCGTCGCAAAGCTGCGCGCACCGTTGGCGATGTCGCGCACCTGGCGCTTGAGGCCCGCACGCTGCGTGTCCACCGCCTGCGCCGAAACAACCTCATGGATCTCCAGCGTCTGCAGCAGCGGCATCAGCTGGTCGAGCTTGACCAGCACCTCCAGGAATCGGCGGCTGATCGACGACAGCACGCGCACGTCCACGTCCAGCGGCACCGTGTCGTAGGACGCCAGGCTGGTGATGCCGTGGGCCTTGAACAGCGCCTCGGCGCCGTCGATGGCCTCGTTCAGGCTGGCGGTGGCGGCATCGATCCTGCCGCGCAGCGCCGTCTCGATCCTGCCGATGTCGTCGTGGTCGAGCCGGGTGCGGGCGATGACCGAGATGAAATGCATGTTCAGCTGCAGGGTGTTGAACATGCGAACGAACATGCGCTTGCCCTCGGCACTGCTGAACCGCGTGGCGATCTTGAGGCTGGCCGCCTCGACGCGACGGAAGTCGACCTTGGCTTCGCGGGCCAGGATGCGGGCGTTGGCGCCGCCCTGGTCCACCTTCACGATCTCGACATTGGCCATGCCCGCGGCTCCTTGTGCTGACAACGGGGTCGATGGCATCTTCCGAACGTGCACGGCCCTTTGCCACGCGAAAGCCCCGGCACCTCGGGGCGCTTTCGCAATCAGTTGCGTGGCGACGGGCATCGGCCCATTGACCGGGCGGAACCGGCGACCTACCTTTGCGCCATGCAGCAGCTGGCCCTGCATCCAGACTCGGCAAGCCTTGGAGATTTCCTGAACTGATCCCCCGCGTGGGTGCACGTGCAGGTCGCACAGGCACCCGTGGGGACGATCGAATCGCGGTGATGCACGCCCACCGATAGGGGACACCCGTTGCGGTGTCGCTCCGTCGGGTGCCCCTGTGCATCGCCGTGCCGAGGACCGCGCAAGCGATCAGGCACGCCGGGGCATTCGCCTCAGGCCGGGCCTTCGAGGCAAGGGCTGCGACCCGGTGCCGAGCGCATCCACACGAGCGCCGCACCGACCGCGCCCTTGCCTCCCGGGCTCGTCCCGTTCTCGCCGATGTCCCCCCGATCGGACGCTGACACCGATCACCGCGCTCGCGCGCGCCACTGAACCCTGTCAGCCCTGGAGTTCCAGGCTCCGCCCGCAAGGCGGCCGGGGCCACATCACCCAACCGTCACCCGCATGGGGGCCCACGCCCCCGCCACGGGGTGCACGTGGTCTCCCTTCCCATCCAAGGAGTCCACGATGCACAGCACCAACGCCTGCCGTCAGGCCGGCGCCCCTGTCGGCTCGCCACACACGGCAAACCTCGACGCAAACCGAGCCCGACTCGGCTCGACGACGACCCCGTTCGTCATCGACGCCTCGTTCGACATCCCGGCCGGCCTGGATCTCCAGGACGATGCCGGCGCAGACAGCGCCGCCAGCGCCACCGGCGCACCGGGCAGCACCTGCGAAGAGTGGGTGGAGGAGTGGAGCGAGGACGACATCGTCCTGCTGCACTGGCGCCTGCTGCAGGAGATCCGGCACCTGGCCGACCCGGTCACGCCGCTGGAGGAGAAGCTCGACACCCTGCGCTGGGTGTTCACCGAACGCGAGAAGGACGGCCTGCCGTTCTCGTTCGTGAACTGCCTGCGCGTGGTCGGCTGCAGCCCGCTGTCGCCGATCCCGTACTGCGGACTCGTCGACGCCGAGGAGGTTCGCGAGCGCATCCGCCATGGGCTGCGGCCCTGGCTCCACGCGACGCTGGCCCGCTACCCCGACTGGGTGCGCGAGGCCGTGGCGACCCACCCCGAATGGGTCGAGGCCCGGCTGACCCGCAATCCCCAGTGGATCAACGAGCAGCTCAAGCAGATGTCCGTGCAGGGCGACCTGTTCGCGTGATCACGCCCACCCCGGGCGCCGTGCCTCGGGCCGCGCCGACCGATCCGGTCAGGCCGCGGCGGCACGCGCCCATCCGTTCGAAGGAACTCACCATGCTCACGTTCAAGGAAGCCCTCTGCCTGCTGGCGATCGTCATCGCCTACGGCATCACCGGGCGCATGGACTACGAAGACGCCCTGCTGATGGAGCAAGTCCGGCCGCAGGTCGGCGCCGACTGCATCCATCCGCTCGAAGGCGACGACACCCTCCCGGAAGGGGGACCCACCGGGCACCCGCCGGTGGTCCGCCCCATCGAGGGCGCCCGTCCGGAGGCGCCCTGCGTCCCGGACGCCGCGTCGGACCAGCCCATGCGGCTGACCCGGCACTGAGGGGAGCCGCCATGCACACCGATGCACGCCTGGTTCCCGGCCGCGTGCGCCTGCTGTCCGTGCAGGCGCCCGAGGACATCGAGTACCTCGTCAAGGAGAGCGAAGTGCTGACCGGTCGGTCCGGCCGCACCTTCGTCATCGCCGGCGCCGACCGGCTCGTCTACCGCCTCCACTGGCAGCCGCTCACCGAGTCCGGTGGCCATGCCGCCGGGCCGGTGGTCGAGCGCCTCGGCCACCACGGCGAGGTCCTGAGTCGCCAGCACCTGCAGCTCTGGGAGTTCCTGGAGCACAGCCTCGTCGAGGCGCAGGCCGCCGGCCAGCTGTTCACCCCTCCGGTCCGCACGACGCCCTGATGGGCACCGATCCGCGCTGACCGGCCCACACACCCCGGCGGGTGCATCCCGCCAGGGGCGCCCCCGCCGGTTCTTCCCCCGATCGGGATGCCCCCGAAGGAGTCAACGATGAAGATCCAAGTCCGAATCAACGAAGAAGGCGCGCTGCGCAACCAGCGCCATGCCTTCAGCAACCGGTTCACCCTGGTGTCCGAGCTGCTGCAGAACGCGCGCCGTGCCGGCGCGCGCCTGATCCGGATCGACCACGATCCGCAGGCACAGATCCTGACCGTGCAGGACGATGGCCATGGCCTGGACGACTTCCAGAAGCTGCTCAGCTTCCACGAGTCGGGCTGGGACGCCGACACCTGCACGCAGGAGCGCCCCTTCGGCGTCGGGTTCTCGAAGTGCCTGTACGCCGCCTCGCGCTGCGTGGTGGCCTCGGGCCGGCGCCGCGTCGACATCGACACCGCGGCCGCACTGGCCAAGGCACTCGTCGAGGTCGAAGAGTGTGTCGAAGGTGACGCGGTGGCAGGTACCCGGGTCGAGCTGCACGGCGTCGACCTGCCGGACCTTGCGCAGCGCGTCGAGGAACTGTGCGCCGGGTTTCCGGTGCCGGTGTGGTTCAACGGCGAGCCGCTCAGGCGCGCCATGGCCGAGGCCCACCTCGCCACCCAGGCCAGCGCCATCGGCGCCGTGCACCTCGCGGGCACGCGCGACGGCCGGTACACCCACGACACCTGGGTTTTCCTGCAGGGTTTCTGCGTGCTGCGGCCGGCCTGGTCCACACGCGAGGACGTGAACGTCGTGCACCTGGACTCGCGCCAGTTCATGGCGCGTCTGCCGGACCGCGACCGCCTGATCGACGAGGACGTGCAGCGCCAGCGCATCGACACCGAGCTGAAGGCCTGCTGGCGGCGCACGCTGGAGATCGCCAAGGCCGAACTGCCGCCGCGCCAATTCATCGACACCTACTACGGCGTCATGCGCGGCTGGGGGCACCTCGACCTGATGAACGACCTCGGCACCCTGCCGGCGGAGCTGTGCAGCCTGGTGTCGGGCTACCCGGTGCAGGTGGAGCACGGCGAGCGCCGCCATCTGACGCCGGTGCCGACCGCGCCCTCGCGCGAGGCCATCGAGTCGGGTGCCGTGCAGCTGGCGGCCCTGGACGACGTGGGGGACGACAACGCGCCGCGCTGGATGATGGCGCGCGCCCGCGGCTGGCTGGTGTTCGACTGGATCGGCGTGCATGCCGACCACTGGGTGATGCGCCACGTCCGCTTCCTCGAGGAAGAGGGTCAGCGCGTGACGCCGGTGGGCGAGAAGCTGCGCACGGCGCTGGAGGGCCGCTGGGTCTGGCCCACGGTCATCCTCTGCGAGAAGGTTCGCCTGCGCGTCGGCGACGACGAGACGCTGGTCAGCGACGCCGGGGTCTGCCACGACGGCAATCTGTACATCCCCGACGGCGAGACGACGGGCGCGCCGGTGGAACAGCTGTCCTCGTTCACCGACGAGCACGACCAGTTCCTCGATGCCGACCGCGACGCCGACCGTGACGCGCTGGCCGATCTGCTGCGCCTGCTGCGGGCGGTGGACCCGGTGCAGACGCTGGACTCGCTGCTGCAGTCCCTGCGGCTGGGCAAGTACCCGCTGCTGCACGGCAAGACCTTCCAGCTGACGGTGGGCGTGGGTCTCGCGCCCGGGCACACCGTCGATCTGGTCGACCACGCAGCGGCAAGCGGAGGAGCCCATGCAGGACGCTGACTACGCGGCCCGCATCGACGCCGTGAAGCAGCGCGCGCATGGCCGCTGGAGCGAGGTGCTGGCTGCGGCCGGCATCGACGAGCGCATCCTCCGGCATCGCAACGGGCCCTGCCCGTCCTGCGGCGGGACCGACCGCTTCCAGTACACCGACAAGTTCGGCGAGGGCAACTACCACTGCCGGCAGTGCGGCCCGGGTGGCGGCTTCAAGCTGCTCCAGGCTGTGCGGGGCGTGGACTTCCATGCCGCCCTGTGCGAGGTGGAACGTTGCCTGGGCATACTGCCGGCGGCGGCCGCCTGCGAAGCCGGTGCCCCAGCGGCATCGGGGGAGCGCATGCGCCGGCTGGTGCAGCGCATCTGGGACGAGGCGCGGCCGGTGGTGGCCGGCGACGAAGTCGACCGCTACCTGCGCGGACGCGGGCTGACCCTGCATCGGCATCCGCCGGTGCTGCGGTTCCACCCGTCGCTCGGCTACTTCGAGAAGGGTGCTGACGGCAAGTCGCGGCAGATCGCGGCCTACCCAGCCATGCTGGCGCTGATCCAGGCGCCGGACGGTCAGGCCGTGACGCTGCACCGGACCTACCTGCGCGACGGCCGAAAGCTCGACGCCGCCGACGCGAAGAAGGTGCTCTCCGCGGGCATCCACGGCGCCGCCGTGCGCCTGTTCGATGCCGGTGCGCAGCTCGCACTGTGCGAAGGCATCGAGACCGCCCTGGCGGTGCACCTGGCCACCGGCAAGCCCGTGTGGGCCGGCATCAGCGCCGGCAACCTGGAGAAGCTCTGGGTGCCGGACACCGTGCGCGAGGTCTGCATCTATGCGGACAACGACGCCGGCGGCGACTTCGCCGGCCAGTGCTTCGCCTACGCGCTCGCGCGGCGGCTGAAGCGGGAGGAGAAGACCACCGGCCCGCGCCAGGTGCGGGTGTTCGTGCCGCGCCATGCGGGCACGGACTGGGCCGATGTGTGGTGCCAGCGTGCCACCGGCCCCTACCAGGGCCGGGGGCAAGCGACCGCATCGTCGTCGGCCGACCGGGCCTCGGGCAACCGGGTGGCCCTCGGTGGCTGAGGCAGAGGTCATGAAGCTTGGGGTGCGGCGAGCCACGGCGGGCCGCACCCGCTTTTTCAGCGGCACTGGACGGGTCGGCGCATGCCCTGCGCCAAGACCTGCCGGTGCCGGCGAAAAGGTCAGGCGCAGTCGGCCATGCGGCCGGCGCCCTCCCCCCGTCGTTTCCCGACTGGTAGCTGCCAGACCAGGTGACGCCCCACGGCGCCACGAAGGCAGCCCTGGAGATCCCGCGCGACCGATGGCGACACCCGTGTCACCGAAGTCGCGCCCATTCCTTGCCGATGCATCGCCAATCCACCCAGGACGCGCTGCATGCGGCGAGTTGTCGTCGTCAACCCACTGCGGGGACCCGTGCCCCGACGTGGGCCGTGCCGTCCCCGCTCCTCACCCACCCCAACCCGATTGGAGAAAGTCATGAAGAGCGGACGTACCCTCGTGAGCCTGGCCCAGGAACTGGAGCGCCAGCTGCACTCGAAGAAGGACCTGATCGTGCCGTCGCAGCTGGTGCATCACAGCACCGGCGACGACGGCCAGACGCACATCATCGTCAACGAAGCCGGCAACCCGGTGCGCTACGGCGTCACGCCGCTGGCGCGCCGCCAGCTGGCCGACAAGCTGAAGATCCCGCACGCGTACTTCGAGCGCATGCGCGAGGAGCAACCGGTGCTGCTGGACCGCAACGTCAACACCTGGCTGCAGAGCGAGGACGACCGGCGCATGCTGCGCACCCTGGACGGCCAGGTGCGCGCGGTGCTGTCGGACCGCTACCGCCGGCTCGACAACTTCGACCTCGCCGAGAGCGTGCTGCCCATCCTGCAGCAGCTGCCCGACGTGCGTTTCGAGTCGGTCGAGCTGACCGAGACGCGCATGTACCTGAAGTGCATCACCTCGCGCCTGACCTACGAGATGGCGCCGGGCGACGTGGTGCAGGCCGGCGTGGTGATCTCGAACTCCGAGGTCGGCCAGGGCACGCTGTCGGTGCAGCCGCTGCTGTACCGGCTGGTCTGCCGCAACGGCCTGATCGCGGCCGACCGGTCGCTGCGCAAGACGCATGTGGGCCGTTCGCTCGGCACCGAGGACGAGGGCCTGCAGGTCTACCAGGACGACACCCTGCGTGCCGACGACAAGGCCTTCTTCCTGAAGGTGCGCGACGTGGTGCAGGCGGCGGTGTCGGAAGCGAGCTTCCGGCAGACGGCGCAGAAGCTGCAGAAGACGCTGAGGATCCCCCTCGTCGGCGACCCGGTGAAGACGGTCGAGGTGCTGGCCCAGCGCTACACACTCAACGACGTCGAGCGCTCGGGCGTGCTGCGGCATCTGATCACCGAGGGCGAGCTCTCGGGCTACGGGCTGGTCAATGCGGTGACGCACTACAGCCAGGAGATCGACGACTACGACCGCGCCACGGAGTTCGAGGCGCTGGGCGGCAAGCTGATCGAGCTTGGCACCGCCGAGTGGAAGGGCCTGGCCGAAGCGATCTGAGCACGGCCTGAGCAGGCAGTCCGGCACGGCGGCGAGCGGGGGCAACCCCGTTCGCCGACCGTGCCGGCGCCGACGTTGCACGGCGCCCCGACAAGGGCGTCGTTCACGCCGCACGTCGACTCATGCGGTCGCGCTCACGCATTCGCCGGAATTCGCCAGGGCTTGCGAGTGGCAATTCGGTAAGCAGATGCACAGGCCCGCGCCGCCCATTGAAGTCGACCTGTCGCCCACCCTATGCTGGCCGCACAGCGCCGGAACCATTCCTTCAGCCACCGCAACACGACCCGCATCCACCGACCAACCCCTCCACCCTGCCCTGCACGGGCTCGTGGTCCCCACGCGAGGACTCACCATGAACCAGGTCCAGCTCTCCGATGTGCAGATCGCCAACCTGACCCTGCTGCTCACCATCCGCGACGGCATCCTCCACGACCGCACGGCCGCGTGCTGCCGCTTCGCGCTCGACGCGACCCAGGCCGAGCGGCTCGGCACCATGAGCGTGCAGCAGCTGATGGCCATCGTGGCCAACCTGGGCGACGCCACGCTCTTCCCGCCGCGCCGCGACCTGGTCAGTCTGCTCGACACACCGCTGCCGCTGGTGCGACCGCTGGCCGCGGTCCACGCCCCCCGCCACGTCACGGCCAGTTCGGCAGCCTGACGCTCAGTTTCCCGGTCGGACGACATGCAGTCGCGGGTCGATCGTCAACTGCGCGCCCTGGCGCTGGCCAAAGCCTGCGCGGCCTGCGGCGCACGTGTGCGCACCATCGGCCATCTGACGGGCCTGCCACCCCGCGAGGCGCTGCGCCTGCTCTTCCCGGACCGCATGGCCGTGCCTCGAGGGCGCTCGCCGGACTCCCCCGAGTGGTACCACGGCGCCAACCTGCTCCACCGCGCCGAGGCCTCGATCGTCGTGGCCCTGTACCGCCGTCTGCGCGACGCCGACTTCCCTGCGGGTGAAGCTCTCGTTGGCGCCTACCGCCACTACGTCGGCATCTGCCAGCCCCCGCACCGCATCAGCTTCGACCGCGCCTTCGATCTGGCCGCGCACACGGACGGCCTGTGGCTCACCGACACGAGAAGCTTCTCGCTCGTCACCTGCCCGACCTGCCACAGCGAGTTCCTGGCGGCCTACGGGTCCGTGGGCCGCTCGAACGACCACTGCCCGTTCTGCAAGCTGGTGCAGCGATATGGGACGGACCCGCGGGTGCAGGGGGCGTTTCCGGTGCAGCCGTTGGCTACGCCGAGCGCGGAGCAGTTGGGGATGCTTGTGCTGCTGCAGCTAGAAGCCGGCCCCTTGAACCAGCACCCTGCTACACCTTTGGCAGGCCAGCATGTGCCGTGAGCCTCGGATCTGAAACCGCCGACGCGCAGCCACTGGCTCGTAGTCGGCGATACAGCATGAGCGGCCATCCGTTACCAAGGGCCGTAAAGGCGGTCTCAGGCACCTTACTGCCGTTCAAACGTCGGCGGGTGCACCCTGCCGTCCCCCACCAATAAGCCGCTAGCGTTGACTCTGAGTCGGCAGCAGGCGATCAGTCCTCTGCGGGATAGGGCGGCCAGAAGCTTGAACCACGCGGAAGGCAGAGCAGCGTCAGCACACTGTCGTACTGATCAGCACTCACCTTCATCTCGCGAAGCTGCACCTGCGACTCGGCGAACCTGAACCAGACGGAAGCCCCGATCGTCGCGCCCGCGCGCTCGTGGCGAACGTCTGCGTCGGCCGCAAGGGAACCGCTGGGCACCTCAATCGTTGACGAGCGCGTCTTGAAGAACGCACCGGCCTTCATCGCCGGATCGCTCGACCATGCCCAGTCAATGAATCCGTCCTTGCTCATGACTAGAACGGCCTTCTCGTCGGTGTAGCTCAGCCATTTGAGGATGGCCGCGGTCAGCGAGACGCCATAGCGCTCGGCGCATCGGCCGAGCACGTCGAGATCAACAGTGCCGACCGCCTGCGCGCGGTAGTCGTCCAGCGGCATTAGCAGATAGGAGGCGAACAGGTCAGCCTGCCCTTCCATGTCGGTTTCGTCCTGGCTCCAATCCAGCATGTCGGCCGGGCTGCACTCGAACGAATCGCGCTTCAGGCGGTGCAGGATGTAGTGCCCGAGCTCGTGGGCCATCGTGAAGCGAATGCGGCCCGGTGACGTGAGCGTCTGGTTGTAGAGCAGGAGCCACCTGGATCGATCGTCATCGGGGAACAGCGCGCCCTCGAACTTCTTGATCGGGGCGGCCTGGACCTCGGTAATCGGGTCCTTCCAGCCGAAGATGTCAGCCGCTCCAAGCGCCAACTGTCGGACGTCGACCGGGAAGCGCTGCAGGCCGTGCGCGTTGCTGAACGTTTCGGCGATTCGCACCAGCCGGGTGGCAGCGCGCTGCGGCGTCCAGACCTCGGGCTTCACGACTTCTTGAACGTGTTGAGGATCTTGCGCAGTTGCTCCTTGGCATCGGCATCCAGCTTCTGGTAGCCGCGGAAGAACGCCTCGTCGAGATGGCGCTCCTCCGGACCACGGGCATCTTCTTCCAGAAAGTAGCTGGTTGACACGCCCAGTGCGTCACCAAGCGCGGTCAGCTTCTCTGCCGACGGCCGCTGGGACTCCCGGTTTTCGAGTTCCCAGAGGTAGCTTTTGCTCAGACCCGCCTGCTCGGCAAGCTTCTCCAGGGTGAGTCCTCGTTCCTTGCGCAGGTCGCGCAACTTCTCGCCAAGGCGCGTGGGCATGGCAAATCTCCTGGGCTACGGGTTGGACTCCGAAGGTACCACGGTTCCGAACTTTTTATTTGACAAGGGCATCAAGTCGTGCAACACTTCGCGTGTTCACGATTCCGAACTTTTTTCCCGGGAACCGCCATATGGGAGTTCCCCGGCCTGTCAACCCACCCCGCCCATCGGAGCCCTATGTCGAGAGCCCACATCGATCACCGCGACATCGTCCGATTCGCGGAGGAAAAGGTCAACCTGCCCAAGGACAAGGCCGACGAGTACCGCGCGCAGGTTCGCCGCCTGCGCGAGAAGCTTGAGGGCTACCTGGGCGAGCACCCCGACTTCGCCCTGCGCAAGATGCTGCTGTCCGGCAGCCTGGCCAAGGGCACTGCGCTGCGCTCGCTCAACGACATCGACGTGGCCGTGTACATCACCGGCTCCGATGCGCCGCACGATCTGCGCGGCCTGCTGGACTACCTCGCCGAGCGGCTGCGCAAGGCGTATCCCAACTTCCGCCCCGACCAAGTCAAGCCCCAGACCTACTCCGTGACAGTGTCCTTCCAGGGCAGCGGACTGGACGTCGACGTGGTGCCGGTGCTGTACGCGGGTGACCCCGAGTGGCGCGGCAACCTCGTCAGCCAAGAAGACGGCTCGTTCCTCGAGACCAGCATCCCGCTGCACCTGGAGTTCACGCGCAAGCGCAAGCGCAAGCAGGAGACGCACTTCGCGCAGGTCGTGCGGCTGGTGAAGTTCTGGGCCCGGCGCATGAAGCAGGAGCGCGACGGCTTCCGCTTCAAGTCCTTCATGATCGAGATGATCCTGGCCAAGCTGTGCGACGACGGCGTCGACTTCTCCGACTACCCCGAGGCGCTGCAGTCGTTCTTCACCTACATCGGGCGCAGCAACCTGCGCGAGCGCATCGTCTTTACGGATCACTACCCCGCGTCCGACGCGGCGAAGGTCAAGGACCCGGTGCAGATCTTCGACCCGATCAACTGCACCAACAATGTGGCGCGGCTGTACACCGAGGCGCAGGCCGAGGCGATCGTCGAGGCCGCGCTCGACGCCGGTGACGCCATCGATGCGGCGCTCGCCGCTCCCACCAAGCAGCTGACCGTCTACTACTGGCAGAAGGTCTTCGGCAGCGCATTCCAGGGTTGAACAAGAACATGAGCACCAGCTACACCACCAGCACCGCCAACACCTTCACGGTGGTGCATGCGCGCGACATGGCGGCCAAGGTGTCGACCGATCTCAAGCGCATGCAGCGCCTGTACGGCCTGCCCTCCGACGCTGATATCGCGGCCTACGAGTCTGAGGTCGTGGAGTTGCTCCGGCGCGGTTACCTCGGCACCGCCTTCTACGGCTTCCGTCGCGACGGCAAGTGGATCGAGCCCACTTTGCGCTACACGGCACACGAGCTTGCGGCCGGGGACGTCAACGATGATCCCGGCCGCGTCCGCCCAGGCCAGGATGTGGCAGGAGCCACCTTCTACAGCTATCTCACCTACAGCAGCGCATGGGATCGCTTGACCCCGGCCGATCAGGCTCAGGTCAAGCAAGCACTGCCTATTCAGCGCGTAGGGGCGGCGCTGCCCGCGGTGCACAACGGCTACTTCGCCGACGACAAAACGTATTCCGCCGGTGGCCGCTCGCTCGCCCGCGCCAGCGTCAGGAGCTACGCATGAGCCAGCCGAACACCAACGCCCTGTTCGAACGCTCGATCACGCTGCCCGACTCGGACGCGCGGGACCGGCTGGCCCGACTGGTCGGCATGGAAGACAAGATCAAACGCCTGACCAACATTCTGAGCGTGTTGATCAACCCCCACGGACTGCAGAAATGGCAGAAGGACCACCACCCCGACGCGCCGCGGCTGATCGATTCGGTCCTGCGCCGCCCGCCCCTGGTGGTCCTGAGCGGCGACGTCGGCTCGGGCAAGACCGAGCTGGCCGAGACCATCGGTGACCCGGTCGCGCGCCAGGAGGACATCGACATCACGCTGCTGCCGATGAGCCTGTCGTCGCGCGGCCAGGGCCGCGTCGGCGAGATGACCCAACTCGTCACGGCCGCCTTCGAGCACGCCTACGCGGAGGCCAGCAAGTTGAAGTCGGCCAAGGGTACGGCACGCGGTGGTGTGATCCTGCTCGTCGACGAGGCCGACGCGCTGGCGCAGTCGCGCGAGACAGAGCAGATGCACCACGAGGACCGTGCGGGCGTGAACGCGTTCATCCGCGGCATCGACCGAATGGCCAGCGGCAGGCTGCCCGCGGCCGTGATCATGTGCACCAACCGGCTGAGCGCCCTGGACCCCGCCGTGCGCCGCCGCGCGGCCGACGTGCTCACCTTCACGCGTCCGACCGATGACCAGCGGCGCGACGTGCTCGAACGCTGGCTCGGTGACGTGGGGCTCAAGAAGGCCGACATCGACGCCCTGGTCGCGGCCACGGGGCCCCAGGCGGGGCGGGCCTACGGGTTCACGTTCTCTGACCTGGCGCAGAGGCTGCTGCCGACCATCATCCTGGACGCATACCCCGCAGGCCCAATCAAGGCCGCGCAGGCGATCGCGCTGGCGCGCAGCATCGAGCCGACGCCACCCTTCAACAATGCGTAGGCTGGCGCCGCCTGGCGATAACCGATGACACAAGCCGTTGCCACCGTCAGAGACGGGCATGCCTACCAAGCGCGACAGTTCTGGTTGAAGGCGCTTCGCCTGCTCGACCCGGCCGGCTCGATCGTGAAGGTCGGGTTCGAGAGTGGCCCCAAGGGATTCGACGACGTCTGGGTCGAATACGCACCCGGCAAGGGCCGCAATGACCACCACGGCGTGCCGCTGCTGCGCGAGCACATGCAGTGCAAGTGGCATGTCGCCAGCGGCGACTTCGGGTACGAGGACCTGACCAGTCCCGACTTTATCAACGCCAGTTCGGTCTCCCTGCTCCAGCGCGCCCTGGATGCCCAGCGCACGCATGCACCGGCCGGTACCGGTTCCCGCTTCCGGCTTGTGACGAACTGGCATCTGCGGCGTGGCGATCCGCTACGCACGATGGTGCACCAGCGCCACGGCTTCCTGCGGCCGGATCGCCTGTTCGATGGCACCGGCGACGGCAGCGCCGCCGGCAAGGTGCGCAAGATCTGGCGTGACCACCTGGGTGTCGACGACGCCCAGCTGCGCACCCTGGCCCGCACGCTGGGGCTCAGCACCGACACGCAGTCACTCCTCGACTTGCGCGACAACCTGGATCTGCTGCTCGAACTGCGCGGCATGCGGCGCGTGCCCGACAACGAGGACACCTGCTGGTACGACGACCTGACCTACCAGTGGTTGGCCGCGGGCCGCATCGAGTTCGACCGCGACTCGTTTCGCGACGCCTGCCAGCAGCAGAAGCTGTTCGAGGCCGCGCCCAGGACGCACGTGGTCTTCGGCGTCAAGTCGTTCGAGCACCCGGTCGACAGCCTGGAAGACCGCTGTGTCGCGGTGCTCGATCTGGTCCACTACTTCAACGACCGCCCGATCAGGAACCAGGCGGACTGGGTGGCCTCGCTCTACCCGGACCTCCGGTCGTTCCTGCTCGCGGCCGCCGGCGCCAACGAGCATCTGCGGCTGATCCTGGACACGCATGCCACGCTGGCGTTCGCGGCAGGCGCAGTACTCAACATTAAGTCGGGCCGCCACGTCGAGTTGGAGCAACGCGTGCTGCATCGCGTGATCTGGCGCGCCGGCGACACGTCGCGCGACCTCACCTGGCCCGGCTGGGACTTCACGCTCGAACAGGTCGCCACGCCGGGCGCCGACGTGGCCGTCGGCGTCTGCCTGACGCACGATGTGGGGCCTGCAGTCATGCGCCATCTAGCGGCCGCGTTGCCCGGCGTCGGCCGCCTTCTTCTCGCCAGCCCCCAAGGCGGTGCCAACAGCCGCGCCGTGATGAGCGGCCAGCATGCCTTCGACTTGGCCGAATCATTGGCGCAGCGCATCAACACCGAGCGACAGCCGGGAGGCCGAGTGCACCTGTTCATTGCGGCGCCCAACGCCTTCACCTTCTTCCTTGGCCAGCGTCAACCGAGCATGGGCTCGGTCACGCTATACGAGTTCGACTTTGAGGAGCAAAACGGCGGCGGCTATGCGCCCTCGATTTCGCTTCCGATCGTGTCTGCCCTGGGGGGTCGTGAGTCAGATCCAGCTTCTTGTTGACGCCGCCCATTTGGAGCTGCTGAAGCCGCTCTTCGTTTGTGCAACTTGAAGGTCGCTTTTTCCGAGTGGGCTGATGCCCGTGGTCGGGCCTCGTCAACCGTCCGCGCCCGGTCAAGGGTCAGTCAGATTGCCCTGCGTGTCCCAGCGCTCTGGTGAAGCAATCGATCGCAGAGTTCGTCCGCTGCCGGAGTGCCCCGCGCTGCTGGCCTCGATAACCCGCGACCAGATCGCTCCTTTCGCCGTTCAAGGCCCACCCTTTGGCGTCAGCATGGCCGCAGCACACGCCTGCACCCGCCATGCAGTCCCCAGCCTCCCTCGCCGCGTTCCCGGCCACCGACCCGGGCTTCGCCGCCCTGCCTGTCCCTGACCTGCTCGCGTCGGCAGAAGACCTCGTCAGCCGCATCCGCCTGTGCTTCGGCCTGTCCCGAGACGCCTTCGACGCCGAGGTGCAGCCGCTGCTTCAGCGCTATGCCAGCTACGTCCACCTGCTGCCGGCCACCGCCGACAACTACTTCAGCTCACCTGCCGGTCTGCTGAACCTGGGGCTGGAGGTCGCGTTCTACAGCCTGCAAGGCACCGACGCGCACATCTTTTCCGGACGGTCGACGATCTCGGCGCGCCGCCAGCTTGAACCGCGCTGGCGCTTGGCCACCTTCATCGGTGGCCTGTATTGCGAACTGCACCGGGTACTCAGCCACCTGATCGTGACCGACGAGGCGGGCGGCGAGTGGCCGCAGTTCCTCGTCCCCCTGGGCGACTGGCTGGCATCGCGCAGTGCCACTCGCTACTTCGTTCGCTGGCGGCCGAACGCCACCGAGTCGCGCGGCCTGGGCGTGTTCGCGCTTCCCTTGGTCGTCCCTAGAGCGACGCTCCAGTACCTGGCGCAGGACAACAGCGTCATCGTCCCGCACCTCCTGTCCAGCATCAGCGGGCAGCCGGTCTACCGTGACCACAATGTCCTCGACGCTCTGGTGCGTCGTTCGCTCGCGCTGGTGATCGATCGGAACCTGCAGGCCAACGCCGATCGCTACGGTGTGCCTCAGTTTGGCTCGCACCTCGAGCGCTACCTGGTCGACGCGATGCGCCGGCTGGCGTCCGGCAGTCCCAGCTGGTTCCCGAATCGGGAGAAATCTCGGGCCTGGCTTGGGCCCGACGGGCTGTTCCTGCTGTGGCCGCAGGCGGCCCACGATGTTCAGGCGCTGCTGGAGGCCGATCAGTTGGCCGGCATCCCCAAGGCGCCTGAGACGATGCTCGATCTGCTGCTGGAGGCCGGAGTCTTCGTGCGGCAGCCGGACGGCGCCTCGACCTGGTTCGTCCTGCCGCCGGAATTGAAGACCGCCGTGGAGGCGGTGAAGCTGGCATCGCCGGCGATCCTGCTGCACGGCGTCGCGCCGCCGGCTGAGCCACTGGCCATCTCGTTGGCCTGCCCACCTGGCGCCACGCGAACCACCCAGAAGCCGCTACCGACTGCACCGGCGCCAGCCCCCGCACCGCCGCCCGGTACCCAGTTCTCATTGCTCGACGCCACCGAGGTCGCCACATCACCGGCAGCTCGCACATCCCCGCCGCCGCCGGTGTCACAGACCCCGGCACCGCCCCCTGCTGTCGTTGCCGACCTGGCAGTCCCGTCGCTGCCCCCTCCGCCCTCCCGGCCGCCGGCCGCGGCGCCGACCTTCAAGCTGAACGCACCCATGCGCCTGAACCCGGCCGTGCGCGATGCCCTCGCGGCCATCGTCGGCACCCTCAACGGGCCGGGCAGCGCAGCAGCCGCCGCACCCATCGCGGCCGGCCTGTTCGTGCCGCTGGCGGAACTGGAACGGCGTGGCGTGCAGCCCGCGCTGGCCGGCCGGGCACTGGCCGATGTTGGCCTGCTGGTGCATGCCAGGCGGGATGGCCCGGCCACCGTCACGGCCGACTTCCGCGGCGAGCCGACCATCGGGCTGGTCGTTGCCCCAGCCTGCATCGATGGTTTCGACCTTGCCGCCTTCGAGCCGGCTGCGCACGAGGAACCCTGACATGCTGATGCGCCGCTATGAGATGCCCTGGCGGCGCGCCTACGAGGTGTACGCCGCCGCCGTCTGGGCTTCCGCCCTGCTCTTCTTCGCCGTCACCGGCGGTCTGGGCCTGCTCCCGCGACAGCTCGCACTCCCGCTCGCCGCGTTCTGCCTGGCGATGGGCGCGCTGCGGCTGGCGCAGGGCGTTCACACCCTGGTGCTGCGCGCCTCGCTCTCCGGCCGCGGCATCCAGGTTCTGAGCACGCAGGCCGTCGCCCGCTGGACGGAGAAGCCTGACGCGGTGTTCCTGGGCTTCGGCTTCGAGTGGCGGCCCGTCCACTCGCAGCGTCTCTACGAGCTGGCCAAGGTCGACTACCGGGAGTTCACCGTGTCGCCACGACTGCTGCAGGTGCTGGGCTACGACGCGCGCCCGCAACCCGATGCCGAGATCGGCCTGCCCTACATCCATGGCGTCGAGCCACGCGAGGTGGCCCTGCACCGGCCGCTGCAGAACTTCGAAGGCGGCACCTTGCTGGTGGGCACCACCCAGTCGGGCAAGGGCGTGGCGCTGGCCAACCTGGTGACGCAGGCCGTGCGTCGCGGCGACGTGGTCATCGTCATCGACCCCAAGAACAGCCGCCGCCTGAAGCGTGTCACCCAGCGCGCCTGCGAGGACTGGCGCGAGCCCGACACCTTCCTCGAGTTCCACCCGGCCTTTCCTGAAGCCGGCGTGCGCCTGGACTTCACCTTCAACTGGCAGAAGCCCACCGAGATCGCCTCGCGGATCCAGTCGATCATGCCGCCGGACACGGCCGGCGCCTTCTCCGCCTTCGGCTGGGACGCCGTGAACGTGGTCGTGCAGGGGCTGGTGGAACTGGAGGAGCGGCCGAACTTGGTCAAGCTCACCAAGTACATCGAGGGCGGTATCGAGCCCGTGCTGGAAGCGACGCTGCGCCGCTTCTACGAGCGGCTGCTCGGCGCCGGCTGGCGCGACCAGCCGGAGATGAAGAAGCTGCTGCACGACGCCCACCGCGGCAACATGAAGCGCCCGTCGGAGGCGGCCAGTGCGGACCTGTTGGCCCTGGTCGCCTTCTACGAGCACCACGTCCCTCAGTCGCAGCGCAACAAGGTGCTCGACGCCCAGGTGCGCACCTTCCGCCACAACCGCGAGCACTACCAGAAGATCACCGCCAACCTGTTGCCGGTGCTCTCGATGCTGACCTCGGGCGACCTCGGCCGCAGCCTGTCGCCCGACCCCTTCGACACCGGCGATGCCAGGCCGATCATGAACTTCGAGAAGATCGAGCGCGCCGGGCATGTGCTGTACATGTGCCTGGATTCCCTGCCCGACCCGTCGGTCGCCACCGCCATCGGCGCACTGGCCCTGGCCGACCTGGCCGCCCGTGCGGGCATGCGCTACAACCTGGGCGGCTACCGGCGCATCTCGCTCTTCGTTGACGAGGTGTCGAACGTCATCAACCAGCCGCTGATCGAGATCCTAAACAAGGGCGCCGAGGGTGGCATCTTCACCACCTGCGCGATGCAGACGCTGGCCGACCTGGCCAAGCGCCTGGGCAGCGAAGACGCGGCGCGCATGGCGCTGGGCAACCTGAACAACCTGATCGCGCTGCGATCCAAGGACCGGCCGACGCAGGACTTCGTGGTCGAGACCTTCGGCAAGACCGCAATCCACTCGGTGCGCGTGGGCCTGAGCAGCGGCGCCGATGCACACCTGGGCGACTTCTCGTCGAGCTACTCGACGCAGCTCACCGAAAGCTTCGAGGAGATGGTGCCGGCCGACGTGCTGGGCAAGCTGCCCAACCTGCAGTACTTCGCCTCGGTGTCGGGCGGGCGGATCATCAAGGGGCGGTTTCCGATCCTCGACCCGGATGCGGATGAGCCGAGACCAGCACGGGCTGCGCCACCGAAGGCGATCCGGACTCCAGCTGCGATGACGGGGCAAACGTCTTGATCCGCATCGTCAGCATCGCCGCGCTGCTTTGTCTGCTGGTGCTGGTGCTCTACCTGCCATCGGCGCATCCGCCAGAGCGGTTCCTGGCGCAGATTCGAAGCGAGCACCAGGCGATGGAAGCGCTTTGGGGCGAGGCGCCCGCGCTGCGGATCCTCGACCGAGCGCTGGGCTTGCAGGGTGCGGCACGGGAGGCCACGCCTGTGCCCTCGACCGCCGGTGCGTCGGCGGCGAGCGGCGTGGACAGCGCCGTGGCGCGGGAGATGGCTTCCGTCAACCAGCGGCTGTTCGGGAACAGCTACTTTCGTGCGATCGATGCACTCGTGCTGCTGGCCGCCTTCAGGCTGTCGGCGATGCTGGAGTGGTTGCCTTGGACGGCTGTCTTCGCCGCTGCGGCCATCGGTGATGGCGCGATCGCCCGCGCGCTCAAGGCCCGCGAGTTTCGCCAGCACGATCCCGAGCGGTTCGCCCTGTTCGCCTCCGCGGCCATCGTCTGCGCGTGCGGCGCGCTGGTCGGCTTGGTCGTTCCCTTGACACCGCATCCCCTGTTGATGCCACTGGTGCCGGCGGCCATCGCGGTCTTCGTCGGGCGCTCTGTGGCGCACTTCCACCAACGCGCATAGCGGTCCGCGGCGCGCAGACAGGCCAGCCAGCCCGCTAGCAATTCCCGACCCCTCCAGCCCCGGATTGTGCGCTACGTCACGCTTTGCTATTCTGCGCATCACCCCGACACCCATGGGTCGCCATGATCCGCTGCCATCTCTCGTCCCTGATGGGCCGAGACAAGCTCAACATCTCCGACGTGGCCCGCGCCACCGGGCTCAACCGCAGCACGATCACGGCGCTGTACCGCGAGACCGCGACCCGCGTTGAGCTGCCAGCCATCGAGCAGCTCTGCGCGCTGTTCAAGTGCTCCGTCGGCGAGCTTCTGGAAGTGGTGCCCGACACCGACAAGGGCACCTTATGACGCTGAGCCAAGCGCGCTGGCATGTCATCGCCGAGAGCAACTTCGCGTGGGAGCGCGAGGCGCTGGAGTGGCTCCGCAGCCATCTTCCTGACCGCGACCCATGGCATGTTTGGACCAATTTCGAGTTCATCGATGACGAGGGCAAGGTCAGCGAAGTCGATGCCCTGGTCCTCAGCCCAGCCGGACTGTTTCTGGTCGAGATCAAGAGCCGCCCTGGCGTGCTGACCGGCGACGCTCACAGCTGGACCTGGACGACCGACGGCCGAAGCAGCACCTACGACAACCCGCTGATCCTGGCGAACCGCAAGGCAAAGCGCCTGGCCAGCCTGTTGAAGCGTCAGCCGGCCATCACCAAGGCCAAGATCCGCCTACCCTTCGTCGAGCCGGCCATCTTCCTGTCGTCCAGCAGCCTGGCCTGCAGGCTCGAAGGCATCGCCAAGAGCGCCACGTTCCAGCACGGTCGACCGGGCTCGGTCGATGACGACGGCATCGTGGGTGCCTTGGCCAACGGCATTGCCAACCGCGGCGCAACCGCCGTCGATGCCCAGCAGGCACGCGCCATCGCGCGTGGGCTCAACGAGGCTGGCATTCGCCCGTCCAACAAGCACCGCCAGGTGGGCGACTACAAGCTCGGCAAGCTGCTCGCCGAAGGTGAAGGCTTCCAGGATTGGGAAGCGCAGCACGTGTCGATCGAGACCGTCCATCGCCGCGTGCGCATCTACACCGTGGCCACCGCCTCCAGCCCCGAGGCGAGAGCAACACGCGTGCGCCAGGCCCGGCGCGAGTTCGAGGTGCTCGAAGGCATCGACCACCCGGGCGTGTTGAAGGTTAAGGACTACAAAGAAACCGAGCTGGGCCCGGCGCTCGTCTTCGACCACGACCCCAAGGCCATCCGTCTCGACCACCTGCTGCGTGACCACGGAACGCGGCTCACCATCACCCAGCGCCTGCAGCTCGTGCGCGACATCGCCGAGACGCTGAAGTACGCCCACTCCAAGCGCCTGTATCACCGCGCCCTGGGCCCGCAGAGCATCCTCGTTCACAGCATCGAGAGCGGCAGCTTTCAGCTGCGGCTGATGAACTGGCAGACAGCGTCGCGCAACGTGGGCGACTCCGCATCGCCCGACACCGTCCACCGCACCACCGGCACCCGACATGTCGAGGATTACGTTGAGGACCCGGGCCTGGTCTACCTGGCGCCCGAGACCACACGGGCCGATCCTGCACACGGACCCAGCCTGGACGTGTTCTCGCTGGGCTGCATCGCGTACCACGTCTTCAGCGGCCAACCGCCGGCCGAGTCGGTGCTCAACCTGCAAGAGAAACTGCGCGTCGGTCAGGGCCTGAACCTGTCTGACGTGTTGGACGGCTGCGGCGCGCATCAGCAGGAGCTGGTTCACGTGGCCACGTGCCCCGAGGTTCTGGCCCGCTACGACACCATCCGCGGCTTCCTCGATGAACTGGATGCGGTTGAAGACGAACTCACCACGCCCGACCCGGAGGCCACAGTCGACCCCAGCGTCGCCCGCGAGCGCGACCGCCTGGAAGGCGGCTTCACCGTCATCAAGCGCATGGGTCGGGGCTCGTCCAGCGACGCCCTGCTGGTGCGCGAGGACGGCAGCGACGAGGAAATGATCCTCAAGGTTGCGCTGGACGTGGCGCACAACGACCGCCTGGTCGCCGAAGGCGAGGTGCTGGCCAAGCTGCACCACCACAACATCGTGGCCCACCGCCGCACGCTCAGCGTGGCCGGGCGCACCGCCTTGCTGCTGAAGACGGCCGGCGACAAGACGCTGGCCGAGACGCTCAAGGAGGTGCGTGAGCAAGGTCGCCTGTCACTGGACATGCTGCAACGCTTTGGCGAAGAGCTGATCGAGGCCGTGAACCACCTCGAAGCCGAAGGCGTGGCCCACCGCGACATCAAGCCAGAGAACATCGGCATCACCCGCAACCGTACTGGCAAGCTGCAGCTCGTGCTGTTCGACTTCTCGCTGTGCCGCACGCCCGCGGAGAACATCACCGCCGGCACGCACCCTTACCTGGACCCGTTCCTGTCGCTGCGCAAGCCACCGCGCTGGGACCTGTACGCCGAACGTTTCGCCGTCGCTGTCACGCTCTACGAAATGGCGGTCGGCCAGCCCCCAGTGTGGGGCGACGGCCAGACCTCGCCTGCGATGCTGGACGTGGAGGCCACCATCGAAAGCGATGTGTTCGACCCCGTCACGCGCGAAGGCTTCACGGCCTTCTTTGCCAAGGCACTGAGGCGCGACTACAGCCAGCGTTTCGACAACGCCGAAGACATGCTACGCGCGTGGCGCGCCATCTTCGCTGCTCGCCAGACCGTGCACCCCGGTGACGCTGCCGGTGAAGGCGACGCGGCTCGTGCGTTGGAGCGCATCGCGCTCACAGCCACGCCGCACTCGACGATGGCCGAGCTGGGTTACAGCCTGGACGCCCAGGACGTCCTGGAGCGCATGGGCATCCACAACGCCCGCGAACTGCTGGCCGTCGATCGCATCCGCTTCCGCTACCTGCGCGGCGTGGGCGACAAGATCCGCAAGGAGATCCGTCTCACGGCCAAAGAGCTGGCCCGGCGCCGGCCAGATCTCACGCAAGGTCGCAACACCGCACACGATGCCGACGATGACGGACCGGCCGCCGTCAGCATCAACGAGCTGGCCGCGCAGTTGTTGCCCCGTCGGCCCGCCGGTGACGACCGACCCGAGGAAGCAGCCCTGGCCCACTTCCTGGGCCTGGACGATGCGGTCCCGCCGGGAAGCTGGCCCACCCTGGGCGACGCTGCACAAGCCTGCGAGGTAGACCGCGCCGTCCTCACCACCGCGCTCATTAAGGCCCGCGAGCGCTGGCTGCGCAACACCGCGTTCACCGAGCTGCGGCAGCAGATCGAAGCCCTGCTTCGCAGTCAGGGCCAGGTGATGAGCGTCCATGAGGCGGCCCTCGCCCTGCTCTCCCTGCGCGGCTGCGCCGAGCAGGACGATGCCGAGCGCCTGCGCCAGGCCAGCGCCGTGCTCCGTGCCGCCATCGAAGCGGAGTCGCACTTGGATCAACCCCGCTTCGAGGCCTTCAACCACGCGCCGGTCACCCTCGTCGCCACCGCAGCAGCTTGGGCTGACTACGCCCGCCAGTTGGGCGCAGCGGCCGACGCCTGCGCGTTGGCAGACCCTCTGCTGCCCCCCGCCCGGGTGCTGGAAACACTGGAAGGCATCTCGCCTCCAGGAGCCACCAGCGCGACCGGCGGAACACCCACGCCACCCCTGCCGCCCACCCGCCTGCTGCGCCTGGCAGCCTCTGCCTCGCGCAAGGGTACGCTGTCCAGTCGGCAGGAGATCTACCCGCGCGGCATGTCGGCGCTGCAGGCGCTGAAGGCCTCCATCAACGCACTGGTGGGCGCCACGCTCAGCCCTTCGGCCCTGCAGGCCCGTGTGCGCGGTCGCTACCCGGAGGCGACCCCGCTGCCTGGACGCCCCGAGCTTGACCACCTGCTGGAAGAGGCGAGTGCGCCGCTGCATTGGGACCCCACCGCGGCTGACGGATCTGGCTCCTACCGCTCGGCCACGCTGGGCAGCGTGGCCACGGCAGGCACCACCACGCAGTTCTCGCGTCAGGGCACGATGCTCAGCACCGGTGCCGGGCCCGATGGCACTGTCGCCGGTGCCGCTGCCGCGGAAGACCGTCTGCAACGCAGCCTGCGCCAGGGGGGCCTGCTCGTCCTGACCGTGGAGCCGCGCTTAGCCCGCCGGGCAGAGACCGAGCTCCTGCATCGCTTCCATGAGCAGCAGCAGAGCGCCGCACACAAGCTGCAGCGCCTCAGCATCGATGCCCTGCTGCTCGCTGAGCTGAAGGCACAAGCGACGGCAGCCCGCGTGGACTGGAACGTGGTGCTCCGCGCCGACGCTGCCGACAAGGGCAGCCGCGACTGGACGAATCTGATGCGCCTGGTGCAGCGCGCGCTGCCCACCCTGCGCACCGCACTGCTGCAAAGCACCGCACCAGTGTTGATGGTCAATGCCGGGCTGCTGGCCCGCTATGACCTGATGGCTTTCATCACGGAGATCGAGGCCGCAGCCGGCCGCCCAGGGCAGACCCCCTGCGTCTGGCTGCTGCTGCCCAACGCCCACCAAGGTCTGCCGGTGATCGACGGCGTGGCCGTTCCGCTGGTCAACAACATTCACAACACGCAGACCATCGTCTTGCCGCAGGCATGGATCGAGAACCAGCACCGCGCGGGTGTGAGCGCCTGACCCGGCTGCACCGGCCAGTGAGCGCAGAAAACAAGAACCCAGGGAAGCACAACACGTGATCGATGCCAAACAACTGCTCGTCGACCTGACGCGCCAGCTCAAGGGCTTGGAGGCAGACCTGCGGCGGCGCATCGCCGAGCAGCCGGACCTGGACAGCAGCCTGCGTGACGAGTGGAAAGCCGCGCTCGACGCTAAGCGTTGCGCCGAAACGTTCGAGACCTGGGCCGACCAGGTCATCACCCAGGCCGGCGTGCACTGGCTGCTGAGCTGCGTGTTCCTGCGATTCATCGAGGACAACCAGCTCGTCGACCGCCCCTGGCTGGCCGGCACGCCCGACTCAGGCCGGCTGGCCCTAGCCCGCGACCGGCACGAGGCCTACTTCCGCGCCCATCCGCTGGAGAGCGACCGCGACTACCTGCTGGCTGCGTTTCGCGAAGCGGGCACGCTGCCCGGCCTGCGCACCTTCTTCGACGAAACGCACAACCCCGTCTTCCGCCTCGGCATCAGCGGTGACGCGGCCATGGCGCTGCGGCAGTTCTGGCAGCAGGTGGACACCGACACCGGCCTGCTGCTGCGCGACTTCACCGACCCGGCCTGGAACACGCGCTTCCTGGGCGACCTGTACCAAGACCTGAGCGAAGCCACCCGCAAGCGCTTCGCGCTGCTGCAGACCCCCGAGTTCGTCGAGGAGTTCATCCTCGACCGCACGCTCACACCGGCCATCCGCACCTTCGGGTTCCGAGAGGCGCGGATGATCGACCCCACGTGCGGCTCGGGCCACTTCCTACTTGGAGCCTCTCCTGAATTTCGAGTGGGTGGATTCGGTGGTGTTTGAGCTGGCAGCCGGGGTCAAGGGCGGGCGCAGCCCGGCGAAGCGCACCCTTGACGCCGGATGCCAGCCGGTACGCTGGCTGTCATGGCCGATGCGGCATG
>NZ_JAPZSC010000041.1 GCF_027531545.1 Silanimonas sp. | reverse complement strand
CATCGCCCGCGCGCTGAGCATGGACCCGATCGTGATGCTGTTCGACGAGCCCACCAGCGCCCTCGACCCCGAGATGGTGGGCGAGGTGCTCGACGTGATGGTGCTGCTGGCCAAGGAAGGCATGACGATGATGGTCGTCACCCACGAGATGGGCTTCGCGCGCAAGGTCAGCCACCGCGTGATCTTCATGGACGCGGGCAGGATCGTCGAGGACTGCACCAAGGAAGACTTCTTCGACAACGCCGACGCGCGCACGCCGCGGGCGAAGGACTTTCTCTCGAAGATCCTGGCGCATTGAGCGGCTGCTGCGTTGTGATGGGCAAGCAGGAGCCCTGCTACACGGGCCGGAACGCGCCTTCGACCTCAGGTGCCAGCCGCCGATGGGGCAGTTGGACGAATCCCTCGTCCAGTACCTGCAGCCGCTCGATGCCGTCCAGTCGAAACGTCCTGCCGGCGGCCGTGTCGCGATCCAGTCCCAGCAGATACCAGGCCGGATGGTTGAGCAGCAAGTACTGCGGCTCCACACGGCGCCACGTGAGGCGTTGATCGCGGGCCCTGTACTGGAACTGCACGACCCGCGACGAGATGAAGGCCTCCTGCAGCAACTGGGCCTGGCGCGCGTCGGGCTCGCGCCAGGTGTTCCGAACCGCTTCCGATGCCGGGTGACCCACCAGGATGCGCTCTCGCAGCCGCTGCACGTGGGTTCGTTCAGTGGGCGCGAACGTGGACGACAGCCGCGTGCGCAGGCCGGCAAGCCCGCCGCCGAGCAAGGGCAGGCCCAGCGATTCGGCGACGGCGAGCGCGAACAGCATGCCAATGGCTTCGCGGTGAGAGAGCCGGACGCTGGGCAGCGCACTACGGGCGCATAGGCGAATCCCGCCGCCACGGCCGACGTCCGTGTCGATGGCAACGCCAGCCTCACGCAGGGCGGCCACTGCCCGCCGCACGGTGCGCAGGCTCGAGCCCGAGCGCTGCGCCAGCAACTGCCCGGTCCAGACTTGACCATCGCTCATGAGATCCGCGATCCGATCGGTGGCTGTGGGACCCATTCTTAAATGGTGCCACGCCTTGGCACCAATAGCCGAGAGCATGGTGACTCCTTCAACTCACTGGAGACCGCCATGGCCTCGACCCACACCTGCTTCGAAATCGTGCACTTCGCGTTCTTGCCCAACGTCACACTGCCGCGCCAGACCGATGCCATGAACGAACTGGGTGTCTGGGCTGCCACACAGCCAGGCTTCTTGTCGCGGCAGAGCTTCCATGACCCGCGACGATCCCGCTGGACCGACGTGGTGGAATGGAGCAGCCTCGACCAAGCCACCGCCGCGATGGAGCGCAGCCAGCGCGAGCCCGCGCTGGCCGGCGTCATGGCGCTCATCGACCCCGCAACACTCCATGCCGGCCACTTCGAGAAGCGGATCTGATCACGACCCTCCGCCCGGCACTGCTCAGCTTGCCGGGCTTCCCGGGTTGGGGCCAGCGTCCGCAGCCATGTTGCGGTCAGCCGGCATCCGGTCGGTGGTGCACCTGAGGCGTCTGGGGTCGGCTCGCGCCTTCCTGAGGGTGCAGGCGGCCGGCCAGCGCCCCAGCCTGAACTTGCTTTGGGCGCTTGAAGGAGCGCTGACCGGTGTGCCATGGCGAGAGGTGGCACGCTTGGAGCGTACGAGGCTGTTGCTCGAGCTTGAAGATCTCAAGACCCTCTCGAAGCAGCCACACGACTAGATTGGACTTCGACGCCTCGCAGAGCGTCCGCTCACAGCCTGTGAAGACATGAATCGCGCCCGCGCCGGGGTGGCCAAGGGCCCTTGGGTACCCCGGCCCTTCGGGTTGACCCCCGCAGGACGCCCGCTCGGCGTTGCAAATGCTCGACGGGTCGACGGACCCGTCTGCGCTTTGCGCCTTGATCGAGCGGCCTGCGGGGGTCAACGCGGGCGCGATTCATGTCTTCCAGGCTCTCACGCGCAGGAGCATCACGAATCTTGCTTCCGGCTTGCTGCTGCCCGACTCGAGCGCCAGTGCAACGGAACTGAACATCGGTTCAAGAAGTGCCGCATCGCAGACTCGGCAGCTTGCCCTTGTCGCCAGATCGATGTCCGTGTTGCCGCAAGTCGGCTGAAGACACCACTCGAAGGCGACGTGGTCCGGCCGGCAAAGCGGTCGGGCCGGCAAGCTACTCGGGCTTCCTGCCGATCAGCCAAAGCTCTGCTCCCAGACCGGCCGCTAGCAGCACCGCGGCCACGACGTCGGCGACCACGACCCTGCCGATGGCCGGGTTGTAGCCGCCGACCGCCATCGCAACGACGATGAAGCTGGCCGCGCTGAAGAGCGCAACCATCAACGCTGTGACGCGTAGCCACGGCAGCGCGATCGCACTGAGCATCAGCACACCCAGCACGCCGAACAGCAGCGCCCGGTGCTGCAGCAGGATGGCCGTGTTCGGGTCATTCACCTCGATCCCGTAGAGCCGTGCAAGCGTGCCAACCCCCATGACGCCGGGGACGGGTAGCAGGTGAATGATGCCTGCGACGAGCAGGGCGACGATAGAGACGTACTTCATGTGTTTCCTCTGGTTCGAATCAGTCGCTGTGGCCCTGGATGTGTGCACGGGTGCGATTGGAGTGCTGTCACCGCTCCCATGCGGATCGGCGGATGGCGCGCTCGAAGCCCATCCGCCAGAGCATTCGTGTGCGTGTCTCCGGAGCGCGTTCCGCTTGCAGTCGCATGGCCTCTGACATCCGTTGCGCGAAGCCCGTGCGTGGGTAGCGGATCAGCACGGCGTGTCTCGACGAGGCGTCGATCCCGTTCACCCGCGCCCCGATGACATCCATGGCCGCAGCCTGTTGAAGCAAGTGCGCCTCGATACCGGCGCACAGCGGGACATCCGGATTCATGTGGAGGCAGATCGCGTCCTCCACGGCATGGGCCCGGCACTCTGACCAGCCTTGCTCTTGCAAGAACCTGCGTGCCCGCTGGCCACCTTGAACTGCAAAACAGGCGCATCGCACGCCTGCTCGAGGCCGATCGCTCGGCAGTAGCGCAATGTCATGCAGCAGGCATGTCGCAGCCAGCACCTCGGTGTCCGGCTTCAGGGCGTCCCTCTGGGCGAGCAGTGCCGCCCATGCCCATGTCCGCAAGCTGTGCCGGCACAGCCAGACTGGCATCGACTGCCGTACCAGTTCCAGCACACGGGTGACCGTCGGCGTGTCGGGCAGTTCGATGCGATCGGGCTCCAGACGACTCCAGCGTTGCCTCATGTCGTCCGACACGGCGCCACGGCCCAACCACCGCAGACGCAACTGGGCGACCACGGTCTGGATGGCGAAACGCCACTGCTGTGCCAACGTCAGGCGTCCTCCGTTGGCGTGCCCCCAGGCGGCCGATCCCAGCATCGAGCTGTCCGAGCGACGCGGCGAGTCGACGGGTGTCGTCATGAACTCGTGCCCGTTTGGCTCCGGCTCGCCAGCAGGACCATGACAACGAGAAACGGCGGCACGATGACGAAGCTCAGGTCGAACAGAAAGATGCCGTCCAGAGGCAACCCCCGGTCGATCCATACGTGCACGTGAAACAAGGCGTGCAGGCATGACCACAGAGCCGCCGCGACGCCGACCGGCACGCTTCCAGACCGCAGGCCGTACAGCCCGACGAGTCCGCTGGCCACGTACACGAGGCCTACGTCTCGGATGAAGTGCGCGTTGAACGGCCCGAAGAGGGCGACGCCGGGGGTCAGTGCGTGGAAGTGCACGGGGGCCACGAAGATGGAAATGCCGGCGAGCAGCCATAACGCGTACACCGTGCCGGGCAGCGCCCAAGCGGAAGTCCGTCGCGTCGCGGCCTTCATGCAACCGCCAGCAGCATCACGGCAACGACGGTCTCCAGAGCGAGGTAGCCCAGCGGCGCCCGATCGATGGCGCGATCGACTGCAGCAGACACCAGACGGCCGGCGGCCATGCCACCGAGCGCTGCGGCCACGGTGATGAGGATGCCGTTGCGCAGTTCGGGTTGTCGCAGGGCCACCAGCAGCGCGATCGCCATGAAGATGCCGAAGCCGCCATAGACAGCGCGCACCTCGTTGCGGCCCGCTGGCGTGAGTTCGAGAATGCCGAACTGGGCCGTCACGAAGGCGGGCTTTGCGATCGCGCCGACGCCCATGACGGTGAATCCGGCGATCGCGAGAATGACAGGAAGGTCTTGCATGGAGCGTTGCCGCGGCGGAATCGATGCCGTCATCGTGTCGAAGCAGGTCGGTTCGGGCTTTCAAGATTCGCCTGTGCTTCCGCGCATCTGGGTGGGCCCGGCTCGCGCGTTGTACGTTGGCCCGGGGCTGGACCTGTCGCCGCACCTGAACGTGGCGACGACGATCGCGGTATCTCTGCAGCAGCCCTTCGAGTTGCGTACCTGGGCGAAGTCGGAGGGCTGGTCGCCGTGGCGCTCGGAGGTGATCAGCGTCGTCCCTTCGGAGACGCTGCATCACCTGAAGAGCCTCGGGCCGATGGCCTTCCTCTATCTGGACCCGCTCACCGACCGCAGGCACACGCTGTCCCGGGCAGGGCTAGTGCGCGGCCGGGAGCGGCTGAGGCTGGCGTGCCCGGGCATCAGCCTCGACGAAGCCTTCGCCGCCTTCGGGCTAAGGCCCAGTATCCCGCGGGATGCACGCATCGCACGCGTCGTGCGCGAAGTCGAACGCCGGCCCGACGCCTTCGGCCGTTTGCAGGACGCTGCCGCACTGGCCTGCCTTTCACCATCGCGCTTCAGGGCGCGCTTCGACGCGGAGATTGGTATGCCGTTTCGCCGCTATCGTTTGTGGCGGCGCATGGCCGCCGTGATGCGCACGGTCGCTGCCGGCGGCAGCCTGACCGAAGCCGCCCACGCCGCCGGGTTTGCGAGTTCGGCGCACCTGAGCAGCACGTTCAGGCGCATGTTCGGGCTGACAGCCACTGACCTTCTGGCATTGGGTGTGGCGATCGACGTGTCTGAAGACAAGGTACTGCCTGAGTGAGCGCCTGTCCGGCACCTCAAGGTCGACACGGCACGAGGCGCTGGAGCCAACGGCGCAGCGCCGAGTGGTCGGAAATGCTGGCGGCGTGCGCCGTCTTGTCGATGCAGCGCTGGTGCAGCCAGCCCCCGAGCTACCACCCGCGCGAGCGTTTGCGAGGACGAGCGACCGGATTGCGGCAACTTGGTCAGCGTGGCGGCAGCCTCCTTCGGGTCGTTTCCGGTCTCCCACGATGGGAGAATCGGCCCGATGAGCGATTCCACCGCATCCCTGACCCTGCGTCGCCCCGACGACTGGCATCTGCACCTGCGCGACGGCGCGGCGCTGGCCGCCGTGCTGCCGGCCACGGCGCGCCAGTTCGCGCGCGCCATCGTCATGCCCAACCTCAAGCCCCCGGTCACCACGGCG
>NZ_JAPZSC010000015.1 GCF_027531545.1 Silanimonas sp. | reverse complement strand
AGCCTCGTTGCAGACGATCCGCTGGACCGGGTTCTGGGCAGTCTCCAGTGCCGTGCCCCCGCGCTGCCGCACCAGCCGGCGACAGAGCAACTCGCCCTCGACCTTGGCGATGACCAGGTGCCCGTGCTGGGGCGCCACGGCGCGGTCGACCAGCAGAACGTCGCCGTTGCCTACGCCCGCCCCGGCCATGGCATCGCCCGAGGCCCGCATCACGAAGGTCGCCTGCGGGTGACGGATCAGCGCGTCGTTCAGGTCGATGCGCTTGACCGTGAAGTCGCTGCCCGGTGAGCCGAAGCCGGAAGAAGCCGTGGGCTCGCGCTGTCTCGTGGGGGCAGTGCTGTCTGCTCCCACGCGGGCCCCGTCAGGGAACTCATCGTCGCTGATCGCCCCTCGGCTCATGAAGGCGCGCCGTCAAGCACCCGGGGCAGGCCCGGCCGTGGACGCCGGACCGTCCGCAGGCTCCACCAGGCTGCCGTTGACGAAGATCTGCCCGTCGCGAACCTCGATGAGCATGGTGCCGAAGCGGCTCTCCCACACGTGCCGCTGCACGCCAGCGGCCGCCAGCGGCAGGTCCAACTGTGGGCCGGGATCAGGTCGGATGAAGACTTCGGGGCGTAGCGGTGCGTTCATGGCAGGCGCGGTCCGCAGACCGGGCCCGCGGCGCGGTCTACGAGACGAAAGTAGCCGCTGGCAGGCGGCGTTGATGGATCACTGCGTGCGCCGAGGCCATGAGCGGCTGCGCACGAATACTGTATGCATGAACAGTACTGTACGCGGATTTGGCGGCGTGGGGAAGCCTGCGACGGCGCGAGGCGGCATCAAGCCACAAGCTCTGGGCAGTCTGCCGCCCTAGGCAGCGCAGCAGGAATCGCGTGCACGCCCTGCCGCCAGGGACTGCGCGGACGGTCGCTGAGTCGCTGCACCTGCAGCGTTCGGATCGTGCGGTGGCGCAGTGGACGTTGCGTGTGCTCTGCCGGTCTGTCCGGGCCCGAGCATCGTTCAGTGGAGGCCGGCACGCTCGACTCGGTCCACGGGGACCTCGCCGCGGCCGCCGCCGCTACGCCAGCAAGCGGTGCGGCGCCACGCCCAGGGCCCGCGCGAGCTTCTCGATGTTGTCCAGGCTGATGTTCCTGGCACATCGCTCCGTGTGGGCGACGAAAGTACGGTGGAGCCCTGCCTCCAGGGCCAGCGCTTCCTGTGACCACCCTTTGGCCCGGCGCAGGGCGATCAGGTTCCTGGCCAGCAAGGCCCGAGCGCTGCCGACAGGTGGAGTCGGCTCACTGGCATCCGCTGGCTTCATGCGGCGCAGTCTCGGCCGCTGATGCTTTTGCGTCAGCCGCGTTTGCGTCACAATGCGCTCTCCCAGACTCAGCATCGCAAGGTCAAGCCATGTTCATGACGATGGATGATTTCAAGATCCCCAGCGACGCGGGCCCGGGACAGACGCTCTGGTCTTCACTCAACATGGTGGCGGTTTCGGCGGTGCTCATCGTCACGATGCGCCGATACGGACACGACTACAACAGTGCGCTGCTGCTGGCCAACGACCAGCAGCTGCTCGAGCTCATTCGTTCGCCGGTCGGTTACGCGGTCCCGGCCGTCAATCTCCTGTTTCCGCCAAGGTGTTCGCCCACGCGCGACTGGCACGCTGCGAAGGTGGTCAAGATCGAGACGCGAGAGGCCAGCAAGGACGAGCCACTTGAACTGGCTGTGTTGACTCTGAGCGACGGATCGCGGCACCTCGGGTTCCCGCTGCAGCGCCAGGAAACCATCACGGGGAAGTTGACGACGCTGGTGACTTTCGCGTGATCCTGGAACGCGGCGAGTTGCACCACGTCGAGGGCTTCGGAAGTTCAGCTCCCGGACCGGGACCGCAGTTTGATTTGCCAGGCCGCTTCGGGGTGATTCCAGCCTGTCGCCTCCCCTCTGTAGACACATCGCAGGACCCGGTTGCGGTAGGTCATCTCATCACCTACGTTTGCGTCGACTGGCAGACTCGTGACGTGGTCGTCGTCAGGCGCGAGTCCGGTGTAGGCGCCACCGCCATTTGAGCCATCCGTGTAGATGACACCACCATCGAGCATGCGCGAGAGCAGAACATCGAACAGCACAGGCCTCAGCCATCGCTGATCACTTCCACCCTCGCCCTCGCTGTCTCGCCGGTAGAAGAAGACCGCCAGCTCTCCGAGATCCTCAAGGAGCGTCAGGAGGCCGTCCTTCATGTGGCCGTACGCCTGGCAGCCCTTGACGCTGAACTGGAAGTGGCCGCTGGCACCCGTGACTACGTTGCCGATCTCGCGCAGGATCTGAGAGGTGCCGCGTTGCCCCTTGGTTAGATGAAGATCAGGGCGGGCCACCGAACGGGCCATGCGATGGGGCGCACAAAAGGGGTCAGCGAAGTGCAGCTCGCTGACGTATGGGCCGAAGAGCGTTGCCGCGTCGCCCGTATCCGTTCCGCAGCAGGGATAGAACAGCGGGCCGACCGGGATGTCGATCCCCCACAAGTCGTGCCTTCGAGACTGCTGCGCCACTACGGGCTGGGCCGTCCATTCCGGAAGCGCTCGACCCGTCAGTCGCTCCAACTCTTCGCTGGCCGAGCGTCGTAGACGCTCGAGGTCCTCGACTCGCACTCGCGACTCCTCATCCGGAGGAGACACCGAGTCCGTGTCGTCGTCTTCTTCCTCTTCTTCGTACATCAGGGGGTTCTCCAGGCTTCATCAGGCGGCGAGGCGCAGGGTCGAGGAGAGAGAGAAGCTCCTCAGCCATTGGCACCAAGCGTAAAGAAACCTGCGCAGCGCGTCCTCTTCCACAGCGACGAGCCTCCGCGCGCCTCTAGGCAGTGTCCCGACCGCCTCGGCGGTGCTGCCCGTGACGTTCGAGAGGAACGCGATCTGTGTGACCCTTCGATGGGGACTCTCATCGCCGTTCTCGTCGAGGTACACAACGGTTCCGTGCGACATGCCGTTGCGCATCGTCAGAACGAAGTCGTCCAGCCTGGTGCTGGCAGCTTGAGAAGGCTCAGGTCGGCGGAGCGGATGAGAACCATGCTCGTCCTCCCATCGGCGGGGCGAGTCCAGGTTCCGGATGACATAGGCGAAGCGCCACCGCTCTCGGTCGTCTTCGATCCAGAACGGCGTGTCTTCGAACGCAGCCGAATACAAAGTCTGCAGCGCACGATGCGGTCCGGAGTCGGCGTTTGTATCGCTGAACAAATGTCCTGACTTGAGTCGCTCGAGCGGAATCACGAGCATCGGCATCGCCAGCGACAGCAAGAACGTTGTCGATAGATCCAGCTGCTCAGCCTGGGGCGACAGCCGCTCCAGCAATGTCAGAACTCGGGAAGGGTAGTCAATGCAGAAGCGTTCTGGGATCATGGCTGGACACTCTGGGGGTCGGCGGGCCCGGACAAACCGCGATCGCCGCCGGCTGAGGCTGAAAACCTCGTGTCGCTCACGCTGCGTGAGTCGTTCGCGCGACCATGGAGTTCGACTCGCTTGGCTGCGACCATGCAAATCGCCGGAATCAGCTTCCGGAACGCCGGCCCCGACAACGAATACGCCGTGTACAGCAGCCCTGCTGCCACGCCGATCGGGCCCGCGGCGCCCGCTACGGTGAGCATTGCTCCGCCCATGCCGAAGCCCAGAAGCGCACCTCCGGCAGCCATGTAGCCCGAGGTCATGATGATTCCCTTGAGCACGATGAATTGCAGCGCGTTCAGGCCAATGGCGCCGGTAAGGCCCGGCGCCGTCATCGCCAGCGTTCCGACCGTCCCACCCACGTCCATGCCAGTGAACTTCACGAACTTGACCACCTCGGTGAAGCTCACCTTGCGATCGATGCCGCGCTCGCGAAGGCCTCGCTCCACGTCACGGGTCAGAGACTGCTGCTGTTCCTCACTCATGCGCTCCAGCGAGCGCTCCATGACCTTGAAGAGGATCGCGCGCTCCACATCTTCCGTCGAAAGTTCCGCGCGAGTTGGCAGCTTCAGCTGCCTTGCAACGATGCGCACGATGTCGTCGTAGGCCGGCACAGATGCGCCCGGCAGTGAGTAGCCGGCGGCCTGCGCCAACTCGCCGGCAGCCATCAGCTCCAATTCTTCTCGAACCATGCCGTGCAGCTTCTTGCGGTCCACCTTGAGCGAAGTGACCAGCAAGGGTTCCAGCTCCGTCTCGCGATCCATGGCCCTGAGCACCGGCATGAGTGCACCGTTGAGCGGATCTCGGCCTGTGTCGGCGCCACTGGCTCGTGAATAGATCAGGTCGCGCACTTGCCCAGTGATCGCATACAAGGTGCGGCCGAAACCCGCCGCCGAGGCGACAAGGAAGTCCTTAAGCCCCGCGATTTCCTTGGAGCCGAGGATGGACTTGAGCAGCTTCAACGCAAGGTCGATGGCCTCACGGATGACCTCGGTCGCCAGCGAGAAGCCCTGGCTGAGCTTGTCGAGCAGGGCTTGCTGCTCCGATTTGCTGAGCGCTCTCCAGCCGAACCATATGGCACCGACGGCCGCGCATGTAGACGCGACAGGGTGCGTGCGCGGCGGCCGTTTCGCCGATGTCGGCCCCCTGGCCAAGGTGATGGCGCGGGCCCCGGCGCTGGCTCCGTTGACGCTGCCGCTGACGATGCTGATGCCCGGCTTCGTAGACGCGCACCACCATCTGACGCAGAGCTTCGGCAAGGCCCTGGCCTTTGGCGAACCTTCGGAAATCTTCCGCCGGATCTGGGTGCCGCTCGAAGGCAGCCTGGACCCGCACAGCCTGTACCTCAGCGCCAAGCTGGCGTCCCTGGAGGCCTTGCGCGGCGGCTACACCACGGTCTGCGACGCGGGCGCCCGCTCGTCACACGGGCTCGAGGCCATGGCTGCGGCCACGCGCGAAGCGGGCATCCGGTGCGTCCCGTCATTCGTCTGCAACGACGACGGCACGGCGCACGGTGCGACGCTGACCGCCGCGGAGCGCTTCCTGGCTCAGGCATCGCCGGGATGGCACCCATCGCTCGCGATCTCGATCCCCGAGGCCGCGACGGACGCGATGCTCGGCGCGGCCGCGGCACTGGCGGCCGAGGCGGGCACCGTGCTGCAGGTGCACGTGAACGAGCACCTGGCGTCCGTGGAGCGCTCGCTCGTGGCGCGCGGCCTGCGGCCGTTGCAGCACCTGCAGGCATCGGGGGCGCTGGGCCCGCAGTCGCTGCTCGCGCATTGCACGATGCTCACCCCTGCCGAGATGCTGCTACTGCGAGACCATGGCGCCGCGGTGTCGATCAACCCCGTGGCCAGCCCATGGAAGGGCAACGCGGTGGCACCGACGGAACTGCTCGCGGCCCTGGGCGTGCGCCTGGGCCTCGGCACCGATGGCACCCGCAGCGACGCCTTCCGCATGATGGACGCCGCGGAGAGCAACCAACGCCTGGCCTTCGGGATGGCCAGCGGCGACGCCGTGTGCGGCGGCGGCAGCCTGTGGCTGACGATGGCCACGGCGGGTGGCGCCTATGCCGCAGGACTTGGCCGTGTGACCGGTCGCGTCGAGACTGGCCTGTCCGCGGACTTCCTGCTGCTCGATCTGGACGTTCCGGAACTGACGCCGTCCTGGGATCTGGGCTGGGAGCTGGTTCGACTGGCGTCGCGAGACCAAGTGATCTCGGTCCACGTCGAGGGGCGGATGCGCCTCTGGCAGGGCTGGCCCGTGGACTGGGATGCGCGCTCGCTGATGGCTGAGGTCAGGACTGTGGCGCGGCAGAGCGTCGCTCGAGCGCCCATTCACAAGGTTCATCAGCGGCAGTGAGCCCACTCGGCTGGTCGGTCCCAGCCGCATAAAGACGGGCCGCTCTAGACTGAACGGAGTCATTCGCACCGCACGGTCTGAGTGGCCGCAGCCGCCGCAACCAGACAGTCAGCCGTCTATTCAGTCAGGCGTCCGTTCCCCTTGGACCGCCTGCCGTATGGCCCGTATGCCCAGTGGATCCAAATTCCGGCTTCTCAGTGACGGTGGGCGTGATGCGCATCCGGCACATGCGCATGGGCATGCCGCTGCGGCTCGTGCCGATGCCAGTGACTGTGCTCACCGACCGGCATGGGGTCGTGTACGTGACCGTGATGCCCATCGTCGTGTCGGTGCGCGTGTTCGTGCTCGAGCGCCTCGTGGTCATGCTCGTGTGCATGTGACTCCGCGAGGTGCAGCACCACGCCTGCCAGCATCAGCAAGCTGCCCAGCGCCATCAGGCCGCTCGCCGAGCGATCCCCCAGCGCCACCGCTAGCGCAGCACCGATGAAGGGTGCGAATGCAAACACCGAGCCCGTGCGTGCCGCGCCGAAGGCCCGCTGCGCCAGCAGGTAGAAACGCAGACTCAGGCCATAGCCGGTCGCACCCACGGCCAACAGCGCGAATGCCGCACCTGCAGAAGGCAGGGGCTCACCAAATGCCACCGCCAGCAAAGACGTGGCCGTGGCGCCCAGCAGTGCCTTGGCCAGCACAACTTGGCCCGGATCGCGCTCCGCCAAGGCGCGCGATAGCGTGTTATCCACGCCCCAGGCGGCGGTGGCCAGCAGCACCGCCAGCAGGCCCCAGAGTTGCGCTTCACCGGTACGGCCCTGGTCCAGCACCAGCACCATGCCGCCTGCCAGCAGAAGCGCCATCGCCGCCCACACGCGGCCGTCCATGGTCTCGCGGTACAGGCGCCACGCCAGCACCGCGGTGAACAGCGCCTCCAGCGTCAGCATCAGCGAGGCACTGGTGCCGCTGGTGTTCTGCAGCCCCCAGGCCAGCGCCACTGGGCCAAGCACGGCGCCGAAGGCGGCCATCGCCAGCAGTCGCGGGCCGTCACGGCGCTGCAGCCGGGCCTCGCGTTCGATCGGTTGTCGCGACAGCAGGCCCACCGCGGCGGCACCCGCGTACAGCAGGGCCGCCGTGCTGAAGGCGCCCAACCCGGCGCCGAACTGCTGGACCAGCGGCGTGCTGATGCCAAACAGCGCGGCGGCCAGCAGGGCGAACAGCCCTCCGCGCAGGGCCGGCAGGTGTGGGGCGCGCTGCACGGACGGTCTACTTGACGGTGAAGCGCACCGTGATCGCCTTCTTGGCCGGCGTCGTGAGCGCGGCGACGACCTTGGCCCCCGGCGCGAGCTTCACGCCCTTGGCCTCCAGCCTGTCGCCGGCCACCGCCAACGTCGCCTCTGACTTCTCCGCACCGTTCAGCACGGTCAGCTTGCCACTCATGCCGGTGGGCGCCATGGGCTTGCCGTGGTCGTCGATGTAGATCAACGCACCCGTCGGCGTGCCCACCAGCTCGAAGTGCAGGTCACTGGCCGTGGCCACCACACCACCGTGCTTGGGCTTGTTGTCACCGTGGGCCATCGCGATGTTGAACGACAGGACTGACAGGCCCAGCACGACGGCTGCCAACAGCTTGGTCTTCATCTCTGCAAACTCCTTGGGGTGCGGCGCACGGGAACAGGCGGCGCCGTCGGGCCTGATTGGAACTCAGTAGGCTTCCTGGGCCGGCGCCGGCTCGGAGGCTTGGGTCGGTGACTGCACGAGCCTGCGCGTGGCCTTCTCGCCGAACAGCCAGAACAGCACCGGGGTCAGCAGCGTGTCGAGCAGGGTCGAACTGACCAGCCCGCCGAAGATCACCACCGCCACCGGATGCAGGATCTCCTTGCCCGGCGCGTCGGCCGCCAGCAGCAGCGGGGTCAGCGCGAAGGCCGCCACCAGCGCCGTCATCAGCACCGGGGTCAGCCGCTCCAGCGACCCGCGCACGATCATGGCCTGCGAGAAGCTCTCGCCCTCGAACTTGCACAGGTTGATGTAGTGGCTGACCTTCAGGATGCCATTGCGTGTGGCGATACCCGCCAGCGTGATGAAGCCCACCATCGACGCCACCGAGAGCTGCACGCCGGCGATCCACATCGCCACCACGGAGCCGATCAGCGCCAGCGGGATGTTGGCCATCACGATGCCGGCCAGCACCGCCGACTGGTAGCGGCTGTAGAGCACCAGGAAGATCATCGCCAGCGACACCACCGACAGGCCGGCGATCAGCCTTGTCGCCTGTTCCTGGGCCTGGAACTGGCCCTCCAGGCTGATGAACGTCCCCGTGGGCAGGGACTGCGCCGCCACGATGCCGCGGATGGCGGCGATGACCTCGCCCACGTCGCCGCCGTCGGTGTTGGCGTAGACGACGATACGGCGGCGGCCGTTCTCGCGGCCGATCTGGTTCGGGCCGTCGGTCTCCTCCACGGTCGCGATGCTCGACACCGGCACGCGGCCAGCCGGCGTGTCGATCAGCGTGCGCGCCAGGTCCTGCGGGCTGCGCCGGTCGTCTGGCAGGCGCAGCACCAGCTCGTAGCGGCGCGGGCCGTCGACGATCTGCGCGCCATGGGCGCCGTCCGTCAGCGCCTGCAGTACGCGGATCGCCTCGCCGGGCGCGAGGCCCATCTGCGCCGCCTTGCGGTGGTCCAGCCGCACGGTGATCTGCGGGATCAGCACCTGCTTCTCGACCGTCAAGTCCACCAGCCCAGGCACGGTCGCCATCTGCGCGCGCAGCTGCTCGGCCAGGCCGCGCAGCGTGTCGGTGTCGTCGCCGAAGATCTTCACCGCGATCTGCGCCCGCACGCCCGACAGCAGATGGTCCAGCCGGTGGCTGATGGGCTGGCCGATGGCCACCTGCGCCGGCAGCGTGGACAACCGTTCGCGGATGTCGGCCATGATGGCCTCGCGGTCACGGTCGGAGCGCTTCAGGTCGACGTCGATCTCGGCCGAGTGCACGCCCTCGGCGTGCTCGTCCAGCTCGGCGCGACCGGTGCGTCGGCCCACCTGGGTCACCTCCGGCACCTGGCGAATCAAGGTCTCGGCCACCGCACCCACGCGGTTGGCTTCGGCGAGCGAGGTGCCGGGCTGCATGATCAGACCCAGCACCAGCGAGCCCTCGTTGAAGGCCGGCAGGAAAGCGCGCGGGAAGAAGGGTACCGTCGCCGCGGCACCGGCCACGGCCAGGACGGCCAGCGCGATGAGCAGCTTCGCGCGGCCGAAGGACCAGTGCAGCAGCTTCGTGTCTTGGCGCTTGAGCCAGGCCACCAGGGGGCTGTCGCCATGGTCCAGGCGCTTCATCGTCGGCAGCATGTAGTAGCACATGACCGGCGTGACCGTCATCGAGACCAGCATCGACGCGCCGATGGAGACGATGTAGGCGATGCCCAGCGGCGTGAAGAGGCGCCCCTCGATGCCGGGCAGCGCGAACAGCGGCACGAACACCAGCACCACGATGACGGTCGCGTAGAAGATGCCCGAGCGCACCTCCACGCTGGCGCGGCGCACCACCTCCAGCACCGACAGCGGGTTGCCCGCAGCCCTGTTCTGCTTCAGGCGCCGCAGGATGTTCTCCACATCCACCACGGCGTCGTCCACGAGCTCGCCGATGGCAATCGCCAGGCCGCCCAGCGTCATGACGTTGATCGACTGCCCGAGCAGCTTGAAGACCAGGGCCGTGACCGCCAGCGACAGCGGGATCGCCACCAGCGAGATCACCGTCGTGCGTGCCGACAGCAGGAAGGCGAACAGCACGATGGCGACCATGATCGCGCCGTCGCGCAAGGCCTCGGCCACGTTGCCGATGGACGCCTTGATGAAATCGGCTTGGCGGAACAGCACCCGGGGCTCGGCGAGGCCGGGCGGCAGGCCCTGCTTCAGCTCGGCCAGCGCCGACTCCACGTGCGCGGTGAGCTTCACGGTGTCGGCGTCGGGCTGCTTCTGCACGCTGACGATCACCGCCGGCAGGCCGTTGTAGCCGGCGTCGCCGCGCTTGAGGCCCGCGGCGAAGGCCACGCTGGCCACCTGCTCGAGCAGGATCGCGCGGCCGTCCTTCCAGGCGACGGCCACGCCCGCCAGGTCCTCGACCCGGTTGCTGCGCCCGAGGTGCCGGATCAGGTACTCGCGGCTGTTCAGGTCGATGAAGCCGCCGCCGGCGTTGCCGGCATAGCCCTTCAGCGCCTGCTCCACCTGCGTGAGCGACACGCCGAACTGCGCCATGCGCGCCGTGTCGGGCGCCACGCGCAAGGTGCGGACTTCACCGCCAATCGGGATGACCTGAGACACCCCGGGTATCGAGAGCAGCCGCGGCCGCAGCACGAAGTCGGCGTACTCGCGCGCCTGCATGGGCGTGGCCACCGGCGTCCGGCCATCGCCGGGCACCAGGGGCAGCGCCACCAGCATGATCTCGCCCATGATCGACGAGACCGGGCCCATCACCGGCGTGATGTCGCCCGGCATCTGCTCGCGCACCAGGGCGAGCCGCTCCGCCACCAGCTGGCGGTTGCGATAGACATCGGTGCCCCAGTCGAACTCGGCGTAGACGATGGACAAGCCAACGCCCGAGGTGCTGCGTACGCGCGTCACCCCGGGCATGCCGTTCAGCGCGGTCTCCAGCGGGAAGGTGACGAGTTGCTCGACCTCCTGCGGCGCCATGCCGCCGGCTTCGGTGAGCACGGTGATCAGCGGCTTGTTGAGGTCCGGGAAGACGTCGACGGGCGTGCGCCACGCCGTCATCGCCCCGACCACCATCAGCAGCGCCGCCACCGCCAGCACGAACAGGCGGTTGTGCAGGCTTGAGCGAACGATCCAGTTGAACATGAAGGGCGCTCCCGTTCAGCGAATCTGCGCGATCAGCGGTGCACCTTGGACCACGACGCGGTTGTCCGCGCTCAGGCCTTGCGTCACCACCACCGTGCTGGCGTCCAGGGGCTTGAACTGCACCGGCATCGGGATGAAGCGCTCGGCGCCCGACTTGATCCAGACGATGGGCTCGTTCGACGGGTTGCGCACGACGGCCTGGGCAGGCAGCACGATGCCCTTGATGCGCTCCTTCGACCGCGCGACCACCGTCACCGGCTGGCCTATGGCCAGCGGCAGAGCACTTCCGGCCTTTGCGGTGCCTACGGCAAAAGTGATCGGCAGCACCCCGTCGCGCAGCGACCGTGAGGCGCCCAGCAAACGCAGTGTCACGTCGGGCACGCCCTGCAACGCAGCGCCGGCGATGCGGGCGGCCAGCGTGGCGTCGGCGGTCGTGGCCTCGACCAGCATGCGCGCCGGGTCGACCACCTCGAACAGCACGTCGCGCGGTTCCACGACCTGACCGACCGCGAGGTCGGCGCGGGCAATGACACCGCCCACCGGGGCGATCAGTGCTTCGCGGGCGACGAGACTGGCGCCGATGCTGCGTTCTCCTTCGGCCAGGCTCGCGGCTTCGGTGCGTGCGGCTTCGATCTCCTTGCGGGGCACCGTGCCTTCCAGACCTTCGAGCCGCTGCACGCGCTGTTCGGCGAGCTGACGCTGCGCGCGCAGCTCGGCCAGTTGGGCCTGCTGGGCGCCCTGGGTATAGGGGTCCGCGTGGTGGCGCACATAGGCCAGCACGTCCCCGCGCCGCACCGCCTGGCCGGCCACCGGCAGGCCCTTCGGTCCGGGCTCGATGCGGCCACCGTGCACGGCCTGCACGCGGCCGCTGGCGTTCGGGTCCACGACCACCCGACCGGGCAGCTCGACGGTCGCCGCGGCCTCGGACTCGGGCGCCAGCAGCGTGCGGATGGCCATGCGCCGCTGCGCCGCCTTGGGGACGTTGACGCTGCCGTCCGGCAGGCGCGCCAGGCCCGAGGCGTTGACGGCCGCGCCGGGGGCATCGAGGTGCTCGCCGTTGGGGCCGTGCGCGCCGGGGGCGGCGAACGCCGTGGAGAACGCGGTGGACAGTGCGAGCAGTGCCGCGGCTGCGACGAGGTTGAGGCGCGTCGTCATCACACGGCCTCCTTCTGGGCGCTGCTGCCGTTGCGGCGCTGGCGCCACCAGGCGCTGCCTCCGATCAGGCCGAGGCCCGCGATGCCCGCGCCGATCCACACGGCGCGCTCGAGTTCGTGGTCGTGATCGTCGTGGCTGTGCCCGTGATCGTCTTGCGGGCTTGCGGCGCGGCCGGCCGCCGCGACCAGCGTGCCGTCGAGCAGGTCGCTCTCGGCCCCTGCGACCAGCGTGAAGACCAAGCCGTGCTCGCCGGGCGAGGCCAACGCCTTCAGCAGGGTCGCATCAGTGACGGCGTAGTCTCCCTGTTCGGCGCGGAAGGCGGCGATGGCCTTGACGCCGCCGCTCTCCACTTCGAGCTTGGCGCCCAGCACCGGCTCGTTCGTTTCGTAGCGGTCCACGAGGATGACGAGTTCGCCAGCGCGCAGTTCGGCCACGAGTTCAAAGCCTTCCGTCTGGGCCTCCAGGCGCGGCAGGGTGGGCGCCATCACCGCCGTGGTCGGTGCGTCGAGGTGTTCCCCGTTGGGACCATGCGCACCAGGACCGGCGAAGGCGGCGGACCCGAGGGTCAACAGGAGCGCGATGGCGGCTGCGGCCAGCGGGTGCGGCCCGTGCAGGCGAGAGAGGTTCATGGGAGGAGTCCGAGGGCTTGTTGGAGTCGCGCGCGGGCGAGACCCAGCGCGGCGGTCTGGCGGGCGACGGCGCTGTCGGCCTGGGCTGCGGCCGCAAGCACACGCAGCAGGTCGGGCAGCGGCGTTTCGCCGGCGCGGAAGGACTTATCGATCAGGGTGGCGCGCTCGCGCAGCAGCCGCGCACGGGCGGTCTCGGCGTCGAGCTGCAATACGGCCGAACGCTGTGCGTCGCGCGCCGCTGCGATGTCGCTGTCCAGGCGCTCGCGCAGCCGCTGTTCCTGCGTCTGCGCGATGTCCAGCTCGGACAGCGCCGCGGCTTCGAGGGGCTGGTTCCGGTCGTCCGTGCCGAACGGCAGGCGCAGGCCGACGACCAGGCTGCCTTGCGACGCCTCGCCCCGGCCCGGCGCGTCCTGGCGCACGCCGACCGTCAGTTCGGGCGCATCGCGTCGAGAGTGGCGGACGAGGTCCAGACGCTTGCGCGCCAGTTCGGTGGACTGGGCGGCCAGCTGCCACTCGGGGTGCCGAGCCACGTCCGCGGCAGCGTCGTCTGGCGCGGCCACGCCGGACAGGTCCGGCAGCGCCGTCAGCCCAGTCACCAGCGTCCAGCGGGCGCGGGCGGCCTGCAGCCGCTGCCGGGTATCGGCCAGGGCCGCTGCCGCCGCCAGATGCTCGGCCTGGGCCGCCAGGCTGTCGGCGCGGGCCAGGTCACCGGCGCGCACCCGGCGCTCGACATCGTCGGCCAGTTGCCGCAGCGCTGCCGCCTGAGCGTCGGCCTGCTGGACCTCGGCCTGCAGCGCGGCCATGTGCCACGCGGCTTCGCGAAGTTCGCCGGCCAGGCGCAGACGGGCCACCTGCGCGGCGCCTTGTGCCTGCGCGGCTGCGGCATCGGCCGTCCCCGAACGGGCTGCCCTCTGGCCGGGCAACCAGAGCGGGACGGCGATGCCGAGCTCGGTCTCGCGCCCGCCGGCACCGCCGAGCGGACGGTCGACGCGATGGCTCAGTTCCAGCGTGGGCGCCGCCGCCCAGAGTCTGCTGGTCGCCAGGCGCTCGGCCTCGGCGCGGCGTCGCTGTCCGTCGGCTTCACGCGCTGAGACGGCGCGCTGCCAGGCCGCGTCGAGGGCCTCGCGCAGGGAGATGGTGTCTCCTGCCGCGCTGGGCGTTGTGACCGATGTGACGGGTGGCAGCGCAGCCGGCTGGGCCCACGCGGGCGCGCCGACCGCCATGCCTGCAAACGCGCAGGCAGCAAGCCTCGATGAAGTCTTCACGATGATCCTGACGAATCGACAGTCGCAACCAAGTGGCCTGCGAGCTCAGGTCATGCGGGACGCACAGAGCGCGTCGGATGCAGACCATTGCTCACGTGCGAGCGTGTGCGACGGGAGGTCGGGCGCCCATGGGTGGACGCCCGCCGCGGAGGCGGGTCAGGAGCTCGAGCGTGGTGGCCTGAGGAGGCCGTCGAGGAAGGGATCAGGCACTCGGGTGCCGTGCAGCCCGCCGGGCTGCGCGGACGCGCTGGGCGGGAAGTGGTGCGAGACGGCTGGCAGCAGCGCCGTCGCTGGCGTCAGGTGGTCGCTGAGCAGATGGAACTGCGACGCCTGCGAGTCGTCCAGGTGGAAGGAGCCATCCTCGTGATGGTGGTGCCCCTCCTGCTGCCAATGCAGGGCCGCGTGCTCGAGGTCGGCCAGCACGTTGATCGTCGATCCCGGGCGTGCCAGTGCCAGCGATTGCCAGAGCAGGGCAAACAGCATGACAAATAGGACGGCGGATCGACGCATGGGCTTCGAAGTGTAGCCAAGCGCCGTTTACGTCGTGGGCGGGCTGGTCAATCTCGCGTGCTGTATACCCTGATCATGGCGTCGCTGCAGACCAACGAGGTCGAATCGTCACTCCGAGTGACCGGTTCACGGCGGTCAGCGCGCATCGCAGTGGTGACACTGACCGGCCGCAAACGCTGCAGAGCAGCCGATCACCGCCGCGTCTAAGGCGTTGCGCGGGGTCGGGCAAGGCTAGGTCGGGCGCCACACCTCGACTTCGTCGGCGCGGATGCTTGCTACCTCGTTGTCAATCGCGGCGCCGCATGGCCACGCCACTGTCCCGTGCCGCAGGTACGCTGCCGCGAACTCACCCGCCTCAGTTAAGGAGGCCAGTGGGCCCGTCAATCGCTTTGGGTCGAACTCAACAAGGAGCTTGCGTCCGTCCTCGAAAACAACCTCCAGTTGGAGATGCCCGAGCACGCTGAAGCTCGCGATCCTTGATGCCAACTCGGTGGCCCTGCCGTGCAGTGGAAGGCACCCACTATCCGACAAGGCGCGGCGTCAGATCAAGATCCGCTCCACCTCCTCCACGCTCATCTGGTCCCGGCGCCAGTCATGCAGCCCGGTCGTCCGGGCCAGCTCGTAATTGGCCATCTGTCGTGCCACCTCCAGTCGTCCTCCGTTGCGCAGGTACTCGGTGATGCCAGTGGCCCTGAAGCTGTGGCACCCGATGCCGCTGCGGATAGCTGCGCATGATCTCTCCGATCATTCGGATTCCAGCCTCTGCTCGACGCTGCTGACCAGATCGGCGACCTTGACGTTGATCTGCACGCCGCCGCTGCCGTCTCGGTCGTCGCACACGAGGAACTTGCTGACGCCGGCATCGAGCAGCCGGCGAACCATCTCGGGGGTGGCCTCGATGGTCGCCGTTTACATGCGGTCAGCGCCGAGGCTCCTGCTGAGGAACTGCATGCGGTCTCCTTGGTGGGTTGGTGTTCGCCGATGAGCGACAGCGCAGAGGGGGTCTGCGCATTCCCCAGCTTCAGCGGGAGCTGGTGCATTGGTCGACGGCGATCGTGCCGAGGTGGCGCTCCCACTGTGACTCGGTCATGGGACTGGCGTTTGTGGCCATCCCCACGAACCGGCGGATGTCCACGGCGGTGATGTAGATGGACACCCCTTGCGGTTCAGGTTCTGCAGCGCCGTGATCGACGCGAGCGACGCCTTTGGTGCGTCGATGCAGGGTGTGGACGTGAAGACGCACCGCGAGAACCCGTACGCCCATCCCGACGGGATCGTGGCCGCGAGTGTCGAGGGCACGTCTCCGCGTGTTCAGGTCGAGGCTGATGGTCCGGCACGAGATCAGTTTGCCGAGGATCTGGCTTGGGGCCCTAACGTACCTACGCACGTGGCACTGCACAGTCCCGTCGCCGCGGTTCGTGCTCACGCTCGCGACAACGAGCGCTGGGGTCTTGGCGACGCTGACCGTTGACCGAGCTCGTGAAGCACCTGCAGCGAGCCGCCTTCTCTGTCTGCCGCCAGCTACCAGTCGGCCCGAGCCAGTACCTAAGGCACCCGGATAGGCTGGCGCTTGTTTGGTCCTTGGGGACGTACTGCTGGTCGCGCGCCCTGGCCGCGCTCTGCAGGTGTCCCATGCCTTGCTGCAGCTGTTCGTTCGAGATCTGGCCGCCGGTCTGGGCTGACGTGCGGCCGAGGTTCTCGAAGAAGGCCTGACCTTCCGAGGTCATGTGCGGGCGCAACGCCTGCAGAGCCGCGGCCGTCTCCTGAGGCGCGTGGTAGCCGGCGCCGAAGCCCATGGTCCGCAGCATGAGCATCAGCGGCTCGGAGCCGCTTGCTGTATCGAGACCGCAGCCGGCCTGCGGCTTTTCCACGGCGGCGGCCGGGAGGCGCTTGCGACGTACCGGACGGCCGCCGCGGTGGGAAAGTCGTCACCCAGCGTGCTGCTACTGGTGACCTGACTCGCCGTTGCTCCACGACAGCTGGCGTCTAGCCGCTCAGCGCTTCTTCAGCCCGCGATGCCCGGTCCTGCGCGACGGCAGATTGCCGACTGGCGCGTGATCGGCAGGCAGCCCGAGCTTTCTGCGCAGTCTCTCGCCCAGGCCGATCAGCGCCTCCAACGGAATCTCATCGGCTACGTAGGCGGTCACGCCAGAACTGGTGACCAGCTTGGTCACGGGGCGCCCGTTGCTGGCGATGAAGTGGCTGATGTCAGGCATCCGTGCATTTTGGCCCGAGGCACCCTTGGCTTTCAACGTGGAAAGGGTGTGATCGCACCTTCCTCAGATGATCTGGCTGCACGGGCGGATTGGTACGCTTGACTGGAGCCCATGTGGCATGGGGATCGGTCGCCGTTCGGCCAGCAGCTGACGCCGAGCGGCGACCGCTGCCTGGTCAAGTGCCAAGGTGGTTGCGAGCCACCCGCAGACGACACGTCAGGCGACTCAAGGGGATTCGCTCTGGCAGACGATCGCTTGACGCGTGCTGTGTCCGGAAATCAATCAGGTCCAGAGCCTTCCATGAATTACCTCCGGCCGCCGGAACTGCGCCATGGCGCGCACATAGTCGGCCGCCATGTCCGGCGTCATCAGCTCCAGCATCACCGCGTTCTCGATCCAGAACTCGATCACGTGGTTGGTCCCTCGCGGCAACTCAATCGCCCGCCAGCCCTCTCGGCGTGCGAGGGCCAGGATCTCCGCCCGGCTGCGGTCCACCGATACCGCGGCATGGGTGGCGACATGGGGCGAGGCCGGCTGACCCGCGCGGAACCGGGCCTGCCCCAGGCCGTGGTCCGGCAGCATCTCGGTGCCCAGCGGGTAGACCTCGATCGCGGTGCCATGCGCATCGCCGGCCCAGGCGATGAAAGAATCGCGGTAAGGCCCGAAGCTGGTGAGTGTGCCGCCGAACAGCTCGACCAGCACTTCGGCCACGTGCCGTGTGTCGCGGGCAGGAATTGACAGATGATGGATCATGGTGCTCACGGAGCGGACTTCGCGCCGCCAAAGGGGTTGTCGACCAGGTAACGCCAGCGGCCGTCCGCACCGCGGCGCACGACGTCGGTGCCGGTGCCGGCCAGATTGATCGGCCGGCCATCGGCGCCAGTGCCGCGGATCGACCAGTCGACCACCAGCAGGGCAATGTCGCCGGCCTCGTAACCGTGGCGCACGCTCAAGGTGATCGGCAAGCCGATCGCCAGAAAGCCCTGCAGCGCCTGGCGTACCGCATCGGCCGAGGCCAGGCCCTGCCCGGGGGCCGGCACGAACACGCTGCCGGCCGGATACAGCGCCATCAGGGCCTCCAGGTCACGGGCATTGAAGGCACTGGCAAAGGCTTGCGCCACCTCCATCGCCGCCCTGGGGGCCACTGCATCTGCAGCCACCGTCCTGACGGCTGTCAGGGCGGTGGTGGCCGTCGCCGCCTGCACGGGCGTGCCGAATAGGCCTACGGCCAGCGTGGCGGCGACGGCGGCCAGGGTGCCGGCGCGGCGGATCGGGGCGAAGCGGGTCTTGGACGAGCGGGTCATCATGAACTCCAGGGGTTGGGTGACAGGACACCCAGTTTCTTTGGATCGACTTACGAGATAAATAAGTCCATGATGACATCACTGTATTCATAAACTGAACAACGCCATGGACAAGCTTGCGGCGATGCAGACCTTTGTGACCATCGTCGACAGCGGCAGCTTCACCCGCGCCGCCGAGCGGCTGGACCTGCCGAAGGCGCGGGTGTCGCAGCGGCTGCGGGACCTGGAGTCGGTGCTGGGGGTGCGGCTGCTCGAGCGGTCGACGCGGGCGCTGCGCCTGACCGACGAAGGTCGCGCCTACCACGAGCGCTGCGTGCGGATGCTGGCCGAGATCGACGAGGCGGAGCAGGCGCTGCAGGGCCGGCACGGCCAGCCGCAGGGGCAGCTGCGGGTGGAGGCGGTGGCGGCGATCGCCCGCCACGTACTGGCGCCGGCGCTGCACGACTTCCGGCAGCGCTACCCCGGCATGACCGTGCGCCTGGGCAGCAGCGACCGGCTCTCGCACCTGCTGGAGGACGGCATCGACTGCGCCATCCGCGGCGGAGATCTGCCCGACTCGCGGCTCGTCGCCCGGCCCGTGTGCACGGTGCACCTCGGGCTGTACGCGTCGCCGGACTGCATCGCCCGCCACGGCCGGCCCCGCGACCCCGCGGCACTGGCCGACTGGCCCCGCCTGGGCTGGTTCGCACCCCGCGGCGGCACCGTGCCCTGGCGCCTGAGGCGCGAGGGCGCCGAGGCGGTCGACCTGCCCGGCCAGCCGGCGCTGGCTTTCGACGATGGCGACGCAGCGGTGGCCGCCGCCGTGGGTGGGGCCGGGCTGGTGGTGGCGGCCCCATTCGCTGTGGCCGCGTTGGTGCGCGCCGGCGCGCTGCAGCCGGTGCTGCCGGACTGGACGGCCGGGCAGCGGGCGGTGCACGTGCTTTACCCCTCGGCCCGCCAGCTCTCGGCGCGGGTGCGCTGCTTCGCCGACTGGGCGATCGCGCGCCTGCGCGCCGAGCCGGCGCTGTCCTGGAGCCCGAGCGAGCTGGCCGCGCAGGTGATGGCCTCAGGGTCCGAGGTGCCGTGTGAGACCTCGACTCGCTAAATCGCGCCGTCGTGTCACCGACCTCCGGGCTCGGCGAGTGCGGGGGTCAGGCCCGGCGCGGCCGCACTTTCTGTCCGGCGCTGAGGCCGAAGGCGATGCAGCAAATGATGGCCGCGGCCTGCAGCGGCCGCAGCGTGCGCGCCTCCTCCTCCCCGGTGGCATCCGGCTCGGCCCGGAAGGTCTGGCCCATGTCCTCGACCAGCACGCTCCGGCGCGTGAGCATCTTCATCAGCCGGGCAATGACGGTCTGCAGCAGCGCGTGCAGTTCCTCGTCGGTGGGAGCACCGGCACATGGGGGACGACGTGGTCCACCAAGTGCGCCGTGATCTGCAAAGTCCGCCGCGCGCCGCATGACGGGCAAAACCCCCGCCGCTTGCAGCTGAACGTCAGCAGCTTGTCGTGGCCGCATGCGCCACAGCGCAGGCCCACGAAGCCGTCGGCGAGGATGCCACGCTCGAGGAAGGCGTCGAACGCGTCCTTGATGAACAGCGGCAACTCGGCGCCCGTGCTGGTCTCGGTGTGCGCGATGAAGCTGGCCGCGTGCTGCTGCACCAAGCGGTACAGCGTGGTCTCCTCCGGGCGGTGGTGCTCGTAGCGCAGCGGTAGGCCATCCGGCGCCCGCTGGGGCTGTTGTGCCGTGGCTTGCACGATGGGCTCCCTTTGGGGTGAGCCCGCACGGTCTCAAGCCGTGCGCCGTGCCTCAATCGCCTTGATTACTGCCCGTCCGCGTTTGCCCTCCGCTTCGGGGCCTCGTGCGGGTGACTGTGGGGGTGGCCGACCGGCGGCTTCAGGGCGAGGAGATCAGGACAGCCGATGCTTCTTCAGGGTCGGTTGGGTGAGTTGAGCCCGGTTGTCGCGCAGGATCCAGGAACACTGCGCCCCTCGGCGCGGCTTCGTCGGACACGTCGGCGGAGACGACTTCGTCATCCTGTCCCAGAGCTGCGACTGGGAGGCGCGCTGCGAGCACGTGGTGGCCGGGTACAACGAAGCGGCGCGCCAGCTCTACAACGACGAGTCGCGGTCGCGCGGCGGCATCGAGGCCGAGGACCGCCACGGAGCGACGCGGTTTTTCAACTTCATCAGACGGTACATGGGCGCCGTGGTGTTTGCCGGCAACCCCGGACGGTGGCGGGCTGTCGACGTCACCAACGCCGCGGCCATGGCCAAGCAGCGGGGTCTGTCCGTCTACATGGAAGGCACCGGGCTGCTTGCCACCTCAGGCCAGGCTCAGCCGCTGTAGCGCGCCGTGTGCCCCACGTTGGCCGTGTAGGTGCGGCTGGTGATGGTGTCGATGAACACCCACTCACCCACCGCCTCGGCGGCCGTGAAGCGCATCTTCAGGAAGCCGCGGCGCGACGGGTCGATCCACTTGAGGTCGTCGACCACGTTCTCGAAGATGCTCTTCACCTGGGCCGGCGGCAGCGGCAGGTAGGACTCCAGGCCCGGCGAGCTGACGCTGCTGGTGGCGAACTCCTCGCCCACCTTCACGCCGGCCAGCGCCGGGGCGTCCAGGCCCTTCAGCGTGAGCGCGCTGTGCCAAGCGTTGTGCGTGTCGCCGGCCAGCACCACGAGCTTGCGGCCCAGCTGGCGCACGGTGGCCAGCACCGTCTCGCGCGCGGCGAGGTAGCCGTCCCAGGCATCGAGGTTGTAGCCCAGCAGCGGGTTGAGCGCGGGGTTCATGAGCGCCGCCTGGGCCGGTGTGCGCAGCGCGGGCGGCGTGGCCTTCGCGGTGAGGTAGGCCGTGATGGCCGCAGTGCCTGCGGCCACGGCCTCGGGCGAGGTGTCGGTGCTGTTCAGTGCCGCCAGCACCGACACCGGGAACTCCATGCGCCCCATGAGCACCTGCTGGCCCAACACCTGCCAGGTGGCCGTGCTGGCGGCCAGCTGCCCTTGCAGCCACGACAGCTGCTCGGCGCCCAGCAGCTGCCGGCTCGGCGAGGTGTAGGCCGCCGTGGCCGCCGACTGGGCGGCCGGGCCGGCCAGGCCCGCCAGCGCGCCGATCGAGATCTGCTCGTCGCGGCCCACGAGGCGCGTGTCCAGCATGTGCAACTGCACCAGGTTGCCGAAGTTGAAGCTGCGGTAGATGCGCGAGCGGTCGGCGCCGGAGCGGATGGGCATCCATTCGTGGTGAGCCTGCAGCGCGGCCGCGCGGCGCGCCGCCCAGCTGCCTTCGGTGGCGGGATCGTGGTTCTCGGCGCCGCCGTTGTAAGCGTCGTTGGCGATCTCGTGGTCGTCCCACACGGCGATCAGCGGCATGCGCGCGTGCAGCGTCTTCGAGTCGGCATCGCTCTTGTACTGGGCGTGGCGGCGGCGGTAGTCCTCGAGCGAGAACAGCTCGTTCGCCGGCACGGAGGTGCGACCCAGGGCTGCCGCCCCCGCCGAGGCATAGCCGTTGGCGGGGTACTCGTAGATGTAGTCGCCCAGGTGAATGGCGAACTGCGCGTCGCTGCGCGCCACCTCGGCGTAGACGTTGAAGAAGCCCGCCGGGTAGTTGGTGCAGCTCATCACCGCCAGGCTCAGCTCGCTGGCGGTGGCGGGCAGCGTGCGGGTACGGCCCACCAGTGAGCGCGTGCCGCCATGGCTGAACCGGTAGTGGTACTCGCGGCCGGCGGCCAGGCCGCTGGCATCGACCTTCACGGTGTGGCCGGCCTCGCGCGTAGCCGTGGCCTGGCCCGAGGCCACGACGCGGGTGAACGCGGCGTCCTCGGCCACCTCCCATCGCAACCCGACGCGGTCGTCGCTGCCCGGGAAGCGGGCATGGGTCCACAGAATCACGCGGTCGGCCAGCGGGTCGCCGCTGGCCACGCCGTACAGGAACTCGGGTTGCTCGTCGTCACCGCCGCAGGCGGTGAGCGCAGCGCCGCCGCCCAGGGCGGCGCTGACGGCAGTCAGTCGGAGGATGAAGTCGCGGCGGCTGGAGACAGGGCGCATGGGGTCCTTGGAACGTTGAGCGGGCCGCTTGAGAGACCCGAAGCTCGCCATGCTTACGGCCGGGCGTGAACATCGCGTGACAAGGTGGCATGGCATTGCGCCTCGCCAAAGCCTCAGCTGCCGCGAGGCCGCGCGGTGAGCCTGCGGCCGACGCCCGCGCGCGGCATCACGACAGCGGCAGGCAACGGCGCCGCGGTCTGCAATAGCCACATCAGCCGCCGCAGCGTGTCGAGCGCGCTCTCGAGCGAGGGTGGCCACAGGCCGGGGTCGTGGGCATCGGCGTCCCAGAGGCACAGGCGGATCGCCTGGGGTGCATAGGGCCGCTGCAGAAACAACCGGGCCTCGCGGGGTGTCTGCAAGCCACCATCGCGTTCGATCTGGGCCAGCCATCCAGCCGGGATCCGGCGCCGGAAGTCGGGCTTGGTGCTGGCCAGGCAACGACGCGCGGCTGCCTGCAAGGCCACCGGCTCGGCCACGGCGGCGCCGAAAAGTGGTTCAAGCCAGGCCGCACCTTGACGCGCAGGAGCGACGGCGTGGCCCTCACCCGCTAATCCTGCCTCGGGGTCGTGCAGGCCCCGGCGCATCTCACCCATCTCGTGCAGCCAGGCCGCGAGCTGCAAGGATGGGGCCGCACCCGCGTTGCGAGCGAGCCGCGCACACTGCCAAGCGTGCTGGACGCGGTTCATGCCCACGTTCAGGCGTGTGCCACGCCCCTCCAAGGCATACAGCTCAAGAATCGCCGCTAGTTCCATGCGGCGATGCTGCGCGCCGGCGTTGACGGCGGCATGACCCGACGCGCCCCTGCTTCGCGCCGTCGGGCCCATGGGCGGCCGCTCCGGGCCGCGCCAGGGCATGGGCGCCGGGTTCAGCCGCCCTTCTTGGGGCGACCGATCTTCAGCGGCGTGAGCGCCTCCAGAGCCGCCTGAAGAGCCCGGTTGTCCAGTTGGTTCAGCGCCTGCAGGCCGGCGCGAAGCAACTCGCTCTTCTTGGTGGGGCGCTTGAAGTCCAGCGCACGGGCCTTGAGCTGCGCCACCAGGGCGAAATCGGCCTGCGGCATGGTGAAGCTGTCGCGCACGAGCTTGCTGCCGGCGGCGGCCGCCTTCTTGGCCGGCGCCGGGCTCGCGTTTGGCTTGGCCTTTCGGCTTGGCGCGGGCGCGGGCTTGGCCGGCTTGGCAGGCTTCGCCTTGGCCGCCGGACGCTGGCGGGCAGCCGCAGGCTCAGCGGGCGGGTTCGTGGCGGACTGAGCGGACTTTCGGTTGGCCATGGATGGGCTCTAGATGGTTATTGGAATAAACCGTTTATACCTTTTTTCGCAACGGCCGGGACGGCCGACGGGACGACACCGTCACCGTTTGGTCATCGTCGGGGAACAGCATGCATCGATCAACAACACCACCGGGGGAAGAGGCCATGAGGCTTGACCGACTCAACACGCGCCGCAGCGCCGCGGCCCGCACGCTGGCCAGCGCGCTGGCGCTCTGCGGCCTGGTTCACCAGGCCCAGGCGCAGACCACCACCACGCTGGGCGGCACCGTGTTCACGGTGCAAGAGCTCGTGGGCGTGGGCCGCCTGCCCGCCAACCTGCGCGACGTGCACGGCGAGACCTTCGGCTCCATCAGCGGCCTGTGGGCCGACGCGTCCAGCTGGAGCCGAGTTGGCAACACCTACACGGGCAGCTTCCTGGCCGCGCCCGACCGCGGCTACAACATCGCCGGCACCATCGACTACGCGCCGCGCCTGAACAGCCTGCAGATCAGCTTCACGCCGGCCGCGACCGGTGCCTCGGGGCTGGCACAGAACCAGATCGGCCTCGACCTCGTGGGCAGCACGCTGCTCTACGAAGCCCTGCCCGGTGGCGGCACGCGCCTGCTTAGCGGCCTGGACCCGGTGCCCGGCGGCGTGGCCGCGGGCGGCGCGCGCCCAGCCACGGCCCTGCTGCCCGAGCTGCCGCAGGCCTTCAACGGCAAGCTGGCGCTCGACGCCGAGGGCGTGGTGGTGCTGGCCGATGGCTCGCGCCTGATCAGCGACGAATACGGCCCCTCGATCTACCGCTTCGCGCCCGATGGCCAGTTCGTCGGCGCGCTGGAAGTGGCCAGCTCCGTGCGCCCCATCCGCAACAGCGTCACCGACTACAGCAGCAACAACCCCACCGCGGGCCAGCCAGGGCCCTCGCCCGCCAACCCGACGGCCGGCCGCGCCAACAACCAGGGCTTCGAGGGGCTGACGATCTCCCCAGATGGCAAGACGCTGTTCGTGGGCCTGCAAAGCGCCGCGCGCCAGGACATCAACCTTGCCAGCGCCGCCGCCACGCGCGACCACACACGCATCTTCACCTACGACCTCAGCGACCTCGACAACATCCGCCTCACGGGCGAGTACGTGGTGCAGCTGCCCAAGTTCACGCAGGGCAGCAGCACGCTGGTGGCGGCGCAGAGCGAGCTGCACGCGCTGTCGTCCACGCAGCTGCTGATGCTGCCCCGCGACAGCAACGGCCGCCTCGTGGGCACCCAGACCTCGCTGCTTCGCCAGGTGGAGGTGCTGGACCTGAGCACCGCAACCAACGTGCTGGGCACGCAGCAGGTCGCCCCGGGAGGCGTGCTGAACCCGGCCATCACGCCCGCGGCGAAAACGCTGCTGCTGAACGTGAACGACCGCGCCCAGCTCAACCGCTTCGGCCTGACCAACGGGCTGCAGGACGGCTTCGAGAACCTCTCGGAGAAGTGGGAGGGCGTGGTGCTGCTGCCGGCCCTCGACCCGGACCGGCCTGACGATTACTTCCTGTTCCTGGCCAACGACAACGACTTCGCCACCACCGACGGCTTCCACGCCGGCGCGGCCTACAACGACGGCAAGGATCTGGACACGATGTTTCTGGCCTGGCGCGTGACGATCAGCCCGGTGCCCGAACCCGGCACGGCCTTGATGCTCGCGCTGGGTGGCGCGGCGCTTGTTGTGCGGCCGCGGCGCCGCAAGGTGGCGCTGGTGGGCTGAGCCTCAGGACGGCGCCGCGATCGGCGGTCGATCAAGCCTAAGAGCCGGGCCGCCGCGCCGGCCTTGCTCACCACGGCAACACCGGCCCGTTGCGGGAGAAGCCGCTAGTGGGCCTGCCCGCGGTGAGCGGCGCCACCCAGGCCGAAGGCCAGATCGCCAGGCGAGCCCGCGCCGCCGAACACGTGGGCGATGCGGCCCTGGCCCCCGTTGCGCAGCAGCGGCAAGAACACCTGGCTGAGGCGCCAGCTGCTGAGCGGCGCGACCGCCAACACCGACTGCGCCTGGGCCAGTACTGGGAGCGCCCGTCGCCGTCGCGCGCGCCGCACGCCACCCCGACCAACTCACACCGACGCTTGTATGCTATTGTCATACATCGCTTGAAGGTATCTTGATGCCAACTGCTTCCGCTGCCGTCTTGAGTGTTCGCGTCAGTGCCAGCGAACGTGCCTTGCTGGAGGCCGCGGCCGAACAGGCCAGCACCAACCTCAGTGACTTCGTGCGGCGGCGGGCGCTCGAAGCGGCCGAGTCCGACCTGCTGAATCGCCGCATCGTGACGATTGCGGCGAAAGACTGGGCCCGGTTCGAGGCCTGGGCCGGTTCGCCAGCGCAGGAAGTTCCGGCGCTTCGAAGGCTGTCCAAGACTCGTCCCGTCTGGCAGAAGTGACCTCGGGCGCGATGGCCGCCTTCACGCCGCCGCGGCCTCTTTCGGCCGCTGACGATACGGCGGCGTTCGATTGTGGGCGCGACGCCCTGAACCACTGGTTCCGCCGCCATGCCTGGCGCAACCAGGAGCTGGGAGTCTCTCGTACAAGCGTGATCTGTGATGCGGAATCAGGCAGCGTCGTTGGCTACGTGAGCCTGTCGACGGCGCAGGTCGAGCGAGCCTGGTTGCCGAAGGCGCAGCAGCGCAATCGACCCGACCCTCTGCCTGCCGTCCTGCTGGGCCAGCTGGGGGTCGACCTGCGCTGGCAGGGGCAGGGCATTGCGCGATCGCTGATGATCTATGCCCTCACGACGGTGGTGTGCCTGTCCGGGCAGATAGGCTGTTTCTGTGTGCTGACGCATCCGCTGGATGACGATGTGCGGGCGCTCTATGCGGCCTTCGGATTCGAGGATCTTCCGTTCGACCCCGGGCGCAGCATGGCGGTTCGCATCGCGGATCTGGTTCGCAGCGGCTTTGGCGCAACTGACTGATGTTTCAACCTGGATCCGGCAGTTGATCGCCTGCTGCCGCATCCAAGTCCTTGTCCGGTCAGACCGATCCGATCAGGACCCACTTCACCGGAGGGGTGACAGCGCTACACACCCGATCACGCCGCCCTCGGGTGCGTCCAACCGCCGGGTCCAGACGGATGGCCCGCCAGCTGATACCGGGCGTAAGTCAATACCCAGAGAGCTTGCCGGTCTACCACGAACTGTTCGCTGGCAACCCCGCGGAGGGGCCCACCTGGCCTTCGTTGCGCAAGGTGCTGCAGCGCTTCCTGCACATCCGCCGGCTGCCGTGCAGGTGCAGGAGCTGTCGGTCGGGTGGGCGGCGAAGCGAGCGCTCGATGCACTCGCAGACCGGTTTCCGCGTACCGCAAACGCGGCACACTCCGCGGCATGTACGTGATCGACCTTCGGCACTTCCTGGACACCAAGGGCGCCATCGCTCCCGAACGAGGTCCGGCGCGGCGGATGGCTGACTTCGTCACGGCCGTGGTTTCCCATGCGTCCGACTACGATCGCTGCGGCGACGCACCCGGCCCGTTGTGCTTCAGGTGCCGTGTGCGCGACCGGCTTCCGGTCGAGACTTCTATCAGCAGCGACGATCTTGTGGTCTGGCAGTGCCTGGCCTGCGGCACATCGGGCCAGGTCGATCACTGGCAAGGCAGTTTCTGGGATCTGAGCCAAGGCCTGCAGGCCGACTGATCCCGATGGCGGGGGTCCCGATGCCAAAGCCGAAACCCGAGGATCTGGAGTCCTTCCTGCGCCGACAGGAAGCAGGAACCCTCGTCGCCGTCTTGCTCGAACTCGCCGGCGCTCACGAGCCCGTGCAGGCCCGGCTGTCAAGGATGCAGATCGCCACTCGGCCGGACAAGCTCGCCGCCGCGTTCAGGAAGACGCTCGCTGCGTGGAAGCGCTCCACTCGGTGCGCATTCCACTGATCGTGGACACCCATTCCAGGCTGATCGCGGACAGCGTTCCGGGCGATCGCGGACACCCGTTGCAGGTGTCCAGAGTGACGCTGCGGATGGTAGGCCAACTGTCCGCCATCAGTTTGGAACGC
>NZ_JAPZSC010000039.1 GCF_027531545.1 Silanimonas sp. | reverse complement strand
TGCTGGTGGAGCGCGCCGCCGGGCTTGGCGCGGCCAAGCCTGGCCGGTGAGGCCCGCGGCCGCATCCCGGAGGCCAGGGTGTCGGCGATGAGACGGTCAGCTGACCTTCAGCGGCGACTGGTGACGGACGGCCAACGACCCTGAACAGACATCGGCTGTTCCAATCTCGCCGTCCCGGAGCGGCCACTCGAAGCCCCCAGCCTCAACCTTCAACAAGCGCGTGCCAGTACAGCGGCGAGGTCTGGCCGAATGGCATCCCCGATGCGGCCATCCGTGACATCCTGGGCTGGCAGCTCATCGGCAGCTCATCGGCAGCGCCATCGGCTCGCTGGCCGGTGCGGTGCTGATCCCGTTCTACCTGTTCGCCGATGTTTCTACGTCCACGCTGCGCGCCCTTGGCCGAGCACTTCGGCCTGGCACTGGTGATATGCCTGGCCTCGGTGAGCTTCCTGTTGGCGACCGTCATGTGGCCGAGCCTGCCGGAGACGGTCAGACGGCATCGCGCGACCTGAGCCAGGCCCTATGGGACGGCCGTGGCGGCTGCTACCCGACCACCAGTGGCAGGTTCGCCAGCATGTCGCGCACCAGCGCACGCAGGTCGAACTCGGGCCGCCATCCCCAGTCGGCCCGCGCAGCGCTGTCGTCCACCGAACAGGGCCAGGAGTCCGCAATGGCCTGGCGGAAGTCGGGCGCGTAGCCGATCTCGAAGTCGGGCAGTTCCTCCGCAATGGCAGATGCGATCTCCGCCGGCGTGAAACTCACGCCGCGGAGGTTGTAGGCGTGGCGCTCGCGGATCTGCCCAGCCGGCGCCGCCATCAGCTCGAGCGTGGCGCGGATCGCATCGGGCATGTACATCATCGGCAGGCGGGAGCCCTCGGCCAGGAAGCTCGTGTAGCGACCCGATTTCAGCGCCTCGTGAAAGATCTCGACGGCGTAGTCGGTCGTGCCGCCGCCGGGCAGGGTCTTCCAGCTGATGAGGCCCGGGTAGCGCAGGCTGCGCACATCGACCCCGTGCACGCGGTGGTACCAGGCGCACCAGCCTTCGCCGGCCAGCTTCGAGATCCCGTAGACGGTGGCAGGCTCCATCACCGTCTTCTGCGGCGTCTGGTGACGGGGTGTCGTCGGGCCGAAGGCGGCGATGGAACTGGGCCAGAAAACCTTGTCGAGCTTGTGCGTGCGGGCCAGTTCCAGCACGTTCAGCAGCCCCTTCATGTTCAGGCTCCAGGCCCACATCGGATGCTGCTCTCCCCTGGCGCTGAGAGCAGCTGCGAGGTGGTAGATCTGCGTGATGCCGTGCCGCTCAACCGTCTCCGTCAGCGCGCCGGCGTCGGTCACGTCCAGCATCTCGTGACGCGCCGCGGGCACGCGGCCCTCGGGCGCCACGTCGCTGGTGACCACCGCCGCCGCACCATACTGGCGGACCAGCGCCTCGGCCAGTTCGGTGCCGATCTGCCCGTTTGCACCGACGACCAGGACCCTGGGCGTGCCGCTCATCGAATCAGCCCCAGTTCCAGCCCCGCCTGTCGGAAGGCGGCCACGGCATGTTCCAGATCGGCCTGCTCGTGAACCGCGCTCAGTTGCACGCGGATGCGCGCCTGGCCCTGGGGCACCACCGGGAAGAAGAAGCCCACGACGTAGACACCAAGTTCCAGCAGGCGTGCGGCCAACTGCTGCGCCTTGGCCGCGTCGTAGACCATGATGGGCACGATCGGATGCTCGCCCGGCTTGATCTCGAAGCCGGCCTGGGCGATGGCCGTGCGGAAGTAGCTCGTGTTGGCCTGGAGCCGGTCGCGCAGCGCCGTGGAGCCCTCCAGCAGGTCCAGCACGGCGATAGAGGCACCCACGATGTTCGGCGCGACCGTGTTCGAGAAGAGGTAGGGACGTGAACGCTGGCGCAGCAGGTCGATCACTTCCCTGCGCGCCGCGGTGAAGCCCCCGGAAGCACCGCCCAACGCCTTGCCCAGCGTGCCGGTGATGATGTCGATCTGGCCGAACACGCCACGGTGTTCGTGCGTACCGCGGCCGCGCGCGCCCATGAAACCGGTGGCGTGACACTCGTCCACGCCCAGAAGCGCGTCGTGGCGGTCGCACACGGCGCGGATCTGGTCGAGCCGGGCGATGGTGCCGTCCATCGAGAACACGCCGTCGGTGAACACCAGCTTGAAGCGGGCACCCTTCGCCGCGGCCTCTGCCAGGCAGCGCTCCAGATCGGCCAGATCGTTGTGCTTGTAGCGCCAGCGTTGCGCCTTGCACAGTCGGATGCCGTCGATGATCGAGGCATGGTTCAGCTCGTCGCTGATGACCGCGTCGGCCTCGCCCAGCAGCGGCTCGAACAGGCCGCCGTTGGCGTCGAAGGCTGCGGCGTAGAGGATCGCGTCCTCGGCGCCCAGAAAGCTTGCCAGGCGCGCTTCCAGCGTCTTGTGAATGTCCTGCGTGCCGCAGATGAACCGCACCGAGCTGAGCCCATAGCCGTGGGTGCGCAGCGCCTCGTGCGCGGCTTCGATCACCGCCGGGTGGCTGGACAGGCCAAGGTAGTTGTTGGCACACAGGTTGAGGACCTCGCGGCCGTCTGCGGTGCGGACATGCGCACCCTGTGGTGTTCTGAGAATGCGCTCGGTCTTGTACAGGCCGGCATCGCGGATGGATTGGAGCTCGGTGCGCAGCGTGGCAAGGAAGTCGGAAGCGGTGGCCATGGTCGGGTCCTGGGCGGTGTTGAACTGAGCTAGCATGCGTTTCCACTGAAACGACAGATGTTCGATATATCGAACCTCCGTGCAGTATCATCAAGCCACTTCGATCCGTCAAGGCTTCTCGCCCCATGAGCCGTTCTCCTCCCGAGCCGCCCCGCGTGGGCGAAACCCTGGCCGCGCTGCGTCAAACACGCGCGCTGTCGCTGGACCAGCTCTCGCGGCAGGCAGGCGTGTCCAAGTCCATGCTCTCGCAGATCGAGCGCAACCAGGCCAACCCCACGGTGGCGGTGGTCTGGCGCCTGGCCAACGCCCTGGGCGTGCCGATGGCCGAGCTGCTGGGCGCGGATAAGCCAGTGCCGCCGGCGATCGCCACCGTGGCCTCGCATGCCACGCCCTCGATGCGCAGTCCGGACGGACGCTGCGAGCTGCGCATCCTGAGTCCGATCGAACTCGCCGGGCAGTACGAGTGGTACGAACTGTCAGTGCAGCCGGGCGGTGCCCTGGCGTCGGAGGCGCACGAGCCTGGTACGCGCGAGCACCTCAGCGTGCTGAGCGGCAGCCTCGAAGTGCAGTCGGCCGAAGCCGTGACGCGCCTGAAGGTGGGCGAAACCGCGCGCTACGGCGCCGACCAGTCCCACGCCATACGCAACCCCGGCAAGGGCGTGGCGCATGCCCTGCTGGTGGTGGTGCATCCGGCGTAGCGCTGCTTCCCCAGGACACTCAACCTCACAGCGCCGAAGGCGGCACCTGCAGCCGGGCTGCAGGGCGTCATCACCACCTTCATCCACCAGATGGCGCAACCCTCGTTCCAGGTGCGTCATCCGCGGCAGGGCCGCGGTCTCGTGGCGCTACTTGCCCAGTCAGGCGCCTTGCTCGATCGACGAAGCCTTCATCGACTTCAGTGGGATCACAGGTAATCTGACAGCCAGTTCCAGGCATCTGCATGCCGCGGTGCTGCAGGATTTGGGCCCGCCCCGGCGGTGGGCTTCGCACCGACTAAGACCCTGGCCAAGGCGGCAGGCAGGTGTGCCGACGGTCGGCTTGCAGCCGATGCGTCGCACCGCGGTGACGCTGCGCGCACCACCGGGGCTGGACATCCGCGCATGGCCCCTGGTCATCGATGTCGACGAGCAGTTCTACTTCAAGCCCGATGCCGGGCAGTTGCTGCTGTCGCCGGCCAACGAGGACCCGATGGACCCTTGCGACGTCGCACCCGACGAGATGGACATTGCCATCGCGGTGGACCGATTCGAGACTGCGACGAGCATGCGCGTGCGCAAGCTCAACCACCGCTGGGCCGGCCTGCGCAGCTTTGTGCCCGACCGCTCGCCGGTGGTCGGCTACGCCGCCGCCGCCGACGGCTTCTTCTGGCTGGCAGGACAAGGTGGCTACGGCATCCAGATGGCGCCCGCGCTGGCACGTACCGCGGCGGCCATGCTGCTGGGCCTGCCGCTGCCGGAGGACGTGGCCGGGCAAGGCGTGCATGCGCAAAACCTTGCGCCGACGCGATCCGCCTTGACGAGGGGGCTGGCCGGCTGAGGCAGCTGCGTTGAAGTTCGGAGTCGACGCCTTGCAGCCAAGCGGCGCCTTGCTTCCCTGCTGTTCCTGAATCGGGCGTCGAAGCTGTAGATCGCTTGCCACTGTCTCACCGGTCCGTGATGGTGCTTGACCGAAGGAACACCTGGCCGCGCGCCCCCGTGCCGCCGTAAGCTGGACCGGTTGGGCCTATCGTGAGATGGGAAAGGCGGCGCACCACGAACCTGCCTTTCGCAAACGTCTCTTGATGGCCGGCACTGTGAGGTCGTCCGAAGCCGAAGCTGACGTTCGTGATCAGCCGCCGAGGTCACGCGCCAGGAAGGCGACGGTCAAGGTCGCACTTCGACCCGTTCCGGTCATCCGCCCCGCCTGATTGGTCGCCCTAAAGCAGTCGCTCGCGTCGACGAGCATCGGAAGGCAAGTCTCGACCGAAGGTGTGTGAAAACTCGGGTTTCGAGTGATAGCGCGCAGAGTCGACCTTCCAGTGCGGCCCAGGATCGACGACCGTCATCGCGGGAGGGGTGCGATGACCCTGGATATTGCGCATCGGCCGAGTTTTCACACAGGGATCTGTGGAAGTGCCCTGGTGCCGAGGGATAAGCCGCAAACGGCGGTCGAAAAGGACGACTGTCGGCGGCGCTGTCAACGCGCAACGGACCGCAGCCGCCTCCGAAGAAAGATTCAAGCGCACCAAGCGCCGTGCTCTGTCGCGTTCGGGGTGCCATGGGGAAGGAAAGAGGGCGTTTGAAAACACTATCCTCCGCCTGATCAATGCCTTTCCACCCCACCTTGCCGGATAGCTATGCCGTGCGGCAGCTGCCGCCAGCGCCCATGAGCAGTCAGACACTGGGCAGGTCCGCGCGTTGAAGTCGCCCCGGCCCTCAGGCTCTGCCGCACCAGCCCGCTGGCCCGCGCTGGCCCCACTGCGCACGCGCGCCTTCCGCACTCAGTGGCCGGCCGACCTGTGCACCGCCTGGGCGCTTGAGATGGAGACGCTGATCCTGGGCTGGTACGTGCTCGTGGAGTCGGGCTCGGTGCTTCAGCTGACGATCTTCGGCGCGCTGATGTACGTCGGCACGCTGCTGTCGCCCGTGCTGGGCACGCTTGGCGACCGGCTGGGTCTGCGTCGTGTGCTGGCGGGCATGCGCATGAGCTACGCCCTGCTGGCCTGCGTGATCCTGCTGCTGGCCGCCACGGACCAGCTGAGCCCGACCGGCGTGTTGGTCGTGGCCTTCCTCGTGGGCTTGATCAAGCCCTCGGACATTGGGCTACGCACGGCCCTGGTCAGTGCCGCCGTGCCGCCTTCACAACTGGTCGCTGCGATGGGCATATCGCGTACCACGGGGGATTCGGCGCGCATCGGCGGCGCATTGGCCGGGGCCGGCTTCATGGTCAGTCTTGGCATGCTCAGCGCGTATGGCGTCATCGTCACCCTGTACCTCGTCGGTGTGGTGCTGACTTTGCGATCGGGTCCGGCCGGCGTGAAGACGGCCGCTGCCGCGCCGGCCCGCACGTCGTCACCTTGGCGCGAACTGGTCGAAGGCTTGCAGCATGTCTGGCACACGCCTGCGCTGCGTGCCGCGATGGCGGTGGCTGCGCTGGTCAACCTGTGCGCCTTTCCGCTCAGCGGCGGCTTGATGCCCTACATCGCACGCGACGTCTTCGGCCTGGACCAGAAGGGCTTGGGCTGGCTGGTGGCCAGCTATGCCAGCGGCGCGCTGCTGGGCTCGCTGGTGATGAGCAGCCGCGGCGCCGCACTGCGCCCGGCACGCACGATGCTGGCCTCGTGCGCCGCGTGGTACCTGTGCCTGCTGGGCCTGGCGCTGCCCATCACGGCGTCCAGCGCGATGGCGCTCTATCTTGCCGCAGGCTTCTGCCAGAGCCTGAGCATGCTGGCCCTGGCCGTCTTGCTGATGCGCGGCAGCGACGAGCGCTTCCGCGGCCGGGTGATGGGTGTGCGCATGCTGGCCATCTACACCCTGCCCCTGGGCTTGCTGTCGGCGGGCGCGCTGATCCCGGTGCTGGGCTTCCGCGGCCTGGTGATGGGCTACGTCGGGCTGGGCCTGGCGATGGTGGTGGCGATTGCCCTGACTTGGCGATCGGTGCTGCTGCCGCGCAACGCGCCCGCCAACGCGACCGGGTGACGGGGCGGGGCACGGCGGTGGAATGAGCCGCAGCCAGACCCGCCCATGCGCAACCTGCTCTGCCGGCCGGTCAAGAGTGTATGCGCCGATCCAATTCTGAGCCGATGAAGAATTTGGCGACAGCGACGGCTGTCGTTCGCAGGTGACCAGCATCGACTGGGAGAAGATCCCGGCTGAACGACTGCATCTGAAAGCCGCGAACTCACGCTGTCGACTGCTGTCGTTCAGCTCCTACGGTTCGAGGACTGAAAGCGGGCTCTCGAAGTGCTGGTCAGTTCCTACAAGTGCTGGTTCGCCCGCGCAAGTCACTGCGCTGCGAACCACAAGAAGGTCAGCACGTCGAAGTAGCGCCGTGTTTCCAGTACCAGTTCTGTATCCGACACCTGCTGCACCTGCGGATAGAACGACTTGGCGTAGGCGTCGCTGGCCTTGTTGAAGCACAGTTTGAAGTTGAACGCCTCGGGCAGCGCCGGTGGTGCCACCACGGGGCCTCGGGCCGAGAGTTGCACTGCCGCTTGCACGCCGGCCTGGATGCGCTGCACGGCCTCGGCGGGCAGGATGGATTGCACCGAAGCGCCGAAGCCCTGCAGCGTGGCCACTGTCTGCAGCCCATCGATCAGGCCCGAGGCCTCGTCGCACAGCTGCTGATCGCCCGACAGGAACACCAGCGGCACGCCCACGCTGGCAGCGGCGTAGGCGTAGATCAGGCACTCCGAGGCCGTGCGCCCGTTGAGCTCCACGCGCGCGAAGGCGCGGCTGGAGACTGTGTGTGCCAGCGGGTTGCCCCCACAGCCGCCCGCCGCGTGGAAGCCGATGAAGGCCACGGCGTCGAAGCTCTCGTCCAGGCCCTGCACCATGGCAAAGGGATGGCCGCTCCAGCCGCGGATGAGCTTCAGTGCCTTGCCGGCCGGTACGGCGAGCTGGTGCGGATCGATGTTGCGGGCCGTCCAGTGGGCGTCCTTGATCACGATGGACTCGACTCCGGCCGCCCAGGCGCCGGCGCAGGCCGCAGCCACCTCGGCCGTCATCTGCCGCTGGAACGGCGCGTACTCGGCCGGGTGGGCTTTGTCCACTTCGACGGGCGCGCTGATGCAGGCCACTCCCTCGATGTCGGCGCTGATGAACAGCTTCTTCATGCGGACTCCGTCTGGTGGTGAGTGCCCATCAGGCCGGATCGACCTGGGCGATCAGCTCGATCTCCACGCAGGCTCCCAGCGGAATCTGCGCCACCCCGAAGGCGCTGCGGGCGTGGCTGCCGATGTCGGCGCCGAAGACCTCCACCAGAAGGCTGGAGCAGCCGTTGGTGACCAGGTGATGTTCCGTGAAGCTCGCCGTGCTGTTGACCAGGCTCAGCAGCTTGACGATGCGGCGCACCCGCCCCAGGTCGCCCCCCAGCGCGGCGGCCAACGTGCCCATCAGGTCGATGGCGACCGCTCGCGCCGCCTGCTGGCCCTGCGCGGTGTCCAGCGTGGCACCTAGCTGGCCCACCCAGACCTGGCCATTGCGCTTGGCCAGGTGGCCCGACAGGAAAAGCAGATCGCCGCTCCGCACCCAGGGCACATAGGCAGCAGCCGGCGCGCTCACCGCGGGCAGCACGATGCCCAGTTGCTGCAGCTGAAGGTGGGGTTGTGTCATGAACGATGCTCCGGCCTGGTGTAGTTTGGAAGAGGCACTCCGCCCGCCGATCTGGCGGTCGGCTTGCAGGTCAGACGAGCCACTCTTGCAGCAGTCCGTGCAGATCAAGAGGCAGGCGGCAGGCCCCATCGGGGCCCGATGACCGTGCGTCGTAGCGGATGGCGCCACGTGCCAGCGGCTTGCCACCGCGCGCGGCCTGCAGCCCGAAGCCCAGCGTGAAGCCGCGCTCGTCCAGCTCGTGCAGCCGCACTTCGACCTCCAACTCGTCGTCGTAGCCCGGTGAGGCCTGGATCGCCACTTCGTAACCGGCCTCGCGCAGGGCTCCGGAGCGGGACGTCAACGTGCGCAGATCCATGCCGCGTTCGCTAAGCGCCTGTGCCGCGGCCTCGCTGAAGTAGTTGATGTAGCCGGCGAGGCCCAGTTCGCCGTGGGCCGTGCACTCGGCGTAGCGCACCCGGAAGTGGAACCCCGGTCTCTTCGGGTGGGGACTCAAGAGCGGCCTCCTGTGGAGCAGGTCATCGGAACGTCGGGGTCGGCGAGGCGCAGCTTACCCGCCACCGCCGCCCGGCACCGCGGCGGCCAACCCCGCGGCACGCTCGGCCAGCGCCCTGCGGTCAATCTTGTTGGTGCCGGCCAGCGGCATCTGCTCGAGGAACCACACGCGGCGGGGGTGCAGGTGCGGCGCGGCAAGGGCCAGTACGTGCTCTTGCAGTTGCTTCTCGGTGGGCGCAGCCCCTGGCTTGGGCACCACGAAGGCCACCGGGATGTGGCCACGCCGCTCGTCGGCCAGCGGCAGCACGCAAACTTCCAGCACGTCGGGGTGGCGCTCGATCAGCCGCTCGACCTGTCCGGGGTACACGTTCTCGCCGCTGCAGACGAACATGTCGTCGGCGCGGCCGACGAAGTAGTACCAGCCGTCAGCGTCCCGCCGCATGATGTCGCCGGTGTGGATCCAGCCGTCCCGCATCTTTTCGGCGCTGAGCTCGGGGCGGTTCTGGTAGCCGTTCATGCGCGTGGCGCAATGCACCTCCAGCACGCCCGTGGCCTCGGCGCCGGTCTCTTCCGCTCCCTCGCCGTCGACCAGTCGCAGACGTGCGTGCGGCTGTGCATGTCCCACCGACATGAACGGCCGTGCCACGCCGGCCGGGTGTGCGCCGAAGTAGCCGGCGCCGGTCTCGGTGGTGCCGTAGCTGTTGATGACGGCAGCCGCCGGAAACAGGGCCTGCACCTGCGACAGCACCGTGGCCGACAGGGGCGCCGAGCCGATGACGACCAGCTTCACGTTGCCGAGATCGGCCTGCGCCAGGGCCGCGCGCTGCTGCGCCACCATGGCCGTCATCGTCGGCACGCCCGACAGCACGCTGACGCGATGCTCGCTCACCGCGCGGATGAAGCCTGCCGCATCGAATCGCGGCATCAGCACGAAGGCGCCGTGCAGCATGAACACGTGCGTGGTGTTCACGGTGGCGTTCATGTGGAACAGCGGTGCAGCCACGATGGAAGGGCCGCTGTCCAGGCACTGGCGCATGAAGTCGGTGGCGTAGCCTGCAGCGATCAGCACCTGGCTGCGGTGCGACAGCAGCACGCCCTTGGGCCGGCCGGTGGAGCCGCTGGTGTACAGCACCAGGGCCACCTCGTCTGCGGACGGCACCACGGCTTCGAAGGGACCGTGGTCGGCGAGCGCGGCGAAGCCGTCGCCCTGCAGCGGCAGCACCGGCAGCGTGCCCGACGCCGCGCTGGGCAGGGCCTGGGCCAGCGGCATCAGATCGGCATCGGCCAGCACCTGGCGCAGTGCGGAGTCCTCGGCCATGTAGGCCAGCGTCTCGGCCCCGGCGCGCGGGCTCACCGGCACGCTCACAAGGCCTGCGCGCAGGGTGCCCAGCATCAGCGCCAGCGCGTGCACGCTGTTGGCGGCCATCACGCCGACACGGTCGCCCCGCACCAGGCCGCGGGCCAACAGGCCGCGGGCGAGCGCGTTGATCAGGTCGTCCAGTTCGCCGTAGGTCCAGCGCTTGCGAAGCGTGCCATCGGCATGGACCTCGATCACGGCAAGTGCCTCGCGCCCGCGCGTGGCGTCCAGCGTCATGCCCAGGTTAACGGTCAGGTCGGTGCGTTGATCCAGCGGTGTCATGCTGTCGCTTCCAGAAAGAAGGTGCCGCGCCCTGTTGCCAACAGCCGGCCAGCGGCATCGGTCACGTCCACGTCCACCACGCCCATGGTACGGCCCGCGCGGCGCACCCGGGCCTGCGCCTGCAACTCCCCGGCCGCCGGGCGCAGGTAGTCTGTGCGGAAGTCCACCGTGCCGGCGCCGCGCCCGGCCACGGCGATGAGCGCCATGCAACCGGCCGTGTCGATGAGCGAGGCGATCGGCCCGCCGTGGAACTGTCCGGTGCCTTGGCCGCGCTCGAACTCTGGCCGAAAGGGCATCGCAAAGCGCGCGGTCTGCGCCTTCATGTCCACGCTCAGCACGCGGATGGCCGCGAAGCGGATGAAGGGTGAGGCGTCGCACTGCCGCTGCAGGCTGGCGACGGGGTCGAGCTGATCGGTGCCGCTGCTCATGGCGTCACCACGATCTTGCCGAACACCTCGCGCTCCTCCATCAGGCGCTCGGCCTCGCGGATGTCCTCCAGCGGCAGCACCTTGTCGATCACCGGCTTCATGCGTCCGCTGCGTGCCAGCTCCAGCAGCGACACGATGTCTTCGCGGCGCCAGCCGTTGCTGCCCATCAGCTTGAGCTCGAAGGTCCACACGTAGCGCACGTCGATGTGCTCATCAAAGCCGGCGGTGGCGCCGCAGGTCAGCAGCCGGCCGCCCACCTTCAGGCAGCGGATGCCTTCCTGCCAGCTGTTGCCGCCGGTGAAGTTGACCACCACGTCCACCCCGCCGCTGCCGCTAATGCGCGGCTTGCCCACCAGCGCATGCACGGCGTCCATCACCTTCTGTTCGCGGTAGTTCAGCACGTGATCGGCGCCCAGCGCCTTCAGCCGCTCGGCCTTGTCGGCGCTGCCGGCGCAGGCGATGACGCGTGCACCGGCCAGCTTGGCCAGCATCACGCAGGCCGTGCCCACGCCGCCGCTGGCGCCCAGCACCACCACCGTCTCGCCGGCCTTCACCTGGCCGATGGTGACCATCATGCGATGTGCGGTGGCATAGGCCAGCGGCAGGCTGGCGGCCACCTCGTAGCCGACGTCGTCGGGCAGCTTGACGAGTTGCTGCGCCCAGGCCAGGCAGTACTCGGCGCGGCCACCGTCGTACATCTCGCCGATCATGCCCTTGGGCGCGCCCTCGCCGGCCACCGGCAGCGGGTCGACCATCACGCGGTCGTCCACCGTCCAGCCGCTCACGCCCGGGCCCAGCTCGGCCACTTCGCCGGCGATGTCCGAACCGATGATGATGGGCAACGGCACCTTGATGCCGGGCATGCTGCGGCGGGTGAAGATGTCGTGGTAGTTCAGCGAGCAGGCGCGCACGCGCAGCAGCACGTAGCCGGGCTGCACGGCCGGGCGTGGCCAGGCGGGTTCGAACACGGTCTGTTCGGGGCCACCGTGGGCATGGACCACGGCGGCTTTCATGGTCGGAGTCATGGGCTCATCTCCAGTCGTTGTGGGTGTCTTCAGGGAAGTTCAGTTCGATCGGTGCGCCGCGCCGGGCCTGTTCTCGGGTCTCAGCGCCGCGGTGAGTCGTGCCGGGGCTTCCAGAAGACCACGGCCTCGCGCAGGCGGGCCAACGCGGTGCCGATGCCGGCGCCCAGCACGGCCAGCGTAGCGATGGCGGCGAACATCACGGCGACGTTGAGGTCGTTCGCGAAGGTCTTGATCAGGTGGCCCAGCCCGGCGCGCGACGCGACGAACTCCGAGACCACGGCACCGATGAACGACAGCACGATGGCAACCTGTGCGCCCGCGAACACGGCGTCGGCAGCGCTGGGCACCTTGACGTCGATCAGCGTGCGCCAGCGCGAAGCGCCGTTGGCGCGGTACAGGTCCAGCAGGCGCGTGTCGGCCGAGGTCAGGCCGGCCACCGTGTTGACGAACACCGGGAAGAAGCACAGCAAGGCGACCGTCACCAGCTTGGACGGCAGGTCGACGCCGAAGTAGACGACGATCAGGGGCGCGATGGCCACCGTGGGCATGGACTGCACCGCGATGACCATGGGGTACAGCACGCGCCTGGCCACGTTCGACTCGGCGACGACCGCGCCGGCGAGTGCGCCCAGCACCGCGCCGATGGCCCAGCCACCCAGTGCGCCCTGCACCGTGAAAAGCGCGTGTGGCACGAAGGCGCCCCGCGACCAGCCGTACCAGAAGGCCTCGGCCACTGCTGCAGGCGAGGGCAGGATCTGTGGCGACAGTTCGAAGACGTCGATGGCCAGCGTCCAGGTCGCGATCAGCAGCAGGAACGTAGCGGTCGTGGCCAGCGCCACCTTGATCGGTTCAGCCACCGCTGTCTCCCTGGGCTGCCGGGCTCGGCTCGGTGTCCGCTTCCCAGAACAGCAGGCGCCGCCGCAGCACGCGCACACCGGCATTGGCCAGCAGCCCGATGCCGCCCAGCGTCACGATGGCCGCGAACGACAGCGGCAGATCGTAGGTCGACGACGCGTCCTGGATCAGGAAGCCCATGCCCCGGGTGGAACCGATGAACTCCATCACCACGCAACCGATCAGTGCAAAGGCGGTCGAGATCTCCAGGCCTGCGAACATCGAGCGCGCCGCCGACGGCAGCTTCAGGTGCCACAGCACGTGCCAGCGGCTGGCACCCGCCGCACGCAGCAGGTCCAGGCGGTCGGCGTCGGTGGCGCGCAGCCCGGCCAGGGTGTTGGCGAACACCGGGAAGAAGCAGATCAGCGCCACCAGCACGACCTTGCCGCCGATGTCGAAGCCGGCCCAGAGGAAGACCAGGGGTGCTACCGACACCTTCGGGATGGACTGCAAGGCCAGCAGGTGCAGCATCAGGGCCCGCTCGAGCCGCTTGAACTCGGCGACCAGCGCGGCCACCACGGCGGCCACCGTGCAGCCGATGACGTAGCCCATCACGGTGGCCGTGAGCGTGGGCGCGAGATGTCGCCAGAGCGTGCCTTCCCCGGCGGCGCGCAGCAGTGCGCGCAGCACGCTGCCGGGCGATGGCAGCAGGAAGCTGGGCACCAGCCCGGTTTGCGTGGCACCCTGCCACAGCAACACCAGGCACAGCAGGCCCGAGATGGGCCAGGCCATGGCGGCGAAGCGGGCGCGGATCTCAGGCATGGCCGGGCTCGCCGGGGGCTGTGGGCAGGCTGCGGAAGCGCGCCCGCAGCTCGTTGCAGAGTTCACCGAAGCGCGCCGCGGCCATGGTCTCGACGGAGCGCGGCCGGGGCAGGTCGATGCGCACCGAGTCGACGATGCGACCCGGCCGCGGGCTCATCACCAGCACGCGGTCGGACAGGTAGACCGCCTCGGGAATCGAGTGCGTGATGAAGAGTACCGTCTTGCCGCTGCGCTGCCAGATGTGCAGCAGCTCGTCCATCATCGACTCGCGCGTCATGGCGTCGAGCGCGGCGAAGGGCTCGTCCATCAGCAGCAGGTTGGGCTCGGCCAGCAGCGCGCGCGCGATGCCCACCCGCTGCTGCATGCCACCGGACAGCTCCTGCGGGTAGTGCCTCGCGAAGGCCGACAGGCCCACCAGTTCGAGCAGGCTCATCGCCTTGTCGTGGTGCTCGGCCACCGACCCCCCACGGGCGCGGATGGGCACCAGCACGTTGTCGATGACGCGCTTCCAAGGCAGCAGCGTCGGCTGCTGGAACACGATGCCGACGTCGGCACGCGGCCCGTCGATGGTGCGGCCCGCCAGGGCCAGGCGGCCCTCGGCCGGCCGCAGCAGGCCGGTCACCAGCTTCAGCAGCGTGGACTTGCCGCAGCCGGACGGGCCGAGCACCGACACGAACTCGCCGGGCGCGACGCCGAACGACAGCTGCTGCAGCGCCGTCAGCGGCCCGCGGCTGGTCGGGTAGACCAGCGAGACACGTTCTACGGACAGGTGCATGAAGGGCCTTCAGCGCGCCGCACGCGACTGCGCTTCGACCGCCGCCACGTCGAAGGCGTTCACCTCGTCGACGAAGCGGTCGGTGTAGAGCTTGGACACGTCGATGTCGGCCCGAGTGATCAGGCCTTCGTCGTGCATGACCTTGATCAGCCGCTTCCACGAGTCGGCCGGGAACTGGCCATAGCGCCGCGGCGCGCCCGCCGCGAAGTCGTCGACCTGCAGGCGGTCGACCAATACCTGCCTCAGGTCGGCCTTCATCTGCTCGGCTTCCTTGCCCGGGGCCGGGCGGGCCGTGGGGTTGGCGTCCCAGTAGGCGCGCACGCAGGCCTCGGCATTGGCCTTGCAGGCGATCCACGACTTGGTGATGGCGCGGCCCATGCCGGCCACGAGCTTGGGCTTCTCGGCGATCAGCTTCTCGCTGGTGACGAAGCCGTTGGAGAACAGGGTGCGGAACTGCTCCGGCATTGGCAGGCGCTTGATGGGGATGCCCGACAGCTCCATGCGGCCGTGTTCGCCGACGAACAGGTTCACGGCATCGACCTCGCCGGCCTGCAGGCGACGCCACGCCGCAGCACCCAGGCCGATGGGCAGCACCTCCACGTCCTTCTGCCACTGGACGCCGACACTGGCGAGCATGGCGCGGGACAAGGGCAGGTTGCCCCAGGTCATCGCGCCGACGCCCAGCTTGCGTCCCTTGAGGTCGGCCAGGGTGTTCAGGGGGCTGGACTGCAGCGTGACGAACTCGAAGGTCTGGCTGCGCAGCCAGTTCATCACGAAGCGCACCGGCAAGGGCTCGTTCTTGGCCGCGGCAATGATGGTGAGGTCCGGGTTGGCATACCCGATGTGAACCTGCCCGGCGGCCACCTGGGGCAGCAGCACGCCCGACCCGGTGACCGTGATGACGTCGAGCGCCAGGCCCTCGTCCTTGAAGAGGCCCAGTTTGTTGCCGTACCAGAGGTAGGAGAACTGCACGTTGTGCGGGCCTGGAATGCCGAACACGGCCTTCTCCTGGGCCTGAACCGGCAGCGCTGATGCAGCGATTCCGAAGGCAGCAGCGAAGAGGATCGAAATGCGCTTGAGCGGGAGCGTGACCATGGGACTCCTTCAGGTGGTGTGGAAAGGTCGAAGCGACATCTATGCAAGGGTGCCGGCGCGGGGCATCGCGGAGAACACTTCATCGGGGACGATGCCGGTGTCCATCCAGTGCGCCACCTGCGCCTGCGCGTCGGCGCAGTCCAGGCCCTGCTCGTGGCGCCAGGCGGCGTCGAAGCAGCTGGTCTGGTAGCGGCGGCCGTCGTCGCACAGCAGCGTGACGATGGAGCCGGCCTGACCCTGGGCCATCATCTGGCTGGCGCACCACAGCGCGGCCACCAGGTTGGTGCCGGTGCTGCCGCCCACCTGGCGACCCAGGCGATCGCTGAGCGCCAGCATCGCCGCCAGGCTCCAGCGGTCGGGCACCTTGAGCATTGCGTCCATCGTGTCGGGCAGGAACGAGGGCTCCACCCGCGGCCGGCCGATGCCCTCGATGCGCGAGCCGGCCGCCATGGTCAGCGCCGGGTCGCGGCTGCGGTAGTGCTCGAACAACACGCTGCGCTCGGCGTCCACGCCACACACGCGCGTGTCGTGCCGGCAGTAGCGCACGTAGCGACCCAGGGTGGCCAGCGTGCCGCCGGTGCCGGCGCTGGCCACCAGCCAGTGCGGCACGGGGTGCGGTTCGTGCCGCATCTGCTGGAAGATGCTGTCGGCGATGTTGTTGTTTGCGCGCCAGTCGGTGGCCCGCTCGGCGTGGGTGAACTGGTCCATGTAGTGGCCGCCGGTCTCGTGCGCGATGCGCTCGCTCTCGGCGTACACCTGCTTCGGGTCGTCCACCAAGTGGCAGCGCCCGCCGTGGAATTCGATGGCCTGCACCTTGGCCGGGCTGGTGCTGCGCGGCATCACGGCGACGAACGGCAAGCCCAGCAGCCGCGCGAAGTAGGCCTCGCTGATGGCGGTGCTGCCGCTGCTGGCCTCCACCACCGTGCTGCCTTCGTGCAGCCAGCCGTTGCACAGCGCGTGCAGGAACAGGCTGCGCGCCAGCCGGTGCTTCAGGCTGCCGGTGGGGTGGCTGCTCTCATCCTTGAGGTACAGGTCCACGCCCGGCAGGCCGGGCAGCGGCAACGGCAGCAAGTGGGTGTCGGCCGAGCGCTGGAAGTCGGCCTCGATGCGGCGGATGGCGCTGCGCACCCAGGTGCGGCGCTGCGTGTGTGTATCGCTCATCGACCGGCTCTGCGGCTCAGTGCCCGAACACGGTGCGGTAGTGGGCGCGCAGCGCGTCCCAGGTGCGGCGGCTTTCGCGCGCGCTGCCGGCCGGCGTGCCGCCGCAGGCCAGGAAGATGCCCAGCAGCGAATGCAGCAGCGCCGGGCAGAAGGTGGTCACGGTGTTGGGCAGCGGTGTGATGTGGCCGGTTTCCTGCAGGCACAGGTGCTGGACCGGGTGCGCAAAGCCCTGGGCGCGCAGCCGGTTGACGATGAGGTCGCTGCCCCAGGCGCTGGGCCACATCTGGTCGTCCACGCCGCTGATCAGCAGCACGGGGCATGACGACTGCTCGATGGGCAGCGCGGCGGTGGCGCGCGTCTCGGGATCGTTGAGCGTGGCGTAGTAGCCGGGAGTGGCGGCGTAGCCGTTGGGCTCGCTCTCGCCCAGGCGCTTCATCTCCTCCAACGACGGCGAATCGCCGGGCTTGCTGTGCGGCACGGGCTGGCCGCGGAAGGTGAAGCTGGGCCCGCCCATGCCCTTGGCCGGGTCCCAGCCGATGCTGGTGGTGTACATGGGCACGATGCCCACCACGCCCTGGATGTGCTCGGGCAGGTAACTCGCCAGCGTAATGACGAGCTCGCCGCCGCGCGACGCGCCCTGGATGCCGATGCGCTCGCAGCCCAGCTCGCGCCGTGCCCAGGCAAAGCCTTCCTCGAAATACTCCAGCGGAATCCCGGCGATGAAGGCCGGCAGGTCCTCATAGGCAAAGTAGGCAAGGCTGACCACGTCGTAGCCCAGCGAGGCCAGCACCGGCGCGTAGCCCAGCTCCAGCCCGCCGCCCGAGCCGGTGAAGCTGAAGATGCAGCCGCGCGCGCGGCCATCGGGCAGCCGGCGTTCCTTCCAGCGCAGCACCTGGCCGCGCAGCCGGCCGTCGCGCAGCGGCAGCACCTCGATGCCGTCCACCAGGCGCTGCAGCGTCACGATGGTGGCGGCGCAGGGGGTGGCTTGACCTTCCACGGTGGCCTGCAGCTCGAACACGTGCGACTTCATCGGCGCGATGTGCGGCTGGCCCAGCTTGTGCGCCTTCTCGGTGGCGCCCAGCATGAAGCTGCGGTCGCTCACCGGCTCGGGCCGCAGGCTCCAGAACAGGCCCGCCGGGTCGATGCCGGTGTAGTGGCCCTCCTCGGCCGGCGCGTCCTCCAGATCGATGCGCCCGGCGGCATCGGCCACGAAGACGGCGCGGGAGGTCCAGGCCACGCCGGCGTCGTCGACCAGGCGCGACGACAGCCACACGCGCTGGCCCGGCACGAAGCCGGCGGCGACGATGCCGATGGGCGTGGGCTGCAGCGCCACGGCGGGCGTGGCGGTGAGGGTGGGTGTGTTCATGAGGGGTTCTCGTGGAGGGCAGGGGCAGGCGCGGGGCGGCTAGACCTTGTGCAGCCAGCGCAGCCCGCGGCTGTAGGCGGCGAACACGGCGCTGCCGTGGGTCTCGTCGTCGAGGATGTCGCAGCGCACGCGCGTGCCCCAGCGCTGGCCGATCAGGCCGGCCATCTCGCGCGTCTCGGCCACGATGTCGGGGATGCCGCGCATCACTGTCAGGTAGTCCTTCCACAGATCGGCGTCCAGGTAACGGTGCCAGCTGGTGCTGAAGCCCGCCGTGGTTTCCTGGTCGCCTGCGGCCAGGTAGACCGACACGTTCAGCGGCCGCTCCACCGCCGCGAACTCGCGCGCGCGGTCGAAGAGGTACGGCCGCTTCCACCAGTACGACGAGCCCACGGCCAGGTAGCGCCGGCAGCCGCCGGGCCGCGTGAGCAGGCAGTAGGTGGCGAACAGGCCGCCCAGCGAATGGCCGGCCAGCGTCCACTCGGCCGGGTTCACGCCAACCTCGCTTTCGATGAAGGGCATCAGTTCGCCATGCACGAAGGTGGCAAACGCCTCGGCACTGCCCGAGGGCGGCGCGGGCGCGCCGAGCATCTGGCCGTAGGGCGCGTCCCACTCGGGCCAGGGCACGGGCGTCAGGTCGCGGTTGCGCGCCACCACGGCCGGGATGGCGTTGTCCAGCGGGTAGCCGATGGCCACCACCACGGCCGGCGGCATCTCGCCCATGCCCAGGTAGCCGGCCACCGACGACATCGCACCCGTGCCCAGGCTGCCGTCGGTGACGACGATGCCGTGCCAGCCCTTCTCGGGCTTGGGCGTCATCGGCATGGGCGTGGTGACGTAGACCAGGAACGGGTACTCGATGGCGTCGCCCTGCACCGTCCAGAGTTCGGTGCGGGCGATGCTGTTGCTGGGTTCGCGCTTGAGGATCTTCATGCTTGCGGTCCTTGTGGAGGGGCTGGGGCTTCGGTGGACTCGGTGAATTCGCTGATGGCGCCGGCCGCGTGCTCGGCCGCCACGGTGATGAGGCCGGCCTGCTCGACGAAGGGCACGCCGCCGTTGCGCAGCGCCTGCCGGCAGGCGCTCAGGTCCTGCACGCGGTAGCGCAGCGCCACCGGCCACACGGCAAAGGGCGTTGCCGGCACCGGCACGGCAAAGCGCGCGGCCAGAACGGCCGGGCTCAGCAGCTCCAGCCATTCGCCCTGCGGCGTGGGCCACAGGCAGCGCTGCGAGGTGTGTTCAGCCGGCGCGGCGCACAGCATGTCGTTGACGTAGGGCGTGTCGGCCGCGAAGTCGTTGCTGCAGTAGGTGATGCCCGCCAGCGTGTGCACCGTGTTCGGGTGCGTCTGCCACGGTTCGTACCAGATGGTGTGTGGCTTGCCGTGGAAGCTGTAGAACAGCGTGCTCCAGCGGCGCGGCGCGGCGCGCCAGTTCAGCATCGAACTGCTGGCGGTGGCGTCGGGGCTGCCGTCGGCCAGCACCACCTCGCGGGCCGAGTTCATGATGGCCGAGGGCGTGTGGCCGAGCGCGATCAGCCGCTCGCGGTCGGCGGCCAGGTCGGTGCAGCTCAGCGAGAGCATCGACAGGCCGCCTTCGCCGCTTTCACCCGGTTCGCCCTGGAAGCGCGCACTCATGAACTCGCGCATCGCCGGGTCGGCGTACTTGTGGAAGTCGCCCAGCAGCTCGAAGTAGTTGCTGTGGAACTGGATGATGTGGTTGGCCGTACCCAGGTTATGGTGCACGGCGCGCGGCATCACCGCAAAGCCCAGGCGCCGATAGGCCGCGGCGGCGGCGTCAAGGTCGCGCACCGAGACGATGACGTGGTCGAGGCAACGCTTCACGACGCGGCCTCCGGCGCTGCGGCCTGCGGCGGCATGGCCATCACCACCGGCGGCATCGCGGCATAGGCCTGCGCGATGCGCGCCTTGCCGGCGGCCAGCGCGTCGGGCCCGATGTAGTGCATGCCGGCCAGCACTGCGTGCACGCGGCGCGTGTGGTGGATGTCGTCCAGCGGGTTGCCGTCCAGCAGCACCAGGTCGCCGATGCCGCCCACGGCCACCAGGCCGTCTTCGGCGCCGCCGCCGTGGTACTCGGCCGCGCGGCGGGTGCTGGCGTGCAGGGCCTCGTGCGGCAGCAGGCCGCACTGCTGCGTCAGGTGCACCAGTTCCTCGTGCAGCGAGTAGCCGGCCACCACGTAGGGGTTGGGGTAGTCGGTGCCGGTCAGCACACGCACGCCGGCGCGGTGGGCGGCGGCCACGGCCAGGCAGCTCAGCCGGTAGGTCTCGTCGAAGAGGTACTGCTTCTCGGGGTTGGCCGCCATCATGTTCATCATCGGGCTGTCGCGGTGGAACACCGTCTGGTGGAAGGTCGGCATGTGCGCCTCGTCGACCGAGCCCAGCGGCCTCCGGCCGCCAAGCGCCTCGACCCGTTCGCTCACCACCACCGTGCCCTGCAGCCAGGTGCCGTGCTCGGCCATCAGCCGCGCCAGGCGCTCCAGCCGCGCCGGGTCGTACCGCTCGGGGCCGCGCTCGTTGTAGAAGAGCTCGGCGCTGTGCGCGATGCCGTGCTGGCCGCGCCGCACGGCGGCTTCCACGCCCACCGACACCGGCACGTGGCCCATCACGCGCACGCCGCGGCGCTGCAGCACCTGCATCAGGCCTTCGTAGCCGTCCGCCGGCAGGTGGCTGTAGGGCTTGGCGAAGTCGTAGCCCAGGTCGGCGATCCGCTCGCCGGCCTGGCGGCCGCCTTCCAGGTCGGCCACGGCATAGCTCATCAGCGGGGTGTGGATCAACGGCGCGCCGTCCACCAGCGGGCTGCCCACCGCCATGCGCGGGCCGGCGAGCTGGCCGTTGCGCACGCTGTCGCGCAGCCACAGCGCGTCGGGGCAACCGGCCATCACTTCGATGCGCGTGATGCCGCAGGCCAGCAGCTCCCACAGCTGCAGGGCATAAGGCAACACGTACCACTGGCCGTCGCCGCCGCCCTGCACCATGCCGGCGAAGGCCTGCGCCCAGGGGGCGGTGAAGGGGTGGGCGTGGATGTCCGACAGGCCGGGCATCAGCGTCTTGCCGCTGGCGTCGACCACCAGCGCGTGCTCGGGCAGCGCGCCGCCGGTGGGCTGCACCGCGGCGATGCGTCCGCCCTGGACCCACACGTCGTGTGCCGGCAGGGCCTGCCAGCCGCGCATCGTCAGCACGCGGGCGTTGCGGAACACCAGCACGCGCTCGGCGTCCAGCCGCTGCATCAGGCCGGCGGTGAGCGCGGCGTCGGCGGTGCACATCGCGCTGCGGGTCTTCGGCGTCTGGTCCGAGAACGAGGGCAAGGCGGCGGCATCCGCCGCACCCGGGGCGCTGGCGAGCCAGCCTCGCCGGGCGTCGCGGTCGGGAGAGAACCCGCCCATGAAGTGCAGCGGGCAGCACCAAGTGCGCCAGGGTGCGGCGGCGTGCGTGCGTGCGGCGGTTTGCTGGGCCAGTGGCGACAGAGGAGTCATGGTGGTGGGGCTCCCGAGGTGGATGAGGTTCAGTCTGCGAACAGCTCGCCGTAGAAGCGCAGCATGCGGTCCATGGCGGTGCGGCCCGCCTCGGCCGTGGCGCGCGGCTGGCCGCCGCAGGCCAGCGTGATCTTGGCAAGCGGGTGGTACAGCGAGGAACACATTGCCGTGGGCTGGCCCGGCGGCACCAGGTAGTGGCCCACGTTCTCGAAGGCCAGGTGCTCGGCGCGGTGCGCCAGGCCGTGGCGGCGCAGGCGGTCGATGACGCGGTCGCCGCCGTAGGCGCTGGGCCACATGGCGTCGTCGCGGCCCGAGATCAGCAGCAGCGGCCCGCTGCAGTGTTCCACCGGGATGCCGCAGCGCGTGTCGGCCTCGGCGCTCGCGGCGTCACGCAGATAGTCGGGTGTGGCGGCCAGGCCATCGGGCGTGTACACCGCGTTGGGTCCGTCCAGGGTCAGCTGCACGTCGGCATAGGGCAGCGGCTGGCCGTTCAGCACCCAGCTGGGCTGCTCGTGCACGTTGCGCAGGTGGTCGAAGCCGGCCACCACGTTGTGGAAGGGCACCATGGCCACGCCGCCGCAGAACAGGTCGGGGCGGTACGACGCCAGCACCAGCGTCAGTTCGCCGCCGCGCGAGCCGCCCTGCACGGCGATGCGCTGCACACCGAAATGCTGCCGCATCCACAACGCCGCCTGCTCGAAGTACGCCAGGTCGATGTGCTGCATCAGTTCGGGTCTGCCCGGCCATGCGAAGGTGGCCGCACTGAGCACCGGGATGCCGTGCGAAGCCAGCAGCGGTGCCCAGCTGTTCTCGACGCCGCCGCCCGAGCCGGTGAGCGACAACACTGCGCCGCGGGCTGGCGCGTTCCCGGGCGCGGGGTGGAAGGCCAGGCCGCGCACGGGGTCCTCGGCCAGTTCCTGCACACGCACGCCCGGGCCCAGGCGCGTCTGGCTGAACTGGCCTTCAGCCAGCACGCGGCCGCCGTCCAGCACGCGCAGCGTGTGCTGGCGCGGCTGCAGCTTGTCGCCGCCGGGCTGGCCGGCCATGTGCATGAAGCTGCGGCCCTGCGTCATGAAGGCGGTGCGGTCGGTGACGCCGTCCGGGGCCATGGACCACAGCAGCCCGTCGCGGCTGGTGCCGAGGTAGCTGCCGCGGCGGCTGGGCGCGTCGGCGGTGTCGATTCCGCCCGTGGCATCGGCGCTCAGTTCGGCCGTGGCCCGCCAGCGCTGGCCGACGTCATCCACGTGCTCGAGTTCGAGCGTGACAATCTGTCCCGGCGCCAGGCCGCTGGCGCGCAAGGGCACCCATTCGTTGTAGAGGTAGGGCGCGGGGCGCAGGTGGAGTGCAACGGTCATGGGGCTCAGGCGTTGGAGTTGGGGGTGGCGCCGCGCGCATGCACCGCCAGACGGACGTAGTAGCCCTGCAGCCGCCACAGCGCCAGCACGCCGAGGGCCAGCGTGACCGCCGCGACGATGACCATGGCGTGCAGCAGGCCGCGGGGGTCGGCCGTGCCGAAGCGGTCCGACAGCCAGCCCACGGCCGGCGCCTGCAACCCGCGCAGCGGCAGTGCCACCAACGGAAACAGCGCGATCGAGCGGCTCAGCAGCGCTGGCGGCGACATCTGCTGCAGCAGCGCGGGCGCCTGCGAAACGCCGACGACCAGGCAGGTCATGGCCAGGCCCGCCAGCAGCAGAAGCAGGCCGGCCGAAGGCGCCCAGGCCATGGCCACCACCAGCGGCAGCGCGGCCAGGCCGCCCAGCCAGACGAGGCGGAAGTTGCCCACCGGGTTGTCTCGGTTGGCCGGGCGCGTCACCCAGTACAGGCCGGCTACTGTGCCCACGGCGCTGGCCAGGGTGACGACCAGCCCGAAATCCAGGCCCGCCCCGCCCACCGTGCTGCCAAAGCTGCGGCCCAGGATGGCCGGCGTCCACAGCATCAGCTGGAACCAGCCGAGCGTGATGAGCGACAACGAGGCCTGCACCATCACCAGCGACAGCCCGTGCTCGCGCAGGTAGTGCCCGAACTGATTGTGCGACAGCGAAGGCGGCGCAACAGCCCCGGCGCCCGGGTCCGCCGCTGCCGCCCCTCCGGCAGGATGCAGGCGCATCCCCAGCACCAAGAACGCCACAGGCACGCCCAACAGCGCCGTGACGAAGAACATCAGCCGCCACGCAGGGGTACCTTCGGGCCAGGGCAGGCGCTGCCCATGCGTGGACAGCGCTTCATACACCGCGCTGCCGGCCACCAGCGCCAGCCCGCTGCCCAGCACCAGCGTGGCGTACACCGCCGCATTGGCCACCGGCAGGCGCTTCGCCGGCACCACCTGCGGCGTGAGCGCATAGACGATGGGCAGCAACGCCGCTTCTCCGATGGCCAGCCCTACCATCGCCCACAGCAGGCCGTCGAAACCCTGGCTGAGGCCGCCGCCGTAGGTGGCCGTCGACCACACCACCACGCACAAGGCCAGCACCCAGCGCCGGTCCCAGCGGTCGGCCAGCCAGCCGATGGGCCAGGCCGCCAGGGCCCCGAGCGTCAGCACGGTCAGCCCATGCAGTTGACCGAGCTGCAAGTCGGTCAGGCTCAGCTCGGCACGGATGGGTTCCACCAGCAGCGTCTGGATCTGCAGGTTGGTGGACAGCAGCAGCACCGCCAGCAGCGCGCCCAGCCCGAACAGCGAGCGCGCCGTCCAGGCGCTTGCAGAGGGTGCGATAGGCAATCCAGAGGATGTACTTTGCGTCGTCATCGAGGGTTACGGACTCCGTGCTGATCATTCGGAGTCTCATTGCTGCCGCGTGTGGCGACTACGCTACCGGGATTCCTAGAAGTTGACAATAGGTTAACTCGATGGAACAGTCTCGGCACGCCCTGCCGCACCCTGAACGGGCCGGGACGGGCGGCGAACCCGCCGCCCTGTATCGCTGTCATTCCGGTCTGCACCCCCCTACAACCCCCGAGGAGTCTCCATGTCCCGCATCTGCTCCCACCGCCGGTCTTCGTTCGTCCGTTCCGCGCCGCGCCTGTCGCCGCTGAGCGCCTGTCTGGCCGCCGCCCTTGGGGTTCCGCTGGGTGCCGCGGCACAGCAGGCGCCAGCGGCCAACACCGGCGTCGAGACCATCACCATCACCGCCACCAAGCGCACCGAGACGCTGCAGGCCGTGCCACTGTCGGTGAAGGCGATCACCGGCGACGAACTGGAGCGTCGCGGCGTGTCCAGCCTCGAAGAGGCGCTGCCGGGCGAGCCCAGCGTGGTGTTCACCAAGGCGGGCTCGCCGCTGACGCGCAGCATCGCCATCCGCGGTGTCTCGGATGGTGCGGCCGTCGGCCTGACGCAGTCCACCGTGGCCATGTACATCGACGACATCCCCACCAGCGTGGTGCAGGGCAACGGCAACATCGACCTGGGCCTGTTCGACATCGAGAACGTGCTCGTCATCCGCGGCCCGCGCTCCACCTTGTATGGCTCGGCATCGCTGGGCGGCACCATCAAGATCACCACCCGCAACCCCAGCCTGAAGGCGATGGAGTCGTACGGTCGGCTGGGCCTGTCAAAGACGAACGGCGCAAGTGACTGGAACAGCGAGGCCGTGGCGGGCGTCTCGGTGCCGCTGGTGAAGGACGTCGTGGCCCTGGGCCTGACGGCCTACCGCACCGAGCAGGCCGGCGTGATCGATGCCGGGGCACTTGGGAAGGACGTCGACAAGGTCGTCACCAGCGGCGCGCGCATCGCGCTGTTCGCACAGCCGACGCCGCAACTCAGCGTGAGTGGCCGCCTCTACCTGCAAGACCTGAAGCAGGACTCGACCTCGGTCTACAACGTCGGCACCGACCTGCAGATTGGCAGCAAGGCCGTGCTCGAACCGCAGAGCGACAAGCTGCAGGCCGCGAACCTGTCGATCACCTACAAGATGCCGGGCTTCGACATCGTGTCGGCCACGTCCTATTTCGACAAGAAGGCGCGGTATGTCAGTGACCTGACGGCGTCGTTCGGCCCGTTCAACGCCGCCTTCGGTTTGCCCGCCGACACGCAGTGGGTGCTCTTCGGCGGATTCGACTCGCGCGTGGCCGCGCAGGAGTTGCGGCTGGTGTCGGCCGAGGCGACCACGGGGCTGACCTGGTCGGCTGGCTTGTTCTGGTCGACCGAGAAGACGCTGAACTACAGCACCACACCGGTGCCAGGGCTGGGCAACGCCTTCGGCAGCGACACCATCATCGACCGCAGCCAGACGGCGTTGTTCGGTGAGCTGGGCTACAAGTTTGGCAATGGCGTGGCCGTGAACGCCGGCCTGCGGCGCACGAGCTACGAAAGCGACGACCAGGTGAACCTGACGCAGTTCGGCGCGACCACGGTGAACAGCTCCGTGATCAAGGAAACGCCGACCACGCCGCACGTCTCGCTGAGCTGGAGCGACACGCGCAGCACCTACTACGTGCAGGCATCCAAGGGCTTCCGGCTGGGCAAGACCAACTTCCCGCTGGCCATTCCGCCCGGTGTCACCTTCTTCGTGCCGCCATTCGCCACGTCGGACAGCCTGTGGACCTACGAAGCCGGCGCCAAGCTCTCGCTGGCCGACAACCGCGTCAACCTCAACGCGGCGGTGTACCAGACGAAGTGGAAGAACCCGCAGCTGACACTTGCTTCGCCGCCCGCGGTGGGGGGCTTCACCTATGTCGATTCGCTGGGCCGTCTGAACCCGGGCGCTTCGGTGGACGTGCAGGGCTTCGAGATTGAGGTGGTGGCGCGGCCCTCGTCTAACCTGCGTCTCTCAGCCGGCGTGGGCTACACCGACAGCACCTTCAGCCAGAACGTCGTGGGCCTGGACTCCACCGGCGGCGTGACGCCGGGCGGCACGCGCAGCGCCGGCATCCCGCGCGTCACGGCCAACGGCTCTGTGCGCTATGACTTCGACGTGGCGGGGCGGCCTGCGAACCTGGGCTTCAACCTGCAGCATGTCGGCGGCTACCAGAGCAGCTACACGCCGGCCACCCGGCGCACGCTGGGCGATTACACGGCCATGGACCTGCGCTTCGGCGTGGACATCGGCGATCTGACGCTGACGGCCTTCGTGAACAACCTCACCGACGAGCGGCCGCTGCTGTCGTCCACCGTGTTTGGGCCGGAAACGGTGTCGACGCTGCGGCCGCGCACCATTGGCGTGGCGGGCACCTACCGGTTCTGAAGCGGCGATCGGGACGCCATGCGGGCGGCACGGCTTAGCATGCGGGTGATGAGCGACCACGACCGCCCCGAACCCATCGACGAAGTAGCCGACGACGGCCACCCACGCGTGAGCCACCTGCGCCACACCCTGGCGCGGCGGCTGCGCACCCACCGCATGCACCAGCACATGACGGCCTCGGCGCTGGCGCAGACCGTGGGCATCAGCAAGGCCATGCTCTCGAAGATCGAGAGCGCCGAGCGCATGCCCTCGGTGCCGGTGCTGCTGGCGCTGGCCGAGGGGCTGGGTATTGAGCTGTCCGACCTGTTCGGCGGGCCGGCAGCGTCGATGGAGCCCGAACTGGTGAGCCGTGGGCAGGAGCCGGTGTTGCCGGGCGGCGACCTGCACGACGGCGTGCAGCTCACCCTGCTGGGCTCTATGGAGCTGCCGGGCATGCAGATCCGGCTGCTGCGAATGCTTGCCGCGCCCGGTTGCCGTTTCCCGAAGCCCGTGCAGTTCGATGGCTTCTGGATCGACCACGTGATCCACGGCGAGTTGATCATGCAGATCGGGGAGCGGCGCTACCACCTGCGGCCGGGCGACTCGCTGACCTACCGCGGCGAGGTGCCGCACGAGATGGTCGACCTGCCCGCCGGGCCGCTGGAGGTGCTCGCGGTGGAGGGCTGGCTCACCTCGACGGGCATGAACCCGGGGCAGTTGGGCAAGGGCACGCGCGGCATCCCCTGAGGTCCTGCTGCCTGGGTCCGTACACCTGTTGGCCCTGGCTTGAGCCAGACAAGGCCGATGCCCGTCAGCCCGTCGCGGCGAACGCTGCCACGGCCTCGTCGAGATCGGCGCCGGTGTGCGCCGCACTGAGCTGCGTGCGGATGCGCGCCCGGCCCCGCGGCACTACCGGGTAGGAAAACACCGCGTGCACGCCGGCGTGGTGCAGCTTCAGCGCCAGCGCCTTGGCCGCTTGCTCGTCACCCAGCATCATCGGCACGATTGGGTGGCCGCTGCCGATGAGCGTGTGGCCCTGTGCCTGCAGTGCGGTGCGGAAGCGTGCCGCGTGCGCCTGCACGCGCTGTACGGCGGCGTCCGAGCTCTCCAGCAGGTCGAGCGCGGCCAGCGCCGCGCCCACCAGCGGTGGCGCCATGGTGTTCGAGAACAGGTAGGGCCGCGAGCGCTGGCGCAGCAGATCGGCCACGGGCCGGCTGCAGGCGGTGAAGCCGCCCGAGGCGCCACCCAGCGCCTTGCCGAAGGTGCCGGTGATGAGGTCAACGCGGCCGAAGAGGCCGCAGTGCGCAGCCGTGCCGCGGCCGTGCGGGCCGATCACGCCTGTGGCGTGGCAGTCGTCCACGCCCAGCAGCGCGCCGTGCTCGTCGCACAGGCGCCGCTTTTCGGCCAGCTGCGCGATGCGGCCGTCCATCGAGAACACGCCGTCGCTGATGCGCCCTGAGCGCTGGTGATGACGTGCTCGGTCTTGCGCACGCCGGCGTCCTGCAGGGCCTGCAGTTCGGCGGTGATGCGGGCGTTGAAGGCGACGGCGGTCATGGCGGGTGATGTGGGTTGCTGCAGGCTTGCGCTCAAGCCGCCTCGAAGACCGTGACCACACCGCAGGCCAGCGCGGCCGGCACGACCAAGCGGCCGCCCACGGCGGCCGAGTCGAGCCCCGCGCCGCGCAGGTGTTGTTCGCACTGCGCCATCGAGCCCACGCGGTAGTGCAGCGCCAGCGGCAGCGCCCCCAGCCCGGCGAGGCCGGCTGCCGGCGTCGCCGCGCCGTAGCGGGCGGCCGCGGCGGCGGGAGTGATGACCTCGCTGACCTCGCCACGCGGGCCGAGGAAGCGGAAGCCGTCCACCGTGCGGTCGGTCGCGGCGCGGCCGTACAGGCTGCGAAAGTAGGGCAGGTCCAGTGCGGGCTCTTCCGACTGGAACACGCAGCGTGTCACCTCCTGCGCGCTGTTGGCGTGGTTGACGTGACCGTCGATGAAGATGGTTTCGGGCTTGGCATGGTGCGAGACGAACAGCGACAGGTAGCGGTGCTGCTCGCGCCAGCAGTACATGAACGAGCTGGCGGTCTCGTCCTCGCGCCCATCGGGGTGCACCATGCGGCGACGCGCGCTGGCGATGGCGCCGGGCTGCAGGCCGGCGGCTTGCAGGCGGGCCTGGTCGGCTTCCAGGCTCTGGCTATCCAGGCTGACATGGCACAGACCGGGCCCAGCCTGCAGGCGCGGGCGGTAGGCGTCCTGGAACAGGGCTGGCGCATCGCCCAGCGTGAACAGCTCCAGGTAGGTGTGGTGCAGGTGGATGACGGCGTTTGAGGAGCCGATGCTCAGGTGCCGTGCGATGGGCCGCACGTGGAAGCCCAGGCGCTGGTAGTCGGCCACGGCCGGCTCCAGTGGCTCGACAAGGATGACGAAGTGGTCGAGGGTCTTGGGTGACACGCCGGCTCTCCAGGTTCTGGTCAGGGCTCGGTTGCCGGGTGCTGCGGCACCGGCATCGCGCCATACAAATCCCGAACCCGGTCCAGGCCGCGCTCGATGGCGGCGCGGGTGAGCAGCGCATCGCCCATGAGCACTGCCTCGACTTGGCGGGTCGCCGCGATGTCGTCCAGCGGATTGCCGCGCAGCAGCACCAGCTCGGCCCGCTGGCCGGGCTCGACCGTGCCCGACTCGTTGTCGCCCATGTGCGCAGCCGCGTTCACGGTGGCGGTGCGCAGCGCATCCAGCGGGCTCAGGCCCACGTCGCGCACCAGCACCTCCAACTCGTCGTGCGCAGTGTGGTGCCCTGCGGCGTTGCTGCTGGGGATGTCGGTGCCGGTGACCAGCCGCACGCCCTCGGCATGCAGCGCACGCAGCATGTTCAGCGTGTGGGCGATGCAGTCGCGGCCCTGGTACTGCATCTGCGGGTCCTGCCCGAAGGCCTTCAGGAAGGGCGAGGCCGGGTGCATCAGCCAGCGCAGCACGGGGTCGAGCAGGTCGTGCAGCGGGTAGGCGTCGGGGCCGACCTGGCCGATGTCGTACTCGAAGGCGCGCGACACGCAGAAGGTGGTCTGCACCGTCACGCCCAGCTCGGCGCACAGCTTCGCGCGCCGGGCCAGCAGGCCCAGGTTGGTACGGCTCTCGGGCGGGTCGTTGTAGAACAGCTCGAAGGTGTGGGCCACGCCGCGCTGGCCGCGCAACAGCGCTTCTTCCACCCGCACCTCGGCCGGGATGTGGCCGGTGCGCTCCACGCCCAGCGCATTGCACTCGGCGCTGAAGGCCACGTAGGCGTCGTAGGGCATGCGCGTGTAGGGCTTGGCGAAGTCGTAGCCGGCCTGCAGCACCTGGCGCGCGGCGGTGCGGCCGCCTGCTGCGTCGCTGACTTGCCAGGTGATGGTGGGCGACCAGACGGCCGGGTAGCCGTCGATCACCGGCGAGGCCACGCGCATGCGCGGCCCGCGCAGGCGGCCGCTGCGCAGCGACTCGCGCAGCGCCAGGTACTCGGGCGTGCCGGCCATCACCTGGATGCGCGTGATGCCGCCGGCCAGGTACAGGAACATCTGCAGGTCGTAGGGCAGCGTCATCACGTCGGCGCTGACGCCCAGCATGGCGCCCCACATCTGCGCCGAGGTGGACGTGCCCGGGTGCGTGTGCATGTCGGCCAGGCCGGGCAGCAGCGTCAGGCCGGTGGCGTCGATGCGCAGCGCGCCTTCGGGCACGGCCGCGCCGGTGGCCTGAACGGCGCGGATACGGCCGCCGCGCACCAATACATCGTGTGCCGGCAGGGCCTGGGCGCCCCGCATCGGGATGACGGTGGCGCCCTCGATCACCAGCAGCCTGTCCGGCGCCACGGTGTCGTAGAGGTCACGCGTGGCCTCGTCGCCGCGCGTGGCAAAGGGCGACAGCGTGTGCACGGTGCCGTCGACAAAGCTGGGCACCGGGCCGGCGGGGGCTGGGGCCTGGGTGGCCGCTCCCATGCCCATGGGCAGCGCCCAGGCCATGTGCATGGGGCAGCAGAAGCTGCGCCAGCGGCCGGGGCGCTGCATTGGCGCGGGTTGGGTGGGCAGGCGGGTGGGGTGCATGGATGTCTCCTTGGAGGAAGCGGCGAAGGGGTTGAAGCGGAGCAAGCGGCGGCTCGGCCGGGCCTGCCTGTCAGGTCGCGCTGGCGGCCATGGCTGCGGCCAGTTCATCGGCCGGGTGCCACACGCCGGCTGCCACCACGCCCACCGGCTGGCGCAGCGCCGCCAGGGAGGCGCCAGGGTCGGCGCGCAGCACCAGCACGTCGGCCAGCTTGCCCGTGGACAAGGTGCCTAGTTCGTCGCCCAGCCCCAGGAAACGCGCCGCGTCCACGGTGGCCGCGCGCAGCGCGCGGCGGGGCGTGAGGCCGGCCTCGACGTATAGGTCCAACTCGTCCAACAAGGACTGGCCGGGCACCAGCCCGCAGCCCGGGCAGTCGCTGCCGGCCATCAGTGGCGCGCCGGCGCGGTCCAGTGCCGAGAGCAGCTCGTAGCGGCGGTAGCGGCCGGCCTCGATGGCCTGCAGGAACTCGGGCTTGAACACCGAGCGTGTGGTGTCTGCCTGCAGTTCGTCGTGCAGCCAGGCGGGCAGCCAGCGCGGGCGCGGTGGCGGCTCGGCGGGCGGCAGATTGGTGAGGGCCTGCTCGATCACCAGCGTGGGCACGTTCCAAGTACCGGCCTCGGCGGTGCGCTCGGCCACCTCGCGGATGCGTGCCGGCGTGGTGTGCAGCCAGCCAACGAAGCGCGCTCCATCGGGTGCCGGTCGCGTGTCAAGCGCGAAGTCATAGGAGCGGAAGTGCTCGATGGAATCCTGCCGGGCGGCCAGCGCGCCGGCCAGGCCCTTGGCGTAGGCCACGTGGCCCACCATCGGCAGGCCCAGTTCGCGGCAGGTGGCGACGATGGCGTCGTAGACCTCGGCGTCGATGTCGTTGTAGACCTTGATGGCGTCGTACCCGGCGTGGTGCTGAGCGATGACGGCGGCGCGCGCCTCTTCCGGCGTGCGCACCAGCTGCCCGAAGTCGGCCAGCTGCGCGAAGGTGAAGCGCGTTTCCAGGATGGGGCCGGTGGTGTGGATGCGCGGCCCGGCCACGCGGCCTTCGCGCACGGCCTGTCGCAGCTGCAGGTGCCAGGGCGTGCCGGCCATGTTGCGGACCGTGGTCACGCCGTGCAGCAGGTAGACCTGCAGCACCTGGGCGCTGCGGGCCAGCGCGGCGGCTTCGTCAGAGGCGAAGCCATCGGCCGCGCCCACGCCCAGCGGCGTCAGGTGTACGTGCATGTCAGCCAGGCCAGGCAGGAGGTGCCAGCCGGTGGCGTCGATGCGCTGCGCGTCGGCAGGAACTGCCAACGCCGCCGTGGGGCCTAGCGCCGCGATGCGGCCGTCGCGCACGACCAGGGTGTGATCCTGCAGGGCTTCGTCCCCGGCCATGGTGTGTACGGTCGCGTGCTCGAAGGCGATGGCTGTTGACATGCGGTACTCGGGGCGCAGAGTCGGGAAGCGCAGGGTACCAAACATTGACTATTAGTCAAGTTGTTGCGTGGCGATTCAGTCTATCTGGCGGCTGCCGGGATCGCGGACTCCCTGCGACAATTGCAGGAGATACTGGCCGGATGGCTGATGCGAATGGCGCTGGTATGGAAACGGGCCTCGCATGTGATGCATTGACTTTCAGTGAACTTCTGTGTCAGCCTTGCGGCGCTGCACGGCAGCGCCGCACCCTGACCGCCACCCAAGCCCGATGGCCATGCAAAACCCGCAATTCGATCACCTGGTCCATGCCGTTCCCGACCTGCAGGCCGCCAACGACGCGCTGGCCGCCGGCCTGGGCTTGACGCCGCTCTACGGCGGCGAACACGCGGCTGACTACGGCACCTGCAATGCGCTGTTGTCGCTGGGCCCGGGGTGCTACCTCGAGGTGCTGGCCCCTGCGCCAGCCGCGGGCGCCGAGCGGCCGCCCTTCGCACAGAGCGTGGCCGCTCTGCCCGAAGGCGACGTGATCAGCTTCGCCGTGGCCACGTCCGACCTGCCGGCCGTGCATTCGCGGGCGCTGGCAGCAGGACTGGGCGTGCGCCCGAGCAAGGCCAATTCACGCGTCACGCCGCAGGGCCACACGCTGCGCTGGCAGGGCCTGTACCTGGACCACGAGTTGTACCGCGGCCTGGTGCCGTTCTACATCGACTGGATGGACTCAATGCACCCTTCAGCCACGGCACCGGCGGGTGCGGTGGTGCAGGATGTCTTCGTGGCGCATCCGCAGCCCGAGGGCCTGCGCACGATTTACGCCGTGCTGGACCTCGACATCCCCGTGCATGCCGGCAACCGGCCAGCCATCGTCGTCACGCTGGCCCACGGGGCACAGTGCTACAGGCTGGTGGGGTCGGGCCGGGGCCTGGGTCTTTGATCATGGGGCCGGGGCAAGATGGCGCCACAACCACGGGCAAGCCCATCCCAAGGGACGTTCGGAGCACATTACCATGTTCACGGCAAGCGACGTCATCATCCTCGGCGCCGGCATGGCGGGTGCATCGCTGGCCGCCGAATTGGCGCCGCACCGCAAGGTGGTCATGGTGGAGATCGAGGACCAGCCTGGGCGGCATGCGACCGGTCGATCTGCGGCCATGTTCTTCGAGAGCTACGGCAACGCCACCGTGCGCGCCTTGACGCGAGCCAGCCGGGCCTTTCTGGAACGCCCACCGGCCGGGTTTGCTGCAGCGCCTTTGCTCTCGCCGCGCAGCGCGCTCTTCGTGTGCGACACGCAGCGATTGGCGGCGCTGCGCGCCATGCTCGACGCACCCGATGCGCCGGCCACGCTGCGTGCCTTGTCGGCCGAAGCGGCGATGGGCTTGTGCCCGATCCTGCGGCCCGACTGGATTGCGGCTGCGGCCATCGACGAATCGGGCAGCGACATGGATGTGGCCGCCATTCACCAGGGTTTCATCCGCCAGGCGCGGCAGGCGGGTGCCCGGCTGGTGCTCGGCGCCTACGAGGTCGCGATCGAGCGCGCCGCCGGTTCGTGGCGCGTGCGATCTCGGGCCGGCGACTACGAGGCGCCCGTCCTCGTCAATGCGACGGGGGCCTGGGCCGACAGCGTGGCCCGGCAGGCAGGTGTGCCGACGGTCGGCTTGCAGCCGATGCGCCGCACCGCGGTGACGCTGCCCGCGCCACCGGGGCTGGACATCCGCGCATGGCCCCTGGTCATCGATGTCGACGAGCAGTTCTACTTCAAGCCCGATGCCGGGCAGTTGCTGCTGTCGCCGGCCAACGAGGACCCGATGGACCCTTGCGACGTCACACCCGACGAGATGGACATTGCCATCGCGGTGGACCGATTCGAGACTGCGACGAGCATGCGCGCGCGCAAGCTCAACCACCGCTGGGCCGGCCTGCGCAGCTTTGTGCCCGACCGCTCGCCGGTGGTCGGCTACGACGCAGCCGCCGAGGGCTTCTTCTGGCTGGCAGGGCAAGGCGGCTACGGCATCCAGATGGCCCCTTCGCTGGCACGCACTGCGGCGGCCCTGCTGCTGGGCCTGCCGCTACCGGACGACGTCGCCGGGCAAGGCGTGCATGCGCAAGACCTTGCGCCGACGCGATCCGCCTTGACGAGGGGGCTGGCCGGCTGAGGCAGCTGCGTTGAAGTCCGGAGTCGACGCCTTGCTGCCAAGCGGCACCTCGCTTCCCTGCTGTTCCTGAAACGGGCGTCGAAGCTGTAGATCGCTTGCCACTGCCTCACCGGTCTGTGATGGTGCTTGATCGAAGGAACACCTGGCCGCGCGCCCCTGTGCCGCCGCAAGCTGGACCGGTTGGGTCTATCGTGAGATGGGCAAGGCGGCGCACCACAAACCTGCCTTTCGCCAATGTCTCCTGATGGCCGAGTAGAGCCGACCGACATTCGCCGATGAACGGCCGGTGCACACCAGGTCGCCGTCCTTCGCGGTCGGACCGCCGCGCCGTCAGACCGCGATGACGTTGAACCGATCGCAGAGGTCATCGACCTGCCGCGCCTTGAGCTTCTCGGCGCGCAGCTTGTGCAGCCCGCTGCGCTCGAAGATGGCGTAGGCGAACCCCTTGTTCATCTGCCGCGACACGTACCGTATCCCGTCCC
>NZ_JAPZSC010000055.1 GCF_027531545.1 Silanimonas sp. | reverse complement strand
CAGGGCCGCTGCGGAGCAGTTCAAGGGCCTGGACCGATGGGGCCACCTGTTGCGCTACATCAGCGACCGGATCGCGCCAGTCATCGGACCACCGAAGCCCCCACCAGCGCTTCAAGCGACGGGGTAACTGCCGGATTTAGGTTCAGGTGTCACCGGCCGCCTCGCGCCCGTCTTCGCTCAGAGCCCGAAGATGTTCTCGAAGTAGCTGCGCGCCGGCACCGGCTTGGTGGCGGCGCCGCCCGCGGTGTCGACGATGCTCACGATGGGCAGGTTGCGCGCGGTGGCCAGCTCGTTGACCAGCTGCGCGATCTCCAGCGTCACGTAGGGCGTCTTCAGGGCCGGGTCGACCCAGAGGTTGCGCGCGGCATCCACCTTCACGAACAGGCCGTTCACACGGACGCACTTCCCCTCGGGCGAGGTGCCCACGACCACCACTTCGTTGTAGTGGAGCTTGCCCTCGACACCGGTCGTCTGGTCGAGTACCTGCTTGGGCGACAGGATGCGGTTGTCGACGTTGTTGCTGTCGAAGATGCGCTGGAACTCTTCCAGGATGTTGTCGGTGCGGTTGGCCACGCCCTGGTCGCGGCCGCTGGCGCTGTAGATGTTGACGGCCGGCACGTCGAGGATGAAGCCGAAGGGGTAGTAGGTGGCGCGGTGGCTCTCGTCGATGAGCGAGGTGCTGATGATCACGTTCTTCAGCACGTCGGGGTTGCGCAGGTACTGCACGAAGAACTTGGCGTCGAGGTTGAAGCTCTTCAGCGAGCCGCCGCCCTTCTGCGTCTCGACCAGCATGTCGGGGTTGCCGGAGAACTTCTTCTTGGCCTGGTCGTAGGCGCTCTTCTCGCCGTCGTTCGTGACCTTGCCGCCGATCTCGGTGTACTGCGCCACCCGCGAAGGCGCGGCCATGATGCCGTGCACAAGGTAGCGGAAGCTGCCGGCGTTGTGTCGCGCCGGGTCGGTGCAGCTGAACTCCCAGTCAATGCGGCCGTCGAAGTTACCGAGGATCGGGCGCGCGCGGAAGGGAAAGAGCTTGCGCAGGCGCTCGGCCAGGGCGATGTAGGTCTCGCCGTTGAGGTCGTCGAAGCTCTTGGCCGCCGCGCCCGGCAGCAGCGTGGAGGCAAGCACCACGGCACGCTTGACGGCGCGCAGGCGCTTGACCGCGAGGTCGCTCGACGAGCCCTTGTAGCCGATCGACAGGCTCTCGCTGAGCTTCTTCTGCTGCTGGGTCGTCATGCCGTCGAGCAGCCGCTTGATCTGCCGGCCGTCGATCTCGCCGCAGATGTCGGTGATGACGCCCACGGTGTCGGCGAGGCGCGTGTCATAGGACTTCGACATTCAGTCTCTCCATGAGGTGGGGGCCCGGCGCTGCGCGTCAGGCCGAGAAGAAGGCGTTCGGCCAGGCCTTCCGGAGCTTCTCGCGCTGGGGCGCGTCCAGCTTGGTGAGCTTGGCGAGCACGGCGTCGAGCTTCGCCGGTTCCCAGGGTGCCTTCAGCGCCGCCGGGTTGGCCTCGATGCCCGAGTAGTGGTAGAGCAGACGCACGTTGGGGTCGTTCTCGTCCGCCTGCACGGCGAACGCTGCACTCGGTCGCCGCCGACGGGCCCGCCTGGGCGGCCTGGCCCGCCTGACGCCGCCCCGGGCGCTCAAAAGTAGCGGATGCCGCTGCGGTTGTGGGGGCTGGGCACGATCTTCCAGTGGCGTGGGTCAAGGTAGCCCCAGGTCATTTCGCACAGGCAGGACCACAGCGTCAGGTAGTGCGCCGGCATCACCTCCATGCCGCCGTACATGATGCTGTTCGACGACACCTGCACGTTGTCGATGATCTGCGTCTGGTCCATGAACGTCGGCGCCTTGACGTCGGGGTTGTAGCGCAGCATCTCGGCCATGCCGCCCTGCTGCGCCGCCTTGCGCCGGTCGGAGTCGGTCCAGCTCGCGGGATCGCCCGCCTTGGTGGCCAGCTGCAGCGTGCGCGAGATCATGTTGTCGGCGTTCACGCGGTCGGTCAGAAGCGGGTGCAGGCGCCCCATGTACTCGTCGGGCAGCCCGAGCATGTGGCCGAACTCGTGCGCGAGCACGATGTAGTTGCGCTCGGCGGCACGGTCGATGTCGGGCCCGACGTAGGGCACGATCACCACGCCGCGGAACGAGGTCGAGGTCACGGTCTTGCCGGCAGCCGCGGACAGCGCCGACAGCAGGATCGGCTTCAACCCGGGGCGCTTGCTCGAAGAATCGGTGACCGTCAGCTTGGTGTCGTCGCGGATCACGCTGCCCAGGATGTCGGCCACCGCGCGCGCCCGGCGCTTGCCAAGGCCGCTCTGGAAGATGCCGTCGCCCGACCCGGTGCCGCCGAAGACCACCAGCTCGATGCCGGTGACGTCGTTGGTGGCGATGCGATGCACGAACTTCGCGTAGTCCAGCAGTTTGATCTTGTCGGCCGGCGCGAGATCGGCGCTGTTGGCCGCGAACGCGACCGTCCCCAGGCCGCGCTCGGTCAGCCCCTGGCCCATCTGGAGCAGGCGCAGCGCGAAGATGCCCTCACGCAGCTTGCGCTGGTCTTTCGGTTCGATCGCCAGGTTGTCGATCATGCACAGCGGCGGCTGCGGACTCCAATCGACGCCACCACCCTGCGTGCCCATCGTCGGCGGCCGCTTGTCCACCATCAGATGCATGTGGGCGTCGGCCTTGGGCCGTGCGACGAGCTTGACGTCCACGTTGACGCTGTACTTCTGCCAGCCGGGCCGCGTGCATTGGAACAAGAAGCGGCGCGACCAGAAGTCCTCGATGGTCCGGAAGGCCCGCGGCTCCCAGGCCAGCTTCTCGTCGTCGCGCCAGACCTGGTCGAAGTCGCGGAACTCGGTGAACACCTTTAGCGTGACGTTCATCAGGTTGGCCTGCGGCTGGTACACCGCATCGAAGCGCCCGATGCCCGTCATCGCCTGCCAGTTCGAGACGCTGAACTTGCCCTTGCGCGCCGCTTCGAGGAATTTCTCTTCGGAAGCTGCCATTCTGGTACTCCAATGCTTTAGCTGAACTGGTAGACGAACTGGCCTTCGGCCGTGCCGACGGCCACGCGCTCGATCGGCTTGCCCCCCATCATCCGCGTCAAGAACTCCCGGCTGATGTCCGGCAGCATCGTGTTCGTCAGAATGGCATCGATCATCCGCCCGCCGCTCTCGCTCTCGGTGCAGCTGCTGACGACGAGCTGCACCACGTCCTCGCCGTATTCGAACGGAATCTTGTAGCGCGCCTCCACCCGCTTCTTGATGCGGTTGAGCTGCAGCTTGACGATCTTGCCCAGCATGTCGTCGCTCAGCGGGTAGTACGGAATCGTCACCAGCCGCCCCAGCAGCGCCGGCGGGAAGATC
>NZ_JAPZSC010000038.1 GCF_027531545.1 Silanimonas sp. | reverse complement strand
AGAAAAACTCTAGCCGCGACAACCACTTGCAAAACTGGCTCTCGCGGACCGCTTGTGCTTTCGGTGCAGATTGACACGCTTCGACCTGCCCCGGACGATCACGACGCCGGCGCCTCGAACGCCCCACCGATCTGCTTCGCCCGGCGAAGATCGTCCGAGTGCAGATACATGGATGTCGTCGACAACGACGCGTGCCGCAGGTTGTCTCGCACCGTCGTCAGTTCGGCCCCGCGCTGAAGCGCGTGGGTCGCATGCGTGTGGCGCATCCAGTGAGGCGTAGCCCGCCGCAGCTTCTCGGCAAGCGCGGGATTCGTATCGGCCAGGACATCGGCTGTCGTGGCGAAAAACCTCTTCACGATCGCCCACAGACGCTTGGACGTGATCCCGGCCTCGCCATCGAGGCTGCCAAGCACCGGCGTGGCGGGGTTCCACTTCGCTGGCGTCACGGGGAGGCCCCGCTGAGCCAGGTGCCGGTCCAGAACACCACGCGCCAGCCCTGGCAGTACCACCTTACCGGCCTTGCTGCCTTTGCCGACCACGTGCAGCCAGGTATCGCCGTGCGCGTCGACCTCGATCGATCCAAGCGTGGCGTGCACCAGTTCGCCAGCACGCAGCCCCGTGCTGTAGCTGAAGTCGATCAGGAAGCGAAGTCTGTGGGCGGCGCCCGGCTGCCAACCGTACGTCCACTCCAGCCCCTCGGCGACCGTCCTCACAAGCTTCCACTCACCCTCGGAGAATGATCTCGTCGTGTCCAGGGTCGCCTGCCTGACGCCACGCACTTTGATGCCCGCGAACGGATTGGCCAGCACGTACCGCTGCTCGATCAGCCACCGGAACATCGAGCTCAGCACAGACAGCGAGTAGGCCCTCGAGCGCGTGGAGAGGCCCCCTGCGAACGGCCGCCACTCGGCGGAGGTGCGCGGCGCCGCCGGCCCCACCCAACGCCCTCTCGGTGAGGGCTGCCGCAAGAAGGCTCGATACGCCACGGCATCCTCGGTGGCCAACGAGGACAGCGCCACCCCGCGCTCGACAATGGCCCACAAAATCAGCCGCTCGGCTTCCTTGCGGTAGGCCCGCTGCGTGGCGGCAGCTTCGTGCAGCGACAGCCAAGCCTGGACCGCCGCGTAGTCGTTGCTAGTGTAGTGCGCGCTCCTGTTGTGTACTTATCGCCAAGCTACTCCCATCGCCGCCTTAGCCCTGGTCACCGTTGCCAGGATGTCCGAGGCGCTGGCCGTCCAGATGAACGGCTTCGGATCGGCGTTGTGCTTGGCGACGTACAGGTCGATGGCCAGTTCGAGCTCGGGCACGCTGGTGAAGCTGTCGCGGCGGATGCGCTTGTCGGTGATGT
>NZ_JAPZSC010000064.1 GCF_027531545.1 Silanimonas sp. | reverse complement strand
GATAGTCGGCGAAGCGCCCTTCCGCCAAGCCGTCCTTGAACGTCAGGGACCGAACGATCTCGGGCATGTCGCCGTAGCGACGCGCGGGCACTGCGAGGATGAAGTCCACCCAAGTTCGACACTTAATCGCGTAAGTAATTGATTCCATTGAGGCAGAGGCCTGCGATTTGCCACAACACTTGGAGGTTGGTCAGCGCGGAGGCGGTAGCTTCAGTTCCTCGAACAGTTGCAGCTGTTCCTCAGTCGGTCGGCTGATGCCGCTGTGTTCGGTCTCACCAATATGGATGCGATGGCGTTGGATCTGGCGCAGCGTGGCCAGTGCTCGTTGTGGTGAGAAGGCCGAACCCGTGGCCTTCAAGCGCAAGCGCAGCAGGCGGTGGAGCAGCAACGCCAGGAAGCAGATCAGGGCATGTGCGCGGATGCGCTCGGGCAGGCGGTGGTGCACGGGCGCGATATCGATGTCGCTCTTGAGCACGCGGAAGCCGCGTTCGATGTCGGCCAGTGCCTTGTAGCGCTCGACGATGCGTGCAGTGCTCATTGCTGCGGCGTCGATACTGGTCAACAACACTAGGGTGCCGTCGAGCACTTCAGCATCCGCCAGGGCCTTGTCGTCCCGCTCGAAGGCGAAGCGCTCGGCGCCGAGGTCGGTCTTGATGAAGCGTGTGAGCTGCTCTTCGAGCAGACGCCGCAGAAAGCGGTTGTAGGCACCGCGATCGCTGGCGCGACGGCCACGGCTTGCGGCGCCCGTGTCCTGGCCATCGAGCTTGGCGGCGAGTTGTTCGCCAAACGCCTCAACCGCCTCAATGCGCGTGCGGCGGCGTGCAGTCTGCTCGGCGGCACGCGCAGGATCGTGAGCGGCCACCAGGCGATAGTCGGCGAAGCGCCCTTCCGCCAAGCCGTCCTTGAACGTCAGGGACCGAACGATCTCGGGCATGTCGCCGTAGCGACGCGCGGGCACTGCGAGGATGAAGTCCAGGCGCTGCTCGGCTTCGCCACACAGGCGTCGAATCTCCTCGACGTTGTCCAGACTCAACAAGCCGCGATCGGCGACCACCACCAAGCGCCCCACCGGGAAGCGCTTGAGCGCGTGTTCCAACATCGGTCGCAGCGTGTCGACCTCAGCGACATTGCCGGGCGCCACGGTGTGCAGTAGCGGCAGCCCCTCGGCCGACTGCACCACACCCAATACGAACTGGCGGGCGGGGCCGTGGGTTTCCTTGGAGCGGCCGAACGCCCGCACGTCTTGAACACCACCGTTGGATTCGCCGTGAATGCGGATGGTGGTGAGGTCGTAGAACAACAGGGTGACCTCGTTGTCGAGCAAGGGCCGCACGAGCTTCAGCACCGCGGATTCCACAGCGTCGATGCGGTCGATCAGGCAGTCCATTGCGCGCAGCAGCTGCTGGTGAGTCACCTCTGCCGGCACACCCGGCATCTCGACCGTCTCAAGCCAGCGCAGCACGCCGAGCTTGGAATCGGGGCAGCTCAACCGGTTGAACACCATCGTGCGAATCAGCGCCTCGGCATCGAAGCTGCGACGCGACGAGCGCAAAGCACGACTCAGAGCGGCGCCGAGACCCAGCTCGTTCCAGAGCATCTGCAGCGCGTGCAGATCCCCGAACGCACGCGCCGAGCGGTACTCGATCGGCTCGGCCTGTCGCGTGCGTCCCAAGGCGCGCTCCAAGCCGCTGATCAGCGGTGCGAGCTTGGCCTCGGTGAGCTCATCCAGCCGGCCCAGGGAAGCCACCACGCGCTGCCGGACCTTGCCGTCGACACGGTAGCCCTCCACGAGTTGGAGGTAGCTGCGACCGCCGGAACGGGTGATGCGCATGTACATGGAACAACCCTAATCGCCACAACACGCTCAATGCAAGGGCTGCAAAGACGTGTCGTGACACAACACAAAGCTGCCAAAATCGCTGAGTAACTCATTGATTTCCGGAGGCGGCACCACTGCGGCTGGCCGGAATTCCTGCTCCAACTGTCGAACTTGGGATCCCCGCCCAGCCGCTAGACTCCGGCTCCAGGCGGACCGGGCCGGAGGCGTGCGCGATCGTTATGGCACCCAGCACCAAAGCTTAGCCATGCAGAGCCCCGACCTCGCCACCTGGAAGCGCCTCGAAGCCCTGCTCGATGCCG
>NZ_JAPZSC010000019.1 GCF_027531545.1 Silanimonas sp. | reverse complement strand
GGAAGGCGTGTGGTGGAGGCCGCATTCGATGGTGGCGACATCGTCAGCGATGGCGGCGTGCTGTTGCTCAGGCGGGTCGACGAACGCCTTGGCCTGACCCGCGCTGCGGCGCTGGCGCTAGGCGACGAGCGCCGCGCCGCCAGCGTCCAGCACGATCTGCGCAGCCTGCTGGCGCAGCGCATCTATGGCCTGTGCCTGGACTGGACGGACGTGTGCGACCACAACGCGCTGCGCAACGACCTGGTGATGCAGACGGCCGTGGGCCGTGCCGAGCCGTTGGGCAGTGCGCCCACCCTCAGCCGGCTGGAGACGGCGGCCAAGCCCGCGCATGCGGCTGCGCTGCAGGAAGTGCTGATGCAGCAGTTCATCGCCAGCCACGACAAGGCGCCCAAGGAGCTGGTGCTCGACGTCGACGCCACCCATGTGCCGCTGCGCCGGGCCTGGCCCAAGACCAAGATCATCGTCCGGGCGGACTCGGGCTTTTGCCGCCCGCGCGTGCTGCAGCGCCTGGAGCGCTGGCGCGTGAACTGCATCATCGGGCTGCAGAAGAACTCGCGCCTGAACGAGCAGGTGGCACTGGCGGAGCTGGCCCTGGCCGCGCAGTACGCGGCCAAGCCAAGCAGCGCATGTTCGGCGAGTTCCAGTACGCCGCCGGCACCTGGGACAAGGCCCGTCGCGTCATCGCGCGGCTGGAGCACGGTGAGCAAGGTGCCAACCCGCGCTTCATCGTCACCGATCTGCCGGGTTCGCCCAAGGCCCTGTACGAGCGCAGGTACTGTGCGCGCGGCGAAGCCGAGAACCGGATCAAGGAAGCGCAACTCGACCTGTTCGGCAGGCGTGCGAGTTGCCACCGCTTCCAGTCCAACCAGCTTCGGCTGCTGCTGGCGGCGCTGGCCTACACCTTGATGATCAACCTGCGCCGGCTGGGCCTGCAGGGCACCGAGCTGGCCCAGGCCTGCACCGCAACCCTCCGCACGAAGCTGCTGAAGATCGGCGCGGCTGTGTTGCGCAACACCCGCCGCGTGCGGGTTCTGCTGGCCTCGGCGCACCCGATGAAGCACGTCTTCCTCGCTGCTGCGCGCGCCCTGGGTCCGTAGAAATCCATCCAGTGCCTGGCCCGCGTGCTGACGACAAAACGGCCCGCATCCCAAGCCGGGGAAGGGGCAAATGCGTCCGGCTGGGCGCCATGAGCACTCCTGAACGCGGCAAACGACGAGGCCGCGCCACAAATCGCCGAGTTGCCCA
>NZ_JAPZSC010000069.1 GCF_027531545.1 Silanimonas sp. | reverse complement strand
GCGCGGCGCATGTCGCAGACGGCAGCGCACCTGGTCGACCGCGTCATCCCGCACGTGCCGGTGCGCCAGTGGGTGCTGTCGCTGCCGATCCCGCTGCGCGTGCTGCTGGCCGCGCAGCCCGAGCTGGTCACGCCGGTGCTGCAGGTGGTGCAGCGTTTGGTCACGCGGCATCTGTTGGACGCTGCCGGACTCAAGGCCGATGAAGGCCAGGGCGGCGCCGTCACGCTGATCCAGCGCTTCGGATCCGCTGCCAACCTCAACATCCACCTGCACTGTTTGGTGCTGGACGGGGTGTACCGCCGCGCCGCCGATGGCTCGCCGGCCTTCATCGAGGCGGCTTCGCCCACCGAGGACGAGCTGCATGCGCTGCTGCAGTCCGTGATCGAGCGCAGGGGCTGGTGACGCTGCCGATGGCGGCGGTGGGCTACGCGCTGCTGTGGATCGGTGACGCGGCCTTCGGCGGCGGCGCGCTGCAGATGCCCTTCGGCCCGCGCGCGTGTGAGTTCATCGGCCTGATGCTGGCCATCGGCCTGTTCGCCAGCTGGCTGGGCACGCTGTGCTGGAACGAAGCCAGCCAGCGCCTGCCCCCGGCGCTCGCCGGGCAGCTGATCGTCTTCGAGACGCTGGCCGCGCTGGCCTATGCGCTGGCGCTGCGCGGCCAGGCCCCCGCCCCGGGCGTGCTGCTGGGCGTGGTGCTGGGCGTGGTGCTGCTGGTGGCCGGCGTGCTGTGGGCGCTGCGCGTGAAGCCGCAGGCGGCCTGACAGGCCGAGGACGAGCCAGCCGACACACGCCGCGGAAGCCCGCGGCGGCCCGTCGCAACCCGCCGGCGCCGTGACCGCGGCAGCGGCCGGTGCCGGCTGGCGGTACGCCCGGTGTCGCCGGACGACACCGCAGCGAGCGCCGCTTGGTGGCCCGACCGGGCGCCCCGGAGACTGCGGCCGCCTGCGCTGCCAAGCCCGCAAGCGCACCCCGTCCCAACTGCCCGAGTAGCGCCTCATGCACACGATCCCGCATCTTCGACGCGTCCTGGCCAGCCTGGCCGTCGCGGCCACCGCCATCGGACTTACCGCCTGCGGCGGCGGCGGCTCGTCCGATTCCCCCGCGCCCCCGACCCCCGTCCCGACCCCAGCTCCTACCCAGGTACCGCGGCTGGACGAGTCGCGCTGCCCCTACACGCTGCACCCGAGCCAGCAGCTCAGCACGGGCGTGCGCTGCGGCGAGCTGGTCGTACTGCAGGATCGGAGCAACCCTTCCGGCCCGACCGTGCGCATCCCGTTCGCCGTGTTCAAGCCTGCGACGGCGTCCTCACGGGCGCCGGTGTTCTACCTGACCGGGGGGCCCGGCCAGACCTGGACCGAGGTGCTGGCACAGGTACCGGCAGGCTTCAGCCCCGGCTTCAACGGTGGCGCAAAGCTGCCCCGCGACGAGGTGGTGCTGGAGCAGCGTGGATCGATCGCCACCACGCCCGCACTGGCCTGCGCCAATACCGGGAGCTCGTGGGGACCGGAATCGTTCCGCGACCCGACAGCAGAGTTGTCGGTCGTGCTGCCGGCGCTCCAGGCCTGTGCCGACGGCCTCATCGCCAACGGTGTGCAGCCTCGGAACTTCACGACCGATGACATGGCCGACGACGTCGAGGACCTGCGCCGCCTGCTCGGCTACGACAAGGTGGTGCTCAACGGCGTCTCCTTCGGCACGAACTGGGGGCTCGCCATGCTGCGGCGCCACGGCACCCGCGTGGATTCCATGGTGCTCGATTCGGTTGTCAGCCCTGCGGTGTTCCCGCTGCGGGGTGATGCTCAGGCCTACGACTCGGCGCTCTCCGCCCTGGCTGCCGCCTGTGCGGCGCAGCCCGCCTGTGCGGCTCGGTACCCGGGCCTGGACGACCGCGTGTCGACCCTGTTCGACAGGCTGAACGCCATGCCGCTGCCTTGGCAGGGAGGTCCCGGTAATGAGGCCAATGCCAACGTGGCCTTGAGCGTTCTCGGGCAAACAGCAGCCTTCTCGCCATCGAGCTTCCCGAGGCTGGTGGCCGAGCTGGAGAGGTGGGTCAATGCCGGGCAGGTTCCCAGCACGCTGCCCCAATTCATCGAGGACATACTCATCGACGACAGCTCGCTCAGGCAGACCTTCGGTCAACTCTTGTCGGTGACCTGCGCGGACAACGCGACGACTACAGAGGCCGAACTGGCCGCCTCGGTCCTGCAAGTTCGCCCGTCGTTGCGGCCGGCCCGGACGTCAGTCAACCAGTCGATCTACGCCCTCTGCGGGGCCTGGCCTTACCGCAAGGACCTGCCGGCCAGCGCATTTCTGCCGGTGACGAGTGCGGTGAAGACGCTGATCCTGTCCGGCACCTTCGACCCCTTGACGCCGCCGTCCTGGGCCCAGCAGGTGGCCAGCACGCTGCCCAACACGACGGTGGTGAGCTTCCCGACGCGCGGCCACTCGGTGCAGAACGGCAGCGCCTGCTCCAATGCGATCGTGAGGGCTTTCCTCGCGGGTCAGGCGGTCGACCCGTCCTGCGCCGCGGCTGAGGCGCTCGCCTTCGAGTGACCCGAGAGCGTCATGGCTCAGCGCCTGCACGGGCTCGTTGCGCTGGCTTCGGCGACGCTGCTGACGGCCTGCGTCACCCCGACGTCCACCCCGGTGCCCGCGGGCGCCCAGCGGATGAACGCGAGCGAGATCGGTGCCCTGTTCGAACACCCCATCCAGCTCGACAGCGCCGTGCACGGCGGGCTCACGTACCGGTTCAGACCCGACGGCGAGCTGGCGGTCCAGATGCGGCTGCTCGTGCTGCGATGGAAGGGCGGCTGGCGGGTCACCAATGACGGCTTGTGCCTGTGGTTGCAAGGCGACCGGTGGAGCTGTGGCGCGCTGTACCAAATGGGCGGCGGCCGCTACTACTTCGATCTTCCGCACCAGGGGCAGGACTACAACACGCTGACCGTGCGCCGATAACCCATCGAGCCAGGGCGTGCCGTGCAGGGCAGATCCTCACCCATCTCGGGCTGGATCCGCAGCCACCGCCTCGGGGGCGGGCGCGCGAGGTGGTGCAGGGCTGAAGCCGCCCCGCCTGAACACCGTCTGGCCCGTGCTGGCCTTGATCGACACCGCTTCCGCAGACCTCCGCGTTGCCTGCGGCCGGGCGATGCTGCGCGCCCGGTGGGCGCGGCGTAGCCGGATGAGGGTCAACCCTGATATCGAGGCGGCAGATCAAGGCCAGACGAGACCCAGGGGGAGCGGCGGCACGGTCCGAATGGGCGCCGCTGCCACGATCTGCCACGATCTCACAGCCGCAGTCGGCCCTTCTTGGCTGGCTGGCTGGCCTCGGTCTGGTCGTCGGGCTTCAGGGGGCGTTTGAACTTCCTATGCGCCAAAGCGCCCCCCTTGGTTGAGGATAGCCTTGGTGAAGCACCTTTGGGTGGAGTGACTTGACAAGCTCAAGGAGCCGGCCCCGTGCATCAGACCCCGCACAGCACCCTCGAGCCCAGACTCGGACGGCTGGCCGCAATGGCCCTGTCGCTGGCGCCGATGGCAGCATCGGCGGCTGACGCGACCGCCGATTTTTCGATAGCGGCCAACCCGAACGGCGTATGGACTTACGGCTCTCTGAGTGCGGTCAGCGACACCAGTCTGACCGTATTCACGGTGGCCAACAGCAGCCCTGCCGCCCCTGGCCCATCGGGCTCCATCGACTTTTGGCAGGCTACCGGTGGTGATGGGCCGTCGGTGGGCAAGGCCGGCTCATCCGGCTGGAAGTGCTGTGGCACGGTGGATGTCGGGGCCAACACCCTGACGCTGCATCCGGGCAATGGAACCGAGAACTATGCCGTGATCCAGTACACGGCCCTCGTTTCGGGCGCGTTCCGGTTTTCCGGTTCCTTTTTTGGGCAAAACACCGTGGCCGGATCAACCGACGTGCACGTGCTGCAGGGTGGTGCCGCCATCTGGTCGGCCAACCTCATCGGCCCTCTGGCTGCCGCTCAGAGTTTCATGGGGACGGTGAACTGAACCGCACCGGGTTTCGAGGAGGCCTGTTGGCTTGAGTCAGACCGCCTTGGCCTGACGGTTTTGGGGTTCAGGTCTTCTCTCTTCCAGCCCCCCGCAGGGGCCGCCGGAGGCCCCCCGGTTGGGCCATGTACTCATGGTTCAACCCTCCTGCAGCGCCGCCTGTTCGGCAGGCTTCGTTGGTGCGGTGGCCTGGGCCTGCTCGCGCCAGTAGTGTGCCTCGGCCTCGGCCGGCGGGATGTAGCCGATGGGCTCAAGCAGGCGATGGTGGTTGAACCACGACACCCACTCCAGCGTCGCCAGCTCGACCGCCTCGCGCGTCTTCCACGGCCCGCGCCGG
>NZ_JAPZSC010000046.1 GCF_027531545.1 Silanimonas sp. | reverse complement strand
TTACTTGATGATCTTGGCCACGACGCCGGCGCCGACGGTGCGGCCGCCTTCGCGGATCGCGAAGCGCAGGCCTTCGTCCATCGCAACGGGGGCGATCAGCGTCACCACCATCTTGATGTTGTCGCCCGGCATCACCATCTCGACGCCTTCCGGCAGCTCGATGGAACCCGTGACGTCCGTCGTGCGGAAGTAGAACTGCGGGCGGTAGCCCTTGAAGAACGGCGTGTGACGGCCGCCCTCTTCCTTCGACAGCACATACACTTCCGACTCGAACGTCGTGTGCGGCTTGATCGAGCCCGGCTTCGCCAGGACCTGACCGCGCTCCACGTCGTCACGCTTCGTGCCGCGCAGCAGCAGGCCCGCGTTGTCGCCCGCCTGGCCCTGGTCCAGCAGCTTGCGGAACATCTCGATGCCCGTGACCGTCGTCTTCTGCGTGTCGCGGATGCCGACGATCTCGATTTCCTCGCCGACCTTGATGATGCCGCGCTCGATGCGGCCCGTCACCACCGTGCCGCGACCCGAGATCGAGAACACGTCTTCCACCGGCATCAGGAACGGACGGTCAACGTCACGCTGCGGCTCCGGAATGAACGTGTCCAGCGCCTCGACCAGCTTCAGGATCGCCGGAACGCCGATCTCCGACTGGTCGCCTTCCAGCGCCAGACGGGCCGAGCCCTTGATGATCGGCGTGTCGTCGCCCGGGAAGTCGTACTTCGACAGCAGCTCGCGAACTTCCATCTCGACCAGGTCGAGAAGCTCGGCGTCGTCCACCATGTCCGCCTTGTTCAGGAAGACCACGATGTACGGCACGCCGACCTGGCGCGACAGCAGGATGTGCTCGCGCGTCTGCGGCATCGGGCCGTCAGCGGCCGAGCACACCAGGATCGCGCCATCCATCTGCGCCGCACCCGTGATCATGTTCTTCACGTAGTCCGCGTGACCCGGGCAATCCACGTGCGCGTAGTGGCGGTTCGGCGACTCGTATTCCACGTGAGCCGTCGAAATCGTGATGCCGCGAGCCTTCTCTTCCGGCGCCGCGTCGATCTGGTCGTACGCCTTGAACTCACCACCGAAACGCTCGGCGCCAATCTTCGTCAGCGCCGCCGTCAGCGTCGTCTTGCCGTGGTCAACGTGACCGATCGTGCCCACGTTCACGTGAGGCTTGGTGCGCTCGAACTTGCCCTTTGCCAT
>NZ_JAPZSC010000003.1 GCF_027531545.1 Silanimonas sp. | reverse complement strand
TGACGTTGAACCGATCGCAGAGGTCATCGACCTGCCGCGCCTTGAGCTTCTCGGCGCGCAGCTTGTGCAGCCCGCTGCGCTCGAAGATGGCGTAGGCGAACCCCTTGTTCATCTGCCGCGACACGTACCGTATCCCGTCCCAGCGCGGATTCGCACCGTGGATCGCCCGCGCCCAGGCCTGGCTCGCCGTGTAGTCGGCGGATGCACTGATGTCGTTGTTCAGTCCCAGGGCCTTTAGCGCTGCACCGGTCAGGTCAGCCAGTACCAGCGACTTGCGCCGATCACAGGCAAACCGCACGACCGAGCGCTCGGTCAGCTCTGCGCCCGGCACCTCGTAGCTGCCTCTGACGAACCGCCCGCACTCGTGGATGACGCTCTCCGCGAAAGCTACCTCGATGGTGCTGGCGGTGTAGCAGGTGCCGAACGGGCGGGCGCCGCCAGGATCTGGATCATCAAAACGGTAGACCCCAGCAGACCAGTACGGCTCCGTGGCCGGGCGCCGGCTCAAGCGCACGAGCGACGAGACTTCGATCCTGGCCGGTCGAAGCAGATCCTCGAAGGAACCGGGATCAGGCAGTCGCAGCGACACGCGAGGCGCCTCGCTCGCGCGCCCACGCCGCAGCCAGGCGCTCTACCTTGGCCAGGCCAGTTCCCGCTTCCAATGCCGCGGCGACGCTCTTTCCTGCCAGGGCGCCGTGCTCGCGCAGCCAGAACATCAGCTTCTCGCTGGCGCCGAGGTCACCGAGCGCGCGGCAGATGGCTGCCACGGCCTCGCGGTCCATCCCCAAGAAGGCCTGCGGGTAATACAGCCGGTTGCCGACCTTCACTGCAAAGACTTCGCCACGGCCTGCGGCCGGCGCCAAGGCCTGACGGGTGAGCCCCCAGGCTTGAGCGAGTTGCTCACCGGGCACGACGTGGCCATCCTTGACCCACTGGACACGCGCTGCCTCGCCCCGTGCAGTGGCGCCCGCCAAGCCGCCACGGGCCTGAGCCTGTAAGTTGTCAGCAGAGGAGGAGTCGGCGTCCGCCACCCGGGCTCGAACGCCTCGTGACCTTGGAGGCTGCAGGCCTTGCTTGCTGACTGCGGAGCGCAGGGCGCCGAGGTCTTCGCTGAGGCGCCCGACGGTGGCCTCAAGCTGCGCGATGCGGCGCAAAAGGATGGGAGTGCTGAGAGCGGTACTCACAGGGGGACTATAAGCAAATCTGGACAACCAAGCAAATACGGCAAACAGAGACAGCTGACAACGACGAGCGGTGACGGCCGCAGCGACTCCCGCTCGTGCTGACCAAGGGCGGCCCAGGCCCGAACCCGGCGGTGCAAGTCTGAAACGCGAGGCCTCTTGTCGCTCCTATGCCGATAACTAACCTTAGCGGCATAGCAGTGCCAGCAGCGTAAGCTAAGGTGCGTGGAAATTGCCTTGTCTGTAACCGCACCGCCGCTGTCGCTGCCTGACGCGGCTTCGCTTGCTGCACTTCGGGCCTGGCACGAAGGGCTGTCGTCGAGGGATGCGGTGGCGCGGTACCTCGGAGAAGCTCGGGAGGCCGGCCAATCGTCGCGCGGCGTCATCGGGGCCATCCGTCGTGAAATCGCGGCCTTTGCCAGGTCGCGCCACCGGGACGACCTGGCCAAGCTCTTCACCGGACCTGCCCGCAAAGGCCCCGCAGCCGCCCGCGCCATGGCTGCCGCTATCGAGCAGCTGCGAAGCGCAGCCGTCCCGGTTCCCCTGATCGGCGACTGCGTCGACCTCTGGCTCGCGCCCCGCGTCGCCGCAGTGCTGCGCCAGGCCGGCATCAAGACCTTGGCAGACCTCACGCTCCGAGTACCGCGCCGCAGGCGTTGGTGGGTCGACATCGACGGCCTCGGTGCCGCCGGTGCGCGTCAGATCGAGGCCTTCTTTGCCGAGCATGTAGACCTGACCGACCGTGCTCGCGCTTTGCTGGTCACCACGTCGACATCGGAGCTGGTTCCCTGGGAGAAACTCGTCGTTCCACACGAGGTCGACGGCAGCATGGGCCTGCATCGTGCGCCGCGCGCGTCATGCGTCCTGCGGGCTAGCCCGGAAATTTCATCACCATAAGGTCGGCAGCCTCGTGCCGAGGCGCGTTGTCATAGGTATTCGACCCCCTATGCCAACCGAGGACTGCCGATGCCAAAGTGTACGGATGCCAAGATCGAGTTTGGCCGCT